>CAZTBP010000006.1:0-195390 GCA_964612145.1 uncultured Ignavibacteriales bacterium | reverse complement strand
ATGAGAAGATTCCTGCTTTGAATGATCAAACGCCTTTGGAAACCGTCAAAAAGCCATGGGGGAAAAAGAAAGTTGCCGAACTGCTCAAATCGATCGAGAACTCGGAAGAACACAAAAAGCAGTCCGGTCAACCACACGTCGACATCTCCTGGCTGTGGGAACGACTGGGCCTCAAGCCGTAACTCATGCCCAAACCTGTATCGTTTATGAGGGGGAGCCAGAACTATCGTGTGGGCAACTCCCCGACCGAAATCACTAAAGCCACCGTTTCTGTATCGCCGTGTCACTTCGATTTGGTAGTCGGGAGGCTTTTCTGCGTTAGCTTCATATACCAGTTTCGCGGGTTTTGTTTTGTAAGGGTTTTCGGTGCAAGTGTCCAGGGGTTTCGTTTCCCTTGATCTCCGTCTACGATTCCGGAAGAATTGCGCAAAAGAAACGGTCCGGTGGACCATCGCCTGGGGGGCTTCTATGGGACCCGCGCAAAAATGTACTTGTGGTTGAAGAGATGGGTACGATAGCTTCAAATGAAGCGGACTCGCAGTCCCCCCCCTTAAGTGCGGCACCTTGAGAGTTTTTTTGGAGGGGATCCCGCCGCGTTGCTATGGGTGCCCGACCGCCGTGCAGGTACCAGGGGTCTTGCTCTTTTGGGGTTCTTCTTGATCGGTGTAATTATCCTGCTTATATGAAGAAGGAGGGCCCTCCAAGGGCCCTCCTCGCTATGCTTCACGAGATCCATGCTTCACAAGAGTCAAGCTTCATAAGACATAAGATTCACAATATCTAAGCCTCACGAGACATGTGTTTTCGAAGACATAAGTCACAATAATTGGCTGGTTTGATCAACCACCCTGAACGTGGCACTGGCCGCAGAGATCGATGTACTGCGAACCGTCGCCGTTTTCACCCCAGTTGGCAGTGCCGGTGGCCCAGATGAGGCCGAAGGCGTTCTGGTTGCCGTGAGCTTTGTGGCAGCTCATGCAGCTCGGGGTGAGGTCGGTCGGGGCGGTTGCCCAGGCGGCACCCCAGGTGCCCCAGTCGCCGGAGGCGCTCATGACCTGAACGCGGTAGGCATGACCGGAGAAGACGCCGAGGGAGGAGTGGCCACCACCAACGCTACCGATGTCAGCATCGGCAGTGGGGTGACGGAGCCATTCGGTTCCGGCTGCGGCGGCGGTGTTACGCATGTTAGCGTCGGCCGACGAGCCGTGGAAGTCGGTATGGCAGCCTTTGCACCAGGTGCCGAGAGCGGACGCGGTCTGGCTGGGCTCGTTGAAGAAGACGTTCTGGATGTCGTAGTGGTCGCCGCCGAAGGTAGCGGACGGTTCGAAGACATCTTTGGTCAGGTCGTTGGTACCGACGGCGTATGAGAGGCCCGGGCCAGCGACGCCACCGGCGTTGTACAGGAGGTTACGGTAGGGGTTGTTGCCTGCGGCGACGAAGCCGCCGTAACCGTGCTGCTGGTGGCAGTTGACGCAGTTGAGGCCGTCGGGGTTGCTCCAGGTGCCTCCCGGAGCGATGTCGGTGCTGTTGAGGGTGTGACCGGTCGCGTCGAAGTACGGGGCGACGTTGTCACGGTTCAGGGCACCGGCCTGTCGGCCGTTGGTCGGGACAGTTCCGCCGTTAGTGGCGAGAACGTCGGGCGCAAAGCTCGAACCATCGTGGCATTCGAGGCAGAGTGCGTTGATTTCGTTGCGGAGCAGGAAGTGGTACGGTCCGGTCGCACCGAGATCGACGGTGAAGCCGCCGCCATCGGCGTTGTAGCCGTGGGTCTGGCTGTAGTGCATAACGTGGCATTCGCCGCATGCCAGCGAGGCGCCGGTGTGGTAATCACCAGCGATTGCGCTAACAGCGAGAATGGCCATCGCAGCGATTGCGAGAAGGATAGCCTTCTTCATGCTACGTTCCTCCAGTTTCTTCGGGTTGTAGTTTGCCCGTAGTGAATGAGTGTAGGATTATAGAATCTGTTCTTGTTGAAAATAGAACAGGAGTTTGCTGACCTTGGAAATCCGGTATTGTGATTATTGTCACAAGCCATTGCAAAAAATTTGTTAATATAGTTTTGTTTCAGTTGTTTGAGGCTTTACTCACGGGTCCGGAATTAATTTGCGAGTCGACTCAGTCAGGTTAATTTCACGGGTTCTGATTTCGTTTTCTGGGCTTAAAACTAAGGGAAAAGGTCCGATTTGTCAAGGTGAAAATGACATTTACATGACAAAGTTGAGCCTTTTGGGGTAAGTATTCAGGGGTGATTCATTGCCGAAAGTATACTTGTTTGTATTGTATTGATCGGGTTAAAGTGTACAGTTCGGTATTGGTTGATTGACCAGAAAGGGTTGATCAATCGCGGTTGATGCGGAGGCGCTGGATGCGGTTGCCGGCCCGTTCGGAGATGAAGACGACCGTGTCGCCGTAGGCGGCGATACCGGAGGGGTACTGGAATTCGCCTGGTTTATAGCCGAAGCCGCCGACATGGGCGAGAAACTCGCCGTCGTGGTGGTAGACTTTGACTACTTGGCGGAGGCCGTCGACGACCCAGATGGTAATTTTGCCGTTGGCGGATTTCATGACATCGATGGCGCTGGGGAAGGAGACGTCGGATCGTTCGATATCGTGGGCGCCGAAGCCATAGAGGTAGGCGCCGGAGGTGTCGAAGACTTTCATGGCGGGGACGGCGTGGAGGTCGGTGGTGTAGATTTTGTCTTCGAAGACGGTCAGGGCCATAAGTGATTTGAAGAGTGGGATGTCGGCGGACTCGTTGTCGATGACGCGGATGAGATCGAAGTGGTCGTTGAGGATAAACAGGGCGGAGATGTCGCCGGTGGAGGCGACATAGAGGCGGTCGTTGGCATCGACGGCTATCGCCTGGGGTTTGATTTGTATGCTGGTGTCGCCGAGGAGGGAGTCAAGGTGGATGCGGTCGATGGCGGTGCCGCGATAGTCGAGGACATCGATGAAATCCACGATATTGTCGATGACAAATATTTCGCCGTGGGAATTGACGACGAGTCGGCTTGGTTCGCCGGGGATCATTTCTCCGGTGCGACGGCTGGGGACGAAGTGTTTGAAGGAGAATTTGGGGTGGAGGGTTTCATCGTAGACGACGACGCGGTTGTTGCCGGCGTCGGTAACGAAGAGCTCGAGGGCCTTGTGATCGAAGAAGGCGGAGGATGGTCCGCGCAGGTTGTTGCCCCAGCCGTCGTGGTTGACGATGGCATTGATAGTGATGTTTCGGTTGAGGATGTCGCCTTCGCTTTGGGCGAGGCCGGAGCGGGTGGTCAGGGCGGGAAGGATGAGAAGGAGGATGAAGCCGAGGCGGGGCATAGTGGGGTTACCGTTTTTCAAAGAGGCTTTCGATTTCGCCGACGGTTGCATTGACCATACGTCGGGAGAGTTCTTCGGCGGAGCGCACGGCGCCGATGCCAAAGACGAGTTCGCCTTTGTCGCCGCGTCCGTTGTTGGTGGCGACCCAGACCGTTTTTTGCCGGGCACATTCGATCAACCGGCAGTTGAAGGAGACGATCGGGACCACGCCCAGGAAGCGGTCGTCGCGCTCCTCGTATTCGAGTACGGCTCCGGCGATGAGGTAGTCGAGGTTCAGGCGGGCGCACAGGGAGTCGATTTGTTCGGAGGTCATGGCCGAGGCGGAGCGGATACGGTATTTGCGGAGGCCGTCGAACAGTTCGCCGTACTCGATGATTTCGAGACGTTCCACGGTATTGAGGCGAGTCTGGAAGAGGTTGGTGATTTTTTCGGCGGCGTTGTCACCGCTGCTGAGGTTTTCGAACGGGATGACACCGATTCGGGAGCCGGCCGGGAGTTGGCGGTCGGTGCGTTTGTAGGCGTCCATATTGGCGGCACAGCCGGTTAACAGCAGGGCGCCGAGGGTGGCTGTTACAATCAACGTACGCACGGCCGTTACCTGGATACCTTTCCGAAGGCCTGGGCGACATCGCGACAGACATTCGTGGTCATGGCGCCGAGGGTATGGGTTTCGCCAAAGGAGAAGACAGGGAATTTCGGGCCGCCTTTCTGGCTGGTTTCGTAGCTCCAGACGACGCGGCCGGTCTGGCAGTCGATGAAGCGGACGATGACTGAGACCAGCGGGAACTCTTCCTGGCCGGAGCGGGTCATGCCGTAGTGTTTGACGGCGCCGACGAAGATACCTTCGACGCCGGTTTCCTGGCCGATAAGGAAGGCTTCTTCGCTGGTGACTTCCTCGACGGCGTTGGTCAGGCCGCCTTCGATAATGGTTGCGGCGGCGGAGTTGAAGTCCCCGGTGTTGGCGACCGAGACTGTTTCGAGAATGAGCAGTTCGGTAATGAAGCTGGAGGTGACTTTTTCTGAGGCGGTTCGGTCCGAGGTGAGGTTGGAGAAGGAGAGGACGCCGACATTTTGGTAAAAGGCCATGTCGGCTTCGGGGTTGACGTACATGCGCCCGGCAGTGCCGCAGGCCAAAATCAGGCAAAGGCCGGTTATGGCGGTGATTTTCAGTAGTGTCATGTGTGTTTGCTTTTTCATATCTGTATCGTTACCACAGTTTGAATCGATTCATCGGATATGTCAATGCCATTTGTGTTTTGCGATTCAGTTTTCAGATAAGAGACGGCCAGTGTCGTTTTGCGACTGAGGTAGATAGTGATCTGGCCGTTGATGGTCGACGGGTTTATGTCGACTTCGGGGAGCGCGGGCTGCAGAGCGCGGATGCGCCGGCGCCTTTCATTGCGGTCGTTATACGAGAGATAGAGGGTAAAAGCGCGGCGATAGGAATAGCTCATGTAGCCGGTTATTGATTCGTTCTCGGACCTGATTGCTGTCGTGTATCTATTATAGATGTAGGTCAGGTTGAAATTCATGGTAGTGAACGGGTTGTAGGTCAGTCCGACGTTGTAGTTTTCGGAAAATGCTGATGTGAGTTTGAGGACGCTGCCGTCGTAGATGGAGGTGAAGGTAAAGCGTCCCTGGAGCCGTCGGGTGAAGTCTATCCGGGCGTCGAGTGACCGGGTTAACTGGTAGCGGCGGTCCTCGTCGAGGGGATCGTGGTTGTAGGTCATTGTGAGGTCGAGATAGGTTCTGATGTATGGTCGGGGGCTGAAATTAAACGAGGCATTGTAGGTATCGACCGTGTAGTCGCCGTCGTTAAAGGTACGGATGACATTGCCGAGGCTGTCGCGCACGGTAATCAGTCTCTGGGACTGCTGGAAAGTGGTTCGGTTGGCAGTCAGTCGGGACTCGATACCGCGGTGCAGGTAGCGAGTGGCGGTGGCGCCGAGGGTCAGATATTCAACGATCGAAAAGTCATTGCTTTGAGCGTTAATCTGGTAGCCTTTGTTCGCAAAGGCGCTAATGTAGGAAACCGGGGAATATTCCAGCCGGGCGGTCATGTTCTGGTCATCGCTTTTAAGTTCGATTGCGCGGCGGCTGGCTTCGGTGAAGCGGCCGGAGTAACTGGCGGTGAGTGAGAGCGATGGCAGCGGTGTGGCCGAAAGCAGGGATGTGAGTGAGTGTGTCAGAGAATTCTGAGTGGTCAGGTCGTTGGTTTCCTGGTGGGTGTCATAGTAGTTGTAGGTGGTGCTGAAGTATCCAAGGCCGTTTACATTTTTGCTGAAGCTGCCGGTGGCGGTGTAGGTTTCGTTGGTGGCATCAAGTCCGTTGGCGGTATTGTTGACCCGTTTGAGGTTGTTGTAGTTGGCGCGGATGGAGGCCGGTCCGACGGTGTAGTTTCCGTCGAGAATGACGTTTCGATTGTAGCCGTCGTAGCGGGAGCGGTCGAGGTCGTCGAAGTTCTCTAACCGGGAGTAAACGACGTTGAATACAGGCCAGTCGTCGTAGTTGACGGTGGTGGTGACGCGCCAGTCGCGGTGGTGGACGTCGAGAAAGCCGGTGGTTCCGGCAAGGATGCTTCGGCGGGTGTAGCGAGAGTGGCGGACGTTTATGTTGTAGCCGTAGCTTTTGAGGTCGAGATAGTAGATTGGCTGGAATTCACGGTAGCCTGTGAAAGGGAATTCGCGGCGCTGGAGGTTGGCGGTAAGGCGCATGCGGTTCTTTACGAAGAGGGCATCCTCATAGCTTATGATCAGCGACTCGCGGGTGATGTCATCGGAGACATTCAGGCTGTCGTCGGTTCGTTCGAGGTGCTCGTAGGAGATGGATGCGTTGCCGTACAGCCGACCGGCATAGGAGGAGGTAGTGCAGACTGCGGCGAGGACTATTGGAAGCAACAGGAATTTCACTGACCGCCTCCGTGACCGGGAGCCGGGTTATGGACATTAAATGACGTTGGCGTCGAATAGTCGCTTCCGTGGCAGTTATAGCAATGTGCCGATGAATTTGAGTGATGGGCGCCGACGGTGGATGACAATGGTGGAAGAGTGATCCCCTCCACGGGATCCGGCACCTGGGCCTGGTCGGATGACGGGTGGCAGCCGAAGCAGAAGCGGCGCACCTGGGTGCTATCATTGCGGATGTCGGTAAGTCCGTACCAGCCGGGTCGCTGATCGCTGAGCAGGTAGCGGTTGCCGCCGAGTCCGCCGTTGCCCTGGGAGCCGTGCGGGTTGTGGCAGTTGTAGCAGGGCATCCGGGCGCCGGCGGGGACGTAGCCGCCGCCGGAGAGGAATCCGTGACCGCTGCGGTTGTCCGGGTTGATGGATCGGTCGTAGTAGTATGAGATGGTGAGTGAGGTGTCGTCCATTCCGACCGGGCCATCGACGTTGTGGCACTCGAGGCACAGGGCGTAGTTCTCCGGCAGGAAGCCGGTTTCGCTGCCGACGACGCCGGCGTAGGTGGTGTCGAGCATGTCGTGGGGGGCGTCGGTGCCGTGAGGATCGTGGCAGTTTTGACAGGAGCCGTTGCCGTAGAAATCTTTGATCGGCATGTCCTGGTCGTAGTAGTGTGGAGAGAAGAGGTTGTTTTCCCATACGAGTCGTCCGGGCCAGCGGACATGGTTCTGCACACCGGGAATGCGCACGCCGCCGCTGTTGAATTCGAAGTAGCCGGGGTCGCTGGATCCGATCGGGAGTCGGTCGGATTCCTGGGCGGGGTAGCCGGCGGTGCCGCCGGTGGGCATGTCAGCATGGCAGCCTCCGGCAGATGCGGCAAAGCACAACTGGTTGGAGTTTGGTTCGAACAGGCCGTAGGGATTGCTGCCGACGAGGTCGTGAGAGCTGTGGCACTGGGCGCAGCTGCCCCGGGGCTGGTCGGTAAGTCGGAGGACGCCGTCCTGCGTGGAACCGTGCGGCGAGGTCCGGTAGTTACCGTCGTCGGCATCGGGGCTGCGTCCAGGCAGCAGTGCCAGGGTAATGGCAAGGATAGCCGTCAATGCGAGGGCCCTCGGGTCCGGTACTTTTCTTACATGTTGTGACATTGCTGACATCCTGCGAGAAAACTTTGGCCGCCCTCCTGATAGGGCCAGCGCATGGAGTTGGTGTAGGCGCCGCCGTGCGGCGCGTGACAACTGACACAGGTGACTTCGTTGGAGGCATTCGGTTCGCGTGCAGTGGTGTAGTCAATCGCGTTAGGGGACTCAAATGGTACGCGGGGGATGCCGGAGTTATCGAGATCTCCTGAGACCGGGAATCCGTCACCGATGCCGCTGATCCAGTGGGCCGGGTCTGTGTGAGCGTCGAAAGGGTAGGCATCGAGAGCAACATCGCTGGGATGCTCGTTGAAATGTGCCGGCGGCAGGGCTCCGGCGGTGTTAGCCAGCAGATCGTGGCACGAGGCGCACCAGGCTGCGTAGTTTTGCCGGTAGCCGACATTATCGCGTTCATAGGCTGCTATGGTAGCGGCGGTGGTCGGCGGGTTGCCTGGAGGAAGGTCGGTAAAGATATCGTTACCATCGATCATAAGAATTGAGTCACCAACGCCGGCCGGATCGTGCGCGAGGTTGCGGTAATTTTCGTTGCCGTGGACGGCGTGGCAGTGGGCGCAGTTTAGTTCGATGAGTGCACCGGTCCCTGAGAGCGGCGTGACGGTGGGCATGCCGAGATCATGGCCGGCGTGGTTTTCATAGCCATGAGCGGAGAACCAGCCGCCGGCGCTTTCGCCGGAGGTGGTGCTCTGGTACATTTGAACCGGGGTTTGCACATCGGGGGCGGTTGGGTCGGTACCGTCGTGACACATCAGGCACAGTTCATTGACAGAGCTTTTGAGAAGGAGTGTCGAGTAGGGACCGCCGGGGATCGGTTGACCCTGTTCGGTGCTGTGCTGGAGGTGACAGTCCTGGCACAGGAGGGTGTTGTCGTGGTGCCATTCGCCGGCAAAGGTGAGCCCGCAGCAGGTCAGGAAGGCACAGGTTGTGATAACAAGGGTGCGCATACGAGTTTCACCTCAGGGTATAGAAGACAGCCCGTCCGTTGTCGTCGAGCACGAGCATGTGGTTGTCGATGGTTCCGGTCATGGCGATCGGGCGGAACAGCGGTTCGGGGAAATCGACGCTGCCGATCTGATTGCCGGAGAGGTCGAAGAGTCGGAAGGCGGCTTCGGTTTCATCGGCGATCCAGACGATTTCCCGGCTGTCTACGGCGGCGGCGAGGGCTTCCCAGCCGCGTTGCTGGTCGGGGCTGCCCCACCCGAAGTAAAACATGAAGTCGCCGTCGGGAGCAAGCATCTGGGCGGCGTAGTT
The DNA here is from genome assembly GCA_964612145.1 of uncultured Ignavibacteriales bacterium. GTDB lineage: Bacteria > Zixibacteria > MSB-5A5 > GN15 > FEB-12 > JAGNLV01. The sequence goes on along the minus strand of CAZTBP010000006.1, from coordinate 186,770 downwards.
CTTTCGGTCGGTGATCAGCAGGCGGCCGTCTTCGAGAATGTTGAGGGAGGTGGGGACAAGGACTTTGCCTTTCCCGGAACCGTGGGGGACCAGGATAGATTCGAGTTCCCATTCGCTGGTGAAGTGGAGTAGTTCGCCCTGGTCGGTGTCAAGCAGGAGCCAGTTGCCGGTGGTTGTTGGCAGGAGTTGGGTAATTCGGCGTTTTTCGGACAGCTGGGGACGGAGATCAACGACGGTGTCAAGTTCGGTCGGTTCGTCGCGAGAGATGCGGCAGATCAGGTTGTCGGTCTCGCGGGTGAAGATGAGCTGGTTGTTGACCTCAAAGGCGACGGCAAGGGGGCGGCCCAGGGGGACCAGTCGGCCGGCATCCCAGAGGGGGCGTCCGGTGAAGTCTACGACGGCGATGCGGTCGAGGTAGGGATCGGCGACAGCGATTTGTTCGCCGTCGGCAGAGACGGCCATTGATATCGGTCGTTCGATTTGTTGACCGGCGGCGAAGATAGGCTGCTCGCTGTCGAATTGCTGTGCATTGACGAGTCCGGTAAATATTAACAGGCCGAGGGCGGCTGCGATGCAGCGGCCGTCGAGTCCGGCAAATTTTGTACGAGGCAGTACCGTCATACCATTAGTGAGTCAGGCTGTGGCAAACGATGCACAGTTTTCGGTCGCGGTCGGCGACGAGGATGGCCGCGTAGTCCGAGGAGTGCGGTGAGTGACAGCCGATACAGTTGAGTTCTTGTTTGGTGCGCGGGTCGATCACACCGTCGCCCATGGGATGGTAGTGTGTTTCCGGGGCGTCGGAGTGACAGGTCAGGCACATTTCCATAATATCGGGCGTGTTCAGCAGCCCTTTGTATTCTCCGGAGTGGACTTCGTGGCAGGTGGCGCAGTCGTCGAACGCGGGTTCGTGCTTGAATTCGCCGGTAAACTGGTCGTCGTCGTGGCAGGTCAGGCAGGTGCCGACGCCGTCGTGTTTTTGGAGGGCGCTGCCGTAGCCGACGTGGGGTCCGTGGCAGCCGGTGCAGCCGTTTTCTTCAGCGACCGGAGCGTGGACGACCGGTTTGGTCAGTTCCTGGTCGAAATCGCTGTGGCAATTGAGGCACAGCATCTTGATGGGAGCATCGAGTTCGGTCGGACTTTTGTTTTCGTGGCAGGAGCCGCATTCGCCGATGGCGAAGGGAGCGTGGGTCTCGGGCAGCAGCAGGCCGGATTCGCCTTTGACTCCGGCGTGGGAGGCATGACAGTTGCGGCAGTTGGTCTCGGCGACTGCAAAGCCGGAGTGGGCGGCGGTCATGGAGGTCGCAGTCAGATCGTGACAGGTGCCGCAGAGGTCTTCTTTGGAGGCGGTCAGCAGAGCGGTCTTGTTACCGGCGTGGGGTTCATGACAGGCGCCGCATTCTCCGTCAACGACGGGGGCGTGTGGGTTGCCGTCCTCGATTTCCTTCTTCACATCCTCGTGACAGGTCATGCAAAAGGTTTCTTCGGACTGAGTTTTCAGTCCGGTGAATTGTGAGGCATGGGGCTCGTGGCAGTCAAGGCATTCACCCTCGCTGAATGGCTTGTGGAGCACCGCCATCTCGGTATCTTCTTTGAGGTCGGTGTGGCAGGTGTAACAGAGGGTGCTGCCGGAGTACCGCAGGAGACTCGGGTAGTCGGCGGCGTGGACACCGTGGCACTCGGCACATTCGCCGATGGCAAACGGGCCGTGCTGGTGCGGCATATCGAGGCCGTCGGAGACTGTTTCGTGGCAGGTGGTGCACATTTCGGAAGCCTCGGCGACCAGTTCGACTTCACCGGCGGGTCCGGTCCCGTGGCACATGTCGCACTCGCCGTCTTCAAACGGTGGGTGTTTGATGCTACGGACCAGCCTGGGTTGGTCGGAGATGTGGGGGTTGTGGCACTGGACGCAGTCGGCGTCGGCCAGGTTGTAGCCGCCGTGGAGCTTTTCGAGGGTTGGGTTGATGGCGTGGCAGTCGGCGCAGAGTTCGGGCGCGCCGGCTTTGACGACGCCGAGGTGCTCGGAACCGTGAGCGGCGTGGCAGGCGTCGCAGTCGCCGTCGGCGACCGGCTTATGCACGCCCTGCCGGCGGAATTTCTCAACGAGGTCATCGTGGCAGGTATAGCATAGGTCGGCTGACTTGCCGGTGAGTCTCGGGACTTTGTTGACTTCCTTGCCGTCGACAATGACGGTGTAGAGGCGTCCGCTGAGGAGTTTTTCCTGCACGGCGCCGTGCGGGTTGTGACAGCCGGAGCAGTCGCCCTCGCTGGCCGGGGTGTGGACGAACTCGGCGGTGATGTTGAGGTCCTCGTAGTCGTGGCAGCTTTCGCACAGGTCTTTCTGGTGCGAGCTGAGCAGGTGCAGATTTTCTTCGCTGTAATGCGGCATGTGACAGGTGCGGCAGTCTTCGGTGGCCGGGAAGTGGGCGACCGGCATGTTGACACGGTTGCCGACGTCGCCGTGGCACTGGAGGCATATGTCGCTATCTTCGCCGCGCACGAGGTGCGGGTCATCGTTGTGGTGCGGATCGTGGCAGCCGACACAGTTGGAGGTCATGTAGGGCTGGTGGCCGGAGACGGCGGATAAAGCTTTGTCGTCAACTTCGTGGCAGTCTTTGCAGAGTTGTGAGGGATCGTTGCGCAGGATGCCGGCGTGGAGTCCCTCGTGGGGGGCGTGGCACCCGAGGCAGTTCTCGGTGGCGGCGTGGACTGTTTCGGCTGAGTCGCGCGCTGTTGCGAAGTCTTCATGGCACTCGAGGCACAAGGAGGCGTCGTTTTTTATGACGAGGCCGGCATTCTCGGAGCCGTGTACTTCGTGACAACTGCTGCACTGGCCGAGCACGGCCGGGAGGTGCGGTGTTTTGCCGCTGGAGGTTAGCAGGTCGGTGTGGCATTCCATGCAGAGTTCGCCCTCGGCGGCGAGCAGAAGTTGGCCGTGACGGGAGGAGTGCGGCTGGTGGCAGTCGCCGCAGTTGTCATCCATGACGGCGGCGTGGGGATGAGACAGTTCGGTTTTTTCGAGGATGTCGTCGTGGCACATGGCACAGAGGTCGGAGAATTCCAAACCGTCGGCGAGCTGCACGTTGCCTTCGGCGTCCGGCATGCTGTGGCACATCTCGCAGTCACCATCGGCAAAAGGCGCGTGGGTTTTGGTGGAGAGGAGTCCGGGTGTGTCCATGGAGTGGCCGGAGTGACAGTCGTTGCAGCTGAGGCCGGAGATTTCCTTGTCGGCGTGGGCGGTCGGCATGGCATCGTTGCCGGGATTGTGGCAGTCGGTGCAGAGTTCGTTGGCAGTGGCCTTGAGCAGGCCGCCGTGTTCGGAGGCGTGGGGATCGTGGCAGCGGACGCAGTCGAGTTCGGCAAACGGCGGGTGGGCTATCTCGGCGTTGAGGGAGTGTTCAAGATCCGCCTTGTGACACATCAGACAGGCCTGGGGGTCGTCGGCTTCTTCCGGGCCGGTGCGGAGGAGGGCCTGTTTGTCCGACGCGTGGGGGTCGTGGCAGTCCCAGCATTTACTCTCGGCAACCGGGAAGTGGACGTTGTCTTTGGCAAACTCTTCCTTGAGGTCGGTGTGACACTTGTAGCAGAGATCGTTGGTGACGTCCTGGAGGATGAGAGTCTGGGCGAAGCCGTGCCGCTGGTGGCAGCTTTCGCAGTCTTCATCCTTCGTAGGTTTGTGGATGTTTTCGCGACTGTTGTAGAGTTTCTTTTCGTCGGTATGGCAGTCGTAGCAGGTTTTTACAGCAAAGGCGCCCGGAGCCAAGGCCGCGACCAGGAGAATGGCGGCGGCAATCGATGTTGTGAGTCTGATTGTTTTCATGGAATCTGGCTTAATTCTCTTTTGGCGGCGCAGGTGCCGTCTCGGGTGGCGGGACAGGGATGTATTCGTCGCCTACGTTGTATTCCAGCAATCTGAAGCCGAGCATGTTTTCCCGGCGGAAGTGGGGGGCATCGGTAAAGAAGAAGCCCCAGCTTTCCTGAACCAGGGTGTCGGCGTGTTCGACCCGCACCCGGATGGCAGGGTTGCGGAGGGAATCGGACATCTGGAGGGCTTCACCTTTCATGGTTATGCCGAGGTGGGGGTTAAAAAGGATGATTCTGGCTTCCCATTCTTCTTCGCCAATGTAGAAGGGGTCGGCAAAACCTACGGTATCGATTTGTTTGAAATTGGTATATGCCCGGTGGTGGGTCTCGACCACGAAGGATTCTTCGGAGGTGGCGGTTATGGCAGAATCGGATTCTTCGGCGAGGCAGAGACCGGCCATAAACAGTGTCGCAACAAGCGTATGAGCGACCAATAATAAGCGAGTGAGAGTCATATCGTTTCCTCTTTACAGCCGTCTTGAATTAACTTGTGAAAAAAATAACTAAATTTGTCTTGTTGTCAAGGTGGATCAGCATAAAGTTTCATTTTTATGTCATTTTGTGATTTGGTAGAGTATACACGCGAGTGGCGGAAAAAGCCAGGAATTCCGGGTTGGGGCGGGACTCGATTGTGTCAAGGGGTTGAACTGTAGCGAGTTCGGGGAGAATTGGGAATAGTCGAGTCGGTCGTTGCGGAGCGGGTTGAGTGATTTCGGCGTTGATTGTGGTTCGGTGACGGTTGTGTTCATTAGTTCTCTTTATCTCAGGATCAATCGCCACATTGGTCGTTCTACTGCTATATCGGCGGATTAGATAAGGGCAGGATTGCTATTTGGTGAAGTTTGTTTTTCTTGTCGCCGAGGCTTGTATAGGCTATATTAAGTGTAAGGAGGGCATGAAGATGACCTCGATAGAACAACTGATCAATCGCCAGATACTCTGGTGGGAGAAACAGCGGGCCGAGTTTGACCAGAAGCCGTTGGACAAGCCGTTGCCGCCACCGATCATTACGGTGTCGCGGCAGACGGGGAGTCGCGGTTCGTATTTTGCGTCGCGGCTGGCGCTCAAGCTGGATTACCAGCGGTTTCATCGGGAGGTAGTCGATGCTGTTTGTGTTTCCTCGGGTTATCGGAAGCGCATTGTCGAGTCGCTGGATGAGCACTATCGATCACAGTTATCGGTTTTGGTGGATTCGATTCTGACCGGCCAGGCGGTGGATAATTCAGACTATACGCGTTATTTGTGTGAGGCTGTGCTTTCGATGTCGCGGCTGGGCGGTATCGTTCTGGTCGGGCGGGGAGCGAATTTTATCTTAGGGCCCAAGCGCGGGATGCATGTTCGATTTATAGCTCCGAAGGAACGTCGAATCCATAATCTTCGGACGTACAAGGGGATGTCGCGGATAGAGGCGATAGCGGCTATCGATGATTCCGACCGACTGCGGCGGGAGTTTGTGCGGAAGCTGTTCGGGGCAGATATCGATGATCCGAGTCACTACGATCTGGTGATTAACGCGGATTATATCGATGTTGAAGAGCTGGTCGATACGGTAGTCACGGCGTATAAGGGGAAGATGGATAAACTGGCGAATCTTGATAATGAGCCGGGGTAGCTGCTGATTCCGGTTTTTACTTGTTGCTCCCAGATAAACAGCGCCCTATCATCTTCGCATGAACGAGCAATTCATTGGTGATTACAAGGTTATTGACCGAATCGGTCAGGGGGGGATGGGCAAGGTTTATTTAGGTGTTCACAAGGATGTTCCGAATCTCCGGGTAATTCTCAAGATTTTATCTGATCCTCGGCTGGCGGACCGGTTCAAGCAGGAGGCGGACAAGTTAGCGCTGCTTGATGGTCATCCGAATATCTGTCAGATAAAGCACTTTTTCAATCATGGCGACGATATTGTCATAGCGATGGAGTACATCGAGGGCCGTACGCTTGATGACGAGGTGAAGGAGGGGCGGGCGACGATTTCGGAGTCGGTGCGGATTGTGGCGGATATGCTGGCGATTCTGAGTTACGCGCACGAGCGGGGGATTTCGCACCGGGATATCAAGCCGAGCAATGTGATGATCGACAAGAAGGGGCAGGTGAAGATCATCGATTTCGGTATTGCGAAGGGGAAGACGGATCCGAATTTGACGATGACGGGGGCTTCGCTGGGCACCCCGGCTTACATGGCGCCGGAGCAGTTTGTGCCGACTGATGACACTGATTTCAGTCTGGCCGATATCTATGCCTGTGGTACGACGCTGTACCAGTTGGTGACCGGGAAGCTTCCGTTTGTGGCGGAGAACGAATTCGTCATGCGCGATGCGAAGCTGAACCAGACGCCGGCCTCGCCCCGGGAAGCAAACCCCGGTATTTCAAAGGACCTCGAGAAGGTGATAATGCGGTCGTTGGACAAGGATCCGCTGAAACGGTTCAGTTCTGCCGAGGAGATGCGCAAGGCGATGATAGCGGCGCATCGGCTGGATGAGGAGCGGGGGAGTCATCCGACTATCGAGACGCAGCCACGGAAGAAGGCGAGCGGGTCGGGTCCGGTTATTCCGCCGCGAAAGAAGAAGACTTCGTATGCGAAGTATGGGATCGGGGTGGCGGCATTAGTAGTCGTGGCGGTTGTGGTTTACCTGTTGACCGGCGGCGTGGCCGAGAAGGCGCAAGTGCCGGCGGCGCCGGATTTGTTGAACCCGCCGGAGGCGGCGGCGCTTGAGAACAGCACGCCGATCGTGCTGAAATGGACGCCGACAATCGAGGGGCGGGGTCAGTATGTGATTGAGTATTCATTGGAGGAGTCGTTTGGCCATATCAAATCGCTGGTGGCGGTTGCGGATTCGTTTGTGATCCCGGCCGGGTTTGAGGCGGGGCACTATTACTGGCGGGTTATTCCAATGACGGACGAGGGTGTGGCGGGGGATACGTCGGTGGTGCAGTCGTTCATGGTCGTGGCGGAGACCACACCGCAGGGTCGTTTGGTGATTCGTGTGAGTCCGTCGGGGGATATTTACCTCGGGGAGCAGCAGCTGGAGTCGGGTTCGCGGCAGGCATCGATCACGGTGGACACCGGTGAGTACGAAGTACGGGTGACCAACAGCAGGTCGGACGAGAAGGAGTTTCGAGAGCAAGTCCGGGTGCGGGCGGGTGATACGGTGCGTCGGGTGTTTTCATTTACAATGCCGCGGCCGAAGCCGGAGGTGAAGCCGGGGGAAGTTCGAATCGGGTCGCGTCCGCCGGGGGCAAAGATATACGTGGATGGCACGTATCAGAATATGCAGACAATAAATACCGTTTTTCTCAATCCGGGCCGACATGTCATATCTGTTCGGCTGGAGGTCGGCGGAGTCGAGCGGGAGCTGACTGATACGCTTCGGGTCGCTGCCGACAGTTTGCACCGGGTGATTTTCGATTTCGAAGAATAAAGCTTTTATCGTATTGAGCGTTGGTCTATCTTTACGTCGAATAGTATTTCAACAGAATTCTTAAAGAATCAGGAGGAGTCATCATGGGACAGTTCCGTTTACGATCGGTCTTAGTGACGGCAGGGCTGAGTTTGGTCCTGTTGGGAATGGCGCCGGCAGTTTCCGCGCAGACGTCGGTCGCGGATCAGTTAGCCGAAGCGCTTCAGATGTATATCGAGTTGGATTTTGACAAGGGACTTGAGATCGCCAACGGGCTTCTTGAGCGGGGCGATCTGACAGCCCAGGACAGTGTAGCGGTGTACGAGGTACTGAGTATTCTCACGTATGCCAAAGGGCAGCAGTATCAGCAGCAGTCGTTTCAGTATCTGGATCGCATTGCGCAGATCGGTCCGTGTTTGACGCCGATGCCTCAGGACATCTGGCCTCAGGAACTTCGGGATCGCTGGTTCCGTATCGTAAAAGCGCAGAATGCGCTGACCTGTGAGTATAACGAGGGACTCAAAACGATTGCGGTGATGAGGTTCGATAATTTCTCAACCGGCAAGTACCAGGAGGAGTTGGGGCTGCTGGCGCACGGGCTGGCGGACTTTTTCGAGTATGACTTCCAGAAGATCAGTGACCTGACGGTTATCGAGCGCGACAAGGTCGAGTACATCCTTGAGGAGCTGGAACTGCAGAAGACCGGCGCGGTCGATCAGTCGACGGCGGTAAGGGTTGGTAAGATCGTCGGCGCGAAGTATATGGTGTTCGGGTCCATTACGCAGCTCGATGATGATCATGCTCGCATGGTTGTGCGGGTCGTGAGTGTGGAGACATCGGAGATAGTGGCCTCGGTTGACAAGGAGGGGAAGCCGAAGTACTCCGAGATGGAAAAGGAGCTGGTGAAGGAGCTGGCACAGAAACTTGATGTTACGCTGAGCGATCAGACGCTGGGTGCAATCGACGAGGGTGGTACCGAGTCGATGGATGCGCAGACGCATTACGCCAGAGGGTTGCAGTACATGGATGATTACCAGTATGGCAAGGCGTATGAGCATTTTAAGATGGCGTATGACATGGATCCGGAGTTTACCGAAGCGAAACGCAAAATGGAGATCTACCGTCCGCTGGCCGGTTAAGGACCTTTCGACGGTCTGGGAGAAAGATATATGAAACGATTACTGTTCTTTCTGGTGGCGGTGGCGCTGTTGGCGGGCTGTTCGTCAAGCCTGTATCAGCAGGGGCGTCGGGCCGCGACCGAGGGTAATTATGATCGGGCGATAGACCTGTACTACCAGGAGATCGCGGCCAATCCGCAGAGTGCGGAGGCGTGGCGCGAGATCGGGGTAGCGTTCTATAAGCAGGATGATTTCGACAAGGCCGAGGAGGCGCTCAAGCAGGCCTCGGCAATTCGCCCGGATGCACGGACGCATTTATTTCTCGGGCTGCTTCATGAGAAGCGCGAGAATATCGATGCGGCGCTGGATGCTTATGGAACGGCCTTGAGCCTGGGGCCGTCGGGCGACACGGAGAAGCTGCTGCATGCACATGTTGACCGTTTGTTAAAGGAACGGGTGGAGCTGGAAGTGCAGCAGGCGCTGGCCGGCGAGGAAGAGCTGCAGGCGGCGGAGATCCCGGAGAATACGATAGCGGTGGCGGGTTTTAACGCCACAGGGCTTCGGGAGGATCTTCGGCCGATAGCGCGCGGGCTGGCGGAGTTTACGGCGATCGATCTTTCGAAGATCAGCAGTATCCGGGTTGTTGACCGGTTGAAGATCGAAACGATTATGAGAGAACTTCAGATGGCCCAGAGTGGTGCGGTCGATCCGACCACGGCGCCCCGTATGGGGCGGCTTCTGGGAAGCCGACATATTGTTAGTGCCACGGTTCTCGGGCTGGGTGAGGAAGGGATCCGGCTGGACGGCATCGTGGTCAACACGGTTGACAGCACGGTCGGTCGGACGGAGACGCGTGAGGGCGAGCTGCGGCGGTTGTTTGCGGTGCAGAAGGAATTTGTATTTCGGGTGATTGATGATCTCGGGATCAAATTGACGGCTGAGGAGCGTGATGCGATCGCGGCGGTGCCGACTGAATCGCTTCTGGCTTTCCTGGCCTTTTCGCGCGGTCTGGAGCACCAGGCGATGGGCAACCTGAATGCGGCCGAGGCGTCGTTTAACGAGGCGACGCAGGCGGATCCCGGATTTGGTGCGGCGGCGTCACGAGCGGCGGTGGTGCAGGGCAGTATGGCGCTGAGTGCGGCTGGTGGGTCGTTTGGCGCGTTTGAGTCGATGGTAATCGACGAGGGTGCGTTGATGCAGGCGGCTGGAAATGTAGAAGGTACGGTGTCAACGATTACGACAAATATCGGGTTGATTCCGGATTTGTCGTCGCTTCGGCCGGTCGATCAGCCGCCGATGACCGAAGAGATGGTGCCGGTTACGATAAGTGGGGATCTCAATGGGAACTAAGATAGTGTTGACAATAGTGCTTCTGGCGGTTGTGGTCGTGGTTCCATCAGTCTCGGCGCAGGTTGTTTACGGGCAGCCGGCCTCGGGTGGGGTGCGGTTTATTTACAACTCGTGGTCGACCGAGACAGACGGCGAGGATACGACGCTTAGCCAGTTCATGACGCCGGTGTCGGGGTTTATTCCGGTTCGGGAGAATTTCGACCTGTCGTTTTACATAGCGAATTCCAGCAACAGTCTCAGTGCGCCGGACGGCGACGCCGATTTGAATGGCTTGAGTGACCTTCGGGTACAGGCGCGGCATTCGTTTGCCAACGATCGTTTTCTGGCGGCGCTGGGGTTGAATCTGCCGACCGGCAAGAAGGAGCTGGACGGTGACGAGTGGGCGGTTCTTCAGGGGCTTTCGCGCACTTATACGAGCTTTCCGATGCGTCGTTTCGGCGAGGGGTTCGGGTTTAACATGCTGCTGGGCGGCGCGACGGAAGTCAATGAAGGGTTTAATGTCGGTGCGGGGGTTTCATACCAGTATATAGGAAAGTACGAACCGTATGCCGAGTATGTTGATTACAACCCGGGTGACATAGTTGGCATTAATGCCCGCGCTGAGGTGGAGCGTGACGAATGGCAGATTTCGACGGACCTGGTCTATTCGATTTATACGACCGACAAGATCAACGACGAAGAGATCTTTAAGCAGAGCCCGCAGTTCGATATTCGGTTCGGGGTCCGTCGAGAGACCGAGACGAATCTGGGATATGGGGGTTTCATTCGTTATGTCGCCCGGGGTGAGAACGCATTTTACGACAGCAGCGGCACCGAATTGGCGTCGGTCAAGTTGTTCGGAAACGAATTTATGATCGGCGGTCATGTGGCCTGGGATTTCGCGGAAGGCTGGCAGGCGTTGCCGTCGGCGGACCTTCGGCTGATCGGCGGAAGCGAACTGGAGGTTGCGGGAAACCAAATGGATGTGGTCGAGTTCGGCTTCGACGGTGCTACGATCTTTGGTGTCGGTGCCTCGGTGGGGAGGAACCTTACCGAGACAATCGGGGTTCAGGGCGGGCTGAAGCTGTATACCGGAACCGCCTCGAATATTGACTTTTTCACCCAAGAATCGGTCGACTCCGACGTGACAGGTTACAGCCTGAGTGTCGGGGTGTCGGCGTCGATGTAGAAAGGAGGATGTGATGCGAAAGAACAGAATTTTAGCGATCCTCCTGGTGGCGGTCGCGATGGCATTGGTTATGGCGGCCGGATGCAGTGAGAAGCCGACTGACTATGATGGCGGTGGGAATATCGGGCTCGATGTTGAGGTGGAGTCGTCGAAACTGCTGGCGCAGGCGTCGAGGGTGCGGCTCACAGTGAAGGGCCCGAACTTTGACTCGATAGTAGCGGTGACAGATGTTTCGAATACCGGTGCCTTTGAGTTCCAGGTTGAGGTTCCCGCGGGACCAGCGAGGCTGTTTATTTTAGAGCTGTTTGAACCGATACCGCAGGCGGCGCAGCTGGAACGTGTGATCTACCGGGGTGCGAACGTTGCTGATGTGCGTCCGGACGGGCGGACGCGGGTACCGATCCGGTTGATCCCGATGGTTCCGATGGTGAAGCTGACGCCGAAGTCGCAGACGGTGCCGTCGGGGACACAGCTTTCGCTTGACTTGAAGGTGTATAACATGGTCGGGTTGACACGGGCTGAGTTCTGGATAGACTTCAATTCGTTTACCACAGGCGAGTACTTTGAGCCGATATTGGTGGGCCGTCCGGATTGGCTGCCGGAGTCGTTTTTCTTCGATACGGAGATCAACAACAACTGGGATGAGGATATGTACCGAATTCGGTTCGGTGATTCTTCGGGGCTTCCGCTGCCGTTTCTGGCGCAGGAGTTTACGTTGTTGAGTATTCCTTTTGCAACGGAGGCGAGAGCGGATTCGGCGGTTCGATCGGTGCCGTTGGAGTTCTTCTTTCAGGAACGTGACCTGTTTGTGCAAGGGCAGCCGGATATTATGGGTGAAGTGTATTGGGAGACGGCTGATGTTCGACTGACGCCGCTTGAGGATCGGGTTCTTGCGTTTCCTGACTCGGTGCTGGAGAGCGAGTTGATCTGGGCCATTTACCTCGGCGATGCAAATGAAATTCGACTGAGGGACGCATTGCTGCTCGATCGGTTTAGCGTCATAGAGAGCGGAGTTACGGATCTCACCGGACTCGACCAGGTTGCCAACCTGACGTATATTGGGGTTGGGTACGGGGACAGTGTTATCGCCGATCTTTCGCCTTTAGCCGGATTAAAGAAACTCAAGCAGCTTGAGATTTACCGTGAACCGGTCAGGGACCTTCGGCCGCTGGCGGGGCTTCTGGCGCTGGAGCGGCTGACGGTTTCAGAGACGCCGCTGGTTGATATATCGCCGCTGGCCGGACTGCATAATCTGACGGTGCTAAACCTGCAGACCAACAGCATTTCGGATCTGTCAGCACTGCGGCATTTGCCGAAGCTCACGAACATTAACTTGTTCAATAATCAGGTGAGTGATCTGACGCCGCTGGTGGAGAATCTGGATCTGTTCGGGCAGGCTGTGACAATCGATGTGCGCAGCAATCCACTCAGTGACGAGGCATTGAATGTGCAGATTCCGGCACTGCAGTCGCGATTTATTAATGTCCTGTATGATGCGCCGTAATCATTGATTTGACGCGAAATAAAAAGGCCGGTGGAGACACCGGCCTTTCTCATTTGGGGGGGCGCAGGAGTTATTTAAGCAGCAGCATTTTTCGGGTCTGGGAGCCCTCGGATGTCGTCAGGCGGTAGAAGTAGACACCGCTGGCCACAGTAGACCCGTCCCAGGTTACGACGTGATTTCCGGCTTCCAATGAACCGTTGAAAAGTGTCGTGACCAAAGCGCCCCGAACATTGTATACGTTCAGCGTTGCGTGATCGGCGGTTGGCAGGTTGAACGAGATATTGGTGGCGGGGTTAAACGGGTTGGGGTAGTTGCCGAGTTCAAATGTTCCGGCAAGGCCCGGTTTGCCGCTGGGGTTCCGTCCGTTGCCGTTACCGTTGCCGCGTCCATTTTCGTTCTTAATCACCCAGACGCAGTCGTAGCCGGTAATCGGGGTGCCGTCGTACAGTTCCGCTTCGAGGCGCAGGGCGACGTAGTCACGGTCCATAGCATTTTCGAGCGCGGGGGCGATTTCTTTGCGGTAGAATTTCAGCGTCAGGTCTTCGTAACCATCGCCGGGGCGTTCGTGGCATTCGCAGGAGTCGTCGCGGTCTTCAACCGGCTGGGCGACATCCTCGTAGTTCCAGCGTACGGCATAGGCACCGGCGAGGGTGATTGTTTCGGGATCGATATCGCGAACGTCGAAGTCTTCCGTGCCGAGAACGGCAACCGGCAGGACAGATTTGCCGCGATCGAGATTGCCGGTGAGATTAAACGGGTTCGGGCAGGAACCCGGTTTTATATCGACAAAGAGTTCAAATTCGTCGACCGGGACACTCAGGAAACTGCACAGTTCAATGCGGTCGCCGTTGGCAATCCAGACGACCGGCGTTTCGGTGAGCACGGGCATGCTGTTGATGGCGAAGCTGAGGGTATCGCCGGGCATGGCACCTTCGTCCTCGGGTGAAAACGGATCATCGATATAGACCGGCATGAATCCGTAGAGTCCGTCGAAGCGAACGGTGTCTACGCCGCAGAGGATGCCGTCGGCATCGTAGGCGAAGATGGTGTCACCGGGGTTGAGGGGTTCCCCGTCGAGGGTGGGGCTGTCGCAGTAGAGGAGAATCCATTCGAAGGTGGGTGTGATCAGGTCATCCCAGCTGGATTGCATGGTGTTCTGGGGGTCGGCGGGCATTTTGCCGTCGTTGCGGTAAGCAGACGCGGAGCCGGCGCACAGGCAGACTGCGACTAAGGCGGGCAAAGTCCATTTGAGCATAGAGAACCTCCTTGGACAATGGGGCTATATGTTTTGTTGTTTCTTTTCGTTGCTGTGATATCGGTAAGTAAATTACGAGTACGGTCATACTATACCGATAAGTCTTTGTGTTGTCAATCGGACTTTTGCGGTGTGAGCTTGACCGGTGTGGGGGAGAATGTCTTGCGAGAGTATGGGTCAGGCGTGACGAACAAGGGTGTCGACATCGCACAGGGCAGCGGAGCTGCCAAGCAGATAGAGGACGTCGTCGGCCTGAAGATCGGTTGTGGGGCCGGGGTTGCTGATGGTGTGATCCTGGCGTCGGATGGCGAGGATTGTCACGCCGCAGGTGCCGCGAAGGTCAGCCTGAGCAAGGGTTTGGCCGACCAGTGGAGAATCAGAACTCAGCCGCACAGCCGAAACCTGGGCTTCAGGGAAGTGGGCGGAGAGGTCGCTGACTGTGGGTCCGGCGCTGGAGAGGCTGCGGAGCATTTCGTATTCGCCGGAGCGTATTTCGGATATGAATTGTTCGATTCGGTCGCGTGGGACGAGGAAACGTGAAAGCACGCGGGTGAAGATTTCTATAGAGGTTTCGAATTCCTCGGGGATGACCTCGTTCGCACCGAGGTCGAGCAGTGGTTTGACTTCTTTAACAAAGCGGGTGCGGACGATGATGTGCAGATGCGAGTTCAGATCGCGGGCGAGTTGGGTGACGCGCCTGGTGGCGGTCGGGTCGGAGATAGCGATGACGAGGATGCGGGCGTTTTTGATGCCGGCATGTTCGAGGACGGCCTCCGAGGTGGCGTCGCCGTACTCGATTGGTTCGCCGGCGGCGCGTTCGGAGCGGACGGTGTCGGGGTTGGTTTCGATGATGTGGTAGTCGATAGCGGCTTGTTTGGCGGCGTGGGCGAGGTTGCGGCCGTTGACGCCGAAGCCGACGATGATGAGGTGGTTCGCTTTGGGTTCGTGGACGTTGATGTGATCGACGCCGATCATCGCACCGTGGATGAGGCGTTCCGGTATCGGGAGTTTCATCAGACGTTCAGCGAGGCGTGGGGAGAGGGTGATAATAAACGGCGTAGCGGCCATGCTGAGTACGGAGACGGCGATAAAGAGCTGGTATAGTTCGGAGTCGATCATGTCGTAGGAAAGTCCGACGCGGGAGAGGATAAAGGAGAACTCGCCGACCTGAGCGAGGGCAAGGCCGGCCAGAAGTGAGGAGCGCAGCGACAGCCCCAGCGCCAGTCCTACGCCGCCGGCGATAATCGCCTTGACGACAATGACAATAACAGCAATAGCGATGACCATGACGAAGTTGTCGAGCATAAAGCCGGTATCGAACAGCATTCCGACTGAGACAAAGAAGAAGCTGTTGAAGACGTCGCGGAAAGGCAGGACGCCTTCGAGCGCCTGGTGGCTGTATTCCGATTCGGAGATGACCAGTCCGGCGAGGAATGCTCCGAGGCCGAGTGAGAGGCCCATCTGGGCGGTGAGCCAGGCGACTGCCATGCCGATAGCGGCAACCGCGAGCAGGAAGAGTTCGCGGCTTCGGGTGCGGGTGATCTGGTACAGCGCGCCGGGGACGACGTAACGAGCGGCAAGCAGTAAGATAACGACGGTGATGAGGCCTTTGACCAGCAGCCAGCTCAGGGACTCACCGGAGGCGTCGCCGGTGGCGGAGAGCATGGGTGTGATCAGGATCATCGGGACAATAATAATGTCCTGAAATATCAGGATGGACAGAACCGTGCGACCATGCGGCGTGTTAATTTCGGCCCGCTCCTGGAGGCTTTTTAAGACGATAGCGGTGGATGAGAGGGCGACGAGGAAGCCGGCGAAGAGGGCTTCGTTGCCGGTTAGGCCGATGACGTGGATGAGCCCATAAATGGCGACGATAGTGAGGCCGACCTGGAGTATGCCGCCGAGCAGGACGGCCCGCCGGGCGCGGAGGAGTTCCTTGAAGGAGAATTCCATGCCGATGGTGAACAGCAGGAGAATGATGCCGATTTCGGCGAGGACCTCGACATCGTGGGTCGACGTGACAAAACCGAGGCCGTAGGGGCCAATGAGGGCGCCGGTGAGGAGAAAGCCTACAATAGCCGGGATGTGGAGGCGGTGGCAGATGAAGAGCACGACCAGCGAGGCGCCAAAGATAACTACGATATCCTGGAGAATCGGTATTTCAGTCATCGGTGCGGGCTTTCCTCATGTTTGAAGCGATTGACATCAATCTACTATAGTATGAAGCATGTGATGCTACGTAAAGAATAAACGGATTGAGTTGGTTAGAAGTGCCCGCCGGTGGCAAACTCGAAAACCCAGTGGGCGATGCCCACCAGGATGAGAATGGCGCCCTCGAGGCGCGAGAGGTGGCGCTCGGTGAACATGAAAATCGTTATGATAACAAGGAGGGCGCACTGTGAGATGAGCGCTTCGGAGACGTCGGGTGTGAGTGTAATGGGTGAGGCGATGGGGGGTTGTATGATCAGTCCCGCGACGCCGACGACGCCGAAGATGTTAAATATGGCGCTGCCGAGGAGATTGCCGGTGGAGATGTCGACCTGTTTACGCAGGGCGGCTGCGAGCGAGACGACCAGTTCGGGGGCTGATGTACCGGCGGCGACGATGGTGCCGCCGATGATGTAGTCGGGGATGTTCAGGGTGTGGGCGAACCAGAGGGCGCCGTAGCTGAGGCCGTTGGGGTCCCAACGGCCGACGAGCAGGTGACAGCCGCCGAGGACAAGGCCAAGCCCAAACAGAAAAAGTCCGGTGTCACGCAGGGGGCGGCCGGGAGTGTCGGTTTCGGCGGGGATGTCGACATCAGATATCTCGCGTTTTTTGTAGAGTAGGTAGAGATAGAGAACAAGGATGACGCACAGGAAGACAGCTTCGATTCGCGAGAGCGTGAAGTCGAGCAGGCCGGCGACTGCGCCGGCGCCGGATTCCCAGCCGCCGATGATGAGAAACAAGAGAATGGTACCGACGAGAATGATGGGGCCGTCGCGGAAAATCAGCGGGCGGTTCAGGGGGAGGCCGCCGGGAGTGAGCAGAGCTACTCCGCCGAGAATGAAGCAGAGGTTGAAGATGTTTGAGCCGATGACGTTGGAGATTGAAATGTCGCCGCTGCCGCCGGCGGCGGCGATGATAGATGCGGCGAGTTCCGGGGCGCTGGTGCCGAAGGCGACTACGGTGAGGCCGATCATGAGATAGGAGACACCTAACATTCGGGCGAGCCGGACGGATCCTTCGACCATCCATGCCGCGCCTTTTCCAATAATGTAGATTACGGCGGCGATCAGGCTGGACTGGAAGGCATACTGGAGAGTCGTACCGCCGAGTTTCAGGCCTATCGCGAGGAAGGCTATGACGGTAGCGCCCAGGAAGGACAGGAAGAGCTTGCGTTGGCGGTTCATTTTACACGGGCTAACGGCGCATCGATAGTGCGATGCGGTTTCGTTCAAGGTCAATGTCCATGACGGTTACCATTACTTTCTGACGGACTTTGACGACTTCGGACGGGTCCTTGACGAATCGGTCAGCGAGTTCACTGATGTGTACGAGGCCGTCCTGATGCACGCCGATGTCAACAAAGGCGCCGAAGGCAGTTACATTGGTGACGATGCCGGGGAGTTTCATTCCTTCGCGGAGGTCGTTGATCGTCTGGACGGAGTCATCGTAAGAAAACGTCTCGAATTCCGCGCGCGGATCGCGGCCCGGTTTGGCCAATTCAGCCATGATATCCTGCAGGGTGGGCAGGCCGACGGTGTCGGTGATGTAGTCCTGGAGGCGGATTTTCTTGCGGAGGTCCTCGCGCTGCATCAGGTCGGCGACGGTGCAGTTTAGATCCTCGGCCATTTTCTCAACAACAGGATAGCTTTCGGGGTGAACGGCGCTTCGGTCAAGCGGATGGGAAGCGTCGGCGATTCGCAGGAATCCGGCCGCCTGCTCAAACGCTTTGGGTCCGAGGCGCGGGACTTTGGACAACGCCTTGCGGCTGGGGAAGGGGCCGTTGTCGTCGCGATAGGCGACGATATTGCCGGCGAGGCTGGGGCCGAGGCCGGAGACGTAAGTCAGCAATTGTTTGCTGGCGGTGTTGACTTCGACGCCTACGGCGTTCACGCAGGAGACGACGGTGTCGTCGAGCCCGTGCCGGAGGGAGGGCTGGTCAACATCGTGCTGGTACTGGCCGACGCCGATTGAGCGGGGGTCGATCTTGACGAGTTCGGCCAGCGGGTCCATCAGGCGACGGCCGATGGAAACGGCGCCGCGGACGGTTACGTCGTGGTTGGGGAATTCCTCGCGGGCGACTTCGGAGGCGGAGTAGACCGATGCGCCGGACTCGTTGACCAGTTCGATGATGATATGTTCGGGGAGGTCGAGTTCGCGAACGAAGGCTTCGGTTTCGCGGCCGGCGGTTCCGCTGCCGACAGCGATGACGTTTATTTTGTAGCGGCGGCAGAGGGCGATGATTTCCTTACCGGCGTCGTGACGCTGGGCGGCGGACTGGTGCGGGAATATGGTAGTATTGTCAAGGAGTTTGCCCTGGCGGTCGAGGCAGACGACTTTGCAGCCGGTGCGAAATCCGGGGTCGATAGCGAGGACATTTTTGCGCCCCAGCGGCGGCGACATGAGGAGTTCGCGGAGGTTTTCGGCGAAGACGCGGATAGCCTCCAGGTCGGCCTGATCTTTGAGATCGGCCCGCAGTTCGGTTTCCAGGGCTGTCGACAGCAGGCGTTTGTAGCTGTCGTGAACGGCCTGGCGGACCTGTTCGGCGGCGGCGTTATCGGCGATGACAAAGAAGTTATCCAGCAGGTTCAGGGCGCGATTTTCCTCGGGGAGGATGCGAACGGAGAGGATGCCCTCGGATTCCCCGCGTCGGATAGCGAGCACCCGGTGCGAGGGAGCGGTGCGGGCCGGTCCTTCCCATTCGAAGTAGTCAGAGAACTTGGCGCCTTCGGTTTCTTTGCCGGAGATGACTTTTGATCGGATGGTGGCTTCGGCGGCAAACAGGTCGCGGAGTTTCGCGCGGGCGTCGGCATCCTCGTTGACCCACTCCGCGATGATATCACGGGCACCGGCGAGGGCGTCCTCGACAGTGGGGACTTCCTTTTCGTTGTTCACGAATGACCCGGCCTCCGCGAACGGGTTGATGTTGTCCTGCGCGAAGAGGAGTTCGGCCAGGGGTTCCAGGCCGCGTTCGCGAGCGATAGTGGCGCGGGTGCGGCGTTTGGGTTTGAACGGCAGGTAAATATCTTCGAGGGCGGCCATGGTTTCGGCGGCGTTCAGTTTATCGCGAAGTTCGTCGGATAGCAGGTCGCGTTCTATAAGTGATTTAAATATAGCCTCGCGGCGCTTGTCCAGATCGCGAAGCTGGCCGATGCGGTCGCGAATGGCGGTGACCGCGACCTCGTCGAGACTGCCGGTGGCCTCTTTGCGGTAGCGGGCGATAAAGGGGACGGTGGCCTCGTTGTCCAGGAGATCGATAGCAGCCGATACCTGGGTTGGTTTGATATTCAGTTCGGAGGCTATCCGTCTGATATGCTCGTTTTTCATGCCTGTTGTCGGTTGTCCTTGTGTCTGCCGGTTTGTGGCCGTATATGCGAATCGGCCGATTATCGACGCTAAGATAAGGCATTCGGTTGACAAAGGAAACAGGTGTATTGGCGGGCGGTTCCCGGTGGGCGGTCAGACGGTGAAGGCGTGCATGGTGCAGGGCTCACCCCTGGACATGCGATATTCGATGTTTTCGATGCTAAGCCGGGCGAAGAGCCGTCGCCAGAAGCCGATAGCCGGAACGTTGCGGGTGAACTGGCGGACAACGTAGCGTCCGGGATACTGACGGAAGCACTCACTGACGGCGGACCGGGCGATACCGCGACCGCGAAAGCCGCGCAGGACGAACAGTTCGTTGAGGCAGAAATCGGTTTCGGCCGGGGCGTAGGGTGGCCGGTTGAGCAGGATGAAGCCGGCCAGGTTATCGCCGTTGAAAATGAACAGCGGGACGAGGGCTTGGTCGGTGAAGTAGAGTCCGAGGCCATCGTAATGGTATACGCCGGAGGCGCTGATGGAGAGGGTGTCGGTGTACTCGGAGAGGTCGTGAAGGTATAGTGACATCAGATTTCTGAGGGTCGTTTTCTGATCGGGTGTGACCGGAACGAGGGTTACGGTCTGGTTGCCGTGAGAGGTGTCGTGTGAAATGTAGGTGGGCATGGATGGTCCTGTGAGTGCGTCCTTGGGCGTTTAGGTATCTATTGTGGTTGGTACGTTTTCAGGTGTCGAAGGTTCGAGGAATAGGGTGAGGTCGCAGGTTATGCGCTGCAGGGGGACAAGAAATGTCAGGGGGAGGTCAAGTTAATTCTGTACGTTTGGCGAAAAATCTTGTAGTTTGTGTTCCTGAGTTACATCGAAGAGCTTGAAAGGAAATCAGTTGAGGAAGCGACAGTGAGTGAAAAGGACGCGAAAGAACAGAAATCACAAAAAGACCTGGACGATGAGCAACTGTCAAAGGTTGATGTATTAGAGCCAGATGATGCTCTTCCGGAGACGACGCTTGAGGAGCAGTCGACAACGATTCGGGAGGCGGCTGCGCGGGCCGGTTGGCCCAGTTTCATGCCGGTACAAAAGAAAACGGTCCCGTACATGCTGGCGCGGCGGGATTTGATGATTCAGTCGCGGACCGGTTCGGGCAAGACCGGGGCGTTTTTGCTGCCGATCTTGGACCGTCTTGACCTGTCGCGGGATACCTGCCAGGCGCTGATTTTGGTGCCGACCCGTGAGTTGGCGAAGCAGGTGGCATCGGAGGCGGAGTTGCTGGCGGGTGATACCGGCGCGCGGTTTGTCGCGGTGTATGGCGGCGTGAGCTACCGACCGCAGATCGAGGCCTTCAATAAGGGGGCCCATATTGTTGTCGGTACGCCGGGGCGTATTCTGGATCATTTGCTGAAGCGGACGCTTACGCTTGATGATATCGATATCCTGATTTTTGATGAGGCAGACCGGATGCTCTCGATGGGGTTTTATCCGGATATGGTTGAGGTGCAAAAGTATCTTCCCCGGCGGCATATTAATTCTTACATGTTTTCGGCGACGTATCCCACACATGTGCTTAATCTGGCGCGGCAGTTTTTGAAAGACCCGGGTTTCCTGAGTCTGAGTCGGGACAAGGTATATGTGGCCGAGACCGAGCACGTCTATTATGTCGTGCCGCATATGGAGAAGGATCGATACCTGGTGCGGATAATCGAGGTAGAGAACCCGGCGAATGCGATTATTTTCTGCAATACGAAATCGATGGTGCATTATGTCGCGGTGGTGCTGCAACGGTTTGGTTATGATGCCGATCAGTTGAGCGCGGATCTCTCGCAGGGAGCCCGGGAAAAGGTGCTGGACCGTATTCGCAAAGGGACGCTGCGATTTTTGGTGGCGACCGATGTGGCGGCACGCGGAATAGACATTCCTGATCTGTCGCATATTATTCAGTACGATGTGCCGGAAGACCCGGAGGCGTATATCCACCGGGCGGGTCGGACCGGACGGGCGGGAGCGACCGGTGAAGCGATCACTCTGGTGGCCGGGATGGAGCAGACGGAATTGAGTCGCATCGGCAAGCGGTTCGCGTTGGAGTTGATACAGCGTGAGGCGCCGACTGAAGAAGCCGTCGCATTAGTGGTCTCCGAGCGGGTTACGGCACTGCTGGAAGCGAAGCTCCGGTCGCAGGACAAGCTGCACACAGAGCGGATGGAACGGTTCTTTCCGCTGGTGCGGGCGTTGGCGGAAAGCGATGCCGGACAGCAGGTACTTTCGATGCTGGTCGATGATTACTACCAGCAGAGTTTACACGGTCCGCAGACGCCGCCGGATCTTTCTACGACGCAGCACCATCGGGATCGTGATTCCGGCCGCGGCGGTGGCAGCAGAAGCGGCGGAGGCGGCAAGGGTGGCACACGAGGCGGCGGAAAAGGCGGAGGATCGCGCGGCCGGTCACGGGGAAAAGGGCGCAGGTCTTAGCGGGCGTCTGAAGCAGGGCACGTGCTATTTCTCCTGCTGGCCATAATTTGCAGTGCGTCGATCGCGCTGCTCTTCAAACACAGTGAAACCAGCGGGATGAACCGCTATGCCGTCACGACGACGAACTACGTGACGGCCTCGCTGGTTGCGGCGGGACTTGTGATTGCGGAGTGGCCGGGTTTGCCGGATGGGTATAGTTTCTCCACGGCACTGGGGCAAATCGGGGAGGCGCTGTCTCGCGGAACGACGCTGCCACCGGGAGGGAGTGTGACCTGGGGGGGCCTGGTCGGGCTGGCGGCCGGTTCGTTCTTCTTCCTGGCGTTTCTTTATTACCAGATAAGTGTGAAGGAGCACGGCGTTGGGTTGGCCGGGGCGTTTACGAAGCTGGGGATCCTGGTGCCGATGTCGCTGTCACTGGTTTTGTGGAAGGAAATGCCGGCGCTGATACAGTGGGTTGGGATCGTGCTGGCGATTTCATCGATTATAATCGTGAACTGGCCCTCGGGGAAGTCGGTCGGGTCGGCGTTGCGGCCGGCTTTGCTGCTGTTGTTTCTATTCGGGGGGATAGCCGAATTCAGTAACAAGGTATTTCAGAAGTACGGGCTGCAGGATGACAAGGCGGTCTTTTTGCTGTTCATTTTCACGGTGGCGTTTGTGGCCAGTTTGACGGCGACGCTGCGGTCGAAGAAGCCGGTGCAGCGGCGGGATCTGGTCATGGGAGTTGCAGTGGGGGTGCCGAATTTGTTTTCGTCGTTCTTTTTGATTCGGGCGCTGGATACGATGTCGGCCGCGGCGGTTTTCCCGGCGTATGGGGCCGGGACAATCGTGATTATCAATCTCGTGGGAGTGACGTTTTTCAAAGAACGGTTGTCGCGCCGTGAGTGGGCGGCGGTGCTGCTGACAATCGTGGCCCTGGTCCTGATCAACCTTCAGCGCGGTTAGTCAAGGGTCGAAAAGAGATTGTTGAGCGACTCTCCGAGCGTGGGGTGGGCAAAGGCACCATCTTTGAGGGCGGTCCACGGGAGATTTCCCATCATTGCAATCTGAATCATGTTCATCAGTTCGCCGCCCTCGATGCCGAGCATGGCGGCGCCGAGGATCTTTTTCGAATCGGGATCGACGAGGGCTTTCATGAAGCCTCGGGTTTCGTCGGTTTCAAGAGCACGAGCCACGGCTCCCATTTTGAGTTTGGCAACTTCGTACTGGCCCCCCTGTTCTTCGGCCTGCTTTTCCGAGAGGCCGACCCGGCCGAGTTGCGGATCGGTGAACAGGGTATAGGGGACGAGGCGGCTGTCGGTGGTGCGGTTTTTACCGTTGAGGAGGTTGTCTTTGAGGATGCGGTAGTCGTCGTAGGAGATGTGGGTAAAGGCGGGGCCGCCTTTAACATCGCCGATAGCGTAGACTTTCTTTACGTCGGTTTCGAATTTGTTATTGGTTTTGATGTGGCCGCGGTCAGTCAGGGTCAGGCCGGCTTTATCGGCTCCGATATCGTCGGTGTTGGGGAGCCGTCCGACAGCAACCAGTACGTGAGAGCCGGATACGGTTTTTTCGGCGCCGTGGTGGTTGTAGCGGATTTCGGACTTGCCGCCGGATTTGCCGGCACCGGTGACTTCGGAGTTGAGCAAGATATCGACGCCTTCTTCTTCGAAAAAGCTGCGGATTTCTTCGGCGACATCTTCGTCTTCACCGGGGAGAAGCTGGCCGCTTTTCTGGAGGATGGTGACATCGGCTCCGAGGCGCCGGAAGAGCTGGCCGAATTCCAGGCCAATATAACTGCCGCCGAGGACGATCAGGTGTTCGGGAATGGTGTCGAGTTCCATGATCGAAGCGTTGTCGAGCGGGTCGATGGAAGTGAGGCCGTCGATAGAAGGCAGATACGGCCGAGTCCCGGTGTTGATGACGATGTGGTCGGCGGTGAGGGTTCGGGAGCCGTTTTGGTTAAGGTCGATGTTGATTGTCGTCGGGTCGGCAAAGCGGGCGTGACCGTAGATCAGGTCGAGGTTATCGAGTTTCTTGAGGCTTTTTTCGCTGCCGGAACGGAACATGTCGACGATGTCGCGCTTGCGGTTACGGACTTTTTTCATATCGATCGTGATGTTGCCGGTGTTTACGCCGTAGTCCGGGCCGCGGCGGGCGAGGTGGGCGATACGGCCGCTGGCGATGATGGTTTTGGTGGGGGTGCAGCCGTAGTTGATGCAGGTACCGCCGACATATTGGCGTTCGATCAGGGCTGATTTTTTGCCGGCTTTGGCAAACGCTCCGGCAAGTGGTCCGCCGCCCTGTCCTGCGCCGATGACAATGATGTCAAAATGGTCGTTTGAATCGGAAGTCATATGCCTCTTCCTATGAGGTTTATGGTTTCTCGGTTACAATTGTCGGTGGCGGACGTGAGCTGTAATAAATCGGTCAGTGAGAATTCCTGTTGGACTTCTGTACTTCCCAGATGGAATCGGTGTACCAGCGGCGATTGTCGTGCAGATGTTCTTTGACGACAAAGAGCGTTTCTTGGGCGATGATGTCGATATCGGATTCGAGGTATTTGTAGGAGTACTCGGTGTGAATCGGTTCCCAGGGTCGGAAGTTGAACGAGCGACCGATTTCTTCGATGAAGACGTCCTGATGTTCCAGGCTGACGAGGTAGCTTTCCATGGCGCCGGAGAATACATCGTAGGTGCCGAAGTGGCGGAACCTGGTGATGTCAAACTGGCCGCCAAGCTCGCGGTTGATGCGGGTCAGGACATTGAGGTTGAATTCAGCGGTGACGCCTTTGGGATCGTTGTAGGCGCTCAGGAGCATTTCGATGTCTTTTTTGAGGTCAAACCCGATTAGCAGGATGTCGCCGTTGTTGAGACAGTTCCAGAGGTTTCGCAAGAAAAAGCGGGCCTGGGCATGGGAGAAGTTGCCGATGTTGGAGCCCATGAACAGAACAAGGTTGCGCCGGTCCGAGCGGTTATTCAGCCACTTGATGCCGGCGAAGTATTCGGAGACGAGGGCGTTGAGCTCAAGCTGGGGAAAATGACCGAGGATATTGTTCTCGAGGACCTCAAGGGCGCCCTTGGAGATGTCGATCGGGACGTATGTGAAGTCGAGTTTCTTCTTAAGGAAGTGATCCAGGAGGATCTCGGTCTTGTGGCCGTCGCCGGGACCGAATTCAACGAGGTTGAAGGGCTCGTTTTCGACATGTTTGGCTATTGCTTCCTTGTTTTTTTCCAGGACCGCTTTTTCGGCCTCGGTCGGGTAGTATTCCGGCAGGCGGGTGATTTCCACGAACAGGCGGCTGCCTTCGTCGTCGTACATATAGCGAGACGGTATAGCCTTGCGCTGCTCGGAGAGGCCGACCAGGATATCAAGGGCGAAGGTGTCGCGGTCACCAAAGGTGCCGGCGAAGTCTTCCGGGTTGAGGACCTTTATGCGCTGCAAACGTACTCCCCTTTGTCGGTTCAGGCGTCGTCAGCCAGCCGGAAGCCGCTGAATTGCCAGCGTTTTTCGGGCTGGAAGAAGTTTCGGTAGGTGATACGTATATGATCGGCAGGTGTGGCGCAACATCCACCCCGGAGGACGCGCTGATTGTTCATAAACTTGCCGTTGTATTCACCGAGGGCGTCGCGGCCCTGTTTGTAGCCGGGGTAGGGGAGGTAGCTGCTTCGGGTCCATTCCCAGGTATCGCCAATGAGGCCGTGCATCTCACCGTCGGCGTTGCCTTCGCGGAAAAACGGGTGGAAGGTGCCGTCGTCCATAAGATTGCCGGGATTTTCGTGGCCGTGCTTTTGGGCGACGATTTCCCACTCAAATTCGGTCGGGAGTCGTTTGTCGGCCCAGCGGGCGTAGGCAGCGGCTTCGTAGAAACTTACGTGAACGACCGGTTCATTCAGGTTAAGCTTATCGGTGCCGGCCAGGGTGTGCTGGAGGTAGCCGTGGTCGTTCTTTTCCCAGTACAGCGGCATTTCCCAGCCTTTTTGTTGGATGTAGTCCCAGGCATCGGAGAGCCACCAGCGGTGGTCGTGGTAGCCGCCGTCGTTGATAAAATTGAGGAACTCACCGTTGGTTACGGGACGGTTGGCAATCTTGAAGGGGTGGAGATAGTGTTTATGCCGGGGAAATTCGTTGTCGTAGGCAAACCCGGTGCCGTCGCAGCCGATCTCGACCAGGCCGCCCTCGAACGGGAGGAAGGTCAGTTCCGGGATCGTGTTTGCGGATGAAACGGCTTCTTTGCGGTAGGGCGGGTGGAACGGGTTGCTGTTGTAGATGTGCTTGATGTCCATCAGGAAGAGTTCCTGGTGTTGCTGTTCGTGATTGCATCCGATTAGCAGCAGCGGGATCAGTTCGGCGAGCTGGTTGTCGTCGAGGTTGTTGAGCAACTCGACTGTCCGTTCCGTGACAGCTTTGCGGTAGGCGAAAACGTCATCGAGCGCGGGTCGGGAGAGAGTGCCCCGGCGGTCGCGTTCGAGGCGGCAGCCGAAAGTGTTGTAATATGAATTGAAGACGTAGTAATAGGTTTCGTTGATCGGGGCGAAATCTTTTTCGTACTGCTGCAGGATTACGCGCTCAAAGAACCACGTCGTGTGACCGAGGTGCCACTTGGGCGGGCTGACGTCGTCGATGGTCTGGATAACGAAATCTTCGCGTTCGAGGGGTCGGACAAGTTCTTCGCTTTTCTCGCGAATGCGCAGGAAGGTGTCGACGAGGTCGTTTCTTTCCATTGTCGCTTTTGGTTCGACCTGGGTTTGCATAAAAAGAAGCCTCCGCGCCGGTTACAAGTGACCGGCATCTACTATAAGCTGTTGTTCCCTTTAGATTGATAACTGGCTGCGTATGCGGGTCTTTCGAGTCCGGTGAAATCACCACTACAGTGGGCATACAGAATGACCGTCGTGTCGTGGTTTCCCTGCCGGTCGTGGCCCGAATACGTCTTTCTTTGTTGATTGCAACAAGTCGGATTATGGATAGTGCCCGAATTTTTACCGGCGAATTTCACTTATTTTTTGCCGGAGGAAACCGGCGGCGCTGTCAACCGGGAGATTGTCAACATCGACAATCTTATTAGCGTGTCGCATGGTGCTGTCGTCGATGGCGCGAATCAGCGAGGTCAGGATGTTTATCAGCCGAAGATTGTCGGCAGCTTCGGGAGAGAGCAGCAGTACGGCATCGTACGGCGGCAGGGCCTGACGGGGATCATTGAGGACGACCAGATCGTAGTCGGCGATGCGGCCATCGGTTGAGTAGGCGGAGATGACCTGGACCTGGTCGTTGGCTATGGCGCTGTACATAAGGCTGGGGTCGAGTGAGCGGAGGTTGGCGAAGTTGAGGTCGTAGGTGTTTTTCAGAGCGGCCCATTCGGGGCGGCTGAAGAATTCGTAGTCTGAACCCATGACAAGTTGCGGGGAAATGGCGGCCAGATCGGCGATGGTGCTGATGCCGTGTTGTTTGGCCAGTTCGCGTCGGATAGCGAGGGCGTATGTATTTTCGAATCCGAGCGGGCCGAGGCAGGTGATATTGCGGGCGCTGTCGAGCCAGTCGGTCATGCGGCGGAGGACAGTGTCGCGCGGGAGAATGGAGTCGCGTTTCATGACGTTGGTCCAGAGGGTGCCGGTGTAGTCGACATAGCAGTCGATCTCGCTGGAGGCGAGGGCATTAAAAAGTATGATCGATCCCATGCCGGAGCGTTTATCGGGGGTGAAGCCGGCGGAGTCGATGGTGTGGGCCAGCAGGTCGGCGAGGATATGCTGCTCGGTGAACGGTTTGGAGCCGATTACGATGGTGCTGTTTCGGGTGGTTTCGGCGTTGCCGGCAAACAGGGGCGCAAGGCCGGCGCCCAGCAGGATTACGAGGGCGGCAGTAGTGGCGAGGGCAAGGGGGCGGGAGCGTTTGACGGCGGCGATTTCAATGAGTCGGACAAGGAGATCAAGAATGATTGCCAAGCCGGCGGCGGCGATACAGCCGACCGTTACGGCGGCGAGATTTTGCGTTTGCAGGCCGCTGAAGATGTAGTTGCCGAGACTGGTGGCGCCGACGGGGGTGGCGAGAGTGGCGGTGCCGACAACCCAGACGGTGGCGGTGCGAATGCCGGCGATGATGACCGGGAGGGCTAACGGGAGTTCGACCCGAAAAAGCATCTGGTTTTCTGTCATGCCAAGTCCGCGGGCAGCTTCTTTGAGGGCGGGATCGACCTCGATGATGCCGGTGACGGTGTTGCGCAGGATCGGTAAGAAGCTATAGAGGATAAGCGCTATTACGGCAGGGAGGAAGCCGATAGTTCCGAGTAGCGGGACCATGAGCGCCAGCAGGGCGATACCGGGTATGGTCTGGAGGATGCTCGCGACAGTCAGGGTAGGCCACTGGAGGCGTTTAATGCGAGTGACGAGAAAGCCGAGCGGGACACAGACGGCGATACCGACAGCGAGTGCTATGAGGGTCAGCAGGAGGTGGCTGCTGAGGTAGCCGGGGAGGAGATCGAGCTGTTGTGCGACGGCGTCACTCATGACGGTTGTCCCGGTTGAGAAGTTCGTCGAGGAATGCGGTCTGGCGTCGGGTTTTGGCGAAGAGCTGTTCGGCGTAGGGGTGCCCGGGATCTGCAAGCAACTGTTCGGGTGCACCGAACGCGACAATCCGGCCGTCTTTCATCACGGCGATGCGGTCACCAAGGGTCAGCGCCTCGGTGATGTCGTGGGTGACCATGACAACGGTCAGGTGCAGTTCTTGATGCAGGTGGCGGATCTCGTTCTGGATGTCGTCGCGAGTGATTGGGTCGAGGGCGCCGAGGGGTTCGTCCATGAGCATGAGTTTCGGTTCGGCGGCGAGGGCTCGGGCGAGGCCGACACGTTGCTGCTGACCACCGGAGAGTTCGGCGGGGAGGCGGTGGCGGTGCTGCGATGGGTCGAGGCCGACCAAGGAGAGAAGTTTGTCGATGCGGTTGCGGCTCCAGCCGAGCAGACGGGGGACAACGCCGATGTTCTCGGCGACAGTCATGTGCGGGAAAAGGCCGATTTCCTGGAAAACGTAGCCGATTGCTCGGCGGAGTTCGACCGGGTTTAGTGAGGCGGTGTTGTGGCCGTCGATGGTGATGGCGCCCGAGGTTGGTTCGATCAGACGGTTAATCAATTTGAGGGTGGTGGTTTTGCCGCAGCCGGATTCGCCGAGCAGGATGACGAACTGTCCCCTGTTGATTTCGAGGGAGATAACGCGCACAGCCGGGGGGTGGCTGTCGCCGTAGGATTTGCTTACATTTTTTAGGCTTATCATTTTGATTGACACGGATTTGGCCGTGTCCTGTTGTTTCGTAGATACAATACACGGGATTGGGACGCAACGGAAATTCCGGTTTATCGTTGCTTCCAGTGGTCCGGGGTTTTTAGATAGAAAAGACACAGACAGATTTTGGAGGCGGATATGACTGGGGATTTTCAACGGATTCGGAAGCAGTATGATCCGGGTGATTTAATGGGGCGGGTGCGAGCGGCGCTTGCGGAGCGGGGGTATACAACGGGAAGGATCACGCGCGAGGCGATGGAATCGTTTGATGAATTTCATCTCGGTGGTCGGGAGGAAACGCGGCGGCTGGCGGCGGCTGTGGCGCTGCCGGAAAACACGGCGGTACTGGATGTCGGCTGTGGGTTAGGCGGGCCGGCGCGCACGCTGGCGGCGGAGTTTGGGTGCCGGGTAATTGGAGTAGATGTTGTCCCGGCGTTTTGCCAGACGGCGGTGTGGCTGAGTGATATGTCAGAAATGGCCGAGCGCACGCAGTTTGTATGTGCATCGGCGGTAAAACTGCCGTTTGCAGAGAGGGTGTTCGACGCAGTGATGATGCAGTTAGTGAATATGAATGTGCGGGATAAGGAGGCCCTGTTTGCAGGGATTCATCGGGTACTAAAACCGGGTGGAAAGTTGGCGTTGTTTGAGGTGTGTCGGACTGGCGGCGAAAAGTTGCGCTACCCGGTGTTCTGGGCTGATAATGAGTCGGTGAGTTTTGTGGTGGACGAAGAGGAGTTGCAGGAGTCGGTTGCGAAGGCCGGTTTCACGCAGGTAACGTGGGAGGATCGGAGTGCAGCGGCGGTGGAGTGGATTGATGAGGTGCGGAGGCAGTCGAGGTCGGAGGACCCGCCAATCGGGTTGGGGCTGGTTGAGACGAGGGACGCGGGGGAGAAGTCGAAGAGTGTGCGGCGGAATCTTGTGGAAGGGTGGATAAAGGTTGTGCAGGGGGAATTTGAGCGGGGCGCGTGAGATTGCTTCGTCTCCGCCTTTCGTCGGATCCTCGAGATGACTACCAGTAAAAGGGGTAATCCACCGGCATGGAGAAGGCGGCGGTTGGGTAACAGCCGCCCCCTGATAAAACCCACTGCAGTAGCTCGGTTCGTTTAATTGGTCATTATCGGCATGCCCATCATGGGCCAGACTACGCCCACGAAAAGGGCGATGACCACCATCAACAGCACGCTGGCCGGGACGCCGGTAAGGAAGAACTGACCGGTAGTAAACTGCTTTGATTCGTAGGCGATGGCATTTGGGGCAGCGCCGACCAGCAGCAGAAACGGCATGCCGGCCGCGACCAGTGAGGCAAAGAGGATAACTTCTTCGGCCACGCCCAGGTAGGGTGCGATGACCATGGCGACCGGCAGGGATATGGCGATTGCGGCGACGTTCATGATCAGGTTAGTCATGATCATGACGAAGAAGGCAATGCCGATCACAAACCAGAACCAGCCAGCGTTTTCCAAAAGGCCGAGCCATGATATAGCGAGCCAGCTTGCCGCGCCCGTTTGCCAGAGGCAGAAACCGATACTCATAGCGCCGCCGAACAGGAGGATGATATTCCAGGGGATGTCCTCGAGATCTTCGATGGTGAGGATATTAAATATAAAGAAGAGGATGGTAGAGACGAGGATAATCGCGCTTTTGTTGAGGTCCTCCATTCCGGGAATGAATTGCCGTGAGCTGA
This sequence comes from uncultured Ignavibacteriales bacterium, assembly GCA_964612145.1. Lineage (GTDB taxonomy): Bacteria > Zixibacteria > MSB-5A5 > GN15 > FEB-12 > JAGNLV01. Next base: position 156,195 of record CAZTBP010000006.1, on the reverse strand, counting down.
GAATGAGAATGGTGCCGGCGACAATAATCAGGGTGAAAATCTCTTTTCGCGTAAGCGGGCCGAGGTTGGCGGCCAGTTGCCTGACACGTTTTCGGAGGCCGGGGATTGTTTTCTGTTCCGGTTTGTAGACGACCATGAAGTAGAGCCAGAGCAGGCCGGTCATCAGTATGCCGACCGGGGCCATGTAATAGGAAAGTTCAAAGAAGGTAACGTCACGCGGGGTGATTTCGCGGAAGAACCCGATCGCGACAGCGCCCCTGGCAGCGCCGAGCAGGGTAATGATACTCCCGGCTCCGGCGACAAAGGCCATGCCCATAAAGAGTCCTTTACCGAATTTGGTTGGGCGGTTGTCCGGGTCGTAGAGGGCGTAGATAGCCATGAGCAGCGGATAGACGGCGGCAGCGACGGCGGTGTGGGCCATGATGAGAGTGAGGGCCGCGGTCATGATGAAGCAGCCGAGGTAAATCATGCTGGTTCGCTCACCGACGATCATGAGCATTTTGTAGGCGAGGCGTTTGGTGAGTCCGGTTCGGGCGAAGGACATGCCGATGACTACCGAGCCGATAATGAACCAGACGGAGGGATCCATAAAATCACCAAAGGCAACTTTGGGTGTTCGAATGAAGAAGAGGACCTGAACGACGCCGATAGCGATACTGGTAACGCCGATGGGGACGACTTCGAAGACCCACCAGGTGGCGGCGAGCAGGAACAATCCGAGGGCGGCCTTGCCTTCGTGTGAGAGCGGGAAGGCTTTACCCTGGGGGTCCATGGCGTCGTTCATCGATGGGGCCAGGTACATGGCGAAGAAGAAGCCGATTCCGAGGAGAATCAGAAAGATCCGTCGCCAGTCGGTTTTCTTCGCGGCCGAAGCGAGATGGATGTCTGTCGGCATATCAGGAAGGCCGTGGCCGCCACCATCGGGGCTGTAGAATAGTCTTCTCATGTCCCTCTACTGAGTTTGCTGTCTACTCGGCTGTTTCCGGGGTCAGCAGCAGTCGGCCGACTTCCCGAAACACATCAACACTTCGCACGGCGCCGACCAACCGATCACCGTCGAGGACGGGGATCAGGTTGAGGTCGCGACTGAGCATCTTGAAGACGACTTTTGCGAGCGGGTCTTTGATGTCGACCACGGCAGCCACTGGCTGCATGACTTCGCTGACCGGTTGTTCGGCCTGTTTGCGTACGCCCTCGACGAATTTGCCGGAGGAGAGGGCGAGCAGGTCTTCGTTGGCCTCGACATCGAGAAAATGACGGCGATGTTGTACCGGCATGGTCTTCAAGAACTTGGGCTCGAGTCCACGGAGAATATCGCGTCTACGCACTATACCGAGCAACTGATATTTTTCATTGAAGACGAGGAGAGCGCGCGGGAGTGATTTTCGGGAGCCGACATCGATTTCCGACTTTTCCATTTCTACGACGGCTTGCCGCAGAGTAAACCAGTGAGGGATGTGGGGATAACTTTCCAGGGGAATCATAATATCCCCGACACGACTGCTAACCATAGGTGACACCTCACAACGGTTGAAAAGCTCTACCATCAAACCGCTTAGCGGGACGACTGCGGGGTCGTACCGATCCGTGCGGTTGTGAATGTTGTCACTAATTAACCGACGGGAATGAATTTGTCAATAGATATTGGAGTGATCAATCCAGAAATCGGATGGATAGGGCAGGGGAGTCATCGGGATGTCGAGGGCATCTGTCGGGACGTGGAATCGCCGGCGTCGAAAACTTCCTTGATCACGTTTTCGCGATATGCGAAGATGGCATCCAGTTGGCGCCGGACAAACAGACCGTGGGCCATGCGTCCTAGAAGGCCAAAAGGAAGGCTGTAGCGCACTTCATCGGTAATAAGTGTGACCTGGTCGGCCTGTTTGAAGGTGTGGGTGTGATGCCAGAAAGAATACGGGCCGCGCAGCTGGACATCGACAAATTTGTGTGGCGGGGCATACTCGGTTATGAGGGTGGTCCAGCGCACCGGGATACCGAGGGTGCGAACGGTGTAATCGATCAGGGTGCCGGGACGCATTTTGACCGGGCCCGGGGTTATTATTTCGAAGCCCATTGACGGGGGCGTTATGCGGGCGAGGTTCTCCGGGCGGGAGAAAAAATTGAAGACTTCGTCAAGGGGTCTATTGACAAGCTGCTCTCGTTTCAGGGTGTATATCTTCATGGGGTCGGTTCCCGTTTTAACTGGTTAACACGGTTGATGTAGGCGGCGACATCGAATTTCCGTTTGCAGCCGTTGTAGCTCATAAAACGGATTTTGCCGAAAATATCACGGGGGGCAAACGGTCGGTCGTGGAGGCCACCAATTGACCAGGCGACGCCGGCGTAGCCGTTGGGGTCTCGGCCGTCGAGTTCATATTTGTCGTTGAGGCGGATAGCGGTCTGCAGGGCATCTTCCGGGTTGGCCGACCATTCGAGGATCTTTTTCGCCCAGTACATGCGCATGTAGCCGTGCATTTTGCCGAGTGTGACCATTTCCTGCTGAGCGGCGTTCCAGAGCTCGTCGTGGGTGCGGGCGTGTTCGAAATCGTCGCGGTTACAAATGTACTGGCGTGGATCGCTGCGGTGTTCGTTGAGCGTCTCGCGGCCCCAGTCGGGGAGGCCGTCCCATGAATCGTAGTTCTGGTTGTACCAGCAGAAGTTGTCGGAGAGTTCGCGTCGGATGACAAGCTGCTCGAGGAAGCCTTCCTGGGAGGCGATGTGTTCATCGTGCTGTTTCATCGTGAGGGCAACTCGCTGGGCGGAAATCTGACCGAAGTGCAGGTATGGTGACAGCTCAGACTGGAGGTTGCTGTTGGGGTCGTTGCGTTTCTCGCCGTAGTCTGCCAGCCGGGTGTTGAGGAAGACGTCGAAGACCCTGTCGGCGGCTTTGGCGCCGGGAGTAAGCCAGGTGACCTGCGGAACGGAGGTGTCGACTTTGAGGGATTTGCGCAGTTTGTTCCAGTCAGCGGTCGGTACGGCGCGGGGCCAGTTTACCGGGTGCTTTTTGAGTTTAGGGAAATCGGTCAGGAATTCCTCGAGCCGCTTGTTGATTTTGGGGCGGATGGTGTGGGCGGCAAATTCCTGTTTGTCAGAGGTTTCCCAGATCGGTACGATGTTGTGTGCGTCGACCCGGGAAAACGGTATAGCTATCTTTTCGGCGACCCCGTGGACCCAGGAGCGGTGGATGCGCAGCGGGGACATATCGCAAACAAGCAGGCTGACGTCATTGTCGGCAACGAATTCCGGAATGGTTTCGGTGGGGTCACCGGCCAGGACAATAAGGGGAATGTTGAGTTTGTCGAGTTCGGCGCCGACTTCTTTGAGGCCGTCGAGCATGAACCCGTACTGGCGGATGGTGGCATCGAGGAATTCCGGCACGAGGTTAAAGACGACAGCGAGGGGGCGGTTCAGTTTGAGAGCGCATGCCTGCGCATACAGCAACGCCCAGTTGTCGTGGGCGCGCTGGTCGCGGCTGATCCAGTAGACGACGGGTCCGTTGCCGGATGTTCCGGATCGGATTTCACGGATGCGTCGGCTGTCGACCTGGGCGGTCATTGTCAGTTCCGTCGGCTTTCTGAGAGTAACCGGCTGGAGGTGAGCACGTCGACCATGCCGCTGAAGTCATCGAGAATCACGGCGTCGATGTCTTCGAGGGTTTCGCGGTAGCCGTTACGGGAGCGACCGCCCACCATTAATACGATATCGTTGCCGAGCATGCGGCGAAGGTCGGAGAGTTCTTTAGCTAGCCGGGGATCATCGGGCGGGTAGATGATGCTCAGGGCGACAGCCGAGGCGGAAGCCTGCCTGGCGGCGCCGGCGATGTCCTCGGCGGGGGTGTTCGGGCCGAGGTATGTGATGCGCCAGCCGGAGTTGGCGGCGGTTACAGCGGCCATGAGGGCGCCGAACTCGTGCATCTGGCCGGCGGGAGTGGTGATGACAACCAGGGGGGCTTTGTCATCGGTTTGGGAGCTTTCCGCCATGTGGCCGAGGAACGAGCGTACGACCGAGGAGGCGAGATGTTCATGGGCGACTTTGAGGTTGCCGGAGCTCCATTCATCGCCGATGTGCGACAACAGCGGCTTGAGTACTTTTTCGAAGAGCATAGCGCGACCGAGGGCGACCGAGGCCTGTAGTAGGGCGGACTCGGTGGCTTTAGGATATAGCGCTTCGATGGCATCGGTGGCCAGCTTAAGATAATACCCGGCGTTTGATGCGCTGGATGCGCGGGGGGTGGTGCTGGGGGATATCTGTTCGTAGGATGATACCAGCTCCCGCAGATCGTCGTTTGGGAGGTTGGCGATCTGGCCGATGTTCGCGCCGGCCTGGGTGGCACGCCGAAGCAGGGTGAGGCGTTGGATGTCTTTGTCGGAGTAGAGACGCCGTTTGGTGTCGGTGCGGTCCGGTTCAACGGCGCCGTACCGGCGTTCCCACATTCGGATAACGTGGGTGGAGAGGCCGGTTTTGCTGGCGGCGACTCGTATGGGGTATTTTTGCTCCATGGTACCTTTCCGGTATAGACGTCTCAAATTTGTCTAACTACATAACGATTATAGCTCAACATTTGTTCGGCAGCAAGGAATTTTTCTTAATTCTTTGTGAGATAGCTTGTTATTGGCATATATCGGTTGAATTATGAAGTTGTTGTCTAACTGCAGGTTGCATAGAATGCGGCACGGTCCTGAATTTTATTCGACACAACTGGAACAAATGCTGTACAGATTAGTGTTACATAAGCAGATACCGAGACAACAGTATTTGAATTAAACAAAAGAGACACCCAATGAAGACAATGGACATTATCGCTGCTGTACTGCTTGTCATTGGCGGCTTGAACTGGGGCCTGGTCGGCTTGTTCAATTTCGACCTGGTTGCCACGCTTCTGGGCGCGCAGTCATTTCTTGCCAGTATCGTCTACATTTTAGTAGGCCTGTCGGGGGTGTATCAGGTGGTGGGCCTGAAGGCTATTCAGCGCCGCTGGAATGTGCAGACCGCGTAGAGGTCGGGAGAATCAGACGAAAATTTAAAACCGTAAACAGAACTTAACTTTTAGGGAAAGAGAACCATGAAAAAGCTTACTACTCTCACTGCGGCCGTAGCAATCGCGGCTCTCGTTGGAACCGGCGCTAGCGCCGATGATTGCAGTTCGCCCGCTGCCCACGGCACGAAGGAGAAAGTCCAGCAGGCTTCGGCCGTTTCGAAGCCTGATGTAAATATCGTGCAGACGGCTGTCAACGCCGAGCAGTTCACTACCCTGATTGCGGCTGTGAAGGCGGCGGGTCTGGTTGAGGTGTTGTCCGGCGAGGGCCCGTTCACGGTCTTTGCTCCGACCGATGATGCCTTTGCCGCTCTGCCGGAAGGCACCGTGGAAGCGCTGCTGAAGGATAAAGAAAAGCTGACGGCTATCCTGACCTACCATGTTGTGGCGGGCAGCGTGATGGCTCAAGATGTGGTGCAGCTGGACAAGGCTGAGACACTTCAGGGCCAGAACGTGTCTATCAAGACTAAGGATGGTACGGTTATGATTGACGGCGCCAGGGTTGTGAAGGCTGATATTGCAGCTTCCAACGGCGTCATTCATGTCATCGACAAAGTTATCATGCCTGACCTGAAATAGTGGTTGTGCTCTGAGATCGGGTCAGCCCTGAGCAGACCCGGTCTCTTTTTTTTCAGGGGACGTCACAGTGTACTCATCAGACTTTACAGAACACAAGAAGCAACAAGAGATTAAGGGATTTTCAGAGGTTCGCACAAGTGGAGATAAGCATGCGTTTGTTCAAGTTCATCACGAAATTTGCTGTACTGGTGCGCCCGATGTGTCTGAGGCTGCTTTCCCAGCTAAAACGAAGTGGGATGACATCAACCTGATGTACACTGAATCCTTGGGCAATAAGGTCCTCGTATCGTTCGATCCGACCACGGTGATCTCGTTCGCGTTGCCGAAGGCCTCGGATGTGCGTTTGGCTGTCTATAACGTGCCTGGTCAGGAAGTGCAGACGGTGGTGGTTCGTTCGGGCAGTTAGCACCAATCGCTGATCTGTATTGGGTCAGCGGGCTTCGTGTTGACTTCTGAATACACACCCTACAGGCGGGTCCGCCATCGGCGGATCCGCCTGTTTTTTTGTCGAGGTGCGGCACTACTGAAGCCGTCGTGAGCATACTCCATCACTGCCAGATTCTTATTTGACAATCAGTTGCAGGGAATGGATATTGCCTGTCGAACGACGGACGCGATCATTTACCGGGAAAGCCCATGTACGAACTCCTCAGTGTCGGCGTTGTCATACTAATCGGACTCCTTGGCGGCAAGCTGTCTCACAGGCTGAAGGTGCCGCGGGTGACGGGCTATATGATCACCGGCCTGATTTTCGGGCCGTCGGTGTTAGGTCTGTTGTCGGACACGACGCTGGCTGATATTCACCTTGTCAATGATATTGCGCTTGGGCTGATTCTTTTTGCAATCGGTGGCGAGGTGGAGCTGGGTCATTTGCGGTCGATGGGGATGAAGGTCATTTATATCGCGCTGGCGGAGAGTGCCGGGGCATTCGTGCTGGTATTCGGGGTGACGTGGTGGCTGACCGGTGATTATGCCATCTCGCTGGTGCTGGGATCAATCAGTATGGCGACCGCTCCGGGGGTGACATTGCTGGTCATTCGGGAGTATTATGCAAGGGGTCCGTTGACCGATACGCTTCTGGCGGTGGTGGCGCTCAATAACATCATTTGCCTCGTGTCGTTTGCGATGTTTTTTAATTTATTCGCCTACCTGGAAGGGCAGGTGCTTTCCGATGTCGTTTGGAACGCTGTCAAGGGGCTGGGCGGCGCGCTGGTGGTCGGTGGACTGGTAGGCGGATTAATCACGCTGTGGGAGCAGAAGATCGATGACCTATCGGAGCTACTGCTGGTCATTATTGGTGGATTGCTGCTGGGGATTGGGCTGGCAAAAGAACTGGGGATATCGTACCTGTTTGTGTGCCTGGTAATCGGGGCGGTGACGAATAATCTTTCGATGATGCACCGGTTGGTTTATGCGGAACTGCGGCAGACGGAGATGCCGTTTTACATCGCGTTTTTCGTTTTGTCGGGTGCGAGTTTGCATATTCAGTCGCTGGCACATCTGGGATTGCTTGGGCTTGGCTATCTGCTGACGCGGCCGGTGGGGAAGATGATTGGGGCTTATCTTGCGGGAAAGAAGTTCGGAGCGGAACCGCAGGTGGTCAGCAATTTAGGGCTGGCGCTGTTTCCCCAGGCCGGGGTAGCGATAGGGATGGCGATAACCGTGCGGCAGTTCTACCCGGAGATGGGGCAGGTGATTGAAACCGTGGTTTTGTCATCGGTCATAATCTATGAAGCCTCGGGGCCGTTTCTGACACGGCTTGCGCTTGGCCGGGCCAATGAGATCTATTTACAGGAATAGGGTTGTTGGATTGAGAGGTTGCGTATGGTTCCATCGAGTCTAAGTTTGCTGCAGAAGGCACTTGACGAGCAACTGCTGATTCTTGATGGTGCGATGGGGACCGTGCTGCAGGGGCATCACCTCGCGGAGGAGGAGTTCCGCGGGGAGGAATTGGCCGGTCATGATAAAACGCTGTCAGGGAATTTTGATTTCCTCACATTAACGCGGCCGGACCTTATCGAGACGGTTCATCGGGCGTACATCAACGCGGGGGCGGATATTATCTGCACCAACACGCTCAATTCGAATCGGGTCATGCAGGTGCGGTATGGGACCGATGCGCTGGTCGAGCGGCTGAATATGGAAGCGGCGGATCTCGCGCGCAGGACGATCGATGAGTACCTGTTGCACGATCCGGACCGTCGGGTGTTCATCGCGGGTGTGATTGGTCCGACTGATGCGGTTCCGTCTGATGTTGACACGCAGGAGACATCGGGGTTCCGTCATATTGAAAGAGACACCCTCATTGATGCCTGGCGGGTGCAGGCGGGCGCGCTGATAAGAGGCGGCGTGGATATCCTGCTGGTGGAAACCATGTTTCACACGGCGGGAATGGCGGCGGCCTGCGAGGCGGTCGGGGCGGCTTTGCATGAGGCCGGCGCAGAGATTCCGCTGTGGATTTCGGCGACGCCGAATAAAGAGGGGACGGGGCTTCTCGGCGGGGAATCGATCAGGGATTTTGTCACGACTGCGGAGCAGTTTGAACCGTTTTGTATCGGGTTTAACTGCGGATGGGGCGTCGTTGGCATGGTGAAGCCGCTGCAGGATTTGACAACGTTGACGGGCACGGCTTTGGCGTTGTATCCGAGTGCGGGGATTCCGGATGAGAACGGGATCTATCCGGATGATCCGGAGATGTTTGCCTCGGCGATGCGAGAGATTGCCGAGTCGGGACTGCTTAATGTAGTCGGGGGATGCTGTGGGACGACGCCGGAACACATACGTTCGCTGGTCCGCGAGGTTGACGGGTTGCCGTCGCGTCCGCTTTGAACCCCTGATTGCAATTGTATCTTGACCGAGTGCGGCGTATACTATCGTCGACGGCAGGCTCCATCGAAACTCTGCCCGCTTTGTCTTGTTCAACAAATGATCGTGAAATAAGGAAAACCGTTATGTCGACTGAAAAGTTGTATCGTGAGCTGTTGGAACTCATTGGTGAGAACCCGGACCGTGATGGTCTCAAGGACACGCCGCGCCGGGCTGCGCGGGCGTTTGAATTTCTTACCAAGGGATACAGTGAGGATATCGATGCGCTGATTAACAACGCGCTGTTTGAGGCTGACACCCAGGAGATGGTGGTTGTCCGCAATATCGAGTTGTACTCGTTGTGTGAGCACCACCTGCTGCCGTTTATCGGCAAGTGTCATGTGGGGTATATACCGAACAAAAAAGTGCTGGGGTTGTCGAAAGTGGCACGGGTGGTCGATGCGTTTGCGCGGCGGCTCCAGATTCAGGAGAAGCTGACCAAGCAGATTGGGGAGACAATTCAGCAGTACACGGACGGTTACGGAGCCGCCGTTGTGATCGAGGCCAAGCATTTATGTATGATGATGCGCGGGGTGGAAAAGCAGAACTCGACAATGACGACCTCATACCTCACCGGTGAGTTCCACGACGATACAGCGACACGAGCGGAGTTCTTCAGCCTGATCAATAAGTAGGAGGACCTGTTAACCTGATGAGGGAACTATGTATTTGACCATCAGCAAAAAATTCGAAATTTCACTCTCATATCGACACTTTCAACCGGGCTGGACACAGCAAGAAAACGAGCAGTTTTTCGGACAGGCCGCCGGCGGAAAGCACGGTTACGGCGGGAATTTTGAAGCATACTTCGTTTTCCACGGCGATGTGGACGACAAGAACGGGATGGTCATTAATGTTACCGTCATTAAGGACCGAATCAAAAAGCTGCTGTCCGAGCGGTACGACCATAAGTATCTCAATGTCGATACGAAGCCGTTTGATATAATCGTGCCGACGCCGGAAAACGTGGCGAGGCATCTGTTGGCCGATGCCGCGCCGCTTTTCAAGAATGAGGCGGCGGATCTTGTGGCGGTGCACCTGATTGTGTCGCCGGAGGAGCGAGCGACGGTGATTGCCGACGGGCGGGTGGAGCGTCATTACGGACTGCAGTTCTCGGCGGCGCGGCGGACGTGGTCGCCGCATCTGACGGAGCAGGAGAACAAGCGGTTGTTCGGGAGTGCGGCGGATGAGTCCGGACACGGTCATCACTATTATCTGCGGGCGACTGTTTACGGTGAAGTTGATACGAAAAATGGCATGATAGTGGCGCCGAGTGAGAGCCAGAAGGCGCTTGGGTCGCTGCACAAGCTGCTGGATCACCGGAATCTTAATAGTGACGTGCCGGAGTTGAAGAAAGTGGCGATTACGACGGAGTCGCTGGCCTCCTTCATTTTCGAGCGGTTATCGAACCGTTTGCCGATACAGCGGATCCGCCTGTGGGAGAACCCGTGGTTCTATGCCGAGTGTCTCAAGGACGGGCGGCTGGTGATGGGCATGCGATCGGAGTTTCGAGCCGCGCATCGGCTTCACAGCCCGAAGCTGTCGGATGCTGAGAACAAAGAGGTTTACGGGAAGTGTAACAATCCGGCCGGGCATGGGCATCGGTATATAGTGGAACCGGCGATTGACGGTGAGATCGATGAGCAAAGCGGGACGCTTTTCCCGCTCACGGACCTGATGGCAGGTGTGGACAAGGGGCTGGAACCGTGGGCATGGAAGCATCTCGATGAGGATACTGACGATTTCAACGATGCGCCGAGCACGGGTGAGAATATCGTGATAATGCTCTGGCCGCGGGTGGAGGATGGGATCGGGAAGTCGCTGTATCGGCTGCGGCTGTGGGAGACACCGAATAATCGGTTTACGTTGCGGCGAAATGTCGAGGAATCGTAAATCAAAAACCCGGAGATAGAGGTATGAACACGATAGTAGTAACGGGTGCGAGTCGCGGGATTGGCCGCGCGACAGCGGTGCGGCTGGCCGCCTCGGGGCGCCGTTTGATTTTGAACGGTCGTGATGAAGAGGCGCTGCGCAAGACGGCGGAGCTGGTTCAGAGTGCAGGCGGACGGCCGGAGTTGATTGTAGGCGACCTGACAACGAAATCCGGGATCGAAGCGCTGGCGGCAGGGGTGAGCGGTGAGTCGCTGGATGTCCTCGTGAACAATGCCGGTTTGTCCAACGTGGCGGCGGTGGAGAAGCTCACGCTCGAGGCGTGGGAGCAGACGATGGCGGTGAATCTCACGGCGCCGTTCATGCTTACGCAAAAGCTGATGGGCAAAATGGGGGAGGGGGCGGCGATTGTGAACCTGCTGTCGGTGGCGTGCAAGGTGTCGTTCCCGGAATGGTCGGCGTACACGGCGAGCAAGGCGGCGCTGGAGGGGTTCTCGCGAATACTTCGGGAGGAGATGCGTCCGCGCGGGATACGGGTGATTGATATTTATCCGGCGGCAACCGCGACCGATTTGTGGGATGAAGTCCCGGGGGAGTGGAACCGTGAGGGGATGCTGGATCCGCGCGAGGTTGCCGAGTCGATCGCGTATGCGCTGGACCGGCCGTCGGGGGTGTTAGTGGATAGTATCAGCGTGGGGAATTTAGGCGGGAATTTGTAGTGTTGCGTTTGATACCGGGGCGGGTCTGGACGCAGTTAGAAAAAGGTATCCGTCAAAGAAGGAGGCAGAACTGCTGAAGAGTTCTGCCCTGCGGCTCCTGGCCTATGTAGGAAGTGGCCCCACGCACCGAAGGTGCGTGGGCTACGTCTTCGTTACACTGCATTCATTTCGTAACATCAAGACATATTCATTATAGTAAGACAACTTCGTTAGACTTTGACCTTGTCGACTTTGGTGGCGACGATGAAGTCGTTGATCGAAAGGCCGCCGATAGCGTGGGTCCAGAGGCTGATCTTCACGTTGTTCCAGCTGTGGATGAAGATGTCGGGATGGTGGCCCTCGTCTTCGGCGATGTCGCCGACTTTGTTGACGAATTCAAGTGCCTGCGGGAAGTCCTTGAACTGGAAGTTGCGTTCGATCTTCTTGTCGTTCTCGACGATATCCCACTGGCTGACTTGGTCGAGGTATGGTTCGAAGTCCTCGCGGGTCATGGGGTCAACGCCGCCTTCGCACGGTGCACATTTTTTCTGAGTCAGATTATCAGCCATAACAGTAACAATCCTTTGTCTATTTCAACAGCGTGAGACCGTCGTTGATCAACTTGGTCAGTTCTTTGTCGGTCTCGGCTTTCTTTTCTAAGTACTCGCGGATTTCGTTGGCAGTGTCCTGATGGATATTCTTCTCGGTAAGGATTTCGAGAATATCCAGCGGCGCCAGCCATTCGTTGGGGTATTCGGCCCTGATCGTCGCCCAGATACCGGGGAGATCGCTTTCATTGGCCTTGCCGTCGCGGATGTCACGAATCTTCTGATACAGACCGAAAAGGGCGCGGGTCTTGTCGTCGTAGTCGACTTTGACGGTGCGTTCTTTGGCGACGAGTGAAGGATGCTGGTAGGCTGATCTGTCGGCGGCTCCGGCGAAGACGGATGTGATCTTCTCACCGACGGCCATATCAAACACGCCCCAGTCAGGCTGGAAAAGGGTTTGGTCGCCGGCTGTGACGGTGCAGTTGCTGAAGGTCATAAGGATGAGCTTGTTCTTGTGGTAGGTCGTGGAGTCGAGCTGCCCATTGACTGTGACGCCGCTTTCAAACTCGAGGGTGACTTCGCCGCCGATTTTGAGCCCTCGGTCGGAGAGATCCGTTTCGGTCATTTGTTCAAGCGGCTTGTTTTCACCTTTGACCCGGCCGACCGGAGAGCTGAAGCCATCTTTGTGGTAGTCGGGGCCGTGATTTTCAAGCTGCTTGCCGTCGACCGATAGCTGCGATTCGCCTTCGGTTTTGATAAACCAGGGTTGTTCCGAGTTACCTTGGCAGCGGCAGTCGGTGAAGACGCCGGAGACCTGGAGGCCGGAGGAATACTCGGCGGTCGAGACTGCTTTACATTCGATTGCCTTGGAGAGGCCCTCGCAGCCGCCGACGCGAAGCGCCATTGAGTCGGCAAACTCCTCGAGCACGTCGATCAGATGCTGGAAGCTTGGTGTGACAAACAGGTGGGGTTGTTTGGTGGTAATATCGAAGGCGTAGTTCTGGGTGTCGAGGTTATATGGAATCTTTTTGACATCAGCTTTGAGGCAGCTCGCCGACTCGCCGATCGAGGAGAGTAAACCGGCGCCATAGATTTTGGGGTTCTCCAGATCACCGATGAGGCCGTATTCGACTGTCCACCAGTGCAGGCGGCTCAGGCGGGCCATCTCCGAGGGATCACCGAGGTTGTCCTGCTTGTACTCGACATCCTTTTCGGCTTTTTCGACCTCGGCCGGGTCGGGATCATCGAGTTCCTTGAGGATCGAGAGGTGCCGGATGGCTTCATACAGTTCGTAGTCTTTTTTGGACGACATCGCTTTGGAGCCGATCTCGCCAATGCGGCGCAGGTACTCGGCGTATTCGGGGTCGGCGATGATAGGCGCGTGGCCGGCGGCCTCATGGATGATATCGGGTGCCGGGGTGTACTCGATGTGATTGATCTGGCGCATGTCGGCTGCGATAACCAGCACGCGGTAGGCCTGGAATTCCATAAAGGCGGCGGGCGGAATGAAACCGTCGACCGGCACTGCGGCCCAGCCGATTTTGCCGAGGATTTCGTTCATATTTTCGATTGAAGGAATCTTGTCGATGCCGATACCGGTTTTGCGGAGGCCCTCGGAATACGCCTCGTGCGCGTAGTCTTTCAGGAAGGCGAAGTTTTGCCGCATGACATATCGCCAGACGGCATGGTTGACCGGTGTGTAGGCCTCGTAATTCTGGTCGACGATGAATTGCTTAAGGTGGGCCGGGAGGCCTGAGATGAATGGGTTGTCAGAATAGGCGACCTTGCCAGCATTTTTCCCCTTTTTCGGCTCCGCGACCGACGCCGGGTTGTCCGTTGGTGTCATGATTTATCCCCTTTCCTGTAGGGTGCCGATTTCTTGATTTCTAAACCAACAAAATGTATCGTGGTGATCCATTAACAATGTAGGAATCAAAATGTGCCGCGCAACGTTTTCTTGAGATCGCTTCGTCGCTCCGCGCAATGACCAGAGCGTGTCGTTGTGCTGCGGGCCGGGCGATGATGGTGCGACGGTAAACACATCCGGCATGCTGCGAGGAGGCTCAGCCTGACCGGGTTTCCCGGGCGGCGGCTATTTGTCGGTATTCCTCGAGCACGTCCGGGTTGGCCAGGGCGTCCCGGTTGGGGACGTCTTTGCCCTCCAGCAAGCGGGTGACGGCGAGTTCGACTTTTTTGCCGTTGATAGTGTGCGGGATGTCGCGTACCCGGATGATGCGGGCCGGGATGTGGCGTGGTGTCTGGGCGGTGCGGATGTTGTTTCGGATTCGCTCCTCCAGATCGTCGGTCAGCTCGATGCCCTCGGCCAGTTTCACAAAGAGCCAAATTTTCACATCGCTGTTGTGGCGCATTCCGACGACAATACTGTCTTCGACTTCGTCCATGGCCTCGACCGGGGCGTAGATTTCCGCTGTACCGATTCGCACGCCGCCGGGGTTGAGGGTGGCATCGGAACGACCGTAGACAATCACGCCGCCGGTTTCGGTGATCTTGATGAAGTCACCGTGGCGCCAGACACCGGGGAAGTGGTCAAAGTACGCAGCTTTGTATTTTTTGTGGTTCTTGTCGTTCCAGAAGAAGACCGGTCGGGACGGGAATGGTTTTGTGCAGACTAATTCGCCGACCTCGTTTGTCACCGGTTCGCCGTTGTCGTTGAACGTTTCAACCCGCATACCGAGGCCCCGGCACTGAATCTCTCCGGAGTAGACCGGGAGGATCGGGCAGCCGAGCATGAAGCAGGAGATGATGTCGGTGCCGCCGGAGATGGAGGCGAGCTGAACATCGGATTTGATCTTCTCATACACGTAGGCGAAGTTTTGTTTAGACAGGGGCGCGCCGGTTGAGAGGACGGCGCGCAGCGAGGCAAGGTTGTTGTCCCGGCCGGGCTGCAGACCGGCGTTTTCGCAGGCGCTGAGGAATTTCGGACTCGTTCCGAAAACGGTGATGCCGTGTTTCCCGGTCGCTTCCCAGAGGCGGTTCAGGTTCGGGTGTGAGGGGCTTCCGTCGTAGATGTAGACGGATGCGCCGACCTGGAGTGCACCGACCAGCCAGTTCCACATCATCCAGCCGCAGGTCGTGAAGTAGGTAATCACGTCGTCACGGGTGAGATCGGTATGGAAGACGTGTTCTTTGTAGTGCTGGAGCATGGTTCCGCCGGCACCGTGGACCATGCATTTGGGTACCCCGGTGGTGCCGGAGGAATACATGATGTAGGTTGGATGGTCGAAGGGGAGTTGCTCGAAGTCGATGGTGTCGGCCGTGTTATTCAGGAGGTCGGGCCAGGCGAGGCTGTTCGGGAGGCTTTCGGGATCGAACTCTTTGAGGCGCGGGACTATGATCGTCTTTTCAATTGAAGGTATTTTGTCCAGGACCCGGCGGACTTGACTCGTGGAATCAAATTTTTTGCCGTTGTACTGGTAACCGTCGGCGGTGATCAGGACTTTTGGTTCGATCTGGCCGAACCGGTCGAGCACGCCCTGGAAGCCGAAGTCGGGTGAGGTCGAGGACCATATGGCGCCAATGCTGGTGGTGGCGAGCATGGCGACAATTGCCTCGGGGATGTTGGGGATGAAGGCGGCGACGCGGTCGCTCTCGGTGACGCCGAGCTTTTTCAGCCCGTCAGCGCATCGGGCGACTTGCTCGTAGAGTTCGGCATAGGTGAGTTTTGTTGGGCCGGAAAATTCGGATTCGGCGATGATAGCGGTATGATTATCGCGGAACCGAAGGTGGTTTTCGGCGAAGTTTAGTTTGGCGCCGGGGAACCAGGTGGTATCGTAGATTTCTTTCCCGGTGTAGACGGCGTTGTAGGGCGTCGAGTGGATGATGTCGGCCTCTTTGAAGACCTCGGCCCAGAAGCGTTCGATTTCGGTGGTGCTGAATTCCCAGAAGTCCTGATACGAGCCGAACGTGCGTCCGGTGGATTCGGCCACTTTGGCCATGAAGCGGGTGAGGTTGGCGTTTTGGGTCTGTTCTTTTGATGGGGTCCAGATCGGTTTTTTCATGACGTGTGTCAGGTTGTTACTTGTTTTTGCGGCGTGTGAGGGTCGCCGTTGTCCGGGGTACGCTATAGTTCGCCGAGGACTGTGCCGAGAAAGAGCAGCGCATTCCAAGCGAACGGAATATCGTTATGTACGAGGGCGACCTGCGCCGATTGCTCGATGAAATAGCAGGCGCTGGGATGCTTGTCGTTTGCCAGAGCGACCGCTACCCGCAGCATATCTCTGTAGCGCCCCTGAACCTGGAACCGGTGGAACGCTTCCTCGGTCGGTTCGGTGGCGGTCAGGGCGGCTACTGTCTTTTTTGTCTGGCCGGGATCGGGTATTTCTTCGGAGTTGGCCAGCTGGGCCAGGCTATTGGCGGTCAGGACATGCGACCGGAGGATAAAAGCCGGCAGATTGTCAAAACCGATGCCGGTTTTGGCAACCGGCTTAGCGACCTCGAAGACCGATGGGCCGGAGGCGCGGGTGTAATAGTTGGCACTCATGCGACCGACCAGATCAATCAAGTCCGGGCGGATCACGCCGTCGTCGATGATATCCTCGGCGATGTGGAACTTGACGATCTCGCAGATGGCGAGGTTGCCGGATGCGGCTTTGCCGCCCAGTTCAATCATCTGCTGGAGTTTGCATTCCATCTGGAAGGGTGACTCTTTCACCCGGGGTGGTTTGACCAGGTCCGAGTCGACTTTGGTCAGGCCGGCTTTGACGAATTCGTCGACATCGGACGGATACTCCGCCGACGCCAGCGAGATTTGCTGTACCATCGGGTAGGTGACGGCCTGAACCGTGCACTCGCCGGTGGCTTTGAGGTTGTTGTAGGTGTCTTTAACGGTGTTGTCCCGGCCCCGCCGAGCGGGTGAGAAAGCGATAGTCGGGGGGTTGGCGCCGAAGGCATTGAAAAAGGAAAACGGCGAGAGGTTAACCGCGCCGTCTTCGGACATTGTCGCTACCAGGGCAATCGGTCGCGGTCCCACACCACCTAGCAGGAACTGGTGGACTTTCGGGACCGGGAGATCCTTGGGTTCAAAGTGCATCATAGGCGGTTTTTGGTCGGTCTAGCCGACCGGCTCGGTTTCTCGTTTTTTGGCGAGGATCGAGTAGTCCTGCTCTGCCTTGACGACTTTGTTGCGAAGCGTGCCGAGGCCTTCGATGGTCAGTTCGATGGAGTCTCCGTCCTCGAGCCACACAGGCGTAAAGTGCTCGCCGCGTTTTTTGGCCTCGATGCGCCAGGTGCCGTTGAGTTCGAGATAGCAGCCGGTACCGACGGTTCCGGAACCGATCACATCGCCGGGGTAGATATCGACACCGTAGGAGACGCGCTCGATTATTTCGGCGAAGGTGTAGTTCATGTCTTTGAGGTTGCCGTCGGAAACGAGATTGTCGTTGTGTTTGGCGGTCATGCGAAGGTCGTATTTATCGCCGGAGTCGCTGCTGACTTTGCTGTCGGCGAGTTCATCGACAGTCACCAGCCAGGGACCGATAGCGGTCGCGAAGTCTTTGCCTTTGGCCGGGCCGAGGTTGAGTTTCATCTCTTCCATCTGGAGGCGGCGGGCGGAGAAGTCATTCATGATGGTATAGCCGGCGATGTACTGGTCGGCGTCTTTGGCTGCGACGTTGCGGCCCTTCCTGCCGATTACGATAGCGGCTTCGAGTTCGAAGTCTAGTTTGTGAAGGTGATCGATTTCGACGTTGAGGTCGCCTTCACCGATGATGGAATTATGGTTGGTGAAGTAAAAGACCGGGAACTGGTCGAATTCCGGGATCATGTCCACACCACGGTTCCTTCGGGCGGTAGCGACGTGCTGCCGGAAGGCGTAAGCGTCGCGGCAAGAGGTCGGGTGGGGGACCGGGGGGAGCATAGTGATCGAGTTAATATCGACTGCTTCGGCGCTGCCGGCCTTGATGGCGTCGTTGACCTTGCGGGCGTTGTCCATCGCCTGTTTGCCGCCCTGAAGGAAGACATTCATGCTGTTGGGCAGGGCGATGCTGTGTTTTTTGGCGTTGTCTTCGAGGTCGTATATGTTGTTTTCGTGAAAGAGGCCAAGGCGTTCTTCGCCGTTGGCGTTCATAAACGATACGAGTTTCATCGGGTAAATTCCTTGTCGTTTTGGTGCTCCGGATTAGTGTCCGAGAGCTTGAGTTCGTTCCAGACGTCCTCTATGATCTCAAGGGCAAAGGTCGTTTCGTCCACCGTGCCGGAGTTGATCCGGATGCCGTTCGGCACACCGTAGGCCGCCAGTGGGCGCACGATCAGGCCGCGTTCGAGGCAGCGCTGGTAGAATTCTTCGGCCAGGGCCTGAGAGTGCAGCAGGATCATGATAAAGTTGGCGTAGGATTCGACTTGATTGATGCCCAGTTTATCGAATTTCCTTTTCATTTCAGCCAGCGAGGCAGTGTTGGTTTTGACTGTCTGCTGGAGGAATTCATCGTCATCGAGTGCAGCCGTCGCCGCCACCTGGCCGAGATAGTGCGGCTCGAAAGTGTAGCGGACTTTGAAGATAGCATCGATCACGCTCTTCGGTCCCACGGCAAAGCCGACGCGCAGCCCGCCGAGACCGTATGACTTGGAGAGGGTACGGGTGACGACCATGTTGTCGTACCAGTACGAGACGCCCTGGGGGTAGTCCTCGAACAGGCCGGCATAGGTGTAGTAAGCCTCGTCAAGAATTACCAGCACGTTGTTCGGGACTTTCTCCATAAACGCTTCAAACTCGGCCCGGCCGATCATGGTGCCGGTCGGGTTGTTCGGATTGGCCAGGAAAATGATTCGGGTCTTCGGTGTGACGGCGTGAAGAAGGCCGTTGAGGTCAAGCCGATACTCGGGCGTAAGGGGTATCTTTTTAAGGGTGCGGCCCTGTTTGATAGTGCTCACGTAGATGCCAATAAAGGTGCCTTCGCAGGTGAGCAGCTCATCGCCGGGTTCGGAAAAAGCGCCGATGATGTAGCCGAGGAGGGCGTCGGTGCCGTGACCGCAGACGATGTGTTCCTTACGGATATTGTATTTCTCGCTGAGTTTCTCGATGAGATCCCAGGCGCGCGGGTCCGGGTATCGGTGCATTTCGCCGACCGCGTTTTTGACCGCTTCCATCGCTTTGGGCGACGGGCCGAGGGGGTTCTCGTTGGAGGCGAGCTTGACAATACGCTTGAGATTGCGTTCACGGGCCAGTTCGGCGATCGGTTTGCCGGCCTTGTAGGTCTTGAGGCCCTTAACGTATTCCGGTATATGTATCATTACTGTATCCTTGTGCTTGCGGTTCGTTCGTGAATCCTGCTGCTGTCAATAACGATCATTTTGCCGCGCTTGACCAGCAGATTCCGACCGCGGGCATGTCGGACGTTTGTTGCTCTATTCCAGCCACGACTTGTCGTAGTCCGGATCAATGCATTTCTCGAGGTTTTTGGTCGGCCGCAGGGGGGTATACGTATCGACCATCACAGCGTATTCGTTTGTTTCTTTCTGGCCGATGGAGGCCTCGGTCTTGCCCGGCTGCGGTGCATGGGGCATGCCGCCCGGGTGCAGGGTGATCGAACCTTCTTCGACACCCTTGCGCGACATGAAGTCGCCCTCGACATAGTACAGGACTTCGTCGCTGTCGATGTTGGAGTGGGCGTAGGGGGCCGGGATGGCGTCTTTGTGAAAATCAAACGGTCTCGGGCAGAAGTTGCAGAGAACGAAATTTCCGGTTCGCCAGGCGATATGCACCGGCGGGGGAAGATGGATGCGGCCAACTTTCGGGTGGTAGTCGCGGATGTTGAAGGCGTAGGGGTAGAGATACCCGTCCCACCCGACAACATCGAACGGGTGATTGGGGACAATATGCTCGAAGTAGCGGCGACCGGTTTTCAGGATAACGCGGAAGTCGCCGGACTCGTCTTTGGCGTCGAGTTCGCCCGGGACCTTAAAATCCCGTTCGCTATAGGGCGCGTGCTCCTCGAGCTGGCCGTACTCGTTGCGGAACTTGCCGGGGATTTCAAAGGCGGTGTCTGATTCAACGATAAAGAGTTTGTTGTTTTTGAAGTCGTTGAATTTGAACTGGTATGTCACGGCGCGCGGGATTATGAACTGATCGCCGGCGACAAACGGGATGTTGCCGAAGTCGCTCTTGAAGGTCCCGGAGCCGTGGTGGACGAGGACATACTCGGCGGCAAAGCCGTTGCGATAGAAATCGTCGGTATCCTCGGTTACTTTGGCAGTGGCGAGGATGGTGTGGCTGTTTTCCAGGAAGACGTTGCGGGCCGTGATGTAATTGCCGCCTTCGTCGAGCTTGTCGGTGAAGCAATGGTAGTATAGGGTCTTGGCCTCGGGCCAGTCGACGGCTTTATGCAGGTTCAGTTCTTTACTCGATTTGATTTTGGTTGGCAGGTGATGCCGGTACTTGGTCGAGTAGATGCCGGAGAACCCTTTGCTGGAAAAGAGTTCTTCGCGGTACAGCGACTTGCCGTCGGGTTTGTAAAAGGTCGTATGCTTGACCTTCGGCAGTTCACCTAATCTATGGTAAAAAGGCATTGAGATAGTCCTTTCGATTCGTTCTGACGGTTCTGCGAGGCCGATCCGGGTTAACAGATCGGCGCGTGTTCGCCGGCTTCCTTGTCAAGGTTTCCACGCAGCTGCTGATCGAGTTCGATTGATTCAAACAGCGCCTGGAAATTGCCCTTGCCGAATCCTTCGCTGTTGCCGACTCGCTGAATGATCTCGAAGAAGAAGGTCGGGCGGTCGCCAATAGGCTTGGTAAACAGCTGGAGCAGGTAGCCGTCGGATTCGATGTCGCACAGGATCCCGTGCTCCTGGAGATCCGTCAAATCCTCTTTGAGGCGGGACATTACGTCATCGCGTTTGCGCAGGCTGTCGTAGTAGGTGTCAGGGATGCTGAGGAATTCCATGCCGTTCTTCCGGAGGTTGGCGATACTCTCAATGATGTTGTTGGTCCGGATGGCGATATGCTGTACGCCGGAACCGTGGTACTGATCGATGAATTCTTCGATCTGTGATTTTTTGAGTCCTTCGTACGGTTCGTTGATCGGGTTGCGGATCTTGCTGTCCGGGGTGCGGACGACCTTGGAAAGCAGCGAGGAGTACTTGGTGCCGATATCGCCGGGGCCGAAATCAACAAAGGTCTCGAAATTCATGGTGTTGTTAAAGTATTCGGCCCAGAGGTTCATTTCATTTTCGCGCACGTTGCCGACGATGTGATCCACAGCCAGCAGGCTGGTATCTTTGTGGTCGGTGTTGATGTTGAGCAGCGGTTCACAGAAGCCGGGTGCAAAGACGTGATTGTAGTTGTCGCGGTTGACATAGACCAGTTCGGTGTCGTCATAGAGGCGGATCGAGCCCTGCTCGATGTAGCCGTGGTGGTTTTCGATCCGTTCGGGTCGCTGGACCATTACGGCGCCGCGCTTGGTGGCGTGTTTGAAGGCTGTCTCGACATCGTCGACCTCAACAGCCCAGCGCTTGACGCCGTCGCCGTGTTTGGTGATCCAGCCGTAAATGTCGTAGCAGTCCGGTTTGACAGGGGATGTAACGACGAATTTGAGGCGGTGTTTGGTCAGGTAGTACGAGACGCGGTCTTTGATGCCGGTTTCCGGTCCGGCGTAGCCGGTTATATCCAGGCCGAGGGCCCGGGCAAACCAGAATGCGGTCATTTTTGCCGAGCCGACGTAGAACTCGACGAAATCATATCCTCTAATTCCCAGGGGACCACTCATGTTAAACTCCTCTGTATTCGATAGCGTGTTCGGATTTATTCAACGGATGTGCACGAAGCGGTTTATTCTCACCTGTTTAGCGCAGTTCCGCCGGTCGTGAAATAAAACCGTGCAGGCGGCTGAATGTTCCCGCCGCCCAGCGGGCATCATGGACAATAATAGCCCGTAAATCGGGCTGCCGCAAGGATGAATTAGCCGGTGGAAAGGCTCTGATGATACGCCGTTGCCGAAATGAATCGGTAACGGCGTCTCCTGGATGACTATTCCCGGGTGGTCGGGAAGCGGAATATCTTGAAGGGGGAGGGTGGGTTGGGCATCAGGTGGATCTGTGAGGTTGTGAAATATATGTAACCATCCGGTCCCGTAGCGAAGGAGTCGGGCCACTTGATGCGATCATCCTGTACCACCGTCTCGATCTCGCCATCGGGCGTGAGGCGTTTTATTGCACGGTCTTGCAGGGCCGAAAGATACAGGTTGCCGTCGGGGCCGAACATAATGCCGTCGACCGGCTCGGTTTCCGCGACCAGTTCGACATGGGAGGCCAGTTGTTCCGGCGTCATGGTGATATCCTTGAGATGCTGCGTTCCGATGCGGTAGAGGTTCTTGCCGGTGAGAGCCTGGTAATAGAGGTACTCCTCCTTGGGGTCAAGTGCGATGCCGTCGCAGTGGACATCGGGGCGGGAGCCGTCGGTGCGGCCCCAGACTTTGTCATCGATGGTTACTTTCAGCCCTTCGGACCTGGTCGACGGGTGGTCATCGAGGATCCGTCGGGCGGTGCCGCTTTCCAGGTTGAGAACAACTATAGCGCCGAGGCCGGACTCGGATATGTAGGCGTAGCTGTCGTCGGCATCGATACGAACGTCGTTAAGGTAGCTGTTGGTCGGGGTGACAGTGCTGTCGAAATAGTACCTGTTGGCGATCTTGTTGGTGCCGAGATCGATCTTGATGAGTTTTGGTCCGCCTGGGACAACGCCGGCGAACATCGGGTTGGCCGGGTCGAGGACCCAGAGGAAGCCGTGGCGATCGACAAAGAGAGCCTGGACACAGATGAAATGTTCACGCGGGTCGAAGCCCTCGCGCCACTGGTTCCAGTTGGTGTCCGGGAAGGGGCGGGGGTTGCGGTCGGCAGTGAGTTCGGCCACGGAGAAGGGGACGGGCTGGGTCCAGCGGGGATAATTGACGAAGACACGGTGTTCATAGTTGACCGCGAGGCCGGTCCACTGGCGGTTTGAGGATGCAAATTCTTCGAGCGTTACCTGTTCTGCGGTTGAATCGGATTGACCGCAGCCGGCGGCCAGACCGAGCAGGCAGATGAGCAGTGATATGAGTATGAGTGAGCGCACAATGAGACCTCCTGAATTCCGGTTTGTTCAGGATATAGTATATGGGATGGAATTTGGCAAGTTTTTGAAGGGGCAGCCTACCATGATTCGAGATCGAATTCAATCTTGTAAAACACTCGGACCCGAACCGGTTCGCCATTCAGCATGCCGGGTTTGAACTTATTCTTGTAAGCCGCTGCGAGTGCTGCTGCGTCGATTGCCTTATGGCCCGAAGACTCCTTTACATGTGCTTCGACGACCTTTCCGTGTTCATTGACCAGAGCACTTATCCACACTGTACCGGTAACACCCTTTTCCTCTGCATCCTCGGGATAAACCGGTGGTTCTTCATATATTAGCTCCGGGTAAGCATCATTGGGCCCCAGCTCCTTTGGGAACTCAACGCCCGGGTCAACAGAGGACGAAGATTCTGCGGTTTTTATGGTCGGCTGGTAAATTACCCAGACCGGAACGGCCTGGCGTATGCGCTTGCCGGGCTTGAAAATGTTCTTGTACGCGGCGGCTACGGCGAGATCATCGACGGTCGGGATACCGGATGTTTCGTGTACTGCCGCTGTGTCGACCTTGCCTTCAACATTAACGAGGGCCTTGATCCAGGGCGCGACGGCCTGGGCCGAGTCAGTTACCGTGACCCACTTTTCCTGAATCATCTCGGGGTAGACATCCAGTACAAACGCCCCCGGGTGGTCCGCGAACGACAGTTTGACCTCGGGGAACTCGACGCTCTTGCGGCCTTT
This sequence comes from uncultured Ignavibacteriales bacterium, assembly GCA_964612145.1. Taxonomy (GTDB): domain Bacteria; phylum Zixibacteria; class MSB-5A5; order GN15; family FEB-12; genus JAGNLV01. Next base: position 132,781 of record CAZTBP010000006.1, on the reverse strand, counting down.
TGGCGTGAAGGTGGCGGCGTGGGTGACCCAGACTTCGGTGGGGATACCGTCAATCGCACCCGGCATCCACCTGGTTTGATAGGAGGCTTTGACCGCGGCGGCATCGAGGGCAAAATGGCCGGCGGATTTGACGATGACGGTTTTGACGACGTTCCCTTCTTCATTGATCAATGAACGCAGGCGGACTTCGCCGCCAACGCCGGTCTTTTTCAGGCTGTCGGGATACAGGGGCGCGAACGGTGTGATGAGTCGCGGGGGAGGGGCAAGGTTGGGGGGCCCGCTTCGGTTGGCGAGATCGTATTCGGGGATAGTTTGTGACACTTGTTTCGGTTCGGATTCGCCGGCGATCATGCGGGCGTAGCGGGCGGCGGTGGGGTTGTCAGGGTCGACGTTGCGGATGACCTGGATTTTATGCTCGGCCATAGCGTAGCGGCCCTCGGAATAGTAATGCTCCAGCAGTTCTTCGTAGGTAGGGATCTTTGCTTTTTCGAGCTGCATGTCCTCGGGAGAGAGACCGGCGGTGCGCTGTTCATCGAGCTTTGCCCGGCAGCGATCAAGCGCTTTCTGCAGGGAGGGTCCTGTCTCGTAGCGGTCGATCAGTTCACCCAACAGCCAGGCGGCACGTTCGTAGTCGGCCTCGCCCATGGCGCTGATGGCGCGTTGCTGTATCCCGGCTGAGTCCATCGGTGGGATATCGAGAATGATTTTGCAGTGACGGGCGCAGGCGCGGCGGATCTGTTCGGCATCGAGAGTACCGATAGGTGTGATCAGGCAGGCTGATTCGAATCGGTCGACATCGACCACCACCAGATCGGCGACTTTGATGGTGTCTCCGTGAACGGATTCGGTGCGAACGTCGGCGGTCAACGATGGTTCGACGCCGGCAGTGTAGCCACCGTCGATGACGGCGAATATTTGCGGTTCGGTTTTGGTGCCGATGTGATGGACGACCAGGAGTTCAAATGATTTTGGCGTGGCTGAAGACGGCTGGGCGAGGGCGATCAGGCATACGGCCGAAAGAAGGGTGGCGGTTAATAAGCGCATACGATACTCCTCACGAGCATGCGATTGATGGCATTGGTACTTTTAATATATTATTCGGCCGAAATTCGGCAAGATTGAAATGACGGGGGAGAGGGCTGCGCAACCGGGGATGGCGTACAGCAAACAGTGGTAGTTTTATCCTCTATTTCGTGAAAACTTTCGCAAAAGGGTTGCGTAAATTATCCATATATTGTATATCTAACCCTATAGAAAACAGCTCATCTTTGTGAAGATTGTCACAATCAGTGGCTGGTAGTCCTATCCTTCTTGCGAAGCGAAATTCGCGGAAGGCAGGCGTTGCCTGTAACATCAAGTTGTCGCGAGGTTCCGATGCCACTTGATATTTCCACCCGAACAATGAACGATCGACTGCGCCGCAAAGTGCTCGAAATCAGCGGGCAGAATGTCTCGCAGTGTTTTCAGTGCGGCACCTGCGCGGGGTCGTGTCCGATGAACGAGCAGATCGACGCCTCGCCGCGCAAAATCATGGCGCTGATCCAGTTTGGCCAGTCCGAGGCGCTTGACCTGCTGAACACGCCCTGGGTGTGTGCGTCGTGCCACGTGTGCCAGGTCCGGTGTCCGCGGGGGCTGGAGATTCCGCGAGTCATGGAGGCGCTGCGGCAGATCCGGCTGCGCACCAATGTCGACCATGTCGAACCCGGCAGCCTGGAGCCGGAGGAAATTGTCGACCTGCCGCAGATTGCCATGGTGTCCGGGTTCCGCAAGTTTACATCGTGAGGTGAGACATGAAAGTTAGTTATTATCCCGGCTGTACCCTGAAGACCAAAGCCCGCAATCTCGAGGTCTCGGCGCTGGCCTGTCTGGAGGTGCTCGGAGTCGAGGTCGAGGAACTGCCTCGCTGGAATTGCTGCGGGGCGGTGTACTCGCTGGCCGATGACGACCTGATTCACCTTATTGCACCGGTGCGCGATTTAGTCCGGGTGCAGGAGCGGGGTGAAGATACGGTTCTCACGCTCTGCTCAATGTGCTACAACACGCTGGCGCGGGCCAACAAGCTGATGCAGGACGATGAAGAGAAACGCAACACCATTAACGAGTTCATGGACGAGGAGCCGGACTATGAGGGGAAGGTCCGGGTGGTGCATTTTCTTGACTATCTGCGTGATGATATCGGCTGGGACAAAGTTAAAGAGGCGGTGAAAAAGCCGCTGGCCGGGCTTCGGGTAGCGCCGTACTACGGCTGCACGCTGCTTCGGCCGAAAGAGGTCGCGCTGGACCGCCCGGATCGACCGAGCGTGTTCCACGAGTTTCTCGAAGCGCTGGGCGCCAAACCGGTAGATTTCGCCCTGGCGACCGAGTGCTGCGGCGCTTACCAGGTGGTGGGTAATCCGGAGGCGGCAACGAACCTGTCGTACGGCATCATGCACGATGCAGTCCGAAACGGGGCCGAGGCGCTGGCGCTGGCCTGCCCGCTGTGCGAATACAATTTAGGGCGGCGTCAGGACAAGGTCCGTGAGATGCATGCTGATCTTCCGGATATCCCGGTTTATTACTTCACGCAGTTGATGGCGGTGGCGTTTGGGCTCCCGATCGAGAAGAGTCATCTGGAGTTGAACCGGTCGAGTTGCCTGGATCTGCTGAAGGGAAAGGAGTTCGTGGCGTAGGGGGCGCGTCACCCTTCGACTCCGCTCAGGGTGACTTGCCGGCGCCGGAGTTACGAAGGAAAAGAGTCACGCACCGAGGGGTGCGTGACTATGACAGAAAGATAAGGGTATTTTACATGGCACGCACCGAGGGGTGCGTGACCCACGAGAAAGCTGCGAGGGTCAGCGGGATCCGGACAAACGAAGAGACGAGACAATAGCAATAGATTCATTGAGGTTACGATGAGTACGGTAACGGAAGAAAAAGCACCAAAGGTCGAAGCGAAACTTATCCCGATCTATGTGATGGGGAAGCGTTACGAGGTGCCGGAGACCCTGACGATCATGAAGGCGATCGAGTACGCCGGATACAAGTATATCCGGGGTTGCGGCTGCCGGGGCGGGGTGTGCGGGGCCTGTTCGACAGTTTACCGCAAACCGGGTGAGTACAAGATTCGGACCGGTCTGGCCTGTCAGACGGTGGTGGAGCCGGAGATGTACCTGACCCAGTTGCCGTTTTATCCGGCCAACCGGGCGGCGTATAATTTCGCGGAGCTGACCGGTACGCCGGATGAGATCAATCAGCTTTATCCGGAGTTGTTCCGGTGTGTGGCCTGCAACTCGTGCACTAAGGTTTGCCCGATGGATGTCGAGGTGATGGATTATATCTCGGCGCTCAAGCGGGGCGATATTGCGGAGGCGGCGCGGATCTCGTTTGACTGCATCCAGTGCGGGCTGTGTGCCAGCCGGTGCATGGGCGAGCTGCCGCAGTACCATGTCGCGCAGCTGGCGAGGCGGATCAACGGGGCGTATCTGACGCCACGGGCCGAGCACTTGAAAACGATGGTCGCCAATATCGAGGCGGGCCGTTTCAACGACTGCCTGGCGAAAGTCAAACAGACCGATGAAGCGCAATTGCGCGATATTTACCAGGCCCGCGAACTGGAGCCGGCCTCCGGCGGTGACGACTGGACGCCACAGGACACAAGCTGTCTGTAAGCAACACGGAACGAAAGAAGGTACGCTATGCCATATCCGGAAGAACTCAAGCAACTGATAAAGGTTGTCGAAAGCACCCGCGCCGAACGGGTCGGGCGGAAGGAACGCAACGAAGAAGTGCCGTTTCTCGATCTCGACCAGCGCAAGGAGATGCTTCAGTACCATCCCGATGTCAAAGAAGAGGGGCGTCGTGAGGTAAGAGTCGGGCCGAGCAAAGGTTATCATATCGCCCACGAGATGGCCGACATGCTCGAGGCGAAAAGCCGGGTCGATCCGCAAAAGATTGATTTGACCAAGGTCGACTTCGAAACCGATGTGCTGGTGATCGGCGGCGGCGGGGCCGGGACCTCGGCGGCGCTGCTGGCCTCGGAGCACGGCGCGAACGTAATAATCGCCACCAAGCTTCGTCACGGCGACGCCAACACGATGATGGCCGAGGGGGGAATACAGGCGGCCACCAAAGGACACAAGGACTCCCCGTATTACCACTATCTCGATGTCATGGGGGGCGGGCACTTCAAGAATGTCCCGGACCTGGTCGAGACGCTGTGTACGAGTGCGCCGGGGGCGATCCAGTGGCTGGAGGGCCTCGGCTGCAATTTCAGCAAGTTTCCCGACGGCACGCTAAAGACGATCCACGGCGGCGGTACCTCGCGCAAGCGGATGCATTTCGCGGCGGATATCACCGGCGCGGAGATTATGCGGACGATCCGCGACGAGGCCCGCAACCGGGTGGACAAGATCAGGGTGGTTGAATTCTCGCCGGCGGTCGAGTTGATTCTCGACAACGACGGTAACTGTGCCGGAGCGGTGCTTTATAACATGGAGACCGAGGAGTACAGTGTTGTCAAGGCGAAGGCGGTCATAATGGCGACCGGCGGCTGCGGACGGCTCCATATCCAGGGATTCATGACAACCAATCACTACGGTGCGACCGCCGACGGGATTGTCATGGGCTACCGGGCCGGGGTGCCGGTCTGTTTCCTTCACACGGTGCAGTACCACCCGACCGGGATCGTGTTCCCCGAACAGGCCGAGGGGATTCTTATTACCGAGAAATTCCGTGGTTCGGGTGCGAACCTGGTTAATATCGATGGTCAGCAGTTTGTCAACGAGCGGGAGCCGCGCGATGTCGAGGCAGCCTCGATTATCAAAGAGTGTACCGTGACGGAAAAAGGTGTCCCGACGCCGACCGGTAAGTTAGGTGTATGGCTGGACTCGCCGATGATTGACATGCTGTCCGGTGAGGGGACGGTCGAGCGGGAGTTTCCCGGCAAGTTTATCCTGTATAAACGATTCGGTATCGATATCTCCAAAGAGCCGATGCTGATTTACCCGACCCTGCATTACCAGAACGGCGGGCTGGAATTCAAGAATACCGGCGACACGTGTGTGCCGGGGCTGTTTGTAGCCGGCGAGGTCGGCGGCGGAATTCACGGTGAGAATCGCCTGATGGGCAACTCGCTGCTGGATATTGTCGTGTACGGGCGGATTGCCGGCACGACGGCATCGGAGTATATCCAGGGCCGTTCGCAGGCTGAGTCGCTGACGCTGGACCATGTGGTGAAATACAATAAGGAACTCGATGACACCGGGGCCGATGAGGGTCGGGTGGCGCCGATGATTCTTCCGGACTACACCGATCCGGCAGTGCGGGAACGTCAGTTGACGGCGCACTACGTGGGAACGTTGCGATAGATTCTTCTTTGTTCTGCATCTTTGGGTGTATAAGCCGCGGTCGAGAGGCCGCGGCTTTTTTCACACAACTTTCTGTAACCACTTACGTAAAACCGCTATCAGGAAACAGGAAAACGGACAGCAGGAGAGCCAAAACGATGGATTTGATGCAACAACTCGGGCCGCTCGCCCTGGCCAGCCGGCTCAAACGTCTTGCGGAGCGACTCCAGAAGGACGTGTCGCAGGTGTACGGGGAACTGAATATAGAGTTCGAAGCGCGCTGGTTTGCGGTCGTGTACTATCTCAAGGACAGTGATCCGGCGCCGTTGACGACGGTCGCAGCCGATTTGGGATTGACGCATCCGGCGGTGAATCAGGTAGCGGAGATGTTGACGAAAAAGGGGCTGCTGGAGTCAACGCGCGACAGTGAGGATGAACGCCGGCGGCTTCTGGGGTTGACGAGCAAGGGCAGGGAAACGGTATTGAAGCTGGAGCCGGTCTGGGCCGAAATTTCTGCGGCGACGGCCAAATTGGCCAAAGATTCCGGCGTGGATATTCTCCGGGCACTGGAGCGCATGGAACACAGTCTCGATGAGGATCCCATGTATGACAGGGTGAAAGCGCGGCTGGAGAAGCGGCAGATAAATGCCTGATGCGGGTAATACAAAGACGTTTGATATGGCGAAGATTGGAGACACGACCATGAGGATTATATCTAACAGAGGAAGGATTCTGCCGGTTATCGTGATGGCGGCAATGCTGGTGGCCGGAATGGCAGTGGCGCAGCCGGGGCCCGGCGGCGATCAGGGGCCGGAAATCGATAAAGAGACCAAGGCGGCAATAATAGACAGTGTCAGCCGGACGCTGGCTGATTACTACGTCTATCCGGCAACGGCGAAGAAGATGGCGGAGGCGGCCCGCAAAGAGTTTAAAGACGGCGGGTTTGATGATGCGAAAACGACCGGCGACTTCGCTATGAAACTGACCGAGACCATGATGGAGGTCTGCCAGGATCGACATTTTGGAATCCGCTACGCCCCGAAAGAGCGAATCGAGATGATGCTGGACACAGTTAATCAGCCAAGCCGTGAAGAGCAGTTGCGTGAGGCGCGGAGGAATAATTTCGGATTTAAGGAAGTGAAGCAGCTTCCGGGCAATATTGGGTATCTCAAGTTTGATGGATTCAGCGGTTTCAGAGAAGCCGGAAACGTTGCTGTTGGTGCTATGCAGTTTTTGGCGAACAGTGACGCGCTGATTATTGACCTTCGGGAAAACGGCGGCGGATCGCCGAGCATGATTCAGATTATTACAAGTTATTTCTTCGAGGACCCTACGCATCTCAATACGTTTTATGTCCGTGAGACGGATTCGTTACAGCAGTTCTGGACGACGAAGTATGTTGACGGTGAGAAGATGACGGACGTGCCGATTTATGTGCTGACCAGCAACTATACGTTCTCGGCGGCGGAAGAGTTTACCTATAATCTGAAGAATCTCAAGCGAGCCACAGTAGTCGGAGAGACAACCGGCGGCGGGGCGCACCCGGTGGATATGCATGCCTTCCCAAATCTCCAGATAGTAATGCGGGTGCCGTTTGGCAAAGCGATCAACCCGGTCACCGGTGACAACTGGGAGGGCAGGGGAATTGCACCGCATATCGCGTGTGCTGCCGATGAAGCGCTCGATGTGGCCGTTCTCGAAGCGATGAAAGAACTGAAAGAGAAGACGGAGGATCCGCAGCTGGCGGCGAGGTACGAGTGGGATATTGCCAACAAGAAGGCGCTGCTGCATCCGGTTCAGTTGAATCCCGACGTGAAAAGAGAATACGTGGGGGACTACGGCCCGCGGCACATCAATCTGATAAATGGTAATTTGATTTACGAGAGGGATGAACGCCAGCCGTACGAGATGACGCCGATGGGAGATGATACGTTCTGTTTTGAAGCTATTGATTATTTTCGGCTGAGGTTCGTTCGCGATGATGCGGGCCGGATTGTCGCTGTAGAGGGGCATTACGACAATGGACGAGTCGACCGAAACGATCGCAACTGACCTGTTTTTTGTTTCTCCTGATGGGCCGCCGAGATATTCGGCTTTTTTTAGGATCTACTTGTTGGCCAGTCTTCCGGCTATTCGTTTTTCTTGAGTTTCTTATAGATAAGGGAACGCTCGACACCAAGTTCCTGAGCTGCTTGACTGATGTTGCCGTCGTTGCGCGCGATAGCCTCTTCGATATAGTCGCGCTCGAAATCATCGACGGCTTCTCTCAGGGTGCGATCGTCGCGGCGTTCCCGCCCCGGCATCAGGCGCTTGATATCGGCGCTGGTGACGGTATCGCGGTCGACATAGATATTGACACGCTCCATCAGGTTCTTCAACTCGCGGATGTTTCCCGGAAACTTGTAGTGCTGGAGCAGCGACAGGGCCGGTTCGTTGAGTTTCTTTGGCGGGCTGCCGCTCTCGGTGGCGAACTTGTTCAGGAAATGAAAGGCGAGCAGGGGGATATCAGACAAGCGGTCTCGCAGGGGCGGGAGATTGAACTGAACGACATTCAGACGGTAGAGAAGATCCTCACGGAAGGTTTTTTCGTCGATCATCGTCTGGAGGTCCCGGTTGGAGGCGGCGATGACGGTGCAGTCGACGGTTACGGTTTTGTTGGATCCGACCGGCGTGACCTCGCGGGTTTCGAGCACACGCAGGATCTTGGCCTGGGCCTCAAGCGGCATCTCGCTGATTTCATCGAGGAAGATCGAGCCTCTGTCGGCCTGAACGAATTTGCCCTGGCGGTTTGCGGAGGCGCCCGTGAAGGCGCCTTTGACATGACCAAACAGCTCTGACTCGACCAGCTCCGACGGAAGCGCGGCGCAGTTGACCGGCACAAAAGGACCGTCGCGATGGGAGCCGGCGCGGTGAATCATGTTCGCGACCAGTTCCTTACCGGTGCCGTTCTCGCCGAGAATCAGAAAGCGATTGGCTTTGGGCGCGGAGCGGGCGATGTCCTTTTTGAGGTTTTTGACAGCCTTTGACTCTCCCACAAACTCGCCGTAGGCAAGCGAGGAGAGGCGTTCGGTTTCGTCCTGAAGACGCAGGGTTCGTACGGCGTTGTCGATGGTGACGGTCAGGCGGTCCAGCGACAGGGGTTTTTCGATGAAATCGTAGGCGCCGGCCCGGATAGCATCGACAGCCATATCGATATCGGCGTGGCCCGAAATCATCACGACGGTTTGACGCGGATCTTTTTGGCGTGCAGCGGTGAGCAGGTCCAGGCCGCTGCCGTCGCCGAGCATGACATCGAGGAAAATGATATCAAACCCGCCGCCGAGGAATTTCCTGCCCTGAGCAAAAGAGTCGGCTGTGACAACCTCGTGTGACCGTCGCTCCAGCGCGCTTTTCAGGGAGCTTCGGATTTTTTCTTCATCATCGACAATAAGGATCTTAGCCATTTTTCACCGGAAGTCTGATAGTTATCTGGGCGCCGCTGTCGGCCTGGTTGGACAGTTCGATTGAACCGCCGTGGTCGTGCACGATGCGCTGGCTGATTACAAGCCCGAGCCCGGAGCCGCCTTTCTTCGTGGAAACATACGGTTCAAAACCGCGCTGGAGGATCTCGTCGGTAAAGCCCGGGCCGGTATCGGAAATGCGGAAGAGGACGTAGTCGGAATCATCAGTGACGGTGAGTGTGACAATAGCCTCTCCGGATGATTCAATGCCGTTCTTGATGAGATTGATGACGACCTGGCGCATGGCTTCCGGGTCGAACCGGGCGGTTTTTGTGGCAGCCTGGTTTTGGATCTTCAGGCGGCCGCTTTCAGTATCTGTGCGATAAAGGGAGGCGATATTATCGATGAATTCGTGCAGGTCGACGTTCTTGATTTCCGGCGGACGCATCCGGGCAAAACGAACGAATTCATCGAGCAGCTGTGTGAGGCGGTGCACCTCGCTTTTGATCGTTGCTGTCGTCTCATCGAGGATCTTCGGGAAGTTATCGAGGTTGTCGCGATAGGAGCGGCGGAGATCATCGGTGCTGATAGCGATAGGAGTCAGGGGGTTCTTGACCTCGTGGGCAATTTTTCGGCCCATGGCCTGCCAGGCGGCGATTTTCTCCGACAGGCCCAGCCGGTGCTGGACCTCTCTTAAGCGGAAAGTCATTTCAGTAAAGGAGTCAGCCAGCTGAGAGAACTCACCTTCTTGGTAGGCCATGACGGGAGTCGTGAAATCTCCGCCGGCGACGCGGTCGGTGGCGGTAACGAGATTGTCGATCTCCCGCTTGGCCCGCCCGGTAACATAGATCCCGAGCATGACGGCCAGGATGATGGATCCCAGCGCCACCAATCCTGTAACCAGGAGCAGGTTGCCGTAAACAGAGCGTTGTGGGCCGGGGGGAAAACCGGCGACAATGAAAAGACCCTCGGATTCGTTGGCCAGCAGTACGGCGGTGAGGGAGTCGTTTTCGGCGTACAGTTGCCTGAGCGACATTTGTTTCAGGCGGTCGGCATTGTCCGGTTCGATCAGGACGCGGATGTTCGCCCCGACGAGTCTTTCGGCGGAGGCGATGATATCGGCGTCAAGATACCTGCCGGCGTAGAGAAGGAACCTGTTGTCGACCGGAGCGGTAGTTGCGAGGGCTGGATGGGGGCCGTCGGTGTCGTATTCGAGAGTAACGGCGAATCCCGAGTTGTCCTGGACAATGTTTGTAGCAGGGAGTGGTTCGCCGATCAAACCGGGCCGGTGGTAGCTGACCAGGACGCGATAATCGGAATCGAGAATTTCGAGAAAATCCAGACCGGAGGGGATGGCATCGAGTCGGACCTCGCGTTCGCGTCCCGCCCCAAGCAGCAAGGTGGCCCGGATGATGTAGGGAGATTGGGCTATGGCGCGGATATCGGCGGCCAGTTCATTTTCGAGTGAGTGTCGGTATTGCGCAAACTGCTCGAGGCTGCGGGACGCGAGCCGTCGGTCGGCGACCTCGGTTCGCGATTGCCCCGTGACATAAATCGCGAGCATAATCAGCAGCGGCGGAACTACCGCGACGAGAATGAGCAGGAGTCGTATACGACCGGAGAATGTCATGGCCGGCAGTCCTCGCTGACAATCGGCAGGTGTACGCGCTGAAGGCGGTTGAAATCGAGGCGGCCATCAGATTCAAACGGCGAGCCGAGTATGTTTTGCCTGGCGTTGAAGAACCGAGTGGGACGGAACAAGGCAAATACTCCTATGTCATCGCGCAGCGACTGCTCGGCCAGTTGGATGTAGCGGATGCGACTGGAGGAGTCGGCGGCGTTTTCGGCTGATTCGAGGTAGTCGCCGATGATGTTCAGGGTCTGGGCGGCCGGTTGCTCGGGGTCGGCGGTTGCGGTCAGGTGATCGTGAATGTGGTGCAGGCTGACCAGAGGGTCGTCGGTCAATGGTACCGTGATAATGCAGATGTCGGCAGACCGTTCGCTGCTTACGACGCGGGTCTTGAATCGGTCGCGCGAGAGGATGTCGGCGAAGTAGGATGCGGTTGGATCCAGCACAGGATGATTGGTGCCGATAGCGATTTCGCGGGGACGGTCGCGAAGGCTCGTCAGCAGGGTTCGTCCCCGGGCCGGATCATACGGGAACGGTCGTGCGGTTTTTTCACCGCCGGGCCTGAGCCGGCAAAACGGTTGGACGGCATCGCCGCTGAAATACAGCGAGGGGCGTTCGATGTCCAGGCGGTAGTAAAGTGAGGTTGTCAGGATACCGCCGGAGGTGACGTCGGCCGATGTGTTCGGGACCAGGGCAATAAAGAAGGGGGCCGGATGGGTGATGGTCCGGCTGTGGGGTCCGGTGCGGTTGTAGTCGTGATACGACAGGAAAGCGTCGAGGGTGCCGGACTCAAAATCCAGCGACATTTCAAACTGCGATTCATACTGCCGAAAAATAACGCGGTTGTGACCGAGACTGTCGGAAGCGGGCGGGTGGCCGGTGTAGCCGATAGTGATGGAAGTGGTTGTATCCAAGGGGGCGCGCTGCATCCAGACGTGGAGCTCGTGCAGGTTCAACGTGTCAAAAAAACCGGTAGTCTCGAAACTGGCGGAAACGCCGGTCCAGGCAAATTCAACGCAGCCGGAATAGACTGAGTCGGAGCCACGGTGGACGACAAAGCGGCTGCCGGGGAATATCCGCTCCTCCTGGCCGTGGGAGAGGTACAATCGGTCGAGGTTGACCTGCAGCGGCCTGCCGGACACCCAGACGCTGTCGGCGGCGCCAACAGTGACGGCGAGCAGCAGGACTGCGATTGTGATGAGACCTCGTGCCATGTGAATTCCTCTCTCATCCTGTATACACCTGAGTTGAGACGCGGGTCAACTATAAGTCGCATGGGCATATACGGGGGAGTGTGTCAAATTTGACACACTCTAAGTCGTTGCAATGTAACGAAGATCAAAACGGTGGGCAACGAGTGTGTCAAATTTGACACACTTTTGACGGGTCAGGGCGGTTGGGGGCTGACGTAAAGTATTGTAGTTTAGTGGTTTATAGGGTCCGGCACAGGTCTTGATATAAACCTGTCCAGACAAAACAACCACTCAATAAAGGAGGATACGATGAAAACGAACCGAATCTTTACACTGATTGCAGCTGCTTTTGTGGCGGCGGCGCTGGTGATCGCCGGATGTTCCGGTGACACCGAAGCTGAACGCAGTAAGAATGTTGTTGATGAGATGGTCGACAGTGTTGCGTCGAGTGTGGCCCAGAGCTTTGAAAAGGCGCGCCTGGCCCGACAGGGAATTCCGACCGAGGATCCATCGGCAGGCTCGCGCGAGTTGGCCGACCCGGATTTCTCGCCGCTGGACATCAATGATATGATAGTGGTCGACACGATTGTTTACGCGGTCGCGGATGACCGGTTGATTATCTACGATCTCGGCAGCCGGACCTCGGAGTCACTACCGGCCGGCGGTGCGCTGAACGCCGTTACGTACCATGCGGGCAAGGTCTATGTCGGCGGCGACGAGCTTTTTGAACTGGCCGAATCGGTGCTCGAACCGGTGGAATTTGAGCTGGAGGGGATGGTGACGGATCTCTACAGTCATGGTTACCGGCTGATGATCGGCACCAGCAACGGCCTGTTCGCCAAATCAATCTTTGGCAACGAGCGGCTGTTTGACGATATCGATGTCACTGATATGGCCGAAGACAACGCCGGCCTGTGGGTCGGTACCCAGGGCCAGGGACTCTATCGCTGGGACGGCAGTGAGTTCAAGCGCCGGTACCTTGTCAGCGACACGGCCATTTTCGATTTCGTAAATGCACTCGATTTCAATCACAACCATCTTTATGTCGGTACGGACGAGGCGCTATATGTCTACGACGGCGGCCGGTGGGAGACGGTGAATGAAGAATCCGGGTTGAAAGCGGGAGCGATTCGGTCGATCGACGCTTCGGACTGGGTCGTGTATATCGCAACCAGTAAAGGACTCTCCAGCTGGTTCAACTACGATATTCTTCCGGTTAAGAAGATCGGTGACATTCCGGCAAAAATCGTGCGTCGCAGCGGCAAGGATATTATTGTGGCGACCGAGACCGATGGTTTGCTTCTCAAATCGGGACCGGTGGTGACGACACTGATCGAACCGTCGGCCGGTGACGATGGCGTCCCGGTGGCGGTCTCGATGAAGTAGTGTCGCTCTATCATCCAACAAAAACGGGCTCCCCATAAGCCGTGCTCCTCGGGGGCCCGTTTTTTTGTTACGGAGGGATCGATGCGTATCGACATTTGAAAGAGGGAACGATAGTAAAAGCCCGGCGTTTCAGACAGACAGAGGGAGACATGAGTTTATGAATATAGCGATTGCCGGTTATACCGGCCTTGTAGGATCGAAGCTGGTGCCGTTTCTGGAAATGAACGGTCATCGGATTCGTCGTCTGGTTCGTCGCGAGGCCGTGGATCCGGAAAATGAAATTACCTGGCGGCCGAAGGAGGGGTTCGTTGATGTCAAGGAACTGGAGGGGGCCGATGTCATCATCAATCTCGCCGGTGAGAATATAGGGACCGGCCGCTGGAGCGATGAGAAAAAGCAGCGGATTTTCGACAGCCGGGTGGTCGGAACAAAGCTGCTGGCTGAAACAATCGCCAAGATGAAGCAGAAGCCGGGGCTGTTTTTGGTAGCGTCGGCGCACGGCTACTATGGCGATAAGGGGGATCAGGTAGTCCAAGAGGATGCCCCGCCGGGCGACACATTCCTCTCGAAAGTTTGCAACGAGTGGGAAGGCGCCACGCAGGCGGCCGCTGCTGCCGGGGTGCGGGTGGTCAATATGCGGATAAGCCTGGTCCTGACGCCCGAGGGCGGTTTTCTTAAACCGATTCTGCCGTTATTCAAGTTCGGGCTGGGAGGCAAGTTGGGCGATGGCTCGCAGTATATGCCGTGGATCACGCTTGAGGATTTAGTGCGGGCGGCGGGACATTGTATCACGACTGACAGGCTGTCCGGGCCGGTCAATTTCTGCGCGCCGCTTCCGGTGACGAACAAAGAGTTCACGAAGACGTTAGGGCGGGTGCTGCGTCGCCCGACGATCTTCACGGTGCCTGAGTTCGCGCTTCGGATCGTGACCGGGGAGATGGCGCCGGATATCATGGCGAGCTGTCAGGCGATCCCGCAGAAGCTGGCCGAGACCGAGTTCAAATTCAATCATGGTCAATTGGAATATGCGTTGCGCGAAATCCTCGGTCGGGGCAATTGACAATCGGTAAAAGGTCGGGTATTATAGCGCCCGTGTATTTCGAGTAGGTCATCCACGGCTCCGCGTGGGTGACGTTCGTCGTGATATTCCCACGCACCCAAAGTGCGGGGGCTACGTGACATCATGATGGTGGGTAATGAAAGAGTTTCCCTGGGACTGGGAGTCAAACAAGCCGATTGAAATCTGGCCGGAGGGCAGCGAGACCGGGACCGGAGATATACTCGAGGTGGGGCCGGGCCGGGGCGATCTGCTGTTGTCGCTGGCGCGGGCGCTTCCGAAAAAGAAGTTCGTCGCGGTTGAGATCGGGAAGAAGCGGCATTTCAAACTGATTCCGAGAATCGAGAAATTGGGGTTGAGCAATGTGCAATTGTACCGGGGGGATGCGCGGATTGTATTGCCGCGATATTTCGACGGGCCGACATTCGAAAAGATCTACCTGCTGTTTCCGGATCCGTGGCCGAAGGCGCGTCACGGGTTAAAGCGGTTGCTGCATACGAGATTCGTCGAATTGCTGACGACGGTGCTGAAACCGGGCGGGGATTTGTTTATGGCGACCGACGTGTCATGGTATGCCGAGTGGGCGGTGGAGAATGCGGATTTTGTGCCGGAGCTATCCAACCAGGGAGATCCGTTTGTGCCGAGGGAGGCGTTGTTTTCATACGCGCCGACGTTTTTCGAACAGAAGTGGCGGGCCGAGGGACGGGACATTTATTATATGCATTATCGGTACCTGTCGGGGAAGTGAGGGGATCAAGGGTCATCATCCTTCGACTCCGATCAGGGTGACTCACGTAAGTTAGGGTGAATCACGTAAATCAGGGCGACGCATGTAAGTCGAGGAGCTTCTTTGACATCATGGTGATCGGAGTCGACCCATGACTTTCTATATGGTGTGCCCAAAAAGGCCAACGACCCCACGCACCCACGGTGCTTGGGCTACGGAGTCAAAACCGCAGGGGTTCCGCCCTCCTCAAGGCTCTTTCAACTCAATCCGATTCGCCTTGGGGATCTGATTCTCCAAGCGATTGTCCTTGAGCAGGCCGCAGCCGAGGGGACGGTTCTCCCACGATACCATGACAAAGCCGCGTTCGGCATTGTCGATTTGCTCCGGCTGCAGCTCGAGGTCTGAGCCGGCAACAAAGGCAGCGACTTGGTCCTTCGTGAGGCGGGCGATGTTCTTTTTGATGTGCTCACCGAACAGCTGAAAAAGCGAGGTTCCCGGTTTAATCGTGCGGCCGGCGCGGGCAATGAGCACGCCGCCGGTATCGCACTTGCGGACCGGGAAAGCCATTTTGGGACCAAGGAAGATCTTCTGTCGGGAGCTTTCGGACATGTAGATCTCATAAGAGTCGAGGACACTCGTGTCAAAGCCGAACCGTTCGCTCAAATATTCCAGCAGACGGGTTTTTATGTCATCGGGGCAGTGCTGGATCATGCGGTCACCTTCGCGATGAAGAAGCCGTCGGTGTCGTTGTGGTGCGGCCAGACTCGTCCGCATTTGCGGACAGCGGGATGGAAATCGCGGTTCTCCCACGAGGGCAGGCCGAGCGCGAAGGTGAAGCCGGACAGGTCCAGTTCGACGACGTCTGCTTTGCGGTTGCGCAGGAGGTGATCGACGACCCCTTCGTTTTCCTCCGGGGCCAGCGAGCAGGTTGAATAGACCAGAGTGCCGCCGGGATTGAGCATGTCATATGCGCGTAGAATCAGATCTTTCTGACGTCCGGCGTAGCCGACAGAGACCGAGGGTTGCCAAGAATTAAGAAGTTTTGGGCTCTTACGCACGGTGCCGGTTGAGGAGCAGGGGGCATCGAGCATGACAACGTCGAAAGCCGCGGCGGGGAAGTTCTGCAGTTCGAAGTTCGTGATCATGGTGTTGATCGCGCCGAATTTGTGGACGTTGAATTGAAGGGCACGGATGCGACCGTAGTTACGGTCATTGGCGATGATGACATTTCGATTCTGCATGATAGCGGCGGCCAGTGTCGTCTTGGAACCGGGCGCCGCGCAGGCGTCGAGGACTGTCGCGGCGGAGCGGAGTTTGTCGGCAATGACCAGCGGCGGAAGCATGGAGGCGAGTTCCTGCTGGTAAATGGTGCCGAGGAAACGTTCGAGAGTGGCGCTGAGAATATCATCGGATTTGACAGTAAAGGCGGCATCGTACCAGGGAACCGGCTGCGGATCGAGGCCGAGGTCCTCAAGGCGGTGCAGGGTCGTGTCGAGATCTGCCTTGAGCGTATTCACGCGAAACGAATTGACCGGCGGGCGGGTGAGGGTGGCGACAAACTGGTCGAATTCGTCGACCACCTCGCGGTAGCGTCCGGCAAAACTGTCTGGTACGGTAATAGCCATGGTGATTCAATAAAGGGCCGGGACCGGCGAGGTCAAGTGAATAGGTGCTTATCGCAGACGAATGGTCTTATTCGTAATTACAACGAGACCGTCGCGGGCAAGTCCTTCGGCAGCCCTGCGGACATCGGCAAGGGTTCGATTCATATCTTTGGCGACCTGATCTATTCGTAGACGCTTCTTATTGGTCAGTTGACGGATGATCTCTCCTCGGATCTGGCGCAGGGAGCCCTCGAACTTCGATTGACGGCTCAGTGGTTTGATACTTCGGTTGACATCAGGAGTCATGGCGACGCGGGCGTAGTCCATCAGGGCGTAGTGCCACTGGCGAATATCGCTGCGGGGGAGTAATTGCTCGGCAATCCGCTCGATCTCTTTTATGGGCGTGTCGTGAGGCAGGTCAAGCAGGTGTATCAGGACTTTACGGACGTTGGTATCGACGGCGGCAACACGTTTACCAAAGGCAAAAACGGCGATGGCGTTGGCAGTGTAGGGACCAATTCCCGGGAGTGAGCGCAGTGCGGCGGGATCATCGGGGAGGCTGCCGCCGAAGTCGCCGGTGACCCGCTTCGCCATCTCATGAAGGTAAATAGCTCGACGATTGTACCCGAGGCCGGACCAGGCGGCAAGAATATCTCGGCGGGCGGCCCCGGCGAGGGCTTTCCAGGTGGGGAATTGCTTGAGCCAGGCGGTGTATTTGGGAATTACGCGCTCGACCTGCGTTTGCTGTAACATGATTTCGGACACGGTGATAGCGTAGGGGTCACGGGTTTCACGGAAGGGCAGTCGCCGTCCGGATTTGCGGTAGAAGGCGAGCACTTTTTTGCGAATCCGGCGCAGTTTGTCGGCAGTAATTGAGACTGAATCTGTCATTTGCCCTGAATCGACGCTTTGTTATCTCATGATGGTCTAACGCTATATTTACGAAAAAAAGTTTTGACTTTGTGAGAAATATCTCTATTTTGGAGAAACAATTTCGATAAAAATGTCGTCTTAAGTGCATTAGATATGATAAGCCGCTGCATTAAATAAGAGGACCATTGAGGATTAAAATGGTGAAGAACCGTGACAATATCAGTGTCCAGGTGCCACTCGGCGTGGCAACCGGAATGCAATGCGGCAGAGGGAGTATACCCATTTAGGACGATCATGTCATAAGAGTGTTGTTTCCCGCCGCGCCAGAAGGTCCGGCGGGTTTTTTGTTGCCGGATTTGCCTGCGGATGAACCGCAAATAACCGTTTACTGTTTGAGGCATTACCATGACTTCAGATTTTTACGAGAATGAATCGATAGGCAAAGAGGAACAGGACGTAAGTGTCTCAAAGGCGTTCGGCAAGCTCATCCCGTTTCTCAAGGTCCATAAGAAAGCGCTGGGTGTGTGTCTCGGCCTTCTTGTTTCCGCGAAGGTACTGACGCTGACGTGGCCCGTTCTACTCCAGAAGGCGATCGATGGTCCGATTCGGGAGCAGTTGACACTGCCGCCTGCGGTTCGGGAGTTCGCGCCGCTGTTGTATATCGGCCTGGTCATAGTCGGGATGCAGGTATTCTCAGTTATATTTGAGTATCTGATGCGGGTGCGGCTCGAGACGATCGGGCAGAACGTGATGCTGGCGCTAAAACGCAGGCTGTTTGAGCATATCCTTTCGCTGGACATATCATTTTTCGACAAACAGCCGGTCGGACGGTTGATGGCGCGGGTCGAGTCGGATACCGAGTCGCTGCGCTTGTTGTTTACCAACACGGTTGTGCTTGTGATCGGTGATGTGCTGCTGGTGGTTGGGATTTACAGCATCCTTTTCTATTATGACTGGAAGTTAGCGCTGGTGCTGTTGTTGTTTATCCCGGTCCTGGCGCTGCTGATATACATCTTTCATAAGCTGACGACGCATCGGTTCCTCGAGGTGCGCAAGCGCATGGCCGAAGTGACGGCCTCGCTGACGGAGTTCCTGGCGGGGATGTCGATCGTGCAGATTTTCCATCGAGGTGACTATGCCCGCCGGCGGGTCTATCACAATAACCAGCGGAAATTTACCGAGGACGCATTTGCCAACATGTCGGTCACGATCTTTTTCAATATCCTGTTCTATTTTGAATGGGTGAAGATCGGGCTGGTGCTGTTGCTGGGATCGATTTGGGGCATCACAGCGGGCAAGGTCATCATGATCATTACCCTGATCTGGAAGGAGTTTGATCCTATCGCGCGGACGGCTGATCAGCTGGGTGTGTTCCAGAAGGGTATCGCCGGGGCGCGGCGGATCTTCGCGCTGCTTCGAGTGCAGCCGAAAGTACTTGATCCGGCCAATCCGGTTGAGTGGCCCGGCCTGAACCAAGCAATCCGGTTCGAGAACGTATGGTTTTCATACACCGATGACGAGAACTGGGTGCTTCGCGATGTGTCGTTTGAGATCCCGGCCGGTAAGCGGATCGCGCTGGCCGGTGTCACCGGCGGCGGGAAATCGACCGTGATCAACCTGCTGCTGCGGATGTACGATCCGCAGAAGGGGCGAATCACGATTGACGGCGTGGATCTTCGGGACCTGCGCCTGGCTGATCTTCGCAAACAGTTTGCGCTGGTGCTGCAGGATATCATCCTGTTCCCGGGCGATGTTGCGTCGAATATCGGCCTGGAGTCAGAGTCGATAAGCCGGGAGCGGATCGAGTCGGCGGCCGGGACAGTTGCGGCCGACGATTTCATCCGGCGGCTGGATAACGGTTACGAGACCGAAGTTTCCGAGCGCGGGTCGAATTTCAGCCGCGGCGAACGGCAGCTGCTCTCATTTGCGCGGGCGCTGGCGATTGATCCGGAAGTGCTGATTCTGGATGAAGCGACCAGCTCGGTTGATCCCGAGACGGAGCGAACGATTCAGGGATCGCTGAAAAAACTAATGACGGGGCGGACCTCGCTGATAATCGCGCACCGGCTGTCGACGATTTTGGATGTCGACCAGATCCTGGTGATCAGGAAGGGTGAGATTATAGAGCGCGGGACGCATACGGAACTGATACTGGCGGACGGCTACTATTCAAAGCTGTTCCACCTTCAGTTCAAGCATAAGAATGGAGTAGCACCCAATGCGGGATAAAATAAGATGGCTGTGGAGTTACTACCGGCACTATCCGGGGGTGATGATGCTCCTGATCTTGCTAACGCCGATCCAGGTGGCGTTGCACGTAGTGCTGTTCCGCCTGATCGGGTTCACGGTAGACTATCTCGAAAACGGCAGGGTGCCTGATAACTGGCTGTCGACTATGGTGGCTGATTTCGGCGCCGGGTACGATCTGTCGGTACCGGTGACGTTTGCCGTGTGTTTTCTCATCCTCGGACTGTTTTCACACGGGCTCTATGCGGTGTTCCAGTCCAGCCGGGCGTGGATGAACTGCCGATTGGAGTGGCATTTCCGGCAGGATGCGTTTGACCGGATCACGACCAAGGGTCCGAACTTCTTTAACCAGTTCCGGACGGGGGATCTTGTCACGCGTATGACCGACGATGTGCAGGAAAAGCTGTCGTGGTTTGCGTGCTCAGGGATTTTCCGGTTCTACGAGGCGCTTTTGACGGTAACGTTCATTCTTTTTATGATGGTCCGGATGGACCCGGTGCTGACGGCGTGGATTGTCGGGCCGCTGCCGCTGCTGATAATTGTCTTCTTCAAGACATCGTCGCTGCTCGATGAGCGGTACGATCATCTGCAGAAACGGATATCGACTTTCAATGACGTGATGGAAGCCTGTCTTTCGGGAATCCGGGTGGTCAAGGCGTATGTACGCGAGAAGGCACAGAAGCTGAAGTTCAAGGATGCCGCCGAGGACCGTCGGACGGCCGAAATCAGCGCGGTGAGAATCACAGCGGTGGTGGACTCGCTGTATCATTCGATCTGGCAGTTTGCGGTCGTGATTGTGCTGGTGGTCGGCGGCTACCGGGCGTTGTACTCGGATTTGACGGTTGGAGATATCGCGGCGTTTGTGGCGTACGCGACGTGGCTGGTATTCCCGATGTTTGATATCGGGCAGTTTTTGGTCAAGTCGCGGCAGTCGGCGGTGTCGATTGACCGGCTGAAGGAGCTCGAGGATGTTCCGGCAATGGTTGGCGACGGTGGCCGGATCAGCCCGAACGGCTCCGGCAGTGGATTGGTATTTGAGAAGGTCAGTTTTGCGTTCGACGGAATGTCGCGAGACATACTCAGCGAGGTGTCGTTCGATGTCGAACCGGGGCAGACGGTCGCGATTGTGGGCAAAGTGGGTTCGGGTAAGAGCTGGCTGGTGAATCTGGTGCCTCGGCTGGTCGACCCGACCGGCGGCGTGGTGAAGCTCGACGGCAAGGACCTTCGCGAATACAGGCTTGCTGAACTTCGTCGCTATATCGGCTATGTGCCGCAGGAGCCGGTGCTGTTTTCGGACACGGTGCGTAACAACATCCTGTTCGGCCGAGAGGGTATCGACGACGAACTGCTGGAGTGGGCGATTGATGTCGCGCAGCTTCGGACCGATATCGAGACCTTCCCAAAAGGGATCGAGACCGAAATCGGGACACGCGGCGTATCAATCTCCGGTGGTCAGAAGCAGCGGCTGGCCCTGGCCAGGGCGCTGGTGGGCAAGCCGAAGATCCTGATTCTGGACGACTGCACCAGCGCGCTGGATTCGCGGACCGAGGCGCGGCTCTGGGATCGTCTCCACGAGGTGATGCCGGGGATGACGGCGATGCTGATCACGCACCGTCCGGATACACTTGAGCGGGCGGATACGATCTTGGTGTTCGATGACGGTCGGGTGGTCGAAGTTGGTCCTCATTCGCGGCTGATCGAAGCGGGCGGCGACTACGCCCGGATTTACCGGAGGTATCAGCTCGAGGAGCAGGTAAAGTCGTAAAGAACGCTCTATAATGAGAGACAGGGCAGGCTCGAATCGGGCCTGCCTTTTTTTTGTGACTCGTATATTATTACGAATTGTATTTCAGTCGTAACCGACTGGCAGAAGGCGGCTTCTCGGATTGGCTGTAACCCTGTTACACATTTTCCGGAAGAAGCCCGTCGGTTCCGTGTATTCCCCTCAGAGACACTTAAAAACATCAAAAACTCGCTCACTTTCAGAGACAGGAGGTGGAGTATGCGCCCCCGTTCAAGAACTATTGCAATGATTGTCCTGGCCGCCATCCTTTTTGCGATCGGGACCTGGCTGAACGCCAGCAGCGCCGCGACCGGCAGGATTGCCGGGACAATTACGGATGCTGAGACGGGAGATCCTGTAATTGGCGCTTCGGTGCTGGTAGTAGGCACCCAACTCGGTGCCCAGACGGACTTCGACGGTAAGTTCGTAATTCAACAAGTTGTCCCTGGAACCCACACTATCAGGATTTCTCATCTCGAGTATCAGAGCATTGAGGTCCGTAAGGTGACGGTCGAAGCGGATTCGACGGTGAAGTTTGATTATCAACTAAAGAAGAAATCTGCGGACCTAAGAGAGCCGATCAAGGTGACAGGCAGACAGGATCAACTGAAAATGTATGGAGTATCGAATCAGGCCACGATCGTCGGAAAAGGCGAGCCGAGTTTTTCTATTCCATATGCGCCGCCGTACCCGCCCGCTCACGGCGGCACCGCCATTGTCAACGGGGAGCCGTACGACGCTATGTTCTTTAAGAACCACGGCGTCAACCCATTTGTCGATACCGAGGATGACCACCTCTCGACGTTCGCTATCGATGTCGATGATGCTTCTTATATAATGGCGCGGTCGTATCTCGAAGGCGGGCATCTGCCGAACAACGATGCCGTCCGGACCGAAGAGTTCGTGAACCACTTTGATTATAACTACCCGGCGCCGTCGGATGAGGCGTTTCGGATTTACATGGACGGGGCGCCGTCGTATTTCGGCCAGAACACCCGGTTGCTCCGGGTGGGGATCAAAGGGCAGGAGGTCCGGCCGGAGGATCGCAAACCGGCAAATCTGGTTTTCGTGATTGATATTTCGGGGTCGATGAGCCGTGAGGACCGGCTGGGTCTGGTGAAGCGAGCCCTGCGGGAACTGGTCGATCAGCTTGATCAGCGTGACCGGGTGGGGATCGTTGTGTACGGTTCGCGCGGTGAAGTTTATCTACCGCCGACTGGCATTGCGCAGCGGTACGAGATTCTCTCGGCTATCGAGCGGCTGGCTCCAAATGGCGCGACCAATGCCGAAGAAGGTCTTCGGCTGGGGTATGAGATGGCTGGCCGGATGTTTGAAAAGGGCAAAATTAATCGGATTATTCTCTGCTCCGACGGCGTGGCCAATGTCGGCCGGACCGGACCGGATGATATCCTCAAGCAGATCAAATCATATGCCGAGCGCGGCATTACGCTGACGACGGTCGGTTTCGGCATGGGCAACTACAACGATGTCCTGATGGAGAAGCTCGGCAACAAGGGTAATGGGTTCTATGCCTATGTTGATGATATTGCCGAGGCCCGTCGCATTTTTGTCGACAACCTGACCGGGACTCTCCAGGTGATCGCGCGCGATGTAAAGATCCAGGTCGATTTCAACCCGGACTATGTCCGCAGTTATCGATTGCTGGGATATGAGAACCGCGATGTCGACGACGACAAGTTCCGCGACGACAAAGAGGACGGCGGCGAGATCGGTTCCGGGCACGAGGTGACGGCGCTGTACGAGATCAAGTTCTGGGATCGTCCGACCGAAACCAGCGACCGTATTGACATGGGCACGGTATATGTCCGGTACAAAGATCCCGACCACGGTGAAGTGACGGAAGTTCGCCAGGCGTTTGACGGCCGGGTATTCAACGCAGCGTTTGCTTCGGCCTCGACCGATCTCAAGCTGGCTGCCGCGGCGGCGGAATTTGCGGAAATTCTTCGCAAGTCCCACTGGGCGAAGGAATCCAGCCTCGATGAGGTCATGGCGGTGGCGAAGGAAGTGTCGGTCGAAAATGACTCGCCCGAGGTGATCGAATTTTTAAATCTCATTTCAAAGGCTCGGCAGTTTGAGGAGGGGTTGGCCGAGAAGTAGAAGACTCAGTCTCCGGCCAGGGACGAGATCCCGGCCCGGGGCAAGGTTCCCTGCTGGGGAAAGGTTCCCTGCCAGGGATCACGCCTAAGATTCCTTGTCAGCGTGCGGCTGGATACTGACAGCGCTCTATCCGCAACGCGTTGTTCGCCTCCTTTTTCGCAGTCGAAAGGGGACCGGAAAGCCGGTCCCCTTTTCGATTGGCGTCATCTTGCGTCGCAGGGCGTTTGGGAACGCCGTTTTACTTTGTGCTTTCGATGTGTGGCCTATTTGGCAACGGCACTTTCGGGTACGTAGCCGTCTTGTTCGATCAGGCCGTCCTTGATCTTCACAACGCGCGGAGCACGTTTGGCAATATTCATATCGTGGGTGATCATGATCACGGTCTTGCCCCGTTTCCAGAGATCATCGAACAACTTAATAATCGCGCCGCCGGAGACGGTATCGAGGTTGCCGGTCGGTTCATCGGCGAGGATGATTTCCGGTTCGTTGGCCAGGGCGCGGGCGATGGCGACTCGCTGCATCTCGCCGCCGGACATCTCAGTCGGTTTGTTGTCGGCTTTGTCGGCGAGGCCAACCTGGGAGAGTACTTCCATGATCCGTTTGCGGCGCAGTTTCGCGGGAACCTTGCCGAACAGCAGGGGGACCTCGACGTTTTCAAAGGCGGTGGCGTAGGGGAGGAGGTTGAACGCCTGAAAGACGAACCCGATGCGCTTGTTGCGGAGGTCGGCGAGCTGGTTGGACGTCATCTTGCGGACCGGTTTGCCGTCGAGGAAATAGTCGCCATCGGAAGGCACATCGAGACAGCCGATAAGATTCATCATGGTCGACTTGCCGGAGCCGGAGGGCCCGACAATGGCCAGATATGCGCCCCGGTCGATATTGAGGCTGACCCCTTTGAGTGCTTTGAAGGATATTTTTCCAGTTCGGTACTCTTTTACAACGTTGCGCAGTTCTATCATTGCTAAAGTCTCCGTTTATCTCTCCTGTTACTCGTACCGCAGCGATTCAACCGGGTTGACCGAGGCGGCTTTCAGGGCGGGGAAGAACCCGGAGGCCAGCCCCATGATGCCGAGAATACTGATTACGATGATACCGACCTCGGCTGAGACAGTCGGGCGGCCCATGAAGTCGAGGACATCGGACTGAAGCGGTATTCGCTTGAAGCCCTCGGTCAGGATGTAGCTGATCGACATGCCGCCAAAGCCGCCGAAGAATGTTATCAGCAACGCCTCGATCAGAAACTGGGCGAGGATGTAGCTTCGGCGCGCGCCGACGGCCATTTTGATGCCTATCTCACGAGTTCGTTCTTTTATCGAGACGTACATGATGTTGGCCACGCCAACGCCGGCGATCAGCAGGGTCAGGCCGCCGATTATGCCGAGGAACATTTTCAGGCCGATCAAGATGTTGTTGAACTGACGGGCGGATTCGGCGACGTCCCAGATCGACAAGGCCCGCTCGTCGGTGGGATCGAATTTATACTTTGCGGCCATGGCTTCGTATATCCGTCTTTCGACCTGTTTCATTTCTTTGATGTTGGCCGGCTGGTAGACGATGTTGTCGAGGTACGGGTCACCGAAGACGGCCTCGAAGGTGGTGGCCGGGATCGAGGCTTTGTCGCTATCCTGTCCGGAATAGGAGCTCATCTGCATCTTGTCAATATTGACGCCGACGACGGTAAAGGGCATGCTGTTCAGGAATATCTGTTTTCCGATGGGGTCCTCGTCGCCGAAAAGGCGTTCTTTGAGATCATGGCCGATGAAGACGACACGGCGTTTTTTCTGCATATCGAGATCGTTGATCATGCGGCCGCCCATCATGGGGATGTGCGCCCGCATATATTCATAATTCGGGGGGATGCCGTTGATATGTTCACTGAGAATCTTGTCGTCGTAGCGGACCTCCACACCCCAGCGATGGTATTCGCCGCCGATGTATTGCAGGCCGGAGACGCGTTCCCGAAGGTAGTTGACGTCTTCCTTGTGCAGAGGAATACGGCGACCCTTGCCCATGCCTTTGTAGGGGATGGTAGTCTGGCCGCCCCAGAGGATCGCGATTCCTTCGCCGAGACCGGCCCGGTTTTTGGTCAGCTGCTGCTGGAGACCTTCGCCGAATGCCAGCAAGAGCATGATCGATATCGTTCCCCAGGCGAGGGCGATGAGGGTCAGGGTAATGCGTTTCTTCTGCTTGCGGAAGTCCCGCAGGAAGACGTTGTATATCGTTGCGAGATTTATCATCGTCTTAGAATAGTTTGAGAGCTTGTACCGGTTGCAGGTTGGCGGCTCGTCGGGCCGGGAAAATGCCGGCGACAAACCCAACTATGCCCAGCAGACCGGTGGCAATAAGGCTGCCAAACCAGTTGATGCCGGGAGTTCCTATGTAATCCTCGACGCCAAAGTTCGGAACAATGGCAACGATCCCGGCGGCGAAGGCGAAGCCGAGCAGGCCGCCAAAGCCGGTGATCAACAGTGTTTCCAGGACGAACTGCATCATGATCGTGCTCTTGCGGGCGCCAAGGGCCATTTTGATCCCGATCTCTTTGGTTCGCTCCTCGAGGACAACATTCATGATATTAGTGACGCCGATGCCTCCGGTGATGAGCGTGGCGACGCCGATACCGACAAGAAACGACTGGAAAGCGAGGAAGAAATTTTTCAGGAAAGCGATGCCTCGGGTGGTATCCCAGATCGAGAGAGCCTCTTTGTCAGATGGATCAAAGCGGTAGCGGGCTCCGAGGATTTCGTAGACTTCGGCTTTGGTCTGTTCCATCGAGAGATGGGGATGGGTCTGTATGACAAAGTCGTTGATGTAGCGCTGGGAGTACATGGTATTGAAAGTCGAGGCGGGGATAAACGCCTTGCGGGAGTCGCGGCCGTTATAGGAGGAGTCCTGATTCTTTTCTTTCATCACGCCGATGACGGTGAAGGGCATACCGTTTATCAGAACGGTTTTGCCGACGGGATCCTCGCCTGGTTCGAACAGGTCGTCGCGAAGCAGGTTGCCGATGAATACGACGCGGCGTTTTTCTTCCATGTCATAGTCGTTGATGAAGCGCGAACCCATTTGCGCGATGAGGTTGCGCATTTCGCCGAATTCGGGCCAGACCCCGACGATGTTGCGAACGGTCTCCTGCTTTTCGTATTTCATGTTCACGTTCCATCGGGAATACTCTGGGGAAATGCGGAGGACCGTCTGGGCTTTCTGCTTGATCAGCCGGACGTCATCGACGGTTGGTCTGATTCGCCGGCCACGGGGGAGTCCCTGGTATTCTTTGGAAGTAATGCCGGGCCAGACGATCGCGATATTTTCTCCCATGCCCTTCTGCGACTTGATCTGCGCCTCGCCGATGCCTTTGCCGAAGGCGAACAGGAGGACGATCGAGCAGGTGCCCCAGAAGATACCGAACATGGTGAGTATGCTCCGGAGCTTCTGGCGACGGATATCGTTGAAGAACTGTTTAAAGACCTGTATCGGTACCATGTGTCGTCCTGCTCCTGATTACTCAGCGGTGATTTCGCGCGGCGGGCGTTCAACGAGCAGTTCGCCCTCCTGAAGACCGTCCTGGATCTCGATTCGGATGCCATCGGAGAGACCGGTTTCAATTTCACGTTTGGTGACTACGCCGATAGTGTCCTGCACCTCGACAAAGGCGGTGGAGTCCTCGATAGTCAAGAGGCGCTCCGGGATCAGCAGGATGTCGGTTTTTTTGGTGATGATAATGTCGGCGTTGGCGCTGTAACCGGCGCGCAGGAACGCCCCCGAGACATCGTCGATTTCAATCTCGACCTCGAACATGGTGGAGCCTTCCTGCTTGTGGGCCTTGGGTGAGATTTTGATCAGACGGCCGGGGACTTTTTCGTTCGGAAGGGCGCCAATTTCAATCTCGACCTCCATACCGCGCGAGAGCTTTCCGACATCGATTTCATCGACGTTGCCCTTGAAAATCAGGTTGTCCATCCGGGCGATAGTCATAAGTTCGGTGCCTTCCTGGTAGGAAGTCAGCGGGACGACCGGGTCGCCCTCCTCGACCAGCACGGACAGAACGGTGCCGGCGATGGGGGCTTTGATGATGTTGTCGATTTCGAAGTCCGCGATGGTCGTCTGTCCGGACTGGATGAGCGAGAGTTTTTCTTTGGCGAGTTTCAAGCGGAGTTCGGCCTCATCGAAGGATGCTTTCTCGCGGTCGTATTCCTGGTTGGAGATGAGCTGTTTGTCGGCGAGGCTCTTGCTTCGGCCGTATTCCTGTTTGGCGTTGTCAAATGAGACCTGGGCCAGTTCGACCTGGCGTTTGGCCTCGGCGAATTCAAGGGGGGTGGGGTCGGGGGCGATGTCAAAGAGCGGGTCGCCGACGTTGACCTTGTCACCGATGTCAACGAAGGACCGCTTGACAATGCCCGATATTTTGGATTTGACGGCGATTTCTTTTTCCGGTTCGATGCGACCGATGGCCAGGGCCTTGTCTATGATGTCGCCGCGTTCGACGGGTACGGTCTTGAGGCCTTCTTCTTTCTTGGCGGCGCCGTCGATGGCGAAAAAGAGGACTCCTCCCACGAGACCTGCAACAAGTGCAATAAACACTATTTTTTTGATCATTCTATCTGTCTCCCCATGCAGTGAGTATGTTTGGGTCGAATTTGCGTTTCATATGTACAGTGGACAATACGGGACCTTCAAAGGAATTGTTTCGACACCGCCGGGAATTGGCTGTTTCTGTTTGCCGGAGCCGGTAAGAGACGGCATAAGCGGTTTAGCGACAGGGGGTTAATCTGGTGAAAAAGGGCGAACCAGGGCGGATGTCGGGCGTACAAGATAGTAACTGAGCCGGGCTGATCCGCCAGGGTTCACTAATTCGAGAAAGTTATGTCAGCAACACAAAGCTACATAGTCGGCCAGCAGGCTGCATCGACGTTGACCCCCCCTCGACCGCGTTCCGGTCAGGGCCGGGAGCGATCGGTCGCTCTTCCGCGACCGCGTCGAAGCGCCCCGGTGGCGGTACCGTCGGATCTGTATTTACCGGCCTGGCAGCAGAAGGAATCGATGGTGACTTGGGTGAAGCAGTACTTCGCCGGGCTGCAGTCGCTCATGCGGGCGTTGCCGAAGTTTGCCGGAGTGACTATTACATTTCGTTCGGACATGTCGTTTCTCGATCAAGTCGCACCGGCGATTGCTCTTGCGCGGTTCTTTGGAGTTCGGACGACGCTGCGGTATCACAGTAACAAAGCCGAGGTGGAACTGGAGGACTACGGGCGCGGGATGCTTCCATTCTTGAAGATTTGTGATCGGATAACAGTCAACTGCGATTATCTGGCGAAGGTCTTTCGGGGTTATGGTCTGACGGCTGAAGTCAGGACGCCATCGGTAGATACCGTCAAATTCAAGGCGCGGCAGATCAAGGCTGTCCAGCCGAAGATTCTCGTTGCGCGGCGACATGTGCGCGGCAACGGGTTGACAGGGGCGATCAAAGCGTTTGAGTTGATCAAGTGGAAGTACCCAAGGGCCGAGATGATAATCTTAGGCGACGGACCGCTGCGTCCGTGGCTGGAGGAGTTCACCGAGCGGGAGCGGATCGACGGCGTGACCTTTGCCGGGCCGGTTGATCAGGCGGCCGTCGCCAAACACATGAAAGAGGCGGACGTTTACATCAATAACGCAACTATGGACGGGTTGTCACAGTCGATGCTGGAGGCGATGGCGTGCGGGTTGTGTGTTATCAGTACCGATATTGGTGACGCGCCAAAGGTTATCCGTCACGGTGACAATGGCTTGCTGACTCCGGTGAACGATCATGTGGCGCTGGCCGACCGGGTGTTTGAGTTGATTGAGATCGATGGCCTGGCGGCCAAACTGTCGGCAAAGGTGCCGCAGGCGATAGGCGGCACGACCGAGCAACGCTGATCTTCGGGCCGGATTCTTTCCCGTTCACATTACAGCAGTACAATTCCTGTTAAACTTGATTGGTCCCCTGGGGCACCCTATATTGTTCATCCTTACAGCGGAAAAGACTGGTCTAACGAAATATATTTCTGATGTTTGAGAGTAAGTCAAAATACGATCTGGCGATAATCATGCCCGTGCTGAATGAGGAGAAGTATATCGGGCAGACGCTGGAGCAAATCTATAATCAGGATTTTCCGATGGATCGGCTGGAGATCGTGGTTGCCGACGGCGGCTCAGTGGACCGTACGCGGGAGATTGTGGAATCGTGGAAGCCGCGTTTTGGTTCGCTCAAGCTGCTTGACAATCCGATCCGGAAGCCGTCGTCGGGGCGCAACGCGGGAGTGAAAAACAGCACGGCGCCGAGAATAGTCGTCGTGGATGGCCACGTGTACCTCCCCAGCAAAATGCTGCTGAAGGACATTGTTGGGACGTTTGACAAGACCGGGGCGGACTGCTTGTGTCGTCCGCAGCCGCTGAACCCGCCGGGCATCAACGAGTTTGAAGTGGCCGTGGCGTTGTGCCGGGGCTCCTCGCTGGGACACAAGCCGGGGTCGGAGATCTACGACGAGGATTACGAAGGGGAAGTCGATCCGACCTCATCGGGGGCGATGTGGACGCGCACGGCATTCGAGCAGGTGGGGCTGTTTGATGAAGATTTTGACGCCTGCGAGGATGTTGAGCTGAACTACCGCATTTCGCGGTCAGGATTGAAGTCGTACATTTCACCAAAGCTAAAGGTTTTCTACTATCCGAGGTCATCGCTTAAGGGGCTGTGGCGGCAGATGTACCGTTACGGGCTGGGCCGGTTCCGGTTTGCCCGGAAGCACCAGGTGTTTTCGCTGATGCAATGGCTGGCCGGAGCAGGTGTGGCCGGATTCGTGCTGCTGCTGGTGCTCGGGTTGATGTTCACGCCGGTTCTGAAGCTGTTTCAAATCCTGGTGGCTTTTTATCTGCTGATCGTGATTTTCTTTTCACTCGGGCTGGCTCTTCGGGAGAAGCAGCTGGCCTGTTTGTTGTACGGACCGTTGATCTTTCCGGTGATTCATTTCGGGCTTGGTGCCGGTTTTCTTTCGGGGATGATAGAGACATATACCAAAACCGGTCGGGCGGCCCGGGAAGCGGGACTATAATTGAGTGTCTAAGGGATCGTCGTTTATTTTCGCCGGGAGGGCATGATGATTGGAGCATACAGTCACAGCGCGTTGAGCAGTTTTCGAAATTGTCCGCGCCAGTTCAAATTTCAGTATATCGAAAAGCCGCAGATTCCGAAGACAGTCGGAGCCGAGGCGTACTTAGGCAACGCGCTGCACCGGGTGCTTCAGGATCTCTATGTTCGCGGCGCCGATGGGGTGGAAATACCGCTGGATGATGCTTTGCGGATGTACATCGAGATCTGGGAGAAGCTCGACCGGGACAAGATCAAGGTCGTGTCCGATTACATGGGGGTGGACGATTACATCCGGCTGGGGCGGGAGATGCTTGAACGGCACTACGAGAAGTACCGTCCGTTCAAGCACGGCACATTGCTGGGGACGGAGATGTTCCTTTCGTTTACGCTGCCGGGGACGCCGTTTAAGCTGCGGGCGGTAATTGACCGGTTGTGGAAACGGGACGACGGTATTGTTGAAATCTGCGACTACAAAACAGGACGGCACCTGCCGCGGCCGACCGATCCGAATTTCTTCTATCAGATGGGCTTGTATCAACTGGCGGTGATGGAGAATTTCCCGCAGTACAAAGATATTGAGGTCGTGCAGTACTTTCTCCGGCTGGATGAAACGGTTTCGTTCCGATTCACGCCCGAGGACATCGACAAGCTTGTCGAGGATATCCGGGTTGCTATTCTCATGACGCTTGAGGCGGAGAAGATGGATGATTTCCCGCCGCAGGAAAGCTCGCTGTGTGACTGGTGTGATTACTATCAGTTGTGTCCGGCGAAGCGTCATAAGAAACTTCTGGAAGGAGAAGGAGACGATGACTCCCGAACGGCAGCCGAGCAACTGCACGACAAGGCGACGGAATATATCGAAAAGTACCTTCAGCAGCGAGAACTCAAGAGCGAGCTCGATGCCTTGAAAGACGACCTGACAGCGCTCTCCGAGGAGATGAATGTGACCAGGGCGGAGGCCGCCAACGGGACACTGAATTTCACTATCAAGCAGGAACAGAAGTTTTTGACGAAGACCGACAGCGCGGCGGAGTTTGCCGATCTGTCGGCTCTGGTACGCGAGATGGGCCTGGAGGAGTATTTCAAGCTGGACGGCAATGCATTGATGAAAGAAGCGTATCTCAAGGGGCGGTTCAATGGCGCAGCGGCAAAAAAGCTGGAGCCGTTCATTCGTGAGAAGCGTTCGGTGCGGGTAACGGTGAAGCCGGATATCCCGGACAAAGAGACGGACTGAGCGGGATTCCTGACGAATCAGACAACAAAAAAGCCCGGCGACAGCCGGGCTTCTTTCATGTCTGTGCGAGTGGGTTACTCAGATCTCTGGACGACAAAGACGGGGTAGATTTCAACTCGACGGTCAAGCTGGGTCGGCTTTTCCTCGCCGAGCATCCGCACGATTTCCTCCGAGTCCGCCACTAACATCAGTGAGTTATTCGGGTGGGTCGTGGTAGTGTCAACCGTCAGGGTCGGAACCGGTTTGTCTTCCATAGCCGAGACAAAAATGGTCGCGAGCCGTCCCTCGCCAGGGGCCAGTCTGTTGTTGGTCGGGCCAAGGTTGCCGACCATACCGAGCGTGACACACTGAATGGCCGTGTCGGGGCGAAAGCCTTTGTAGGCAAAGTGCTCGACGCGTCCGCCGGTGTAGACGGCCGAATCGGCGATAATCGGGGAGACTTCCGAGCTGAGTTTCAGCGGGACCGAAAGGCCAAGAAGGTGCTCATCGTTGGTAATGTTGACCGTGATCGACCAGTTGTTGTCATTGATCTGGGTGAGTTTGGCGTAGACGGTGTCGACCTTGCCGAAGGCATCGGTCTGACCAAACGCCGTGCCGGCCAGTAACAGTGACAGAGAGAGCGTTGTAAGTAGCAGTTTTTTCATCTTTTCCTTCCCTCCAGGGCAGTTATTGTTCATATCCAAAGCTTGTACAGTCGGTACAGGCGAAAGTTCTACATTTCCGGTCGGTTGTCCAGTTCGGTCAGCGATGCCCGGAGCACCTCAATCAGTGAATCGGCGGCGGCTTGATTGTCCAGTTGTTCACGGTGAAGCACAGCGGCGGTTAACAAGGCGCGTTGTCCGGTAGGTGTTGCGGGGAAGCGGTCGAAAATGGCCTGCAGGGTATTGGCGGCTTCCTGCCAGTTTTCCTGCTGTCTGGCCAGTTCGGCTTTGTAGCTCATGGCTTTTGCCTCCAGGACAGTGCCCTGGCCGAGAGCGGCGACCTGGTTGTAGTGTTCCTCGGCATTGCGATACCATCGGTTTGCCTCAGCCTTACGTCCCATATTTTCGAGTTTCTGGGCAATGTGAAGGAACGCCCCAAGCGCCTCATCGGACGCTCGGTAGTTTTCGATCAAATAGTTGTACTCGACCTCGGCGCGGCTCCAGTTGTTGTCCAGTTCGAATGACCGGGCCAGGGCAAACTGGGCCATCGGTACCTGGCCGTAGAATCCACGGTGCTGCTCTTTGAGGTTGTTGAGGATTTCGCGAGCCTCGGAGTATTTATTCTGCTCCATTTTGACAACAGCGATTTTGTACTTGAGCATCGGGTACAGTACGGAGTCATTCGGGGTAGCGTCTTCGAAGAGGCCGTTAAGTATTTCCAGTGCTTTGCTGTGGTTGCCGAGGCGGTTGCTGTAGATATCGGCCGCCTTCATGCGCACGGAGGCATAGGCGCTTGAGGTTGTGTCCGAGAGAGCGTCGATCTGAGCCAGTTCCTCTTCATAGCGCTCCGTCTGTTCATACAGTTTAGCCAGGGAAACGCGTGCAGCCGGTTCAAGGCGGGTGCCGGGGTAGTCGTCGAGTAATTCAGTGTAGTACGCGACCGCATTTTCGTAGTGTGCGGAGGCGGCTGCGGAGTCGCCCGTCTTGCTGGCCACTTCGTACATGTGGGCCGGGAGATTAAACAGCTGCCAGAAAATCTCACCCTGCTGGTCGGTCGGCGGATAGAACTCCTCGACTGCAAGATCATACAAGGCGACGGCGCTGTCCCACTGGCCGGCGCCCTGGTAGGCCCGACCGAGATTAATACGGGTGATGAGCAGTTGTTCGCGGGCCAGTTCCTGTTCACCAAGCAGGCGATTGAGCAGGTCGATCGCCTCGGCATGGCTGCGCTGCATATACAGCAGACGGGCGACCTGGTTGGTTGCGGTGAATGCGATATGCCGGATCTCACGATACTCGACCGGGTGATTCTGACGGTCGATTTGTTCGAGAGCGGACAGGCTGAATTGGGCGGTCTCACGGTATTCGTAGACGACGTCATCAATCATCTCGTGGGTGGTGAGGTCCGGGTTGATTTGAGCTTTTTGCATGGCCCTCTCGGCTTCGTGCAGGTGCCTCTCGGCTTCGTACCGAAGTTCCAGGGCAGGGTTGCCCGAGCAGCCTGCGAGAGCCAGGAGGACGAGCAGAATTGCGACAGGTGTATGGCGGTAACTGTTGTTCATTGTTCCTGTTATCGGCTGTTTTGGATCGGATTAAACGATTGTGTGCGTAGTATATAGCGGTGTGTACGTTTGACACAAGTCAAATCTTCACCGCACCTCATGCGTTTTTCGCAAGAAAAAAGGCCGCTTCTTTAAGCAGCCTGATATCTTCTTGAATAATTGTATTGCTTACGAGCGCCGTTTCCGCATAAGACCGGCGCCGGCCAATCCGAGGCCGAACAGCAGCAGGGAAGCCGGCTCGGGGACGGCGCTGACAGACGTTTCAGCGAGGTCATTACCGCAACCGAGGGTAACATGGAAATCAAGCGTGTTGAAGCTGCCCAGCAGGGAGCGGTCGAAGGCGAATTCCCAGACCCAGGTGTCGCCGTTGCCGGGCTGGAGATGATCGGTTTCGTAGTCTTCCCAGAAGGTGAGCATGGTGTTGACGGAACCGAGGTGCTGGCCGCTGGTCATCTGGAAATCACCGACCGCATCGGCAACCCACGTGCCGTAATACGAGCCGTCAACATCGAGCAGGCCAGTAGCCGATTCCACCGAATACAGGCCGTTGGAGCCGCCGTCAAACAGGTCGATAGCAAACTTGTCGCCGGCGTCGGTCTGAATGAACAGGTCGCCGAGATTGTAAGTCTGGTTCCAGGAGCTGGAATAAGCTTCGTAGCCGAACGAGTTGGCCAGGGCGACATAGACCATATCATCGGTGACAGCCACATTCAAGCCCTCGAGGTCGAAGTGTTCACCGCCTTCACCGAGCACGCCGGGCGAGGGGAGGTTGCCAACTCCGTTGGGGTAATCTATGGGAGCCCAGTTATTGTTGTGGTCGAAGGGCGTGCTTCCAAAGTCATACATGTTGAAATTGAAGGCTGACGCCGAAGAGCAAATAAGCAAGACGACCAGTACGCTTACTCCAAATTGTCTCATTAAAACCCCGGTCCTTCCGTCAATAGTTCAGGAGAGAATATAATCTATCGGTCAAATTATAAGCAATAGTCGTGCCAGCCCATAATAATATATGTCATGTCCCATAACACATTGAAAAACATAAGGTTAATGAATTAGCCGAGAGTGATTTGGTCCCGGCAGTATGCAAAGTCGTTCAGTATTGGCGCAGGAAATCGTTCATCGCTGTGCACCTGTGCGACTAATCAATTTTGCCAGCAATTTGGTGGTGACTTCGTGACCGGAGCCTGGGGCAGACCCAGTTACAAAACAGGAGGATCGTATGTCGGACTCAAAATCATTAACTGTAGGTTCGTTCACGCCACCGCCAGCGGCGTTGCGAACGACCGAGCGGATGCGCCGGATGCTTCGGCTCAGCGAACAGGATTTCTGCACCGGACGGTACCGCACGCTGCTTTACCGGTTTCTCACCGAGACGGTACCGGTGGTGTCATCGT
This sequence comes from uncultured Ignavibacteriales bacterium, assembly GCA_964612145.1. Taxonomy (GTDB): domain Bacteria; phylum Zixibacteria; class MSB-5A5; order GN15; family FEB-12; genus JAGNLV01. The sequence goes on along the minus strand of CAZTBP010000006.1, from coordinate 97,463 downwards.
GTATCTGGACATGGGGGCGGTTGACGGCCGCGCCGGGGACATTTGAGGTCGGGGAGTCAAGATCGAAGCGTGAGGGCGAACGGGCACAGGAGCGGCTGAATGCACTCCTGGAGCGGGTCTATACGCCGCTGCCGGGCGAGCAGGCCGGTGGGGCGGACTTTGCGACCGATGTTGCGACCGGGCTGTTTCGCGACGGGCTGTTTGGCGGATTTGTGACAGTGAGTCGGGATGGCTCGAGGGTGGACCGGTTTATCCCGATCGATTCCGCAGGCGTTACGCTCGACGTGGATCGGGGTAAGCGAAGATTTCAGTACGAGACTGATCATGGTTCGGTCAATCTCGACCGGCCGGATTTCTACTACATTCCGCTGACCGGCGGCGTGAACGCGCCGCTGGGTCGGTCGGTGCTGGGATCAGTCCCGTTTGTGTCCTATATCGAGCAACAGCTGGTCGATGATATGCGTCGGACAAGCCACAACGCGGGGTTTCATCGGCTGCATGTGAAGATCACACCACCGGATCGGTTGTCCGGGGAGTCGGATGACGCCTATATCGATCGGATCAACGGCTATTTCGACAAGACGGTATCGATGATCCGGTCATGCGATGTCGATGACAACCCTGTTACGTGGGACAATGTGGAGATTCAGCATATCGGACCGGACTCAAACCGGTCGGTGACCAACAGCTGGTTTTTCAATCACCGGGCGATGGTCGAGGAGATTTGTGCCGGGACTAACCTGTCACCGTTCTTGCTGGGTTACTCGTACGGGGCGACCACAACCTGGTCGGCGTTCAAGTTCGATATGGTCATGCGGCAGGTGCGAACGGTCCAGGCGGAGATAGCGCGGTTGTTCGAATGGCTGGCGAGGATTGATCTGGCGCTGGCCGGTATCGAGGCCAAACCGGTTTTCCGCTTTGACAACAGCCTGACTTACCGTGAGAACCAGGAGGTTGAGAATGTGTCAACGAAGATCGCCGATCTGGTGAAGCTGTATGAGGCCGGTCTGATTGACAAACAGACCGCACGCGACAGGGCCGGATGTCTGCTATAGACGCCACGATCGGCATCACCGACTGGGGGCGGTCCTTTGATGACTATGAATACTTCGCCCACCGGGTGCTCGGTGTCCGGCTGCATCCGGGTCAGCTTCGATGGCTGAAGGGATCGTCGCGGCGGGAGAACCTGCTGGTGACCGGTAATCGGTGGGGGAAGTCGTTTGTGTGCGCGGTGAAGCTGCTGCATCATGCGGTGTACCGCCCGCGGAACCGACGGTTCGACAACTGCGGGCGGTACCGGATGGTTACGGCGGCGATTACGCAGGACCAGGCCAGTATCATTTTCAATCAGGTGGTCCGGTTTGTGCGGCAGTCGGCGGTGCTGAGTGAGCTGGTTGAGTCGATTGTGCGGACGCCTTTTCCGACAATTCGGTTTGCCAATGGAAGTGTCATTGAAGCCCGTTCGACGCAAAACAAGGGTGAGTATCTTCTCGGGAATGACTACGACCTTTTCATATTCGATGAGGTTGCGTTTGAGAGCGATCCGGAGTACGTGGTCGAGGAAGTTATTCTCATGCGCTTAGCCGATCGGGAGGGGGTTCTCGATCTGGTCTCGACTCCCTGCGGGCGCAACTGGTTCTATCGTCGGGCGCGGGAGATTCAGGCCGGGCGGCGGCCGGGGTATTTTCAATCGGGAGACAGCCGGGAGAATACGGCGATCTCGAAGGACTTCCTGCGGGAGCGGCTCACATATTTCACGGACCGTCGAGTCAAGCAGAACATTATGGGGCAGTTCGTTGACAGTGGCGGGGAAGTAATTCCCGGCCGTGATATCGATCAGGCGCTTGAAACATATTCGGAATCGGCGGCGGACGTGCTTCGAAACGAGCCGGGACCGGAAGTGCGCTATCTGACCGGCTGGGATCTGGCTCGAAAGCGGACGGCGACAGTCGGAGTAACGGTGGCGCTGAAAGGCGGGATGGCGACCGTTGTTGAGCTAAAGCGGCTTCGGCACATCGACTGGACAGTGATAATACACGATATCGAGCAGCAACAGGTCCGGTATCCCGGCAGGCTGGTGGTCGATGCGACCGGTCTGGGGGATGTCGTAGTGAGTCAGCTCGGCGCGTACAATCCGGAATCGGTTATCTTTTCGGCGCCAAACAAGGCGGAGCTGCTGACTAATGTCGAGTTGTTTCATGCCAGGGGGAAGATCGCGTATCCACGGTATGAACTGCCGGACGGCGTGGGGAAGACCTGGTCGTTTGAGGACGAGCTGCGTGGGGCGAGGTGGGACGATAACAATGAATGTGACAGCCTGATGGCCCTGGCGCTGGCCCTGTGGCCGCTTCGACGGCGGGATATCCCGCAGGTCGGGCCCAGAGTGGGGCGGGTGTGAAGGTTTCTGGAAAAAAGAACGCCTTTTGAGGGGAGGGACTCAAAAGGCGTGGAAGGGTAGAGGTTGGGGAATTTCTTTACCTGGTCTTGAAATAGCGTCGAGCCTGCCATCCGGCCAGACCGGCCCCGAGTAAAATAAGGGTTGCCGGCTCCGGAATCTGCGGAGCGGTTGACTGGCTTTCTATTGGAGTTGTATTTATATCAAACTGTTGATCTACCGGCTCAGCGTTGCCGGCTTGCTCTTGTCCGTCCCCCGAACTTGGCACCCAGACTCCGTAAGCGTCATCAAAGGTGACCGTGAGTACCAGGACGAACAATATCCCTGCGAGAATCCATTTCAAAGGATGTCGTCTGGTTGTGTGCTTGTGCAACATTTTAAAAATCTACTCTCTGTCCCGTTTTAGAGGGACTTTAATTGTTCAGGCAATAGCATGAGCAAATATCGGGCCATCGCCATCTTAAACGAGCCGGATATAATCAAAGCCTTATGATTGAGCAGCTTAAAAGTGGAGATGCGGGATGTTTCCGACAGTTTGCAACGAAAGTAAAGAGGCACTTTTTTGCACACTTTTGGCAGTAAATTGCTGCAGATTACGAGTTGGAGCCGTAGGGTAAACGATAGAATGGAGAAGCTATGTCTTTATCAATAGGTCGTTTAACGGCTCATCTGGCGGAACCATTGAGTAATGATCGGCTCGATGTTCTGGTTCAGAAGATTAATGACAACATCACCCCGCCCGGTCCACTTAACTGCAACTCCGTGCATATTCGTGCTATGTATATCGTTTCGGAAGATGTCAACAGTTTCGGCGGGAGGTTCCCCGCCGAGGAGCACGCCCGGCTGGCCGAATTGATGATTGACTCACCGGTGATGGTCGGCCACCGCAAGGACCGGCTGCCGATTGCCCGGACGTTCTTTGCCGAACCGGTCGTACGTGACGGAAAAAAGTGGGTCAAGAGCTACTTTTACTGGCTGCGCTCGGCTGACGGGGCGGAAACGCTGCGGGAGAACATCGACGGCGGTATTTATCGAGAGTGTTCGATTAGTTTCACGTTTCTGCTGCCGGAGTGTTCGATCTGCCGACGGGACATTCGCACCTGCCGACATCAGCCGTTCGAGACGTATACGGTCGATGGCGCGGAGAGTGTCTGCCATTATAATTACCGTCGGATCGAGCGGGTGCTGGAAAGCTCGCTGGTGTACCGGGGAGCAGTAGCCGGGACGGCGGTGACCAAAGACCTGACCGAGCCGGCGGCGGGTTCCCGCGCGGGCTATCAGGAGATTCCGATTGAATCCCCGACAGAACTGCCGCCGGACCAGGAATTCATCGTCGCGCCCGCCTATGACGGCATACCGGTGCGGGTGGAGTACGACGGCGTGCAACTCACGTTGGTGCGTCTTGACGGAAAAGACCTGCCGGATGACATGGCGGCGCAGTTTGGGACTGAAGGTATGAGGCCGTTTGAGGCCACGACCGGTCAAATTGTCGGGCTTCGGGGAAAAGAGCGGTGCGCTCTGTCAGAAGTCGCGGCTTTTCTGGCGCGAGAGAAGTCCCGGGTGAATCGGGTGGAGTTGCGGCTCCTGATGTCTGACGAACCACTTGAGTCGACTGCAGGCCGGACTGAGGGTACTTTTGCTATCCGTCCAATTCGCCACCGTTTGGCCGACATAGCCGCCATTGACAGTGTGGCACAAGAGATCAAAACGCGCGACGGCGTGACGATTCAGGCCGCCGGGCACCAGGATCAATCGGTAACTGTGTATCGCTATAATCCACCTGTGACAGAACGGGCAGAAGGGCATTTCTCGCTGATTACGATGGGTGCGAGCGGCGCCGCGCGGCTGAGTTTCACTAGTGCGGACGTTGCGGTTCATTTTGTGATCGGGCAGTTCAGTCTTTGTCGCTTAATCCACGGTGGGAAGTTTCTTGCGGACCGGTTGAGTGGTTGCGGTGCGGGCAGCTTGCTGCCGGGAGATCGGGTCAGCGGCCAGATCACGGACTTTCGGCAGGAGGGAGAGGCGTATGCACTTCAGCTTGCCGGGCAATTGTCCGGACGGTTGATGGTGCGGCCGGTGAAGCTTGACGGCCGGTTCCGATGGGTGATGTATCTGCTGAACGAGTAGGTTTATTCGACGCGAGCTAGGACCCGTGTCAGGCCGCCGCCTCGGAAAGTGTAACGGACCAGACCGAAATTGGGGACGAAGTGTTCGGTAACGATGGCGGCGGCGACACTGTCGCCGGGGTTTATGTACAACCGGGAATCGTAGCGGTGGGCGGTGTACTCGCCGCTGGGAACGATAACATGTTCGGTCCCCTGGTACGTCTTCTGAAAGTAGAAACCAAAATGGGCAAAGTAGATCGGGAGCCGGGAATAGTCCGGGGGGACTGAGTACGACGGCATGTAGCCGTCCCAGGTATCGCCGGGAACGAGGTTGCGGTGCAGCAGGACAGGCGGATCGGCGAAGTAGGTGATCACCAGGGTTGATTCATCGCTTCGCCAGTAGCCGTTGATGAGAACGGATTCTGCCGTGCGCAAAACATTGACAAGCGGTTCGCGCCCGAATGAATAGACAAACTCGTCACCGCCGCCGGACGTGGTAGCGATGAATTCCTGCTCGGTGACATCGACCCGGTAGGTCGTGTCGATCGTGACAACACTGTCAACCTGGTAGTAGCGCAGGGTATCGTTGGCGGCGAGCCCAACCAGCATGGCGCCGTCGAGTGGCACCGGTGCGGTTGGACCCTCCTCTTCGCCGCAACCGACGAGGAACATCACGAACAGGATACCAAGAGCAACCAGGCTCGGGTATTTTCGGACCAGTGTACGCATACGGCCAAGCAATCGCCGCCGTTCAAATCAGTCAACAAAAACAGGCAAAAGGAACCATTTCAATGATGCGTTACAGCAGACGCGACCGGATCAGTCTGACCGGTCCGGTAGTCAACCTGATAACGGTTATTGTCGGGGTGGTCGCGGCCTACTTTCTGACAATCCAGTCGTTGAAAGTGGAGCTGGCGGCCAAAGCGGAGGGGGCGCTGGTCGAGACCCTCGACAAAAAGATGAGCACTTTGGAGGTGATCCTGACTGAAGGCGTCGTGGGTAGAGACCAGTTCTACCGCTTCTCGAAAGATATCGAGGCACGCCTGACCCGGATCGAACTGTATCTGGCACACCAATCAGGAGAGAAAGTTGGAAACGATTAGCGAACAGATTACGGAACTCAAATTGGCGGCAGAGAGCCTGTCGGCACAATCACTGACAACCCTGGACTTTGATCAGCTTCGAGAGACACTCCGGCAGCAGGTCTCGCAGTTGACTGGTGTCTCGACCGTGGTCGACGATCACGCTGCACTTCGTCAGGACTACATCGGCCGTATCGCCGGTATGGCCAAAGCGATTGCGGTTGTCGCACGCCGCCGGGATGCGGTCGAGCGCGCGGTCGAGTATGTCGAGTCGCTGGGGGAGCTTGACGCCAAGGAATTGATCGAGCAATACCGGCTGACGGCGGCCCGGTTCCGGGAGGCGTTTCCCGGGAGTTTTGCGGTATCAACACAGCAAACCAACAGCAGAATCCGGCAGCGTTGAGGGACCTTTGTCTCGGCCACGCGGGAGGTGCTCCCGGCCAGTTTGGCTGCCTGAACATTCATAACGAGGACATACAATGAGCATACGTGAACAGAATCTGGAAGCGGTCGCCCCGGTATTGGCGACCTTCAAAGTCCACCAGACGGCTGGTGTCGACGACCTGACCGATGACAACATCGGCCAGCCGGTGATGCTTACGGCCAGCAACGAGATCGGCCCGATCACCAACGGCGGTCAACTGCTGGGCAAACTGATCGCTTTGACGTTGTCCGATGGCGACGATGGGCTGCGTCTGGCGACAGTACAGATCGGCGGGATCTGCCGTCTTGATGTTTCCGCCACCGTCCCGTCGGTCGGTGATCGAGTAGTGGGCGGCACCACGGGAACGGTCAAGCAGGCTCCGGCGGTGGCATCGGATCCGGCCGGCGGCAATGTCGCCCGGGGCACGGTACTGGCTGTCAACGGAACCACTGATTGTGTCATTCTTCTCAACTAGCGAGGGATATCCATGAATTTCGAACAATTTCTTCGTACGAGTGCCGTGACGACTCTCGTGCAGCCAGAAGACGTTCCCGCGACAGGGGTCGACCTCTCGCGGGCGGCATCGCTGGAGATCGGCCGCGACCGGTACCAGGAGGCGGAGGCGCGCGGCATGACGTTAACCGAGTTGCTGGAACTCGATGAGTACGATCCGAGTCCGGCAGGATCGCCGCTGGACGCTTTCGAGCGGCAGTTGACCCTGGCAGGGATTCGTTTCGGCGGTAAAGCGCCGAAAACGGTCGAGCAGTTCTATCAGCAGGCGCCGGCGCTGCTGCCGGAGTTTATGCGTCGTGAAATCCGCAAGGGGATGGCGATGCGCCCGGAGCTGTCGCGGCTGATCGCGAATTCCACGACAGTGGCCTCGAACAGCTACACGCCCTTTTTCATTGACACCGATGACAAGTCGCGGTTCTCGCTGCGACCGGTGGCTGAGGGAGCCGAGGTGCCGCAATTGCTGGTGACCGAGCAGAACCATGCAGTGAAAGTGGCTGACTACGGTTTGGCTCTGAAGGCGTCGTACAAGTCGTTGCGGTACCGGACAACTTCACAGTTCCGGGTGTTGCTGTGGTTCATCGGGTTCCGGCTGCAGACCGACAAGGTCGCCATGCTGGTGGATACGATTATCAACGGCGACGGCAACGACAATTCGGCGACCCTAATCAACACTGCCGCCAGCGGAACCATCACCTACGATGACCTGATCAACCTGTGGTCGCAGTTCTCTCCCTTTGAGATGAATACCCTGGTTTGCCATGTGAACCTGATGAAGGAGATCCTGACACTCGAAGAGTTCAAAGATCCAATGGCCGGGTATCGATTCCAGAACAGCGGCGACCTGTTCAGCCCGCTGGGAGCTTCACTGGTGCGATGCGATGAATTGTCGACGGATCTTATTGTCGGTCTGGATCATCGCTTTGCAGTCGAGGAAGTCGTCACCCAGCCGCTGACGGTTGAGTACGATAAGGTTATCGAGCAGCGGTTCGAGGAGGCGGTCATCACGGAGTCCGTCACCTACGCCAAAGTCATCAAAGACGCAGCGGTGGTGCTTGATACCGTGTTTGCCTGATATCAACCGGGGCCCGCGCGGGCGGGCCCCGCTATTTCTGAAGGACTTATGAAACAATCGATTTTGCAAACCACGGCGGGCGCGCCGCTGGGGTATCCGCATGGGCGGAAGCTGCTGCGGGTAGAGTCGGGGCAGTACGCCGGGAGACAGGTCGTAATCATGCAGACGGCCCCCGGTGAGATCGTATACAGCTACGCCGACCGGCCGTATGCGTCGTGGTCGGCACCGGTGACGGTGACAACGACTGCGGCTGATGGTTTTTTCGACTGTATTCTCGAGCCGGATGGCGACATAACGATCGTGTATACGGATCAGGCGACCGGCTACCTGATGTCACGTCGGCTGGGGATCTCCGGCGGCACCTGGGTGGTAATGTCGGAAGTGACAGTGACGGATGCGGCTGCAGCGCGGCATCCATCGCTGGCTGTGCTTCAGGACGGTACGTTGTGGGTGTGCTGGTGCAAAGAGTCGGGCGGGATCCATACGCTATATGTCAAGTCATCGACCGACGGCGGGATGACCTGGGGCAGCGGGCCATCGGATCAGGGTGATCCGCTCACATTGGGGGCGTCGTCGGCGTTTGGTCGGCTGGTTATCGGCCGCGACGATCTGTTTGCGGTCTATACCGACGGTGGGCTGTCGATTTCAATGCGTTCAAAACCGCTGAATGGAGCAACCTGGTCGAGCGCCACTGATCTGGCGACCGGCTTTGACTTCGATGAGCACTTCGATGCGGCTGTTTCATCCGATGGGCGGATCGGGGTGGTCTGGGATAACGAACAGGTGCGGTATCGCGAGTTTGACGGCGAGCAGTGGCAGCCGGCGGTAACGATCGACACGAACGAAGGGGCTTTCCCGCAGCTCGTGTTTTTGGATAATGTCCCGATGATCGTCTGGACGGCCGCAGTCGGCAGCGACGAACATCAGCTAAGGTACAGTATCCGCCAGTCCGGGTCGTTTGCGGCACCGGTGCCGCTGGACAGCCGCGCGGATCTATTTGGCAGTGTCGTGCTGTATCACAACGGGTCGGCCTCGTTCGCGGATGTGACTGCCGAGGCGGGATCAGCTGCTGCGGGCGACGTAGTTCATCCGGTGACCGGCAAGCTGGTCGAGAACCAGGGGGACACCTGTTATCTGGGTATGGATGAGAAGTTTAGATATGTAAAGGTACTGTTGTCCACCGCCGGAGCCGGTGGAACGATGGTGTTCTCGTACTGGAACGGCTCAGCGTGGGTCGCCTTTACGCCGGTTGCAGGAGCGCAGGCACTGGAGAGTATCGACAATGATCTATTGCTGTGGGAGGATTACGATTCCATACCGTTTGACTGGCAGAAGAAGCTCCTCTCCGGCAGCAACCGGTTCTGGGTGCGGCTGGAGGTACTGTCGTCGTTTGCGACGGCTCCGGTCGGCTCCAAACTCATCACCATAAGTGATCTTCAAGCGGTGATCCTGAGGAGGTAGCGATGTCATACACGAGTGAAGTTCTGCTTGGACAGTACCTCAGTGAAGGCGGACCGGTGCTGAAAGCGGTGACCGATCAAACCCTGATTCTTGATGGCAGCGAGTACGACCGCTTTTTCAACGGCTCGGTTCAGGATGGTTCAGTACGGGTGAAATCGCCGCAACTGGGGAGAGCAGTACGATCCTCAGTTTCGTTGACTGGTGGTTCCGGTACAATCGCAGCCGCTCCGCTGATTCCCGGGTCGGTCCTGGTGGCGTCGGACAGTTCGCTGGGCACGATCTACGTGGAGAATCAGGATTACATCGTTGATTACCCGAGCGGGATACTAACAGTCAAGAACGGCGGCCAGATTGCTCCTCAAGCGGCAGTAGTCGTCTGGTATCGCGCCTATACGCTGTATACGGCGGGGGAAGACTATTCGGTACGGGAGGAGACGGTGTATATCGACTACACGCCGGTGGCGGCTGCTCCCGACGAGTCGCTGTTGCGGGCGGCGGTGCTGGAGGCGAATGCGCGGATTGAAAAGCTGGTCGACCCGGACAGATCGTTCGGCGCCGATAGCGTGCTCCAAAGTGCGGCGACTTATCTGGCGCTGGCAGCGGTGGCGCGATCGTCAGCAGCGGGGTCACTCCAGACGGATCCGTCGCGAGATCGCACGGCGAACGCCTGGCTGAATCTCGCCGCCGAGTACCAGGAGCAATCCGAGCGTTTGATCAAGGCTTTCCGGGCGCCGAAGAGCGGCCCGGCCTCACCCGCCAAAAGCTAAGGAGAATGCGATGTTGACAACATTTCAGGAGGCGGTCAGCCACCGGATGTGGTTTGTGCCGAATATTGCCGTCTGGGGTCTGCCGGGGCTGGGCGAGATAGGATTTGTTGTGGTCGAACAGGTCGGTTCGGACAAGACGGTGCTCTATGGCAGTGTGAACCCGGGGGGCGGCGAGCAGACAGTACTGTATGCCGATCTGGTCGATCACCGGGGGAATAACCTCCCCAATGAGATCGAGTCACCGAAGGTCATCGTACGGTCGCACGGGTCCGATGCCGCCTTTGTCGTCGGGTCGGAGTCCGTGAAGTCCTGCCGGCTTGCCCGTGATCCTGAGGCGCCGTCGGTGGTCTCGGCCGACCTGATGATTATTGAAATGGGTGACTGACGTGGCGAAGAACGCGTCGAATCCCGACCGGCTTCGGCGGGAGTGGCTGAGTAAAATCGAGCAGATAGTTCAGGTGCAGTTGAACAAGCTCATCTCAACGGACCGCGAAAGCACGCCGGAGGTTCCTCAACTCAAAATAACGGAGATAAAGGCATTGATAGAATTACATACGAAATTGTCAGACCAGAAAGCCGGAACCTCGGAGTTCTGGGAGATGATCGAAAAGATCCGTAAAGCGAAACTGCCCGACGGTGAGGTCGAGGCGGCCTGTCTCGACGATGAAGCACCGGAGCAGGGGGAGGAGACAAATTGATACGTTTTGCTGCTACTATAGCCACGGTTTTGGTACTCATACTTGCGCGACCTGCGTTGTCGTTTGTAGACACCCTTCGCGGCGAGTCCGAGATCGAGGATGCAACTCTCTACGGTTACACAAACTGTGACCTGGAACGACAATTTGAAGACTGCCGTCGTTACAATTCCGGATCGGCGCCGGCTCTCAAAATTGGCAACGCGGATCTTGGCAGTCATGTGGCCGTAATGCGATTTCCGACGCTTGCGGGGGACATGCCCGATTCAGCCGCTCTGCTGCTGTATTGCGTCGAGGAGCGGGACACCGTAGATCGCCGGTTGTTTGCCTATCCGCTGGTTCGGGATTTCATCGAGGGGGATGAATCAATGAACTATATTGGGAACTACCCGAAACCCGACAGCGGTGTTACCTGGCGCCATGCTTACCTCGACGTCGGTGACCTTGACTCACTGAATTGGACCCAGCCCGGCGGAGACTATACGATCGCCGTGGCGTGCACGGCCGTGGTGAGCGATACGGACGCCTGGTGCCGATTTGGTAACTTTGAACGACTGCTCCAGTTCTGGGATACGTCGGGCTATTTCCCCGGGATTTGTATCGTGAACGAAAATGTCTTCCCGATCAACAACTCACTGAAAACGATGGCCACCACCGAGGAACAGTCGGAAGTGCGTCCGATACTTCTCCGCTACTATCCGCACATCGTTGAGTTTTTTCGGCGTCGTCGGCTGCTGATCACCGGGCCGGGAAACAATTCACTTTAAGGAATAACGCTAATGAGAACGATACTTTCACTACTGTTGTCGTTTTCTCTGCTCACAGGTATCATCCGGGCCGCGATTGTCGACAATGCCGTCAGCTCCCCTGTCGGAGAGGACTCGTTGAGTGTGACGTTCTTTGCGCTGGACAGTATCGGCAGTCCGGTCGCGGTCGAGTCGTTGTGGGTCCGGGTCAGCGGCCCATCGGGAACAACGGTGTTCTTCGATTCGCTTGATGCCTCCGACAGCAGGATCGGCAGGAGCGGCGCCGGGGCGCGATTGTCGTATGTGTTTCGCGACCTGGTGTCCAATCTTGACGGTCCCGGTGCTGCGGGCGGGTACTCGATCTCGCTGCTGGCCGTTGATTCCAACAGCCTTGTAACACCGCGGACAGCTTCGTTCCAGCTCGCCGGAGTTCGGCTGGCAGAGACGCTCGCCCAGGTGAACGATACGGTTGTCGTGAGCGGCGGGGTGATCGATTCGAATCGCACCGAGCGCGGACTGAGCAGTGGGGCCGGTTCCTTTGGGGTTACGGTTGTCGCGTTTGATTCGGCTGCCGGTGCGGTGATACCGCACGCCCGGATCACCGTACGTAATATTGAACAGACTGCCCTGCTCGGGCTGGGCGTGACCGATATCAGCGGTGCGGCTGCGTTCGCGATCGATGCCGGCTCGGTGCTGGTTGCGGCCGGGGCGGCAGGGTATAGTTTCGGTTCATTTGATACGCTTGTTGTCGATTCCGCCGAACTTGATACAGTGTTTGGCGTCGCGTTCTACCCCTCGCCGCCGCCGTCGGCTGATCTGTGCCGGGTCTGGGGATTTCTGTACGGTATCGATGGTGCACCGGAGGAAGGGGTGTCGGTCAGTGCCAGGCTGGCGGCGGTATCGGCGCGGTACAACAGCGCGGTCGTCTCGCCTTACTCGATCAGCACCACAACCGACAGCACCGGGCTGTTCGAACTGGACCTGATTCCCTCGGATCGGCTCACGCCTGCCGGGGCTCTCTATGAAATAACTATCCGGCGCTCCGATGGCGCGGTTCTTCGGCAGCGGGTGACAGTGCCGACTGAATCGACCTGGCAGCTGGATTGGTAAAGGGAAAACACAAAAGTAATTGGAGGAGTTATGATACATCAGCCGTTGTTGCTGACCGGCGGACTGCTGGAACTGTTAGGGTCGGTCGGGATCCTGGTTGCGGGATGGATCGCCAATCAGTATGTTATCCCGTTTCTTAAGGTCGGGCGGCGTCACCGCTATGCGCAGCTGATCGCGACGCTCGCAGACGAAATAACCGACGATCTCCGGGAGAGGTACTCAGAGAAGGAGTGGCTGAGTCATCTCGATGAGGCGATCGATCGGCTGGCTGAGGTCCTGGGTATCGATAATGAGGTCGCCCGGCGGGCTGTGCGGGCGGCAGTCGCGCGCAAGAAAGCACGCACTGCACCGATCAGTCGCTGACAAAAAAAGGCGGTGCCGTTGTACGGTACCGCCTTTTGTCCGTGCACTGAAGAATTTTTAGTAGCAGGGTTCGGTACCGCCGCTGAAAACATAGCGAAGAAAATACACGACGTCGGCGATATTCGGGTAGCCGTCGCAGTTGGCGTCGGCCCGCAGTGTTCCGCCGACTGGTGCCGGTCCGCCCAGGGCAAGATGCTCCAGCAGGTAGTCGGCATCGGCGATGTCGGCGAAGCCGTCGTCGTTGTAATCGCCTTTTATGTAGCTGTCCGCGCAACTGTGACCTATCAGGAGGGTTGAGTATTCACGGATCCCGTCCTCATCGCGACCAAAGGTATGGAAGTAATAATGGTCGCCCTCAACAGCTCCGGCAGCGGTCCAGTTGACTGACCAGCCGTCGAGACCGTTCAGATCGGCGCCGATTGCCTGTCGATTCACGGTCCAGTCCGGCGGCCCCAGCCAGATCATAATGTCAATGGGGCGCCAGATGCCGTCGAGGTATCCCTCGGCGCCGTCCTGCGTGTTCCGGACAGGCATGGCCTCGATTACACCGCCCGTGGGGTGAGCCACCCGTACCCGGAATGAACTGTCCGCACGTCGCCAGCCGTCGAATCCGTCCACCGTCACCCACAGGCCGCGAGATCCACCGAGTCCGATCAGGGCGGTATATTCATAGTTCTCGGCCCGATTGCGCAGATCGTAGTAGTCGGGCTGTCGCTGGTAGAACACTTCTATATCAGACAACTTGAATTTCAGGTACTCCATCAGTCCGAAAAGGAGATCGACGTCGTAGGTGCCGAAGTTATCGGTCGTGTTGAAGCGATCGGCCAGGCGAGCAGCCATCGTGTCGATCGGCAGCTTGGCGTTGAATTCACTCATCGGTTTGGTGTACCCGCGTTCGTACCACAGGTCGAGCGCCATAGCAAAGCTGTAGGGGGCGCACCAGGCGGGGCCCCGACCTCTGGCGCCAGCGGCCGCGATACCGAGACTGAAAGCAGCCTCGGAGACCTTTCGGGATGTCTGGACGAAATCGAGGTTTTCGTCGGGGCTGACAAAGTCTAATTCGATAGTTTCGCAGAACGTTTCACCATCAGCATGAGAGACCGGTGTTGGCAAGGGCGGGGTAGGTTCAACAAACACCTGGACGCTGTCGGCATCAGCGCGGCCAAGGGTGTCGTAAAGGGTGGCGCGAAGGTAATAGTGTCCCTCAGTCAGGGCCGAGGCATCGAATCGGTAACTGAAACCATCACCGCCGCCGGACGGGTCAAGACCGTTGCGGAAAGACCTTGTGCCGTCGAAGTCCTGCCCGATCGAGGTGTATATAGTGTCGTCCTGAAGGCGATATTCAAACTCGGCAAAATCCAAAACGGTGCTGCCGCTGCGATCTCGCAGCCAGATTTCAGCGCTGCCGAGGATCGAATCCGACGGGGTCGGGTAAACGAGATCAACGGCAGGCGGACCGGAAACACCGGAGGGGATGCCGGCGGCATAGAGCACGAGGCGTCCCGGGAAATCAAAGTGCTCGTTGTTCGTGAGATCGACGAACCCGACGGTGGTGTCCCAGATGTTGAAACTTACACACGGCGTCGGGATAGTGTCTACCAGCACCGCCGCACTGTCACTTTGAGCTATCGATGTCGAGATAAAGAATCCGGCGAAGAAAGGGCCGTTGACGACAACCGGCGTATCGAGTGGAATCCAGAGATTCCACAGTCCAGCTTCGGGAATGCTCAGGATGTACTCGCTGGAAATAGTCAGCAACTCGCCCGGCAGCGGGCAGTTCGGGACGCTGTTGTCGACCAGCTCGACATCGACCGAGACATTGAAGGTCGGGGTGCCGACAAAGTACATCGGCATGTTGATTTCGGTGATCGTGAACGGATACGCTTCGGCGCAACCTGCGGCCGGATCAAGGTATGATTTGTACAGCTCGTTGCCCGTTACCCAGCCGTCGATCTTATAGTAAATCCCCTGGTCGTGGCGGACGATGCAGGTATCGGCGGTTGTCATGGGGACCCACGGACGAATTTCACCGCCTTCAACTGAATCGCTTAGTTTGACCAGGCGAGGAGAACGCTTATCGGCAGCGTGTAGAACCGTGGCCGTGAACATCAGCAGGATGCTGCCGGCGACTATGAGAAAGCGGCGCATGTTTATCTCCATGAAGCGGGTATCGGGGCCTTTTCCTTGTTTATCGAGCGTTTTGCGTTATACTTGACTGTATTAAGCGGATTTGGAGTCGAAAGTATGGCCGACAGCCAACACTCAAAGAAGTTGACAAAGACCAGCGAATTACCCCGTCGGAAGCCGGAATGGCTCAAGGTCAGCGGGTTCAGCGGGCGGGGCTACGAGCAGATCAACCGCTTACTGCGCCAGTATGGCCTTAATACGGTCTGTCAGGCAGCCAATTGCCCCAACAGGGGAGAGTGCTTTAACCGGGGCACGGCGACCTTCCTGATTATGGGGCCCAAATGCACCCGAAACTGCCGGTTCTGCGATGTCCAGCCCGGCCGTCCGGCAGCCCTTGATCCCGATGAGCCGGAAAATGTCGGGGCCGTTTCAGAGCAACTCAAATTGAAACATGTGGTGGTAACGTCGGTCACGCGTGACGATTTGCCGGACGGCGGTACGGGTCATTTTGCTGCCACAGTAGAAGCTATCCGCAGTCGGGCGCCTTCGGCAACTATCGAGATCCTGACTCCGGATTTTCGAGGGGTGCCGGAAGCGGTCAACCGGATTATCGAGATGAACCCGGATGTCTTCAATCACAATATCGAGACGGTCCCGCGCCTCTATCGGTCGGTACGGCCGGCGGCCGACTATCGTCGATCCCTGGATCTCCTCAAGGAGGTCGGGAGACGGTCGGAGATTGTTACGAAATCGGGGCTGATGGTCGGGTTGGGTGAGACGCGGACAGAGATGCTGGCAGTGTTTGACGATCTGGCCCGGGCCGGAGTGAAGCTGCTGACTATCGGGCAGTACCTGGCGCCATCGAAGGAGCATCATCCGGTCGTCCGGTACGTAACTCCTGATGAGTTTGACTCTTACCGACAGGACGCAAAACGAGCCGGAATCGCACAGGTTTTTTCCGCCCCGCTGGTTCGATCCTCCTACAAAGCCGAGGCCTATAAGGGCTAAGGCGAATCCCCCATACAAGACCAAAAATCATACATTTGTGCAATATCGGTGGGCAATCGCCGGTGATTTCCGATACAGTTCAATAGATATTGAACCAGTGAGAGGACTTCCATGATCGATAAACCGACCACGCATATTCTTGTCGTCGATGACGAAAAGCATATCTGCAATATTATCGAAGAGACACTCTCTTCGAGTCAGTACACGGTTACGACATACGCCGATCCGGTCGCTGCGCTGGCCCATATCGAAGAGCATCCGGTTGATCTGGTGCTGACCGATCTGGTTATGGGCGATCATTCGGGCATGCAGATTCTCGATGCTACCCTTTTGAGCCATTCCGACGCCATGGTTATCCTGATGACGGCTCATCCGACAGTGCAGACGGCCATAAGCGTGCTGAAGAAAGGCGCGTACGATTTTCTGGTGAAGCCGTTTAAGCTCGAGTTGCTCAAGTCAACGATAGATCGCGCGGTGGAACATCAGCGGGTCATGCGCGAGAACCTTCACCTGCGCGGTCAGGTGGAGTTCCTAAAGGTTGCCAACGCCCATACGGCGAAGATTGATATAGATCGTTACCTGAAGCTGGTTATCGAATCCTGTAAGAAGGAGCTGGGCGCCGCGGCGGTCGGCATCCTGCAGATCGATCCCAGGACAGATGAGCCGCTGCGCCGTCACTGCATTACTGACGATCCACTGATAGAATCGGTTGTTACGGATGAGACGGTCATGGAGAAATTTGCCGGTTCGACCTCTTCTCAACCAACCATCGAGGCCCGACGGGTACAAACCGAGAACGGCAACGAGGTTCGTGTGTCCATTCTTCAGCCGATAATGATTCGGAACAAGATTAACGGCGTGATCAATATCGTCGTGGCTTCCAAATTCGGTCGCGTGACGCCGGGGCAGCTCGACGTTCTGTCAATTCTGACCAATTCTGCAGCATCGGCAATCGCCAATAACCGCCTGTATCGTGATTTACGAAAGTCCTATCTCGAAGCTATCCGCGTCCTGGCAAATGCTATTGAGGCACGGGATCAATACACCGCCGGTCATACCGACCGCGTATCCAAACTGGCGGAACTTATCGCCCGCAAACTCGGCTGGAGCGAAGCCAAGATCTTTGACCTGCACATGGGCTGCACGCTGCACGATATCGGGAAAATCGGCGTCCCGGACAACATCCTCAACAAGCCCTCGGCCCTGACCGAGGAAGAGCGGGCCAGGATGCGCAGTCATCCGGACGTTGGCCTGCAGATCATTCGCGGGATCGAACTGTTCAAGCCGGCCATTCCGTTTATCAAGGCGCATCACGAGTTCTATGACGGGACCGGCTATCCCAGGGGACTGCGCGGCGAAGAAATCCCGGTTGAGGGGCGGCTGCTGGCCGTTGCCGATACGTTCGACGCTATCATGTCTGACCGCCCATACCGCAACGGTAACTCCTTAAAAGTAGCTGTCGATGAGCTGCTGAAATTCCGGGGCAAGCAGTTTGATCCGGAGATTGTCGATGTCTTTTTGAAGATACTGGATGACGGCGAGGTCGACTTTGAGGCCATGTACGATCGTGAAGAAGATACAAGCTGCCTGAAGGATATTCCGATCAGCGAAAAGGCACCGGTGTAAAGGACAATACCAGAATAATCAGTGCCGTTATTCCCATCGCCCGCGCAACTAGCGACGGCCGCCGACTGTCATCCATTGTCGGCGGGTGTTTCACTCCGAAAACAAGCCCGATTGCGGCAAAAAACCACCAGACCATCGACTGAAATCCCAGAATCAGCAGAGCGGCCAGACCGATGAAGCCGAGGATGTGCTGTTTCCTTCGGGCCAGGCCGTAAATGACGTGACCGCCGTCAAGCTGGCCTATGGGCAGCATATTGATGGCTGTTACCAGAAGGCCAACCCAGCCGGCGAAGGCAGCTTCGGTGAGCTTGTAGTAGGAGCCGTCGGGCGCCTCGCCGATCAGCGTTAGAGTCGCGACACGCATCAGGATTGATTCCCCGTCAAGAGAAAATGAGAGCATCTGGGGGGTGAACTGGTCCAGCGACATGTAGTGTGACTGGGAGAGTCCGTAAATCAGCCAGAACAGGGCTACGATCCATCCCGCAATAGGCCCGGCGGAGCCGACCTCAATCAGGTCCCGGCGGTTGCGAAACGGTGACTTCGATTTGATGATGGCGCCGAAAGTCCCGATGATATTCGGCGCCGGGATGAAGTACGGCCACGACGTAATTATATGGCGGCGTCGGCTGGCTATAAAGTGGCCCATCTCGTGCACAAATAAAATCGACATGATAGCCAACGTAAATTCCAGACCTTCACCGCGGCCAAAGTCGGCCATCGTTTCCGTCCAGGACAGCGGCAGCGCCCGAAAGATCAAATCCATCTCGCCGGAGATCACAATTGCGCCGGAGTCGGCCATCTTTGCTACTTTCACCAGCGCATCCATAAAGTTGAAGTACCAGACGGGAACGAAATACACCGAGACCAGCGTCGCCAGAAACAGGATGATGTTCAGCCGGGGGATATTCAGTCTTCGCCTGGGATCAATCTGCAGCGTGAGCGAGTTCTCGGCTTGCTCGGTCGTGAACTCATACCCCGCCAGTTCCAGCCGCTCTTGCAGCGCCTTGGTCGACCGGGTCGGCAGGTAGCGGTAGGAGAGGCTGAAGACGATTTGTCGGCCCTGCCGGTAGACGGCGTCGATCTCGAACAGGTCGGAGATCAGGTGGGAGATATCGTCAATTTGCTTGTCGGCTTTGCGGGCAGTCATACCGGTCTATTATACGTGTCACGGGAGAGATACGACACAAAAAAAAGGAAGCGAGGCGCGAGGCCTCGCTTCCATCTATGACTTGGACTTCCAATCAGAATTAGAAGATGAAGTCACCCATCGGGCACGGACCGCAGTTGAAGTAGTAGTCGATCAGGTAATCGACGTCTGCCACGTCAATGCCGCTATCGGCGTTAACGTCGGACAGATGTTCAAACGGAACCGCACCAGGACCGCCGTTGACGGTACCGGCCAGGTAAATGATGTCGGCCAGGTTAATGCCGCCGTCATTGTTGACGTCGCCACGACCAAAGCCGGCCCACTGGTTGACCAACGTGGCGAGATCAAAGATCTCGACCGGGTTGTTCATGTCAGCGATACCGAAGAGACCAAAGTTCGCCACGGCGAATTCGATGGTTTCGTTCGGACCAAAGTCATGACCCGCGATGGTCGCGTGGAATTCCTGGTCAGGACCGGTGCTCACAGAACTGTGACCATAGCTTCCCGGCGCGAGACTCATATAGGTGTAAACCGAATCCCAGTACGGGTTGCCATTGGCGTCAGTGCTGAACTGAGCCTGACCGGCGTCAAGAGCGTAGGCATTGATCATCGGCTCGTAGCCACAGCCAAACGGAATCTTGACCAGACCCCAGGCGACATCGCCTGCGAGGGTGGCACTCGGGGAGTAAGCGACGGAGTAGTCGCCATTCCAGATGGCCGTATCACCACCGACGTCATAGTCGATCATGGCACCGAAGTACCAGTCTTCGACCGTGCCGCCGTTACGTTCGGTGAATTCCATCACTTCGACAGTCACGTTAGCGAGTTCCGGAACATCCAGAGCACCAACAGTGCGCGTGTTGACATACAGACCCATGGTGGAGTCGTTGTCAAACGGCGCAGTGAAGTTACGCCAGTTCCAGCCGCCGCCGAGATCGAAGTTCTGGACGGAGTCGATGTAAGAGGCACAGATGAGGTCACCGGTGATCGGGGCATAGGTGTTGCCGCCATCGGAAGTGATGAAACCGAGGGTCACACCAGCATCGAGGAACGGCTTACACTCATCGTCACACCAGTTCGGATCCGGCTGCATCGAGATCCAGGCATCGGCTTCGCCGCCACCAGAGGACCAGTCTTGCGTGTTCATCGCAATACGGTACTGGCTGACACCATAAACGTAGGTGCCCTGGTAGAAGGAAGAAGCATCGCCATCGATATCGAAGCCATGCGGGCTCCAGTCACCGGTACCCAGGCGGCCAGAGTTCGTCACCAGCTGGATGTTAGCGCCGCCCATACCAAACTCGAGAGTTGTGGTATCGGTCAAGCAGCCACCCACGAGGGTAACGAGGATCTGCGGGGCCAGCGCCGGGTCATTGAGGAAGAAGTCCGGATCATCGGTTACTAACTCAATGTAGAACGGCTGCGGGCCGCGATCGATGTTCACCTGGATAACGTCGAGCACGAGGTCAGCAGTGTCGCCAGCAGGAATCACGCTTCCACCGGTCGGGAAAACGACCGAGTTCAGGTAAGACGGGAAGCCGGCGGCAGCGTAGTTCGTGCTGCGCTCTATGTCATATTCACGGGCCAGCGAGACGTCATTGACGGCATCGATGACACGTTCCTGCTTGAGCAGTTTGTCAACGTCAGTCAACTGATCAGCAATCGTGGCCGAACGATTCATGAAGTCTTCCGACACGTTAGTGGCGGTAAACGACGGAATGTCCGGGCCGAAGGAAAGCTCATCAACGTTGACAGCGCTGAAGGTCAGGTCGGCACAACCGGTGTTCGCGAAAACGTCTTCGATTGTGACGATGAAGCTGAGGGCAGCACCAAACTCTACCGGCGCCTGAGGCGAGTAGGTCTGGATTTCCAGACGCGGACGATCCGCGCCCTTGGTCATGTCAACCAGGTTGCCCCAGAAATCAGAGGCCAGCAGGTGCGGAGCACCCGTGCCGTCGATTGTCAGGGCGACGCCCATACCAATGTTCGGGGCATAGCCCGGAGCATTGAAGACGCGGCGACGATACAGCTCGTCACCATCATCGGCGTTGAAGCATGACAGGAAGCCATCCTCGTTAAACGCGTACAGCAGGTCCGGGGCACCAGCCGGCTCACAGGAGAGCACAGCGTTGGTGTAGTAACGACCGCCGGACGCGGAGCTGACGGAATAGGTGATCAGGCCGGTGCCCTTGTTGACGGCATAGATGTTGCCGCCGGTAGGCGGAGCTACCCAACGGGTAAGGGCCGGCTGAATCGCATTGGCAGCATCGAGAACCGGCGTCGAGTAGAAGACGCGGTTAGCGAGGGTAACGTCACCAATGATGTTACCGCTGGCTGCATCGAGACGATAGAACAGACCGTCCGTCGGATAGTTAGCTTCGGCACGCGAGTTGATGTACAGCGCGTTCCGAGGGGCGTCATACGACACACCACCGGTGAAGCCTTCGTCGCCGGTGTAGCCGAGGCCGGCCCACTCGGTCGCACCCTGCAGGCCATCGGTGGCAGACAACTGCCAGTTGATGGCGCCGGTAGCGGCATCGATCGAGTAAACGTCGCCTTCAGAACCAGCCGCACGGGTCGCCGTGAACAGGCTGACACCGTCGGTTGACAGGGAGGTCCAGACTGCCTGACCAAGGTTGATCGGGAAGCCGGCCAGCAGCGTACCGGTCAGCGCGTCGGCGCCGACAAGATAGCCACCTTCAGTGCCCCAGTAGACATTGCTACCGACGACAGTGAAGACACCCCAGCGGACATCACCGAAGAGACCGGCCGGGCCGACGTTACCTACGTCGCGCGTCCAGATCGTAGCACCGGTGAGGAAGTCAACAGCGTGGACTTCGTCGTTGGTACCACCGGTCACGAACATGATCGGATCCGGATAGCCGGGGATCAAGTCAATGGTCGGAGAGGTACGAATGTCAGCCGAAGCAAACGGACCCGCAGTCGGATCGTAGATGTAGAGCTGAGCACCGGTTACCAGATCAAAGACCCGGTATTCAGGACCGAAGGCGCAGACGACCATATCGCCATAGGCGGTCGGGCCCGTAAATCCAACACCATCAGTCGGGTGCTCAAAGCCCCAGTTCAGGGTCAGGTCACACCACGGGTCGTCCAGCTGGACGTCAGTGGCGTGGGTACGAGCGTAGTCGCCGCCATAGGTCGAGAAGTCGTCGGCAACGCCGCAGGCCCGCTCACTGAACGGAATGCAGCAATGCTCGGCGTCGAGGACCATCGCGACGTCAGACGGAAGACCCCAGTCGGTGGACATGAGGCCCCACGCGCCGTAGTTTTCGGCATACGCGTCGGCACATAGCCCGCTGCCACCAGGGTCGGACAGGGTCCGGATACCACTGAGGGTATCAGGCGCCAGCGACGTGATACCGGCCCAATAAGCACCGGTCACGAACGCATCAAGCGGCGTGAAGTCAACGGTCAGGAAACCGAGGATAGAACCGGCGCCGCCAGGATCAACCATGCCGGCTGCGGCGTATTCCGCCGGACCAACCGGGATAGTGGCAACGGCCGCACCAGGTAAACCACCGGCATCAGCAAAGATGGTGACCTCGGAGGGTTCTGTATACAATGGCTGTCCGGATTCGGAGTTCGGCCAGTACAGAGCCAGGCTAACTTCCTGTACGCGGCACTCTTCACCAACAGCGGCGAATTTCTGGGCCTGGGCGAAATCGCCGTAGCGATCCGGCAGGCGCCAGAAGTAACCAAGCCCGCCGTAGCAGGCGTTGATGGAGCACTCGGCGTACTCGTCACGACACAGGTTCGCAACGTAGTAGAAGTTCACATCAATTCCCCATCCACTCAGGAAGTCGACCCAGTTGTATCCGGGGCCCGAATCCCAGTCGGAGGCGGAGCCGCCGACACCGTCCGAACCGTCAGAGGACAGGGTGCTTTCGTATTCACCGCTGCCAAAAGCAGCCGAAGAACCGAAAGAGATGTGGAAGGTTTCATCGAGAACAAATCCCACAGGCAGCGGCACATTGGCCAGAGACGGGTAAGCCGGGTAGGTACCGGCCGGAAGCGTCTCGGTGTGCAGCAAGTTGCCCGGCAGACCGGCGTTATCATCGAAAATACGAATGAGAACGTCGTCGTTACCGAACGAGCCGTCGCCCGGGTCATAAATAGCAACGTCGACGGAGACCAGGGTTTCCGGTCCGCCCACGCTGAATTTCTGGGAGTACTGCTCATCGCCATAGGTCGGATGAGGCGCCCGCCAGAAATAAGCTATGTTCTGTATCGGGGCTTGTGAATAGCAATCGGAAAAAGGTATCTCGGCACAGCAACGTTCCGCCAGAATAAAAAACGAAACGTCCAGGCCCCAGTCATTCAACATCGTCCCCCAGGCTCCGGCATAGAATTCACTCGCGCGTTCTTCACCGGAAAACGGACCGGTGCCGTCGTCCGAGATTATCGCGAGTGTGTCCTCGGCCGAATTTACGATCGGCGTGTAGCCAATGTGGTATTCTTCGCCATCGGAGAATACCCAGTTAGCTGCCGAGAAATCGGCCGAGATAAATGCCAGGTTACCCTGGTTGGTGAACTCAGTGCTGATCGTGGAAAAAGGAACGTCCACGGAATCCAGCTTCATACCGGGGAATCCAAAGCCGTCATCATCCCACAAGTACACACGCATGTCGGGATCGCCAATTGTACCAGGGGCGTACATCAGCAGATGCGCGACCTTCAGCGTACAATCGTAGTTGGCATCCGCAGTAAAGCGCATGTTGAAGAGGCTGTCGCCGTATTGATCCGGCTGCTGCCAGAAGTAGGCGGCCGCACCACTGGTGTAATCCTGCAGGTCGCAGAAGTAATCCAGCTTGGTGGCCGGTACCTGACGGTCACCCGGAGGCAGTATACGGGCCTCAAGAGCACTTGCGGGTTTCTTAAAGGCAGGCTGGTCGGGTCCGGCTTTTTCGGTCTCAGCAAACCGCGGATGGTTTGGATTGACCTTCTGAACCCGGAGTTCGTCCAAGGCAGCTTGCCCTTTTACGACATCGGAAAACGCTGTACCGTTCAAGCCTACTACTAGGCTTAAGACGAATACTGCTATGAACAGTCTTTTTAACATTTATTTCCTCCTTAAGCAAGGAAATTGAATGGGTTGCTTCTTCAAGACGGGCGTAATACCGAACATACCGATACTATCGGCTGTCATAAGGCATTTCGCCACGTTCCCGGCTTTACGTCTAGGGAAACTTGGGAACAGATCTTCAAGTAACCAAACCATCGTCTTCCTTCC
This sequence comes from uncultured Ignavibacteriales bacterium, assembly GCA_964612145.1. Taxonomy (GTDB): domain Bacteria; phylum Zixibacteria; class MSB-5A5; order GN15; family FEB-12; genus JAGNLV01. The sequence continues at coordinate 73,571 of CAZTBP010000006.1, read as the reverse complement.
TATCTCTTGGAGTCGGAGCTATTGCTCCTGTTCGTTGCGTTAAAAAGAACTATGCTTCTGAAGCTCCTGAAATTGATCCAGGTTGTTGGTTGTGTTATTCACCTCCTCAGATCAAACCACAAATCACGCACGAATGCGCTGCTTTGTTGGTCGGGTCGTTGTTGAAGGAAATAGTGGAAGTAGAATTAGCGCCGAATTGTAATTGTCGTACGGCCCGCCTGTGCAGATACGATTGTTGCCGGTTTCTCACCGGAGTATCATGTTGGGCAGACTTCAGCCCGCGAGGTGCAGACTGTGATGCGTTAACAAATTACAAGTTCGATAAAGAGGTTTTGTCGTGGTCACTGCCTGGAAAACCCTTTTGTGGCTCTCGGATTTGCCGTGCAGTTCAAACACACGCTCGACCGGAAGATAACTGATTCACCGATTTTGTCAAGGCAAAAAAGCGCATGGGGTTACAAAAGCCCGCAAAACCGGGGTATTCCGGCCTCGGTTCGGCCATGAGGTTTCGGGATCCGAAGTAAGCCGTGGAAATACAATAGCTTGCACGATTGTGACGGGGTCGCCCAGTATCCCCTTGACAGCGCCCCGATTCAACCGGATTATACCGGTCAATGCGCCTGATCTCACTGACAATACGCAACTTCCGGGTCATGAAAGCCGTCGACCTGAATTTCGAGGACAACGTCATCGGCATAATCGGACCCAACGGCGCCGGGAAATCGACGATTGTCGAGGCCATCTCGTGGGCCCTGTACGGCAACCAGGCCGCTCGATCAGGCAAAGAAGAAATCAAATCGACTTTCGCGCGGCCGGATGAAACCTGCGAGGTGACGTTCGATTTTCTTATTAATGAGGAGAAATATCGGGTTGTCCGCCGATTGGTCGGAAAATCGGAACGGGCCGAGGTGGAATTGTACCGGGGGGAATCGGCGGAGTCGGTCGGAGTCAGCGAGACCCAGCGGTATATCGGGGAGCTGCTCGGGCTGGACTGGCGGGGATTTCTGACCTCGTTCCTGGCCCGCCAGCAGGAACTGAACGCCCTGTCGATGCTTCAGCCGGCCAAACGAAAAGATCACCTGGCTGGAATGTTGGGGATCGAGCGGCTCGATAAGGCGATCAGCCGGGTCAAAGAGGATGTCAAAGTAGCCGCCGGGCAGGCGCTGGTGCTGGAGCGGCAATTGGGGGAGATTGACCAGATCAAAGCCACCATCGACGAATTAGGCAAAAGGCGGGAGCAACTCGCCGGGTCGGTCGCGAAGCAGGAGAAAGTCCTCGCGGAGTCCAAAAAGTCGCTGGAGACGGCCAGAACGGCATTCGCCACTTTTCAGGAGAGTAAAGCAGCCTACAGCGAATTGACGGCCCGACTCGAAGCGGCAGAGCAGAGCCGCGATGATTTGATCGAGCGGGAGAAAGAGCTGACGGCCGAGTCTGAGTCGCTGAAAAAGGCGGAAAAAGAAGCAGCGGGGCTTAGGGAAAAGACCAAAGAACTGGATTCGGCTCGCGAGACGTTAGAAAAGCTAAAAAAGGCCGAGAGCCAAAAGCGGTGGATACAGCAGCTTGTCGAGCAGACGAACCGGCTGGAAAAAGAGAAAAAGGCGGTTCAGGGGCGGCTGGAGACTACGCAGAAGTCCCTCAAAGAACTGGACAGTCAGCTTGCGGCGCTGCCGGAATCAGTCGAATCAGTGCTCAAGGAGGAGCGGGTGAAACTGGAGGCGGCCCGTGAACAGTACAGCGCGGTGCAGGCCGAGCGGCGGTCGCTGGAGGTCCAGCAGGAGAAGCTGACGGCGCAGATGGCCTCGATTGCCAAACTCGGGCCGGATTCGGTCTGCGACCGGTGTCTCCGGCCGCTGGGCGACGACCTGCCCCAGATTCAGGGGCATCTTCACGCGGAGAAGGCCGAACTTGACAAAAGAGCCGGGCAGCTTGATACAAAGCTGAGCGAGGCGAAAGCAGCCGGCACGAGGCTTCGTGTATCGGTCGACGATCTCGATCAAAAAGTCACCCGACGGCGCGAACTGGTAATGCAGCGCCAGTCGGCGGTCAAAGAGTGCGAGACCGGTGAAAAGCAACTGGGCGAAATTCAGCAGCGGCGCCAGGAAGTAAGCCGGCAATTGAGTGAGGCGGGGGAGGTCAGGTTTGATCCCGGACAACTCGAGGCGGCACAAAAGCAGGTCGCCGAACTGGAAGACGCCAAAAGCCGCCTGGACCGGATCGAGGGGAGCCTGGCCCGCCGGGACAGGGTCGCCGCTGAAATCGAGCGAATTCTGAAAGCGCGAAACAAAGCCAACGAACAGGCAGCGGATCTGGAGAAAAGGCGCGGTGAGCTGGCGTTTTCGGAAGCCGCTTTTTCTGCGGCGAAAGAAGCCTTCGAGCGGGCGCAGCAGGGTTTCGAGGCGGCCCGCGAGCACTCAGTCGCAGCAACCAAAGAGTTCGAACTAACCGAAAAAGAGCTTCAGGGAAAAAACGAGCAGCTGACCCGGCTGGAGAAATCCCGGACCGAACTCGACAGTCACCGCAGCGACCAATACTACGGCGAAAAGCTGACCGGTCTTCTGACTGAGTTCAAGGCGCGTCTGATTGCCCGTATTCGACCGACCCTGGCCGACTTCTCCTCGCGGCTGATGTCGGAGATGACCGACGGTCGCTATACCATGGTCGAACTGGACGAAAAATACAATCTCCGGGTGCTCGATGCCGGGCAGTATTTCGGGGTCGAGCGGTTTTCCGGCGGCGAGAAAGACCTGGCGAATCTCTGCCTGCGGTTGGCCATTTCCCAGGCACTGATCGATTCGGCCGGGATGAGCCGGTCGTTTATAATTCTGGACGAGGTTTTTGGATCGCAGGATGACGAACGCAAGGATTTGATTATCAGGGCGTTAACCAATCTTAAGCACCGTTTTCCGCAGATTCTGCTGATTACTCACGTCGGAGACATCAAAGACCGTGTAGAAAGTCTGATAGAAATTGAACCGACCGGCTACGGCTGGTCCCGAGTGAGTGTCAATGGTACGCCGGTATAAGCGAAAGAAAAAGCGAGCCAATATTCCGGCCCGGGTGGCCGTGGTCGTGGTGCTGGTTGTGCTGGCAGTGGTGGTCCGCTGGTCGGTGGAAATCGGCGACGAGCCCGCGGTGATGGGCGGGAATGTGGTCGCCAAGGTGATCGACGGCGACACCTTTATTCTGGCCAGCGGCGAACGGGTCCGGCTGCTGGCGATCGACACGCCGGAAAAAGGGGAACGGTTCTACGATGAAGCAACCGTTCTGCTGGAGCGACTGGCCGAGGGAAAGGAAGCAAAACTGACCTACTCCGGACGCAAGCGGGACCGCTACGGGCGGCTGCTGGCGTACGTCTGGGTCGATGATACCCTGCTGGTGAATAAGGTGCTGATAGACTCGGGCCTGGCCTACCTCTACCTGTTTCGGGATACCGACCAGGGGCAGGAGGAGACGTCGCTGATGCTGGCCGCCCAGCGCTCGGCGATGGAGCGATCGCGGGGTCTCTGGACGGTCGAGCATGAGCCGGAACCGCAGTACCTGGCCGGGGCCAACTCCTATCGGTTTCATCGACCGGTCTGCTCTTCGGTCGACCAGATGAACCAGTCGGGGATTCGGACCTTCGCCACCCGTGAGGAGGCGCTGGCCGAGGGGCTCTCGCCCTGCCGGAGGTGCCGACCGTGAAGAAAAGTAGTTGCAGGATCAGGCAGTATGGAGCAGTGTGAGGTTGTTATGAAGCACATTCAACGAATGAGCCTACTGATAGGTCTGGGGATGATCATCTGCGCTGCCGGATTTTCCACCGGCGCGGCTCAGACTATGCGGGGCCTTCAGCGCATTCCCCCGGATACGGCCGAGGCGCGGCGGGTACGGATCTGGGTGCCGCAGGAGATGCAGGGCGCGTGTCGGCTGACGGTTGATATCTACAATGATTCCGGACAGGTGATCCGTCACCTGGTGAACGCCCTGATTCAGCCGAGCTATTACAATTTCTACTGGGACAAGCGGGATGACTCGGGACACAGAGTTCCTCCCGGCGAATATCTGTGGAAATCGGATCTCTGCGGGCGGACGCGCGACGGTACAGTCGAGGCGGTGTACAACCGGTGGGAAGAAATCAGCGATGTCGAACCATATGACCCGGACAGCCCGTTTGTCTTTACGTTAGTGCTCGAGGAAGACTCGATACCGGTGTCAATTCGGGTGAAGGACTATCGGGATATTCAGCGGGACAGTGTCACGGTTGATACGCTGCTGAATGAGGGAGTGCATACGTGGCATTACGAGCCGGGCCGACGGCTGCGTGAGGGCAACAACTACCTGATACATATAGAAGTCGGCGAGCATACGTATTACCGGGAGGTCACCTACCTGCCATGAAAGCCATCGTGCGTGCATATCTAACGGTTCTTCTTGCCCTGGCGGCCTCGCTTTTGCTGGTGGCCGGCTGCGGCGGGCCGAAAATGACCTATGACCAGCCGGCGGTGCCGACCGGGTATTATGAGACAGCCTGGGTCGAGCCGCAGATCGTTATGTCGGATTCTATTTTCACGCTGATTCGGGCGCCTCGGATTGATTCTATTTATGTGGAGGCGGACGAGGTCGCGGCGCCGTGGTCGCCGTCACTGGAGTTCGTGGTGCCGACCGATACCTGTTTCGTTTCGATGGTTCTTCAGTTCTTAGAGGGGGACCGCCCGCCGATCCCGCTGATCGTGCGGTATCTCCCGAAGGGGAACTACAAGCTGACCGTGATGGAGCCGCTGAAATTCGGTGATACGTTGTATCTGGATTCCTATCAGGTGCGCGGGTCGGTGTGCGGGGTGCGCAAGAGCCTGCCGGTGGTGCGGTAGGGGGGGTATTCATTTGTTTGATCCGATCAATAATATTACCGGCTGCTAATCTCAAAAAAAACATAGACAAAGCTGATCTTTATTAGTATACTGTTAGCGAACTCAGGGTCCATTTCATTTTCTACAGGAGTCGCGGTATGAAGATCAGCCTTCTAGTATTCGTGTGTCTTACCCTATTTTTCGGGGTGTTTGCGTTCGCCACACCACCAACAACTATCTCACACCAGGGGCGTTTGTTGAATTCTGACGGCACCCCGGCCGGCGGGACTTTCGATATGACGTATCGTATCTACGAAGACTCAGCCAGTGGTGCCTTGCTCTGGGAGGAAACGCAACTGGTAACGGTTGAGAGCGGTCTTTTCTCGGTCCGTCTTGGGGAGACTGTCCCGTTGGATTTGGCCGGGTTTGGTATCCGGCCGGATTCGTTATGGCTGGAAATTAAGGTCGGCGCTGATCCGCCTATTTCACCGCGGACGAAACTGGCCGCCACGCCTATGTCGGCGGTAGCGTATGGCGTTAATGGACACATTAAAACCGAACCGGGCCTCATCAGGCTGGACGCGTCCCCATCGCTCCCGTCCGGACTCGTAGTAATTGATTCCAGTGGAGATACGACCCTCAGTGTCCGCAGCCATGACGACGGGAGTATCCGATCTTTTACCTGGACCCAGACCAAGGGGCCTTTCAAATTCGATCAAACCGTAAATGACAATATCGGCCTTTCAAGCATGACGCGCGAGATAGAGGTTTCCGGAGACGCCTTAACCCGTGCAGAGCAGAAAGTAACAGACTCGGGTGCTTCGTATCGAATTGTCTGGGACTCGCTGGATAATTTGTCGCCGCAGTTCTCGACCGAGGTAAACGACAACAAGTCAGCCATCATGCTCAAAGCGGCGGCCGAGCGGGCTTTTGACGCCGTCATCAGTGTCGGCCCAAAGGACCCGAGTTTCCCAAACGACAGTATTCGCGGCACCATGAGTTTTCGGTCCATAACCACTGACCTGTTTGATACGACCGACATCTTTACGTTGGAAACTGGCACCGAAGGCGCGGTAATGCGGATGCTGAATCAGAGCAACGATACTGCGGTCACCATCGACGGCCATGGCGGAGGAGGGGCCGGAGGCAGTATAGTCGTGGAGAGCAAAAGCGTCAACGGTCTCGGGGAACTGATAAAGAGCCAATTCAGGATGGAATCTCAGGCGATTGTGGGCGAGAGTTTCGTGTTGAGCGGCGGCAACAGTCAGGATGACCAGGGGGGCGTAATCGTGTCTACAGACAGTATCGTGCTTTATGACTCTACCGGTCAGGCGCGCATGGCAGTTAAGAAGGGGGATCGTATTTCATTAGTTGGATTCGGGAATTTCGGTGGGAGCGTTGACCCGGACACGACCTTTGCTTTCGATACCCTCGGCAACGCCCAGTTTGCCGGCACCGTTAGAGTCGGCCCGATTGAACCGATTGCGACACTAACAGTCGCAGGTGAGATCTGTGCCACCGGTGCTATCGGGGCCTGCTCCGACGCCCGCTACAAGACAGACGTGCAGACGATTTCCGGTTCCCTGGATCGGCTTCAGCAGTTGCGCGGTGTCACTTACCGGTGGAGGACCGAAGAATATCCGAATCACTCGTTTGATGATAAGCAGCATATCGGGTTGATCGCCCAGGAGCTCGAGCAGCAGTTCCCGGAGCTGGTCATGACCGATGACAACGGATTCAAATCTGTGGATTACAGTCGCGTTACTCCGGTGCTGGTCGAGGCGCTCAAAGAGCAGCAGGACCAGATTGACCGGCAGCAGGAGCAAATAGAGGAGCTGACGCACCTTGTCCGGCAGCTGGTGGATCGGGGTGAGGCCGGATCTTCTGAGAAGTACGGCATGAAGTAGTCTAAAGCATCTCGGAAAAGACTCGAAAGGCGGGGCTTTCGGTAGCTCTGCCTTTCTCTTTCAGTGCAGCCCGGCGGAATCGCTAAAGGGTTCCGCCCTACGGCGGAAAGGTGGTCGGCGGAACCGCTGAATGGTATAGAAGAACCGTTTCACCCTGAAACAACCTTCCCGAAAACCTGCTATCCCTTTGCACAGTGCCATTTTTTGCGCAGCGCAAAGCGGCCTTGCCGCTGAATTCCTGTAGGAAAATTCCGATATATGTGCTATACCCACCGGATAAATCCGCCGGTCGGACAGAGAAGGTCTCAGGAAGTTAAACACGCCTCTAAGGGAGTTACGATGCCGAATATACTGGTAGTCGATGACAAGGACTCGATGCGCAACATGCTGACCGAAACGCTGGCCGAGGAGGGGCACCGGGTTGATGCTGCGATGGACGGCAGGAGTGCGCTGGAACTGGTGCGCAACAAGTCCTACGACCTCGTCCTGACCGATTTGAAAATGCCCGATATCGACGGCCTCGAGGTGCTCACGCAGGTCAAGGAAGTCGATACCGAAACCGCGGTGATCGTGATGACGGCGTTCGGGACGATCGAGGACGCGGTCGCGGCGATGAAAGCCGGGGCGTATGATTTTCTCACCAAGCCGTTTGATACCGAGCATCTTTGCGTGTTGATCCAGCGGGCGCTGGAGAACCGTCGGATGCTGGCCGAGAACACGCTGCTTCGGCAGGAAGCAATGCACGGGAAAGAGTTTTCGAATATAATCGGGAAGCACCAAAAAATGGCCGAGATCTGCGGGCTGGTCCAGAAGGTGGCCGGGTCGGACGCCTCGGTGCTGCTTCAGGGGGAATCGGGCACCGGCAAGGAACTGTTTGCCCGGGCTATCCACGGCTTGTCACCGCGCAAGGACGGTCCTTATATCACGATCAACTGCGCCGCTATCCCGCGCGAGCTGCTGGAGAACGAATTGTTCGGCTCGGAAAAGGGTGCGTTTACCGGGGCGCATGCGCGCAAGATGGGAAAGTTCGAGATTGCCAACACCGGGACGATATTCCTCGATGAGATCGGCGACATGGACATTGCGCTCCAGGCGAAGCTGCTTCGGGTGCTGCAACAGAAGAATTTCGAGCGGCTCGGCGGCACCAAGCCGATCGAAGTCGATGTGCGGGTGATCGCGGCGAGCAATATGGATCTTACCGAACAGATCAGGTCCAAGCAATTTCGTGAGGATCTGTACTACCGGTTGTCGGTGTTTCCGCTGACAATCCCGCCGCTTCGAGAGCGGGGCGCGGATATGATCCTCCTGGCCGAGTTCTTTATCGACAAGTACTGCCGGGAGATGCGCAAGCCGCGGAAGTCGCTGACCAAACCGGCCGCGGCGCTTCTGGAAAAATACCACTGGCCCGGGAATGTCCGTGAACTGGAGAATACGATCGAACGGGCGGTGATCCTGGCTGAGGGGAAAAAGATCGGGCCGGATCACCTGGCGATCCGTCTGCGGCGGACCGACGAGGTCCGTCTGCGCGACGGCGCGGGTCTCAAGGAAATCGGGGCGCACGCCCAGGCCCAGGCCGAACGGGGCGTGATTATCCGCGTGCTCAAAGAGACCAGGGGCAACAAGCGCAAGGCAGCGAAGATCCTCCAGATTGATTACACGACGCTTTTTGACAAGATCAAGAAGTACGATATCGAAGAGGCGATGCCGGAGAGTTGAGCTTGGCGTTAGAGGGAGAGAGAAGCCGCGCCGTTTTGGCGCGGCTTTTTCAGTGGTTGAGGAAGCTGTAGTACTCGCGGATGTTGTCGTAGTCGGAGCGGCCGTGGCCCGATTTCAGGTAGGCGTTGAAGTGACGGCGGGCGGTTTGGCGGTCGCCCTGATTCAGGGCGACGACCATGGAGATCAGGTGTCCGTCGGGAGAGGTCGAATTGTCCATGAAGAGGGTGCCGGATGGGAGCTGCATCAGGCTGCTAACAACCGCTCCTGTGCCGATCACCAACGCATCGGTGTCCCCGGTCACCGTCAGGAACTCGTTATCGGGCAGTGAACGCGCAAAAAGATGTTGACTATCATCCACAGGCGTGTACATTTCCGGTTAATGTCATGCCTGATATGTACCCGCGGGGGCGGCCGGGGGCACGACAATCCCGGGGAGGGACCGATAACGCCCCCGGATCGTTGAACCCCAAGGGACTATCCGGTTGTTGAAGGAAATGGCATGCAGACAACGGCGCTTATCAACCGGCGGGTTCTTCTGCTGAACCAGAACTATGAGCCATTGAGTGTCTGCTCCGCCAAGCGTGCGATCGTTTTGGTGATCGAGGGCAAGGCCGAGCTGATCGAACCTGCCGATGGGCTCAAACTGCGGACCGTGGCCACGGCCTATTCGTTGCCGAGTGTGGTGCGCCTGTGGCAATATAAAAAAGTACCGTATAAACGAATCATGCTGACCCGGAAGAATATCATTATGCGGGATAACGGCCGGTGCCAGTACTGCGGGACCAACAAGGGGCCGATGACGGTCGACCACGTGATCCCGCGCACGCACGGCGGGAAGGACACCTGGCACAACCTGGTCTGCGCCTGCGCCCGCTGTAACAACAAGAAAGGCAATCGCACGCCGGAGCAGGCCGATATGCATCTTCTTCGCAGGCCGAGCCGGCCGTCGTATATCACCTTCATCCAGCGCAATTACGGTGTCGCCGACCAGTGGCGTCCGTACCTGTTTCTGGACTTCAACAACGGGACCTCCTACACGACCTAACGCCTAACCTATCGGGGAAACTCAAAACCATGTCATACGTTCACCGTTCTGCCAGTCTCAGATTAGTCGTGTCTTTTATTGTTATCATGTTGCTGAGTTTCACGTCCGGCTGCGCCAGCGACGAGACCGCTGAGTCAACGGATACACAAGAAGTGTCCCCGGCAGTCAGCACGACGATTGAGTATGAGCAAACGAATTTCACAACGCTGTTCACGTTTGAGCAGTTGCCGCAGGCGATGCTCCCGGTGACGGTTAAATTTCAGATGGAGTATACGGGCGAGACGACAATGAGCGAGTTGAACCTGTCGGTGATCAGGGTGCGGGGCAAGATTGATGTTTTCGGCGACAGTACGTTTGTGTGGGACGGGCCGATCAACGAGGGCGACTCCTTTACCGGTGAGTTCACTTTCGTGCCCAATGCCTCGGGCGTGTTTACGACGACCCTTCGGATCGATGAACTGAGCACGGCGGCCAATTATGTCGGGCCGAGGTTTACCCTGTGCATGGATGAGCATGGTGAGGTGCAGTATCTCAATGTTCCGAATCCTGAGGCGACGGAAAAGTGCACGACGATTTTCGCGACGTATTTCGAGGGTGACACGATCACGGTCTTTCCGGCCAATGCGGATCCCTGGGAGGAGTGGTATGGTGTCGTCACCCCGATTCCTGAGATCGGAGATACCTCCGGCTGGACCTTTTTTGTCACGGCGCTGAATGAGTGGCCGAACGGGGCCAGGCTGGAGGCATACACGGTCGGTCTGGATGTGATCAAGTATCCGGATCGGATAACGGGGCCGGTCAAGGCGGGTGATACGCTGGAGCTGCCGTTTGAGCTGGTGCCGGATGTGCGGTTCCCGCGTAAGGGCGTCTCGGTTCGGATTACACCACTGCCGCTGGACGACGGTCGGGATTCCGGTAAGCAGATTTTGTGCGAGCTGCTAGGCTGGTTTGGCGAGGAGGGGAAGCTGTTATTTGCCAGTCATGCCAGCCCGGGCGGCGGCACGGATCGGTACGAGCCGTCGTGGCACGGTTCGCAGACCGGTTACCGGATTCGGCTGGTGCTGCCGGTGGCGGGAGAGGTTGTGTTTGAGCGTGACGAGGTCGCACCGACTAAGTAGGGGCCGCCGTTTGCGCAATAGTCGAACAATCCCGGTGGGGATGGTGTGGGCAGGTATATCCGGCCACAATACTCTCAAGATGCCCATTCCAGCCGCCGAAAACTGGACAAATAGTCTGTTTATCGGAGGTCTGGGACAATAGAACAGTACGGCCAATTCGAACCGCTTTCAGCCAAATCCCGTAGCACACTGGCCATAATCGGTGTCGCCAGCGTCATGGTGATCAACATCCTGATGATCCCCAGTATCCTGGTGGATATCTCGGCTCTAAACGAAGCCGCCATCACCGGGGCCGACCCGATGGCCCGTGAGCTGTCGGGCAACGATGTCCTGCTCGGGCTGCTCGGCCTGATGGCAGTGCCGGCGCTGATTGTCTCGGCCGTGTTCTTCTGCATGTGGATGCACCGGGCTTACCGGGTGCTGGAGGTGAACAACGTCCCGGATCTGGAGCATACTCCGGGTAAAGCGGCCGGGTACTGGTTCGTGCCGATTTTCAACCTGTATTATCCCTACCGGATCATGAAAGAGATCCATGAGAAAAGCGGTCACCGTTCGGCGGCGGCTTTTGTCGGTACCGAGAGTATCCCGGGATGGATGATCGGGGCGTGGTGGACACTGTGGATTGTGTCCGGGACGCTCTCGCAGTTGGCCTGGCGGATATCCGGTGACACGGCGGAATCGATGATTACCACGGGATGGCTGGATATCGGGGCGCTGGCGGTTGAGTTTGTCGCCGGTGTGTTCGTGATCAAAATCGTCAGCGACATTCAACGTCGGCAGGGGGCAGCTTTTACGCATCGGCCGCCGCAGCCCAGTCCGACACCGACGCCGACCCCGCAGGCGACGAACCGTTCCTAGCCGGAAAAGAAGTCATCAGACGAGAAGAGCAGCCGTTTGAGATCGGGTAAAATCCGATCCGGCAGGCTGTTTTTTGTTGCCCGGTGCGGCTTTGCCGGTATTTTGAGACCGGATACAATCAATGCCGAAAGACACGACAATTCAGTGAAAAGGGGCTGATTTGGCATCGCTTGAATGGAAAGACAGTTACCGGATCGGTGTGGAAGATATCGACCGGCAGCACAAGAACCTGTTTATTCTGCTGGGGAAGCTCGACAATTCGATCAAGGACGGTCAGCACAACCCGATGGTGGGGCAGGCGTTGAAGCAACTGGTGGACTATTCGGTCACGCATTTCCGCGAGGAAGAGAAGGTGATGGTGATGGTCGGCTATCCGGATTTCGACAATCACCGTAAGCAACACCGTGAATTTGTTGCGCAGCTGACCGGTATTCTCAAGGATTTGAAGGAAGGGAAAGATATCACGGCCTCGAAGCTGCTGGAATTTTTGCATAACTGGCTGGTCGATCATATATTGGGGGAGGATGTAAAGATAGCCTATGCGGTGCAGGCGGAGGAACGGGATCTGGACACGTAAGACTCTGTAAGGCAGTCAATTGGGAGCAGATTGCCGGTGCCGCGGGGCCGGGAGCCGGTTGGGGTTGAACTTGTCGGTTTACATCCGGTGTAGTCGCAAGGTATTGCGGCTAAAGCCGTTATACCCCGAACAAAATTGCTCAAAAGTTTTAATTGATTTCGTATTTCATGATACCTACCCTCATATTCTGGTATAAAACACGATGGATAAACGCACTGTGACTGAAAGAACCGATATCGATATGCCAGCCAAGACAAGGACTGGCACCACGGTACAGGACGTGCTCGACGACGACGCGGCCCTGGAAACCCAGCCCAAAACGCAGAAGACCGACGACGGCGACGGACAGCAGGTGATTCTGTCCGGGATGCAGCCGACCGGCGCGCTTCATATCGGGAATCTGGAGGGGGCGCTTCGCAACTGGGTCGAGCTCCAGGACAAGTACCGGATGTACTGCTGTATTGTCGACTGGCACGCGCTGACGGCGGTCTGGGAAGATCCCAGTGTGCTTAAAGAGCGGGTGTTTGAGGTCGCGGTAGATTTTTTAGCTGCCGGGCTGGACCCGCAGAAGTGCGCCATCTTTGTGCAGTCGGAGGTGAAAGAACACGCCGAGCTTCACTTGATTTTTTCGATGATGGTTGCGGTGCCGACACTGACCCGTCTGCCGACCTACCAGGAGAAAAAAGACACGCTGGACTCGTACGGTTTCTTAGGCTACCCCGTTCTGCAGGCGGCCGATATCTGTGTGTACAACGCGCACAAGGTGCCGGTCGGCAAGGATCAGGCCAAGCATATCTGGCTGGCCAACGACCTGGCGAAACGGTTCAATCACTACTACGGTGAGACGCTCGTTGAGCCGGAGGGGTTGTTCCGCGAGATCCCGCTGATCCTTGGAGCCGACAACCGCAAGATGTCCAAATCATACGATAACCATATCCCCATGGGGATGACGGCTGAGGAAACGCAGCAGCGTATACGAACTTTCTACACCGATCCGAAAAAAGTGCGGCGTGGCGATCCCGGTCGTCCGGAACAGTGCCCGGTGTACCTGCTCCATAGAATCTACACCGAGAATGCCGAAGAGGAGATTGCCCCGCCGTGCCGGACCGGTGAGTTGGGTTGTGTCGATTGCAAGAAGCGGTTGGCAGCCAATATGAATAGAGCGCTGGAACCAATCCGCGAAAAGCGCCACGAATTGTTAGCGGCGCCGGACACGGTCTGGGACGTGCTGGCCGACGGCGCGAAGCGGGCGAGTGAACGGGCCGGGAGTGTCCTGGATAAGGTTCGCTCCGCCATGAAAATGAAATACCGGAAGTAGGCTGACGCATGGATGTGACAACATCACAGCAAGTAGAACCGAATTACCGGGTTGACCTTCCCGTGTTCAACGGGCCGCTTGATCTGTTGCTGTATTTGATCAGGAAGGAAGAGGTCGACATATATGACATACCGATCGCCAAGATTACCGGCGAGTACCTGAAGTACCTCGAACTGATGCAGGACCTCAACCTGGAGGTGGCCGGGGAGTTCGTGCTGATGGCGGCGACACTGATTCATATCAAGGCGCGCCTTCTGCTGCCGCGCGACGAATCGGATCCGGATGAGGCCGATCCACGCGAAGAGTTGATAATGGCGCTGATCGAATACAAAAAGTACCGTGAGGCGAGCGAGATCCTTCGCGAAAAAGCACTGCTGGAGGAACGGAACTATGTGCCGGAACTTCCGGTCGGCGAGATCAAGACCAAGGTCGATCTGGCGCCGGGCACGAGCCTTTTTGATTTGATCACGGCGTTTAAGGAAGTGCTCGAGGCGCGGCGGGATGAGACTTTCCACGATGTGGATGCGGAAGAGGTGTCGATTGAGGACCGTATCACGTTTGTCATGAAAGCACTGTCCGAGCGGGAGTACGCCACGTTCCAGGAACTGTTTGCCGATATTCCGCGCCGGATAATTGCGGTCGTGACATTTATCGCGCTGCTGGAGCTGACCAGGAGCCGTCGGATCGCGATCCACCAGTCGGTCCCGTTTCGGGAGGTACGGATCTATCGCGGGGAGCACTTTGATGCGCCCCGACAGGAGATCGACCTGATAGACTACACCAATTCTGAAAAGCAGGCGGTGGGATAAGCAATGAGCGACAACGGAAACAGCGCACATACATCAGTAGTTGAGGCTTTGATTCTCGCCTCGCCGGAGCCATTGGCGGCCCGCAAGGTGGCTGAGATGATGGACGATTTCACGCCGGGGCAGGTCGGCAAAGCAGTCGCAGATTTGAATACGCGGTACTACGAGTCGGGATCCTCGTATCGGATCCGTGAGATCGCCGGCGGCTTCCAGTTTTATATTCTGCCGGAGTTCACCGGTTATGTCGACGAGATGTTCACGCGGCGACGCAAGATGCGCCTGACGCGTGCGGCGCTGGAGACGCTGGCGATTATCGCGTACCGTCAGCCGGTCACCAAGACTGATATCGAACAGATTCGCGGGGTTGCATCCGACGGTGTGATTCACAATCTGCTTGAAAAAGAGATGGTGACGATCAAGGGGCGGGCCAATACGGTCGGCCGGCCGCTCCAGTACGGCACCACCGATGAGTTCCTGAAGTTCTTCGGGCTGAACAAACTAGGTGATTTGCCGAAGATGAAGGAAATCGAGGAACTCATTCGGGCGGCGGAACCGCAGTCTGATGAGCAATTGAATTTCGGACCGAAAGTGCTCGATACCGAAAAGACGCAGAAGCTGAATGTGGCCGACGGAACCTTTGATCCCTTCACGCGCGACTCGTACGATGAGGACGGCTCGGATGACTCCTACGAGGAGGACGAATCATCCGATGAAGAGGACGGCTCACGGGATGAAGTAGACTCAGACGATGAGGACGCATCTGACGACGACGCCGAAACGGAAGAACCGTCAGCGACAGTGATCGAGTTGAAACGCGGCCCCGAGCCTAACGTTGGCGGCGAGCCAACCGCCGACAGCGGGACGAACGACGACAGCGAGTTAAATGCCGACAGTAAGCCGACCGTTGATGACAAGTCAAGCGTCGACAGCGAGTCATATGATGACAACGAGTCCGACTGTGAAGAGGTGTCCCCGGAGGAGCGTGAGGCGGTGTTTCAGGCGGAGATTGATGACGATGAATCGACGCGGGAGCCGTAAGCGCGCAGGGTGACCGCAGAAAATACAAATCGACAGCTGCAAACCGTTACCCGGTGCCGATAGAGGGGGTAGCGGTTTTTCTGCACGGAGGTGGCCAGTCCGGGCGGCCCCCGATATGAAATCGCAGAAAACGGGAAGGAACCGGATTCCTGCTTCCGCAGGAACGGAAATTCAGGGTATCATGGCTGAGGTCCAAACATACTATGGGCATTCGGATAAATAAATTCCTTTCGATGTGCGGGGTGACCTCGCGGCGCGGCGCCGAAACGCTGATCGAGGAAGGACGGGTAAAGGTCAACGGAAAGAAGTTGACCGAGCAGGGCGCGATTATCGATGAGGAGCATGACGTTGTCAAGGTCGACAACCAGATAGTCGCCCCGGTCGAGGAGGACCTGTATATCCTGCTGAACAAGCCAAGTGGAGCGATGACGACGCTTCATGATCCGTTCCGTAGGAGGACAATCCGACGGTTCCTCAAGGGTGTGCCGAGCCGGGTTTACCCGGTTGGACGGCTTGATTTTGATACGGAGGGCGTGCTGCTTCTGACGAACGACGGTGACCTGGCGTATCGGCTGGCGCATCCGAAATATGAGGTGCCGAAGATCTATGAGGCGGAAGTAAAGGGGAAGTTTGCGCGGACAGCCAGCGAGAGGATAGCCCGGGGAATCAAGCTGGAGGACGGTGCGACCGGTAAGGCAGTGGTTAACATTCTCGATTATGCGAGGCGGACAACCCGGATCCGGCTGACCCTGACGGAGGGGCGCAAGCGGGAAGTCAAACAGTTGTGCAAGGCGGTGGGGCATCCGGTGAAGAAGCTCGTGCGGGTCGAGTTTGCGGGAATCACGGCCAAAGGAGTAGAGCCGGGCGAGTGGCGTTATTTGTCGCAGGGTGAGGTTGATTATTTGAAGGGGATGGTCGGGCTGGGGTAGGCACTACTTCATCTGGTAATTCAGCATTCAAAAGTAAAATACGGGACGATAGAAGTAGCATCCCGTGTTCCATGCGGGTTTATCCTGTTGGCAGAACCGTATCACACCATCAAAATCCCGCCGCATACCGGGATATACGCGCCGCTGACAAACCCGAATTCGTTCGTCGCAACCCCAAGGACTACACCCGCGACATCCTCCGGCTCGCCCACCCTCTGCATCGGGGTCATCCGGGCGATCGCATCAAACGCTTCCTGCGGCTGGCGGGAAGTGGCGTCGGTGCGGGTCAATCCGGGAGCAACAACGTTCACGCGGATATTCAGCGGGCCGAGTTCCATCGCGAGTGATTTCATCAGACCGTCGACGGCAGACTTGGCTGTCGTATGGGATGAAAAACCCGACGCCGGGTAGCGCGAAAGGGAACTGCTGATGCCGATTATGCAGCCATCGCGGCGCTCGACCATCGACGGCACGACCGCTTTGAGGGAGGCCCAGTAGCAGTCCAGTTCGCCCATGACCTTGGTCTGGAATTCATCGTAGGTCAGCTCGGTGAAGGGTTTCATCGGAATGTCCATGCCGGCATTCAGCACCAGGATATCAATCGGGCCGAATTCCGCGGTGGCTTTCTTGACCATGGTCGTGACTGCATCGATGTCACGGGCGTCGGCCCGCAGGGCAATTGCTTTACCGCCGTCGGAGGTGACAGCCGCTACGACGTCCTCGGCTGCTTTTTGATTGTTGACATAATTGACAATGGCCGCGGCGCCGTGAGCGGCGAGGAGTTTCGCGGTGGCAGCGCCGATACCGCGCGAAGCGCCGGTAACAAGCGCGGTTTTCCCGTCGAGTCGCTTCATGAAGACCTCCCGGTTATTCCGGTACTATTGTGGCTCGTTTTCGTTTGATCGGTCCGCTGATGTCTTTATCGGACCGAAAAAAACGGGACGCTTGTCCTGCGTCCCGTTAGCATATTTTACTGACCGAACACGTCCGATGCGATCAATAGTCCTTCATGTTGTTCCACTCGGCGTCCTCAAGCCACTGTTTCGGGCGGGTAAGGAACTGGATGACATTGTCGAGTGTCACGAAGTGCTTGTGCTCTTCATCGGCGATACGGTTGAGGATTTCCGCCTTGTTTTTGGTGTCGACGTCGTTGGCCTTTTCGCGGTAGAAGTCCTCGGACTTGCGCTCGACCTCGCGGGCCTCAGTCCAGGCTTTTTCGATGTCGCCCTCGAAATGGAACTCCTCGCCGGAGTCTTTCATTTCCTCGAAGATGTTTTTGACATCGGTCAGGATGGTCGTTTCGGTCTCTTTGTTATACTCGGCCGATTCACCGTCGCGAAGTGCCTTGAAGATGTTGTAGTGTTTGAGTTCATCCTCGGCGAGCTGGAGCCAGATTTTCTTGAATTGTTCCTGGCTGGCCTTTTCGGCCTGTTTCAGGTAAAAGTCTCGTCCGTCGGTTTCCATTTTCATGGCGTATGCAAAAATGTCGGTCGTGTCCATCGTAGTCTCCTAACAGGATTTCTTTTGTCTGCCAGACAGTACGAAAAAGCGCCGATTTTGTCAACAAATGCCGGATGTCGGGCAGGAATTACGATTGCCGGCGTGTGCTCGGGCCTTGCCGGAACCCCGGCTTTTGCTTATACTTAGCCGCATGTTACGCCAGATATTCACGATCCTGATACTCCTGCTGGTCACGGCCGGAGCGGTTTTTTCGCAGTCGACCGATGTCGAGCCGATAGAAACCGAACACTTCATTTACTATTTTGACAATCCATCGTATGTCGACGGGGCCGACTCGGTGCTGCGGATAGCGCGGCGGCGGCTGATTAATCTTCTTCAGGATTCACTGGTCTATAAACCAAACGTACATCTGGTTGGCGATTTGGGCCGATTTCAGAATCTTGTGCGGGGGCGAATCCCGGACTGGGGGGCGGCGGTGGCGTATCCGCCGAGGCAGCGGATCGCGGTGAAGTCGCCGGATGAGTTCAATCTGGGCAAGTCGCTGGATCAGTTGCTGACGCACGAATTGGCCCACCTGGCGCTGGCGCAGCGGACGGGATTCCACCAGGCGCCGCGCTGGTTCGATGAAGGGCTGGCGCAGCGGGTGTCGACTGAGTGGAGTTGGATGGACAACCTGGCGGCAAGCAAGGCGGCGATTTTCGGGCAGTATATTCCGTTGCGCGAGATTGAGAAGATGAATCGGTTCAATTCGAGCAAGGTGCAGGTGGCGTACGCCCAGTCGCACATTGCGGTTAATTACTTTTACGATTTTTACGGCGTCGAAGCGGTAAACAAGTTCTTAGATGCGATTGCGGCCGGGGAGTCATACGACAAGGCGCTGGTGCTGTCGACCGGATCGGACTATGACGGTTTTGAGCGTGAGTTTCAGACGCACTGGAGCAGTCGTTTTAATATCGTTACACTATTGGCGGATACCATGTGGCTGTGGCTGATGCTGGCCTTGGTGGTAGTAGTGGGGGCGTTTTTGAAGTATCGGAAGCGCCGTCAGTACTACCGCAAATGGGAACAGGAAGAAAAATACCAGTCGACCGACTTTGATTACGGCGATCCGGACAAGCCGGAACGGACCGACGACGACGAACCATGGCGAAGCTGAGCCACGAGGTCGAGTATCTTTTGGCCCGGGCCGGGATAGGTCTGGTCACGAGTATGTCGGCACGACGAGCCGACGTCTTTGCGGCCGGTCTGGGCAGGCTGGTGAATCGCGTGTGGCGGAATCGTCGGGAAGTCGCACTGGGAAATATCCGCCGGTCGGACCTTGGCGGCGCCATGACCGACGAGGAACAGCTGCTCTTGGTGCGTACCGTATTTGAAAATATGGCGCGCTCGTTGATCGAGCTGGTTCGGGCGGAGAAAGTCGGTAAGGAAGGACTGCGCGACATTGTGGTCGGGGAGGGACTGGAATATGTTGAACAGGCGCGGAAGAGGGGAAACGGCGGGATTATCTGCACGGCGCACTTTGGCAACTGGGAGTACCAGGGGGCATGGTACCCGGCGATGGGTCATCCGATGCGGTATCTGGTGACGGTGCAGAAGAATCCGAAGATCGATGCGCTGGTGACCCGCTTTCGGGAGGCGTTTGGAGCGGGCGTAATTCCCAACAACGTGGCCGCCCGGGGAATTCTCAAGGCGTTAAGAGCAAATGAGTTGGTGGGGATTGCCGCTGACCAGCACAGCCATAGCGGGCTGGAAATGCCGTTTTTGGGGCGGACGGCCCGGGTGCATCGCGGGCCGGCCCTGTTTGCGGTGAAATCGGGCGCGCCGCTTTTGCCGGTACTGCTTCGGCGGGAACGTTATGACCGTCATGTCGTGATGGCCGGGAAACCGATTTACCCGCCAAACAGCGGCGACGAGGAAAAGGACGTTGACGAAATGACGCGAACACTGCATAGGTTCTATGAAGAGCGGATTCGGAAGTACCCGGACCAGTGGATGTGGACGCATCGTCGGTGGAAAGTCCGGGAAAAAGAAAGCAACTTTGCGGCTGATAAGGCAGTAAAAGACAATTGAGCAGGCGGTGTCTTGGGTGACACCGCCACATGCGAGCAGTACGATGCCAAGGGAACGATCTAAAGGACGGGACATTTTGAGAAAAGCTATCTATGCCGGTCTGGCACTGGCCGTGATTCTGGTAGGTTGGATCGGTGTTAATGCGATTTTTGCAACCTCGGCAAATATCCCTACGACATATGCAAAACGCGGCGAGATGGTGATTGCGCTGGATGAAAACGGCACGGTCAAGGCCAAGCGGGCGGTGACGTTGTCGTCGCCGCGGATTCGCGGGCTTCAGATTACCTGGATGGCGCCGGAGGGAACCACAGTCGAGAAGGGGGATCCGGTGATCAAGTTCGACGCCTCCGAGCAGTTGACGGAACTCCAGGAAAACGAAACCAATCTGAAGATTGCCCGGGCGGCGCTGGAACGGGCGAACCAGGAATACACGATTCAGGAGAAGCAGCTCAAGCTTGACCTGGAGAAGGCGCGCCGGAACTATCTTGAAAAGCAGTACGAGGCTCCTCGGGTGGCCGAAGAGGCCAAGATGGAGATGGAGCTGGCCGAGCTGAATTTTGAGGCGAAGCTGGATCAGCTTCGGGCCGACGTCCAGAAGGCCGAGGTCGAAGTCGATCGGGCACGGGAGAAGGTCAACAAGGCGCAGCGGGAGCTGGACCAGATGACAATCGATGCGCCGATCCCGGGGCTGGTGGTGTATCTCGAGATCTGGAAGGGGGGCTCGATGGACAAAGTGCAGGAGGGGGACTCACCGTGGCCGGGGCAGGGCTTGATCAATCTTCCCGACCTGGGAGACATGATGGTGGAGACGACAGTGTCCGAGGTCGACGCCAACAAGGTTGAAGTGGGTCAGGAAGCAATCGTTGTGCTGGACGCTTTTCCGGACGTTCAGTTCCCCGGCACGGTCGCCAGTAAGGGCACGCTGGCGCGGCGCAAAGAGCCGGGGTCGAAGATCAACGTGTTCGATGTTGAGATTGATATCCTCTCCGATGATGACCGGCTGAAGCCGGGTATGTCGGCCTCGTGCAAGATCGTAGTCGACCGGCTTCAGGATGTCGTGTCGGTGCCGCTGGAAGCGGTATTCGAGCGAGATGATACGACGGTCGTATTCCTCGAAAACGGCAAGAAGCGCAAAGTTGCGGTGGGGCGCCGCAACGATATGTATATCGAGGTCAGAGAGGGGCTCGAGGGAACCGAAGAGATTTGCCTGGCCGACCCGACGCTTGATGAGCAGGGGCTTCCGGGCGAAGTCGCCGAGGAGCCGGAACTGAACAAGGAGCGACCAAAACCGCCGGCAGGCGAGGGCCGCAGACGGGGTAATCGCGGCGGCTGATGAATTACGAACGGGTTTTTCAAATATCGCTGGATTCTCTGGCGGGGCACAAGCTGCGCACGTTCCTGACAATGCTCGGAGTGATTTTCGGGGTCGGGGCGGTTATCTCTATGCTGTCCATTGGTGAGGGGGCCAAGCAGGAGGCGCTGCAGCAGATCTCAATCCTGGGAATCAACAATGTCATAATCAACGCTCGCGTACCGGATGAATCGTTTAGTTCCGATGCCGGGATGGCGCGGTCTCCTGGTTTAAGTCTGGAGGACGCCCGCAACATCGCTGAGTTTGACAACCTCGTTGCGAATATCGTGCCGCAGCGGTTTGAGGCAATCGGGACCGTGTTTCACGAGTCGAACGAAGCCTCGGCCAGGGTTGTCGCGACGTTACCGGACTATGTCTACTCCTCCTCGGTTGAGGTAGCTGACGGTCGTTTTATCACCGACAGCGATAATGAGAATTTCTCACAGGTATGCGTGCTGGGGGCCAAGGCAAAAAGGGCGCTGTTTGCGTTTTCGAATCCGATCGGAAAGAATGTCCGGATCGGGGACCTTAACTTTACAGTCGTGGGTGTGATGGCGGATAAGTATATCGCGCGGGGCAAGGTCGAGGGGTTTGAGCTAAAGAACCTCAATGATGATATTTATATTCCGTTTGCCACGGCCGTAAAGAAACTTCCACGGGTACCGGCGGCCGGGGAACAGCGGGTGAGTTTCTGGCGATCCTCCAACGAAGAGGAAGAACAAAAATACCAGACGCCGGAACTTGACCAGTTAACGGTGACGGTGACGGATCTCAAGTACGTTCCGGCGGTGACAACGTTAGTGGAGCGGATCCTTCAGCGGCGGCACTTCGGGGTGCTGGATTATGAAATTGTGGTTCCGGAGTCACTGCTTCGCCAGACTGAGAAGACCCAGCAGATTTTCAATATCGTCATGGGCGCCATTGCCGGGATCTCTCTGCTGGTCGGCGGGATCGGGATCATGAATATCATGCTGGCGACGGTGCTGGAGCGGACCCGCGAAATCGGGATCCGTCGCGCAGTCGGGGCGACCCGCGGTGATATTATGCGGCAGTTTTTGATCGAGGCGGTGATGATCTGCCTGGTGGGGTGTGCCGCCGGTGTTGCCATTGGCCTGATCTTGTCCAAGGCGATTTCATTTTATGCCGGCTGGCCGACCATTGTCGCACCGTATTCCATCATCCTGGCGGTTGGTGTTTCCACCGCTGTGGGTGTGATTTTCGGGGCGTATCCGGCCCGCAAAGCAGCTTCACTGGATGTAATAGATTCACTTCGATATGAATAACCGGCGGCGTGACTGCCCGGAGTAAAACAGATTCAATAACTAAGGCAGGATAGACAAATGAGTCAGATCGGTTGGCGGCAAATCGTAAGCCGAGGGTTGCTGATCATCGGGGTCGCGGTAGTGCTGTCGCCGGCGTTGTCGGCGCGCGACCTCACGTACGAAGAAGCGTTGGACATTGCGCAGTCCGGGTCGAGCCAGGCGGAGATCATTCGGGGTAATCTTGAGGTAGCCGAGCGGCAGTACCAGGCCGAACGGGTGAATTTCTATCTGCCGGAGATTACGCTAAATGGCACACTCCCGGCGCTTCGGTCGGCCGAAGAATACACCTTTCCGGAGGGTGGTGGCGGTCAAAAGGAAGTCGGACTGCGGGAATCGCTCAATCTGAACACGTTTATCGGATTAAACCAGAGCCTGTTTACCGGCGGTACGCTGGATCTCCGGGCGTGGCTCAACCGGAACTCGCAGGAGTACCCGAATCGCGACGGTTTTATCGCCGACGAGCTCGAGCGAACCGGACGTTTCTCGGCTTCGCTTGAACAGCCGTTGCTGCAGCCGTCGGATGCGAAACACGCCCTGAATAACCGCAAGGATGATCTGGCAATCGCCGAGTTGAATCGGCACGAGGAAATCTCGACGCTCAAGCAGGACGTAACCAATCTGTACGTCGGTGCGCTTGCCCTGGAAATTGAAAAGAAGATTACAGAGGAGAAGCTCCGGTCGGCCACGCTGAAGGCGGAGATTGACTCCCTGAAGCTGGAAGATGGTGTGGTGTCCGAGGAGGACTGGCTGATATCGTCGTCGGAGCGGTTGGATGCCGAACTGGCGGTGTATGACACGCAGCGCGACTGGTCGCAGGAGATGCAGGATTTGGTGATCTTACTTGATATCGATGACTACCGCGATCTGCAGCTATTCCCGCCGGCGGTGATTCCGGACCCGATCGGGGATGAGCGGGAGAGGCTACTGGCGGCGGCGGATAACTCGGTGCCGATACGCAAGGCGGAGTGCGCATACCGCAAAGCGGAACGGGCCGCGGATTATGCCGCCTCCTCGGCCGGGATTCAGGGAACGCTCTCGGCCAACTATCAAAAAGACGCCGGTGATGTCGAGACGGAATTCAGCGGTCACGACAGCCTGAACAGGACCAGCAGGCTGAACCTCGATACCTGGGAAGTCCGGGTCGAGTTCTCGTATCCGCTGTGGGATGGCGGGGCCAGCGCGGCCGAGATCCGCGCCCAGGAACTGGAAGCGAAAAAGGCGATGATAGAGCTGGATCGTCAGCGGAAAGTCGTGCGGGCGGAGATCGTGAATCTGATCGAGGGGATCAATGTCTCATATCGCAAGCTGGAGGTGCTTGATAAGCAGATCAACGTCTCGCGGGACCGCCTGGCAATTGCCCGGAAGCGGTTTGACAACGGCGAAATTTCGGAAATCGAATATCTCGAAAGCAGCGTGGCCCACCTTGAGTCACGCAAGAAGTATCTCGAAGAGCTCCAGAATTATCTCGTTGACATCTATGATCTGGACGCCAAGTTTACAGGGTAATGGCAAAAAGTATCCTCATTCGGACGCCGAATCATCTCGGCGACTGTGTCATGGCCCTGCCGACGATCAACCAGGCGGGTGAGGCCTACCCGGGCGCGAAGATCACCCTTCTGGCGCCACGGCACCTGGCCGAGTTGTTTCGACCTAATCCCGGAATCGATGCCGTCATCCCGTTGCCGCCCGAGCATGTGCACGGGCTGATGGCGGTGGTGAAGATCAAGGATTTAATTGCGGACAAGCATTTTGATGTCGGCTATATCCTACCGCCGTCGTTTGGCTCGGCGGCCGGGTTCAAGCTGGGCGGCGTGAAGGAGCGGATCGGGTATATCGCCGACGGCCGTCGGCTGCTTCTGACCAGGCCGCTGGCGCTGCCGGAACCGTTGAATTCCAAACATCGGAGCGAGCTGTACTTCGACCTGCTGCGGCGGGGGGCCGGCGAGGACTTTCCCTACGTTAAGCCGAAGCTGTTCTTGTCCGATGACGACGTCGCCGAGGGGATCGAACTGCTCAACGGGTTCGGGGTCACCCAGCGGGACAAGTACGCGGCGATTGCGTTTCGGGCGGTGGCCGAGTCGCGGCGCTGGGGTCGGGAGAATTATACCGAGTTGATCAAGCGGTTGATCGCCGATCATGCGCTGAAGGTGGTGCTGATCGGGTCGGCCGATGACCGGGCCGATGGCGACGCTATTGCGGCGGCGACTTCCACGAAAGAGGTCATCAATCTGGCCGGGAAAACGAGTATCCGGGAGGCGGCGGGGATCCTGTCGCGGGCGAAAGTGTTTGTGGGCAACGATTCCGGGCCGGCGCATCTGGCGGCGGCGGTGGGCGCGCCGGTGGTGGTGCTGTCGGGAGCGGATGATCCCAAGGCGACATCGCCGCTGGCGGCAAAAAAGAAGCTAATTTATCTGGAGCATCTGGAATGCATCTCGTGCGAGCGGAACAAGTGTCCGCTGAAGGGGGATGAGCACATGCAGTGTATGAAACTGATTCCGGTGGAGATGGTGGCAGCCGCGGTGGGGGATTTGCTGGGATAGGGGGGAAGTGGTGTAGGTACGCCGCAAGAGTCATGGTTTGAGCCTCCTCACTGTGACTTGGTCGAGGTCGCTGGAATGACATTGCGGGGAGGTTCGTCTGAGTGTATCAGGCAGAGCACCTGACACCCAAGGTTGACGCGGCCTTTAGCAGCAGAGCCACAGGCAGGGCGCCGGACGCAAAGGTGGCGTTGGTCCATATTCTACTTGCGAGTATGCAAATATTGCGTATCATAGGAGTGAATACAGCCAATAGGAGGCGGCTTGAGGCAGCCCAAGGTTCATCTATTTCTCATTGTATCAGCGATCGTCGTTTTATTCTACAGTAGCAGTGTATCAGCATTTGATCGATCAGATGATAGTCTGTCCGGCAGACTGTACAACCACGGTGGCCTGAAGGCTTCCGGTCCCTCGGTCCCGTTTGTTGATGTTGATACGAACAGCTATGAGAAGAAGTTCTGGCTTGGCCACAAGCAGGTGCTGTCGCCGCCGGTACGCACCGTATATGCGCATCTCTTAGTGACAGATTCTTTCCTATACGCTTCGTTTTCTCCCCATTTTGGCAGTCAGGGTGATTGGAGTGTGTTTAGGGCATATTCTCTTGACAGTGGACTCACCTGGTCTGAGCCATTTTGGCTCGACAGCACCGGCAGCGGTGATGCCGGCGATCTTTCGGCGGTTTTTCTGAACGATACCATACGCACGTCTTATACTCGCACGAGAAATGACAGTATATATTTGAATGAACTGGTTTACGACAAAGACTACTTAGAGGCGAGACGTACTGCCGACACGACTCTCATTTCTGCAAACTCATCTACACGAACTTATCACTTACCGCATCTGCTCGCGCGCAATGATTCGATTTGGTTGTGTTATATGACCGCGGATGGCTTCGATTTAGCCAATTTCCTGGATTTCAAGCTGTCTGCTGATTATGGAAACACCTGGACTGATTTAACCAGAGCAGGCACACTTGCCGGCCGTCCTTTTTCGTTTTTTTCCACGGATACCGCTTTATCAATCGTCCATCCGGTTGATTATGGTTTTGACGTTGCCCTGACGCAAAGCTACAACGCCGGCTTGACCTGGACAGATGACATCTACCTATCCTCTTTTGATGAATTTGCGAGCCAGTTACCTTATGCTACGTCAAACGGCCTTTCTGACATTCACGCGGGCTGGTTTGATTTTGACGGTGCGCCGGCGGGTTGGTATGGCTATCTTTTCTACCGGCGCAGCGTGGATGCCGGACGGACCTGGGAACCAATTAGAAGTCTGTCTACCGCACCATGTACCTATAATAGCAATTTCTGGGCTGACACTAATCGGGTGTACGCCGTCTGGAACGACTGCCGTGAAAACGGCTCTCCGGATTTTGCTCTTTATATGCGATACTCTCATGATCGGGGAGCAACCTGGTCTCCTGAGATGGAGATTGTCGACAAGATCGATCCCGCCCGTCGGCCAATATTGGGAGGACAGGGCGATCTGGTCTACGTTCTGTGGGAAGAGCAGCACCCGCCGGACTGGACCTGGGAAATCGCTTTTATGGTTGGTGGTTGGTATTACCCAGGTGATGTGGACCTATCCGAGACTTTGGATATGTCCGATCTGACTTTTCTCGTGGCGCATTTATTCCAGGGCGGCAGAGCCCCGCTGTTGCTTGGGGCGGCCGAGATGAACGGGGATTCGGAGCTGAATATATCAGACATCACTTACTTTATAGATTACTTGTTTCGAGACGGACCAACCCCGGTGGGGTAGGCTACTGAGGTGTCGGGCAGAGACACGGGAGTCCGGCTTTCGCCGGGGTGACCATTTCGGGGCCTCGCCCTCAAACCGATTACGTCCTCGGTATTTCTCTCCCCAAAAAAACAGGACAAACTTATCCGGGTCAAACAGTCGTATAACGTTCAGTATGGAAACGGATTTGCTCACAACTGTCACGGCGCGTCGGTTCGATGCGAACACCGTCGAGGATCTCGCCGAAGCACTGGCCGGGGTATCGGCGGTGACGGAAGTGCTGGCAAATGCCGGCGAGCCGGGCGGGACCGTGTTTGTGAAGGTTGATTTAGCAGGCGATCCCACCGCAAGCGGTGGGGCACCCGCTGCACCCAGTCGAGGCATCAGAGGAGGTCGTCGGGATTCGGGGACGTGCCCGGTGCTGATCGGGGCGGTCGCTCGCCTGTTTCGGGCCGCGGGGTGTAACGTATTGGTAGGGGACTCGCCGTTTGCCGACGGCACCCCGGTCAAAAAGCGCTGGGAGGAGCTGGGGTTGTATGCGCTGGCTGAATTGGAAGGGTTTCAACTGGTCGAACTCGAGGCGGCCGGGACTATCGCGGTTCCGGTGCGGGATTCGGTGTACTATGTCGCGCGGCCGGTCGAACAGGCCGACCTGGTAGTTAATCTGGCGGCGGCAAGGCGCGATCCGGATTATCGGGTGGGGGGACTGCTAACCAACATGGCCGGGGTACTGCCGGGATTTCAGAAAATCAAGATGCAGTTGGGGATCCGTCCGGGGCGCCGGCGGGGAAAGACGCTGGCCGATTTATATGCCGTGGTGGCGCCGTCGCTTTCAATTCTGGAGGCAGCCTCAGGCGAGCTGGTGATTTCGACCGACGGGATTGCAGCCGATGTAGTCGGGGCGCGGCTGGCGGGATTTGCGCCACAGGAGATGCGACCAATCGACTTTGCCGCAGAGGCGGGCCTGGGAATCGGCTGGATGGAGGGGATACGGGTTGATTCTGATGAAGTCGTGAGTCGTGCGATCTGCGAGCGGGAGGTTCAGTCGGTGCGCAAGCGGGTTTTGTGCCGGCTGGCTGATGTTGCGGCGGCTGTGCTGGAGCCGTGGGTGTGGGGGCGTCCGGTGCTAAACCGGTCGGCCTGCGATGGTTGTGGGGATTGTGTTAAGATTTGTCCTACCAGGGCCTTACGGGCCGACAGCGAGACCGGGAAACCGTCGGTCAACGAGGGCTTGTGTATCGGGTGCTGGGGTTGTCAGTCGTCGTGTTCACGGGGCGCCCTGAAAGCCTCGAGTACACGTTTGACAAGTTTCGTTTCCGGCAGTCGGCGCAGGACCTGCGTTTTTTAACTAATTGCTTGACAATGTGATAGGAATTGTGCATTCTTCGGGTGGCAAAGTCTGCGTTTTAGGCGCGGGCTGTGTATTGTAAACACCATTCCTGTCGCAGTTTACACGCCGACGGGGGTTCTGTTCTATTTCAAGGAGGCAGAGCGATGAAATCATCACGATCCGTAGCAACCACAGTTATGGTTCTGATCGCCCTTTGCTGCCTGATCACTGCTCCACTTACCTGGGCTGAAGGCCCGTTCGATGTCGACAATTCGACCGGTCAGGATCGTTCGACCCAGCAACCGCTGCCTGGCGATGGCCAGAATGACGGTGATGGTGAAGACGTTCTTCGCGGCAGCGATGACGGCGGCACGGACTGGTATTTTGGTTTGCTGATGCGTATCACCTTAAAGTTTTTGCTGAATGATGTCGCGTTGAGCGATCAGACGGAGACGGGTGCTATGCAGGCGGGTACGGTAGCCGGTGACGATTTGGCAGCAAGAGCGAGAGTCTCGCCGCACGGCGCGTCGAGATAGGACGAAGCAAAGTAAAGTAAAGAAAGACCTTTACGAATGAAACTTTCCTCACCAGACATTTCGTTTGACAACCGCCTGTTGGCGATTGAGGAGCAGTTTCGGCAGCGTAAGTACTCTGCAGCCCTGCACGAGCTTTCGCGTCTGACTGAAGACGAGTTTGTCGAGAATTCTCCCGAGCACGGCTTGTATTTATCGCTGGCAGCCGACGGCGCTTATTACGAGGGAAATTATAAGAAGGCCCTGGAAAACGGGCTGCGCAGTGCCAGGTTTCTGGCCGATCACCCTCTTAACAGGCGTTACGGTAAAGTCCAGTTGATATTGTCCAAGTCGTACGTTGCGATTGGTGATCTTCGGAACGCCGAGATGCGCGCCCGGGATGCTTTGTCGGCCTATCGTCGCGCGAATGATCTTGTCGGGCAGGTGGATGCCCTGAACTCATCAGCACGAATCGCCTACATCCGCTGTGAGTACAACGCGTCGATCTCCAGCCTCGAAGAAGCCATCGGGATGATCAAAGACAATCCGCGCAAACTGGCCCAGGTGACCGGGAACCTGGGGATGTTGCTGGTGCATGTTGGAGATTGGGCCCGGGCGGCGGAAAACTTGAAGAAGGCGCTGGCGATCAATGTCGAGCACCATTACGAGATCCAGCAGGCGATCAACCTGTTGTCGCTGGGCATTCTCGCTTTGGTGCAGCGGCAGTTCGTGGCGTCGCGGCGACGTTTTGAGGAGGCGCTCGATATTATCGAACGCCAGGGACTCAAACGTGAGAAAGTGATTGCCCTGAAGTATGCCGGTGAGCTGGCGTACGAAAAGGGTGATACATTCAAAGCCAAGGCGCTTTTGACGAATGCCTACCAGTCCGGACTGCTTTTGGCCCCGGATTCGGCGTTGGTATCGCAGGCGAGCCGTCGGCTGGCCGATGTGGAGCTTGCCCTGGATAACCTTGACGATGCCATGAAGCATGCGCAGAAAGCGCTTGAGTTGGCGTCGCAGCTGGGTGAGAAGACGGAGGTCGGGCTGGCCCGTCGGGTGATCGCGCAAGTATTCGCAGCGCGCGGTGATCGTGCCGAGGCCCTGGATCATATCCGCCAGGCGGTTGATGTTTTGCGGGAAGTTCAGGATCCGTACGAATTGGCGCGGACCCTGCTCGTGGAGGCTAATATATGCATAAAGGCCGGGGAGGATGACGGACGCCGGGTCCGTACGGTGTATGAGGAGGCGAGTCGCCTGTTCCGCCGTCAGCGGCTGGACTACTGGGTGGCCGAGACCGATTTCAAAGCCGGGATGTTTGCCTGTTCACAGGGAGATCTCTCCGGCGGGTTCCGTCGCCTCAACCGGGCAGAAAAAGTTTTCAGTAAGCTCGACGAGAGTTCGAAGGTGCGTTCGGTCCACATGTTTCTCCAGTCTTTATCGGAGCAGGCGGTGGCGCTTTCGATTTCGCAGGAAAATGAATTCAAGGTATTTGGCAACCTGATTTCTCCGGCCGAACTCTCTGATTTGAAATCCAGTCAACTGGACGAAATCCTTGAAATACTATTGAAGAAGACCGGCGGTGCTCGGGCGGTGATTTTTGCACCGGAATCGGATGGGGAGGCGGTTTTTTCGTCGCTGTCGCTGACGGCTTTCCAGAAGAAGAAGTTTGCTGAGAATTTCCAGGCGCTGCTGGGCGAAGAGATTTCCAAGTCCAAGCCGACCCTGAATCTTGACTGTCGGCGTGATCCGTTCATAAACGACCTGCTGGCCGATATCCCCGATGTCGTTGCCAGCATCATGGTGATTCCGTTTCGCATGAGCAGCGGCCAGATCAGTTTTTTGTATCTGGATCGTTTGACCAGTGACAACTCGCTCAATCCGTTCGGTCAGCGGGATCTCAATTTCGCGGTTGGATTCTCCGATCTAATTGCGTTCAAGTGGGCTGAAATCGAAAAGAACCGTTTGCTGGAAGACAACCGGCGGCTTAAGAGCCAGTTGATGGAGCAGGCGTCGTTTCCGAATATAATCAGTCGCAACCACCTGATGCTGGATTTACTGGCCCAGGTGCGGCAGGTTATTAATTCCAGCATATCGATTTCGATTGAGGGCGAAACCGGGACCGGCAAGGACCTGCTTGCCCGTGCGATCCATTACAATTCGGACCGTCGATCGAAACGGTTCATTTCTGTTAACTGCGCCGCGCTGCCGGAGACACTGCTTGAGTCCGAGTTGTTCGGCTACAAGCGGGGCGCCTTTACGGGAGCGGATCGTGACAAGGCCGGCCTGTTCGAAGAGGCCGACGGCGGAACGTTCTTCTTAGATGAAATCGCCGATATGCCGCTGTCGATTCAGGCAAAGATCCTTCGGGTGCTGGAGGAAAAGGAGATCGTGCGGCTGGGTGATTCGGTGCCTCGGCCGGTGGATGTTCGGATTATTTCAGCGACCAACAAGGATCTCAAAGATCAGATGGCCGCCAGGGAGTTCCGTCAGGACCTGTATTACCGTCTGTCGGCCCTGAATTTCCGTTTGCCGGCGTTGCGCGAGCGGCGGGAAGACATTCCGCTGCTGGTGACGCATTTTGTCGAAGGGACCGGTAAGGATGTGGATCCGGACGTGATGCGACTGCTGGTCGGGTACGATTGGCCCGGCAATGTCCGTGAGCTGCAAAACGAGATCAAGCGCCTGGTGCTGCTTGCCGGTGATCGCAGAGTGATCTCAGCGGATATCGTTTCCGGTAAGCTCAAGGCTGTTGCCGGGCAGAATCCGTCAGCGATGCCGTCGGTAGAGGCCGACACTGATGTCGAGTTCAGTGAGGAGTACTCGCTGTACGATTATCTGGCGGAACACGAAAGGCAGTTCATTCTGAAAGCGCTGAAGGAAAAGCGGGGTGTCAAGAAGCACGCCGCGGCGATATTGAATATCCCTGAATCGACGCTCCGGCTGAAAATCAAGCAGTACGATATCGATTTGAAACGCCTCAAAGAACAGATTTGAGACAATAGTGCAGTATTTGCATACTTGGCGCCGGCTGAATTCAGCCGGCGTTTTTTTGTTTAACTGTGGGCGGGATTGTGTCTTTTGTCACATGCCTCATTTGTGAAAATGGACAAAGAAGATGGAGCGTTAAAGCGAAATTGAGGCGGAAATATTTGTGAGAACATAACTTGACAATCTCTGTTATGTGCATATATAGACAGCTATATGAAGGTAAACGCAAGGAGAGTGACCGCTAAAAGTAAGGAACATTAGTTATCGACGATTCAAATCTGGAGGGGGCCGGACCCTGCGAAATAATCCGGTACATGCCAAAAACACCAATCGCTCACTCATCTCCTTTTCAACATCTGAAGAACATAGGCAAAGAGGCTGAATAATGGACTATTTGAGACCTGTATCATTCGATTCGTCATGACTGCCTGGGTTTGCAGTCACAACGCGACACGGACTAATTGTGTTCGACTCTCGAACCAAAAAGGGAAAGGAAATCATGAATTTTTCGCTCACGAATTTTAAAAAGGGACTGGTACTGCTGATGAGTCTGATGCTGGTTGTCACGGCTATGCCGGTCAGCTTGCTGGCACAGGATGAAGACGGGTTTGATGTGGGGGGTGCGCTCCGGTTTAACTATCGTTACATGGACTGGGACGATGAGAATTACGCCAAGGTGAACAACGCGCAGGGTGGGGAACTCCTGCTTGATACGTATCGAATCAATGTCGACGGTACTTACAGTGATATCGACCTGAGTCTTGAGTATCGGTTCTACGCCGGGTACCACATGCTGCATCATGGCTATTTCGGCTACGACTTTAGCGATGCTACGACGATGCAGATTGGCGTACACCAGGTACCGTTCAATATCCAGCCGTATGCCTCACACAACTGGTTCTTCTCGCTGGCCTACTACCTGGGTCTGGAAGACGACTACGATGCCGGTATCAAGTTTATCCATGAGAAGGATAATCTGAGCCTTCAGTTCGCGTATTACAAGGCTGATGAGGGCAATTACACCGGTGCTTCGGACAATAGCTCCCGGTACTCATATGATATCGTCGACGAGACGTTTTTTGGGATGCGGTCGAATAATCGCGAGGTAAATCAGTTCAACGGTCGGCTAGCGTATACGATTCCGCACGGTGACATGGGCAGTACCGAGATTGGCGTATCGGGTCAATATGGGATGCTCTACAACGAGGCTCTTGATCAGATTGATGATTTGGAAGATCCGGCCGCCCATTACAGCGGCGACACCGATCCCTTCGGTGACCATCTCGCGATTGCCGGCCACCTCAATGGTACCTACGGCAACTTCAACTTGATGCTGTTTGGAATCTATGTGGAACACAACCCGCAGGTTCTGGATGAGTCGCAGTTGACGGCTGCTGGTGACACGCTTGGTTTGAGCGGTGATTTTTCCGAAGAGATCGTGGTTTACGGCGCGTACGATTTCCCGTATACCGTTGCCAGCAAGGGCGTCTTGTTTGCAGTACAGCCCGCATACACGGTCGCTGTTGACTGGGGTCCGATATCGAGCCTTCAGTTTTACAATGACTTCAGCATGTACATGAAGGACAACGACAATTTCGAAGATTCTTACCACAATATTAGCGGGGTGCTGGTGACAGCAGGCAGCGTGTATACGTACGTGGACGTGGCGCAAGGTAAGAATCAGCCGTGGCTCGGTGAGTTTTCCGGCCTGGGCGCCGGCAACCCGGACGCTGAGTGGAAGATGCGTTTTAACATCAATATGGGTTACTACTTCTAAGGAGAGATCCGGGGACTTTTCCCCGGATTCCTTTCCGCGAAGCAACAGCAAAGGATCACTCATGGCGCAAATAAGAGTCGAGAACCTGTACAAGATTTTTGGTCCGAATCCCAAGGACGCTCGCAAAATGGCGGAGGACGGGAAATCGAAGTCGGAAATTTTGGACAAGACGGGGTCGACGGTTGCGGTTGACGATGCTACTTTCGGTGTTGAGAAAGGGGAGACGTTCGTTGTCATGGGCCTTTCCGGCAGTGGTAAGTCGACCGTACTGCGCTGCCTGAACCGGCTCTGGGACCCGACCTTCGGGAAGGTCTTTTTAGAAGAGCAGGACATCACGCATATCAGCGACGAGGACCTTCGAGCGATCCGTCGCAAGAAGATGGGGATGGTATTTCAGCATTTTGGCCTGTTGCCGCATCGGACGGTCAGTGACAATATCGCTTTCGGTCTGGAGATCCAGGCGGTCGGCGAGGCCGAGCGCAAGGAGCGGGCATATAAGACGGTCGATATGGTCGGCCTCAAGGGATACGAGGAAATGATGGTCGGCGAGCTTTCCGGCGGCATGCAGCAGCGTGTCGGCTTGGCTCGCGCGCTGTGCACCGATCCGGACATCCTGCTTATGGACGAGGCGTTTTCCGCGCTTGATCCGTTGATTCGGAGCCAGATGCAGGACGAACTGCTCGATCTTCAAGCGGAGGTGCAGAAGACAATCGTGTTCATCACGCACGATCTGGACGAAGCGCTGAAGCTGGGGGATCGCATTGTGATCATGAAGGACGGGAAGATCTCGCAGATCGGCACCGCTGAACAGATCCTGACTGAGCCGGCCGATGATTATGTTCGGTCGTTTGTCCAGCAGGTCGATCGCAGCCGGGTTATCACAGCGGCTTCGATAATGTTCGATCATCCGGAACGGATTGTTTCGGAGAAGGACGGCGTTGAGGTGGCGATTCGACGCATGCGCAAGCTGGGTATTTCATCGCTCGCGGTCACCGACCGTAAGCGGAAGTTCCTCGGCTACGTGCATATCGATGACGCCGTCAAGCTGGACAAGCAGAAAGGTGAGCATTCTGTCGAGAAGATCATCAATAGCGAATATGAGTCGACCAAACCGGACACGCCGGTCGTTGAGCTGCTGCCGCAGGCGATGTCATCGTCAATGCCGATTGCGGTTCTCGATAACGAGGGTAAGCTCAAGGGGCTGGTAATGCGCAGTTCGGTGATTTCCGAGATTGTCGGTGACGATCCCCAATCCGAAAAGGATCTCGAGGAAAAGGCGGAAGAAATCGCCGAGAAGCAGGGGTCCGAAACGGAGGAGTCCAAGACGGCCCCGGCCGGAGGCAGTAGTGGTTCCGGCGATGGTGATTCGAAGGCCGACCAGAAAGGAGGTCAGTCATGATTAACATCCCGATCGGTAAAGTGTTCGAGGTTATAATCGACTGGCTGACCGACAATTTTGATCCGTTGTTCGATGCTATCAGCTATGTTTTGACTGAAATGATCGGAATATTCGAGTCGGGGCTGCTGGTTATCCCGTCGTATATCATGATCGTCATTCTGGCTGCGCTGGCCTGGTGGCTGGCTGGTCGTGGGGTTGGGATATTCACGCTGGTGGGCATGTTTGTTGTCGACGGCATGGGTATCTGGGACAAGACGATGACCACACTGGCACTGGTAATCAGTTCGACTCTGGTCGCGCTGATTATCGGCATCCCGACCGGTATCGGGGCTTCGCGAAACAACGTTGTCGAGCGAATCGTTCGGCCGATTCTTGATTTCATGCAGACCATGCCGGCGTTTGTGTATCTTATTCCGGCGGTGTACTTTTTCCAGTTGGGGAAGGTGCCGGGTATGATCGCGACGGTCATTTTCGCGATGCCGCCGGCGGTGAGGCTGACCAGTCTTGGTATTCGCGGCGTCCAAAAAGACGTTGTGGAAGCGGCACAGGCGTTTGGCGCGACGCCGCGCCAGGTGCTCTCCAAAGTGCAGCTGCCGCTGGCCCTGCCGACAATTCTGGCCGGTGTCAACCAGACTATTATGCTGGCGCTCTCGATGGTTGTTATTGCGGCCATGATTGGAGCCGGCGGCCTGGGGCAGGAAGTGCTCAAAGGTTTGACGCAGCTGAAAGTAGGTATTGGATTCGAGGGTGGAATTGCAATTGTTATCCTGGCTATCGTGCTGGACCGCGTCACTCAGGCGCTGGGTACTCGGAGTCAGGTTAAGTAATAGAACGAGAGAGACTAACTGAATCTACTGTTGGAGGATGGAGACATGAAAATCAAGAATCGCTGGTTCATTCTGTTGATGACGGTTGCCGTTGGTACCGGGCTGTTTGCTATGGCCGGTTGCGGCGGCGGTGAAGATCAACCGCAGGTGGTGAAACTGGTGTACGTGAACTGGGCTGAAGGTATCGCCATGACGAACTTGGCCGAGGTGATACTCGAGGACCAGATGGGCTACGAGGTTGAGACAAAAGTGGCCGACGTTGGTCCGGTGTATACCTCGGTTGCCCAGGGTGATCAGGACGCCTTTTTGGACGGCTGGCTCCCGGTTACGCACGGCAGTTATTTGGAAGAGTATGGCGATCGGGTCGTGGATCTCGGTTACAACTACCGGGGTGCACGGATCGGGTTGGTCGTGCCGACCTATGCCGAAATAAACTCGATCGAGGAAATGAATGACCATGTCGACAAGTTCGACGGCGAAATTGTCGGGATCGATGCCGGCGCCGGTATTATGAAGGCGACGGATTCGGCGATTGCTGCCTACGATCTGAATTTCGAGCTGTTGCCGTCCAGCGGCCCGGCTATGACGGCTTCGCTGAAAAACGCGGTTGAAAACGACGAGTGGGAAGTCGTGACCGGCTGGAAGCCGCACTGGAAGTTTGCCCGCTGGGACCTCAAGTTCCTGGACGATCCGAAGGGTGTGTATGGTGAGACTGAAAATATTCACACTATCGCCCGCCTGGGTATCGAGCAGGACCTGCCGGAAGTGGCCCAGTTCCTGCGAAATTTCCAGATGAATGACCAGGAGCTTGGTTCGCTCATGGGCATGATTGCCGAGAGTGAGACCGATGATCCCAAGGCCGCGGCCCGTGCCTGGATGACTCAGCACATGGATCTGGTCAATTCCTGGATTCCCGAAAATGAGTAGCGTCTATTGACGTAGTTTTGTCATGGAGCGCCGGAACAACTTCCGGCGCTCTGTTTTTCTTGTACACAGAAGCGTTTTCACACCCTGCGCCGAACACTCCAGCCGCCAATCGATCCCGAGTACCGACCCGTCTTGACGGACAGCAGGTCCGTTGAAGAAAGATGAACCAATGAGTAAAAAGAACATCTTTGTCGTCCGGCTGGATGAATTCAACCGGAAACGTCTTGACTCGATACGCCACGCCGAAGACTACGAATTTCATGCGGCCGTCGACCTCAAAAAGATCCAGGGAGCGGATGAATATCCGTTGCAAAAGTGGCTGCTGAAGGCTGAAAACCGCATGGACGCTTTCGAAGGGTCGGTTGATGCAGTCATCGGTTTCTGGGATTTCCCTGTCAGCCCGATGGTGCCGATATTGTGTGAGCGGTATGGCACGGTCGGCCCGTCGCTGTATAGTGTGCTCAAGTGCGAACACAAATACTGGAGTCGGCTGGAACAGGCGCGTATAATCGGCGAGCATATTCCGAAATTTGAAGCGGTTAATCCGTTTGATGACGAGGCTGCTGATAATCTGAGTTTGGAATATCCGATCTGGCTGAAGCCGGTGAAGGCATTTGCCTCGCAATTAGGGTTTTATATCACGAATCAACAGGAACTCGACGAGGCACTGGAGAAGCTTCGGTCCGGCATCAAGAAGTTTGCGGAACCGTTCAATACGGTACTCGAGCGGGTGGAACTGCCCCGGGAGGTGTCAGCTGTCGATGGCTACTCGTGTGTTGCTGAAGAAATCATGTCGGGGCATCAGTGTACGATTTCGGGTTATGCGGTCAACGGGGATATCAAGACGTATGGGCTGATCGATTCGATCAACTACGAAGATAGTTCGTCGTTCTTCCGATATCAGTATCCTTCGAATATGACGGAGGACCTTCATAAGCGAATGGAGGATATCTCACTCGATGTTATGCGGCATATGGGGTTCCACAATTCGCCGTTTAACATAGAGTATTTCTATGACGAGAAGAAGGATCACGTCTGGCTGCTGGAAATCAATACCCGCATTTCGCAATCGCACAGCTACCTGTTTGAACAGGTTGACGGCGCCTCAAATCACCAGGTACTGGTGGAGCTTGCGCTGGGCAATCCCCCGGAATTTCCGCGAGGTGAGGGCGACCACAAGATTTGCAACAAGCTCCATCTGCGGCATTTTTCGGATGGCGTGGTCAGGCGGGTGCCCACCCAACAGGACATTGTCAAGGTGCGAAAGAAGTACCCGGACGCCAGGGTACTGGTGCAGGTCGAGGAGGGGCAGCGATTGTCGGAAATGACTGATCAGGACAGCTACAGTTACCGGCTTGGTGTTGTCTATATGGCCGGAGATGCTGAAGCGGAAGTCATGGAAAAATATCACGATACGGTCAAATTGCTTGGATTTGAGATAGATGACTTGGAGAAGTCGGGATAGACTGAGATGAGACGCGTCACCGAGTTTCCCCGGACGGTCAAGATTATCGAAAACATTTGGATCCCGATGTCGGACGGTGCGAAGCTGGCGGCTCGGCTCTGGCTGCCGGAAGATGCAGAAGACAAGCCGGTGCCGGGGCTGCTGGAGTACATCCCCTACCGTAAACGAGACCTGACGCGGCATCGTGACGAGCCGGATCACCACTATCTGGCGGGACACGGTTACGCCTGTCTGCGGGTCGATATGCGGGGCAGCGGGGATTCGGACGGGGTCTTGACCGATGAATATCTGCCGCAGGAGCTTGCCGACGGTGTGGACGTCATCAACTGGATCGCCTCGCAAACGTGGTGTACCGGGAAGGTTGGGATGTTTGGTATTTCGTGGGGCGGCTTCAATGCCCTGCAAATTGCGGGGTTGCGTCCGAAGCCGCTCAAAGCGATAATCACCGTCTGTTCGACCGATGATCGATACGCTGATGACGTCCACTATATGGGCGGGTGCCTGCTTGGGGACAACCTGTCGTGGGCCTCGACAATGTTTGCGAGAAACTCCACACCGCCGGATCCGGAAATAGTCGGAGACAGGTGGCGGGACATGTGGATGGCGCGGCTTGAGGGCGCCGGACTGTGGGTGCACAGGTGGCTGGAGCACCAGCGGCGTGATGAATACTGGAAGCACGGATCCGTCTGTGAGGATTTTTCTCAGGTTCAGTGTGCCGTGATGGCGGTCAGCGGCTGGGCGGATGGTTACTCCAATGCAGTTTTCAGGCTGCTGGAGGGGCTGGAGGCGCCGCGCAAAGGACTGATCGGACCGTGGAGTCATCGTTATCCGCATACCGGATTGCCGGGACCTGCGGTTGGGTTTCTTCAGGAATCGCTGCGATGGTGGAATCACTGGCTCAAGGAGGACGATACCGGCATGATGGATGAGCCGGTGCTTCGGGTGTGGGAGCAGGACTACGTGCCGCCGACAACGAGTTACGATACGCGACCCGGCCGGTGGATAGTTGAAGACTGCTGGCCCTCAGAAAATGTAGCTAAGGAGTCGTTTCCGTTCTGTGAACGGCGGCTTGGGAAATCAGAGGAGCAGCCGGCCGAGAAGAGCCTGACGGTGAAATCGCCGCTGACTGTGGGTTTGTTTGCCGGAAAGTGGTGTTCGTACAGCGCCGCTCCGGATCTCCCCGGTGATCAACGTGAGGAGGACGGCGGATCGCTGGTTTTTGACACCGATCCACTGGAGGAGACTGTCGATATCTTAGGGATACCGACGGTAGATCTGAAGTTCAGTGTCGATCGTCGGGTGGCTATGGTAGCGGCGCGGCTGAGCGACATCGCGCCGGATCACAAAGTGACGCGGGTCACCTACGGACTGCTTAATCTGACGCATCGCGACAGTCACGAAAAACCGGTCTATCTCGAGCCGGGTGAGAAATACAAGGTCACGGTCAAACTCAATGGCATCGCGCATCGATTTCAAAAGAATCATCGGATACGATTGTCACTGTCGACATCGTACTGGCCGCTGGCGTGGACGCCGCCGGAGACAACGATGCTGACGGTGCACACCGGAGCCAGCTGCCTGAATCTCCCGGTGCGACCGGTCGCAGGGGAAAAGGACGAGGCGGAACCGTTTCCGCTGCCGGAAACGGGTGCAGCTCTCAATCGTACCATGCTCCGCCCGGCCAAAAGTGACTGGGCAGTGCACCGGGACCTTGCTACCGATGTTTCGACGCTTGAGGTTGTTCAGGATCGAGGGAAGTATCGTATCGAGGACATTGATTTCGAGGTTGACCGACGGGCAGTGGAGCGATATTCAATCCACAGCGGGGACGCCGAGTCGGCCGCAGGGGAAACCGAATGGACGATGCATTTCCGGCGGGCTGATTGGGATGTTCGGACAGAGACAAAGACGCGGCTGACATGCAACAAAACGCATTTCATTATCAATGCGACGCTGGATGCCTACCAGGGGGAGGACCGGGTATTTTCGAAAGTGTGGAACAAAAAAGTCCACCGCGATTTTCTATGACGCAGGACATTGCTTGATCCGGAAACACTCCCGGCGCCGACTTTGTCCGAAGCTCTTCGGAACAGGCTACTGCGATTAAGATGAAAGACGAACAGCAAAAGACATCACAGCGGACAGGACTGTCCGATCCGGCCACCTGGGTCGACGAGTACGGCGACTTTTTATACCGTTACGCCATGCAGCGGCTGCGGGAGAAATCGGTTGCTGAAGATGTCGTGCAGGAGACATTCTTAGCGGCGCTGGCGGCGCGGGACTCGTTTGCCGGACAATCGACAGAGCGGACCTGGCTGGTAGGTATTCTAAAGCGCAAGATTGTCGATCATTTCCGCAAGTCGACTCGCGAAGTCGATTTCGACGAGCAGCTTGACCCGGGGGATAAGACCAATGACGACTACCGGTCAAGCGGCTTGCAGGCCGGGACGTGGAAGTCCGGTCGAAAGCCGGATGACTGGATAATTGACCCGACCGACTCAGCCGAGCAGGGCGAATTCTGGAGATTACTGAACATTTGTATCGACGGGCTTGATGCGCGGCACGGGGTGGCGTTTGTGCTGCGGGAGATGGAGGAAATGGAGGGTAAGGCAATCTGTAACGTCATGGACATTTCTCCGACTAACCTCCGAGTTATGCTGTATCGAGCCCGCAAGCAGTTGCGGCGGTGTCTCGAGCTCAAGTGGATGAAGGTAAAGGACCGATCATGAATAAGCACCCCGGATTGAGGCTGCGTGTGAAGCTGTTGGTGGTACGGATGATGATGAATCTGTTGCCGCCGTGTAGGGACGTGGCGCACCTGACTTCAATGGCGATGGACGAAGAACTGTCGATGGTTGCCCTGATGAAGGTTCGGATGCATATATGGATGTGTGAATTCTGTCGTAGAAACGAGCAGCAGTTGAAGTCGATGCGGGAGTTGATTCGGCGGCAGACCACCGCGGACTCATTGCACAGGAGTGAAGCGGAATGGTCGTTGCCGGAGGAGTCCAGGCAGCGAATGAAGGATAACCTGCGCAGTCAGGGGTAGCGCAGCGCTCCTTTGTACGCGTAAGCGTACGCGCGGGCCGTTGCCTTAGCGCCACACAGTCGCGGACAGCATTTGCGTTTGCTGAAGACCGCTTGAATTGCTTTGTTGAGTTGTGTATCTTCAGTTTAGAATGATATCCGCTCGATTTTACACCGATTTTGCCGCCGATCCCTGGTTTAACATGGCCTTTGACGAGTGGTTATTCGCGCGAGCGCTTGATCATCCGGGAATGGTCGCATTGCGCCTGTACAGTTGGCGGCCGGGGGCGATCACGTTCGGTTTCAACCAGAAGCTGGAAAAGGCTATAGATCACGAACGACTGAACGACACGCCGTTGATTCGGCGGGTGACGGGGGGCCGCGCACTGTATCATGACCCTTCAGAGTTGACCTATGCTGTGATCGTGAATGCCGGGGGTCTGCAGGGGTCAGTTTTTCGCGGTTCCGTTAGGCAGAGTTCGGCGGCGATTTCAGAGGCGCTGACCGCTTTTTTGAAATACGTCGGGGTGGATTCGCAGTATCTGCGCCACACGCGCCAGTCGGACCATAGTCGTTCGTATTTTCATACTGCCCCCTGCTTCGATTCAGTGGCACGTCACGAGGTGGTTTCGACATCCGGAAAAGTGGTGGCGTCGGCTCAGCGACGCATAGGTGAGGTTCTTCTTCAGCATGGTGCGATCAAGTTCAACGGGGTGGCATATCATGCGGCCCTCGATGGGGCTACCTGTCCGGAGGACCGTCGGGAGCGCCTTGAACCTGTTATCTCCCAGCGTTTTAGTGAACTGGCGGGGGTTTTTTGCAGTGAAGTTGGTAATTCGCTGGGACTTGTATGTGAGCGAGCAAGGCTAAACGAGCAAGAGGCGCAGGGGGTGAGGGCACGTCGGCTTGAGGTGGAAAAAAATTCTGTTGCCCGCCGGGATATCATTAAACAACGGCGGGTTGACAAAAGTCTATTAGTCGAAAGGCGGCGTTCCCGTGGGGAAAAAATCGCTTGACTTCCCCTTTGGAGCGTGGCTAATTTCGGGTCTTAAGTGGGTGTAATTACTGGTAGATAGGCCAGTCGCCCGGAGACTTTTCAAAGCGTAGACTCGGGCCGTGCCGCAAGCCGGCCTGTGTGCTGTTACTCATAGTCACACAATGGTTTGCACCGCCTCCGCGTACGCCGGCACAACCCCCGAGGGACTTGGGTATGAAAGAAATGATATTGTTCATAGGCTCGAGGAGGAACACTCATGTTTGGTAGTCTAAGGCGGCAGCTCCTCACGCTCAGCATCGTGGGAGTTTTCCTGGTCATTTTCGGTTTCGGGGAGGTATTTGCTGCTGCGACGGGTAAAATTGCCGGTACTATCACGGACGCGGAAACCGGCGATCCCGTTATTGGCGCATCGGTCCTTGT
Source organism: uncultured Ignavibacteriales bacterium (assembly GCA_964612145.1). Lineage (GTDB taxonomy): Bacteria > Zixibacteria > MSB-5A5 > GN15 > FEB-12 > JAGNLV01. The sequence goes on along the minus strand of CAZTBP010000006.1, from coordinate 31,277 downwards.
GGTAGGCACGCAGCGCGGCTCGCAGACTGACTTCGATGGTCAGTTTATCATCCAGCAGGTCGAGCCGGGCACCTACACGCTGCGAATCAGTCACCTTGAGTATCAGACGCTGGAGATTTCCGACGTGCTGGTCAAGGCTGACATTACCAGTGAGCAGTCGTTTGAAGTTCAGAAGAAGACGGCGGATCTGGGCAAAACAATCACGGTGACCGGTCGTCAGGATCAGCTACAGATTTTTGAAACCTCAAACCAGGCCACTATCACTAAAGAAGAGATCAAATCTAAGCCGGTGTCCACTGTTGACGAACTGTTGTCACAGGTTTCCGGTGTTGTAACCAACTCGCAGGGTGAGGTATTCATCCGCGGTGGTCGTGCCGGTGAGGTCTCTTATATTGTTGACGGTGTTCCGCTGGACGATCCGCTGGGCGGACTGGGCCAGGCCGGTGCGCAGATGTCGCTGGTGTCCGGTTCGATTCAGGAGTTCACCGTAATTAAGGATGGTTTCGATCCCGAGTACGGTGACGCGCTTTCCGGTATTGTGAAGATTACGACGCAGACCGGTTCTCGCGACAACACTCGTATGAATTTCCAGTACATTACCGATGACTTCGGTAACAGCGATCTCAATGAGTACTCCCGTAACAATGATTTCATGCGGTTCGCGCTTTCCGGCCCGGACCCGATTTTCAAAAATAAGATTCTCCCGGCGCTGGGTTTGAATTTTTTGGAGGACAAGGAATTTACGTACTACCTGTACGCTGAGATGGACAAGAACGACGGTATCTACCAGTACGAACAGTTTGACACGCCGCCGACGTCGCGCAACAGCGGGTTCTTTAACCTGTTCGGTTTCCACGTTCCTGAGCGTCTCAACAACCGGTACTACTGGATGTTGAACCTGAAGTTCCGTCCGCGCCAGAACCTGCGTTTCATTCTGTCCTACAAGCAGTGGAACATGCGCAACACGACTTTCAGCTGGCTGTACCGGTACAGCCCGGACACGGCGCCGATCTACGAACAGAAGCGGAAAACGCTGTCGCTTGAGGTGTCGCAGTCAGTGTCCAAGGACATGAGTTACGAGGCGGTGCTCTCATACCTCGAGCAGTCCGATATCCAGAAGCCGGGCGATTCGACGAACCCCGGCAAGGGCCTGAACCCCGACGATTTCGATTTTGAATTCGAATGGGAAAGCTTCCAGGATCGTAACGGCAACGGTGTTTATGACGCACCGGAACCGATCATCAACCTGTATCCCGACACAGCGACGTACGGTACCGATTTCACCGGCCCGGCGTATACATCCGGCGAAGACCAGCTTGGTATTCCGAACGTTCAAGGCGGTGGTTTTGGCGAGTTTGATTTCCGCTTCAATAACAACGGCATTATCGACAACCTTGAAGGTGAGCCGTTTATCGATCTGAACGGAAACGGCGTATGGGATGAGGGCGATTTCCTCGAAGATAAGAATGGCAATGGTATTCTTGATGGCGGTTTGATTTCCAATGTCGGTGTCCCGAACCCGGAACCTTTCATCGACGGTGACTCAATTATCGGTGAGCCGTTCAACGACCTGAACCAGAACGGCGTGTACGATGAAGGTATCGACGGCTTTGTCCGAAGCACCGGACCGAACAACATGGACTACAACCACAACGGTCGTCGCGACGGTCCGAATGATCCGTTTACCCCGGGTACGCCGTTTATCGATCGCAACGGCAACGGTGTGTACGATCGGCCGAACTTCCGCTATGATCAGGGTGAACCGTTTACGGATATCAACGGTAACGGTGTCTGGGATGCCGGTGGTACAAATAACTTCCTGAGGCCGTTGTCGTATGATAATGACATTCGCTGGCACTTCCAGGAGAACAAGACCCTTCGCGGTGAGTTAAAAGTGTTCCGTCAGGCGGGGAACCACGAGCTCAAAGGTGGTGTTGCCGTCCGTCGCCTTGACTTCACCTACCAGCGCATCGAGGAGCCGTACGTGCTCTATACCGGCCGTGACGATGGCGGTCCGTTCCCGCAGCACGGTGCGTTCCGTGACATATTTGCCTACCAGCCGTGGGCCGGTACGGTATACCTTCGTGACAAGCTTGAGTATGGTTCGATGATCGCGTCGCTGGGTCTTCGCTGGGATTTCTTCCTTCAGGATACTGATAACCTGGTTGGGGTCGCCCAGAACGACGACCTCGGCGGCGGCGTGATTCTCGGCGACCGCCAGAAATTCTCGCCGCGTATTGGGTTCTCGTACCCGATTTCGGACAAGGCGAAGGTTCACTTCAACTATGGTCACTTCTATCAGTTGCCGGATCTCTCGCAGATGTATGCGCGAAATACGACGGCAATCGATGTGAACACCGTTATCGGTAACTACAACCTCGATTACAAAAAGACAGTGCAGTATTCGTTTGGTGTGAAGTACGCCATGAGTGAGTATTACTCGCTGGATGTTTCGGGTTACTTCAAAGACGAATTTGACAAGATTAACAGTGCCCAGGTGACGATCAACGGCCTGAACCGCCAGCAGTACCGGAACAAGGATTATGGCCGGTCGCGCGGTTTCGAGCTTGAACTGGAGAAACGCGGCGGTGGTTACGTCAACGGTATGCTGGCCTACACCTACGGTTTTGCCTTCGGCAAGGCTTCTGAGGCCTCGCGTGAATACCAGTCGGATTTCGAGCTTTCTCGTGAGCCGCTGGATGAGGCGCCGCTCAGCAACGACATTCGTCACAGCTTGAAAAGTAATATTCAGGTCTTTGTGCCCAGCACGGTGAAGCCGCGTCTGTTCGGGCTTCCGATTCCGAACGGCTGGTCGCTGTCGCTGGAGACAATCATTGAGAGCGGTCGGCCGTTCACGCCGGATCGCTCCTATCCGAACATCGCGACCGTTACCGGTGAGGACATTCAGCGGAACTCGCTGCGGATGGCGTCGACGGTGCTGTTCGATGTTCGATTCACCAAGGACTTCAATTTCTATGGCCTGGACCTGAGCTATATTCTGTGGGTTGAGAACGTATTCGACACCCGCAACGTGGACTTTGTCTACAACAACACCGGTCGTCCGGACACCCGCCAGAACCAGAGTGGTATTGTCAAGGGTGGTACGGAATTCGACGAGAACCCGTACAACTGGGACTACGGCCGCCAGATCCGGATGGGACTGGAGTTGAACCTCTAATCGAGGTCTTGTGAAGAAGAAGAGTTGTTTGTTGCAAATAAATGAGGACAACATGCTTTTGAGACACGAACATACGAAGGCGAGACGATGGGTCACCTATCCGGTGGTATTGCTGGCGGTAGTGCTGGCGCTGGCGTTCTCGCCGGATGATGCACAGGCTCAGGCGAAGGTCGGTACAACCGGTGCGCAGTTCCTCGAACTGGGTGTTTCGGCGCGCGCGATGGGGATGGCTGAGGCGTTTGCGGCAGTGACCGATGACGCATCCGCCGTCTACTACAACCCCGCCGGGCTGGTTTACCTGTATGGCCGGGAGGCCCAGGCGACCTATATCCGGATGCCGGCCGATGTAAATTTCGGCTATGGGTCTATTGCAACGCCGCTGGAAGCGATTGGCGGTGTGCTGGGAATCAGCGCCTATCACCTCAACTCCGGTGATATGGATGAGATCACGTACGAGCAGATCCCGACCGGGCGCATTTTCAGCTGGAAGGATTTCGCGTTCCAGGTAAGCTACGGTCGCTATCTCACGGATCGGTTTTCGATTGGTGTGTCGGTGAAGTATATCGGGCAGTTTGTGCACGATTACAGCGCCAGCGGCTGGGCGGCTGATGTCGGGACCATGTACAACACTGGTTTCCGGAACTTTAAGATCGCCATGGTTATCACCAACTTCGGGCCCGATATGAATATGATCCGCGACGACTACCCGCTGCCGATTAACTTCAAATTCGGCGGTGCCATTGACGCCATGCGGGGTGACGACTACGTCGTGACACTGGCTGCGGAGGGTTCGCACCCGTCGGACAACCTCGAGAAGTACAATGGCGGTGCAGAACTGGCGTTTAAAGACATGTTTATACTTCGTGCCGGCGGCCGGTTCAACTACGATGAGGACGGCCTGACGTTCGGCGGTGGCCTTCGGCTGCCGACCGGCGACGAGTCCGAGATTCGCGTTGACTATGCCTTCCAGGATTTCGGCGTGCTGACAGAAGTTCACCGGTTCACCATGACTTATGCGTTTTAAGGGGAGGCAGTAAGAGAAAAAATGAAGTTAGATACAACATATAAGACCAGGACCGTGGCGCTGACACTGCTGCTGGTTGTCGGGGTATTTATAGCCGGAAGCTTGATATCCGGTTGCACGGACACCCTTGACGGCGAGAGGTTTGAGAACCAGGCACCGATTGTCTATTTCGCCAACATTCCGCCGGAAGATCAGACGTTTTCGCGAAATCCGCTGATTTATTATTTCGGTACGGACCGTGATGGGCTAATCGATTTCTATCGCTACCATGTAGCGTTGGCGGTCGAGGTCGATACGTTCCCGAGTGAATTGGCTTATATCAATTCTGTTTCCAAAGATGACTGGGTTTACGTCGATGTCGATCCGGCGTCGGCTGAGCCGCAGACGCGCCAGGCGATTCCGTTGCGCGCCGATACAACTAACCCGGTGCGCAACTTTGTGGAGCAGTATGTGTTCCTCCAGGGTTTCGATATGGAAGGCCTGGGGTCTGAGATCGCCGTGCGGCGTTTCTCCCGCAATGATAACCCGCCGACAACCATTGTGCTGGATTTCCGTTCCAGCGATCCGTTCGTGAACGCGGAGTCCCCGGGCGGCATTGTGACCGGTGTTCGCCTTGCCTGGCAGGCTGAAGATCCGATCGATTATCCGTCGGATCCGCCGCCGTTCCAGTTCCAGTGGCGTTTGTATGGCCCGTACGATATTGACACTAAGGAAGAGATCATGAATCGATTCGCGCTGGATGTGTTCCAGACTAATGATGGATTTGTGTATCTTCCGGACGAGACGCTTTTCGTCTGCGATACGACTTTCGATGAAAGTCTGGTTGTGAACTGTGACACGTTTGTGATCGGGACCGACGAGCCGCCGGCATTCCTTGGTACCAAAGAACGGTTCCTGAATGTAGCCGATACCGCTTTTGCTCTGAACCCCGAGTTTAACAAGGTCGAGGACAGTTCCTGTGTGGATGATCCGGATAATCCGGGTGTGTGTACGCCGTGGACCTTCCGCACCAGTGATACGCTGTACAACGTTTTCAAAGATGATGTCTCGGATACAACGATCCAGAAGCGCTTCATATTCTGGATACGGTCGCGCGACGATGCGCTGGTGCCGGACCCGACGCCTGACTTTGACACGTTGAGCGTTATCGATCCGAAATTCGAGCGGGATATTTTCATCTTTGACATGACCCAGATTTCGCAGCCGCCGCCGGCGACACGTATTGTGGAAAACTTCTTCCCGACCGATTCAGACGGTGTGGTGCTGGCTACACCGACGATCTATGATTTCTTCGAAGAGTACATCAACGGCTGGAATTCGACCGTGGTCTTTGAGCCTAAGGACTTCGCGTTCCGTCGGGGCGCATTCAGCAACGGCCTGCCGTTGAAGCTGCTGCTGCAGCACAAGGTTGTGATCATTTATAACGATGCTGTAGTAAGTTCTTCGCTGCTCGATGACAAGTATGCCGGTCCGCTTTGGAAAGCCATTGACGCCGGTGTGAATGCCTGGATGATGGGGCGGGCCCCGATATTCGGGTCGCAGCAGGAAGTGGAGAACCCCAATATAAGTGCTCTGTTCTCCGGGCAGGGACTGAATTACAGCTTCTATTTCGCGGTGAACCGCTTCCTGTATTCCGGTTGGTTCTCTCACGCGTTCTATGATATCTCCGACGGCCGTTTCGGATCCTCTCCGGCATTCCATGTTCAGGACTGCCTCGGGGCGTACTCGCTGGATGAAAGCCGTTGGCCGAATCTGGAATACGATCCGGATCTCGTGCGTGACCGGTATAACTGGCTAGCTTTCGGCCGGATTGACTTCTACCGTCCGGACCTGCCGTTCCTGCCCGAAATAAACTGGGCTGAAGCCCGGTTTGGTGCGGAGGTCATGTACCTGTATAAGTCATTCTATGGTTCGCGCGGCGCCTCGCACCCGCTGGGTTACCAGACCCGGACGGAGTTCGACTACAACATGGAAGGTGCGCCGGTGGGTCACCGCTTCAACAGCGGGCTTTTCCGCACGGTGCATTTCTGCTTTACGCCGTTTGCGCTGGAGCAGTCGACGCCTGAGGAGAAGGCCGATCTGCAGATGCTGTTTAGCGATATCCTGACTTACCTGTACGATCCGTCGATTACCGTACCGGTGTCGGAGATTCGGTATCCGGGATCGTCGGTGAAGACCAGTGTTTCCGAAGCACGGGCCCGTTACTGGCAGCGTGCCGATGAACAGACGCTCAAGGACGGCGGGATCATTTCCGAGGATGCCTTGCGCAATCTGCGCCGGTAGTGCCCCCGCGTATTGACGATGTTTCAAAGGACCGGCCTCTTGGCCGGTCCTTTTTTTGTTTGGGCAGTAACTTATTGGCCCGCCGGGTAGCGTTGGTTGAAGTGCTTTCGGAGTGCCGCTACCCGGTCGTCACCGGGGAACCGACGCTCTGCCAGAGTCAGCACGGAGTCTGCCTCATGAGGTGAAGCCGGTTCGGTCAGCAGGCCGCTGACCAGATTCACCCAGGCCGGAACGAGACTGGAGTCGATTTCAATGGCGCGACGGCTGAATTGAATGGAGGGGTTTTTCTCCCCCTGAATGCCGTAGAGATAGCTCAACTGATACGCGGCGAGTCCTCGCTGTTGATTCAGGGCGCTGTCGCTGTAAATATGGGTGGGGCTGAATGCGGCATCGTCGGTTTCAATTGGCGGAACCGCTGCACTCAGGGCATCGGAGAGCATGGTTTTGGCCCGAACGTATCGTTTTGCCTCAGTGTAGAGGAGACCGGCGCCGGTAAGGAGGTAGATATTGTTGTCGGTGCGCGACAGGGCGAGCCGGACACCGTCGTCGACGTGAGACCGGGGGAGATCTTCCATGGCAAACAGTGATCGAATGTAGATTCGGTTGGCATCGAGATCGAAGGGGCGTCGACCGAAAGCCTGCAGAGACAACTGGAGAGCAACCTCGGGCCTGCCCTCAACGAGCATTATCGAGGCCAGATTCGAATAGGCCTTGACTCGTTCCGGGTGCAGTTGTTGTTCCAGACGGTAGTACACCTTTGCGCTGTCAAGCTGCCCCAGCCGTACGAAAGCATTGCCGATGACAAGATGGACCTCCGGGAATTCGGGATCGATTCGCCGGGCCTCCCGGGCATCCTCCAGGGCCGTGCGGTACTCACCGCGCGCGTAGGCGGCGTTGGCCGCGGCGAGCGAAACCTGGGGCGCGGCGGCGGCGGGGAGGCCGATAATTGGAACAAAAGACAGGACTCCCGCGACGACACCGGCAGCGATAGGCGCGGACAGGCGAACGGGCTTGTGTCGAACCATATCAACGGCATAAACGAGGCCGGCGGCGGCAAGCACAAAGTAGAAAGGCAGAAGGGGGAGCCGGAAGCGGCTGGAGAAGAAAAACAGGGCAACGGCGGCAGAATAAAGAATGATCAGGGCCAGGATCCATCGTGCCGCGCGGTTGCGGGCAATAAACGCGACAGTTCCTATAATGGCAAAGACAAAGACGAGGCCGAAGTTAATCGGATTCACCCGTAACAGAGGATGATGTTCCAAAAAATGTACCAGGCTTCGGTTGTTTGAAATTTCGCGATTTGAGATTGTCCGGTAGAGCTTTTCGAAAAAACCACCGATAGCTCGACCGGGATTTTCGACCATCCAGTCAATGGCACGTCCGCTCCAGTACGATGAAATTCCGCGGGGAGTCAGCGTCGTATCAGCGGCCTGTTCAGCGATCCAGGTAATGTCGGCAATTTGCCAGTTATGCCCGAGCGGCTCCGGCAGACGAGCCGTGACACCGTCGGCAACCTCATTGTTGCCAATGTAGAGGTTAATACCGGTCTGCGAGGAGATAAGCACCGGATCGCCGGCGACAGCCAGGTTGCGTGCGAATACGGGGCCGATAGTTATCGCTAATCCAACGAAGCCGTAGAGGATCTGACGGGGCATCAGAATTCGCTCACTTCTCTTTACTACAAGCGCTGCGACAATGAGGACAACCATCAGCAGGGCGGCCGGGCGGGTCAGGGAGGCGAACCCGACAGCAAGGGTCAGCCAGAAGAGATCGCGTGGTGAAGCGGTATCGAGCCAGATCAGGAAGCGATAGAAGGCGATTTGGAGCAAAAGCAGAAAGAACGAATCCAGCAGTAACTCGGCCTCGAAATACATCGCGATCGGGTAGATGGCGTGGATAGCGCCCGCGATCAGACCGGCACGATTAGAGAATACTCTCCGGCCGATCTTGACCGTCATCCAGACAGAAACCAGGCCGGTAATAAGGCCGAATATTCGTCCCACCCAAAGCGAGCTGCCCAGTATAGTATAAAGGAGTGCCAGGCACCAGACATACAGCGGCGCGCGGAAATAGGTCGTATCCCCGATAATGTTGCCGCCGGCAATATCGAGTGCCCAGTGGTGGTGGTAGTAGTTGTCCACGGTTAGTTGCGTCCACTCCGGAAGACCGGCGTACAGGATCAGATAGATCACTCGAAGGATAAGGGCAGCACCGATAATTGCCCACAGCCACGTCGTATTTAGTCGGGTATTTCCGGTTGCCATACAAGTCAGAATATAGACATTTGCATTCGAGGGAAACTGTAAAAACTTGCGATAATTAGGTGCGGGTGTGCATACTGGTGCACCGTTTGCACAGTGTGCATTGGCGATGTTTTTTGTCAGTTAATCCGCCACTCTGTTTCTCTTGTGTAACCTGCTGTTTTGTAGTAGCTTAAGGATGGTTGCAGGGCAATGCGCGCAAGCGCATTCAACTTAGACCGGCCTCCAGACAGCCAAGGTTCACGGCATCAGGTTTGCTTAATGGGAGAGTGGACTTTGCTTAAGGAGAACTGATGAACCATCTTAGATCAGTACATATCATTATAACGATCACAGCGGCTGTGCTGCTGTCGTCGGCTGTCAAGGCTGAGAGCCCGCTCAGTCCCGGTTTGACCGATCTGTTGCATGACTCGATGCAGTCCGACTCATTGGTGCCGGTGGTGGTCTTTCTGGACGGTAAGGCGCTTTCGGGAGACCGGATCGCGCCGATGGCGAATCGCTCCCGGGCCGACCGCATCCAGATGGTAAGCCGCAGTTTGCGGACCTACAAAGCTCCGGGACTTGCCCCGGTGCAGTCATTTCTCCTGGCCAATTCCTCGACTCCCGTAAAACGATACTGGATTGCGCCGGCGCTGTCGGCTACCGTACCGGTCTCGACTCTGGAGCAGCTGAGTCAGCTAAAAGGGGTCCGGCTGGTCATCGAAGATGTTGAACTGGCTTTTGATGATCCAATCGATGTCTCGCGCAGTAGTTCCAGTCTTTCGGCTGCAGTGGCGGCGCCGTTGCAGCAGCTCAATATTCCGGCGCTGTGGCAGCAGGGACTCACCGGCGAGGGGCGCCTGGTCTGTTCCTTTGACACCGGCGTCGACCACGATCACCCAGCGCTGGCCGACAAATGGCGTGGTACGCACGCCGAGCTGAGCGCGTCGTGGTTCTCCAAGGTCGCGCAAAACGAGAACCCGGATGATGAAATCGGGCATGGGTCCCACACTATGGGAGTCATGGTTGGTTCCACCCCGTCGGACTCGTTTGGAGTCGCTCCCGGTGCCGAGTGGATTACGGCCGGCATCATTGATCAGGGCCGCCCGCTTTCCACCACGATTTCGGACATACTGGAAGCCTTCCAGTGGACGCTCAATCCCGATGGTGACACCACCACGACCGACGATGTCCCGGACGTCATCCTCAACAGCTGGGGAATCCCCAAAGGTCTGTATAATCCCTGTGACGTGACATTTGCGCAGGTTATAGAGAATGTTGAAGCGGCAGGAATCGTGACGATTTTTGCAGCCGGCAACGAAGGTCCGAATCCGGCCACATTGCGCAACCCGGCCGACATGGCCCTGACACCGCTGACGACACTGGCGGTTGGGGCGGTCGATGCCAACAACACCGTTGCCAACTTCTCCAGCCGGGGACCGTCGTCCTGTAACGGCGCGATCAAGCCGGAACTGGTCGCCCCCGGTGTGAGCATCCGGTCCTCGTACAAGAACGGTGAATACCGTATTCTCAGCGGTACCTCGATGGCGGCGCCGTATATCGCCGGCGTCGTCGCGTTACTGCGTCAGTATAATCCCGATGCGACTGTCGAACAGATAAAAACGGCGCTGATCAGTGCGGCCCGCGATCTCGGGACCACAGGTGAAGACAATGCGTACGGCTACGGTATTCTGGACGCCGCGCAACTGCTTCAGTACATCCCGAACCCGGCCGAACCGGATTTTGCATTGGCGGGGATGTTGATCTCCGACGACGGCGTCGCTCTTCCGGGTGAGCAGTTCGGGCTTCAGTTGACTATTTCCAACGCCCCCGGCAACGTCGATCGGGCGGTCGGGCGGCTGGTTCCTATCGCCGGTCCGGAAGTTACTATGATCACGGACCGTCAGTCGTTTGACTTCGGCGTGGGCGGCACGATTGCCACGAATCTCATCCCCTACACGATCATGTTCAGTGAAGGGCTTTATAATGGCCAGAAGATTCCATTCGAACTGCACCTGGCCTACAATTCGGGCCAGGATGTAGACACCCTGTCTTTTGACTTTACGGTTGGTGTCGAGCCGAACGGTACGATGGCGACGATGGGTTCCGATGCAGTGCATGTGACCGTGTCTGATTTCGGCCAGTTTGGTCTGGCGCCGGGCTCGATCTATAACATCCAGGGCGAGGGTTTCCGGGTCGGTAACGGGGAAAATCTGCTGTACGAGGCAGGTATTGTGCTGGCCCGCAACGAACTTCAGTTGTCCAGTGCCGTGCGTAACGGCAGCGGACATTTCAACCAGTCGGACTTCTACCCGATAGTGCCGTTGTCCGATGAATGGGTCGGGCTCGACGGCGGCGTTCACCGCAGCGCCGGTTTTGATGATCGCGACTCAGAGATACCGATACCGATTAGAATTTTCCAGGAAGCGATTGTTTTTCCGTCGCTGGATAACAATGCACTGGCCATATTCAAGTTTTACCTCCATAACGGTTCGACTGAGAATGTCAGCAACCTGCACTTTGGGCTCCTGGCGGATTTTGATCTGGGCGGCCCGGAAAAGTTGGCCTACGATGCGGACCTGCAAATGCTTATTCAGGAGGCCGACAGCCAGCCGATGGCGGCAATGGTCGGACTGAGGAATATCCAGGGCTACTGCGGATTTGACAACGGCGACTCGACCAAGGCCGGGTTCAGCAACAGTGAGCTGTTTGAGGCGATCTCGGCCGATTCGACAGATCTCGGTCAGGGATTAAGCGATGATCGCCTGTTCATCACGCACTCCGGTCCGTTTTCGATTCAGGCCGGCGATTCGGTTGAGATCTCGTTTGCGCTGATCGGCGGGTATACGGTTGAGGACATCTACGGCAGTGCCAATCTGGCACGGCAGTTGTACGATCAGGCGACATCGATCGACGGGGGCAAGGAGACCCTGCCGACCGGCTTCACCCTGAACCAGAACTACCCCAATCCGTTTAACCCGACCACGACCATCTCTTTTGATCTGCCGCGTGCAACCGATGTGCGCCTTACCGTGTACAATACACTGGGACAGGAAGTGACCCGCCTGCATAACGGGCGCCTTCCCGCCGGACATCACGCGATAGACTGGCATACCGATGGCTCACATGCCAGCGGCATGTATTTCTACCGACTGTCCACCGAGAATGCGACCGAAACGCGAAAGATGCTGCTGCTGAAATAGGCGATGTTTTCATTTCTTCCGAGGAAACGACACGCCGGTTTTTGGTGTTACATCCAACGGAACTTCGATCGAGGATAAACAACAACAACATAGAGGCTGCGACAACCATGGCACGAACCATACTAACCCTGCTCATACTCACCATCTTTATTTCAACCGCCGGCGCGGTAGCGCCCCATCCGGATGCTGTCGAGAAGTGGAAAGCCGAGGGCGTCTGGGAAGAAAAGATCCAGCAACACATCAAGATGAAAGAGCTCGGCGTCTGCGCGCCGAGCGAGAACCCGCCGTGGAACGCCGACCGCCGAAGCCGTTCGCTGGCCGCCCAGGCCGGGCCGGATACGATCGCGGTGCCGGTTATCCTGGTCGATTTCAGCGACAATGAATGGAGCGCGGGCACGAGTACGACGGTGGCAATGTTTGACTCGCTGCTGTTTTCGGACAGCTCGCAGGGCGGCGTGATCAACCCGACCGGCTCGATGACTGATTATTATATGCAGACGTCGTATGGTCAGATGTATGTGACCGGCGATGTCTATGGGGTGTATCGGGCGCCGAAGACATATGCGTATTATGTCGGGACCGACTATGGACAGACGCGCACGGCAGAGTTAGTCGCGGCAATGGTCGATATGGCTGATCCGGACATTCTCTATTCGGACTATGCAACAGCCGGCTATGTAAATGGCGTTGTCTTAGTACATGCCGGACGCGGGGGTGAGGAGGGAGGCGAAGACATTTGGTCTCACAAGTGGTCGATTAGTCCGGTTTCGAAAGATGGGGTTGTGATAGATGAGTACATGACTTGTCCAGAAGAGACCGGTTCGACGCACTCAATGATTAATATCGGCGTGTTCTGCCATGAATTCGGGCATATATTGGGACTTCCGGATTTCTACGACGTGACCAATGTCGACGGCAGTTCGGCCGGACTTGGATTCTGGTCGCTTATGGCCACGGGCAACTATCTGGGTGGGTCGCAGCGTCCGGCTCATCTCGATGCCTGGTCTAAAATGGCCTTGGGGCTGGTTGATGTAATCGACGTGACCCAGAACCTTCATCAGGCAGAGATACCGGCCGCGGAATGGAACCCGGTGGTCTATCGTCTCAAGAACAGTTTTACCGAAGATAACCAGTATTTCCTGGTGGAAAATCGCCAGAAAGTTGGTTTTGACCTTGCCCTGCCGAATGCGGGACTATGCATCTATCATTTCGACAATACCTTTAGCTACGGTGGCGGAAACAATGGCAGCCCGCCGTATCGGCTGGCGCTGGAGCAGGCGGACGGTGACGAGGCTCTGGAATACAGTCAATATAACAACGGCGACGCGGGAGACACCTGGCCCGGTTCGACCGGCAACAGGAATTTCCACGAGCAGTCGTCGCCGAGTTCGTTGACCAACTTTGCTACCACATCGCGGGTGGGCGTCTGGAACATCAGCAACAGCGATTCAATTATGTACGCCGATCTGGATGTCGAATACTCACGGCCGTGGGTGGTCCCGGCGCCGCTGACCGGTCAGAGTGCGTTCAGGCTGGATGACAGCTTTGGCGGCGACGGCGACGGGGTGCCGGAAGCCGGCGAGACGGTGCGGGTGTACGCCCGAGTGAATAACCTGATGCGAATTTCCTATAACGCCCGGGCGTCTCTGGCGGCGACCAGCTCGGCGGTAACAGTCACGGTTCCGGAAGTGAGTTTTGACCAGAATCTTGTACTGTCGCCGATTGAGAACGTGATCCCGCTGGAGTTTGTAGTGGCCGATACCCTGACGGCGTCGCTGGATTCATTCTATATCACGATTACAACCGATTCATTGTCCGGTACACCGGGATCGAACGAGTTCCAGAAGACGTTTGTCTTTGAGCAGCAGATCGGTGGGACGCAGGTGCTGGTGGTCGATGATGACCGGGGAGCGAATTACCAGCAGCGGGTGGTCGACGCCCTGCTGAGCCTTCGGATTCCGGTGCGTGTCTGGGATAAGCAGGCCAGCGGTTCGCCGGACTCGACGGACCTGATGGGATACAATATCGTGTTATGGAATACCGGCAATCACGCCGTAGGCTCAGTGTTTACGTCAGCCGACGTGGCGGCGATGAAAGGCTATCTGAATAACGGCGGTAATTTCATGTTGTCGTCGATTTCCGGTATCGATGATTTAGTGGCGCTGGACAGCGCTTTTGTGGCTGACTACTTCAAGGCGGATATAGCAGGCAGCGAGTTCTACTTCATCGCGGAGGGTATCGAAGGGTCATCCATAGGCGACGGTACGAGATTCTTTTTAGATGCCCTGGTCGGTACAAGTCCAATAACCTATCTTTCGATCCGCAGCGGTGGCGAAGCTATTTACTCGAATTTTCAAGATTCGACACAGTTCTGGGGTGTGGCGGCCAATGCAGGTAATTACAAGTCGGTGTTGTTAACTTTCCCGGCTGATCTCATCAACGACGGAGTCACAACGGCCGATTCCACCGATACGTTGATCAACCGGGTCCTGGCGTATTTCGGCGGGCAGGCGACCTCGGTCTACGATGGTTCACCGTTTACGACACTGCCGAAGAGTTTTACGCTCCAGCAGAATTATCCGAACCCGTTTAACCCGACCACAACGATCCAGTATACGTTGCGGGGGACCAAAGAGATTGGTGATAAGACTCCACGTACGCGCCTGGTCATCTATAATTCGTTGGGTCAGGAAGTGACCACGCTGCTGGACAAAATCCAGACGCCGGGAACGTACTCGGTGGAATGGAACGGGACCGATGATAACGGCTCGCAGGTGGCTTCGGGTGTCTATTTCTACCGTCTGGAGCGGGGTGATCAGGCAAGTTCAATGAAAATGGTTCTCCTCAAATAAGCAAAGTCCATTGCTCGGAGAGACCGACCAGCCGCCCGCTTCCCGCGGGCGGCTATTTCTTTTGTACACAACAGGTTACTGAACAAGGAAAGAAAGTGAAATTTTTCTCGAATTCACTTGACATCGGACCGATAGTGTGTATAATAGTTAGTGAAATTGAAAGTCGATTTCGTTTAGGTCGCAAGGATTAAGAAGAGATGCGAGAGTTTCTCCGGACCAAAGGATTTAAGATGACACCCCAGCGAGAGCTGATTTTCCGGGCGTTTTTCGAATTGGGCGACCACGTGACAGTCGACGAGCTTTACGAAAAGGTCCGGCTTCAGGACAAGTCAATCGGCTACAGCACGGTCTGGCGCAACCTGAAACTGATTTGCCAGGTCGGATTGGCGGAAGAAGTCAATGTGGGGGACGGGGTTACCCGGTACGATCGGGTGACGCATATCCCGCACGGCCACTTGTATTGTGAAGAGTGCCGAAAGCTCAAAGAGTTTAATGTCGAGGATGTTGTTGCCAGGCTGGCTGACATTGCCGACGACGCTGACTTTGCCGCCGACAGTTTCAAAATCGAAATTCACGGACTTTGCCGGGAGTGCCGGGCCCAGATGGACCGGCACAAACCGGATAGAAACATGACTGATGGCCACCGGGAGCCATCGGACGACACCTCGAAACAAGGTAAACGGCCATGACATACCTCAGCAACATGACTCCCGGTCAGAAGGGCCGGGTAGTCGGATTCACGGATGACAGCAAGTTAGCACGGCGCCTCTTGGAACTCGGAATCATTCCGGGACGCCTGGTCACGTACCTTCGCAACGCCCCTCTCCGAGATCCAATGGAGGTCCAGGTAGGGCCGAGCTGCCTCTCGTTGCGGCACTTTGAGGCCTCGCTGGTGGCGGTCGAGCCGGAAGACTAGTCCGGGGAGTAGTTCGGTTATGGGACCGCGGACACCATCAAAGGGGACTGTCAAGACCCGTACAATCGCTATTTGCGGCAATCCCAACTGCGGCAAGACCACTATTTTCAATGCTATTACCGGACTCAGTCAGCATGTCGGGAACTATCCCGGTGTGACGGTGGAGCGGGTTTCCGGCCATTTTGCGGCCCCGGATCGTCCCGGTGAGCGTTACACGCTGGTAGATATTCCCGGAACCTATTCGCTTTCGGCCTTTTCACCCGATGAGTACATCGCCTGTTCGGCGTTAACCGGCAATATGCCGGGGATGGATGATCCGGATGCAATCGTCTGTGTGCTGGATGCCACCCAGCTCGAGCGCGGCCTGTATTTTCTGCTTCAGGTGCTGGAGATCGGTAAGCCGGTTGTCGCGGCTGTCAACATGGTGGACATATCCTCGCGTCAGGGGCTGAATATAGATTTTGACCGGCTTTCCAGCGCGCTTGGTGTGCCGGTAGTGCCGGTCGTGGGTAATCGGGGCACGGGGATCGAAAAACTCAAAAAGCTGGCTGTTGAAGCTATCGGAAAGCCGGGAACACCGCCCGAGCGTCGGTACAACGACACGACCGAGCGATTAATCGAGCGGCTGGCGGATGTCAGCGGCAACGGACATCGGACGCGAGCTGAGTATTTACGGATAATTTTCGATATTGAGGGTCCGGCCGAGAAGAAGTATCTCCACCAGCATGATGAGTCCGCAGAAAAAGTTCTCACGCAGGGACGGGAGCAGATTCGCAAAGAGTCAGGCGGATTGGCCGCCGCGGAGACCTCGGTGCTGACCAAACGTGCGGCGGAAGTCTTCGGGGAGGCGGTAGCTCCGCCGCAAGAACCGAAGCAATCGGTTTCCGAACGGATTGACCGGTTTTTGCTGCACCCTATCCTGGGACCGATCGTGCTGATGCTGACTATGGTTCTTGTGTTCCAGTCGATATTTTCGTGGGCGGAACCGTTTATGAATATGATCGACGGGGCCTTTGGGTCACTGGCCGGGCTGGCCGAGGGGGCCATGGCGGAAGGACCGCTTCGGTCGCTGGTGACTGACGGCATTATCGGCGGCGTTGGCTCGGTTCTGGTTTTCATCCCGCAGATCGTTATTCTGTTTTTGTTTATTGCGATTCTCGAAGATTCGGGATACATGGCGCGGGCGGCTTTTCTGGTCGACCGGATGTTCCGCTGGTGTGGGTTGTCGGGAAAGTCGTTTATCCCGATGTTGTCGTCGTTTGCCTGCGCGATACCGGGGATTTTGGCGACACGGACTATCGAAGACAGAAAGCTTCGGTTTATTACGATCATGGTTGCGCCGCTGATGACCTGTTCGGCGCGTCTGCCGGTGTATGCGATTATGATCGCGGCCTTCATCCCCTATCAGACCTATCTCGGCGTGTTCAATCTTCAAGGGATTGTGCTGACCATGCTCTACCTGCTGGGGATTTTCGTGGCGGTGGCGGTGTCGTATATCCTGCAAAAGACGGTGTTCAAGGCGGAGCGGGGGACGTTCCTGATGGAGATGCCGTCGTACAAGGTGCCCACGCTTCGGTCGGTGTTGATCCGGGTTTTTAACCGGGCCAAGGCGTTTGTGGTGCGGGCAGGAACAGTCATTATGGCCATTACGATCATCATCTGGGCGCTCAGTTATTTTCCGCACAGCAGCGAGATCGCGCAGACGTATGATCAGCAGATAGAAGTCGCTCAAAGCGTCGAGGTCGAGCAGGCACTGGCGAATGAAAAGGCCGGTGAACTGCTGCGGCATTCGTATTTTGCCCGGATGGGTCAGGTGATCGAACCAGTGTTCGAGCCGCTGGGCTGGGACTGGCGGATTACGATGGCAACCCTGGCGGCTTTCCCGGCCCGAGAGGTGATTATCGCGACAATAGGAACGATTTTTAATCTGGGAAGCGGTGTTGATGAGGAGTCATCATCGCTGATCGAGAAGATGCGGCAGGCGCAGTGGGAGCATGGAGAAAAATTAGGGCAGCCGCTGTTTACACCGGCGGTGGCGCTTTCAATTATGGTGTTCTTTGCGCTGTGCTGTCAGTGCGGGGCGACCCTGGTGACGATAAAAAAGGAAACGCAAGCGTGGAAGTATGCGGTGTTTGTATTTGCCTACATGACAGGCTTGGCTTATGTGATGGCGCTGGCGACGTATCAGGTTTTCAGCAGGGTGTGGTACTGATATGGGACTTCTCTGGCAACAGATCATAATCGGGGTTGTGCTCGCCTGCGCTGTCGGGTATCTCGTGTGGCATTTCTATCGAAGGGCGGGGCGCAAGAAGCAGGGCTGTGCGGCCTGCGGGCTGATGAAGGCGGCGGAGAAGAAGCGTGCCGAGGGGAAGCATCCTATCTCTCGTTGACCTTTCGCCTTTTTCCTCCCTATATTCCATACAGAACGAATCTACTATGCTGCAAACCGGATCCATACTGCTGGGGCAGTACCGCCCTGTCGACACGTATCTTCACCGGCTCGACGCCCGGGCCAAGATGATCCCCGTCACGGTTGTGTTGATTTTCGGACTTCTGACGGAGTCGTTCTTGTTCTACGGCGTGATTCTGGCGGCGCTTGGAATCGGTCTGCTGGGCTCTGGCGTGTCGCCCCGGCAGCTATTTACCAATTTCAGGCCGATACTGATTCTCGTCGCGATTACGGCGGCGTATCATATTGTGTTTTCCGGCGGTGAATCAGCAGTCGTGTTTGACTGGCAGGGAATTCGAATTCGCGAGGCGGCGTTATCCAACGCTGCGTTTTTTTCGTTGCGGCTGGTCATTTTCGTGTCGATCGCGTTCCTGGTCACGCTGACCAGTTCTCCCTCGGAGTTGGCCGATGCGTTCGGGAAGATTATTCGGCCGCTGCGGAAACTGAAGGTCCCGGTGCAGGACCTGACCTTGATTTTGTTTATGGCGATTCGATTCATTCCGGTACTGTACGAGGAGTTCGAGGCGATTCGCAACGCGCAGATTATTCGCGGGGTGCGGTTCACGGGCTCGGTTGTGTCACGGATTCGGAAGACGTTGAGTATCATAATCCCCGTATTTGTCGCGGCGCTGCAGCGGGCCGATGATCTCGCGCTGGCAATCGAGGCGCGCGGCTATCAAAGCGACGGAGAACGCACGGTCTATTCCAGGCTCAGGTTTGGGGCGCAGGAGTGGTTGTTCGGAATGGGACTATCGGCGGCGATAATTGTGCTCTTTGTGGTGACGGTGTAGTATGGCGAAGCGTAATGTCAAACTGACGGTTCAGTACAAGGGGACGGATTTCGCCGGGTGGCAGATCCAAAACGGGCAGGAGACGATCCAGGGAGCGATAACCGACTCTATTAAGAGCGTGACAGGTAAAGATGTGAACGTGATCGGCGCGGGTCGGACCGATGCCGGTGTTCACGCACTGGGGCAGGCTGCGAATTTCATTATCGATCACCATATCGAGCCGGCACGGTACCGCGATGCCATCAACCATTTTCTTCCGGAAGATATCCGCATCATCGCGGCCGAGGAAGTCCCGCTTGAATTTCATGCCCGTAAGAGCGCGAAGTGGAAGCGGTACCGGTATCTGGTCGCCGGGGAACGGTCGGCGTTGTGGCGTGAGTACCGGTGGGAGCTGCCGGGAAGGGATGTGGCGAGTCCCCCTTCGAGTCCGCTCAGCAGAACAGAGGGTAGGAGCGAGGCGGGCGTGCCGGTGCGGCTGGAGTTGCTTCAGCGGGCGGCGGCGATAATCGAGGGGGATCACGATTTCGCGCCCTTTTGTGTGGTGGCCTCACGCAAGCCGGACAACCGTTGTGTGATTCACCGGGCACAGTGGCGTCGGGTGGGCCCGCTGCTGGTCTTTGAGATTCGAGGTAACCGGTTCCTGCACAATATGGTACGGTCATTAGTGGGGGCTATGATCAACCTTGCGTCGATCCATCCTAACCGTCACCCGGACAACTTGACTTTGGAGCGTTTTGCCGATATTATTGAGGCTCCGAAGGATCACCGAATTGTTTTCACAGCGCCGGCGCGCGGATTGTATCTCGTGTCGGTCCATTATTCAAAGGAATTGCTCGCATGAAGTTTTTCATCGATACCGCTAATGTCGAACAGATTAAAAAAGCACACGAAATGGGTGTGCTCGACGGTGTGACGACTAACCCGTCGCTGGCGGCCAAGGAAACGGCCACCTATCCCGAATTGCTGACTGAGATCTGTGAGATCGTGGAGGGCCCGGTTTCCGCCGAGGTAATCGCGACCGAGTACAACAAAATGATGGACGAGGCCCACCAGTTGGCCAAGATCGCCGATAATATCGTTGTCAAGATACCGACTGTTTTAGAGGGTCTTCGGGCTATCAAGAGTCTTTCTGATGAAGGGATCAAGACCAACGCCACGCTGGTCTTTTCGCCGTCGCAGGCGCTGCTGGTAGCCAAGGCGGGGGCGACATATGTGTCGCCGTTTATCGGACGGCTGGATGATATTTCGCAGGAGGGGATGGAGTTGATCGAACAGGTGGTTACAATTTACAGCAACTACGCCTACGAGACCGAAGTGCTGGTCGCATCGGCGCGTCACCCGATGCATGTGGTCAATTCGGCGATTATCGGTGCCGATGTTATCACGATGCCGTACAGTGTCATTGAAAAGCTGATCAAGCACCCGCTGACTGATATCGGGCTGGAGAAGTTTATTTCCGACTATAAGAAAGCCAAAAAGTAACGATGATAGAGCGCTATACTCTCCCTGAGATGGGGGCGCTGTGGACCGATGAGGCCAAGTATCGGACCTGGCTGGAGGTGGAGGTCGAGGCCGCCCGGGCAATGGCAAAGGCCAGGATCATCCCGGCCAAAGCGTTTGCGGTCATAGAGAAAAAGGCGGACTTCGATGTCAACCGGGTTAACGAGATCGAAGCCGATGTGAATCACGACGTGATAGCGTTTCTGACCTCAGTCAGCGAGTTTGTCGGCGAGGAGGCGAAGTATCTTCATTACGGCATGACTTCATCGGACATGCTCGATACAGCCCTCTCACTGACGCTGAAACGTGCGGCAAAGCTGATTGACAGGAAAATCGAAACGGCGTTAAAGGCGATACGGAAACTGGCGCGTAAGTATAAGAACACGCCCTGCATGGGCCGCACGCACGGCGTCTTTGCCGAGCCGACCACGGTCGGGTTGAAGTTTGCCGTGTGGTATACGGAACTCGACCGCGGGCGGGAACGGTTCAAGCGGGCGGCTGAAGAGATTGCGGTCGGTAAGATTTCCGGCGCAGTCGGCAACTTTGCGAATCTTGACCCAAAGATCGAAGCGGCGGTGTGCAGGAAGCTCGGGCTTACACCGGCGCCGGTATCGACGCAGGTAGTGCAGCGCGATCGCCACGCGAATTTCGTCACGGCGCTGGCGCTGCTGGCGTCCTCGATGGAGAAGTTCGCCACTGAGATCAGGCTGCTTCAGCGGACCGAAGTGGGAGAGATGGCCGAAGGGTTCAGCAAGAAGCAGAAAGGTTCCTCGGCAATGCCGCACAAAAAGAACCCGATAACGGCCGAGCGGATCAGCGGTATCGCGCGGCTGGTGCGGGGATATGCTGTCAGCGCGATGGAGAATGTGGCGCTGTGGCACGAGCGGGATATAGCGCACTCCTCGGTCGAGCGGGTGATCCTGCCGGATAGTTGTATAATAGTCGACTACGGCCTCGAGAAATTTATCGGTGTACTCAACGGCCTGGTTGTCAATCCGGACCGGATGCTGGACAACATTTATTTCCGGGGCGGAGTAGTTTTTTCGCAACGGCTGCTGCTGAAACTGGCCGGGCCGGTTGGCTCGCGGGACACGGCGTATCGGCTGGTGCAGCGAAACGCGATGAAGGCGGTTGAAACGAACGGATCGTTTCGCGAACTTGTTAAGAAGGATAAAGATATTACGGAGCATCTGTCCGACAAAGAAATCGACAGCTGCTTTGACCTGGAGTATTACACCAGGAACGTGGACACGATCTTTAAGCGAGTATTTGGCAAGTGATTGTACGTGACGGCTGGCCGTTCATTCTTATCGCATTGGCGTTGACGCTGCTGTTTGTTTTCGGGGCGGTGCGCTGGAATAATATGCCGCTGCTGATTGTCGCGGCACTGTTTGCGCTGCTGACGCTGTTTACAACCTTCTTCTTCCGCAATCCCGACAGGACGATCCCGACCGATCCGAACACACTGGTTTCTCCCGCCGACGGCAAGATCGTTGATATACGGTCATTCGACACTCACGACTATATCGGCGGACCGGTGACGCGGGTATCTATCTTTCTTTCGGTGTTCGATGTGCATGTCAACCGGGTGCCGGCCTCCGGGACGATTGATTACGTAAAATACAACCCCGGCAAGTTTTTCGCGGCGTTTGAAGACAAAGCCTCCGAACTCAATGAACAGAACGAGATCGGGATGACGACACGTGACGGGCACCGGATCACCTTTTCGCAAATCGCCGGGATTATCGCCAGGCGGATTGTCTGCGATCTGGAGGAAGGGCAGGAAGTGACTGTGGGAAAACGGTACGGTCTGATCCGGTTCGGGTCGCGGACGGACATCACGGTTCCGTCGGGATGGGAGATCGAAGTCGAAAAGGGGCAGCACGTGGCCGGAGGTGAGAGCATTATTGCACGGATTCCTCGTGCCGATGAAGTGAAGCCCAGGCCGCAGAATGTGACGGAGAACGATGGCGATTCATAGAGGTGTTTTCCCCGGCACATTCACCATGGGCAACGTGGTGGCCGGCTTTCTGGCGATATTGTCGTCGATCGAGGGCAACATCACTACGGCCTGTTGGTTTGTAATCCTGGCCGGCTTCCTTGATGCTCTTGACGGGAAGGTGGCGCGGCTCTCCGGCGGATCGACCCAATTTGGAATAGAACTGGATTCGCTGGCCGACTTCCTGTCGTTTGGTGTAGCGCCGGCGGTGATTGTATACTCCATCAAGCTCAACACACTGGGGAAATGGGGCTGGGTGATCTCGATCGTGTACATCATGGCGGCGGCGTATCGATTGGCGCGGTTCAACCTGATGGCTGAGACCGAGGAGAAAAAAGATTTCCTGGGGCTGCCGGTTCCAGCGGCGGCACTGGTGCTCGTTTCCTATATCATATTCAGCTATTATCTCTGGGAGGGGCTTGAATACGGCGAATTTCTGGTGTCGATGATTATCCTCTTCGCCTTCTTGATGGTGTCGCAGGTGCAATACGACGCGCTGCCGGACCGTTTCGATAACCCGACAGCTCGTATCAAGCTGGTCGTGGTTGTGATTGCCGGGGCTGCGGTGCTGTTTGCCCCGAGACTGTTGTTGTTTCCGTGTTTAGCGCTCTATATATTGTGGGGCATGAGTCGAGAACTTTACCGTCTGGCCTATGCGGGCGTGGGCAAGGTCACGGGGCGCCGTAATGATAACGGTCCCGACGACACGCCGTCGCAGTATGGCCGGCGAAAAACCGACAGGATTGACCATGAGCAGTAACAAAAAAGCGGTAGTGCATGTCCGGCTCAAAGAGGGTGTGCTCGATCCGCAGGGTGTGACCATACACAAGGCGCTGACCCAGATGGGCTACGAGGATGTGGTGTCGGTACGGACCGGCCGGTTTTTCGAGCTGGAAGTCAACGCTTCGGCGGACAATATTGACCGGAAGCTGGATGAGGTGTGTTCGAAGCTGCTGGCCAATCCGGTGATCGAGAGTTATACGGTGGAGATGGCCGGATGAAATTCGGAGTAGTCACGTTTCCCGGATCAAACTGCGATTATGATGCCTACGCTGCGGTGCGGCATGTGCTGGGAGAAGATGTCGAGTTTTTGTGGCACGGGTCGACTGACCTGCAGGGCAGCGATGTCGTCATTTTGCCCGGCGGGTTCTCCTACGGGGATTACCTTCGAGCCGGCGCCATCGCCCGGTTTTCACCGATCATGTCAAAAGTGATTGAGTTCGGGAAATCGGGCGGGATGCTGATCGGGATCTGTAACGGTTTCCAGGTGCTGACTGAAAGCGGCTTGCTGCCCGGCGCTCTGATGCGCAATTCACATCTCCGGTTTTCCTGCAAGCAGGTCTATCTCCGGGTGGAGCATACCAGCAGCCCGTTTTCGCGGGCGTGCATGCGCGGCGAGGTGCTCCAAATACCGATCGCGCACGGTGAGGGCAATTACTATAATTTCGATGGCGAAATAAAAAAACTTGAAGATAACGGCCAGGTGTTGTTTCGGTATTGTGACCATACCGGGCGGGTAGTCGATTCGGCTAACCCGAACGGGTCCACCGGCAATATTGCCAGTATCACCAATGAAGAGGGGAATATCCTCGGGATGATGCCGCATCCGGAACGCGCTGTCGAGCCGATTTTGGGTTCGACCGACGGGCTCAAGATATTCGAGTCGGTCCGGGCGGCGATCTCGCGGACAGCAGTCAGCAGCTAATGAAAACGCGCGAAGTAACGTTTATTCTTGTAGCGCTCATACTGGGCGCGGTTGTCGGCGGCCTGCTGGGCGATATTATCGCTTCGTTTCTGCCGGCCGGTTCGGCGGCCAAGTTGGTATTTGGAAAGTCCATCGAAATCGGCATGGACACGATGCGGATTGATTTCTACGCGATCACGTTCACTTTCGGTTTGAAACTGAAGGTGAACTTCATGTCCGTTCTTGTCTTATTGCTGGTTATTATATACTTTAGATGGTGGTACCTCTAAACCTGCATTTATGCAGGAGGTGAAATATGTTTGGCATGGGCCCCTGGGAACTTCTGGTAATCTTCGTGGTCGTGCTTCTGTTGTTCGGCGCCAAACGGCTCCCTGAAATCGCACAGGGTCTGGGCAAGGGCATTCGCGAGTTCAAGAAGAACGTGAAAGACACAACCGACGATCTAAAAGGCTCGCTCGATGAACCGGACGAGAAGCCGAAAAAGGTCGACACTCCAACGAAAAAGGACGGCGGATCCGATCCGCAGTAACCCAATCAAGAGAAGACAGGCGCGCAACGATGAGTACGACCAGTTTTACGCAGGACGATGCTGACAAGATCGCCGGGGTAATCGGCGCCGATTCGGTAACGTACGTGACCGACCATTATCGGTTTAAGCTGGATAACCCCGAGGAAAGGCGGTCGCTGGTTTTTGAGGTGTATCCTGAGACCAAGCTCGGCAAGGAGCGAGGTATGCTGGTCGTGGTGTATGCCGGCAACGCGCATCTGCAGCTGCACAACTGCACCGGCTATGTGATGTCGGAGGAACTGGGCGAAATTACGTTCGTGGCCGAAACGGCGGGTCGTTTGAGCGGACTGGTGATCGAGCAGGGGGCGTCGTGTTCGCAGTACGCCGCAATTGACCGGGCATTGATATCGTCCGATTTCACGCAGTTGGGCGTGGAGGTGATGCTTTCGGGGGTGGCGTTGTCGCTGGCCGAGGAGGTGCTGAAGGAGAAGGAGAAAAAGGACTGAGTCATAGTCTTTTAGATACAGCTAATTGGAAGACCAGAGCCGTTCGGCTCTGGTCTTTTTTTTCAAGGCCATCGTTTAGGACAAGGCGGATCGGATGAAACACTGAGCGCTAGCCGAATACTCGTTGCCAAACGGTGGCCACACCGACAAAAGCAAAGCCCATCACGATTGGATACCCGATCATGGTTCTTAAACAGCGTCTGGATGGATCGGCCACAACCGCCCAATAGCCGAACACGAACAAAAATCCGGTCGTGAATTCCGGCAGAGTCGGGACGGTCGTGAAGGCTTTCAATAGGGCGCCGATTCCAAACGCGATCAGCCACAGGATCAGGTAGCTGGCGAAGTGGCTTCTGCTGACTCTGGCTTCCATAGGCGGTTCTCCCTCTGCTATGGTCATGGTGCTGTCATCTGAAGATACATTCCTGTTACGCCACTTACAACAGGGCCGGCATGCCGGAAGCGATCAGGTAGAGCGCGACACCGGTCATAATCAGGGCCGTTGACGTTGCATGCAGTTTCAGGCCGCGTTCGTTGAGGATCGCGGCGGTAGCCCAGGGGGCGAACCAGTAGCGTACGTGGTACCAGCGCACGGACCGGCCGAATTCGGTGCGGTGTTTCAGGCTGGTGAATCTCAGGTACAGTCCTGAAATGAGCGCTATCACGCTGAGACTGAGTACGACGATTTCCATGTGTTCCTCCTGTTAGTGTATGGCTCCGTGAGTTTTTTCGTTCACTGTAGTTACGTCGTGTACGACATAATTATTCAAAGAAAATCAATATCGCGGGTCGGCGACCGAGGCCTTGATTCGGCCATTGGAGGACTGGACCCAGTTGATCGGGCCGTTGCGGCGGATGATGTAGGTCATCGTGAACCCGACCGGTACGGGTTGGCCGTTCTCAATCGCGGGAGTGTACCGGCTGTTTTTCATGGACCACTCTACCGCGGTCGTGAAACCCAGCCCGTCAGGCTTAGTCGAATCAATGGTGAAACTGATGGTTCCGTCGGCGTCCAGGAGGCAGGTCAGCCAGACGACGCCGGAATCGGGGCGAGGGACAAAGGTTTCGGCTCTTGCCGGCCAGGAAGCAGGATGAAGGAACAGGTTGGCTTTGCGATTGAGGGGGATGTCATGGAGGCCGGTATGAAAGTCAAAGGGATTCAGGCTGAGCGGCATGAATGGTTTTGTGGGCGGTAAGCCGAAGAGGTTGTCGCCGTGGCCGTCGATGTTGCCCGATCCGGTGCCGAGTCGGGACTCCTGGTGATCCTCGGCATTCGATTCCACAAGTGGTTGGGTCGGACACAGCTGGTGCGCCGGATTTACAGGCACGGGCACGCTCACGAATGAGTTGTAATCGCGCACGATCCTGACGCGACCTATGTAACCTGCAGGGAACTGTGTCCCCGGCAGAACGGGCACCGGTGCAACAGAAGAGCGTGCAGACACGTTCCTGCATTCGCTGATCGCAGGTCGCCCACCGGAGAAGGTGAACTCGGACGGCGGATAATCGGCACGGGCGGTTGGTGTCTGCTGGTGGTCAGCGGTTGTCGGCCAGAGAACAAGAATCGCAGCCGTGCCGCCGATCATGGCCAGCACGATCAGCCAGCTGAGGATCATATTGTGCAGGTATGAGCGTTTAAGCTCATACCCGATATACCAGCGGTTCATGGTAAACGATCCTCCGGTTGGGCCCATTATGCATCTATCATAAAGACGAGGCTCGAAGTCAATGGGTGCAGCCAAATCGCGACAGTCTTATAGATACAGCTAATTGGAAGACCAGGGCCGCCTCGGCTCTGGTCTCCTATATTAGCGGCGTTTGTTTGCCAACAATCGGTAGTCGCACACTGGCTAACCGAAAACTCGCTGCCATACGGTGGCCACGCCGACGAATGCAAAGCCGGTCACGATGGGGTAACCAATCATAGTTCTCAGGGAACGCCTGGAGGGATCGGCGACAGCGACCCAGTAGCCAAACACGAACAGGAATCCGGTGGCGAATTCCGGGAGGGTTGGGATGGTCGTGAAGCCCTTCAACAAGGCCCCGATTCCAAAGGCGATCAGCCACAAGATCAAGTAGCTTGCAAAGTGGCTTCTGCTGACTCTGGCTTCCATGGCACTCCTTCTCTCTTGTTTTGGTTTACTTGTATTCAGTGTCTAGTCGAATAGTGACGTAAGTCCGCACACCAAAGCACCAGCGGCTGTGCCCGCGCCGACGCATTGGAAGTAAGCGCAGTTCGTGACTGCACAGCCTACCATAGATGTGACTGCGTTTCGCCCGACGCAATCAAAGAAGCCCTCCATCGTCGACGATCCCGGAAAAAATTGTCCATTTTCGTACCTGCCGATACGGATAGTGGAGGGAGGGACGACACTCACATCAAGCTCGACAACGACAACGCGCTCACCATGAGTCCAAGAATTGAAATAGACCACTGCCGTATGATTCGCGGAGTCGTGGGTTGGATTTTCAAAAGCGTACCAAATCATGGTGTCCGTATGTGCCAATTCCAACTCCAAGAAATCAACATAATGATCATAGTAATAACTGGCAATATTCTCTACTCCTTCCGATCGCTGAGGTTCGGATCGATAGTAGTCTCTAAATAACACAGCCGAGTTCTCTTCGGAGTATGAGTATGCATGGTTTTCCAGCCACTGCATGGCGTCCATGACATCGACGCAGTCCATGCCTGCCATAGTCGACGTGTGCTTTTCTATCATATCCTCCAATACAGCCCGATCTTGTTTGATATAACTGACTGCATCTACAACCGATGTGGGCATCGTGCTATTATCTTCGCTATCGTTAGAGCACGCCCAAATCAGCATGCTAACAATCAACATCAAAAACACGACTGAAGTAAAACTGTGCTTCGTCATAATAAAGGTCCTCCGTTTTTGTGTCAATGAAAACCAATTGGTTTCTTCCGTTCCCGCGCGGTATGCCTGCACGTGCAACTACTAAATCTCCTCAAGCGGCGGGGGGAACCGTCAGCCCCCCGCTCGCTCAAAGGAGGAGATGGGACCGTCATGAGTTCGAACGCTGAACTGGTCACGCGCTCGAGGAACACTCCCGGCCCTCTGAGAACAACTGGTTGATGTATCTTTAATCCGAATTGTCATGCTTCTTCCCGTCTTGAATCCCCCCGGGTCGGACGGATCCTCCGGCGTTGGGCGGAGGATCTCGTCCCGACTCGATGAGGATTGTATACGCGGTCAGGTACCGCTTACTTTCTCCACCAGATTTTGCTCTGGTGTGTGATTAAGCAGAAAGTGTGCCGGTTCGGCGTGCAATCCGTCACACACCGCGTAAGCTGCTGAAAGACAATGCGATTGTCGTTGGAATTGAAAATGGTGGATATCTGACAAAGTGGTTGTCAGGAGGCGAAAGTACGAATTCGAAGGGTTACGGTACGAATTCAGCGGTTTTCGGTACGAATTCGAGCATCAGCGGTACGAATATGGCGGTGCCCGGTACGAATTCGGTACGAAAAGACCGGCAGACTACAGCAGGCCCTGCTTTCTCATGCGTTTGCGAACGGCGCCCTCGCTGATCCCGAGTAAATGACCGGCCTGCGTTTTGTTGCCGTCGGCGGCTTTCAGGGCGAGGCCGAGTCTGTCCTGCTCAGACTTCGCCGCTTCCTGCAGAGCGAGGTTCGGCATGCTTTGAAGCCGTCCTTCCGACTGGAGCGCCAGCCAGTGGACATGGGCTTCGAGTTCGCGCACGTTGCCCGGCCAGGGGCGGGCAGTCAGGATCGCGGCTAGACGATCCAAATGCTCTTTGTCGTCGGCCGTTTCGGCTTTGATGCCCTCACGTTTCAGAAAATGCGACATCAGGACCGGGATGTCCTCGGCGCGTTCGTCAAGCGACGGGATTTCCAGCATGATGTGGCGCAGGCGGTGGTAGAGATCGAGTCGGAAGGAGCCGTCGTCGACCCTCGCTTTGAGATCACGGTTGGTGGCGGCGATGACGCGCGTATCGACTCTGATTTCATTGAGGCCGCCGACGCGGACGATATTGTACT
This sequence comes from uncultured Ignavibacteriales bacterium, assembly GCA_964612145.1. GTDB lineage: Bacteria > Zixibacteria > MSB-5A5 > GN15 > FEB-12 > JAGNLV01. The sequence goes on along the minus strand of CAZTBP010000006.1, from coordinate 2,096 downwards.
CCTCGAGCACGCGCAGGAGTTTGGCCTGGAAGGCTGCGGGAAGTTCGGCAACTTCATCGAGAAACAAGGTACCGCCGTGGGCGTATTCGAACTTGCCCTGTTTGCGTTCGGTGGCGCCGGTGAACGCACCTTTTTCGTGGCCGAAAAGCTCGGACTCGACCAAAGATTCGCTGATGGCGGCGCAGTTGACGGCGACGAATCGGCCGTTGCGGTGGCTGTGGTGGTGAATGAACCGGGCAAGGAGGTCCTTGCCGGTGCCGGTGTCACCGGTGAGGATCACGGGTCGGGGGGAGCCGGCGACATTTTCGGCGAGGTTCAGCAGGTCGGCCATGGCTTTACTGCGGTGGATGATTTCCGGTGTGCAGGCTTTCTTCTTCAGCGTCAGCTTGGAGCGAGTCTCTTTGAGGGCGGTGTCGACTTTGGCGATCCAGTGCGGGATATCTTCGGAGGCGAAGTACTGGCGGGCCTGGTGGAGCAGGGCGCGCCGGTCACCGTCGGAGAAGAGACCGCTGACAGCGGCTTCGTAGCGGGTGACGGCCAGTTCGTAGCAGGAGCTGATCAGGTTGAAAATGTCGAGAGCTTTTTCGAGGTGTTCTCTGGCGTTGTCCGGTTGTTCGCGGTGCAGGGCGACGCGGGCGAGGATGCGGTGGCAGGCGGCGATTTCGACCCGCTCTTTGATCTTCTCAGCGACAGTCATCGCTTCGCGGGCGTATTTTTCGGCGTCGTCCCATTTTTCGGTGGCGGTGTAGAGGTCCCCGAAGAGGCGTTTGATTTGGGAGACCAGGGCTGATTCCGGGGCAATCTCGACTGAGATCTTTAAACCTCTTTCGAGAGCGCCTTCTGCTGCAGAGTACTCTCTGGCGGCAAGTTCAAGGAGGCCTAAGTTCTCAAAATATATGGCTTTTTCTCGAGTGTATGAGTTCAGATAGGGAGTGGCAAAAGATAGCCTTCGGTGTGCCGACTCGATATCGCCGAGATAAACATACGGGAGGGCACACATTTCATGATAGACGAGGAGGTTCCGATCATCCATGGTTTGCCAGTCTATCTGGTGATATATGGACAACGCCTTTCGATTGGCGCCCATACTGAGGTAGACATACGCGGAATTCATGAGAACTACCTGAGCCTGCCGGTAATCACCCATACTGAGATATAGATCCCGGCTTCGCTCTAAGTTCTCAATAGACGTATAGAAATGACCGAGCTGCCGGTTGACAAAGGCTAAACGATTGAGTGCGCGAGCTGCGCCCGACATGTCTTCGCATCGCAGATAATTCGCATAAGATTCCAGCAGTTGCTCTCGCGACCTATCGTAGTGGCCTGCAGACATTAAGCGCCAAGCTTTTAGGTACTTTGCGCGGGCGAACTTGCTTGTCTCCCGATGATGCCGATAGAAATCCACTGCTGCTTCCAACTGCTCGTCAAACGAATAATCTCCGACAAAGAGCGCGGCTTCGGATATCAGTAAGTAGTAGTCCCCGCGGTCATCCCCTGTGAGATCACCCTCAGAAATCAGTTCCAATACCACCAGCGCATCAGAATATCGGTTTTCTTCGAGCAGCGTCGCTGCTCTATTCAATTCCGTAACGCTTGCCATGGGTAACCCCGTCCTGATTTTTTTCGTTGTCATTAGTCGAAGTCTCAGAAGCTTGCACCATCTCAATAAGATACCCGTGCCCTACCAGCCACTCGAGTATATACCACGTTGGCCCTGGCAAGAACGCTGGGATTTTCGAAGTCTCTCCCCAGCCGCCTTCCTCCCCATCCGGGCGGACGGAGACATTCTCCTTATACGGCAAAACCGGCGGGTTGTCCGGATCCCATTGGGCTGCCAATACTCCGGAGGTCAGCAGGCTGAAGCAAACGGCCAACGCCACCACAAATGATATCAGCTGCTTCATACGAAACACCTCGTTTTTATGCGAATTGTAAATATGCCTGTCCCAATGCCCGGCGGATGTGATCGGCAAGCCCTACCGATCTCCCATCTCCACCGGTAGTATGCAGATTGCGACAAATCCTGTCAAGGGAAAAAAGCCTGTCAAGGCAAAGTAGAAATGTCCGGTTTTTAGCAAGATAGAAATGTCCTATTT
>CAZTBP010000005.1:50000-197417 GCA_964612145.1 uncultured Ignavibacteriales bacterium | reverse complement strand
CAAGTGGCGGGTTTTAATCTGACCCCTCATGGCTGGTTTTGCCCGACCGATGACAATCGACATACATCGTGTGGAGGAGAGGCTGGTCAAATCCAGTCTGATACTTCTCCGCGACAATAAGTACTTGGTAATCATCGGTTGCGAATTTCTCCGGCAATTCCTTCTCTCGGATGCCATTATTCATGCCGGTTTCCGTGTACTCTTTGTCCTTGAAATCCGGGTCTGTTACTTTACCGGAGAAAGCCACCAGCGTCTTGATCCCTTCGTATTTCTTGTCCGCAATGTACTCATCAAACGCCTTCTTATACCGGACCGCATGCAATCGACTTGGCGTCACCAGCATTGCTTTGGCCTTGCCGCCAATTCGATGGCGGGTCACATGGCGGAAGTGCTCAATCATTACCTCAGTCTTCTGCGAGATATTGTGGGGATGCAGGCTCATGAATCGCGCCAGCGCTTTGGCTGCTTTCCGCTTCTCGACCCTGGGATCATCCTCGATCGCCTTTAACATGCGGTAGTATGTCTTGTACGTCGTGTAATTCTTGAGCACGTCCAGGATGAAGTTTTCCTCGATGGCCTGGCGCATGCTATAGAGGTGAAACGGAAGCGGCTTTCCATCCGGGCCCGGCCGCCCGAACACTTCCAGCGTCTTGTATTTGGGCGTCGCGGTGAAGGCAAAGAAGCTGATATTTGGCTGCTGGGGCCGCTTTGCCATAGCTCGCAGAATCTCTTCCTGATAGTCCGGAGCACCTTCTTCTTTCGCCTGAGCAACCTGCTCTTCGATGTGAGCCCCACCAAGCACACCTTTCATATCAGTGGCCGTCTCTCCGCCCTGCGAGCTGTGGGCTTCATCGATGATCACGGCGTAATCCCGCTTGGGGAGATCACCGACTTTTTCGGTAACAAACGGGAACTTCTGCAGCGTCGTGATGACTATCGGCACACCGGTGGCCAGCGCTTCGGCAAGCTGATTTGAGTCCTTTTCTATTCGCTCAACTACACCCTGCTTGTGTTCAAACTGATAAATCGTCTCCTGAAGCTGCTGATCGAGCACGACCCGATCGGTCACGACAACTACCGAGTCGAAGACCTTCTCATCATTATCGTCATACAGGCTCGAGAGGCGGTGGGCAAGCCATGCGATTGAGTTCGACTTACCGCTCCCGGCCGAATGCTGCACCAGGTAGTTGTTTCCAACTCCAAGATCGTGTGCATCGCGCACCATCGTTCGAACGCAGTCGAGCTGGTGATACCGCGGAAAGATCATCGTCTCCTTCCGAACTTTCCGGTCACCGACCTTCTTCTCTATCACTTCCAGGTGGATGAACCGCGCGAGAATGTCCATGAGACTGCGGCGTGTCAGTATGTGCTCCCATAAGTAGGCGGTTTTGTAGCCGTCCGGGTTGTTTTTATTCCCGGCGCCCCCGTTATCGCCCCGGTTGAAGGGGAGAAAGCGGGTACGGTTGCCGGCCAGCTTGGTCGTCATATACACTTCATCCGGATCCACCGCAAAATGCACCAGCGAACGTTTCCGAAACTGAAATATCGGGTCGTTCGGGTCACGGTCATTTTTATATTGGTGAACGGCATTGCGCCAGGTCTGGCCGGTCATCGGGTTTTTGAGCTCAAGCGTGGCTACCGGAATCCCATTGAGCGCCAGTGTAACATCGACGGTATTGGTGTTATGCTCGGAATACTTTACTTGACGTACAACTTTCAGCCGGTTGGCGTCATAAAGCGCCTTTGTTTCCGGGTTCAGGCCGCTGGCCGGAGCGAAGTAGGCGACGCGGAATTGCTTGCCGAAACATTTGAAGCCATGGCGGAGCACCGAAAGGCAGCCCTGGTGGTCCGAGTCCAGCGCCTTGCAAAGGTCAGCCAGGAGCTGATCTTCGGCGGCGTCCTTTTGAAGATCTTCGAGGTATTGCCATTCCTTTGGCTGAGTAGATTTGATGAAATCTATTACCTCGGAGGGGAAGAGGCCCATGGCCGGTTCAAAGTCATCCTTGTTGCCTTTTTCGAACCCGCCATGGTTAATAAGATACTCCTCAATGGCTTCTTCGAATGCGATTTCTTTGTAGTTAATAGCCATTCCTAAACTCCCATACTGCCTTTGCGGACTATCAATTGTCTGCGCACGACTTGTCTATACCCCCAGAAATGTCCAAGTCTGGTTGCCATTTATGAACATCGACATCTCATCAGCAACTATTCGGTACTAATGAGTATGTTTAGAGTCTCATCAACCTCAGAAAATGACTCAACGACTTCAGACTCCGATGCGAAATGATAAGACAGGAATCTGATCCCATCGCTTTGCTTACGACTATAGAAATAGCATGCGTTCTCCGCAGTTTTTGGCGATGGCATTACTTTGACTAATGGAATTAGTTTAAGCACGCGCCTTGCATCTGAACTCCAGAGATGCAATTGCCCATCTTCCATTGATTCGGACAATCTCACCCTATCCGTGGCAAATGGAGTACGCGTTCCCATGACATATTGTACCGTGTATTCATGCACACCTTCCTTGACTTTGCAGGTCCCTGGAAGAAGGAGCGAATATTCTTCCCACACGACCCCGAAAACTGCTCTCACCTCAGCAATACGCCCATTGAGCTCCTCATTTATGGCACACGCAGCTGCGTCGCTAACTGCGCCTACATGTCCCACACTATTATTACGGATTGTATTCGCCGCCTGGAGTGTTTTGACAATTCGCTTGGACGAAATCGACTCCAGTAAACTTCGGTTTCTTGTCTTAAAGAGTTCGAAGCAGAGTTCCAGTTCCTTGCTCAAACAACGGCGCGTTTCTGCCGAGAGCAGTTCCACAATAATCCGCCAGACTCCAAATGTCGCCTTTTCGAGTGTCAGCGAGTTGTCCATCAACGTTTTTGTGATTTTCTGCTTTAGTTCCGACCATCCGGGATACTTTGTGAAGGCGCTAAGAAAGACAGTAGCAAGAAACTCAGCTAAAGCCTCGAAAAACTGGATCTTTCGCTCATACTGGTCGCGATATGCTCCTGTTTGCGTGTGACAAACCCAAAGGATCGAGGCGAGCGGGAAGGGCAAGCTGTCAATCCAATCCTGAAACCGGTCTTCTTTATTGACCTTTAGTAGGGAAGCTCGAACATGTTCAATGTTCAGCGGCCGTTTCCAGAGCTGCTCTTTGAGCTCACCTAACTCACTTATAAGGGTATTGACATTTCGACTACAGTTCGTTACGGCTTGCTGGATGCCCCGTGCCTCACTGGGCGGCAAGTAGATTGTCGACGATATTAACGACTCTTTCCCGATACGTGGAATCGTGGTACCGGTTCGCAGTAAGTCCCTCCATAGTTGCCCAAAGTCCGTATTCAGTAGTCCGGCAACAAACGCTGCATCTGCGATTTCTGGTTTGAGTACTATTTGGTAGTAGCTCTTCAGGTGCTCGGGCAGATCCCGCTGTGATGTGGTTGCCGAAATTGACGCCATCATTGGCAAGTACACTGAGTTTGGCTTTTCGGCAAGCTGTGTGAAAAGAGCTCCTGGGAGGGGAGTGTTAACTTCCTGAGCGACTTCGGAAAATTCAAAGGGTTGAAAGCCCATTCGCCGTGCTTGTTCGGTGATTTGTTCAGAAATCTCAATTGGGGTGAACCCAGTGAAGGAAAGACCATCGACAACACGACCCAGCGACGCATTTGTGCCATTCTGCCGTTCTGCCAAGTTCTTAAGTAAGGCCGTCTGATGCTTGGGGTCAGGAGAGTATCGTCCTGTAAAGAGTTCTTGATGCGATGTTCGCTCAAGCACTACGATGTGAGTTAGTATTCCCGTGAGAGGACTGAAAGTGCCTGCGGGCAGTTCGATTGCAGCGGTGATTCGGAGCCCCAATCGATGAATAGTAGACCGTATCTTATTCGACGCATGAAAAAACTTTCCATACACGATGAAGACTCCCAAGCCATTTTGCGCTAATCTCTGGCAAGAAGCGAGAATAAGAAGATGTCCATATTCGTCCTTAATTCTCAGGCTTTGATTCTCAATACTGAAGTTTGGTGTCTGTCTGGTAGACAACCCCCATGGTGGGCAGCCTACTACGGCATCATAGATCCTATCGGATTGTGGGAGGTCATTCAGCGCTTCGGCATGATGTAAAACCACCGCTGAGTCCTCACCGTACACCTGCCAAACATCTATCTGATTTCGATTAGGAACATAGGCTTCCATAATTCTTGGATTCAGTTTACTTTTCACCGTCATGGCAAGTATTCCGTATCCAGCCCATGGGTCAAGAATACTATCAGGCGCAGAGGGCTCGATTATGCGCGCAATAAAGTCTGCTACATCTGTAGGAACGAAGTGATCGAGATATTCATTCCTTTTCGAAATGATGTATTGGAGTTCTTCCATCCCAACTGGAACCCCGGCCGCTTTACATTCATTTAAAAGAGCATCGATATGAAGCTCAGTTCGACGTCCGCGCATCTTGTCAGCGATTTTCCAGATTGCTTCTGCGTGCTCAGTCATATTCCGGTCCCCATTGTGTCTGGTCTATGCGTACTTTATTGCAACTACCATTCAGTTTTCTTGCCTACTGTTTCTGAGAGCAACGCCAGTTCAGTGTATATAGCACTCCTCAACCCAGCCGTACCAGTACCAATTTCACTCCGGCGGCGGATGCTGCTAATCGGAGATGTTCATCGTAGTCGCCGGCGATAATCCATCCTTTTACTTGTTGGCCTTCTTCGGCAATGTTCTCCCTGACCCACCCGACATACCGCATTATCTGGCCAATAGTCTCGTCGGATGTCATGCCTCGTTTCAACTCAAGGATAACCAGGTTTTCATCGTCATCCACGCAAATCAGGTCGCTGCGGCCCACCCCGGATCCCATATCGAATTGCTGTTGGATGCGCTTGGGTGCAAGCTTTAGTCCCATTTTCTTCAGGTTGGGCTTAATCGCTTCTTCAAGACCCTTTTCCAGGATGATGATCTTGTCGTCCGCGTCACCGAAGCCAAGCCGTGTGTATACACGCTGAGCGGTTTCAAGCACAACAGCGTCTTCCGCCGTTATCTTCGCGATGCGCTGCCGGTGGTTCTTGCAAGACAGGTCGTGGATTATCAGAGACTGGGGGAGGGGGCGCTCCCACAAGGTAACGTCCTTCATTGGGTACTGGCCGACTTGGTGTTTGTAGTTCTGCTCTGCTTTGGGCAATGCCGTCCATTCGTCGGCCACTGTGAATTTGCCGATATAGTGTTGGCCATAGATGCGCATATAGATGATGTCGCCGGGCCGAACCTTTTTTCGATTGGGCTCGGGCTCTTTTATGGTGTATCTTCCGGATTCCAGAATAGCACGCTGATCCCATACATTGTTGTAGGAGCCTTCCTGTTTGTTGGAAAAGACCCAGTATTGTTGTTTCGCGGTTTTACTCATGCTCGTTCCCCTTCCTGGACATTGATTTTGCCCGTAACTGCGGCTGAGATGAGCGCAGAGCGGTACTCTGAGAGCAGTTGAAGACTCCGCTCAATCGATCCCATCGGACGCAGGATATCGAGAATTTGGCTGTCGACGAAGTCTACGATCATCTCTTGCTCCTGTAGCGGTGGTACAACAACAGCGCTCCCTCTGAACCTATCTGCTCTAATTCCCGTTGCTGTTGAACCACTCGCATACGACTGGAGCTCTGACTTGCCGGCAAGGGACAAGTAATAGTACTTTAAGTAGTCGCCCGTTACCATGGAATTGTTGACTTTAAGTAGTATAATTCTCTGTGCGAGTGCGACATTTGTATCTTGTACCTGAGCTACTTCTCCGAGCGGGGCCTCAGTTGTTACTAATACATCGCCCTTGCTTGGCCTTCCTCTAACCATCCACTCATCATATTCATCTTCCGCCATAAATTCAGCGGATTGCGAAAAGTCTATCCTACCATCCTTTATGTTCCGGGCAGTTATGAGTGGAACTCCACCCTCAGTCTTGCGAGGTGTTCTGCCCCTATAGTCTACAAATTGTGCGACAACTCTTCGAAGCTGGTAAGTTTCCCAGTGGGCCGGGATTTCACCGAGCCACTCGATGCCCGAGTCCTTCATCGGGGTATCGGGGTTGAGGCCCTTGGTGACGGCGTGGCTGATCAGGGCCGTACGCTTCTCCTTCAGCAGCTCGATCTGACGCTGCTTCTTCTCGATGAGTGTGTCGATCCGCTCCGTCTCCCGATCCAGAAAATCCGCAATCGCTTGCTGTTCTCGCGGGGAACATACCGGCATATATTGGGAATAGGCATACTCTCGTGTGAGACCGGGAACCGCTGAATCACGTGAGTATGAGTCCAAGCGCAACCACTGAATACAGTAAAATAACCACCGGAGATTGTGGGATGTAGTTGTCGAATCTACGAAGAAAGTTGTATCAATCGCAAAGCAACGGGATTCCGACCACGTCACCTTACCAAATGAGCCCTTTCGCCCAATCACTATGCAAGGAGCAACAGTATTCGCAATTTCATGTGTTCCAACAGGACCGTTAGATCCAAATACTCTGAATGGGCCAGATACACGTCTATCAGCCGAAAGCGAATCGCCGTATTGAAAACGTGCTACAAACTTCAGTTGGGTTAAGGACCATGCCGATGGTAAATCGCATATACTACTCTCTTTGCGGACTTTAAGCGAACGGGGAGCTTGGGATGTCACTCCGTCACCTCTTCCAGCATCTCGGCAATTTCAGACTCGATCTTCTTCAGATCACTCTCGATTTCCTCCAGCGGCCGCGGCGGCACATACTTGTAAAAATACCGATTGAAGTTGATCTCGTAGCCGACCTTGGTCTTCGACTCATCAATCCACGCGTCCGGCACATGCGGCAGCACCTCCCGCTCCATGTACTCCTCGATATCTTCTTTCAACGGCACATTTTCGTAGTCCCGGAGATCCGTATCCGGTTCCGGGTTGCCTTTTGAGTCGGTACAGACTTCGGCGGTCTCATCCCGCTCGCTCAGCCCCAGCAGTATTGCCTTCAAGAGGGCAGCAGGGGCTTTGACCCCGGCCTTGGAGAGCGCCTTCTTGAGCTTTGGTTCAAACTCATCACGGCTCTTGACCAGCCCCAGCGGCCGGAGTGACTCCAACGCATCCAGGATCGCCGCCTGCTTCTTTTGGCCCGCTTCGATCTCCGCCGCAGCGGCCTTAGTATCCTTGCGTTTCTTGCTGGTCGCCAGATTGACAAAGGCTTTTGCGTCTTTGACGCGCTCAATACGTTCATCATCGACCAGGAAATTGAGTTTGAGCGGGCGTTCGACCGTGATTCGCCGGTAGCCAAAATCTGCGTTGTCAAATATCCGGACATGATCGCCCTCGGAGAACTCACCGAAGAGCCGGGTGAGATCATCTCGGTGCTCATCACTGATTTCGTGACGCTTGTTGCCCAGGCTCTTGCGCATCTTGGAGAAGAAGCCGGTGCCGTCGATAAGCTGAATCTTACCGCGCCGGTGCTTTGCCTTGCGGTTTGTCAAAATCCAGAGATATGTATAGATGCCGGTGTTGTAGAAAAGCTGATCCGGCATCGCCACGATCGCTTCCAGCCAGTCGTTTTCGATAATCCAGCGCCGGATTTCGCTTTCACCAGATCCGGCACCGCCGGTAAACAGGGGAGAGCCATTGAAAACGATCGCCAGCCGTGTGCCGCCCTGCTTTTGGTCTTTCATTTTGCTGATCATGTGCTGCAGGAACAGCAGGGAGCCATCGTTTATACGCGGCAGGCCGGCGCCAAACCGCCCGCCGAAACCCTCGTTCTCGTGCTCATCGCGGATTGCTTTCTCTTCCGGCTTCCATTCCACACCGAACGGGGGATTGGCCAGCATGTAGTCGAAATTGTTGCCGGAGAACTTGTCGTAGGTAAAGCTGTCACCAAACGCGATGTGCTCGATATTCTCGCCCTTGATGAGCATATCAGAGCCGCAGATAGCATACGACTGCGGGTTGTAGTCCTGGCCAAAGACCTCGAGCTGAGCGTTTGGATTGAGCTCCCGGACATACTCCTCGGATACGGAGAGCATACCGCCAGTCCCGCAGGCCGGGTCATAGAGTGTCTTTACAATGCCCTTGGTCGTCAGGATATCGTTATCCGGGGCAAATATCAGGTTGACCATGAGACGGATCACCTCGCGCGGTGTGAAGTGATCTCCGGCTTCCTCGTTCGAGGCCTCGTTGAACCGCCTGATGAGGTCTTCGAAAATGTAACCCATCTCGATGTTGCTGACCCGATCCGGATGCAGATCGATCTCGGAGAACTTCTTAACGAGCAGGAAGAGCCGGTCGGCCTTATCGAGTTTGGCAATATGATCCTCGAAACCGAAATACTCGACTATTTCCCGGGCGCGGGGGGAGAAGCCCTTGATGTAGTGGGTCAGGTTCTGGGCGATCTGGTTGGGATCGCCGAGGAGTTTCTGGAAGGTAAACTTGCTGGTATTGTAGAACGGTACGCCGGTGACCTTCATCAACTTGGCCTCGAGAATGCCTTCGCCTTTGCCCTTGAACTTTTTGTGTGTCGCCAGAATATCATCCTTGGTCGGTTCGAGTACGGCGTCAAGGCGGCGCAGTACGGTCATGGGCAGCATGACGTCTTTGTACTGATTGGGGCGGTATGGGCCGCGCAGCAGATCTGCGACAGACCATATAAAACTGGCTCTTTCTCCGAAGTTATTCATCGTGTGCCAAATCCTCCCGGATCATCAGGTGCGAAATCTGTTGTTTGAGCCGTGCGTCCACGGGGTTTCGAGATCCGGAGCGGCAGCTTGAACCGCCAGACCCGACTTCGGCCTCGTGGCAGAGGGATCACGCCGGGGAGCCCGTTTCTCAAAAGCAGAATATGACACGAAAAACCGGATTCGTCAAGGAGGACTTGTAGGTCAGCCTTTGGCGGGCGCACGGCCGACATCCGGATATTACTGCGCCGATCCGGAGATATGCGCAGTCCGTGTAACCGGAACTTTCCAGTTTCTGGCGGTCCGTCCATGGCCAATTTGTTGGAGCATCATTCCATTCAGCCATGTCCCTGAGCGGTGGACGGTTACGGAAAAAATCGAGCATTTTTCCCCGGGGGAGACCCTGCACATCCGAATGGCGTTCCGGCGGACCTGAAAAGGCGTTTCTGGGGAGAAATCCGTAAAGTGCCGATGCACCATTTTTGAATCACCAAAATCAGAGTGTAACCAATTAAGCGGTGGTGGGTTACAGCGATTTTACGGCGTTTTGGAAGTGGTGCAGAATGGTGCAGAATTGCACTACCAGAATGATGGAATGGCCCGGCGGGAGTGAGTCCAGAAATCGACATGGAAGGGCACCGAATGACCCTGCCGACGACCGGCTGAACCGGCCAATCACATGATGCGATTTGACATTCGTTCGAAAAACTTGTAGTTTCACGTCCACTTAGCTGACTGCGATTAATGGGAGAGAGTGGATGAGCATTTATATTCCACCGAATGCGCTGGAGCTCATTGATAAAATCATTGACTCCGTACAAGGACTGCCTGAACAGTTTCGAGACACTTCCATTGTAGGCGATCCTGAGTATTATTGCTTCGTAGATGGTTCCAGGTCAGCAGCGGTTCGAGATCTTGAGCGATTTGTGTATCATTGGTTCGGTATCAGCAAGTCAGTATACTCAAAACACTTCTTCACGAACGATAAGCATGAAAGAGTGCTGGTGGCCTTTGTGCCAGTGTCGGCAGATTGGAGACCTGAGGATTGCAGGAAGCTAAGTGATTTGCCTGACTGTGCCGGGATATCTGAGCTACCACCGGATTTGGGGCACGCGCTATTAGATCTACAGTCGGAGTTGAAAAAGTTACCTGACATCAGCAATGCTGGAGGGTTGGACTTGGCCATTGACGGGATGCGGGACGCCCGAGAAACGGTAAGGGAGGAAATCAGCCGTCGGGAGAAGATTCCCTCCACGATTCCGGAACAAATGGAAAGGAATAACGAAACCTACCGATGGTCCCAGGATGGCCTTACGCTTTGGGCTCGATTACCTGAAGTCGGGATTCTCCAATTTGACTTCAACGCTGAGCAGGCCGACGCCGTTTCAGCGCTAATTAAAGCTTGGGAACAAGGGGAACCTGGCTTAAGCCAAGAATATCTTCTGACAGATGTGCTTACTACTAATTACTCCCGGCTTCTTGATATGTGGTCTGGTGAACAGCGCAAGCGGATCAAGAAACTCATAACCTTTGCTAACAAAAGGTACAGGGTAAACTTGCTTCGCGGTTAGCCAGTCCTGTGTTTGTCTACGAATTTAACGTGACTCTAAGAGTCCTCTTGTCAGCATTACTTGCATTTTCCTACGTCTTTCCTATCTCCACCCCCCTCTGGCTCCACACCCGCGGTTGTACATTGCTCCAAGAACATTGATTCGCGCTGATCCGGGAGATCAGTCAACGAATTAGGCCTTATTGGGCCGGATACCCCTCAGCAACTCTCTCTCCCGGATCAGCGGCTGAGGGGTTTTCTTTTGGAGCAGTATGCGAAAGTCAGACGCCGTCCACAAAGAGCTCGATCTTGAGGCCGTCGAAACCCAGGAAGAGAAAGAACTCGATGTCGACCTCGATCTATGGCTGTCTGAAATGCTGTTCGCATACTGGCTGGACCGGGAGAACAAGGAATCGCACCGAAAGAAGAGCAATTAATTTCACTGCCGTGGCCGAGCCAGGCAGACTTACTGGAAGATGCCTTAATTGCGAGCTCCGAGCTTTCTGGCAAGACTGGGATTCCCGCAGAGCGCTTCAAGCCGTGCCTTATGGCTGTGTTCCGAAGACGATTCACGAGGGGAGAAGTACCCGATAGACACATCGCCGCGGTTGCAGTTGCATCTGAGTTAGTTAGGCTTGAGCTCGCAGAGTCCGATATCAAGCACTTATTGGAAAAATGGAACAGCAAGAACGATGCCTCGATCGGATCGCGAGAGATTGACAGGGATATCCGGAATGCAGTGGCTCATCAGTACTCTTTTTCGTGCAATCACCCTGTCACCAAGTCATTCTGCGTAGGTCACGAACACTGCTCATACCTCACGACGGCTGGTACTTCGGAGAGTGTCCCAAGATTCCGCGATTTCATCCGCTACAGGTGGCCCACTTTCCTTACAGCAACACAGACTAATATATATTGGATGACGCTGCACGAACTGGAGATCATCAGAAAGGTGGGGCCCGGCGGCCGGCTCTACGCCACTCATAGGCAAATAGCTGATCTCAGCGGATGCTGGGAACGTTATATCGGCGACCACCTAACTGCTCTTGCTATAGTCGGCCTAATTTCCTATGTCCCTGGCTCTACTCGCAAATGGGAAGGGCTTGCATCTGAGATAAGAAGGATAAGTCCGGTCCCAGTCCCGAATACAGAGCTAAAGATGCGCTTAAAAGAACTAAAGAAGAAGACGCAAGCAAAGAAAAAGAAGTAGAGTCTTCATCTTGGACACTCATCCAATGATAGGACAATTTGTCGAATGCCGTAGGACATTTTGTCAGAAATGATTCTCCGGAGCGAATGGAGGATTGGTAAATGGTTTATATCTATGTTATGACATTTTGTCGTCGACAAATGTCTATCCCACGTCCACAGTTAAAAAACGTTGACAAACCAAGAGATGTGAATGATAGTGGTAGTGTCGAGGCAAGCTGTGTTTCTCAGTAGTATATTTCTTTGGATATTGGTCCGGGCTGAAAAGCGTCCATCTCTTGTGGCTTGTCTCGACAACATCCACTTGGACCCAGCCCGGGCCATTGTTGAAAGGGAGGACATATGAAGACCAAGGCAGCGGCGTACTTCCGGTGCAGTACCGACAAGCAGGACCGCTCTGTTGCCGATCAGCGCGCCATTATTCAAATCTATGCGGACGAGAACGACTTGGAGATAGTTCGCTGGTTCGACCAGGATGAAGGCAAGTCGGGCACAAGCTTTGAGAAGCGCTCAGACTTCATGCGTATGGTCAAGCTGATCGAATCGAAGCTACATGACTTCGAGTTTATTTTGGTATACGACATTGACCGCTGGGGAAGACCCACAGATCCTGATGAATCGAACTACTGGGAGTATCACCTCAAACGACTGGGTGTGCGCGTCAAGTACATATCGGACGAAAACCTGAATGAGGAAACACTACAAGGCCGACTCTCTAAAAAGATCAAGCAAGAACTCGCATCGGAGGAAAGCCATAAGCAATCAGTCCGCGTGAGGGAACGGTCGAAGATGCGGGCTGCGGAAGGATTCAGAGTAGGCGGATTCGCACCGTATGGCTACAAGCGGCTCGTGGTTGACTCGGCTGGCGACCCAGTCCGTGTGCTGGAAAATGGAGAGCGGAAGTTTGAGAAAAGCCAGCGCGTGAAGTTGACGCCCGGCGATCCTGCTGAAATCGAGATCGTCCGTAGGATTTTCAACTGGCGGTTGGAAGGGCACGGTTACAAGTCAATCGCCAACATGCTCAACGAGGCGGAGGTACCACCGCCGCACTGGGGAAAGAACAGACGCGGCAAGCAAACATCAGGGCGATGGGCGACGAACACAATTCGTAACATTCTTAGAAACACAGTCTATAAGGGCGATTGGACCTACAATCGACAGGCACGAGGGAGCTGGGTACGACATGAAACACCGGATCGAAACTTCTACGACGAATCTGAGCATGTAACTGCCATTGGGTCGCACGAGGGAATAATTAAGCCTGACGTATGGGACGAGGCACAGACGGTCCGGCCGACTTCGACAGGCAAGCGAGCCGTCTACCGCAACGGTCGCACGAAATATCTGTTATCTGGCCTTGTGCGATGCAAACAGTGCAGCTTTAACTTCCAGGGACATCTGCACAGCACCCGCTACGGAAAGTGGCGGTACTACGAAGATGGTGGGTTCATGACTCGTGGCAAATCCGTCTGCCGCTCGTTTCACGTCCCACAGGAGCTCCTGGAGGGTTTTGTTGTGGAGCAGGTGAAATCCCTCGTCGATGAATCAATCGACCGTGAGAAGCTCCAGAAGCTCCTCAGAATGCGTTTTGCAGAGCATTTGAGACAAGAGATCAATGGGAATGGCGATGACCCTGACCGTAAGGAAGCCAAGGCCACTCTGCGCGAACTTGATTCGCGGCTTGAAAACATAAAGGACAGCATTGAGCAAGGCGTACCGTACGATCTGGTCAAGGACCGGCTCGAGAAAATCAATGTCGCAAGGAAAGAAATCCAACAGCGGCTGAAGCCGGCGAAGAAGAGTCAGAGAATGAATTTTGACATCACAGAGATTCAGCGGGAAGTCGAGTCACTGATAGGGGAGTTCACCGAGGCCTTCGATTCGGCCCCAATTTCGAAGAAAAGAGAGCTAATTCGGGCGTTTATAGACCACGTCGAAATCGACCAAAAAGCAAGAAAGGCAACGTGTTACGTGAACAAGTTGCCCTTGCCTGTTAAAGTCTATGCATGCCGGAGGCCGGACTCGAACCGGCACGATGTTGCCATCGGGGGATTTTGAGTCCCCTGCGTCTACCAGTTTCACCACTCCGGCAATCACCCCAAGAATAATAATACTACCGCCCAAAGGCAACACCAATTCAACCCACCAACGAGGATTAATGCAACTGATTCATTACATCGCCAACAGTCGTCACATCGCTCAAACGCCACCCAGCCTCGAAGAAAAGCCCGGCGGGCTAAGATGCCCGCCGGGCCTTCAACAATAAATGCCTCCTGAAACCGGCTGGTTCACTCTACTTGACCAGCACCATCTTCTTTGTGTCCGAGTAGTCAAGGGCACTCAGCCGATAGAAATAGACACCGCTGGCGTGTCGACTCGCATTCCAGACAACCTCAACCAAACCGGCATCACCGTACCCCTCAATCTGCTCAACAACCTGTCCCCGAATGTTATAAATAGTCAGGTCATACTTGCCCGATTCACTCAGGTAGAAGCTGACTGTCGTGGTCGGATTGAACGGATTGGGAGTAGCCCCCACAAGCTCGGTTTCCGGCTCATCCTTGTCCTCGGATGATTCACTCGCAATCGGACCGTTCTTCCGGATGAGGAAACAGTCACCGCCAAAGAACGGATCACCATCGGTATGCTGGCCAGTGATAATTACCTGCACGAGCTCACCGTCCATGACCGGTCCCAGCGATGCAACAATTTCATCCCGATCGAACTTCAACGTCAAATCGCGGAATCCGTCCGGACCAGCCGTCGTACATCCGCAGTACTCATCGACATCAGATGCCGGACCGGCTACATCCTCGTATGCATGATGAACCGGCGACACTCCGTTGAGAGTGATTGATTCGACCACCAGATCGGTTACATCCAGAATGTCGGTACCCAGAATCGCAACCGGGATCACCGGTCCGGAGTTATCACCCTGGATAGCCGCGGGATCAACCTCATTTGGTTGCCCGGTTGCCATATCAGTGCGACCCTCCATACGCGAACCGGATTTGACATGGAGCGGATTAGGGCAGGACGTTGGCAGGAGGTCCAGGTAAAGAAGATGGAAACTGAATTCACAGGAATCCACATTGCCGCAACCATCATCGACCCCACAGCTTATCGTATGATCACCGATCTCGAACACACTTCCCGAAGCGGAGTCGCACATCGGCATCAGATCGTCGGAGCAATTATCCGTCGCGGTCACTTCGAATTCAATCTGCGCCGTCGATGGCGTCAGGAATGCCACTCCCAGACTATCCGGGTCCGGGCAAACAATCTCCGGAGGCGTCGTGTCAATCACCATAATCGATTGATCGCACTGATCCGTATTTCCGGAAAAGTCCTCAGCCTCATAGGTCAGTAGTAATTGATATTCCTGTTCACAGGCGCCCGGTATCGAGTCCCTGTTTATCAACGAAATCGTCGGGTCGGGGTCACAGTTGTCGGTCGCCGTGGGGAAACCAAACGGCCCGATATTATCACACTCAAACGTCAAATCATCCGGACACGTGATAACCGGATCGGTCGTATCATTCACCGTCACTGTAAACGTGCACGTATCCGACAGATCTATCGTGTTGGTGGCTATGACTGTCACCACCGTCGTACCTTCGTCGAAAAGTGACCCCGATGGCGGATCGGCAACGATTGCCAGTGTATCCTGACAGTCGTCGCTGGCCGTAACCGTGAAGTCAACCACCGCGCCGCAAACACCAGGATTGTTGGCCACTTCGATATCAGCCGGACAGGTGATCATCGGGGGCATCGTGTCGAAACGGACCTTGTCGAAAATTATCTGCTGCCCGTTCGGATTGCTGTTTAAATCCAGCGTATTGCCGCACCAGGCCGCAAAAGCATCGCAGCCAATCGTCGCAAGTCCGTTATATTCACCGATTCGCATGGTCGGCGGCGGACCATTGAACCTGGTCGGCGCACCGGGGTCCGGATCGAACTGACGATCATTGATGCTGAAGTCATTCATCCAGGTATTCCCGCCGTCCTCGCTATACGTCATGAAAACATCTAGCAGGAAATTACCGGCCGCGTTGGTATTCCCGGACCGATTGTCATAATACATTGCCACCAGCCGTCCGGAGTTGACATCAATGGCCGCTGTCGGCATTACCTGGAACGAGGTCCCCGGTCCATCATCGATGCGCACCGGATCGCCCCAGTTCATCCCATTGTCAGTGGAAACGACCATATAGACATTGGAGTGATCCCCGGTACTATGGTCGTCGTCGGGATCGTCCGCGGCAAAACAGTACATCCGCCCGGCCGTGTTGGGATCGGCAAGGATCCAGGGCTGCGCCGAACCCTGCAGCCAGAACTGCGTATTGGCTATCGGGTTACTGGCGCTCTGCACATTGAACGTAATGTCCGCTTCACCGGCATCGAAAGGATTGTTCTTCTGCGGAAAAGTCGCGCCGCCGTCAGTAGAGCGCAGCGCCCAGACTCTACCCGAGGTACCGTCCGGGGCGCTGCCGGAGAAGTTGGGCTGAGAGTGGTAAGCGGCATAATAGTCACCGTTCGGCGCCACGGTGTTGTGACTCGGCCAAACGAAGCCCTCACCACCGCCCGATAACTGCACTCTGGCATTCCAGGTCTGACCCTGATCGGATGACCACGTGTTCCAGATAGTGCTTTGCCCGGTCAGATCCGTCCAGACCACATAGAGACGATCTGTAAACGGACTGCCCGGATAAACATCTATCGCAAGCCACTGCTTGTCATGCGAATTGCCGGCACCGGCCCCTATCCCCAATTGCTGGGTGATATTCACCGGATAGCCGGCCATTATCGCACCGGTCGTTGGATCGACTTGCGATATGTAGAGATCGATGCCTATGGTATTGCCTGCTGTATCCAGTGTGCAACCGAGATAAGTCCAGAACAACCGACCCTGACTGTCATACCCGATCGAGGGGTCGCCGCATCGGACCTGGCCGGCATTGACAGGCGGCTGAGTAGGACCCGAGAAAGTATTCCCCCCATCCGTCGAGACCCACATCCGAAATAGTGATGCCACGGCCACATTGAGCGGATTGTTGGGATCCACCGCCACATCCGGCTCACGAGTTCCGCCTAACGGTATATCTTCCCCCGGTGCCAGCGCCTGTTGCAGATATTCCTGTTTAATCTGCTGTTCGATTTCGTAAGCCTCGGCGCTACGGCCTACGATGCCGGACTCCGATTCATCGGCGAAAACCATCGGTGACATCAATCCGAAAATCGCCACCAGACCTACGACCGAAATAAATCGTACCAGGTTTCTCTCAAAAGCAGATATCTTTCTGTGTTCGTATAAGATCATGTTTCCCATCCTGTATTCATAGGGTGAATCACTGTTCTGGATAGTAACGATATCAACGTAAGTAGACCTGTTACATACGGCATTCCCCCTTTCATGTACCGCTTCAATAGCGAATTCATTGGAGTACGACTCTATGGGCCAAACCAGAGTCGGTGTGTACTAAGGTGAATATTTGTACTGTTCCGGCTTAGTTGCTCTTGCCGGGATAGACCTGAGGAGCATGAACGCCCTGAAGAAAATGACGTCAGGCTGCCAAGGCACGACCCGCTGCTTCGAAATACGCGTAACAAAAAAAGTGTGAGGCTATTAACGACGACAAGATAGGCCCACTTATTTCATCATGTCAAGGAAAACATTATTCTAAATGATCAACGAAGCGGCGATTATGAGAAATTGCCGCCAAACCGCTGTAAAGTGAGAATCTCAGCGCGACTAGAAATGCACCCGCTCATCGGAGGTATCTGTCGGCCCGGGAGCCGCCTGCTTGCGGTTCGAGATGTGCAGCCCCGAGGACGGATGCAGGTGGCAGGTAGCGGTCGGTTCGGTGCCGTCAATGAAGACTTCTTGGCGGACTTCCACGCAGCGGTCAGTGGCAATCTCTCCCGACTCGAGGCAGACATCCTGATGGACGATCCCGTCCGGCTCTTCGAAGTCGGCCAGCGGCAGAGAATCATGAGCTGCCTTCATAAACTCGGTCCAGATCGGCACACCGTTGCGGCCACCGGTTTGGTTTCGTCCGAGGGAAGTTTTGACATCAAAGCCGACCCAGGCGCCGCAGGTAATCTGAGGGGAATAGCCAACAAACCAGTTGTCACAAAAATTGTTGGAGGTTCCGGTCTTGCCGCCGGCCGGTCGCCGGAATCCACGCGACCGAACCCCGCGTCCGGTGCCTTCATCGACAACCGACTGCATCAGGTTCACCATCATGTAGGCTGTCTGTTCAGACAGGACTTCCTCTTTTTCGACGGCGGAGTTGTCCTCGACAACACGGCCGTAACGATCGATAATCTTGGTGACCATGCGTGGCTGAATGTGGATCCCTTTGTTGGGAAAAGTCGAAAAGGCGGAGACCAGTTCCATCGGGATCACCTCGCTGGTACCCAGCGCAAGAGAGGGATTCGCAGCCAGCGGTGTAGAGATACCCATTCGGCGGGCGTAGAAGATCGCCTGTTCGGGATTGATTTTCAGCAGCAATCGAATTGCCACCAGGTTACGCGAGAGCTTCAAACCGGTGCGAATGGTCACCGGGCCCAGAAACTTATCATCGAAATTGTGCGGCCGCCACTGCGACGCGCCCGGAATATCCAGAACTATCGGGAGATCATCGACAATGTCCGTCGTGCGGAAGCCATTGTCGATTGCGGCGGTGTAGACAAACGGCTTAAATGCTGAGCCGGGCTGCAACTTGGCTTGCACGGCACGGTTAAATTTGCTTTCCTCAAATGAACGACCACCAACCATCGCGATTACATCGCCGGTCGCATTGTCAATGGCGACCAGCGCACCCTGGACCTTCTTATACTGGCGAACCGGCTGGCCGAATTCGTCGACAGTGTCCGGGACAATTTCGGAGTAGTTCGGATTGTCTATGTCATACGTCCGCTCGATACGGGCCCGGATGGAATCGACCTGTTCCCCGACAGCAGCCTCAGCCGCCCGCTGCAAGTCGACATCGAGCGTCGTGAAGACCTTCAGGCCGCCGGAATAAAGCTTGTCTTCACCGTAGCGGTCATAGATGTACTGGCGGATCGTTTCCGTGAAATAGGGTGCCGTCCCGGCCTCCTCCTCCGGGGGAGTGACCACCAGTGGCTCAGCTTTCAGCGAATCAAATTCCTCGCGAGTGAGTCCACCGAATGTATGATACGAATACAGGACACGGTTTCGGGCTCGCAGGGCACGATCAGGATAATTGAAAGGAGAATTCGTGTTCGGTGCCTTGAGCATTCCTATAAGGATAGCACAATCACTCACGTTCAACTCCGGCACCCGCTTTCCGTAGAACGTGTTTGCGGCCGCAGCGATACCGTACGCACCCCGCCCGAAATAGTACTGGTTGAGATACATCTCGAGTATCTCGTCCTTGCCGTAAGTCCGTTCCAGTTTGATGGCGGTCAGCGCTTCTTTGATCTTTCGCTCCATCGTCTGCTTGCGGTTGAGAAAGAGCATTCGGGCCAGCTGCTGGGTTACGGTAGAGGCCCCCCCCTGGATCTCCCACGTCACGAGATTGGAAACCGCGACGACAGCGAGTCGCCGCATATCAAGACCCCAGTGGTCGTAAAACTTGCGATCCTCGGAGGCGAGCAGCATTTCGGGAAGATAGGAGGGCATCGAATCAAGGGGCGTCAGTACCCGGTTTTCGCTGAAAAACTCCTTCAGCAGTACACCGTTACGATCGTAAACCTTGGTCTTGAGACTGGGTTCGATATTATGCAGCTGCTCGAAAGAGGGCAATCCGGACGAATAAATGGAATACGTGCGGAAACCACCCCAGACCAGCAGGATGACGAGGATTATGGCTCCGCCGATGAAGGCGTTGCGCAGATGATAAGGCCGAAACCGGCGTTGATTTATCGATTTTGCCATAGACGTCAATTTGTTGCGGCGCCCCTGGCCGCGTCAAGCTTAAAACAAATTCCTACTTGTTCGTCGGCACCAACCACCGTTAATTGATACCTGTTTGCCGCCGGCGGACCCGAAAACGCTCCACCGGAGGCTTCAACTCTCGTTACTTATATGTCGATAGGTCAACAAAGATGCACAATAAGGAGACTGAATTGGATCAGCAGACCGACAGCCCCGCTGTGACAGCCGAGTTTGAGCGCCAGTGGAAAGAAATTTCCCGTGGGACAGTGGACCTTCTGCCTTACGGCGAGTTTGAAAAGCGCGTGAAACGCTCCATTCGGGAGAATCAGCCGCTCAGGATTAAGCAGGGCTTTGATCCGACCGCCCCGGATATTCACCTCGGTCATACTATCGGGATTCGCAAACTCAGGCAGTTTCAGGACCTCGGCCATCAGATCATCCTAATAGTCGGTGA
The DNA here is from genome assembly GCA_964612145.1 of uncultured Ignavibacteriales bacterium. Taxonomy (GTDB): domain Bacteria; phylum Zixibacteria; class MSB-5A5; order GN15; family FEB-12; genus JAGNLV01. The sequence continues at coordinate 177,627 of CAZTBP010000005.1, read as the reverse complement.
TTACACGGCGTTGATTGGGGATCCATCGGGCCGCTCGGCGACCCGACCACAGCTTAGTTATGACCAGATTATGAAGAATGCCGAGACCTACCAGGCGCAATTCTTCAAGATTCTGGATAAATCCAAAACCGAAGTGCATCGCAACGGCGAGTGGTTTGAGAAAATGTCATTTAAGGAGATAATGGAACTGGCCACCAAATTCACCGTGGCAAGGCTCCTGGAGCGGGATGATTTCGAAAAGCGGATGCGGCGGCAGGTTCCGATTTCACTGCACGAGCTATTCTATCCACTGATGCAGGCCTATGACTCCGTTGCCATTAAGGCGGATGTCGAGTTAGGAGCGACCGAACAGACGTTTAACCTGCTCGCCGGACGGACTATTCAGGAGGCATACGGTGTCGAGCCGCAGTGCATCCTGACCCTGCCGGTACTGGTTGGTATCGACGGTGAGCAGCGAATGTCAAAATCGCTCGGCAATTATATCGGGATTGATGAACCGGCCCGGGAGATATTCGGCAAGACAATGCGGATCCCTGACGAACAAATTGAGAATTATCTAACCATGGCAACCGATTTTTCCCTTGAGGAAGTCGAGAATCTTAAACAAAGGCTTTCGTCGCCCGATGTTAACCCGATGGAGATCAAGAAAATACTGGCCGAGAGGCTGACCGACATGTACTGCTCCGAGGGTGACGGGGCCCTGGCGCGGGTGGAATTCGAGCGGATGTTCTCCAAGGGAGGGCTGCCTGATGATATGCCTGAGGTCGGCGGTGAGGATCTGGAAAAGTGGGATATCGACCCGGAGCGTATATATCTCGTCCACCTGATTTCAAACGCCGAATTGGCCAGGTCCAACAGCGAGGCCCGCAAGCTCATTGGGGCCGGTGCGGTCTCAATCGACAGTAAGAAGATAACGGATCCCGACTATGAGTTCGCCCTCCCGGCATCGGGGGAAGTCATCCTGAAAGTGGGAAAACGCCGTTTTCTGCGCTTACATCGCTAAAGACCGGGCACTTTCCGTTCAAAGCATTGTAGATAAGGAAGGGACGGCCCGCCCGGACGGGCTGTAATTGTAAGTGTCCGAATAAGATGATGAAACTGTTTGTCTCCATAGTCATAGCCGGCGCCATGCTCGGACTCGGCTGCGCCTCGCAGTCGGTCAACGAGCGGGTTGCGCCTGATCCACCGACCGATGTGCCGGATGATGTGGCACCGCCGCCCAAAATAGAGAAGGTTAAACTGGCCGGCGAGGAGGACAAGATCAATCCGGTGGCCTACGACTACTACGTCAACGGCACCATTTATGAGGCCCTCGGAAACCCTTATCAGGCAACAGAAAATTATCGCCGGGCCCTGAAGTTCTACAACGACTCCTACGAGATTCGCTTCTCCCTGGCGATGAATCTCTACCGTATGCAGCGGTATGACGACGCCTTGCAGATACTGCGGCCAATTGATCCCGAGGATGCCGACGTCTGGGCTCTGCGCGGGGACATCTACCGGGCGACCGGCGACGACGACTCAGCGCAACATGCATACCTGCAGGTCGCAAAACAGGATTCCACCCGCACCGAAGTATATTCATTTCTGGCAACTGCGTATGGACAGGAGGGCAAGCTGGATTCAACCCTGTGGGCTTTCCAACACATGGCCCGCCTCAACCCCGACAACCCCCGTTTGTTCTACGAAATAGGGCGACTTCAGCTTCGTCGGGGCGAACTGGATGGTGCTGAAGAAGCATTCGCAAAGTCTGCCGAGCTACAGACGGATGTCGCCAATATCATGTCCCTGGTCGGACTGGGGGAGATAAGCGAGGCGCGTGAGGACTTTGACTCAGCCCTGGCCGTCTACAAACGAGCAGTAGCAATTGACCCGGAAAACATCGTCCTTCATCGCAATCTGGCCGGACTCTATGTCAAGATGGATTCACTTGAGCAAGCGGCCCGGCATGCCTTGATCGAGTCGGAACTGGCTCCGCTGGATCGCTACTCGTCGCGACGGTTGGGTATGCTGTATTTCTATCTCGATTCCCTTGATCGCGCCGATTCGGTCTTTTCGTCGCTGGTAGCCTCCGGTGAAAACAACCCGGTGAATCACCAGTACCTCGGCCGCATCGCGCTAAATAATGACAATCCGGAACGGGCCGTAGAGCAATTCCAGCGAGTCGTCCAGATAACCGACTCGTCGTGGGAAAACTGGATCGATCTCGGATTTGCCTATCAACTGGCCGGCAAGCGCAACAGTGAAATTCAAGTGTATCGCCGGGGTCTGAAGAGCGTGCCGGATACCGATGGTCGGGCTCGGCTCATGTTTGCAATGGCCGCCGCCATGGAGCAGAATGACCAGTTCGAGGAAGCAGTCGAAACATTTGAGAAGCTGCTGGAGGTGACTCCGGATTTTGACGCCGCACTGAATTACCTGGGCTACATGCTGGCCGATGCCAACCAGCGGCTGCCCTACGCTCGTGAACTCATCGAACGTGCCCTGGCTATCAATCCCGACAACGCAGCCTACCTTGACAGCTACGGCTGGGTCCTGTTCCGGCAGGGCGAATATGAGGAAGCCCGGAAGCACCTCGAACGTGCAGTTGAACTTGACACCGACCCGGTAATGTTTGATCATCTTGGAGACACGTACAAAGCGTTAGGCAAGATGGAGGAAGCGCGGAGTTGGTGGCAGAAAGCACTCGACGAGGATCCGGACAACGAATCGATCCAACAGAAACTTCAGCAATGATCCGACGGCTCGTCCTGCTCGGCTGCGTTGCGGCACTGGTCTTTGGCTGTGCCGAAGTTGCGCCGCCGCCGGGCGGCGAGATTGACAAATCCCCCCCTGCAATACTCTACTCCAATCCTCCCAACGGTGCGACCGACATCGCACGCTCGGACCGGGTTGAACTGCAATTCAGCGAACGGGTGATTAAACCGCGGACCGGTCGGGCTTTTTTTATATCCCCACGCCAGATTGAGCAGCCTGAAATTAAGTGGAAAGGCGACCGCGTCGAGATTGTCTTTGCCGATTCATTCGAGGATAACCGAACTTATATTGTCTCTGCCTCGGGCTCGATAACCGATCTTCGCGGCAATCGCTTCGATAGTGCCGCGACCATAGCTTTTTCAACTGGACCGAGCATCGCCTCCGGTAAAATCGGCGGAACCGTACTGAAAGGCGGCCAGCCGCAATCGGGCCTCATTGCCGCCTTGTACGATATGAAAGAGGTTTCAGATACGACCGACTACGCTTCCCTCTACCCGACCTATCTTGCCGAAACAAACACAAAGGGGAAATTCACGCTGGAATATCTCCCGGACGAAGAATACCGGCTAATTGTTTTCTCCGATCGGGACCGCGACGAGCGGTTTGATCCCCTGGAGGAACCGTTTGCCGTACCGGACCGACCTGTTGTAGTCGGGGGAGAGGCGGGATTGCGGGATCTCCGTATGACACTCACCTCGATAGACACGTCCCAGCCGTCCATTTTAAGTGCGCAATACACGGGTAACAGTCTTGTGCATCTGCGTCTGTCGAGATCGGTGCCAGTGGCGTTGCTTGCGGTCAGCCCGAGCAACCTGGTTCTCACGCCCGCCGATGATTCCACCAGATATCTTCCTGCGCTCGCTGTGAAAGAAACGCATATCGAAGAGTCATCGACCATCACCGGCTGGTTCGGACCGCTTGATACCGGTACCTATAATCTGACACTGACATACGAGGCCGACCTGCCGCCACTCACCTACAGTGAGTTGCAGGTGCCAACCGCCGAAGACAAATCGCCGCCCACGATCGAGCAGTTTAGTCCCCGGCCGCAGCAGTATTTTTTTCAGGATCTGGATCCGTCCGCCGTCTTCAGCGAGCCGATCGAGACGACGAATTTCTCTGACGAGACCATTACGTTATGGGACAACGATACCGATGAACAGTTGTCGCTCAGTTGGAAGTGGCAAGACGCGTTCCATTTGGATAACTCTTCGGACGATATTGACGCGGGTCGCAATTATCGATTCACTATCACGGAATTTGAAATCGTCGACCGAGGCGGCAACGTACTCGGCGATTCGCTTCGGAGTTACGAGTTCAGCGTGCTCGATGACGACTCCCTTGGGTCTATCTCGGGCGAGGTGAACGTGGAAATAGAGGGCAAAGCGACCGACCCGGTCATTGTCACCTTCCGTGAGACAGCGACGGGGCTGCAGTACGTCCAGGAGGTCGGCGCTCGCAGCTTTGTACTCGCCGTGCCCGCCGGCGATTATCTCCTCAGCGGGTTTGTTGACAGCGACGGCGACGGAGAGCTGTCGCCGGGGACGATTTATCCATTCACTTTCAGCGAGACACAGGCGACGCACCCGGATACGATCAAGGTTCGGGCCCGATTTGAAACCGCAGGCGTCGAATTCATCATTCGCTGAATCCCCGGTAAGATTACGAAAAAAAAGGCGGGACATAGCGTCCCGCCTTTAGATTTTTCGGAAACAGCCGAGTTACATCGTCGGTCCCCAGATAGTGAGGCTGACGCGGCGGTTTTTGGAAGCCGCTTCGCGCTCATCGGACATCGCTGCCGGCTTATTTTCGCCGTGCGAAACGATGAACAGACGGTACAGTGACATACCGCAACGATCGGAAAGAAAACGCTTGGCCGCGTTGGCGCGCATTTCGCCCAGCAGAACATTGTAGCGGGCAGAGCCGGTGCGGTCAGTGTGACCGGCGATTTCAACAACAGAGCTGGGGGTCTGCTCCATCTTTTCGCAGGCTTCGAGAAGAATCTCTTCAGCTGTAGCCGTGATTTCAAACTGGTCGAAAGCGAAGTTGATCGTGCCTTCCCAGATTATCTGGTAGTTTTCGAAACCTTTGGCCTGGTTGATGGCCATATCGGTCTTCTTCGAGAGTTCCTGGCTCAGCGACTGCAACTGGGCAATCTGCTCTTCATTGGCATTTACGTCAGATTCCAACTGGCCCATTTGCTCTGTCATGCGGGCTTCGGATTCGGACACCTGCTCCTGAACATAGTCCTTGTTCACCCCACAACCGGCGGCAAGTAGTAACCCCAGTCCAAGAACCGTTACCATCAGAGTTTTCATACGAGAGATCCTTTCACAAATGTTAACGTTAGATAGTAAACGTCTACTGTCTATAGCATATTGTCCATATTATCACAAACTCACACACATGGTGCAAGAAGAAAATAGGTACGGACGTCTGTGTCAAGCTTCTACTGCTTTATCCCGCCTGCAGTTATACCTGATACAATCTGACGCTGCAAAAAGATGAATAGAATCAGGATGGGTATGACTGCTACCGCCGATCCGGCCATCAGGTGCTGCCAGTCAATCGCCTGTTGACCCTGATAATGAGCCAGTCCCACCGGTAGTGTTCGCAGCTTGTTACTGCTTGTTAGAATGTACGGAAACAGGAATGAGTTCCAATTTGTGAAAAAGACCTGAATCGCAAGCACGGCCAGCGCCGGCTTGCATAGCGGCATCACAACGCGAAACAGGACTCGCATCTCACCCGCGCCGTCGATACGCGCCGCTTCCTCCATCGACGGCGGGATGGACTCAATATACTGTTTGACCAGAAATATCCCGATCGGGTAGACCAGCCACGGGAGGATAAGCGCCCAGTAAGTGTCATAGATGCCGGTCTTTAGCGTCAATACATAAAGTGGTACAATAAGAATATGCATCGGAATCATCAGTACCAAGACAACCGTCGAAAACAATATCTTCGTTGCCAGGCTCCGGCTGCGTGCGAGTACGTACGCCACCATGAAGCCGAACAAGATATTGCCAAGCGTGACAATCAATGCAACCGAGGCGGAATTGAACAGGTAGCGCCCAATACCGCCGGTGGTAAACAGATCGTAAAAGTTATTCAGCGTAAAATCGGTAGCCAGCAAATTTGACAGCGCAACCGACTCGCCGGGCGTCATCACGGCCACACGAAACATCCAAATCAGTGGAAACAACATGATTACCAGAACGGTCGTCAGGATCAGATATCGAAGGGTCGCTGTCGCGGGGTTTCTCACCATACCATCTGCCTCCGTCGCAGCAGGACAAACTGGAGCAGTGAAAAGACGGCGATGATCAGGAAGAGGACATATGCTGCCGCGGAGGCATAGCCAAACTCAAATCCGGTCGTCAGGCCCTTTTCGTAAACGAAATAAACCATGGAGGCGGTATCAAACTTGCCCTTGGTCATCACGAAAATCTCGACAAAGACCTGGAACGACTTTATTGAGTTGATAACAACTATGAAGAGCGCGACCGGCCGCAGCAGGGGCAGCGTAATCGAATAGAACTGCCGAAACATGCCGGCGCCCTGGATTCGCGCCGCCTCATAGAGTTCGTCGGGAATAGATTTCAGACCGGCCAGGAATATCAGCATGTAGTAGCCGATAGCCATCCACACATCCATGGCCATAATCGAGTACAACGCGGTGCTGTCATTGTAGAGGAAGCCGTGTTCCGGCGGTGTGAAACCGACCAGCTCGGCCAGCAGGGCGATATAGCCGCCGCGCTGGTAGAGATTGCTGAAAATGAGTGCGATGACGACCAGAGCCGTGATCGACGGCATAAAATAGCCGGCGCGGAACAAACCACGAAACTTAAACTGGCGGTTGACCAGAATCGCCAAAAAGAGCGCGATTACAGTCGTGACCGGCACAGTCCCGACGACAAAAATCAGGGTATTCTCGACTGCGGCGATAAAGTCCTTGTCAGCAAGAAGGAGCCTGTAGTTCTCCAATCCGACCCAGTCCCAGCCCTGGGCGATCAGCCGGTAGTCGGTGAACCCCATCACCAGCGAGTATACGAGGGGGAAGAGCCAGAAAATGAGGAATGTCAGAATCCACGGCGACAGCAGCAGCAGCGCCGTCACACGCGACCGTTTCATTCCATCCCTTTCACTTCCTCAATCTGGTAGCGGGCGTCAAGCAGCGCTTCGCCTGGCAGTCCCTGTCCGAACAAGGCGTCTTCCACCGCGCTCTCAATAATGTCCTCGATGTAGACCCAGTCCGGATCGACCGGCGGATGTTTAGCCGTCTGAAGGGCAGTGACAAAAGTCTGAAGGTGCATGCTGGACGAGAAATACGGATCTTCCTGCGCCTGGCGACTCGATGGATTGGCCGACCGATTGGCCTTACAGAACAACACCTGGTTTTCCGGCGCGGTTATAAACCTGATAAGTTTCATCGCGGCTTCTTTGTTGTCTGACTGCTGGCTGATCGATAGAAACTCTCCGCCCAGAAACGACTTGCCGGGGAACTTCGGCCCCGGGACAAGCGTGGACATGAGGTTGATATCGCGATTCTCCAGTTCGATTCGTTTGAGGAGCCAGTCACCGGACAGGATGAATCCAATCTTACCTTCGAGAAAGGCGTCCTCGATGCCGCGCTGCGTGTCAACATAGCCACAGGAATCATGCAGTTCCTTGTATGTCTGGAGCGCCTTGATGGCTGGATCCGACGCAATCACGCACATTTCCCCCTCATCGCTGAAAATCTGCGCTCCAGCCGACCAGAAGAACGGCAGGTACTTCTTGTACAGCCGATGCTTCTCGGCCGTGTTGGATCCCCAGCCGTAGATATCGCTGCTCAGCGCATGAACATCCTTGGCCGCTTGCGTAAACTGGGGCCAGGCCAGGGGAAAGAAATCATCTTCGTAGCCCGCCCGGTTGAGCAAGTCCCGGTTACCGAATACGACACGAGTCCCCAAGATCCACGGATGGGCGTAGACGTTGTTGTTGTATGTGGAAAGGCTCCAGCCGTGATAGTCCGCGCTGTCGGCGGCGATCATTGCGGACATGTCAGCCAGTTGACCGTTGTCCGCGAACTGGGCGATCCAATCCGAACCAAGCTCGACAACATCCGGGGCGCGGCCCGAGGAAAACGCCAGTACGATCTTTTCGTGTCCATTGGCCCAGGTGAGATCGGTGACTTCCACGTTAATATCGGGGTTGGCTTTCTCGAAAGCCTCGACCATCTGTTCGATAACCGGTTTGACGGCCGGATCGGTCCAGAACTGCCACCATTCGATGGTTGTCTGGGCGTTTGCACCGCCCGCGAAAAGGAGAAGGGCCGCCAGTGTAATAGTCGTCAATCGCATATCTGTTGTATCCCAATTGTCGGAAGGGTTTACTGAATTTTAGTTAAGTAAAAGGTGCACAGGGGCTACAGGTCAACTCTAAAAATCTTTTTGTTGATCGAAACAACGGCCCCGCCTTTGTTGCAAGCGTTGTGATACCACTCACTCTCATACTGGCCCAGGCGGTCGATCCGGCATGGTTCGATACCGAGCGCACGGTCACGCTTGTTGCCGCCGTGATCTCAATTATCATTGTTCTCTATACGACCTATCACAAAAAAAGCCGCGACCGCTATCGCGTCCGTGAGATCGCCGGACTCAAAGCAGTCGAGGAAGCGGTCGGCCGGGCGACCGAGATGGCCCGCCCAATCCTTTACACACCCGGCTGGGGTGGCGACATTCAGCGCCCCACGACTATCGCATCGATGAACATCCTGTCGCACGTGGCCCAGAAAGCCGCCCAGTACGATTGCCGGCTGATTTATCCGACTCATGATCCCGTTATCATGGCAGTGGCACAGGAGGTCATGCGTGAAGCGTACGCCCAGGTCGGTTTCCCCGATCGGTTTCGGGAGGACGACGCGTTTTACGTCAGCTCATCGCAGTTCGGCTACGCCGCGGCTGTTGAGGGACTGATCAGTCGCCTGAAGCCGGCCTCGATGTTCCTGCTGGGGACCTTCGAGGCAGAGTCACTTATTCTGGCTGAGACCGGCAATATCAATAAGTCCATTCAGATCGCCGGTACCGATTCCACTATCCAGCTCGCCTTTTTCATCGTCGCCTGTGACTACGTGTTGATCGGCGAGGAGCTTTTTGCGGCCTCGGGTTACCTCTCGGAAGATCCTTCGATCCTGGCGTCGGTACGAGCACAGGACATTCTCAAGGTGATAATTGCTGTTCTGTTAGTTTTCGCATTGATCTGGGCAACAGTTGATCCAATAAGTACGTGGTGGCAGTTCTGATGAAACGCAGGATCCCACAAATTATCTGTTTCATCTTTGGCGCCATTATGTTCGCGCAATACTTCTCCAGGCATCCGTTTGCCCGCGGTGTGAACGCCGCCGTCCTGGTCGACTACTGGCAGATTATTTTCGCCTTCACGCTGCTGGTTGGCGTGGCCAGTTTTGTCAAGATCACCGGTGAGCAGGTGCGAAAGGGAGAGGATCGTTCATACCGACTGGTGTCGCTCATTGGCGTGATCATCATGCCGGTCTTCGCCGTCATCTGGGGAATCGGGGCCGAATCACCATTTATGTGGGTTTTTGAGAATGTGCAAGTGCCGATGCAGGCGACCGTGTTCTCGCTGCTGGCGTTCTTTGTCGCGTCGGCATCGTATCGCGGTTTTCGTGCCCGCTCGGCCCCGGCGGCGGTCTTGCTGGCGGCGGCGCTGCTGACTATCATCAGCAGATCCTCACTCGAAGGCTGGTACCCGGCCTTTGTCAACGACTTTGCCGAGTGGGTCCGGGATCACCCGTCGATGTCGGCCCGCCGCGCCATATTGATCGGTATCGGGCTGGGATCACTGACGACATCGCTGCGGGTCATACTTGGCATTGAGCGAACCTGGCTGGGGAAGGAGGCCCGATGATACTTGAATCCCGACACTGGATTTTCGCCGGGTTGTTTGTCGCTATCTTTGTCGCGATGGCGCTGAATATCTCAATCGATGTCGAGGTCTCCTCGGACACCCGGAAGATGTACAACTATATCGACTCGCTCCCGCCGGGCTCGACCATAATCGTGTCGTTTGATCACGAGGCGTCATCGCTGCCGGAGATACGACCGCTCGCGCTGGCCGTGATGCGTCACGCTTTCAGCCGCGATATTAAACTCATCGGCACCGCCCTGCTGGCCGAGGGGACGGGCGTGGGCTACCGCCTGATGCAGCAGACAGCCCGCGAATTTGGTAAAGAATACGGTGAAGATTACGTGTACCTCGGTTTCAAACCACAGTTTATCGCGGCCATTCTTTCGATGGGCGAATCATTCTCCAAGACCTACCCTGAGGACTACCTGGGTAACGTCTATTCGGACATGCCGTTGCTGCTGGACATCGAAACCTACGACGATATAGCAGGCGTCGTATCCGTGGCCGACGGATCCCTTACGACCCACTGGATCGAATACGGCGCCAGTCGCTATGGCGTTCGAATAGTTGGCGCGGTCACGGCCGCTATGGTAACAACCTACGATCCTTACCTGTCCTCAGGGCAGATGTTCGCTATGGTCGGCGGGCTCCGTGGGGCGGCCGAATACGAAAAACTGATCGAGACCGGCGGTGGGGGAGAGCGTGGGATGCTGGCCCAGACTGTCGCACATCTCTATGTGATCGGCTTGATCATCGCCGGCAACGTGCTGTATTTTGCCGGCCGCAATCGAAAGCGGAAGGGCGGACGCTGATGGATATCGGCACTATCGTAGCCGGCGTTCTGACGCTGGCTATACTCAGCTTCCTCTATCGTGACAATCCCGCGTACCGCATGGCGGAGTCGCTGCTTATCGGCGTCGCGATCGGCTACTTCCTCGTGATTACGTGGACCAACACGTTGATAGACCTTCTGTTTATTCCACTATTTGGCGACGGCAAAGTGCTGCTCATTATCCCTTTTATTCTCGGGCTGCTGATGTTCGGCCGGTTTCATCGAAAGACAAGCTACCTGTCGCGACTGGCGATCGCAGTACTGATCGGTTCAGGCGCCGGCGTTGCCATTCCGGTCATGCTGGAGGCCCGCACGCTCAAACAAATGTCGGCCACCGTAATGCCGCTCTTTACGGCCGATGGCGGCTTCAATTTCTCGGCCATAGTGGTCATCGCCGGTGTACTCTCGACAATCTCTTATTTTTACTTTAGCCGTGAACACAAAGGACCGCTGGGCGTGTCGGCCAAAGTGGGCATATATTTTCTTATGATCTTTTTCGGCACGACGTTCGGCTACACCGTCATGTCCCGCATGTCGACCTTCATCGGCCGCATGGAATTTCTCCTGACCGATTTCCTCCGTCTGACAAACTGAGGGCATCGTGCGCTGCCCCCGCTGCAAAAGCCCGATGGACGAGGAGAAACGCTCATTCCACAAGCAGCGCAAATGGGTCTGCCCGAATTGTGCAGCGGTGCGGTTTCAACAGCGGCCGCAAAAAGACAAAAAGCGGCGGCGGCGCGATGATCGGGACTGAGTGGCACCGATTGTGATTGTCCGGCCGACGGCGCTTGGCCTATCCTGCAACAACTTGACCAATCAGGCGTATTGAGGGTAACACAGTCAGCCGTTTCGGCTGGCTGTCACGCAAGGAGCTCCGGAGAGAACAAAAAGTTGGACATTCGCATCGGAACATCAGGTTTCAGCTTCGACGACTGGCGGGGGAAATTCTACCCGGCTGATATCGATAAGGGGAAAATGCTCAACCACTATGTCGAGCACTTCCCCACAGTCGAAATCAATTCCACGTACTACAGTATCCCGCACCCGGCGGTGATGCACAATCTTGTGAAGAAAGCGCCGGACGGTTTCGATTTTATCGTGAAGGTCCCGCAGTCGTTCACGCACCGCCGGAACGAGTTGGAAGAAGACCTCGAGAAATATCAGCAGGCACTGGAGCCGATGGAGGAATCCGGCAAGCTGTCCGGTCTGCTGGCCCAATTCCCGTACTCATTCAAATTCACCAGCAACGCACTGGACTATATCAGCATGCTCAAAGCTGCGCTGGAGCCCCGACCGTTGTTTGCCGAGTTCCGGCATCGAAGCTGGGTTAATCGGACGATGTATAACCGCCTGCGCAAGGAAGGGATCGGATATGTATGTGTCGATGAGCCCAGACTCCCGAATTTACTCGATCCTGATCTGTTTGCGACCTCGGACACAGCCTATCTCCGGCTTCATGGCCGAAACGCCGAGAAGTGGTGGGACGGCGGCCCGCTTCGGTATGACTACTCGTATTCCGAGGACGAACTGCAGGAGTGGAAACAGAGGATAGAGAAGCTGAAAGCCAAGGGGAACGTCAAACGGCTGTTTGTACTCTTCAACAACTGCCACCTGGGGCAGGCCGCGGCAAACGCGGTCAATATGAAGCAAATGCTTGGCGTTTAAGTCTCTTGGCCCGTTTTTAGTTGACCCAAACAGGGCCAATCCGTATCAACATTTGCTGTAACGCTAATAGGTGAAGAATGCGACTACAACTGGATAACATCCGCAAAGAATTCGACGGCAAAGTGGCTGTCAACAACCTCTCCCTGGTGGTGCCCCAGGGTGTGATATTCGGTATTATCGGCCCCAATGGAGCCGGTAAGACCACGACCATCCGCATGATCATGAATATCACCATGCCCGACTCCGGGCGCATTCTCTGGGACGACAAGCCGGTCGGCCCGGAGTTTCGGAACCAGGTGGGGTATCTTCCCGAAGAGCGGGGACTCTACAAGAAGCTGACACTGGCCGAGGTTATTCTATACATGGGCGAGTTGAAGGGGGCGGCAGCATCCGACATTAAAGCCAATACCGACCCCTGGCTGGAGCGCATGAACCTGCGGGAATACAAAAATCACAAGGTCGAAGAGCTCTCCAAGGGGATGCAGCAGAAACTTCAGTTTGTCACGACGGTAATTCACGACCCGCAGATTGTCATTTTTGATGAGCTCTTCTCCGGACTTGACCCGATCAATATCGAACTGATCAAAAACATCATTCTCGATCTCAAGCGGGCGAAGAAGACCATCCTGTTCTCGACCCATGTCATGGAACAGGCTGAAAAACTCTGCGATCACGTCTGCATGATCTCACAGGGAGAGAAAGTTCTCGATGGTCGCCTGAGCGACATCAAGGCACAGTTCGGCAAAAACACGCTCCAATTTGCTTTCGAGGGCGACGGCGGATTTGTCCGACGATTGACGGGGGTTCGCGAAATAACTGAGTTCAACAACTACATCGAAGTTGACCTTGAAGATGGCACCGACCCTTCCGAAATTCTCCGAGCTGTTTCCGAAAAAGTCAGAGTGACCCGTTTCGAACTGGTTGAACCGTCACTCTACGATATCTTCATTGAAAAGGCGAGTGTCGATCCCTCGACAGTCAAGCGGGGAGAGGAGGTGACCAATGCATAAATTCATGGTCATCTTCAAGCAGGAATACTTCCAGGTCGTCAAGAAGAAGTCCTTTGTTGCCGGTATATTCCTCACGCCGCTGCTGATGGCGGGCTTTATGCTGCTGCCAATGTTGTTTGCCAGTTCTGAAGTATCAAAACCCCAGTCGCTGGCTGTCATCGATCAGAGCGGGGAAGAGGTGGGGCGGATTTTTGCCGACTCCCTGCGCGGCATTACCCTCGACGACGGCGAGTCGCCGCGATATAACATCAGCGGAGTGTTTGAAGTGCCGACAGGTGATTCCGCCCGTTATGCGACAGTGTACGATTCGCTTGCTCAGGCAGTCACCGATGAAGAACTGAGATACGTTGTTGTCATTAAGGCGGCTCCGGAGACGAGCAACGACAGTGTTTTTGCGATCAGCAACTCAACGAATTTCCGCACAGAAAGCCAGATCGAACGCAATCTGTCCTCTATTCTGGCGTCGAAACGGCTCCAGAAATCAGAAATCAATCTCGATGTCGACTCCGTAATCAGCCTGACCCGCCGTCTTGATCTAACCGTGCGCGACGCCAGCGGGGAAACCACGTCATTTTTGCACAAGTATTTTGCCGCGCTGATTTTTGTCATGCTGATGTTTGGTATGATTTTCGGCTATGGCCAGCTGGTTATGCGTAACGTAATCGAGGAAAAGAACTCGCGAATCATGGAAGTGCTGGTGTCGTCGGTGTCACCTTTCCAGCTGATGCTGGGGAAAGTCATGGCGCTGGGGGCGGCTACATTTACTCAGGTGGCCATCTGGATCGTGATCGGCGGTATTATGTATTCTTTCCGGGCCGCGCTGAGTATCGACCCGGCAATCGAGCGGATTGTTTTCAATCCGCTGATCATTCTGTCTTTCGCCGGCTTCCTGCTGGCCGGTTACCTGCTCTATTCGACGCTGTTCGCTTTGCTCGGCTCGATAGTCACGTCAGAGAAGGAGGCACAGAATTTTGTCTTTCCGCTGACAATCTCGATGATGCTGCCGGTCTTCGTGGCAATGCATACGGTTCAGGAACCAAACTCGGTTTTGTCAACAGTGCTGTCATTTATTCCGCTGTTTACGCCGACAATGATGACTATGAGAATACTTTTCGTGGCCCCGACCCTGACTGAGTATTCGCTGTTTTCGGGCATCGTGGCCCAGGCGGCCCTGGGCTTTCTGCTTCTGTGCCTGTCAGTGATTGCGACGGTCTGGTTGACAGCCAAGGTTTTCCGGGTCGGTATTTTGATGTACGGAAAACGCCCGACCCTGCCGGAAATTATGAAATGGGTCCGATACTAAACATATAAGAGAATTACCGCGAACAACAAGGAGGTCAGCAACACAGCCTATGGTACAGCGTAAGACTCTGCCCAACGTCCTGCTCATGCTGGCGGCATTCGTCTTCTTCTCCGCCAATACCGTGTACTTTCTGGAAGCGGAGGACCGTCCCGGTCTCTCGTCGCTGAAAAAAACCTACACGTTCGATTTTGAAACGGTACAGGATGAAGGACCGTACCTCAATACGCGGGCTGCACTGCTCGTGAATTACGAAAACGGCCAGGTGCTGTATGCCAAGAATGCCGATGAGGTGCGACCGATTGCCTCGATAAGCAAACTGGTCATGGCAATGGTATTACTTGACAGCGGCATTGATCTGGACTCCACCGCCACGATCAGTAAACAAGATGCCTACCGCTCCAGCCGCTCTCGATTGCGGCGCGGCTTCGAGATGTCGCTGTACGATCTGCTGCACGCCGCACTGATGAATTCGGACAATCGCGCCGCACGGGCCATAGCCCGCACCGTCAGTGGTTCCATCGAAGAGTTCGCCAAGGAAATGAACCGGAAGGTGAAATCGCTTGGCCTGGAACACACCAGCTTTGTTGAACCAACCGGGCTCTCCAGCAAAAACGTCTCGACCGCCCATGAGGTAGCCAAGATCCTGCACTATGCGTATGATTACCCGCTTATTCGAGAAATTTCCTCCACACACAAATACAAGACAACGGTCGTCAATTACAGAAACACCTATCGTGGAATGGCCAATACCAACCTGCTGATGCATTCGCCGTATGAGGTCCTTTCGGGCAAGACCGGCTATATAAGAGCCGCCGACTACTGCCTGGTGACGATTGTGGCCGACGATTCCGGTAGGCGGATGACGGCCGTCGTACTCGGTGTCCCCGGCAACAAGCTGCGGTTTCGGGAGTGTCGCCGGTTGATTGATTGGGGCTATAAGGCAGCCGGACAGCTCGTCTCGGCCGATCAACCCGATTAAGGGCCCCTTGCCAAACGTCAGACAATAACCATTTGTCTGTTCTGACTCCAGGCGTTATATACTACTCCAATATGAAGACTAAGCCCTCAATTCTTGTCGTCGGAGCCGGCTATGTCGGTCTGGCCACTGCGGTGTTCCTCGCTGACAAAGGCTTTCCCGTCACAGTCGCGGATACCAACCCGGATATTATTGACCGGCTTCAGCGGGGCCGCCTGCATTTCCGTGAGCCCAAACTGGCCGCGCGCCTTCGCGATGTTGTAAAAAGTAAGCGCCTGCGGCCGTCTCTCACGGAAAAGAAACGGTATGAAGCCGCCAACGTCGTCTACATTGCTATCGATTCGGCCAACCGGAATAACTGGAGCATGCGCCTTGAGCCGTTTGAGCAGATCGCCGGCTGGATTGGCGGAGTTAAGCGTAAGGCGCCGCCGACAGTAGTGCTGAAATCGACCAACATTATGGGTTTTGCCGAGCAATTCCGAAAATTGCTCGATAACACACCCCACGGCAAAGCCGTAAAGCTCGTGGTAAACCCAGAATTTCTTCGCGAAGGCATGGCCTACGAAGATACTGAGAAACCCTGGCGCATTATCCTGGGCACCCGCGAAAAACGCGATGCTGCCCGGCTCGTCATGATTTACCGCCACGTGTACCCCAAATCGATCCCGGTTATCAACACTGACTGGAAGTCGGCCGAACTGATCAAGCTCGCCTCCAATACGTACCTTGCCTATCGACTGGCCTACATCCATGAACTGGCGGAGTTTGCAAGAGGGCAGGGACTGGATATCGATGCGCTCCGGCAGGGGATAGGCCTGGATCCACGGATAGGCCAGGACTACTTCAATCCGGGGCTTGGATTTGGCGGCTCCTGCCTGCCCAAAGACTGCAATCTGCTAAATTCGAAAGAAACCAGCCTGGGCTACCGGTTCGAGTCGGCGCGCGTGGCGCTGGACATCAACAGTCTCGTACTGGAGAATATGATTGACCTGCTTAAGGACAAGCTGGGTTCGCTGAAGGGTAAAAAAGTCGCCCTGCTAGGGGTGGCGTTCAAGGCGGAAGTTGATGATACCCGTGATTCGCGGGCGGTCGAGTTGGCCAAAATGCTGCGTCGCCGACACGTCAAACTGGCGGTTCACGACCCCCTATTGGGTTCTCAAGAGACTATCCCGGATACCACAATACCGCTTGAGCCGAACAGTGAAGCCGCTCTGAGAGGTGCTTCAGCAGTGATTATCGGCTGCCCCCATCGTCGGTTCAGCCTGCTCAAGCCCAAAGAAGTGGCCGTGCTGATGCGCAAGAAACTCGTTTTCGATTATTTCCGCATTCTCAACCCCAGGGGATGGAAGGACGCCGGGTTCGACCTGGTGCGGTAAAGTATGGGGAAGACTGTTTTAGTAACCGGCTCCTCAGGTACAGTCGGGACCGCCGTCTGTCAGACCCTTACCGCCGACGGCCACACCGTCTTCCCGCTGGATATTCGGCATAACTACTGGGATCGAGACCTCGACCGGAAAACTATTATCCATGACTTGCGCAAACCGATAACCATGATTCGGATGCGCCGGACACCGAACATCATCATTCACCTGGCCGCCAATGCCCGGGTGCATGATCTGGTAGTGAATCCGAAACTTGCTCTGGACAACTACCTCATGACCTTCAACCTGCTGGAGTGGGCGCGGAGCAAGGGTATTGAGCGGTTTTGTTTTGCCTCTTCGCGTGAAGTCTACGGTGAGTCGGCTCCGGGGGAGAAGCGGACGGAGCCTTCGACTCACGTGACACAGATCAAGTCACCCTATACAGCCTCAAAGTTCGGCACTGAGGCGCTGATTCACAGCTATCACGAATGCTATGGTATCAAACCGGTTATTGTCCGGCTTTCCAACGTATATGGACGCTACGATGTTTCCGAGCGGGTCATTCCGCTGTTCATCTACTATGCCCGACGCAACCGGCCAATTGAGGTCTTCGGCAAAGAAAAGCAACTCGATTTCACGTATATCGATGATTGTGCCGATGGGTTCGAGAGGATTGTCAGTCGGTATGACAGGGTGGCCGGAAAGACATTTAATTTGTCGTTCGGCAAAGGGGAGAGGCTGCTAGATTTGGCTCACTGGATCATTGAATACCTGGACTCGGACTCCCCGATTAGCAGCACACAAAAGCGGGTGGGTGAAATTTCCTCGTTCATTGGCGACATTTCGCAGGCGAGAAAACTCCTTGGCTATAGGCCCAAAGTTTCATTAAGACAAGGGCTCAAGCAGAATATCGACTGGTATCTCGATGCGATCCGCGAGCCTCAAGTCTACGCCTACCAGCGGCGCAATCTGCAGAAGCGCGGCTGGGCTTAGTTGAAGCACTACTTTACTTGACGAATAAATTGTATTTGAGAATACACCAGATAGCCCGCATCCCGTCTTTCCAGCCGATCTTTTTGCCCTCGTCGTACGTCCGCCCGTAGTACGAAATCCCCATCTCAAAGATGCGCAGTCGGCGCCGGGCAATCTTGGCCGTGATCTCCGGCTCAAACCCGAACCGATTTTCCCTGATTTCAATCGACTGTATAATCTCTCGCCGGAATACCTTATAGCAGGTTTCCATATCGGTCAGGTTAATATTGGTGAACATATTGGACAGCAGGGTAAGGAACCGGTTGCCCACATAGTGCCAGAAATACACGACCCGATGCGGTCCGCCGCCCATGAAACGGGAGCCGTAGACAACATCAGCCTCATCATTTACTATCGGGCGGATGAGAGTAGGATATTCGTTCGGGTCGTATTCAAGATCGGCATCCTGGACAATAACAATGTCGCCGGTTGCATGCTGAAATCCGGTCCTCAAAGCAGCGCCTTTGCCGTAATTCTGCGGCTGATAGACAACCCTGTCAACCTCGGCTTCCAATTTGTCTTTGAGCAGCTCACGGGTCCCGTCGGTAGAGTAATCGTCGACTATTATGATTTCCTTGTCGGGTACGGGCGACGCTTTGACCCTCGCAATGATATTTTCGAGGGTTGGGAGCTCGTTGTAAACGGGGATGACGATGGTCAGCTTCATGTGGATCGGCTCTTCAGTGTCCTATAAGAAATATTATGTTAACCCCAACTTCAAATCGGATGGCCACTGGACCCCAACCCCCGTTCTCTACCCTTTTACGACAATATTCAAAATCCGCCCCCTGACATAGATTTTCTTGATGATCTCTTTACCTTCCGTGTACTTCTGCACTTTCTCGCTGGCCAGAGCGACCTTCTCAACCGCCTCCTGATCCGAGTCTGGAGCTACATTGACCGTATCTCGCAGTTTGCCATTGACCTGCACCGCTATCTCAATCATGTCGCCGACTATAGCGTCCGGATCATACTCCGGCCACTCGGACTCAAAGACCGATTGCTGATGGCCGGCAATTTCCCACATCTCATCGCACAAATGCGGTGCCAGCGGCGCGGCAAGCTGGATAGTCTTCAATATAATGTAATCGTTTAAGTTGTCGTCGCTAACCTTCTCCGGGTCAAACTCTCGCAACAGCTCCATCAGGGCAGCAATACTGGTATTAAACTGCAGGCGCTCGAAATCGTCCGTTACACGCTTAATGCACTGGTTTAACTTTACGTAGATGTCCTTTTCGTGTCCATCCAGTTGCTTCGACTTAAACCGTTGCTTTAAGTCCGGCCCGGCCCCGCGGAGTTTGTCCGTCAACGGCCAGAGCCGGTTCAGGGCGAACTTCTCGACCCCCGTCACCGAATCTTCCGACCAGAGGACTTCCTTTTCCGAGGGCGCCGTGAAAAACATCGCCAGCCGGGCGACATCGACACCGTGATCCTGCATAACCGCTATAGGCGAGACCACGTTACCCTTGGATTTGGACATGACTTCACCCCCGGCGTCCATAACCATCCCGTGATTGAACATCCTGGCGGCCGGCTCCGGACAGAAAACCCATCCAATATCCTGCAGAAACTTATGGAAAAACCTGAAATATATGAGGTGGCCCGTGGCGTGGGTGATTCCGCCGATATACAGGTCGATCGGCAGCCAGCGTTTGGCTTTCTCTTTGTCGAATGGGACCTCTGTGTTGTTCGGATCGAGATACCGCAGATAGTACCAGGACGAACAGACAAAGGTATCCATGGTATCCGGATCCCGCTGCGCCTGGCCACCGCATTTGGGGCAATCAACGTTCATAAATGATGGCACGTCGGCCAACGGAGAGCGCCCTTTGGGCTTGTAATCCTCCACTGTCGGCAGCAGGACCGGAAGGTCCGATTCCGGAACCGGCACTACGCCGCATTTTTCACAGTGGATTATCGGGATCGGACAGCCCCAGTAACGCTGGCGGCTGATTGACCAATCCTTCAACTTATAGTTGACCTTCTGACGTCCAAAGCCATGCTGTTTAGCGAAGTCAGTGACTTTTTCAATTGCTTCTTTGCCAACCAGACCGTCGAACTGATCGGAGTTGACCATCGGCCCGTATTCGGTAAAGGCGTCATCCATCTCCTTGACATCCAGTGAAGTATCCTGGTCGGGGTGAATTACTACTTTAATCGGAATGTCGTATTTCCTGGCAAAGGCGAAGTCGCGGGTGTCATGCGCCGGAACTGCCATTACGACACCGGTGCCATATCCGGCCAGGACATAGTCAGCCACCCATAACTGGATCTTCTCACCGTTATACTGGTTGATCGCGTACTTGCCGGTGAACACGCCGTCTTTGTCGGTGGTTGCGGCGGCTCGTTCGATATCGGAGCGCACCAAGGCCTTTTTCTGATACTCTTTGACCTGCTCCGCATATTCGGGCTCAAGCTCCAGCCGCTGAAGGATTTCTGATTCGGGAGAGATGGCCATAAACGTGACGCCATAAATCGTATCGGGGCGGGTGGTAAATACAGGAAGCTTCTCCCCCGTGTCCTCGATGGTGAAATCGATTTCCGCGCCATAGGAGCGACCTATCCATTCACGCTGCATGGTCTTTAAGTTTTCCGGCCAGCCGGGTAGCTGGTCGAGGTCATCGATCAGCCGGTCGGCGTAATCAGTAATCCTGAAATACCACTGGATCTGGTCTTTCTTGACTACTTCGGTACCGCAGCGTTCACATTTGCCGTCGACCACCTGTTCGTTGGCGAGCACCGTCTGGTCCTCCGGGCACCAGTTGACAAAGCCCCGTTTCCGATACGCCAGGCCCTTTTCAAGCAGCCTGATGAATATCCACTGAGTCCATTTGTAGTATTCCGGTTCCGATGAATTGATTTCACGGCTCCAGTCAAAAGAAATGCCGGTCCGCTGGAGGGTTTGGCGTGAAACGCCGACATTGCTCTGGGTCCACTCGCGCGGGTGGATATTGCGCTGGATGGCAGCCCGTTCAGCGGGCAGCCCGAAGGCATCCCAGCCGAACGGATGCAAAACATCATCGCCGGCCATCAGCCGCTGTCTGGCGACAGCATCACCGATGATATAGTTGCGGAAATGGCCCATGTGTATGTCGCCGGAGGGATAGGCAAACATCTCAAGCTGGTACCACTTGTTGTCAGGGTCCGGCATCTCGGGAGTCTCTATGACGCCGTCGCGGACCCAACGCTCCTGCCACTTGGCCTCTATGTCTTTAAACGGGATTTTCTGAGCTGGTATATTGTCTGTCGCCATTTCTGTAGTCCTCGTTCGTTACCGGAACAAGACCGAAAGTAGCAAAATGGGCGTTCTTTTGCAAGAGTTTGTTCGGATTCAGCTCTTCCCGGTCGGTCTTATCTATTTGCCCCGAAACCAGTTCAACAACCGGGTACCGCCGGAAAGCCGATTGGTCAGGGTGGCCTTTGCTTTTTCTATCGGCTGGAGCGGTCCTGGCTGGAGTTTGCGGCGGATAGAAAAAAGAGTATCGTAGCCGTAAATCGCGTAGCGGCCCATTGACAGGGCGTGATCGTCCACGGATGGAAATCGCATCGTAAAACCAGCGGCATAGCCGCAGTCGCGGGCTGCCTCGAGTACTGTCGTGTTGGTCATACCGAAGGGATAACTGATACTCCGCACCGGTTTGCCTGTCATGTCCTCAAGTACTGATTTGGATATCATCAGTTCTTCGTGAAGTTCCGCCTGCGAACGAGATGTGAGATCAACGTGGCGGTGGCCGTGACTGCCAAACTCAACCCCGGAGTCAGCGAGTTTCTTGATGCTCTGCTTGGACAGATGAGGGGCGTTGCGAAAGATATGGCTGTAATCCCACCGATTCTCCCTGCCTATAAACGACGTGGGCACAAACACGACCGGTTTGAAACCGAACTCAACCATGAGATCGACTAAAACATCGGCCAGATGCTGGTAGCCGTCATCAAACGTAATCAGGCACGAGTTAGCATCGGCTGTGCCTTCGATAACATTAGAAAGTGAGCAGAAGTCATAACCCCACTCCCCCAGAGACAGCAAAAGCTGCCGGAATCTTCGGGGCGAGAAATTAGTCGAGCCAAAAGAGAAATGCCGACTGACTTTGTGCAAGGCAAGAACGGTTGCGCTGCCCGTATGACGCCTGCCGGCAGTCATCCCTCTCCCCCTATTTGCCGACTGTGTTTCGTATCTCTCGGCGACTTGCGGGACCTAACACCGAGACGGTCAACTGTGAATCATCGAATGACTGGTTGGCGAACTCAAGAAGATCTGAGGAAGAAACTTTTTCAATGTTATCCAGCGTGTCGCTGAATGACTGGAATCGTCCGGAATACAGCTCCTGGCGGCCCAGACGATTCATCCGCGCCGTGGTCGACTCCATTCCGAGCATGATTTGCCCTTTGAGCTGGGCCTTGATCGTATCCAGCTTGTGCGATGGCAGACGGCGGCGTTTGAGGCGGTTCATCTCGGTCAGGATAATATCCAATGCCTGGTGAACGTGCTTTTTATCGGTACCGGCATAGGCGCCGAAGATTCCTGAGTCGCGATAGAAATCGGCGTATGTATACACCGAGTACGCCAGCCCTTTCACCTCACGAATCTTATGAAATACAACCGAAGACATCCCTCCGCCAAGATAGGCGTTCAGCACAAGGACCGGCATTTTCAAGCGCGAATTGTAACCGATGCCGGGAAAACCAATGCAGAGATGGGTCTGAGAATTACCGGAACCGGGACCCACAAAGTGAAACTGACGTGGTTTCGGACGATCCGCAGGCACAAAACCGTCGCCATCGCCAGATTCAAAGGCAAACTGGTTGCGAACGAGACGAAGCAGGCGCTCGTGAGAGACATTGCCGGCAGCGGCGACAACGATAGATCCGGTTTGATAGTGACGGTGCAGGTACTTCATCAGGCGGGCCCGGGTGAATCCGAACACGTTCTCGGCTGGACCGAGAATAGGTTGTCCCAGGGGATGCCCTCCCCAGAAAGCCTCGGCGAATTCGTCGTGGATCCGGTCGGCCGGGTTTTCAAAGGCTTCCTTGATTTCTTCAAGAATGACCTGCTTCTCTCGCTTGATATTGACCGAGGTAAACGTAGAATTGCAGGTGATGTCGGCCAGGACATCCACCGCCCGGTCGAGGTATTCATCGAGCACCCGCACGTGGTAACAGGTCTGCTCCCGCGACGTAAAGGCGTTAATATGCCCGCCGATGGACTCGAGGGTTTCGGCTATCTGTTTGGCCGTGCGCTTTTGCGTACCCTTGAACAGCATGTGCTCGATAAAATGAGACATGCCGTTTTCCTCCGGCGATTCATGGCGCGAGCCGACATTCACCCAGACCCCTAACGAAACAGAACGGACCGAGGGAATCTTCTCGGAGATTACCCTCAGTCCGTTTCGAAGAGTCGTTTTGCGGTAGTTCTGTGTGGCGCTCCGTCTTTTGGTCGTCACAGCCATAAACTACCGGCGAGAGCGCTCGTGGCGCTGACCACCGCCGCGATCTCCGCCACCACGATTGCCCCCTCCACCGCCGCCTTCACGCGGGCGGTCGCCGCCCTCCATGAGAGCACGCCGCGAAAGACGGATCTTGCCGTCGCCGTCAACACTCAAGACCTTTACCTCGGTCGAATCGCCCAGTTTGAGGACGTCCTCGACCCTGTCGATGCGGCGAGTGTCGATTTCTGATATATGCAGCAGGCCTTCTGTGCCCGGGAAAATCTCGACAAAAGCGCCGAAGTTGGTCACACGGCGTACGATGCCTTTGTAGGTCTTGCCCACTTCGGCCTCCTGGGTGATGGCCTCAATCCGCGCTTTGGCCGCGAGACCGGCCTCGGCATTGACCGAGGCAATCAGCACGGTGCCGTCGTCCTCGATATCAACCTTGGCGCCGGTCTCTTCAACAATCGCACGGATGATCTTGCCACCGGGGCCGATGACGTCACCGATACGCGACGGATCGATCTTGATAGTGATAATCCGCGGCGCAAACGCCGAGAGAGAATCACGGTGCTTGGGAATCGTGGCGGTCATCTTCTCCAGAATGTACAGCCGCGCATTACGCGCCTTCTGGAGCGCCTCGCGCATGATCTCAACACTCAGCCCCGTGATTTTGATATCCATCTGGATCGCGGTGATTCCGGCACTTGTACCGGTTACCTTGAAGTCCATATCACCGAAATGGTCCTCGTCACCGAGAATGTCGGTGAGGATTGTGACATCGTCACCCTCCTTGATCAGTCCCATCGCGATACCGGCCACAGCCTCCTTGATCGGCACGCCGGCGTCCATCATGGCCAGGGAGCCGCCGCAGACTGACGCCATCGAAGAGGAACCATTCGATTCCATGATATCCGAGACGATGCGCAACGTGTACGGGAAGCCTTCTTCGGACGGGATCACCGGGAACAGGGCGCGTTCGGCCAGCGCACCGTGACCGACTTCGCGACGATTGGTGCCGCGGATCGGCTTGGTTTCGCCGGTTGAGAACGGCGGGAAATTGTAGTGCAGCATGTAGCTCTTGGTCGACTCACCTTCGAGTTCATCCAGGCGCTGTTCGTCGACCTTCGTACCGAGGGTGATGGCCACCAAAGCCTGGGTCTGCCCGCGGGTAAAGACGGCCGAGCCATGGGCACGCGGCAGGTAGCCAACTTCACACGTGATCTCCCGCACGTCGTCCGGACCGCGACCGTCGATACGCTTCTTCTCTTTGACAATAATCGCGCGCATCGCTTCGGCATCGAGATCGTGAATGATATTGCCGATGTCTCTTTCGCTATCCTCGAATTCCTCGACGAGAGCTTCGACAATTTCGTCCTTCAGTTTCTTCTTGGCGTCATGGCGCTCTTCTTTATCGGCGATACGGTTGAACTCATCGAGTTTGTTGCCGACCATTTCTTTGACTTTAGTCTCGAGTGTTTCTTCAACCTCGACCGGGACGTAATCGAACTTCTCTTTGCCGCACATCCCTCTGAGCTTCTCGATGTTCTCCACGATAATCTTGATGTGGTCATGGCCAAACAGCAGCGCATCAACCATTTCATCTTCGGGGATCTCACGACCGCCGCCCTCGACCATCATGATAGCATCGGCTGAGCCGGCCATGGTGACGTAGATATCGCTGTCTTCCAGCTGTTCGATAGTCGGGTTGATAACGAATTCACCGTCGATTCGTCCGACTCTGACGCCGGCAATAGTCTTCTCGATCGGGACATCGGAGATGGCCAGGGCTGCCCCCGTTCCAACTATAGCCATCAGATCAGTGTCGTTCTTCTGGTCGTGGGAGACCACGAAATTGATACACTGGGTCTCACCGCGGAAGTCCTTCGGGAAGAGCGGCCGGATCGGCCGGTCGATAATGCGGCAAGCGAGAATTTCTTTTTCGGACGGGCGACCTTCCCGCTTGAAAAATCCGCCCGGAATCTTACCGGCGGCGTACGACCGCTCACGGTATTCCACGGTCAGCGGGAAAAAGTCAAAGCCCATTTTGGGTTCTTTTTGAGCACATACGGTGGAGATAACCATCGAGTCACCGTACTGGACAGTGACTGCTCCATTGGCCTGTTTGGCCAGGTGGCCGCTGCCGATGGTCATCGTGCGTCCGCCTATTTCAAATTCAACTACGTGTCGTTCTGACATAAAATATTTCCTAACTCACTTCTACTTAGCGGCGCAATCCGAGCTCGCTGATCAACTGTCGATAGCTCTCGATATCGCTGTCCATAAGGTAATCGAGCAAGCGGCGTCGCTGCCCGACCAGCTTCAAAAGACCGAGGCGGGTGTGAAAGTCCTTCTTGTGAACTTTCAAATGCTCGGTCAGGTGGTTAATACGCGCCGTCAACAGCGAAACCTGGACTTCCGGCGAGCCGGTGTCCTTTTCGTGCAGACGGGTGTCAGTAATAATTTTGGCTTTCTGCTCCTTGCTGAGCGGCATTTCGTTTCTCCTCTTCAAGTATGTTTATCACTACGTCTTTGTCTTTTTCAATCTGCTTTACCAGCTCGTCGGTCTTCTCGTATTTTCGATTTTCGCGGACATGACGCACCGGATATACAATAATCTCTTTTCCGTAAATGTCACGGTCAAAATCAAACAAATTTGCCTCGACCGTCACCCTCGCCTCGGGATTGAAGTGATTGCGGCCAATAAACATCATGCCGTCCTTCTCAACCCCGTCAACCTGCGCCCAACAGGCATAAACACCCTCGTAGGGAAGGAGTTTCCGCTCATTATAGGCGACATTAGCGGTCGGGTAGCCGAGCTTTTTACCCAGACCGATTCCGCGCTCAACCGTACCGTAAATGGCGTACTCATGCCCCAGTAGCTTCACTGCCTGATTAAAGCGGTTTTCCGACAGGGCTTTGCGGATCCTGGACGAAGACACCGGCTGTCCGTCGACCATCACCGGTGAAACCACTTCGACCTCGAATCCCATCGATTCACCCATGCGGCGCAACGCCGGAATATCGCCTTCACGGTCTTTGCCGAGCGCATGATCGTAGCCGACAATAAGTTTCTTTACACCGACTTTGTCAACGAGGATATCGCTGACAAACTGCTCGGCGGTCATATTCATCAACTCCCGATTGAATTCCAACACCAGCACCTTGCCGTTGAAAAAGTCCGGGACAAATTTCTCTTTCTCTTCGATCGTCGTCAACAGCAACGGGACGCTGTTGGGAGTGACCACGACTCGCGGGTGTGGGTGAAACGTGATCAACACGGCGCGGGCGTCCTGCTGTTCGCTTTGCTCGCGGACCCGCGTGAAAATCTCGCGGTGGCCGCGGTGGATACCGTCGAAAGTGCCGAGCGTGGCAATTACCGGCCGCTCGTCGCTCGATCGGGAGTAGTTGTCGATACCTCTGATGAAAGTCGTTGTCAATTCAGTACCCGAATGTAGCTAAATACGTTCTCGTTTTCCGCGTCATATATTCGAGCCTGATCGACCCCGGCCGTGCCGACAGCGAGAATTTCGCCATCCCGGCTTTTAAGCAGCACGTTGTCGCCGCGGGAGAATGTCCCGTCACAGCGTTCGACCGATTCTCCTCGGACCGGCCGCCCCTGAATTACGAACGGGCGAAAATCATCAGTCACTACTATCGCACTAAAATCTAACACGGACTCATAACCGAGCAGGTGATCGCCTAACTTTCCCCCGTCATGCAGCTCCTCCACTTGATCCAGAGTCAGGGCGCGGTTCAACTCCATTTTGCCGACGCGAGTACGGATTAGCTGTGACAAATAGGCCCCACAACCCAGTTCACGGCCAATATCATCGGCCAGTGTCCGGATATATGTGCCCGAGGAACACGACACCCGGATATTCAGGAAAGGCTTCCGGTAGTCGAGCAGCCGGATGTTGGAGATCTCAACTTCACGACTCGGCGGAGCAACCTCCTCTCCGCGTCGTGCCTTTTTATACAGCGGTTCCCCGTCCACGCGAATGGCGGAATAGGCCGGCACGGTCTGCGTGATTCGGCCGGAAAATTTGTTCAGTACGCCCTGCATCTCTTCGTCGTCTATATCCGGCGGGGCGACCGGAACAGAATGCCGATCCACACCTTCGCGGTCCATAGTCCTTGAGGACAGCCCGAGAAATATCTCGGCCTCATAGGTCTTATCCTGATGAGACAGGAAACGAACAACCTTGGTAGCGCGGCCCAGACACGTAACCAGCAGGCCCTCGGCCAGCGGATCAAGGGTCCCGGCGTGGCCGACCTGACGCTGATGAACAGTGCGTCGGACTACCTGCACTACATCATGGCTCGATTTTCCCAGAGGTTTCTTCACCAGCAACACACCGTCATACCGGTTAACTTTTTTTGCCTCGCCGGGCATCTGTCAGGACCTTTATCAATTCCTGCCGGGCCTGATCGAGGTTCATGTCAAGCGAACAGCCGGAGGCGTTAAAGTGTCCGCCACCGCCATAGCGGGCGGCAATCTCGGACACGTTGATGTGATCGCGGGATCGAAGCGAGACGCGAGTTTCGTTCTCGCTGACTTCTTTCAGCAGCGCCCCGATATCGACCGTGTCAGCAAACAGCGTGAAATCAACCAAACCGTCGGATTCCGACATATCGGCCCCGGCCTCCTGGAGCATTTTCTTTGTGATAGTCAGCAGGCACACGGAGTCGTCATCGTGAAAATCGATCGTGCTGAGAACCTGTCCGGTCAATTTCATGGTCGAGGCCGAAAGTCGAAAATAAACAAACTCGGTAATTTTCTTGGGATCAGCCCCGGCGCCGATTAGATGCCCGACGACCTCCATCGTGCGCGGCGAGGTTGACTGGTACCGGAACCGTCCGGTGTCGGTCATGATAGCGGTGTAGAGCTGCTCGGCGACCTCCGGTGGAATATTGTAGTCGAGCGCCTCGAAAAGGTCGTAGGTCATTTCCCCCACCGATGAGCGCGTGGGGTCAATCCAGTTGACCGTGCCGAACTCACCCGATTCGTAGTGGTGATCGATATTGACTATCTTCACGTCGTCGTGCAGGAATTTTGCCACCTTGCCGATTCGAGCCTTAGACGGGCACTCCAGAATAACGGCGGTATCGACACGGAAATCTTCGGGATATTCGTCGACCGGTGTGATATCCTCCGTACCGCCGAGAAAACGATACTTGGTTGGTACATCCGCCTCGCGCACGAGAAACACCTCTTTGCCCAGTTTGCGCAGATAAAAAGCAAAGGCCAGCTGGGTTCCAATCGCGTCGCCGTCGGGATCGACGTGCGAGGCGACCAGGACGCGCTTGCTGTTTTCGAGGATGTCGCGAATTTCCGCAACCGGTGGAGCGGTAACCATGGGAGCGTTATTCTTGTTCTGGGTCTTCTGTCTCACTTTTGATTTCATCCAGCAGTTGCTGTATACGAATTCCTTCTTCTATTGACGGATCAAACTTGAACGCGAATTCCGGGATATAACGAACGCGAAGTTCGCCTCCGACTACCCTACGAATATGACCTTTTTCTCGTTCGAGATAGTCTCCGACCTGCTCACGATCACCCTCCGCCTTCTCCAGTACCGAGTAATAAATGGTTGCGTGCTTCAAGTCATTTGACAGCCGTACGCGCGTGAATGTCACAAGCCCCGAGACGTTCTCGGACAGTTCCTGTTCCATCTTCACGGATATATCGCGGAGGATCTGTTCGCCCAGCCGGACCGGGCGTCGGTTGGCACTCATGTTAGTAGGTCTCCGTGATGTAATCGACCAGGATCGCCTCACCGTTGGACTCTATTCGTGAAATCACTTTCGAGGTCACTTGGTGGCCGAAACTGGCGCTGTTTGAAACTACTGCCACACCCAGAACAGCAGTTCGCAATTGATCCTGCAAATCAACTTCAGCCATGGACACATTGAAACTATTGCGCACCCTGGCTATGAGCGATTTGATGATACGTCGTTTACCTTTCAATGAACTCACGCCGGGCAAATCGAGCCTGATCTTCAACACAACGGTAACCACTCGATGGCGCCCTTACAGGGTCCGAGCCTCCTCGACAATTTGCAGACATTCGATGGCATCGCCGACTTTGATATCATCGTAATTCTCGATACCAATTCCGCACTCAAAGCCCTCTTTGACCTCGCGAGCATCATCCTTGAACCGCTTGAGTGAGGAAATCTGGCCGCGGTAGATGACTTTGCCGTCACGTACCAGGCGGACCTTGTCTTTGCGATTGACTCGACCCTCTTTTACATAACAGCCGGCAATGGTACCGACTTTCGGAACTTTGAACGTATCCCGAACCTCGACCATGCCGACAAATTCTTCCGTAAGCGTCGGGGACAGCATGCCCTCGAGCGCCTTCTTTACATCGTTTTCCGCCTCATAGATGACATCGTACAGGCGGACATCAACACTCTCCTGCTTGGCGACCTCGCGAGCCCGAGTATCCGGTGAAACCTGGAAACCGATAATAATAGCATCCGAGGCTGCCGCCAGCAGCACGTCTGATTCGGTAATACCGCCGACACCACGATGGATCACGCTGGTCTTGACTTCTTCGGTCTGGATCTTCTCCAGCGTATCCGACAGCACTTCGACCGAGCCGTCGACATCCGCCTTGATGATCAGTCGAAGCTCCTTAATTTGACCCTCTTTAATGCGATCAAAAATCTTATCCAGCGTCACCCGGCCATGAGTGCGGCGGGCATCCTGCTCACGCTTAATCTGGGCACGCTTCAGGGAGATCTCCTTGGCCTCCTGGTCGTTTTCAACCACCAGGAAGCTGTCACCTGCCTGCGGCGTACCGCCCAATCCGGTTATCTGGGCCGGTCGCGAAGGACCGATTTCATTAAGGCTCCGTTCCCGATCATCGATAATTGTTCGGACCCGGCCGTGAAAGGTGCCGGCAACAATGGAATCGCCCACCGAGCACGTACCCTTCTGGATGAGCACGGTGGCCACCGGGCCACGTCCCTTCTCCAACTGGGAGTCAATGATGACGCCGTGGGCGCGAATCGTCGGGTCAGCCTGAAGATCCATCATTTCGGACTGGAGAAGAATCATCTCCAGCAGCTTGTCGACACCCTCGCCCGACTTGGCGGAAACCTCGACCATGATAGTCTTGCCGCCCCAGTCCTCCGGCATGAGATTGTGGTTGGACAGCTGCGTCTTGACCGTGTCCGGATTCGCACTGGGCTTATCGATCTTGTTGATGGCGACAATGATCGGAACATGCGCCGCCCGGGCGTGGTCAATAGCTTCGATCGTCTGCGGCTGAACTCCGTCATCGGCGGCAACCACCAGCACGATGATGTCCGTGACCTGGGTCCCCCGGGCGCGCATAGCGGTAAACGCTTCGTGTCCGGGCGTATCGAGGAAAGTAACGCGTCCACCGTCTTTTTCGACCTCGTACGCACCGATATGCTGGGTGATGGCACCGGCCTCGCCGGCTACCACGTTTGTTTCGCGAATAAAATCAAGCAGAGAAGTCTTTCCGTGATCGACGTGCCCCATGATCGTGACAACGGGGGCACGACGTTCGAGATTGGCCGTCTGCTCTTCTTCGATTGCCTCTTCGCCGATCTCAGTGATCTGTTTGATCTCAAAGCCGTATTCGGAAGCGAGCATTTCAATAGTATCGAGGTCGAGGCGCTGGTTGATGGTCGCCATGGCGCCCATTTCAAACAGCTTGGCGATCAGCTCCGCCGGCTTTTTGTCCATCATGTTGGCCAGTTCCGCGACCGACATGAATTCATTGACCTCCAGGACATTCTCGTCAACCGCTTCAATCTCACGCCCATCCGCCCCGCGTTTATATCGGCGCTTATGTTTACCGCCGGTCAGGCCGGCCATAGTTGACCGGAAACTCTTCTGCACGGCACTCTTGTCGACTTGCTGCCGACCTTTGCGTTTGCGACGGGATTTCTTTTTCTGCTTCTTGTCGAACTTGCGCATCCATCCGGCGACATCTGACTTGGAATCATCAACTTTGATTCCGCCGATACGGGTGGGCTGTCGCTGGTCGGCGGCCTCCTTCACCTGCGCCCGGTGTTCCATCTGCTTCTTGGCCGTCTGTTTCTCATCGGCAAACTTCTTTTTCACCGATTCGATCATCTCCGGCGTCGCTATGGACATATGCGACTTGGGCTTGTAACCCAACTCCTTCAAGACAGTCACCATGGCGTTTGAGGAGATCTTGTACTCCTTCGCCAGTTCGTATATTCGCTTCTTCGCTACCATCTATAGAGGCGATCTCCCCGGACGTCCTGTCACGTTCTTGTTCACAGCGCGTCCGTTATTTGGACTCTTCTTCACTTTCCTGTTCCTGCTCCGCATCGTCGGCAGCCTCAACATCATCAGTGTCGGGCGCCTGCGATTTGATGTCCTCGTCGTCTCCCTCGTCCTTCGCATCCTCGGCCTCGGCGGCCGCGGATTCGGGTTCCTGCTCCTCGTCGCTCTCCTCGTCTTCGTCATCGTCCGTGAACAGATCCGACTCGCTGGAAACCGGCTCTTCGGCGCCTTTAGCTTTCGCTTCAGCGGCCGCCGCAACCTCTTCCTCAGCCTTTTTACGGTCGTACTCGGCCTCGAGTTCAGCGACAAAAACCTTGGCTTTTTCGACAAGTGCTTCGGCGGTCTTTTCGCCCAGACCCTCGATCTTCACCAGACCCTCGAGCGTGGAATTGGCCAGACGCTGGACCGACCCGATATCGTGATCAGCCAGACGCTCCTCAAGCTTCGGTCCGACACCGTCGAGATGGCCAACCGGCACCAGCAACTCAGCCTCGCGATGTTTGGCTTCGTTGTACTCGGTTTCGGACATGATATTCACTTTCCACTGGGTCAGCTTCGACGCCAGTCGGGCGTTTTGACCATTACGGCCGATCGCCAGCGAGAGCTGGTCGTCCTCGACCGCAACCGTCATCTTTTGCTCGATATCCGAGGTATCGATGTTCACGACTTTGGCCGGGGCCAGCGCGCGTGTCACAAATATCTCCGGGTTGCCGGAATACGGCACGATATCGATTCGTTCGTTGTTGAGTTCACGCACGATTGCCTGCACCCGAACACCCTTGATGCCGACACAGGCACCGACCGGGTCGATCCGGTCGTCGGAGGAGTACACGGCGACCTTTGCACGTTCTCCGGGTTCGCGGGCGATAGCTTTGATCTCTATCACGCGCTCATAAATTTCCGGCACTTCAAGTTCAAA
This sequence comes from uncultured Ignavibacteriales bacterium, assembly GCA_964612145.1. Classification (GTDB taxonomy): domain Bacteria; phylum Zixibacteria; class MSB-5A5; order GN15; family FEB-12; genus JAGNLV01. The sequence continues at coordinate 145,138 of CAZTBP010000005.1, read as the reverse complement.
CAGCTTGTGGAGAAACTCGTTGCTGACACGCGAAAGAATGACCTGCGGTCCGCGGGTTGCTTTTTGCACGTCGAGTATATAGGCGCGGACCCTGTCGCCCTGGCGGAACTTCTCACGCGGGATCTGCTCTTTGATCGGCAGGATGCCCTCACCACGGCCAAGATTGACGATCACGTTCCCCTTGTCGATCTGCTGCACGACCCCCGATACAAGCGTGTACACCTTGTCGATATATTCATCGTAGATGCGGTCCCGCTCGGCCTCGCGGACCTTTTGTATCAGGATCTGCTTGGCTGCCGCAATGGCGTTCCGTCCGAATTCGAGCTCGTAGTCGATGTAAATATCGATCTCGTCGCCGACTTCGGCCTCAGGGTCCATATCCTTGGCCTCGGCCAGCGTGATTTCTTCATTCGGGTCCTCGACCTCGTCGACAATGCGCTTGGTCGCGAACATCAACAACTCGTTGGTTTTCTTGTCAAACTTGAACGAAATGTTATCCGTGAAGTCGTACTTCTTTTTGGCCGCAGCCAGCAGTCCGGCCTCGAGCGTCTCCAGGACGGCATCGAATTCGATATTCTTTTCACGCGCGATGATGGTCATCGCTTCAATCATGTCGAACGACATATTGGCAACTCCGTTAAAAAACTATTTTTGCCCGCTTGATCTCTTTCAGAGGTATCCGAACAACTTCACTGTCGTGCTGGAATGCAACGTCCGTATCACCAGCGGACACTATTTCAGCCGTCAACTTCTTACGCTTGCTGTCGACAAACTCGATACGAACCGTTTCCCCCGTCCTGAACTTGAAATCACGCGCTGTGACCAGCGGGCGGTCCAGGCCCGGTGACGACACCTCCAATGTATAACCGTTTTGAAACCAGTCAGTTCCATCGATGAGATCACCGATCAGACGCGACAGTCGGGCACATTCAGCCAGCGATGCGCCGTGCTCCGAATAAACAAATATCCGAAGCGTCGAGTTGTGCTTGTAGCGCGAGAGCTTGATCTCGGCTACCTCCGCACCCTCGGCCGCAAGCGGCCGCTCGATAAGCGCGAAGATTTCATTTTTGACGCGGTCGTCGGGTCTCACAATTTTTTAACCAGCAAACAAAGGGTGGGCTAATCGCCCACCCAGAATCTGTTAATATACCCCAACTTGAGTAGCAATGCAACCGGAAATTATCCGGCAAATTATCCGGCTCAATTGAGCTGCTCAAGCAGTTTCTGCACGGCCGGGACTACCTGATCAATATCGACCAGTTCGGTCTCGCCGCCGGAGCGGGCTTTCAACTCTACTTTGTCTTCTTTTAGTGACTTATCCCCGATCACAATACGCACCGGCAGCCCGATCAGATCGGCGTCGTTGAACTTCACCCCGGCCCGGTCCGTCCGGTCGTCCCACAACACATCGATATCAGCCTCATTGAGCCCCTCATATATCTTCCGGGCAGCTTCGATATGCTCCTCCTTTTCCATATTAACAGGAATCAATTCAACAAGATACGGTGCGATATGTTTCGGCCAGATAATTCCCTTATCATCAAAATACCGCTCCAACGCGGCCTGGGGCGTGCGGGTGATGCCGATACCGTACGAGCCCATGATAATCGGCTTCTCCTTGCCGTCGGCATCGAGGAACTTCGCCCCGAGTTTCTCGGCATATTTGGTGCCAAGCATGAACGTGTTGCCGACTTCGATCCCGCTTTTCGAACTTAGCTTTCCTTCACATTTCGGACACTGGTCGCCGTCGCGCGCTTCGCTTAAATCGATGACTTTTGTGGGCTTGAAGTCTCGGTTGAGGTTGACGTTAACTATATGCTTCTCATTGGCATTGGCGCCAACAATGAAGTTTTGCATTCGCTCCACCAGCGGGTCGACATACAGATCGACATCTTTCAGGCCGACCGGTCCGGCAAACCCGACCGGTGCGCCGGTGTATTTCGACACTTGCTCGGGGGTAGCCATTTCCAACTCCGTCGCACCGGTGGCATTCTTGAGCTTAACCAGATTCAGCTCGCGGTCGCCCCGGATCAGGGCTGCGACCGGGTGATCATCCGCCATGTACATCAGCGTCTTGATCAGCCGGGTGGCGTCGACCTTGAGAAATGCAGTGACCTGCTCGATTGTGGCCGCACCGGGTGTGTCGACCTCCTCCCTCTCTTTCGCCTGTTCGTCGGTGGAGGTGACGGCGGTGTCAGTAAACTCGGCCTTCTCGATATTAGCGGCGTAATCGCACGTGTCGCAGAACATGATCGTTTCTTCCCCGCCGTCGGTATCGACCAGCAGCATGAATTCGTGGGCCGCCTTGCCGCCCATCATGCCGGTATCCGATTCGACCTTGACCGTATCCAGTCCGGCCCGCTTGAATATCCGAAAGTAGGCATCGACCATCGCCTGATAAGACCGGGCAAATGACTCGTCGTCGGCATCAAACGAGTAGGCGTCTTTCATAATGAACTCGCGGCCCCGCATCAGGCCGAACCGGGGACGGATTTCATCGCGGAACTTCACCTGGATCTGGTACAGGTTCATCGGCAGCTGACGGTAGCTTTTGACTTCGCCGGCAATGAGGTTGGTGACCGTTTCCTCGTGGGTTCCGCACAGCACCATTTCGTGGTCGTGGCGGTCTTTCATGCGCATTTGTTCGCGCCCTGCGGTCCAGTAGCGTTCCGTCTGTTTCCAGACCTCGGCCGGGCAGAGCACCGACATGGTGATTTCCAGCGCACCGGCCCGGTTCATCTCCTCGCGGACAATCTGGGAAAACTTCTGGATGACCCGCTGCATCAGCGGCAAATAGAGATATATACCGGAGGCGAGTTTACGAATATAGCCGCCGCGCAGCAGCAACTGGTGCGACACCAGCTCGGCTTCGGACTGGTTTTCACGGAGAGTCGGGATATAGGTTTGCGTCCAGCGCATGGTCTTTTTCCTTGTCTTGGTCGATCTTATGTCTGTTTGGGCGGCCCCGAGCGAACCCTGCTCGCGGCGAATGATAAGTATAGCCAATCGATGGTCGAACGCAACGTTAAACTCTGCCAAGCGTGCCCTGAAGCTTGCGCAGGACCTGGGAACAATAATTGGTTGCGTTGATGTAAGGGTTATGTTATTAATAGCCACACTGCCCCCGTGGTGTAATGGATAACGCGTCGGCCTCCGGAGCCGGAAATCCAGGTTCGATCCCTGGCGGGGGTATTTTATTGTGCCCGACCCCTATTGCGAGACGCCAACCTGACACAAAATGCCAACCCGCTTCCTCATATTCATCGCCGTCGTCCAACTCATCCTCTGGGCCGGACACTTCTTTCTCCTCACCACCGCCGTCAGCTTCTTTGACCTCAATATCACCGCCACTACCATAACCATCGCCATCCTGAGCGTCACCTTTGTCCCCGCCACCCTGCTGGCCCACAAGTTCGGCAACGGCCTGGCCCGGCTCTTCTACCTCTTCGCGGTGGCGTGGCTTGGCATCGGGCATTTTCTGCTGATGGCCGCAGTCGGCGCCTGGATTACCCTCGGGCTGGCAACCCTGGCCGGTTATGGCACCTACGAGGCGACGATCGGGGCGGTCCTTCTTTATGCCGGCCTGTTGGTCGCGCTGATCGCCGTGGTCAACGGCCGTCGGATTCGAACCACATCATACACCGTCAAACTGCCCGGCCTGCCCGAACAGTGGAACGGCCGCACCGCGGTCTGGATCTCCGATACGCATCTCGGCCACATTAACCGCGAGCGATTCGCCACGCGGGTAGCCGACCGGATCAACAAAATCGGCCCGGATATCGTGTTTGTTGGAGGCGACCTGTTCGACGGGATCCCGCACCGGCTCGAACTGCTGCTGGAGCCGCTGACCAAAATTCAGCCGAAACATGGGGTGTTCTTCATCACCGGCAACCACGAGGAATTTGGCAACAGGAAGACGTATGTCGACCCGGTGCGGGCGGCTGGGTTCGAAGTTCTGTATAACGATGTGGTATTGGTCGACGGGCTGCGCCTGATCGGTGTCGGGTTCGGATCGAGCGCCGGAGAGGAACGATTCGACAAGCTCTTGGCGGAACTCGCCCCGCCGAGTAACCGCCCGACAATTTTGCTTAAGCACTCTCCCGCCCACCCGGGTGTGGCGGCTGCGCATGGCGTGAACCTGATGATTTCCGGGCATACGCACCACGGACAAATCCTTCCGTTTAATTTGATGACGCGACGGTTCTACGCCGGCTTCGACTACGGCCTGCGCGAAATCGCCAGTTTGCAGGTGATAACGTCAAGCGGAACCGGGACCTGGGGACCGCCAATGCGACTCGGCACGCGATGTGAAATCGTGGTGATACGCTTTGAGTCCGATGAGCCGGAACTCAAGCGAATGAAAGCTGAAGAACTGGCCAGCGTCCTGGAACGAATCAAAACCGAAGCAACGCAGGAGAGCTATGCCTGACAAACACCCTGATCACGGAACGTTCTGCCGGCGCGAGGTCACTTCCACCGATCCTGAGCAGTGCCGTACCTTTTACACTGACCTGTTTGGATGGACGGCAGAGCATGTAAAATACATGACGCATTGGGTGATATCGGCAAACAGCGCTGCCACTCCCCCGCTGACACCGGAAGTGAATTTCATAAACACACCGTCACCGTCATGGTGCCGGGCGGTGACCCCGGTATAGACAGTCTCAAACACCGCAAGTGCCCCGACAAAAGTTAAGACGAACTTGACCGCCAGGGCAACGGACCTTGCGCCGTTAGTGCTTTTCGCCCCCTCCTTTCCGGCGGACTTCTTTCCTTTTCGGGAGGTCATCGAATTGCGATCCCCCAGGGATTAAGATACGAGGCGGCGTCATGTCGAGCAAGGCCGACAGCTCGCACAAAAGAACGGCCCGGCGAATAAGTGCCAGGGCTAATTCCGCAAAAACCGGGACAGGGGGTTGGCGACACTCAGTCGCTTCCAGAGCAGCGGTGGGAACAGCTGCCTGGAGAAGGAAACCTCACCACACAAAAGTAGCGATGACAGAGAGGCAGACGATTACGGCCGAAACATACGACAACGGCCGACCGCGACCGATAAAAAGAACTGCCGCACTATAGATCAACGCAAATCCGAACTTGGCTGTCCAGCGATGTAAATGAGCGACCGCGTAAGCATCGGCCAGCATAAACAGTCCCGCCACCAGAAGCGTCAGGTACAGCATCCACCACGGGCGCTGCTTTACCTGCGCGGCAGGTTCAGTCGATGTCCGGGTTGGCATCAGCGTAACTCCTCAGGAAAGTTTCGATTCCCTCCCTGATAGTACCGGCCACGCGCCGTCGGTACTCATACGTCTTGAGCGCCGCCTCCTGCTCCGGAATCATCATAAACGCACACTCGACCAGCACCGCCGGATACTCCGTCGGCCGAATGACCGCAAGGTTGCCGTGGAACAAACCATGATCCGGCAACTCCGTAGCCTCGAGCATCTCAGCATGTATTGCACGGGCAAGCCCTAGCGAGTGCGGATGATAGTAAAAACTCGAGGTGCCGTTGTTCTCAAACGGATTGACCCCGTCGGGAAGCGCATTGTTGTGGACCGAAATAAACAAGTCAGCTTCGGCAATCTTAGCCAGTGCAGGCCGATCATACAGGTCAACATGACGCATATCATCACGTGTCATCACAACCGTTGCGCCGGCATCTTCGAGCTCATCGCGAAGGACCAGGCTGATCCCGAGATTTGCCATCGCCTCGGTCAGATATGTCGGGCCAATCGCACCGGGATCGCGGGAGTGACCCGGATCGATCACGATCACCTTGCCGGACAGATCCTCGACATTTTTCGGCGGACGGTTCAGTTGAAAGTAAAAACGATTGCCGACATAGTACGTGTCGTACCCCCAGATATCCTGTGTCAGATGCAGCGTTAGCTCATAACGCCCTTCCTCCGGCTGTGACCAGGTGGCGAGGTCGACCAGATTGTCAGTGAAATCATAGCGGATCCAGTCGGTATCGGCCGTCACCCCATAAAGAACGACCCGCACGGTGCGGCTGTCGTCCTCAACGATCCGAAACGGATGCTTACCGGCAAGCGGGAATTCAACCAGCAGACGATCCGGTTCGCTGTACGTTCGAATAACCCGCAGCAAAGATGTTGGTGGCATAATGCCTTTGGGCAGGCGCCGGACCGACTCGCGGTGCGCCCACCCGAACTGGGTCCGCGATAACCGGAGTCTATACCAGTCGCCGACTCGTCCCACCGCCATAGCCTCGACACCTTCCGGCTGATGAATAGTCAGGTAACCGCGGCGCGGGCCATGGCGCACGATCTGCACTGAGTCCGTAAAGCGAACAGCGAACGGATACTCGGGACTGTTGATAGTCAGGTGCCAGCTCGCTTCACCGGTAAGGAGCTGAAACGGGTCAAATTTCAGGTAATCCAGGAGTACCGAATCACTTGACGGATCGTAAGGCGGCATAACCAGTTCGGCAAGAACCATCCCCCGGTCGGGCGGAGCCAGAAAGTATCGTATTTGCGCCCGGTCAATCCGGACCGAGTCCGGCACATCGTAGAAGCCGGAGTAGATACCGGCAATCTTCAGTGAATCCGGCACCGCTCCCGCGCCAAAGACCGACTCACCCCAGTAAGCCTGCAATCGCGGGTCAGTCTCGGCCATCGGGACCGAGTCAACCACTCCCGGAATAGAAAACCAGGCGCGACAGCCGGGTGTACCCTGAACCCAGGCTTCGATCACATCCCTCCCGCTCACAACCACGTCCTTGGCCGGTATCATGTATTCCGGCCCCAGTTGCAGAGTGTCGCTCGGGTACGTAACCAGCGGCTCGGGCACATTCACTGTCACGCATTGGCTGACCGTAATGCCGGTCCGCGGTTCGCCGAAAGGATCCTTGTGAAGGCGCTGAAAGTCAGAAGCGACATCGCCGACCAATTCCGCTTCAAGTTCAAACGTAAACTCACCCGGCTCGATCGCAACCCAGGCCAGCCAGCCGCCGTCACGGTGCACCGCGACCGGCTCGCCGTTGATCGTTAGTTCCCACTGATCGGAATACTCACAGGGTGCAACGCCGCCTAAGATGAAAGTGGAGTCGACGGCGCCGATTGTTTGGCCGTTCTTGGGATAGGTGACCCAGAGTTTGGGGTTCTCGTATCCGAGTGTCGCCTGCCCGGCTGCGCTGCCGGTCGCGGTGAGACAGACGAATGCGAGTAAGAGGCTACTCCGAAATGTATTTTTCAACCAGATCACGCCTCAGTTTCGGACCGCCAATGATTTCGCGGTCCACCTCGATAAGTTCCCTCTCGTACCGGATTCCCCGGGCAATGTCCTTTTCCAGCAGAAGCGGTCCGTCCAGATCAAAGTAATCAGCCAGCGCCGACATATAGACCGACTGTGCGATCCCTACCGAGGACTCAACCATACAGCCCAGCATGACCTTCTTGCCGTCCTCGTGCGCCTGACGGGCCATCGCCATGCCGTGAAGAATCCCGCCGCACTTTTCCATCTTGATATTGATGCCGTCAATAAATTCCGCATACTTCCGGTAATCATCCAGCGAGTTCATCCCCTCATCCATAATCAACTCGACCTCGGTCTTGCCTTTCAGGTGCGGCCATTCCTTGACAAATTCAGCATCGGTCGGCTGTTCGATAAGACGAATCCCTTTCTTGCTGAGATAGTAGATCATCTCTTCAGCCTTGGCGCATGACCACGCCCCGTTGGCATCAATCCGAATTTCCTTGTCGACGATCTCATCCATGGCATCCAGTATCATGACATCTTCCTCGTTGCCCATCTTGATCTTAATAATGGGAAACTCGGAGTTCTTGATAGACTCGACCATCTCGGCCGGGCTTTCGATCCCGATTGTCATCGAACTGTGAACACCCATCGGTGTGCCAAGCTCTAAAATCTCCCACGGGTACCGCTTGGATTCCCCGGACAGATAATTCAGCACCGCTCCCATGAGCGCCGAACGGGCAGCCGGGTGGATATCAAAATGGTCGATCTTTTCCAGCGTAGTCAGATCAATCGCATTGAGACTGTTAAGCTCCTCAATCCCCGATTTGAGATCGGCAGCCATTTCTTCAATCGACGGGCCATAGTACACCGACCCGGATGCCTCACCGCTGTAACGGTTATTGAGGATAGTCAGCAGGTTTGTTTTCTGGACAGTCTCCCCTTTTGAAACGGCGAACTTCTTTTTCAGGGGTAGAGTAACTTTGACGCTGTGAAGTTCTATCATACAATTCTCCTGGCTCCTTTGTAGTCTCGGTCGAGGTCCTCACGATAATCAGGGTCAGTCGAACTGAGCGACTCGATTCGAACCCCGCCCCCGCCTCGCGATGAATGGATCAGCCGGCTGCTATCGACGGCAAACCCGACATGACCCCTGAAGAACACGAGGTCTCCTTTCTTTATACGTTCCCGCTCGACCGGCTCACCGAACTTGATCTGGTCTTTGGTGTCACGCGGGATATCCATCCCCAACCGGTGACTGACGGTCTGCACCAGTCCGGAACAGTCCAGCCCCGCAGCGGTAATGCCACCCCACAGGTACGGGACACCGAGGAACTTTTTGGCCTCGGCAATCAGGTCGGCGCCGGTGATCAGTCGCCCCTTTTCCCGTATTATCGGCCGAACCGCCGCGCTTTTGAGCCGCCATTCGGCGCCGTCGGGCGTCAGCACACTCGTCTGGTTGCCGTGAGTTTTCTGCCGGACAAACCGCGTCCCGTAATACACAACATGCGGCGGGAGACTTTCTCCGGCTTCACTGTTCAGCCCGGCGTGGAGTGAGACCATCACCGAATCGGCCTGGCGCTCGAAAGACTTCGCCCGCGCTGCACTCAGTGGCTTAATGAACCGAATATCGGCCCAGCCTCGATAACCATCGTACCTGCTGACATACGCAAACCCGGCCTTTCTCTTCGACCACGTCACGACCTCGCCGAAAAGCACCTGATTTACCCGTTCGGCGTGGTGGTCGGGTTCGCGCCGCATGTCCAGCACATTGGTTGTCACCATGCCGTAGTTCATGCTGAAAGTCTATAGCGGTCGGGTGGTTGAATCAAATAAAAAAGGGGGAGTATAGATGAGGCAGGGCCACTTATACTAGCGTATTGATGAAGCTCACGATCAGGGGTGGGGAGCACTGGTCAACTAGCCCTTAGTCGTTCCTTTTCCGCCAGTTTAGTAACTCAAACACCTGGCGATTGCCCTATGGAACTCTGCTTTGTCCGGTGCAGATGGAGGTCCACCTGAAATTGAGCAATACACCTCTCCGATTCGCTCCAAGTAGTTGGCCGCTCCTCGTTCAAACAGAAGCTCGGGATTTGCGCGTGCGGCCTCTTCATGCTTCATGCGGGTGACCAGTCTATCTAGGGTAGTGTGGTAGTCTTTCAACAGTGTTTGCTCGAAATCCGCCAACGTTTTTTCTACAGTTTCCTTGGCCACCTGCCTGCCCCAAATCTCGGTGAGCACGTCCTTGGTGAACTGTGCTCCCAGGACGATAACAGCCCCTATGTGATCGTCCGACTTATGGACATTTGAGCAGGAGTATTTCAAGACTGCCAGTGTGTAGGCATTCGTCAGCATTTTGGCAGACTCGGGCCACCTGACATCGTGTCCCGCCAGAAGGCAGTAGTTAACAGTCTCCTGCCAAAGACGCGCTGCCGCTTTAGCTACCTTCCGGGCCTTAAAGGATCCGGCGATCGATCCGAGTAAGGACATCTGATCTCCCTCCTCCTAAACTCTGCCCCCCTACACCTTCCCCACCCCCGCCAGCACGTTTTTGATCCGGCGCAGCGCCTCCTCGATATTCTCCACCGAATTCGCATACGAGAACCGCACGTATCCCTCGCCGTACTCACCGAACGCCGTGCCGGCCAGACAGGCCACACCCGCTTCATCCAGCATCATATTGGCAAACTGATCCGACGTCAGCCCGGTACCGGTGATATTCGGGAACACATAAAACGCCCCCTCCGGATTCTTGCAACTGATCCCCTCGATATCATTCAGCCCGTTGACAATGACTTCGCGACGACGACGGAACTCCGCCACCATCGTATCAACCGAGTCCTGCGGCCCCGTCAGCGCCTCGATCATCGCATGCTGCGCAAAGGTACAGGTCGACGAGAAATTATTGATCGCCAGCGTAAAGAAATATCCCGCCAGTTCCTTCGGCATCGCTGCAAAACCCAGCCGCCATCCGGTCATCGCATACGTCTTGGACATCCCGTCGATAATAATCGACCGCTCCATCGCCCCCGGCACCATCGCAATTGACTTAAACTCACCGTCGTACACCATGCGCGAGTAAATCTCATCCGACAAAATCCACAGGTCGTGCTTGTCCGCAACTTCATAAATCGCCTCGAGATCCTCCATCGTCAGCACCCCGCCGGTCGGGTTGCACGGCGAGTTGAGAATGATCATCCTCGTCCGATCGGTAACCAGCTTCTTGAATTCATCGATAGAGAAACGGAAATCGTTCTCCTCCCGAAGCTGCACCGGCACCGGCGTCGCCCCGACAAACTTCACGATCGAGCGATACGTCGGGTAGCCGGGATTCGGCACAATGACTTCATCCTGATCGTTGATCAGCGCGATTAGCGCACAGAACAAAAACGGTTTGGCTCCCGGCATGATGATCGTGTTTTCCCAGGTGATATCGATCCCGCGCGTCTTGGCCAGATACTCGGCACACACCTCGCGCGCTTCGGGAATCCCGCCCGATGGGGCGTAGTGCGTGTGGCCGTCACGCATCGCCTTGATTCCGGCCTCGGTGATATTCTCGGGCGTGTCAAAATCCGGCTCACCGATCTGGAGGTGAATGATGTCTTTCCCCTGCCGCTCCAGTTCTTTGGCCTTTGCCAGTACGACAAAGGCGCCCTCGGATTCGAGCTTCGTAACCCGTTCGGTGTATTGCATGAGACTTTTCCTTATGCTATATCAATTCTCATTTTCGTCGCACTAACACGGCGTGTACTCAAAACTTAGCCGATTTCGCCCTCGTTGGCAAGGAGATATACCTGCCGAACCGGCCCACTAACTGCCGCAAAATCGGCAGCGAACCGATGCCGATTGCGACAACGCGCCTTAGGGTGAGAAGAAGTATGTCTGAGAGAATTGCCCATGCGATGTAACAAACCCATCCACCCTCGCCGGTGCGCCCCGATCAAAATCCCGGGCTCTCGAAGAGAACACTATCGATTGGAGCCGCTTTACGCCCGCTTGAGCCAAACAAACCCATATTACGCGATAGGTGACAACAATATGACTAACAGGCGAAGGTCCCGCATCCCCCCGAGTCAGCCTGAGCGGAGTCGAAGGCTGATGAAACAGGCACCTCACGACTTGCTGTGGGATCCCATGATCCAACGGCAACCCCCAGGTCAGCCTCAGCGGAGCCGACGGCTGACAGCGCCGGGCGAAAAAGCCAAACAAACCCAATCACCCCCGCACCAGCTCACGCCCCCGCACCGCAATATGCTCCGCCGCAAGACCAAACTTGCGAATCAGCTGCCACGGCTTCCCCGACTCCCCGAACCGATCCTGCACCCCGATCATAGCCAGCGGAGGCACTTTACCAAACAAACCCAAATCCGTGCAAAGCGTTGCCGCCACGAGGTTTCCAAGACCGCCAACCTGGTGTTCCTCGGCCGTCAGAATCGCCCTGGTCTCCCTGGCCGCCCGGACGATCGCCGCTCTGTCCAGCGGCTTGACCGTATGCATGTTGATCACCCGCGTCTCGATTTCGAACTCGGTCTTCAGGATATACGCCGCCCGCACCGCCTCGGCTGTCTCCGGCCCGCAGGAGATAATGGTAAGGTCCTCTCCCTCGCTCTCATACTCAGAGGCCGGGATAATCTCGAACCCATCGACCAGCCGCTCCGCCTCTTGCCGGAACCGGAACACGTTGGCTTGGCCGAACCGAAGCGGCGAGTCCGGTTTCGTAATCACCGGCGTAGCCTCGCGGGCAAACCGAAGGTACTTCGGGCCGACCACATCGAACAACAGCAGCCTGGTCATCTTCTCGGTTTCGAGAGCGTCGCATGGTACCGCCACATGCATATTGGGCAGACCGCACATCTGGAACAGCGATTCCAGCTCCTGATGAGTCGCGCCGTCCGGCCCGACCGAAATGCCGCCGTGCGCTCCGGCCACAAAGACGTTGAAGTTGCCGTAGCAGACCGACACCCGAAGCTGGTCGAGATTGCGGGCCGAAGCAAACACGCCGTACGTGCCGAACACCGGGAGCTTCCCCTCCTTGGCCAGCCCGGCCGCAATCGTGGTTGCATTCTGCTCCGCCACCCCGACCGAAATAAAGCGGTCCTTCCGCTCCGGATGACCCTTGTAGAAGTCAGAGATTGTAATCGAGTCAGAGATGTCGGCGCCAATGCAGATGATCCGTTCGTCGTCGCCGTGCTTGCCCAAAGCCCGCCCGAAGCCTTTGCGGGTAGGGTCCATCTCGACCTGCATCGTGTCGGCGCTGTTCCACCAGAAGTCGCGCGAGAACTTCGGCATCTGATCGGTCAGCTCAGTCTCGACCTTCTGCTGGTGTGTGCGACCGATTTCAAGGAGCGCGTCAACGTCGAACGTATCACTCAGGCCCAGTTCGGCCAGCGCCTTGTCCAGCTCTTCCCGGTTCGGCGGCTTGCCGTGCCATCCGACGATGTTCTCCATAAACGAGACGCCGCGTCCTTTGTTGGTGTGGCAAACCAGCGCAACCGGTTGGCCGGTATCGTTGCTATTGCGCGCCCACTCGAACTTCTTGACAATGTCAGCCATGTCGTGGCCGTCGACTTCGATCACTTCCCAACCAAAGGCCCGGTACTTCTCATCGATCGGCTCGATATCAAGTACTTCTTTGGTCGGGCCATCGATTTGGAGGCGGTTCTTATCGAGGATCAGAATCATATTGTCCAGCTTGTACACGCCGGCTGCCATAGCCGCCTCCCAGATGGAGCCCTCCTGCTGTTCGCCATCGGATGAGATAATCCAGACGCGGAAGTCTCTGCCGTCCTGTTTTGCCGCCAAAGCCACGCCAACGCCAACCGAGAACCCCTGCCCGAGCGAGCCGGAGGAGATCTCCACACCCGGCAGGTCGAGACGGTGCGGGTGTCCCTGAAGTCGCGAGCCCAGCATACGTAGTTTCATCAATTCGTCTTCGGGAAAGTAACCGGCCACAGCCAGCGAGGTATACAGCGCCGGAGCTTTGTGCCCGGCCGACCAGATTATGCGATCACGGTCACTCCACAACGGGTCATCGGGATTATGGCGCGCCACACGTAAATAGAGGGCAGAACATATATCCATGATCCCCAGCGTGCCGCCGGAGTGGCCGGACTTTGCCGAGCAGAGAGAGATTTCATTTAGTCCGCGCATGTAGCGGGCTTTTTCTACCAGTTCATCTATTGAGCTCTCTTGAGAGTTGTCTTTCGTTGACTGCTTCATTCCTTCCCCTCGGATGTATTTTGAGCGGTGAGTTTCTCCCATACCGCTTTCAAGCGACTTCCTAGTTGATCTATGCTGTCGTTATTTTCAACAACAAAGGTCGCCCGCGATCCGAATTCTGACGCCGAAGCCTGCGTCTTTTGGCGTGCCTTTGCGTCCTCCGGTGAAAGGCCGCGCTTGGCCAGACGTTCGAAACGCTTCTGCTGGGATGCCTCAATTACAATTGTGGCATCCATGTCTGAATCGAGCCCCCACTCAAGCAAGAGAGCGGCATCGATAACGACCATGTCATGGTGTTTCGCGAGCCGCCGCATTTCACGGCCGAGTTCTTTGAGCAGATAGGGATGGACCAGTGAATTGAGGATGCGCCGGGCCTGGGGATCGACAAAAGCGCGCTCGGCCACTTTTCGACGGTCCAGCGTGCCGCCCGGGGTGATAACGTCGGCTCCAAATGCCCTCGCCAGCTTGCGCCGAAGCGGGGCCGACCTGTCGACCACAAGCCGTCCCAGTCGATCGGCATCAATCACGACGGCGCCCAAAGATTCAAGTATCTCGGCTGCGGTGGACTTCCCCGCACCAATCTGTCCGGTTAACCCGACGTACATGCCGGTAATTAACATCGGGAATTGCCTGCGGGCAAGTATCGTTGTACGGGAATTACTTGGCGTCGAGCCAGTTATCACCGGCCCCGATGTCAACTACGACCGGGACTTTGAGCTTGACGGCTTTTTCCATGCCAACCTGGACAATCTCGCGCGCGTCGTCGAGCTCGTCTTTGTGTGCATCAACAATCAGTTCGTCGTGCACCTGGAGGATCATCTTGGATCTCATACCATCGAGATTCTTGTGGACGCGCAGCATCGCTTTCTTGATCATGTCTGCTGCGGTGCCCTGGATTGGGCTGTTGATCGCAACCCGTTCGGCAAATTGACGCACCTGGTTCTTCGTGTCGTTGATTTCCCGAACATAGCGGCGACGGTTGAACATGGTGCATACATAACCGTGCTCCCGGGCGAACTCTTTGGTCTTTTCCAGGTAATCGCGGACACCCGGGTAGCGTTCGAAATAGGCGTCGATGAAGTCCCTTGCCTCGCCGACATCGAGCTCGGACTGTTGTGACAACCCGTAGGCAGTGACGCCATAGATAACGGCAAAATTGGCCGTCTTGGCTGCACCGCGCTGTTCACGCGTGACTTCTTTAATGTCAACTCCGTACACTTCGGCGGCGGTGCGAGCGTGAATGTCCTCTCCTTTTTTGAATGCATCTATCAGCGTATCGTCTTCACTCATGTGGGCCAGAATGCGCAACTCTATCTGGGAGTAATCGGCGACAAGGAGGACATGATCGTTATCGCGGGCCACGAAAGCCTTCCTGATCTGTCGTCCCTCTTCAGTGCGGACCGGAATGTTCTGGAGATTGGGATCGGTCGAGGAGAGTCTGCCGGTAGCGGCAATAGTCTGGTTGAATGATGTATGTACGCGACCGGTGGTGTCGCGGATCAGTTTCGGGAGCGCATCGATGTAGGTGTTCTTTAGCTTGTTCAACTGACGGTAGTCAAGAATCATCGCCGGTAGTTCATGCAGGCCCGCGAGTTCTTCAAGCACCCGCACGTCGGTCGAGTAGCCGGTCTTTTTCTTCGTACGACCCTTGGTCGGCAGGCTCAGTTTTTCGAATAGTACGTGAGAAAGCTGCTGGGTAGAATTGATGTTAAACTCCATTCCGGCAATTTTATGGATTTCCGTCTGGATATCTTTTAGTTTACCTTCCATTTCGCCGGACAATTCACCCAGGAAGTCAGCATCGACCCGCACACCTTCGGTTTCCATATCGGCCAGCACCTTGATAAGCGGCAGTTCGATCTGGTAATACACATTGTGCATCTCATGCTGTTCGAGGATCGGCGCCAGTTCACCGCGAAGGCGGTAGGTAAGATCGGCGTCCTCAGCGGCGTAGTGCGTAGCGAGATCGATCGGGACAGTGGCAAACGACTTCTGTCTTTTTCCGGAGCCGATGAGTTCGGAAATAGGCTGCATCTGGTATTGGCAGTACTGAAGGGCAAGGGCGTCGAGAGAATGTGACCGTGATGACGGGTCGACTACGTACGATGCGAGCATGGTATCAAAGCCAACCGGTTCAATCTCGATCCTGTAGCGCCGGAGAACGTGCAGGTCATATTTTATGTTCTGGCCGATCTTCTGAACTTTTTTGTTCTCAAGGAGCTTCTTGAGTTCCTTGAGGGCTTCATCCATTGGCAAATTCACGGCGTCATCGACGGTATGAGCCAGTGGCAAGTAATAGCCTTCGTTGGCCCGGTCGGACAGTGAGACGCCGACCAGTTCAGCAGCCAGCGGGTCAAGCGAGGTCGTTTCGGTATCAATTGCTATCTCATCACGGTCGGCGAATTTCTTTAGCAGCGTCTTCAGATCACCCAACGATGTGACCGTATGATAGGAGGCTTTGGTGGCATTGGGTGCTTCGTTTGTCACGCCGCCGGCCACGCTCTCCGGCAGCAGTTCCTTTAGCAGGTTGTAAAACTCGAGCCGCAAAAAGAGGTCTTTGAGTTTTTCGTAGTCAGGATCGCCGAGCTTGAGGTTTGGGAAATCACACTCAATGGGAACGTCGGTCTTGATCGTAACAAGTTCCCGAGAGAGCTTAGCCTGTTCAATGTTCTCGGAGACTTTCGTACGAAGGCCTTTGGCTTTGATCTCTTGGTGGCGCTCAAGTACATTGTCCAGGGTCTCGAACTGATCGAGCAGCTTGTCGGCAGTTTTGGCGCCGATACCGGGTATGCCCGGCACGTTGTCGGAGCTGTCGCCCATCATGGCAAGTTTGTCGATAATCCGTTCGGGATACACGCCGAATTTCTCTTTGACCTCTTCCCTACCCATTTTGGCGGCCTGCTCCGAGCCGGGTTTGGGGCTGTAGATCCTGATATTGTCATTTACCAGTTGGTAGAAGTCCTTGTCACCGGTGACACACCAGACTTCGAGCCCCTCTTCTTCGGCCTTCTTGGCGAGAGTACCGATGACATCATCGGCTTCATATCCTTCCAACTCGAAGTGAGCGATGTTTAGGGCCTCCACGGCCTCACGAATGGCCGGGATCTGGTCGACCAGTTCTTCCGGCATCTTGGCCCGGGTGGATTTGTATTCCTCGTATTGCTTGTGGCGGAAGGTTGGGGCCGCCGTATCCCAGGCAACCGCTATATAGTCCGGAGATTCGTCTTTAATAATCTTAACCAGCGAATTGACAAAGCCAAAGACAGCCGATGTGTTCTCTCCCCTGGAATTAATCAACGGGTTGCGGATAAAGGCAAAGTGAGCTCGATAGAATATCGCCGAGCCATCGATAAGAAACAGGGTCTTTTTCTTCGGACTCATTGGTACAGCTTTTCCTTCCGAATATAGTCGCACACCGCTTGAGGGATGAACTCGAGTAACTTCTCACACGGAGTTCCCTCTCTCAACTCTCGTCGCAACCGGGTTGAGGAAATATCCGGCGTGTTAACCTCGACAAGTTCGATACTACTGGACGGTGGGCCCTTAAGCGGTTTCAGCTCATATCCTGGCCGCGCTCCGGCCAGGATATTGACTTCCTGCAAAAGCTCCTGCGGGCGGTGCCAGTCCTTGATTTGTTCGAGATTATCTGCTCCAATGATAAAGCGAAAAACAGACCGGGGAAATCGCTTTTTGAGCGCTTTGATGGTGTCGATTGTGTATCCCGGCAGGTTTTCCTCGGCTTCAATTTCATTGACCAACAGGTTTGGCGACGTTTGCAGGCCCAAACGGGTCATGGCCACCCGCTGGGTATAGGTAGCACGGGCCGTGTCATTCTTGAAAGGGTGATTGTAGGCGGGGACAAAGAGGACGCCGGTCAGTCTCTTAGCATCCCGGATTTCTTCAGCCAGCATCAGGTGACCGTAGTGGAAGGGATCGTACGCGCCACCAAGAACCCCCCAGATTCCGCCATCGTCAGGTGCCGGCATGTTCCTTCGTGTTCTCTTCGTTCGGTCCGGCGTCAATCTTCTCGATAATGTCATCGGCGTCATCGATTTTGCCATTATCGGGATAATTTGATTTGAACTGGACCAGGCACTCCCGGGCAGCAGAGAGATCACCCTCCTCAAATGATTTGCGGCAATGCTTGAAGGCGGCCTCGGCAGCCTTCTCTCTGGCTTCATCGACCAGTTCATGCTGATCAAAGACGGCAGCGAAATTCTCGAACTGTCGCCGAGCGTCATCGTAGTTTTTCAGGCGGAGTTCCATGAGCGCATAGTGATAGGTGGCGTCAGCAGCGTACTCGGTGTCGGTGTAGTCGTCGATGACTTTCTGAAAGTATATCCTGGCTGCTTTCGGGGCGCCGATCCGTTCGTAGACCAGCCCAGCGTCGTAGTACTTGTGAGCCATTCGCGTGAGCGCGGCGTTCAGGTATTTCTTGGCATCCGGAACGAGTTCGGATTCCGGGAAATCTATGAGAAAGTCCTCAAGCTGGATGATCGCCTGTTCGAGTTCGGTCTGGTCGAGACCGTGGTGTTTTGGTGTAGATTCATAGACGGAAACGGCGCGCATGAAGACGGCGTTCTCAAAAAACTCCGAGGACGGATAGTTTAGCGCCAGGCGGTTGAATTCGATTGCCGCCAGTTCATACTCTTCGCTCCCGAAATAAGACAGCCCGAGATAATACTGGGCGGTGTCCACTACCGAATTGCCGGGGAAATTGAAGACGATGCTCTGGAAGTAGTCGACAGCGCGGCGGTACTTCTCTTTGTCATACTGCTGCTTGCCGACCTCATATAGTTCGCGGGGTCCCAGGTCGGCTACTTTGGGCGGTCCTCCGCAGGAAGCGAGTAGCACGGTCAAAGCCAGAACGGCGACAACTGGAGTTTTGAAACGGCGGTTGGTCAAGCCCGGTACGCCTCCTTCAACATTTTGTAATTCGCCACGACCTTATTCAGGTATCGTTTCGGCATCGGTTTGTCCTCGCGCTGCAGGCCCCTGAGCCGAGTTGGGCCGACGTTGTATGCTACGAGCGCTTCCTTGACATTGCCGAAAGCGAGTATTTGTTCAAACAGGTGGAGTGTTCCCAGTTTGATGTTCTTGTCCGGCTCAAATAATGTCTCGACGCCTTCCCAGTCAACCCCTGATCTATTGGCCAGGTCCTCGCCGACAAACGGGACGACTTGCATCAAGCCCCTGGCCCCGAACCAGGAGGTCTGGCCTTTTTTCAGCGACGATTCTGTCAGGATGATGGCCAGCACAAAAAGCGGATCGTAGTCGTATCTTTCACTCTCACTGTAAATTACTTCGGTGAGCTGCATGGTTTCCTCGGTGTTGAAACCAATTTGGAAATCCTCGATTGCTTTGAATATCTGCAGTTTTTCTTCGAGCGCATCGATGCGGCTCTGCTGGAACGAGAGCTGTTTCTCCAGGTCATATTTTTCTTTCACCAGGTAGACCAGAAGGCCGGATTGGAGTAAGTAAATAACGACCAGGATAAAAGCGACCGGTTTGGCGAGGAAGATTCCCAGCTTCTCAAACTGAATCATTTTCGAACTCCGACTTTGTTGCCTCGAAGATCGTACCCGTCGGCAGAGTCAATCCGGACTCGGCAGATTTGACCGACCTCGAATTTGTCTCCACTCACATACACTTCCTGATCGATTTCCGGGCAGTCGCCGGCAGTTCGTCCGACCGACATATCGCCTTGGGAAACCGTATCAATCATAACGTCGAGAGTTTTACCCACCAGGGCAAGATTTTTGTCAAAAGCTATTTCACGCTGAATGGACATCAGTTCATCCAGCCGCTCCTGTTTAACTTCCTCTTCAACCTGATTGTCATATTGCTCCGCCGGCGTGCCCTCCTCCGGCGAGTATGTAAACACACCCATCCGGTCGAATTCGAAGTCTTCCACGAACGTGCGCAATTCTTCATAGCGTCCTTCGGTCTCACCGGGGAAACCGACAATGAAGGTCGTGCGAATAACGGAGTCATCGCTTACTTCACGGATGGTATTGAGTTCCTGTTCGATCTCAGGACGATTCACGTTGCGGCGCATGCCCGTCAGGATGTCGGAATTGATATGCTGAAGAGGAAGATCGAAATAGTTGACTGTCTTGTTGGTGTCATCCGCGATATACTCAATATGCTCTCGCTTCAAGGCGGCGGGATAGAGATACATCAGGCGGATCCATTCGATACCGTCGATCCTGTCCAATTCGCGAAGCAGGTCCAGGACGCCCGGTTGGCCCTTCATGTCATATCCCCACAAGGTCGCCTCCTGAGAAACGAGGATCAGTTCCCGCTTGCCGTTGTCGGCCAGGAATTGAGCCTCGTTGAGAATCGAGTCCAGTGGGCGTGAGCGAAAGCGGCCACGCATGCCGGGAATCGCACAGTAGGTGCAGCCGCGATCACAGCCGTCGGAAACTTTAAGGTATGTCCAGGGATAGGGGTCGGATATAAAGCGATGCTTCCAACTCAAGTACGCCAGTTTGCGCGGCTCAAGCCGCACCGCTTTGTCGGCATGGGAGGCCGCCCCGACAGCGGTTGCAATAGACTCTAATGCACCGTGCCCAAAAGCGCCGTCGAGCTCCGAAATTTCCTTCAGCATGTCGTCGCCGTAGCGCTGCGATAAGCAGCCGGTGGCATAGAGGCTCTTGAGCCGTCCGTCTTTCTTCAACTCACCCAGCCGGATCAGTTCGTTGATCGACTCTTCCTTGGCCGGAAGAATAAACCCGCAGGTATTGACAACTATGGACTCGGCCTGATCCGGCTGTGTCACCGGTTGGTGGCCGGCATCGATCAGTCGGGCGGCAATGTAGTCGGCGTCGACGTCGTTTTTCGGGCAGCCGAGTTTGTGAATATAAAATTTCATAATCAGGGGCTACAATCTAACACGTTCGGCGGAGTCGGGAAAGGACGGAATGAACAGGCTGCTGTCGCAGTCGTCAGATACGCGCTGGTGGCGCATAAGGATAGTATTGGGATCGCGGTTTATGTCGAGATAGCGAAGCCAGGCTATCTGGCCGGTATCTTCCTGCAACTGCACGGTTACCGTATCGGGCAGGCCGGTATCTTCCGCTCGCTTCTTGTAGAGCCGGTAGCTGGCGTCTGTCTGGATTGTTTCGGTGTCGTAGTACTCGTTCATGCGGGTAATCATAGCTATCTCGCTGCCGGCAAACAGGTTGTTCAACGGTTGGTCGATTATGACCTGATTGGTGTGAACGGAGTAAGTATACAGGTTCTGGTTGTCGTACAGGTATTCCTCAGCGCCGATCCGGACATAGAAGCGCCCGTCCTGCGCAATGTCGGCCACACCGTATATCGAGTCGACCGTGTTGAAAATATCTGAATCGATTATGGAGATGAACTCGATATGCACACAGGTTGCGTTGGCGAACTGCGACTTGACTTTTTCGAAACTGTCGGCGGCGATTGCAGTCGCGGCCATCAGCCCCAGAACCGTTAACGGCCATGTAACCAGTTTTCTCATCGCCAGTTATACGCTTTTTCGGAGGATTAGTTTGACTCGCTCTCGCCGGCCCCAACACCCTGGCCGGAGAACAGCGTTTCAAGGAATGACTTATCAACCATTACTTCTCGCGCCTTAGAGCCGTCGAACGGCGACACCACTCCGGCCTGCTCCAGCTTATCGATAAGACGAGCTGCCCGTTGATACCCTATCCCCAGTCGGCGTTGCAGCAGCGAAACCGAGCCCTGTTTGTGCCTGACACAGACCTCGCAGGCTTCTTTGAACAGGGGGTCGCCGAAGTCAATCTGCTCGATTTCGGTGGTTTCACCGGTCGCCTGAGAGATGTTCTCCAAGGTCAGCATCGGGAGATCCTGGTCTTTGATGAAGCCGACAATCTGCTCGGTTTCCTCGCCGGTAATGTAGGCGCCGTGGACCCGGGTAGCTTCCGGCTGTCCCGGGTGCAGGAACAGCATGTCGCCCGAGCCGAGGAGTTTTTCGGCCCCGTTGGCATCGAGAATTGTCCGCGAGTCGACTTTAGACGACACCTGAAACCCAATCCGGGCCGGGAAATTGGCCTTGATCAATCCCGTGATAACATCGACCGAGGGCCTCTGTGTCGCCAGAACGAGGTGTATACCGACCGCGCGGGCCATCTGCGCCAGACGGGTGATCAACATCTCTGTTTTGGACGAACTGGCCGACATGAGCAGGTCAGCCAGCTCGTCGACCATGATGACGATATACGGGAGTTTCTTGTCATCGCAGGTCATCTTCTTATTATAATCTTCGATATTACGCACCGACACATTGGCCAGCTTGCGGTAGCGATGCTCCATCTCGACAACGGCATCAGACAGCACCTTTTCCGCCCGTTTGGGGTTGGTGACAACCGGTCTGCCGAGATGCGGGATGCCGGAATAGACGGTCAGTTCGAGCATCTTGGGGTCTACCATTATGAAGCGGATCTGGTGCGGATGGCGCTTGAACAGCAACGACGTGACTAACACGTTCATGCAGACCGATTTTCCGGATCCGGTGGCCCCGGCAATTAACAGGTGCGGCAGTTTGGCGAGATCAACCACATACGGCTGACCGGAGATCGACTTGCCAAGAGCCAGCGGGAGCCGCATCTCCTTCCTGTTATAGGCGTCGCTTTCCAGCACATCCCGCAAATGAACAATCTGGGCTTTGCGGTTGGGGATCTCGATCCCGACTGCAGCTTTTCCGGGAATAGGCGCCACAATCCGAATACGCTTGGCCTTTAGCGCCAGTGCAAGATCATCCGACAGATTCAGAATCTGGTTTACTTTCACGCCGGCAGCCGGTTTCAATTCGTAGCGGGTAATGACTGGGCCGGGGTAATATTCGATTTCACCTGAAACACTTACACCAAATGTCTCAAGTGTTTTTTTTAGCATCTGGGAGGTGAATTTGAGCTCGTCATCACTGACAGTCGGGCCCGGATTAGGGTTCTGAGTCAAACAGGACATCGGTGGAAACGTGTACTCTATCGAGCCCAGAGAAACCGGTTCTCCGCCGCGATGAAGCGTTGCATTGCGACCGGATTTTACCTCTTTCCTGGTTTTGTTTTTCTTTCCGGCTTCTTTTTCGCCCGCGTCATCCCGGTCATCGGTGTCGTCCAAGTCTGTCTCGAGTTGTTCACTGAGCATTTCATCGAATTTCTCGGAGCTGTCTCTTTTACGATGGCTCCTGCCTGGCCACTCATCTTCTTCACTCTCGTCGTCGGTATCGCTTTGCGACGAACGGGGCAGCCAGTCAAACGAGAAGAAGCTGCCAAGGCTACGCCCGAGAGCATGGTAGCCTCGGCGCAGGGTATCGGCACCGGGGAGGCGAAGATGGCTGCTGAGCACTGGCGTAACGGATGTGTACAGTATCAGCAACATAAGGATAATCCCACCAAGCAGGACATATGATCCCAGTGATCCGACCAGCTTGATCGACAACGCCGTCAGGTTTTCGCCGAGGTAGCCGCCGGCGGCACCGCTGTCGTTGTCGAGGGTTCGCTCGGCCACCAGATGGACATTATATATCATGGTGCCGAGCAGGGAGATCGCCCCGAGCAACAGGGCGTTGAACCGAAGCCTGTCAGCCTTGTCTTTGGCAAATGTCCGCAGCGCGGCAAGCCCCAGCGCGATCGGGAGAAAGTACGACAGCCAGCCAAATAGAAGCAGGAAGAAAAACGACACATAGGCCCCGACCATTCCGCCCTGGTTGCGATACTGCATATCGAGCAGCGGGAGATGGCTGTCGACCTCGCCGGTAATCCGTCGGTCGTCAAGGTTGCTGTGGGAGATCAGGGCGATCAGGAACAGCAGGCCGACCAGGGTCAGGAAGACCGCTACTGCCTGCCGGACCCGTTCGGAAAATCCGGTGGAAGATTGTTTCTTGTTCGTGGTCGGTCGTTTTTTTCGTTTGGTTGCCATTATCCAATCAAGCTCGGAATTCGCGTATGATTTTTCAACTACAAAAAACGGCAAAAAAAGGGCAGGGAGACATTCCCTGCCCTCGCAAGCCAGCGCAGATCAGCTTATTTCTTCTTGATGGCATCCTTGAGGTTCTTGCCGGCCTTGAAAACCGGAACCTTGGTAGCCGGGATTTTAATGGCTTCGCCGGTCTGCGGATTGCGACCGGTACGAGCCTTGCGCTGCGATACGCTAAATGTGCCGAAACCGGCAAAGCTGATTTTTTCGTCCTTTTTCAGCTGTTTGGTCACGCCGCCCATGAAGGCATCCAGCGCGTCACCGGCCTGACGTTTCGATATCCCTGCTGTTTCGGCCATGTGATTGATCATCTCTTCTTTAGTCATTGCGAAACCCTCCTTGGGTTTTCAAAAGGTTTGGGTGGTCTCAGTATACGCGAAAATCAAAAAATCTTGAGTAATGCTGTCAACAAAAACTACGGTGAAAATCCCGTAAACTCAAGGTTTTTCCGGGATTAATACTGCTGTCGGACCAGATCGGATGACAGAAATGAGTCGTGGTTGGAGTCAAGTTTGATCGACGGAATGTCAATTACATTGAGACGGAATCCAAAGCCTCGATTCGCTCCGTTCGGGACCCAGAAAATCGACCCCTCCCAGCAGTGCAGGTTGCGACGGATGCTCACGCTGGAATAGGTGGTGAGGTTCCGCCCGATGTCGTAATGCTGGCTGTAAGTAACAGACGTCGAGGGGGTTAGACTAAAACTAAGGGTTGTGGAGACAAACGAGCTTTTTTGGTAGTTGGTGTGTCGGTTACTCTCGCTGAACGAGTATTTGACCGAGAGATTCCAGCCGGTATTGCCGGACCGACCGGTCCTGGTCGGTTGGCGTTCATCAAGCTGGTTGGCGGAGTCCACGCCGCGCGGAATCTCCCGGGTAGCGTCGGAGAAGAGAAATTTCGAGCCGGCGATTGAAAAAGTCACGTCGAAATTGATATCAGTCAGCCACGGAGAAATGAAATCCTCATGGCCATCAATCGGGCTATAAAATGTGTGGGTCATGGAGCCATTGAGGTTGATCCGGGGTATCGTCGAGGTCGAAAAATTCGTTCTCATGTCCGACAGAGGCCTCTCGTCCTGCTCTAAATCGTAAGAGAAGTTGGAGTTAATCGATAACAGATCGAGATTACGGGCCGCTTCCTCGTTGCCTACCTTAGCCTGAAACAGTTGATTGAACCGAAAAGTCAGTCTCTGACTCTTTGAACTGGCCGCTCCCCCACCGGCGAACGCTCTGATCGAGGGGTGCCGCTGAATTTCAGGCGACCAGGAGTAGCCTACTCGCGGCTCGAAAACGTGTCGGACGCCAATGACACCTGCAAAATTAGGATAGATCGTGCCATACAGTTTGGTGCTGGCCTCGGCGCCGGCGTTGTATGAATAAGTGCGATAAGTCTCAGAAGCATCGATCCCGGCCGCCCGCGATTGATCAGTTTCCCAGATCTTGAACCAGGTCTCGCGATAAGAGATTCTCGGCGAAATAGTGATGTACGGCTGTAAGCGAATCGACGGCAGGCTGATACTGGGGTTGTGCTCGATCTTGGCCCAATGTCTGCGAGTACGGGATCTGAGGGTGTCGGCCTCGATAATTTGAATTGTCGTGTCCGCATCGTTGGCAAGGGTATCGACTATAATGGTCGTGTCGGCAAGAACGGTCAGGACCGTATCAGTCTTAGTGGCCCGCGACGAGAAGTTCTGCAGGCTTGGATTATATCGCAGGATAAACTGGTTGTACCATCGCGAGACTTTGTCACCATCCTCGTTGGTAGAACTGCTGCCGAACGGATAAATAGAGGGCAGCGAGAGCGACGCGGTCGGGAGTTGGTTGGTTCTGGTTTCGAGGTCCAGATTCTCGCGATGCTCGACACTACCGGATAACGAGATTTGCTCACCGAACCGTTTTGAGAAACTGGCGCGGGATAACAGTTCGCGGTTAAGTCGCTCGCTCAGGTTGTTTGAAAAATCCGTTTCATAATTGGCCGTTGACTGATAACTCGCAAACGACCGGACCTCGAAGGATGGCGTAAATTTGTGGTCATACTGCGCGTTGATTTTGTAGCTGTTGGGAGTACTCTCGCGGCCGACGAAGCGGTTGTAGTTGGTCTGACGACGATACTCGAGATCAAGGTAGCCATTCAGTATGTAGCGCTTAACGAAATTCACTCGTGAACCAAAAGTGAGAGTCCGTCGCTGTTCGTGATAATCAACCCATCCGCGCCAGTCCCAGTACTCCGAGGCCGCCCAGTAGTAGCCGAGATTCTCAAGGTATCTCTCCCCTCGCTCGAAACGTCCGAATCGGAACTCCAGAATACCGGAGTGACGGCCTTTCTTCAGCGGGAAGACATAGTACGGCAGGGCCAGTAGCGGGATCCGGCCGATGGAAAACACGACCGGGCGTGCGATTAGCTTGTTGTTTTCAATCAGCTTCATTCGCTTGGAGTGGAAATGGAAATGGGGCTCCTCGGCGTCGCAGGTCGTGTAGTAGCCGTCCTCGACATAGTAAACGTCTTTCTTCTCCCGGAACAGCTTGTTGCCGTAATAGTAGCCCTGCTCAAATTCGGATTTCGAGGTTATAATGCGCCCTTTTTCGGTGTCAATCGAATACTCGAGATAATCGCCGTACAATTCGTCGGAGCCGTCTTTGAGTGTGACAGGTATTGTAGCGGGCTGCAATCGGTCAGCCAGATTGTAGTAGTCGACATCGAGCGAGTCCGGGTTGATTTCGGCGGAAAAAGCCTCTACCGTGCGTCGCTGCGTGTCAAACTCCACATCGTGGGCCCGCAATCCCATTGTGCCGGAACCGACCTCGGCCCGGGCCCGCAGGCTGATGATCGAATCGACAAGGCTGTATTCAATATAGTGAGCGCGATAGTTAATGGTGTCCAGCCGCGGCCGCGGGGCGTTTTCGCCCATGGTCGTGTCAGCTTCGACTGCTGCGGTGTCGGCTGGCGTTTCGACCAAAGGGATCAAAGTGTCCGCTGTCGGGACCTCGACCGAATCCTCGGGCGACCAGCCGTATGGTACTTTGCCTGTTACATACGTCCCCCGGGCACCCCCTATGACAGTGACTCGCTGGAGGCTCTGCTCTTTGACTGCAAACCGGATCGTATCACCGGAGACTTCGTTTTCGTGAAATTCGGTCGTTCCCCGCTGCGAGGGGTAGTACCACGAATAGGCCTGGCTCACCGCTTTTACCTGCGACAGCTCACCCTCGGTGAAATACATGGTGAGACGTTCACCGGCGAGGATTGAGCGGTCGAATTCGGTTGCGGTGGTGTCGACCGGCTCGATGAATTCTCCGTAAGCGGAGTCTATGACCAGAATACGCTCCAGTTGCTCCTCTCCAAACACCAGCGATATAAAGCCTCCCTCGATTGTGGAGCGGGCGCGCTGGGCGGAGGGAGCATCATAGAGATCAAGGACGTTTGTCTTGAGATTCATCACCGCACATCGTGACCGGGCGGCCAAATCCTCGGACGTGATAATGACATCGCCGATTGCCTCGGCCTGCTCGGTCTCTTTTCTGTACTCCACAAAGTCGGCAATGATTTCGACCATGCTGACTGAATCCGGGTAGCCCAGGTAAATGGTCGGGCGGTTCTCCATGTAGAAGTTCTCGTTGGTGCGGTCATAAAAGGCATGGGTCCCAGCGCCGTAAAGGGAGTCATCGTACGACCAGAGCTGGACGTTTCGGCCGCGGGCGACAGCCTGTTCCTTGAGGAGATCGTAAAACACGGAATCAGCTCGCAGCATGTATTCCTGGTCATCGATGAATACATTTCCACGAAGGTTGGCGAAGTTATTGCGAACAAAGACGGCGGAGTCACAGAAGATCCGTCCGGTTTCGGTCTGGAATTCGACATTGCCGTTGACATAGGTTTTGTAGCGGCCTTCTTCGAACACGACTTCAAGCTCATCGGTGTGGTTTAGAATCAGTTTCTGGCTGCGCTGCGTGAGCGCTGATGATGCCAGCATCAGCAGGACCAGGACTATGGTCGGCCACCTACATTTCACGAAGCAGCCCTTCCAGAATCTCGCGGTAATTCGCAAGCTGTTCGGGGTTGGCGCCACCGACCTGGGCCTGTGACGGTCCACCGCCGCCCCGCAAGCCTGTTTGGGCCGCAAAGACTTTGATAATGTTGCCGGCGTGAAGCCCCTTGTCCGGCGCAACAGCGAGGATTAACCGGCCTTCGACAAGCAGCGCAGCGGCCCCTCCTGTCTGTTCCACAATTGCGGTGCCCAACTGCCCGGCCAGTTTTGCATCCATGTCATCAAGGCGGGCCACGACCAGGGTGTGACTGCCGGCCCGCCAGGAGTTGGTTGC
Source organism: uncultured Ignavibacteriales bacterium (assembly GCA_964612145.1). Classification (GTDB taxonomy): domain Bacteria; phylum Zixibacteria; class MSB-5A5; order GN15; family FEB-12; genus JAGNLV01. The sequence goes on along the minus strand of CAZTBP010000005.1, from coordinate 117,413 downwards.
AAGGCGGGCGGCCTGCGATGGCAATAGTTCTTTCCGCAGTCGAGCCAATTCCCGACGAGTCGATTTGTTTTCATCATCGAGGGCCTGCATCTTTTCGACCAGATCGTTAATGTGGCACGTCAGCCTGTCGGCCAGAGTGTTGGTGATCTCAAGACGATTGCTGAAATCGGTCAGCAGTTGATCACCGGCGAGGAAATTCACGAGCATGTGCCCACGGATTTTCTGCATCCCGACAATCTTTAGGAGCCCGACCTGTGCGGTCGAATCACAGTGTGTGCCGCCGCAGGCGGAGTAATCGAAAGCATCGATCTTAATAACCCGGATAGTGCCTTCTCTTTCGGGAATCTTGCGCAAGGGGAGTTGCGCGGCCTCGGTTGCGTCAACGAAAAGTATCTCGACCGGGTGGTCAGCGAAGATGATCTCGTTGGCGCGTTTCTCCGCTCGGTCAAGCTGCTCCTGTGAAACCGACACGGCAGATAACTCGATCGCTCCGTAATCCTCACCGAGATGAACGGAGACCGATTCGAAACTATACAGTTCAATGAACGCCTGACTAATCACATGCTGGGCGGTGTGCTGTTGCCGGTGCATGCGTCGACGGTCGACATCGACCACGCCGGTGACCGTCTCGCCAGGTTTACCGACTGGTTCTTCCGTAATATGCCGGACCGTACCGTCGTCTGTTTCAACTACATCGACAACTTTCGTCTGATTGAGCAGCCCCGTATCGAACAGCTGGCCACCGGAGGTCGGATAGAATGCGGACCTGTCTAAAACAGTAAAGAACCGTCCGTCGGCCTCACCGATTTCGGTGATGGTGCCTTCGAATTCGAGGCGTCCGGGATCGTTATAGTACAATCGTTCCGTCATGGGCCTGTGCTTGCTGCTTTACCTCTTCTACCCCGAAAGTGAGATATTACGCCACGTAATTTGTCAGCGTACCCACATCCTGTACCCGTACCTCTATCTTGTCTCCGGATTTCATGGGTGAGATGCCCGACGGCGTACCGGTTGAAATGATGTCGCCCGGCAGGAGTGTCATGATCGAGGAAATGTAACTTATCAGGAACGGGATATTGAAAATCATTTGAATCGTACGCCCGGACTGCTTGATCTCATCGTTGAGCACACCTTCCACCAGCAGGTCTGAATAATCAACACCCTGTACTATCCACGGTCCGGCCGGGCAGAACGTGTCAAATCCTTTGGCGCGAGACCACTGGCCGTCCGGTTTCTGTAGGTCGCGCGCGGTGACGTCGTTGACGCACGTCAGCCCGAAAATGTAATCGGGCGCCTGCTGCTCGGAAATGTTCTTGGCTTTCGATCCGATGACAACGCCCAGTTCGGCCTCGTAGTCGACGCGGTCGGACACGGTGGGATGGACAATCTTCTCCCCCGGCCCGATTATGGAGGATGGCGGCTTGAGGAATATCAACGGTCGCTCCGGCGCTTCATCGGCAGAGTAGCTGGCTTTGACATGCTCGTGGTAGTTCAGCCCGATACACACAATCTTGCTCGGCTCAACCGGAGCCAAGAGACGGGCTATGTCGGTGTCGATTGTTTTGCCGGTTTCCTCGACTCCAAACCAGGGAGCCTGTTGAAGTACTTTCAGGCTGCCATCTTCGCGTATGGCATAGAACGCCTTTTCGTTGGGCAGCTGCGCACGGACAAAAGTTCGGCTCATGAATGATCTCCAAATTTACAGAATCAGGTACAGCCAACGCAGGGAATAAAGGAAGGCATTCGGCGAGGGTCAATTAGAATCAGATTTCTTTCGATTTCCATCGACCCCGGCTAAACCAGTAGGCCAGCACCGCTGCTTTGATTGTCGTCGTGATTGTCAGTGTCCACCACACGCCGTTGATACCCCAGTCAAAAGTGAAGGCCAGCAGGTAGGCCAACGGTATCCGTGCGATGGAACCGGGCACGGATACGAGCATAGGAGGGATCGTATCCCCTGCTCCGCCAAACGCTCCTTCGAGCACGATTTCGATAGCCATCGTCATCTGTGACAGCCCGAGTATGATCAGGTAGTCGGTGGCGATTCCGAGCGCTTCGGGATTTTCGGTGAAGACGCCAGATATCTGGCGCGGTATGGTGAGAAAGAGGACCGAGACCACAAAAGTCACTCCGATAGCAGATCCAACCGAGGCCCAGGCGCATTTCGCGGCTCGGTCAGGTTTTCCAGCACCAAGGTTTTGCCCAACCATTGTTGAGGCCGCCACGGAAAAGCCCATGCATACCAGGTAGGAAAACGACTCCATCCGGTTCCCGATACCCATGGCGGCAGCGGCCGTGGGGCCGTACTCGTGCACGATTTTTATGAGGAACCAGTAGACGGCCACAAAGACGAACTGTTGGCTGGCAATCGGCAGGCCGATTTTGCCTATCCGGAGCATCTCGCGAACGTTTGGGCGAAATCCGTCGGCGCGAGTTACCAAGAAACCGGCATCGCCCCGGAAGAGCTTGGTCAGCACCCAGATTACCGCGCTTACGACAGAAATCCCCGTCGCGATCGCAGCCCCTGCAACTCCCATGGCGGGGATCGGGCCCCAGCCGAAAATGAGGAGCGGATCAAGCAGTAGATTTAATGCAACCGTCGAGATACCAATGATCGTTGGTGTTCGCGTGTCGCCTGCGGCCCGGAAGACGGCATAAGGCGTTTCCATGAAGAAGAACGGCACGGCAAACAGGAAGTTGATTCGCATATACGGCAGGGCCAGTGGAATGGTCTCCTCCCCCGTGCCCATAAACTTCAACAGGGCGGGTGACAGCAGCCATCCCCCGATCGTGATTACGGTTCCGATACACAACGCCATGACCAGACCCTGGCGCGTGTAGAAAGCTGCTTTTTGGGGCCGTCCCCCTCCGATGTGACGGGAGACGAGGGCTGTCACGCCGATTGCGATAACAGAAATGACCGCAAACATCGTCCAGACCATTACCATCGACGTCGTCACGGCATCTTGGGCCAGTGCGCCCAGTTTTCCGACCCAAAAATAGTCGGTCGACGACAACGCGAATTCCATGAACATCATCAGGACCACCGGCATCGCAAGGGAAAAGACGGTTCGGGCAATCGGGCCGGATGTGATGTTATCGGTACGCGCCATAGGTGCCGGATTCTGGGTTCGGGTGATTCAACAATTTAGGGCTGCAAGGTACACTTACCCCGTCCTGGGCACAACAAGAATAGCTTCGGACTTGCGATTGTCGCCACCATTACCTATTTTTGCCTGAATACGGAATACAAATAAAATCACGGGAGGCGTTCATGCTATATGTGAAATTGCTGTTGATTGCGCTGGTCTTTTTAACCGGGCGTCAGGTTGGTTTTGCACAGCCAACCAGAAATTCTTCGGGTGAACAGGAAGTGAAAAAGGTCGCGGTTGAGGAACGCGATGTCACCCTCGGGTTGCATTTATCGGGCGGGTTTATCGTGGGCGGCGCTGCAGATCGTATAGAAGAGACTACGAAGCGGGCGCTCTATGGTGTGGGTGTGTCAACCCAATACCGGCTATCGCGGTATTTTCGAACCGGAATCCACGGAGAATTCATGTGGGCCAATGTATCCGACAACAATGGGGTTATGCAGTCACTGTTTTATGGTGCCAACACTATGCTGATGCTCAAGCCCTCGAGCCAGAGCTCAGCGTTTTGCGCCTGCATGCCGGGTTTGCCACTATCGATGCGCTCGAAGTCAGCAATGGCGATGGTGGGACGCATCCTTATCTGCGCCTGGGCCTCGGGCAAATGTTCTATAACGCGCCCACAGTCGCGACCCAGATTGAATTCTATTACCGAGTGATTTTTACAAGTGGATACGACAATGACTTCCCATTCGTGACCTCGCCAATACCGTTTAATGTCCGGCAGTTCGGGGCGGATATCTCGATAAGTCTTGGGTTGGAAATTTAGGGCGCGATTATTCGGTCGCGCCCATGTCCAGATACGAAATCAGGAAATTCGGATTGAACCGCTCTCCGGTCCCCCGTTCCAGCAGGTCGCGCCACTCATACCGGGCGCCAAACCGGAAGTAGTTCTGATTGAGAAAGGCGCTCACCTGACGATTATCGATTATCCGGCCGTACATATCCTCCAGCGTCTTGATAGTCTGGGCGGCGATAATATCCGCGTAGAGATAATTGTGCAGGTAAACCGGGTGGGTCGTGTAATGTACGATAGACGCCCAGGGATACAGGTCGTCGTGCCTCGGCAACATCATTATCCGCCCGAAGATATCCCAGTAGAGCTGGTTAATATCCTGCTCCGGATTCAAGTAGGCTTCATATTCCCATTGCAATTCAACCAGGCGCATGCGCAGGCCGACTATCTCCTGGTCCCGACGGCCCAGTTGGTATCGTTCGACCACGGACTGCGGCATGCCGGCATACTTGAGTAGAAAGTCCGGCTCATCAATCAGTGACGCCACAAGCTGCGACATACCTTCGGTCCAGCTGGCAGCTATATTGTTGTTGAACAGTTCACGGTCCTGCTGGATGTGGGTGTAGTGCAGGGCATGGCCGATCTCATGCATGAGAGTTCGCATGCCGTGAATACCGTTGGTAAGGTTGGCCAGGACACGCACGTCTGACGGAGGTTTGATGGGGAAGGCGTAGGCAACCTGCGATTTATTTTCGCGAGGCTCGATATCAAAGTAAATGGGAAGTTTGTTGAGATTGTAGCCGATACCTTTGAGGAGCACTTCGGCCAAATACATCTGACCGTCGGCCGGGAAATATTGATCCACGGCTCGGTTGGCGGCAGCATTCGCATACCCCAAATCCCAAATCTCCAGTTCATTATAGCCGAGCTGCTGCTGCCAGCGCTCAAGCACATCTCGATAAGGCTCCTGGCTCAGCGAATCAAGCCGGTCCAAAAGGATCAGGAACTCATTGACATCGTAGCCCTGCTGGGCAAGCATTAGTGCGAAGAAATCAGTCTGGCCGAGATCCCGAACTTCTTCATTCCGGCGTGCTATGAGTTCGGAAAGCCCGTCGGCAACTTCGGTCCCCAATTGATGATATGCGCGGTAGGCCGCTTCACGACGCTGACGATTGGCGTCGCTGCGGTACATCCGATAAAGTTCGTCCTGCCGTATTTCGCGTCCGTCGAAAGTGGCAACGAATGACAGATGGATATCCCGTAATGAATCGCGAAGTTCACTGACGTCTTCACTGGCTTCGATCTGCCCTCGCATCACACTGGCTTCGATCAGTTCCAGTCGGCGCTCATCGATATCGTTGGAGATATACGGTTTGCCCTGCAGGAGAATCCTGAGGATTTCCGGATCGCCAACCACGTACTCGAACAGGCCCTGGTAAAACCGGAGCGAATCGGAGCGGCCGGAGGTGTATTGCTCCCAAGACTCCTGCGCCAGCCGATAGTCCAGCCAGTTGAGTTTGAATTCGAGGGAATCCAGCGTGCGAAATACCAGGTCCTCGGAGATTCGTTCTTCTTTCTCACACGCGCCCAGGCCCAATGCCAGGACGATCGCAATCGCTATCGAAATCCGTTTCATAGTATCTTCCTGATGCAAAATCTCTATTCATTAACAGTATCGGCAAAATACGACAGTGCCATAGCGTATCCGTAGTACCCAAAGCCAACGACATGGCCGCGTGCAACCGGAGCGATTACTGACTTATGCCGGAATTCCTCGCGGGCATAGATATTGGACAGGTGTACCTCGACCGTCTCAATATCCACCGATGTGATCGCATCGCGTATCGCATAGCTGTAGTGCGTCAGGGCGCCCGGATTGATTACCATGCCGTCGGCGTCCGGGCCGTTGGCATGGATAAAGTCTATAATCTCGGCTTCTGAATTCGATTGGAAAAACTCAAGATCGAGTTTGAGTTCCGTTGCAAACTCGTTGAGTCGATGGTTGAGCTCGTCCAATGTGGCTGAGCCGTAAATTTCCGGCTGGCGCTTACCGAGCAAATTCAGGTTAGGTCCGTTTACGATCAGGACCTTTGGCATGCCGAACTCCTTTGGCTTTATAGTGCTCCAGCATTGCCGTCACGGCCTCCCGCACGGCTTGCTGCGATACATCGTGCGTAATAAACGGTTGACCGGGACGGTCAATCAAGACAAATCTCTGTGCCTTCTCACGACGTTTTTTGTCTCGGGCCATGGCATCAATAACTTTATCGGCAGAAATCTTTCGTTTCGGCAGTGACGATACCAGGTGGAACACAAGTTCACGATAGGCGTGCAGGCGGCCTGTGCGAGACGGTTTGAGCAGACAGCTCAATTCGATTGCTCCAAGCAGGCCGATCAGCACCGCCTCGCCATGTAACAACCGCACGAAACCGAGCGACTGTTCGATTCCATGACCGAAGGTGTGACCGAGGTTGAGCAGCATCCGAAGTTTCCCCTCTCGTTCGTCGCGCGAAACGATGTCGGCTTTGTATGCAGCGGAGAGGCTTATCAGCTTTCGGAGACGACGTTCATCGAGCAGATCGCCGGCGGAAAGATAACGCTTGATTTCGGCTAAAAAATCGTCACCGGCAAGGCCGGCGTATTTGACGACTTCACCGAGCCCGGCGATCAGTTGTCGCACGGGCAATGTCTGGAGGAAGTCGGTGTCACAGATCACGAACGACGGCTGCCAGAAAGCGCCGATGAGGTTTTTGCCGAGCGGGTGGTTGATACCGGTTTTGCCGCCGATGGCAGCGTCGGCCATGCCCAGCAGCGTGGTGGAAACGGCTCCCCATCGGATGCCCCGAAGCACGGTTGCTGCTGCATATCCGGCCAGGTCGGTCAGAACGCCACCGCCCGCAGCGACAATCAGGTCATATCGGGTGACTTTGTGATCGAGAAGAAACGTATGAATGTCGTTGAGGTATCGGACGCTCTTAGTCTTTTCCCCGGCGGGCAATGTCAATTCAATCGCTGTTCGTTCTGATCGATGAACTGCCGCTGCGATGGGTGATCCAAACAAAGAATAGACGTTGGCATCTGATAGGACAAAAACCTTCGCTTCGGAACGCACGACCGCTTTGACCCTGCGGCTCAATTCGTTTTCCCACTTACCGCTACCGACACTAATAGGGTAGCTTCGGTCGCCGAGATTGACTCTAATCTGTGCCATATCTGTTCTGCAGGAACTTGACTATTGCCTCTACCTGTTCAGTCTGGTTTGTCAGCAAATCGCATGGTACCACAAAGTCAGCCGTTTCGTAGTTTTCTTTTCGCTCTCTCAGCAGCGACGCCAGTTTCGCCTCAAGTTGTTCGGTCTGGGTACGGCTGTCAACCGGTTCCGGCCTCAGCATGGGACGGTTGCTTTTTGCCAGCAGAAACGGTACCAGACGCCTGGGATTATTCTGCAAGTAAATCGTTACACCTGCCGCCTTGATAGCTGCCTTGTTTTCCGGTCTTTGAAAAGCTCCGCCGCCCAATGCGACGACCGATGGTGTTAACTCCTGCGAAGCCAGTTCAGAGATGATCTCTGATTCGAGACGGCGGAACTGCTCTTCTCCATCCTCATCGAAGATCTGCGTAATCGATTTTCCTGTTCGTTGCTCCATCAGGTTATCGGTGTCGACGGAATCAAGTCCCAGGCTTTGGGCCAATTTCTCTCCGAGTGTAGATTTCCCGCTGCCGGGCAGGCCGATCAGGAATATGTGGCCGGTGATCGTCATCGTGCTTGCGGTTTCTTGCTTTGATCGGGGAAGACCTTCTGGAAGACGGAATCGAAGGCAACTTCCCGGCCGGTCCAGAGGCGATACGACTCGATTGCCTGAGCGATAAGCATGGGGGTGCCGTCAAAAACGAGACATCCACCGTCGCGCGCCATTGACAGCAGATGATTATCCTGATTGTAATTCAGGTCGTAGTAGATGCCGGTTTTGTTCCAGTCAAAGTTGTCGGGCAGCGGTGATTCTTCAGGATGATTCGGTCCGGCTAGTGGAGTGGCATTGACTGCTATATCCCAGCGCTCGGACTTGTTGTCAGCAAGCTGCTGCGGTGTAATGTTCTGTAGTACGAGATCCGGCAGGCGCGAGCAAAGAGTCTCGCGCGCGGCAACGATCGTCGCTTCGGTACGAGACATGATATTGATCCGACGGATATCAAATCGGGAGCGTAGTCCGTAGGTCGCAGCCCGGGCCGCTCCTCCGGCGCCGAGGACCAGGGCCCGACCGTTTGACAGGCGCGCTTTGTGGTTCTCAAGCGGGTAGGCAAAACCGGTAATATCGGTGTTGAATCCATGTCGCTTCCGACCCAGAGCAATTGAATTCACTGCACCAAGAGTCCTCGCGGCATCATCAAGCTCGTTCAAATACTCGATTACTCGCTGCTTGTACGGAATGGTGACCGAGACGGCCTGAGTATGAGAATCAAGAATCTCATTAAATCTCTTGTCAAAGCTCTCCGGCTCGATGTCGAACAGTTCAAAGGAGCCTTCTACGTCATCAGCCGCAAAGATAGCGTCAAATACCTCCGGCGAACGGGAATAGCCGATATTATGGCCGATCAGGCCAAATGCATAAATTGGATTACTCATGATCCGATTGAGTGCAAGAGATCAAAAAAGATCGGGCAGGAGACGCCCACTACATCCGGGTTGTCCAGCGTTGAGCGAGTGCTGACAAACAGCGATGCGATTGCAAACGCCATCGCGATACGGTGGTCCCCGAAGGTTTCAAAATGGGCTCCCTCAAACTCCTGTCCCCCGCCCTCGACTGCAATACCATCCTCCAACAAACCGCACTTTACATTCATGCGTTTGAGATTCTCAACCGTCGCAGTCAGTCGATCCGATTCTTTGACTCGAAGTTCCGCGGCATCGCGAACGACCGTTGTTCCCTCGGCAAATGCGGCCATGACTGCAACAATCGGTATCTCGTCGATAAGTCCCACAGTTGTTTCGCCGCCGATGCGTCGATTCTTTAATTTACCGCCGGTGACACTCACTCTGCCTCGCGGTTCGCCCGAAACGATTTTCTTCTCAGTAATTTCCACTTTAGCTCCAATGGACCTCAAGTGGTCGAGAAAGGCGGTACGGGTTGCGTTCAGGCCGACGTGTTCTACTGTGATAGATTTGCCGGATATAGCTGCGGCTGCAAAGAAAAACGCCGCGGTGGAAATGTCACCGGGAATGTCAACCTCGCCGCCGTGAATAGTCGCTCGAGACAGCAGCTTAACTTCCTTTTTAAACGGCTCCGGCATCTGCATCTTCTTCTTGCGCGGGTCTATCGGATCCTGCATGAGAATTGGTTTGATCTCGCGGCTCTCGATACCGTCGCCGAGATGGTCAATCATGATTTCCGTGTGGTCGCGGGTGATTGCATCTTCGCGGACCGTCACAGAGCACCGTGAAGCAAGTCCGGCCAGCAAGATGGCCGATTTGACCTGCGCCGAGGCGACCGGCAGGCGGTATTCGAACGGGAGCAGTTTGGCGCCTCTGATTCGCATCGGCAGGCGGTCATCCTCAGCGGCGATACCGGCACCCATCTCGGTCAGCGGACCTATGATTCGTTTCATCGGTCTTGATCGAAGCGAGTCGTCGCCGGTGAGCGTCACTTCAACACTCGATCCGGCGAGAATACCGGACAGCAGCCGGGCCGTCGTACCGGAATTGGCGCAATCGATTGTGGTATCGGGATCGACCGACAAAGTCTCAGGCGGTGCGAGCCTGAGGGCGGCACCTTGCTGCTGCACGGTTACGCCAAGGGATTTAGCTGCTTCAAGCGAGGAACGACAGTCGGCGTTGTCAGGAAAATTCTGGATACTCACCGGTCCGGCGGACAGAATAGACAGCAGGGCCGCCCGGTGTGCGATAGACTTATCGCCCGGGACTCGCAGCGTCGTGTCCTTGACTCGACGGGGCTGCAGCTCCCTCATGCAATAGTCCTGCCAATCACGGGAGCCAGCTCCCGCAGTTCTTTCATGAGTTGTTCGAACATCTCTGGCGTTAACGACTGGGGGCCGTCGGAGAGCGCCTTGGCCGGGTCGTTGTGCACTTCAATCAGCAGCCCGTTCGCTCCGACCGCCAGGGAGGCACGCGAGAGCGGGAGGACTTTGTCTTTGCGGCCGGTGCCGTGACTCGGGTCGGCGATTATCGGGAGATGGCTGGCCCGTTGGACATACGGTATTGCGGAGAGATCCAGCGTATTGCGGGTGTGATCGGCAAAGGTCCGGACCCCGCGTTCGCACAGGATGACATTTCGGTTTCCCTCGGACATAACATATTCCGCTGCCATAAGCAGTTCGTCAACCGTCGCAGAGAGTCCCCGTTTTAGCAATACGGGCTTTTTGGCGCGGCCTGCTCTGCGCAACAGCGTGTAATTCTGCATATTGCGGGCGCCGATCTGGATGATGTCGGCATAATCCACCACGAGATCTATCGTTTCGGTATCGAGGGCTTCAGTAACAATCTTAAGACCAAATTTCTCGCGCGCTTCGGCCAGGATCTTCAGCCCCTCTTCCTTGAGTCCTTGAAAAGAGTACGGCGAGGTTCTCGGCTTATAGGCGCCGCCTCGGAGAATATGAGCTCCACTTTTAGCCACCGCTTCGGCCACCGTCAGAGTCTGGTCTCGGCTCTCGACCGAGCAGGGACCGGCCATGATGACAAACGCATCCCCACCGACTTTGACCCCACCAATGTCTATGACCGAGTCCTCGGGAAAAAACTCCCTGCTGACCAGTTTGTACGGTTTGGTAACATGGATGATCTCTTTGACTCCGGTCTGGGTGAGTATCCGGTCGGCATCGACTTGCGATTTGTTGCCGGTGACCCCGATCGCGGTGCGCTGGGCGCCGGGCATCGGGTGCGCGGTGAGCCCCATTTCCTCGATCAGTTTGCAGACATGATCGATCGCCTCTTTGGGGGCGGCGGTTTCCATTACGACAAGCATTTATAACTCCTGGCCGCCGAGGTAAACACTTCCTCAAGCGATTTTCTTTTCCGAATCAAGTCAACAATCAGGCCTATATTATCCTGATAAAGTTCGAGCGCTTCAACAATCTTTTCTCGGTTCTGGTCAATAATTTCCTGCCACACGCTGTATGGCGATCCCGCCAGTCGAAGCATCGACTTTAGTCCCGGGCCGGAAAGCTGGATCATCTCCGGTTTAACCTGGGCACCCAATATAGTCGAAATCAACTGGGGAAGGTGAGAAATCTCTGAAACCAGCTCATCGTGGAGGCTGCTGCTGATATACACCGGCGAGGACCCTGTCTTTTTTAGCAGCCAGTCTCGTTTCGCCCGACCGGTCTGGCTTAGGTTCGCCAGTTCATCCACAAACCAGGTATGATTCTTGAAAATGCCGGTCTCTGAATTTGTGAAGCCGGCCTTTTCCTTACCAGCCATCGGATGGCTGGGCAGGAACTCTGTTCCCTTCGGGAATTTCAGCGACTCGGCGAGCTCGGCAATCGGCAGTTTAACTGCCCCGGTGTCGACAATCAGGCAGTCGGTCAGTTCATCGAAGCCGGCGAGTTCTCGAAGTAAGCCTTCGTTGCCTATATGAGTTGCTGAGAGAACGACGATATCGGCACCGGCGACTGCTTTTCGGAGGATCGAGCTGGTGGAACCGCGAAAACGGTCGTCGCGGCGGATTTTTGCCAGCACCGGTTTGCGGTCGTAGGCCACGACTTCAATTTTCTTGCTGCCGTATTTCTGAAGATCAAGTGCGATACTTCCGCCGATCAGCCCGAAGCCGCAGACAGTAACCTTTTTGATTCGGGGAGTCGATCCGGCCATGGCTTACATCTCTTCCGGCGCTTGAATGCCAAGCAGGCGGAGTCCTTCGTTGATGACTATCTGGACCGACTTCACCAGGGCGATCCGGGCCTCGGTCAGCGCCGTGTCCTCAGATATAATCTTTTCGATTCGTCCGTCCTCAGTCTTGCGCTGGTAAAACTTGTTGAATGCAGCCCCCAGCCGAAGCAGATGCTGGGCAATATACACCGGATCATAATTGCGCGCGGCATCCTCGATCGCGGACGGGAAATCGGCGAGCAGTTCAACGACTCGCTGCTCCTCCTCGCGGTCAAGAAGAGTGGGATCAAACGACGGCGACGGCTCCCCGCCGTAGTTGCGCAGAAGCGAACAGAGGCGGGCGTGGGTGTACTGCAGGTACGGACCGGTTTCGCCTTCGAAATTGAGGACTTCGTCCCAGTCGAAATTCACGTCCTTGTGCCGGCGGAGCGACATCTGTGCGAACATTACCGCACCGATGCCAATCATCTCGGCCGTCCTGTCGAGTGCCTCCAATTCGGGATTCTTTTCAAGTATCTTCTCTCGTGCGAGCGCGACGGCTTTGGTAATAACATCCTCAAGCCAGATGACATTGCCGGCCCGAGTGGACATTTTCTTTTTCGCCTTTTCGCCGCCGTCCCCGGCGGGTTCGATAAAGGTAACCCAGCCGAAATCAACATGTTTCAAACGACTGGCAACTCGATCCTCTGCGCGCAGTCCTTCGGCTTCCTCCAGCATGGCAATGGCCTTGAAGACCTGCTTGAAATGATCGGCCTGCTGGGTGGCCACCACATAGAGGCACTCTTCGAACCGGTAGTTCTCCCAGCGCCAAAGGGCGTTGGCGAGGTCGCGGGTGGCGTAGAGAGTGGCGCCGTCGGCTTTCTTCAACAGCAGTGGCGGAAGCTGATCATCCTGCAAATCAATTATCGTCGCGCCCTGTGACTGCGATACGAGTCCCGCCTTTTCGAACCGCTCGATCACAGCCTCCATCTTGTCGTTGAAAAACGCCTCGCCGCTGATGAGATCGAATTCAACCCCGAGCCGTCGGTAGACGCGCATGAACTCCTGAAGAGACAGTTCCTTGAATCGTTCCCACAGTGCAGTTTCATCGGCCTCACCTGTTTCCAGGTTGCGGAAGGCCTTTCGTGCGAGATCATCGAGTTCGGGGTTGTCCTCAGCCTCCTGGTGGAACCGGACATACAGCTTGACCAGTTTTTCGACCGGGTTTTCCGTCAGGTCAAGATCCCGGCCCCACAGCCGATAGGCCACGATCATCTTGCCGAACTGCGTACCCCAGTCGCCGAGGTAATTGACCCCGACTGTATCGTAGCCGAGCTTGAGAAATATCCGTCTAAGGGAGTTTCCGAGGATTGTCGTGCGAAGGTGCCCGATTCCAAACGGTTTGGCGATATTGACCGAGGAGTATTCCACCAATTCAGTTTTGCCTTCGCCGACCAAAGACCTTCCGTAGCTCTGTTGGTCGCTCAGGATGTTGCTGACCGTCTCCTGCGACAGAGCGGTGCTGTCGATGCGGGCGTTTAAAAAACCACCGGCGGCCTCAATTTTGACCATCACGACGTCTCCTCCGTTGCTGCCGGTCGCTTCGGCAACTTTCCGTGAGATTGAAGGTGGCTTGTCCTGCAGGAGTTTTCCGAATCGAAAGACCGGTAATGCAAACCGCCCCATCCGGGGATCTTTTGGTTTCTCCAAATGGGACAGAATGAAATCGGGGCTGAAAACCTGTTCGTCGCCGGCTTCATTGTACTTTTCGGGGTAGACTTTTTGAAAGGCGAGGGCAACAGCTTTCGCAAACTGCGCCTTATACTTATCGGTAGCCATGGAATCCTATTCGGTTTTCTTACATCCAATGTTTCGGCCGCGTCAATGCGGACCGTGCCGGCAATCAGATCGAGCGGTTGACCGCCGTGGCAATAATCGCACACTCTTTGACAAGCTGTTCGTACTGCTCGAAATAAAGTGTCTGGGCGCCGTCGGACATCGCCTTATCAGGATCGTAATGAACCTCAATAATCAGTCCGTCCGCCCCGGCGGCAACGGACGCCCTAGCCATCGGGGCAACTTTGTTGCGAATACCGGTGCCGTGCGACGGGTCCGCGATAACCGGCAGGTGCGTCAGCTTCTTGAGCACCGGAATAGCCGAGATATCAAGCGTGTTGCGGGTATAGTTCTCAAACGTCCGGATACCGCGTTCACACAGAATCACTTCGTGGTTGCCACCGGCCATAATATACTCGGCGGCCATCAGCAACTCTTTTAAGGTAGCCGACATCCCCCGCTTTAGCAAGATCGGTTTATCGACTTTTCCGAGTTCTTTCAGCAGGGCGAAATTTTGCATGTTACGAGCACCGACCTGAATTATGTCGACATACTTCAGGGCCGGGATGATATCCATGCGGTCCATTACTTCGGAAACGATAGCAAGTCCGTACTGGTCGCCCGCCTCGCGCATGTATTTCAGGCCTTCCTCACCCAGCCCCTGGAACGAATATGGCGAAGAGCGCGGTTTGTAGGCGCCGCCGCGAAGTATAGTAGTGCCGGTGGATCTTACGAATTTGGCAATCTGCTTGATCTGGTCGCGACTCTCGATGGAGCACGGGCCGGCCATCAGGGTGACTTTATCTCCCCCGATTTCCGCGTCCTTCATCTTGATAACGGTATTATTCGGCTTGAACGTCCGTCCAACCAGCTTATATGGTTCGGTGATCCGGACTACTTCCTGAACGCCTTCGATTATCTCAAAGGTGCGGGTGTCGACCGTATGGGTGTCGCCGACTACACCGAGAACGGTCTGTGTAGCGCCGGTGGACCGGTGAATGTCAAAGCCCTGGTCAAGGAGACGGCCGACCACATTTTGGATCTGTTCGTCCGTGGCGTTTTCTTTCATTATGACGATCATGGTTGTGCCTATTCCTGCTTCTTGTCGTAGACTTCGGTCCGCTCCAGTCGCCGTGATTCATCGATCACCCGTTCGAACAAGCGGGTTACGGCTTCTTTGGACAGCGGTCCCGGATTCTCACCGGTAACTCGTTCGAAGATGAATTTCTCTCGCTCCGGATCAAAGAGCTTCAGACCGTAAGCGATTTTCACCTCGGCCAACTGGAGCACCAGCCCTGCGCGGGAATTGAGCAAATCCAGCAGACGGCCATCAATGTCGTCGATCTGCTTGCGAATTTCGTCGATTTGTTTTTCGGTCATACTAATGCCTTCCTGATGTCTTTCAGGAACCGATGCGTGCGCTTACGCGCCTGTTCGTTTGATCCGGACTTCCGGATGATTTCAACCAGGGCCGAGCCGATCACGACACCGTCGCTGTACCTGGCCATTCGACGGGCCGATTCGGGTGAACTGACACCGAATCCGGCGACGAACGGCTTTTTCAGGACAGATTTCAGCCACTTTAGATAAGTATCGGTTTTTGACCCAAAAACTTTGCCGGTGCCCGTGACCCCGGTCACGGTTACAGCATATACTAAATCAGTCGATGTTTTGTCAATCAGTTTCGCTCGCTGTTCGGTGGAAGTTGGCGACACCAGGAAGACGGCCGAAAGGTCGTGCTTTCGAATCAGACGAGTATATTCCGTCCCCTCCTCAACTGGCAAATCCGGGATGATGAGACCATCTACTCCGGCCGAAGCAGCATCGCGCAGGAATCTGTCCTGACCGTAAACCAGCAACGGGTTGTAGTATCCCATCAGGACCAGCGGGACATCAATAGATTCCCTTAGCGTTTCGACGCTGCCGAGAATTTCTTTGAGCGTCGTACCTCTCTTCAGTGACTCAAATGACGAATGCTGTATCGCCGGGCCATCAGCCAGCGGATCAGAAAAAGGCATCCCGATCTCGACCATGTCGGCTCCGGCATCTACCGCCGATTTCACCAGGTCGACTGTGCCCTTTTTGCTTGGATAACCGGCCGTAAAGAAGGGCACGAGCATTTTACGACGGTCCGTGTTATGGAGGAGCGAGCGCAGGCGGTTCATTTGAACCCTCCCACCTGTTCGCTTATGATCGACATGTCTTTATCGCCGCGACCGGACAGGCAGACGACGACCCGGTCTTTCCTGCGGAAGCGTTTTTTTGCCTTGGCCAAATACGCGAGTGCGTGCGCGGTCTCCAGCGCCGGGATTATTCCCTCCAGTCGACTGGTGAGCTGGAAGGCGTCGAGCGCCTGTTTGTCGGTTACTGAAACGTATTCGACCCTACCAATATCTTTGAGATATGAATGTTCGGGGCCGACGCCGGGATAGTCCAGGCCGGCTGATACTGAATGAGGCAGCGTTACCTGACCGTCATGATCGTACAATAGATAGCTGAAGGATCCGTGCAGTACACCCGGTTTGCCCTTGGTGAGAGTGGCGGCATGCTGTTTTGAATTCAAACCGTGCCCTGAGGCCTCAACACCGATGAGCTGCACCTGCCGGTTCTTAACAAAGGGCGTAAAGATGCCAATTGCGTTTGATCCGCCACCGACACAGGCCACGATCGCATCCGGCGGGCCGCCCCAAATTCGACGCGCCTGCTGCTTGGTTTCGGTTCCGATCACGGTCTGAAAATTGCGCACTATCATCGGATACGGATGCGGCCCGACTACCGAGCCGATGATGTAGAACGTATCCTGAATGTTGGTCACCCAGTCACGCAAGGCTTCACTGGTTGCATCTTTGAGCGTTTTTGAGCCGCTTTCGACCGGGATGACTTCGGCGCCGAGCAGTTCCATCTTCTCGACATTCGGTTTCTGGCGACGGATATCCTCGGCACCCATGTAAACTATACAACCCATACCAAACCGGGCGCAGACGGTCGCTGTCGCCAGCCCATGCTGACCGGCTCCGGTCTCGGCAATGATCCGTTCCTTTTTCATGTACCGAGCCAGCAAGATCTGACCGAGAACGTTGTTAATCTTATGCGCGCCGGTATGGTTAAGGTCTTCGCGCTTGAACCAGATCTGTGGGCCACCGAAATACTCGGTCAGGCGTTCGGCGAAATACAACGGCGATGGCCGACCGACGAAGTCCTTCAGGTGGCGCTGGAGTTCACGGCGGAACTTGGCGTCGCGACGAATTCGTGCATATTCCCGCTCGAGTTCGGTCAGGGCGAAGACCACCGTTTCCGGTACATAACGTCCGCCGTAGTCGCCGAATCGTCCCCGTTTGTCCGGGGTCTTTTTAACTGTTTTTGCCATAACGGATTGAATTACACATTGCAAAAAATTGCTTTAGCTTTTCAGGTGATTTCACGCCCGGTCTGCTCTCGACTCCTGAATTCACATCCACGACCAGCGGTGTAAACCGACGGATACCTTCGGCCAAATTATCTGTTGAAATCCCCCCGGCCAGCACCAGATTCGGGATATTCCGAGGCGGCCTGATCCCCCAGTCAAAAGTCTGGCCGGTTCCTCCGACGGCATCGTCCGATCTATTGTCCAGCATAACCAGATCGGCAGGATCGAGGAGCACACGGGAGTAGTCTTTCTTGCTGGTTACGTGATACACGTTGATTACACGCCCCCCCGCTTTTTGTATCGCGCGAATTTGAGCCGATGTATACGGACCGTGCAACTGAATATAGTCCAGCAACAGCCGGCTGCCTATTTCCAAAATGCGGTCGACCTGCTCATCGACAAATACGCCGACCTTCTGGACCGTTGCGGGCAGGGCGCGTGTGATAGATCGGGCTTCTTTCATCGTGATCGATCGCGGCGATTTGCTATAGAAGATCATCCCGATCAGATCGGTGCCAAGTTTGGCCGCCAGCAGGGCATCTCGCTCGCGAGTCATACCACACACTTTGATCTTGAAATGCACTATACGCCTCGAAGTGACTTTAGCAGTTCAGTCGGATTTTCAGCCGTGACCAGAGCTTCACCAATAAGGAAGGTGTGGTAGCCACTCTTTTGCAGCCGCTCGATATGCTCCCGGTTGAATATGCCCGATTCGGCAACTTTGACTCTATCCGTCGGGATCAGCTCAGCCAGTTCCTCGCAGGTTTCGAGGCTCACATCGAAAGTGGCCAAGTCCCGATTGTTCACGCCAATTATCTCAGCCCCGGCCTCAAGAGCGATTCGCACCTCTTCCCTGCCGTGGGTTTCTACCAGGCAATCCATGCCGAGCTCTTTGGCTATCTTGAGGAAAGTCATCAGGGTTCGTTGGGGCAGTAATCGCACGATCAACAGGATAGCATCGGCCTGCTCTTTTTTGGCGTGGTAAATCTGGTACCGGTCGATAATGAAGTCCTTGCAGAGCACCGGGAGCCCGGAACGCTTTTTAGTCAGGCCCAGGAATTCGTAGTGGCCGTGAAAATACTGACGCTCCGTCAGAACCGACAGCGCCGCGGCTCCCCCTGCCCGATATTGATCAGCCAGCACGACCGGATTAAAGTCTTCGGCCAGTACACCTTTTGAGGGTGAGCCGCGTTTGAGTTCTGCAATGACGTTCGTGTTATCCGACGCAGTAATCGCCGCTTTGAAATCGAGTCCCGACCCGGGATCAAGATTATCGACAAAAGTCTCCAGCGGCTCCTGAGTCTTCAGTATCTGAACCTCGGAGCGTTTGTTGGCGACAATTTCCTGTAGAATTCCACTCACGTTATTTCGCTTCGTCTGAGAACCCATCCGGATGACTCGGTTGGTTTCGTTTCGGCCTTACGGAAAAAGGCGAAGAACACTATAGACGACAGAACATACAGGGCGATAGTAATGTTCATTGCGACAGTGAAACCGTAGGCTTCAATGAGCTGGCCGCCCAGGGCGGATGAGACCATCCAGGAACCGGTCCAGGAGACCATCAGCAGCGAATTCACCAGCCCTTGCTCATCCTTGTCGGACAGTTCCATCGCCAGATTAGTCGTTATCGGGACGCCCAGATTCATCAGCCCGCCACGGGCGACAAATGCCACGACCGACATCCAGAGTATCCAACTGTAAGACAGTACGAACATAAAAGGAATCGACGCTAACTGCGTAAAAACGACAGTCCGAACCAGGCCGAATTTTTTCGCCAGGACCGGGCCGACAATCGTCCCAACCACCATTGAGAAATGTACGAGTGAGAAAAAGTAACCGATTGAATCGGGCGGTTGATCAAAACGGGTCTTGAAATAAAGATTCAGGAACGGGATAACCAGGCCTGCCCCGGTGCCTATCAGCAAATTTGCCAGCATGACTTTGCCATAGAATTTGCCCCGTTTCCTGAACCGCTCACGCGAGAAGACGACCCGATTTTCTTCCGCCGATGGAGGCGAGGCGTTGATCAGTGCAAACGGTATCAGGGCCAGCAGGGAAACACCGATCCCACCATACAGTGTGTAGCGGTAACCGGTAATCATTTCACCCGTTACGTCACCCAACACTGAAGCCACCTTCCCGGCCACGACTGAGCCGACGGTTCCGGCGAGAATCATGACTCCAAAGGAAAGTGAAAAAAGGTGCGTCCGCTCTTTGGGAGTGGAGTTGCGCATATAAAACGGTCCGCCCGCAACTCGGTAGAAAGCGAAGGCTGTCCCCGAAAGAATCGAGAACAGGATGAGGAATTCCAGTTGGTCGACATTCACAATGAAGTAGCTAAACACGGCAAAGACTGTCACGGTTGCCATCAAAATCGGTTTCAGGCGCACTTTAGATAGTATGACAGCCACTGGTATCGCCATCATGGTCATGCCGATTGCGCGGCCCGAGATGACCATGCCGATATCGCCTTCCGGAAATCCAAGTTCCTTGAGATACAGGTTAAGCAGGAGATTAAAGACCTGGAAATTGATTCCCATTAGGAATGAACCGAATAAATACAGCCGGGCGTTGCGGGTGAATCTGCGCAGACTTTCTATATAATCTTGGACTCCGCCTATAAAGCCAGTCGGACGGGCTGGGCTAATTTGCGTATCGAGATGCGGATCGTTGTTATTCACCCTCTAAGGGTGCGTTGCTGAGGCCCAGCGGTCAAGCAGTTCTTTTGCCGCCCCGGAATCTATTGCCCCGGCGGCTTTGACAACTCCGTCAGCGATTGATTTGGCCTTAGCGGCCACGTAAATCATCGCTCCGGCGTTCAACAGGACGGCATCGCGGTAGGCCGATTCCCTGCCATTGAGAATATCCATCAGCAGCTTCTTATTAAACTCGACATCGCCCCCTTCCAGCACTCCGGGATATCGTTCCGGCAGCCCGACATCCTCGCAGGAGAGGGTGCCTTTGGCAATCCAGCCGCTCTTTACTTCGATATAGTCAGTTGGTGCGGTGATAGAGAATTCATCCAGCCCGTCGCGCGAATGGGCGACGAGGACATGGTGGGCGCCAAGCAACGCGAGGACTTCGGCAATCAGGTACATGACCTCGCGATTGAAAACCCCGATCACCTGGCGCTTGACCCCAGCCGGGTTGGTCATGGGACCGAGAATATTGAACACGGTTCGAATAGCCAGATCCCGTCGCGGCACGGCGGCATGTTTCATGGCGGGGTGAAAACGAGGAGCGAACATGAACCCGAATTTCACCTCGGTGATATTTCTATGCACCGTTTCAGGGCCGGGATCAATATTCGCACCCAAACCGGCCAACAAGTCAGCTGATCCGCACTTGGAGCTGACCGAGCGGTTGCCGTGCTTGGCGACCGGGATGCCGGTAGCCGCTACGACTATTGACGCCGCGGTTGAGATATTAAAGGTATTGGCGCCGTCACCACCGGTCCCGCAGCCGTCGACCGCCTCATCGGCATATTCACCGAGGTCAAGCTGGACCGAATGACTGCGCATTGCCTCAACAAAGCCGGCCACCTCTTCCGGCGTTTCCCCTTTTTGCTTGAGTGCGATAGCAAATCCTGCTATTTGTGCCGGGCTGGCGTCGCCGGACATAATTAGGCTCATCGCCTCCTTGGCCTCTTCGGTCGTCAAGTGGTCGCCGTCGAGCACTTTTGTCATATACTCGGTCAGCATCAGAGAGTCTCTAAAAAGTTCTTCAACAACGTCTTTCCATCCGGGGTCATGATCGATTCCGGATGAAACTGTACACCGTAGAGTGGCAGTTCTTTATGCTGCAGTCCCATGATTACATCGTCGGCGGTCCGAGCCGTCACCTTGAACTCCCTCGGAAGCGTTCCCGGCTCCACAGTCAGCGAATGATACCGGGTCGCGATGAACGGAGTGTCAATGTTCTCAAACAAGGTTGAGCCGTCGTGCATCACCTGAGATGTCTTGCCATGCATCAGGATGGGGGCATAGGTGATCGTTGCCCCATGAACCTGCGCAATTCCCTGGTGCCCAAGACAGACGCCGAGTATCGGAACTTCTCCGGCAAAGGTGCGGATAAGGTCGTTCATAATGCCCGCGTTTTCCGGGCGGCCCGGACCAGGCGACAGCACGATCCCGCGAGGTTTGGCGTTTTGTATTTGATCGACAGAAAGAGCGTCGTTTCGATGTACTTCGAGCTCGGCGCCCAACTCGGCCAGGTACTGGTACAGGTTGTAGGTGAACGAATCGTAGTTGTCCAGGAGTATGATCATTGCCTTTCTTCCTGTTATCGGGGCTACCAAAGACTATACGTGCCGCTCGATTCGGCAGTGTGTTTCTTATTTATCGGACTCAACTCCCAGGGCTGCCAGCAGGGCGCCGGCTTTGGCTCGAGTCTCGCGGAACTCCCTGGCCGGCCGGGAATCGGCCACTATTCCGGCCCCGGCCTGGACGTAGTATCGTTTGCCTTTTCTGACAACAGTACGAATCGCAATACACGAATCCAGGTTGCCCCAGAAATCCAGATAAGCCACCGCTCCGGCATACACCCCACGCCGCTCGCCTTCAAGATCATCGATAATTTCCATGGCGCGTATTTTAGGCGCACCGGAAACCGTTCCGGCCGGAAAACAGGTAGCCAGTCCTTCGATCGGGCTCATGCCGCGCGCGAGCTCGCCGACCACCGAACTTACAATATGCATGACATGGGAGTATTTTTCGATAATCATTTTGTCCCGGACTTCGACTGTCCCCGGAGCACTCACGCGGCCCACGTCGTTACGCCCAAGATCGACCAGCATCGTGTGTTCGGCCAGTTCTTTGGGATCCCCCAGGAGTTCCGCAGCCAGTTTGTCATCGTGCGCTTCGTCTTTCCCGCGCGGACGGGTACCGGCGATCGGGCGTGTTTCAATCGTGCCTTTTTCTACTCGAACGAGCATCTCGGGAGAGGCGCCGACCACCGACGCCTTCCCAAAGTCCAACAGGAACATGTACGGCGAGGGGTTGATCCGACGCAGTCGCCGGTAGACCGTCAGAGGCGCCAGATCGGTGTTCACATGCCACCGCTGGGAGAGTACAACCTGGAAGATGTCGCCCTCTCTGATATATTTTTTGGCTCGCGTAACCATCTTCGTGAATTCGGATTCGGAGCAGTGGGCGCTTGCGCAGGCTTTCTTCGACGGATCAGCAGGAGCTTTGCGGCGTGAGCCGGCCAACTGCTTTTTGAATCGGTTAATTGTTTCGACCGCTTCATCGTACTTGTCCTTGAGGCCTGAATCGCCCTTTTCGTGAAGGATATTGCAGATCAGCAGCATCTCCTGTTTGAGATGATCAAAGACGACCAAATTGCGGTACATGCCGAGATGCATAGCCGGCAGTCCGATTTCATCGGGGTTGTCATCCGGGACGTTCTCGATCCAACGAATGATATCGTAGGCAAAGTAACCAACCGCACCACCGGTAAACCGAGGCAGCCCTCCCACTTTTACCGGCTTATAGTAGGAGAACATCTCTTTGACAAAGGCCAGCGGATCACTTTTGACAGTGCGTTTTTTACGCCCCTGTCGAAGGACCACGCGGTCTGCCTCGCCCTCAATGACCAGGAAGGGATCGAACCCGAGAAATGAGTAGCGGGCCAATTTCTCGCCACCCT
Organism: uncultured Ignavibacteriales bacterium; assembly: GCA_964612145.1. Taxonomy (GTDB): domain Bacteria; phylum Zixibacteria; class MSB-5A5; order GN15; family FEB-12; genus JAGNLV01. Next base: position 94,821 of record CAZTBP010000005.1, on the reverse strand, counting down.
CAATGGACTCCAGCAGGAAGGACTCGCGCTTGCCGAGCGCCAGCTTGATGTAGGCCGATACGGGCGTATCGAGGTCGGCGGGGATCCGCTCGAAGACAGGGATGACGTTGCCCTGCCGATTGAGTATTTGCACTTTTGAGAACGGAATCATGAAAACTCCAGCGATCCGGTGCAGACCGGTTCTACCGGACCGGCCAGCTCAATGATGTCGGTCTTTTCGTGCCAGGTAACCTGGATCGACCCCGGTTCAAACTGCACCTCGCAGTCCCGGTCGACAAACCCGGACATGACCGAAGCCACAACGGCAGCAGCGGCGCCGGTACCCGAAGAACCGGTAGGTCCGGCGCCGCGTTCCCACTCGGCGACCTGTAGTTTCTTTGGGCTCAGGATTTTCACGAACTCAACGTTGGTTCTTTCCGGGAATGCGTCGTGTATCTCGATGTCGCCGCCCAGTGTCTGCCAGTCAAAATCGAAATTGTCGACATAGAGGATAGTGTGTGGATTGCCTACAGAGAGGCAGGTGACCGGCAGTTCCACATTGCCGATTTTCAACGGGGCCTGAATCATGTACCGCTGTTTTGAATTGACCGGCACCGAAGCCGCCTCAAACGACGGTTTACCGAGGTCAGTGGAAATCACGTAGCCCTTGCCCGACCGACGACCGATTCTGACCTCTGAGACCTCTCCCCCCATTTCAATAGTGAATCTCTTCCGCGTCCGACTCTTGAGGAATTCATGCAAGCCGATAATACGCAAGCCGTTGCCCGATTTCTCGGCCCAGGACCCGTCGGCATTGTATACGTCCGCCCGAAGTTCGGCCTTCTTGCTCGCCCCGAGATACAAGATGCCGTCGGCTCCCACGCCCGTCCGACGGTCACAAAGGGCCGCAGCCAGACGTTCGACCCGCCGGGTCGCCATTCGACGGGATCCGGCCTCAACTACGAGGAAATCGTTGCGAAGGGCATGGTATTTGGCAAACGGGATTTCCATAGCAGTGTATGTAACCGAATTAGCCGATGGTTGCAACGTTTTTGTCCCGGTCGGCTCGACAGCCCGTGAAAAAGGCCGCCGGTAATCCGGCGGCCCACAACGTCTGTCATCTTCCTGTGTAGGCTAAATATTCTGCTTCAGCACTTCGGCCAATCGTTCCGTACCCTGCTTTAGTTCTTCGTGACTGGCCGTTGCAAAATTCAGGCGCATGGTGTTCTCGCCGCCACCGTTCGGGAAGAATGGTTCGCCCCAGACATAGGCCACATTGTTGTCGACCGCTTTTTGGAACAAATCCTTGGCCGACATCGTATCCGGCAACTCCACCCAGAGGAACAGACCGCCTTCCGGTTCCGTCCACGAGATACCCTCGGGGAAGGTCTGGCGCATCGTTTCCAGCATGACATCACGTTTCTTGCGATAGCTGGCTTTGACTTTCTCGATGTGCGGCTCGAGTTTACCGGCCTTGACGAACTCGTAAATCATCGCCTGCGCAAGCGTGTTGGTGTGGAGGTCGGTGCACTGCTTGACCTTTTCAAAGTGCACCATGATGTCAGCCGGGCCGTTCATCCAGCCGACACGGAGACCGGGAGCCAGAATCTTGGAGAAGGTTCGAAGGGCGACCACCTCATCGCCGCCATACGATTTAAGAGTCGGGACTTGCTCACCGGCAAAACGGATGTCGCCATACGGATTGTCATCGATAATCGGAATGTCGTATTCGATGGCCAGATCGACCAGCTCACGTCGGCGCTGCTCGGTCATCGTGATCCCGGTCGGGTTCTGGAAATTGCTGACGGTGTAAATCAGTTTCGGGCGGCGCTTCTCGATTTTTTTGCGGACCTCATCGATAATCATCCCTTCGCGGTCCATCTCAACTGTCGTATACCGGGCACGATAGTAGTTGAAGGCCTGCAGCGCGCCCAGATAGGTGGGGTTCTCGGTCAGGACAAAGTCCCCCGGTTCGATAAAGGCACGGGCGATCAGCTCGATCCCCTGCTGGGCGCCGGCCGTAATCTGTATGTTGTCAACCTCGGTTTTGGTACCGCGCCCGGTGGCCCGTTCGGCAATAAGCTCACGAAGCGGCGCTATCCCCCGGGTGAGCGAGTATTGCACGGCGTTGACACCGAAATTTGTCAGGGCGGTGTCGAGCGCTTCCTTGATATCGTCGATCGGAAACAGTTCCGGCGCGGGCAGGCCGCCGGCGAAGTTAATAACACCGGGCCGCGAGGAGATCTTGAGAATTTCTCGAATGATCGAGGCCTCGAGATTTGTGACGTGCCGGGCTATCTTCCATTGTTCGGTATGGACTTTGGCATTCATCTCGGCTAACATATAACACCTCGTGATCTGACACAATCTGCGTTTTCGTCAACTGCGCCGTTCTACGGCGGCAGCCTCTTCCGTCATGATACGGAATAACAAGTCCAATTTCAACTCAATTTGTGAGAGTGGTCACGAGGAAGCTCCGGGGAGTGTCTGGTGCGATCAAGTCCTCTTACGCAGCAAAGGCTGCTTTCGGATCATCCCACACTTTCCCAGATATCATCTCACTCCAGGCTGGTCCTCATATGGGTCACTGCCAGCTAATTGCGGATCATAGTGAATAGACTTCTCTGGCCCGTAACCAAATGCCCTCGGATTCAAGTACCTGCCGCGATGCATAGTCCGCTTGTCTTGCTCAACGGGGATGCGATTCTGATTCTCAAATGCATCCTGCCGGATCCCGGTTATCTGCCACGAGACCTTCTGACCCGGCATACCGCCACTGATCCGAAATCTATTTTCGCTGACTTCTTCGGCCACATGCAGTTTCGGCATAGCTGCACCGATGGGCATTAGTTGGTACCGGAAGTCACGGTTAAGCACTTCAAAGTAGTCAGGGAGCCACACGGTCGCCTCCCCGGCCGCATTCAGCGTCACATTGCCATTATAGACGTTCATCATATCTGGGGATTCGACGAATGAATGATAGAGATACTTGTTCTCAGGATCGAGCGGATGATCGATCTTGAATGCTCCGCTTGATTTAGTCAGGGTTCCCAACACCGAGACATCGCCTTCGAATGGCCCTGCGTAATTAATCCCCGTGCTGGCTCCGGCTATTTCGCCATTACGGCAATTCCACTCCCATCTCCGTCCAGGAGCACGTGGCCATATACCCCTGTGCCTGTCCCTCCCGTATCGGCTGGACTGGCCACGCCGTATACACCAATTCCACTGCCATAAGCATAAGACAAACTCTGTCCCTGAACACCTATATTGTGTGAGATGCCATGCGCTCCGACAGCTCCTCCTTCAAAGAGTCCTCCCTTGCCCTTGAGAGGAACTGAAAGACTCTGTACGGCCTCTCCTCGAACAGCAACAACATGCTCGGAGGCGGAATTTGTGCCGTCCAGTTCTGTGTTGATGATACCATAGGTGGGAACGGTGTCTACGCCGTCAAAATCGCTTCTAACAAAAAGAGCTTTGGGACCGGAGGCATTGTAAAGTAACGGCAGGAAAACATCCGAGGGCGCATTGAAAATCGTGTCTCCGAGCGTGTCTTTAATCAACAGCCCGTTGGTCCCGACCCGGGTAACTTCCTCACCCGCCTGGGCAAACCCATCCTTTTTGAGTCGACCGGATCATAAAAAGACCAAGAGGCATCAACAGCGCTCGCGTTAGCGTCCATTTGCGTCGTGCCGGAAGTATCTTGAATCGAAATCACGGTCTCTTCAGCCGACTTCAAACGAGTAGTGCGCTCAATGGCTATGCCACCCTCAATGGTCCCGCCGTAAGACCCGTCCACGGTTTCTACTCGGAAGCTGTAGGGATGCGAGGTGAGTTGAGTCCGGGGCGCAAGGGGCTGGCCCTCGACCTCGATCTCAAGGAACCGGCTATTTTCAGCCCAGATTGAGTCCGACAAGGGTGTGGTGTTACCGAGATTGACACTGAATCGGCCCCCGGTAATCTGCACTCCCGCATGGGCCTCACTCCAAAGTAACGCTCCGCCAATTGAGTCGGTGTAAGTACGGAATACGATATCACAGCCCCCGTTGGCAACCGGCGAGCCGGTTGAGTCATTGAGGACGGCCTGCTAGTGTGACATTGAGAAAACGTATGATTTTTCCCCCGAGAGAATTTCGGTGACTCTGTCAAACGCGAGGAGAGAAACTGCGAGTGAAGACAGATAGGTCAAAAGGCCGTGTTTGACTATTGCCGCCATAACGTAACAACAGAGGCCTGGTCTGTCAAAGTTCTTTCGTCAAAGCCGGTGTGTGAAAGAAAGGAAATTGAGAAGTAAGCGTAACGTGAATCAGGCTGTCTCAGCCGCAGCGATAAAAGAAAAAAGCCACCGTCCGGATTCGAACCGGAGACCTACTGATTACGAATCAGTTGCTCTACCAACTGAGCTACGGTGGCTTGCAGACATTAACGGCGGCCACTGCCGGCCGCCCTGTTCTGATCGGCAAATATAAAAGTACGGACCAGTTGATTTCAAGAACTTTCTGGGAAAAATCAATCTTCTCCAAAAATGCAGTCCGATTCACAAAACGCCTAATCTCAGCGAACTGCCCCCTTGATTCACGGTTTAAACTCTGTAGATTGGGGCTGCAGGACGGCTCATTGTCGAAATCCGTCATAAGCTGTTGTTGAAGGTAAATTTATGGCTCTGGCAACCGAAAAACAGAATATGCCATTTGAGGTTAAAGACTGCACTATCATCACACGAATGGGCGGCGTCGAAACCGCAGTCAACCTTCGTGAACTACACGAACGAGTGACCCATTGTCCGGTAGAATGCCTGTTTCATCATTTCTGTGAAACGGTCGTTCGACCGACTTTCGACGATCCGGAGTTTCGCAACGACCTGGCTGTCTGGTCGGCCCGATCGCTTCGAGACCGGGCTCTTGCCGAACGGCTGGGCGTGATTAACCCGTATTCCCTTCCCTCCATGGAGGATCTTCGGGATATCGTAGGCGAAGTGATCGATGAGCGGCTGTCGGAAGTACCATACCTCCCGTTCGTTCAGCGCGGCGAGGAATTCCGCTTTATGCGGGCCGTCACGGTTGTGTTCGACACCGGAATTGTGCTCGAAAAGGCAGACGATTTAATCGAGCAAGTGTCGAACATGTCGTTTAGCTCCATTTACTATCACTTCATTGAGGCGAGACGACGCACCGATAGTCATACAGATGACTTCACGGCCTGGCTCGAGGGCTTTGGTTCGGGAACGGAAGACATTGTCCATCGTCTTCAGAATATCGATTTCTACTATCTTGCCCTTCCCGAACTCAAGAAGCGGTTGGTGACAGCCCTGACCGACCAGGAGAATTGAGGCAGCTATGGGTGGCGGATCATTAGCGGCATATGAGAAAGTAGTTGGGCCGGTTCCGATAAGCCAGCTGGCCCAGCTCGCCCGGGAGCTTCAGGGGGCGCGGGTAGTGCATGTCAATTCCACTCGCGAAGGCGGCGGTGTGGCCGAAATTCTCGGCTGGCTCATTCCGCTCATGAATGAACTTGGGTTGGAAGCCTCATGGGAGGTGGTCGAGGGCCACCCGGACTATTTCAATGTCACGAAGTCTTTTCACAATGGTCTTCAGGGGCAGCACGTACCGTTAACTCAATCTATGATCGAAACGTATCAAGAGACCGTGGCCGATAATGCACAGCGGCTTCGCCCCATTCTCGAGGAAGCCGACTTTGTCTTTATTCATGATCCGCAGCCGGCTTTCCTGCGGAACCTGTGCCCCGAACGGCGCGGTAAATGGATCTGGCGATGTCATATCGACGCCAGCCGACCGAATCGGAAGGTCTGGCGATACATCAAGAGTCTGGCGGTTGCCTACGATGCAAGCATCTTCTCTATGCCCCATTTCGCCCAGCGCATGAATCATCCGCAATTCATCATCGCCCCATCGATTGACCCGCTCAGCGAAAAGAATCGTGAACTCGAGCGGGCCGAGATTGACCAGGTGCTGACACGCTTCAGCCTTGATCCAAAACGGCCCATCCTGACCCAGATTTCGCGCTTCGACCGCTTTAAGGATCCCCTTGGTGTAATTGATGCCTTCCAGATGCTTAACGGCTCGGTCGATGCACAACTGGTTTTGGCCGGCGGCGGCGCCACCGATGATCCCGAGGGTGCGGCAGTACTTGAAGAAGTAAAAGAAGCGGCTCAGGACGATCCGCGGATTAACGTGCTGCTGTTGCCGCCCGATGCTCACCGAATTATCAATGCCCTCCAGCGTGCCTCTACTATTGTTTTGCAGAAATCATTGCAGGAGGGGTTTGGGCTGACAGTGACCGAGGCAATGTGGAAACGCAAACCGGTGATCGGCGGTAATATCGGCGGCATTGTTCTTCAGGTTCACAATTACCATACCGGTTTTCTTGTGGACACACCGGAAGGAGCCGCATTGCGAATGCGTGAACTGCTCCGGCGCCCCGACCGGATGAAAGAGATGGGTGATACAGCCCACAAGTTCGTCAAACACAACTTCCTCCTCACACGGCATCTCCGCGAATATCTTACCCTTATGCTCGGTGTCAAACAAGGACTTGGCAATCACCTGATGGCTGATTAACTTGGCCGCATGAAGGTTCTTGACGACGCCCTCAATTTGGACGAATTCTGGCCGCGGGTTGCAACTGCACCCGAGCCTGTGTTGCTGCTGGACTACGACGGCACCCTGGCACCGTTTCGCAAGAAACGTGATCGAGCGATCCCCTACGCCGGAATTCGGGAACGGTTTGTGGAGATGATGGAGAATTGCTCGACTCGCATTGTCATTATCAGCGGACGGGCCATTGATCATCTTCTTCCGCTGCTGGGGCTTAACTCGCCACCGGAAATCTGGGGTTCGCATGGTATGGAGTTTCTGCGACCCGACGGGACCCGGGGCATCAGAGAACTGAGCGACAAAAACCTGTCAGGATTCTCGCAGGTCAGGAATTGGATAGCCGATGAGCAACTCCAGTCTTTTGCAGAACACAAACCGGCTGGTATTGCGTTTCACTGGCGCGGACTGCCTGAGACTGAGGCAGAAGCTTTACGTGCAAGGATCCACGTTCAGTTCTTTGACAAGATCGACGATTTCAATTTGGAATGGCACGCTTTCGACGGCGGCCTGGAGATCCGTGTCAGCGGCATTTCCAAAGCAGATGCTGTCAGCACCATTTTGGACGAAACGGACGAGGTCAATCCGATTGCTTTTCTTGGCGACGATCACACTGATGAGGACGGTTTTCGCATCCTGAAGGATCGGGGACTGCCGGTTCTGGTCCGAAAAGAGTTCCGTGAAACACAAGCAAAGCTCTGGATTAAACCGCCCGACGAACTCTATACCTTCCTTGACAATTGGCGAACTAACACTCGTTTATAGGCGTTGCATATACTGAACACCGGCGTGATTGCATTTGATCGACGGTCTGCCTATATTGTGTGTTTGAGTGCTGTGTGACGGCTGCAACCAAACATTGTGAACCACACCTTGCGCACCAGCTTCATGAACACTCTGAGGAGCTGCAATGGCCTTTGACGATAAGAAATTCCTAATCGTATCCAACCGACTCCCGGTAACCATTGACAAGACCGAAAATGATGTCTGGACCGTTTCCCCCGGTGCCGGCGGGCTTGTCACCGCCCTGACTCCGCTTATGAGAAAAAACCAGGGCAAGTGGATTGGCTGGCCCGGCTGCGGAGAGGAAGCTCCGGCTGACGAGATACTGCACGAATTCAGCAAGAACCACGACTATGAAGTTTTTCCCGTTCCTCTCACCGAGGAGGAAGTGCAGAGGTACTATCGAGGCTTTTCGAATCAAACTATCTGGCCCTTATTTCACGACTTACTCGGTCACTGCTCGTTTGATCCGGATCATTGGGAGGCGTATATGCAGATCAATCGACGGTTCGCTGAGGTCGTCGCGAAGCATATCGAGCCGGACTCATTCGTCTGGATTCATGACTATCAGTTGATGCTGGTCGGCCATTTTCTTCGCGAGTTTGGCATCACCCAGCACATTAGTTTCTTCCTGCATATCCCTTTCCCGTCATTCGATCTTATACGCCGCCTCCCCTGGGGATCGGAGATTGTGCACGGACTGCTCGATTATGATCACATCGGCTTCCAGACTTCCCATGACCGGCGAAATTTCATCTCTACTGTCCGGTGGTTAGTCCCGGACTCTAAAATCAAAGCCCGACGTCGAGAGTCAAGTATGATCCACCGGGGACGATCCATTCGCCTGGGGTTCTACCCGATCAGTATTGACTACAACGAATTTGCCGAGAGTGCCGCGACAAAGGAGGTCGATGACTCGGCGTGGTTCGTTCACGAAAACTACGGCAGCATCAAGCTGGTCCTGGGATTGGATCGACTCGACTACACCAAGGGCATACCTGAGCGATTCCTCGCTTTCGAACGACTGCTTGAGAAATACCCGGATATCCACGGCAAGATATCTCTGGTACAGGTCGTAATCCCCAGCCGCGTGAAGGTCAAGGAATATCAGGAGCTCAAAGATCAGCTTGATACACTGTCCGGTCGTATTAACGGCCGGTTTGCGAGCCATGGCTGGGTGCCGATTCACTACATGTTCCGAAGTCTCGACCGCGTTCAGCTTCTCGGACATTACCGGGCGTGCGAAATTGCCCTGGTTACGCCATTACGCGACGGCATGAACCTGGTGTCCAAAGAGTATTGTGCTGCCTCGATTGATAACAACGGCGTTCTCATTCTGTCGGAATTTGCCGGTGCGGTGGATCAACTTGGCAAGGGTGCTCTCGTAGTCAATCCGTACGATATCGAGGGAACCGCCGATGCTATCTACCGAGCTTATATCATGAGTCATGAGGAGCGCCAGCGTCATATGAAAGTTCTTCGCCGGGTAGTTCGGCGACAGGATGTGCACAGCTGGGTCAAGTGGTTTTTGGGAGCTGAGAATCAACCAGTGACGCATCCTGATCGGCAGGAGGTAAGCAGCAAGACCTGATGCCCGCAGCCCATTCTCTCAGAAGCACGGTGGTGGGGATGCTCCGCCTCGGAACAGGAAGTCGACCAGGAATGTTAGATCGCCGATATTTACAAGGTCACCCTCTTCAGCGGTTGACCCGTTGATATTCGCCTCCTCGAAACAAGCCGGAGACGGCCCTCCCGTAAACAAAAAGCCAACCAGATACGTCAAGTCCGAGACATCAATCTGGGACTCGTCTCCTGAATCACCGTTTACGTCGCCCCGATACTCGCAGCAGGAGCCGGAAGTAAACGTGATTGTCGTAACGGTGTTACTGAGTGTGAAGAATGGGAGACTGCCGGCAACAAAAGCGGAGCTGTGCAGATTAAGCTGGAAGTCCCCCGCCTGGGTTCCAAGGACAAAAAGCATCATGTGAAGACTGTCACCCGGCCGGATCAGGGTCGACGGCTGCCCGATGGTATCCGGTGCGTCGATAATCGTATGCAGGGCTTCGTTGTTCGGAAAAACGGAAGTGGTGGCGTAGCTGGCGTGCGATACCGGATTGCCGTTAAGCTGTATCAGTACACTGATCGTATCAAAAGCCAGCGGAAGGTGGTCGGAAAAGTAGAGACCGCTAATGGTGAATGCTTCGTTATTTACCAGCCAGCGCTCGATGACGAGCGTCTCCCCCACCGGGATTTGAGTTCTCGGGATTGCATAACCGGCCTGAATCGCATACCCCGACGGATAGACCGATTCGATTGATCCGATCGATGCTGACAATAGTGACAGACTTATGAACACAAGAGCGGCGAGTAAGTAACGCATGTATACTTGATAAACACTTGTCGGCTCACATCCGTTCCAACCCGTTCACACGGCCCCGGGGCTCAGCCGAAAATCGGTGCCTGCAATAAGAGAGCAGACCTCGCAGGTACTGAGGGGATATAGATGTACGGGTTGTGGAAAACAACCCGGGACCGAGCCGCGCGACTTGTTACGCCTTGGCGGGCAATGCTTTAATTAAATCACTTAATCAAACTTATCAACCAGAGCAGGACAAGAGCGCCAACTACGGCTGCGATCAACTCACCCAGAAGTCCGGTTGCTTGAAGCCCCACAAGCCCGAACAGGAAACCGCCCACAACGGCTCCAATGACACCGACAACGAGGTTGCCGACCAGCCCAAAACCCTTCCCTTTAAACAGCTTTCCCGCAATCCAACCGGCCAGCAGGCCGATCAATAGAAATAAGAGAATATTCATTGGCCTATCTCTCTTTCTCCTTAGTCGCCATCGTCGCCAAGTAACGACTTGCCAACGTCCTCTATTTTGTCCGTTACCTTCTCTTTAATTGATTCTTTGCTCTGATCAGCAATGCGGTTGAGGGGGGCATTGAACTCCTCGGGCAAAACGCCGCGACCGCTGGCTGCAGATTTCTGCAGTACAGCCCGCACGACTTGTGCCGTGATCTGCCCGATCGACGCCCCACCATCGGAACCGACGTCGGTGAGTGTAATGTCGCTGACTGTGTAGGATTTCTGGTACTGCTCGTTACCCTCTACAGTCAGGGAAGCATCGACCCCAATATCGCGCAGCATCAGTTTCTTGATACGGAATTTCTGCTGCGACTGCTGTTGTTCTGACCCGAAGTCCACCTGTTTGATGTGATTGAGCACTTCCATCACGTTGCTTTTGGTGTTCTGCTGTTCCAGCCTCAGTCGAAAACTCTCGAGCACCAGCGAATCGACCACGACCTCATCATCAAAAACTGATCCGGTCTCGACATCGAGAAAACCATGGTTCATTGTCATAAGTTTGTCCGAGGAGAACCCTTCCGGGTTGCTGATTGTGAACTCCGCCAGTCCGAGGCTTCCGCCGCCGATGTCCACCGATGCCGAGCCAAGGTCGGTCTGGACACCAAGAGCATATTTACTTCCTTCCTCGACCGCGCTTTCAGCAATCACATTGCGTGCGAAATAGACCGCCCCCAGCCCGACGACTATCAGAATTACGACAACGAGAATGATTTTCTTGAGCATGACGCATCTCCATTCATATTGGTGTGCCTCCGTACATCCAAGCAAAAAGGTCGGGAGAGGGTACGGCGAGCGCAAGTTTAATCACTGTTCAACGGGGGGCAAAAAATGGTGCCGGAGGCCGGACTCGAACCGGCACGGTCCTTTCGAACCAAGGGATTTTAAGTCCCTGGTGTCTACCAATTCCACCACTCCGGCAATTGGTTTGGCGACAGGTGATTGAGCGGCCACAAGTTAGCGTATCGCATCGTCGGGCGCAAGCGAGTTTTGACCGGGCAGACTGTGACTTGTCCGGCGCTGACGTTTTTTCCGGATTCGGTAATCACCGTACCCAACAGGTATACGGCGGCATTTACTTTGCAACTCGAACTCGGTCGACAGGTTCACCATTTTCGGACCAATCGAAAGGCTATTTCGATTCTGCCAATGCCCTGATTTTATCCAGTGCCTCGATCCACTTCTGCTCGAACCACTCGGCATATTTGTCAGAAATCTCACTCTCAATTGTCACCTGTGTGGCCTCTCCCTTTCGCGCAACCTTGTATGTCTCAGTCAGGCCGATCCAGCGTCGGGCTTCCTCTCCCTCAGTGTCACGTTTCCCGTCCGAGATGACCGCTTCGTGCTTCATCGTGATGATCTCCTGCGGCTTGTGAATGGTAACGTGACTGATCATGCCGTCGCCTTCCGGCGTCAAAAAGCGAACCTCCGTTCCCTCCTCCCAGTTGCCTTCCATATAGGAATCCGGATGAAAAACCGACGTCCATTCTTTGAAGGACTCTTTGTCAAGCAGGATTTTCCAGACCGTCTCTTTGGCGGCCGGAACTTCGATCGAAAACACCAGTGATTTCTTGCTCATCGACAGTGCTCCTCATTTAGCATTGTGGTTATCTCTTCCCGGGTGTATTCTCGTTTCGAAAGGAAAGACTATCAACACGATGACATCCGAATTTGTAAAACATGCCTTGGCTCTCATCAAGCGGATTCCACGCGGCCGTGTCGCTACCTATGGTCAAATTGCCGCCCTTGCCGGAAATCCGCAGGGGGCGCGGCAGGTCGTACGTCTGCTTTACAGTCTCTCTGACAAAGAAGGGCTGCCATGGCACCGTGTGATCAACTCCAACGGGCAGATTTCGCTTCCTTCCGGTCGAGGCTTCGAACAACAGCGCGCCATGCTTGCCGACGAGGGAGTGCAGCTGGACCGAAACGACAGAATAGACCTCAGGCGTTTCCAGTGGAAACCACGTTCAGTTAGCTAACGGTCTTCGGGATAGTCGTCGTCATCCACTTCCTCGGCATTGTCAATATCGATTAGCTTCGAGGATTCCCAGACATCGCCCAATATCGCTTCGCCCTCGATATCAGCCGCCACTACGTGGCCTTCTGGGACATAGACCGAGTATCCACCGCCTGACGGGAGAAACGACGAGATACCGTCCTGGCCTGTCATACCGAAATGGCCGGTTTCACCTCGCACAACGACAGGAATTCCACTTGAGCGAAAAGCCCCTACAAGCATTTGAGCATATTGATTCGAGGTCAGCCGGGCAACCTGCACCCAGTCCCTGAAATCTTCGGGCAGGTCCTGCTCTACCGGCTCCTCCGGCGGCAGATGCGAGACAAGGGTTTCGTCGCAGTCCGGACACCGCGACACACGCGATTCATATTCATACCTGCATTTAGGACAAAATGGCACGGCAGCGTCTCCTGTTTGTTCGACCAACGCGGTCGATAACTTGTGCGCTATACTGTTTGAGTAATATACGTACTTAATCCGCCTGCTGAATAATGTATTCGGTTGACGGTTGAAGCCAAAAGTCAGTGGAAAATGTTACGAACAGCGTCGTCAATGCCCAACAGTGCCACTGCTGAGACGATGATCACGGCGATCAATATCCATCGGACAAAAGGCGCCCCACGCTCCAGCGCCATCCGTGCCGCTACCCACGCTCCCAGCATGCTTCCTGCCGCCAGGACCAAGCCTATAGCCCATTGGACCTGATCGTTCAGTATGAAAACGACCAGCGCAAACGCGGTAAAACAGAGAACAATGAAATTCTTCACAGCATTCGCACCAACCAGTTCGTAACCGGCGGCAAGCACCAGTCCGGCCAGGAGAAAAATCCCTACACCGGCCTGAATGAAGCCGCCGTAGAGTCCGATCAGGAAGAACACGCCTACCTGCAGCCACCCGGGGCGCTGCGCCAGAGCCTCCGATTGTGCCTTGAGCCATCGTTTTGGTCGGATTAGAATGACAAGGAGCATCACGATCATCAAAATGCCGATTACCGTTCGCATCGCTTGCTCATTGAGGTCGACGGCAATCTGGGCCCCAATCACGGCGCCAATTATCGCCGGTGCCGAAAGAAGCAGGCCACGCCGGAACGTGATTGCCTTTCCCTGTTTGAATCTTCCCACGGCCACAGCTGTTTGCAGGAGAATTGCGACACGGTTGGTGCCATTGGCTACGTTGGCAGGTAGGCCGAGGAATATCAACAGCGGCAATGTGATAAGCGAGCCGCTTCCGGCCAGCGTATTGATAAATCCGGCAGCAAAACCTGCTGCCACAGTCAACGCATAATGATACCATTCCATCACGTTACCCCTACACCTCAGCCGTCAACCATCGACCCTTCCGGTAATACCAATACATGCCTAGCGTCGAAGCCATGCCAGCGATTGTAAACAGCCACCAGATAACCGTCGCGGGCATATTGAAGAATTTAACCGCGACGAGAATCGGCAGCGCCTGAAGCAGCCATGACTGGATGATGTTCACAACCATGACGGGCGTATTGAGGCCAACGCCGCTGTGAACGTTTTCAAGCATAATGAACGCTCCGTAAAACGGAAAGCCAACCGCGAAAATCCGCAACAGTGTCACACCAGCATCAATCGTTTCAGGCGACTCGAAGAACAAGTCCATGATGAATCTGGCGCCGAAATAAACAGCCACTCCATAGGCCGCCATGATCGCTATCGACAGCAATACCGACTGATCGGCCGTCTTTTTCGCACGCTCGATTTTTCCGCTGCCGACAGTGTGTCCAATGAGTGACGACAGCCCCAAACCTATTCCCACCAGAAGCATGATACCAAAACCAAATATTTGCATGCCGACTCCGTAGGCAGCCACCACGGCCGTCCCGAACATGGCCACTATGGGAGTGATCACCATGCGGGACGAAGAAAACGATAGTTCTCCCAGCCAGGCGGGGATACCGATACGCACGATTTGCCACATGGTCTTAATTGTCGGCTTGCGGGCCCAGTTCAACCGGACACGCACATTGGTTATATCGAATTGGAACAACACTATCCCAAGAAGAAACGTGAGAGAAAAGCTGGTAACAGAGGCATAGGCCACCCCAACCAGTCCCCACTCAGGAAGCCCAAACCAGCCAAAGATGAATAGCGGGTCGAGCCCGAGGTTCAGCAGATTGGATCCAATCATCAGCCCCATAGCAAGCTGCGGGTTAGCCACGCTTCTCATCGCCGTAAAAATAGAATATGTAGCGAAGAGGATCGGAAGCCCCAAAAACATAACCGAGCCGTAGCTGATTCCCAGTTCAAGTGACAACCCCTCGGCGCCCACGAGCTGCATGAGCGGACGGATAAACAAGAATCCGATAACGCCTATAATGAGACCGAATATCAGCTTGAGCAGCACGGTTTCTTTGATCGCTCGCTCGGCCGCGGCGAAGTCTTTCTGACCATAGCGTCGTGAAATCACGGCAACCGATCCTGGTCCAACTAGATGATTGAAGGAAAAAACAACCCAAAGCAGATTCGCGAAAAACGTGATCGCTGCGACCCCGGCTTCCTTTTCGGGCAGTCTCGATACCCAGAAGGTGTCGGCGAGCGTGTATATATTCTGGCTCAGGAAGCCGAACATCGACGGCAAACCCATGCGAAGGATTGACCCGAGAATGGGTCCCTCAGTGTAGTCAGCACGCTTTCTGTTGGGTCGTTGATCCATGCCGCCGATCGTTTCATCCGTCTTCTTCAATGTCGAGCCAAGATACTTTCTGCCAAGCGCCTGGCAAGCAATAATGTCCATCTACGGCTTGTGGGCGGCGTCATTCGAAATAAAAGATGAAAATGTGGTGGGGTATATACGGGAGTGTTAGTACTATCATCATGTGGGATGCCACCGCACGGCCCTACTTCGTGCCAACGTAGCCTGTGCCGTCTGACTGGAACATCTCTACCCTGTGTTTCTCATCCCGGCTGCAATGCCTACTATTGTCAGCAGCAGGGCACCACGCAGGTCCGAATCGTGATCTTCCCCAGCCGCTCGGTATCTTTTGAGGGCCTCAACCTGAAGGATATTCAGCACATCGGTATATGGATTCCGGACTGCGATAGATCTCCGGATCACCGGTGAATCGCTCAGCAGTTCCTTTTTTCCCGTCAACTTGAGCCAGCCTTCAGTGACTTCCTGTAAGTACTCGCGCAGCTTACGGCCAAACGGGTGCAGGCGCTCATCAGTCAGCGTCTGTTCATAGAGTTCCGTAATGTCCGGTAATGTCTTTGCCAGCACCATTTCCTGCATTCCGATTACATTGCGGAAATAGACCCAGTCCGAAAGCATTTCGCATATGGTCTCTTGATCGATCCCTCGATTTTCGAATACGACTTGAGTTCCGAGCCAGGCCGGAAGCATCAGACGTACCTGGGTCCAGCCGAAGACCCACGGGATAGCCCGGAGACTGTCGACAGCCCCACCCGTTTTTCGCCGCGTGGGACGGCTCCCGATCGCAATCTCCTGAAGCTCCTCAATCGGCGTTGTCTGGAGGAAGTATTCGACAAGCCGCTTGTCACTCTTGACGATGCTCCGGTATTCCCCCGCTGATTCATCGGCCAAAGCCTGTATCAAAGAGCGCCATTTGTCTTTCGGTTTGGCGGGGGGCAGCAAACCGGCCTCCAGCGCCGCCGACATATAGACTTCCAGTGACCGAAGAGCCACTCCCGGAAGTCCGAACTTAAACCTGATCACTTCCCCCTGCTCAGTAACCCGCAGCCCTTGTTGAGCGGCGCCCGGCGGCTGTGACAGTAATGCCTGATGGGTAGGTGCTCCGCCGCGGCTGATAGTACCCCCTCGACCATGGAACAATTTCAACGGCACTCCGTGCTTTTCGCATACTGCTATGAGCGCTTCCTGTGCTCGGTATTGCGCCCAGGATGCGGCAAGGAACCCGGCGTCTTTGGTGGAATCCGAATAGCCGATCATCACTTCCAAATAACTGAGCTGCTTGGTGAACCACTCTATCTGCAGGAGCCTATCCACTGTTTCCGCGGCATTTTCGAGGTCGGCCAGTGTCTCAAACAGGGGCACGACACGCAGCATGTCCTCTACACCCGCTAACCGCTGAAGATAATACACCGCCAGCACATCCGATGGCGCTGTCGCCATAGAAATGACATAGGCACCAAACAGGGCGGAATCCTGCGCAGCGATGAGCCGAAATGTCTCCAGAACCTCGATATCTTCAGCATCATCGGGAAATGAGTCCGGAAGAGTGAACTCCCCGAATGTTAAGGCATCCACGAGGAAGCTTTGGCGGTCCTCTTCGCCCATTGAGCCGTAGCCGGACAGGCCCAGACATTTGGTGAGGCCATCCAGAAACCTCGTATGCCGTCCTGAATCCTGACGAATATCCAGCCTGAGCAGCGATTGCCCGAAACAGGCCAGTTTGCGGAGTATGTCTCTGATGAGACCGTTTGCCAGAGGCTCCATCCCGGTCTCGACCAGTGAACGGTAACAGATCAGCAGCGGCTCTTTGAGCTCCTGAAGGCTGCGATACGATGGGCTAAACTTCTCGCGCGCTCCGTCGAGCACCTGCTTTATGTGCTCCTGATCGGTAATGAGATTGTCGATTACCCGGCGCAGCAGGATCCTGTACGGCTCCCGTCCGTCGCCAACAAAGGCTCGAAGTTCATCCGAGCAGGAGGTCATTGATAGCTCAGAACGAAGTCTCCCCAGGTCTTTTCGGAGAAGTTCTGCGGCCTCCCATTGACCAAGCAGGAGCACCTCGCGCGTAACTTCGGCTGTTACATTCGGGTTGCCATCGCGGTCACCGCCCATCCAGGAGGAAAAGTGAATCGGGCTGAAATCGACCGGCAGTGTCTGCCCGGTGTGTTCTTCGAGAACGAGATCAAGGTGCCGCAAGAAGTGCGGTACCGTATGCCACAGCGTCTGTTCAACCACCGCAAAGCCCCATCGTGCCTCTTGTACCGGTGTCGGCTTCGTCAGGCGCAATTCATCGGTCTCCCACGCTGAGAGTAGAAGGCGATACAACTGCTGCTCGCTCCAGTGCCGCTCGTCGATCGTCAGATCGTCGCGGTCCAGTTGTCCGAGATGTTCGGCGATGGCATCGTACTTCTGGATCATTGTCCGCCGCTGGGTTTCAGTCGGGTGAGCTGTCAGCACGAAATCGATATTCAGTCCCTGAAGGTGATCAAAGATCTGCTGCTTGCTAATACCCTCCACCATCAGTCGAGGGACCAACTCTTCCAAAGACCCGGCCTGCGGACGGGGATCGGAAAGCCTTCGGTAGGCCCGACGCCGGCGTACCCGGTGATGTTGCTCGGCGATGTTGGACAGGTTCATAAACTGGTTGAAGGACTTGGCAATCAGGCGGAGGGCTCGATTATCGAGATTGCTGACGACATCCACTAATTGCGCTCGAGCTTCTGTATCGCCGGTTCTCGCTTTTTGTGATAACGCCCTGATCTGCGCCACTTTATCCAGGACCGGCTTTCCCTCCAGACCTGTAATGACATCCCCCAGAATATTCCCCAACATTCTGATATTCTGACGGAGCGGCTTGTGAGGGTCGGGAGAATTCATAGTTGACTGATTAGACTTGATTCTTCATCTCCGGTGAGGGTTCAGGCGAGTGTCCCAAGCGTATACGCAGTAAAGTGAGTGCTGACCGTCTACGGCCGGAAATGAGCGGCAACAAAAAAGTGGTGGGGGGAGGATTCGAACCTCCGAAGGCTTCGCCGACAGATTTACAGTCTGTTCCCTTTGGCCGCTCGGGAACCCCACCAAATTGTTGTGCTAAGCTATACTATCGCTACTCGGTCGTCAAGGGCAAACCGAACGGTTGCAGCCTTTTGGGCCGAGAGAACACCGATAATACGACCGCCCGTGAGAAAATGCAACCCAAAACTCAGGCCTTCTCCCCCTACCCTTTGGATTTCTCGCTTACCCGTTTAACAAGGCGATTGATCCGCGGAAATTCCTGCGTAAATTCCTGCTTGAGGCTGTGAAACGACTCCTGCTCAGCTGTCTGACCCGTCCGGGTGAGGGCTTCAACGACCAGAATACTGAAAATTACCAGGATAAATGCCATCGAGCCGACCAGTAAAACAATCATACTACGTTTCGGGGCGGACTTCGTTGCCGGCAATGACGGCTTATCCAAAATCTGGACAATAGGCACGTCCTTGCGCGCGTCCAGCTTGGCGACTTCGTATTCTTTCATTAGATACATGTAAGTCTGGGTGCGAGCCTGTACCTCGCGCTCAAGTCGAGCAATCTCTATGGCAAGGCTCGGGTCAGTGGAACTCATCCAGTCCCGATTTGACGACTGAAACGCCGCCAGGGAATCTTCGATCGAAGCCAGCGCTTCTTTGTGCTGCGCCAGTTCCCGCTTGAGATAGTCGGCCCGTTCACTCGCCTGCGAGCGGCGTTTGTGGAGATTGAACGACTCCAATTCGTGAATGTATTCTCTCAGCACAGCCTGCGAAAGACCAGGAAATTCTGTCTCTATCCCGATCCGAATGACGCCGGTGTTCCTGTCCTGTGAGACCGACGTGATTTCCGCCAGGGCGGACATGAGTTCATCCGGGTTGTCCAGCCCAAAGTAGTCTTTAAGCCGAATCGACCGCGACCGGCTATCGTGCTCAAACTCATACTCGCCGGCCAAAACAGCGTTCCGCACAGTCTGGGATTCCAGAATAACCGGAAACAGCTCCGAACTGTTTTCACCGGTGGCCCCCGCACCGGCCAATCCCGCCAGTGATTTGAGGTCTGCCATTTTGTCCTGCTGGCCCGATGGTAGAATGGTCGCTGTCGAGGTATACTTGTTGGAGATAATCAGCATTATCGTCGCCGTAATCAGCATGGAGGCAGCCACGGTACCGACTATTATTCGCTTCCGGTGCAGCAGCACTCGAGCGAGCTCAAACACGTTTATTTTCGAACCAGTTTCCGGCTGGTCACCGGGCCGTCGTATTGTCATGCGATTAGACATGTATTTCTCCGCAAGTCCGTTCTCTACTGTGTGATATCGGCATTTCAGAGCGGTATGATGAGAATTCATTCATTGACTTCAACGCAAAATCAGCGAATCGATCCAGGAACTTTTCTGTCGCAAACGACTCAGCATGAGCTCGTATTCTCACCGGATCAAAATGTGAGTGCTCGGAATCGAATCGAGCGATTGCGTCGCACAACGACTCGACCGTCTGCGATTCAAAGAACTGACCGGTTTGATCGGCAACGACGGTCTCGAGCGCCCCGCCCTTGCCGTATGCGATAACCGGTGTGCCACAGGCCTGGGCCTCGACCGGAATGATGCCAAAATCTTCCTCTGCCGCAAACACAAATCCCCGTGCCTTACGCATCACCTCATGCAGGACGTCAAACGGCTGGTAACCAAGCATCTGGACGTTATCGCCACCCAGCGCCCGGATCTTCTCAAATTCCGGACCCTCTCCAATAACCACGAGTTTCTTGTCCGGCATTTGCGAGAATGCCTGAACGATCAAATCAATCCGTTTGTACGGCACCAGCCGCGAAGCCGTCAGGTAAAAGTCTTCTTTCTTCTCTTTGAGCTTAAATTGCTCCACCGCGACCGGCGGCGGGATCACTTCTGCCTCTCGACGGTACACCTTCTCAATTCGGCGGGCGATAAAATGTGAATTCGCACTGAACGCATCGACACCGTTGGCCGTGCGCACATCCCACTGTCGGATGTAATGCAGGATAGCTCTGACAATCACGCTCTTGAGTCCCCTATTGAGCCCGGTCCTCTGGAGGTACTCGTGAGTAAGGTCCCAGGCATAGCGAATGGGCGAATGGACATAAGAGACATGCACCTGATCCGGACCAGTAATCACACCCTTTGCCACCGCATACGAGCTGGACACAACGAGATCGTAGGTTGACAGATCAAACTGCTCGATCGCCAGCGGCATCAGGGGGAGATAGTCACGATATCTCTTGCGAGCCATCGGAAGTTTTTTGAGAAACGAAGTGGTCACATCTTTGTCCCTGATGAAGCCGCGTTTCCCCTCCGGGATGAAATCATAGAGTGAAAACAGATCGGCCTGCGGAAAAAGTACCAGCAGTTGTTCCAGCACCCGCTCGGCACCGCCGTAGGTAACCAGCCAGTCGTGGACGATGGCCACGCGCAAATCCCGGAAAGCAGTAGATCGGGTCATATCATCTCTGGCGTTCAATCGCAGCTTCATGGCTGCCCCCTTCTTGTGATAGCTCTATAGCACCGGTCGCATATCCCGTGGATTCGCCTCCCATGATCCGAAGCAAAACGCCCCCGGCAAGAAACGCCGTCAGAAAATACACGCCGGTACCGGACTGGATCATATTCAAGAATGACGAGTGCAGAATGACAGCCGCAGCAAACGGATACAGGACACGATGCAGCCTGTCGCCGGCTACGGCTCGTCGATACGATATCTGCGAGATGAAGCCCAGTACTGCACAGTAGACAAATCCGAAATATCCGAAGTCCTGCAGGACGGGGCCGTAGAACGTTGTATATTTACCCGGCTCGACCATCGCTGCCGACAGCTGAGCGGCTGTCACGGTCTCAAGACCGAGAACATTGAAGAATTTTGCTACCGGGTAATACTGGAATGCACCATAAAAAACGCCCTGGGGTTCAAACGCTGAGAACTCCAGAGAAAACTGGTAGAACCCGTGAAGGAAATAATGAACTAGACTAGTGATCGTGTAGACCACAGCCTCGGCCAGTTCGCTTTGCTCAGCAATATCCATCACCCACCCGGCCATTGTGATGTGGTGGGCGGTCTCAAGATACTCCAGCCCGGACACAAACGTGAAACCCATCGCCTCCAGCCGGTCACCTAAAATCGTAGCCGAGTATACAAAAAATGCAACAAACGCAATTGCGCCCACTGAAGCCAGCCGGATAAACCGACGGCTTCTCACCACCGCTCCCAGTCGGCCCGACAGAACCAGCGCAATGACTGCCATCACCGCCACCAGCGTTATGCCGGTCCGACCGCCACGCAGAGCAAAATAGACGACAAATCCTCCGGACAGCGCATAGGCTGTAATCCGCTGGATATTGGTCGAAATATCCCGGTAATAAATAACCAACAGCATCGGTAGCACGGAGAACGGGAATAGAACTGATGACAACACCGAAACCGGGCCAAAATCAATAGCGGCAGCATCATAGTTCAATCGAAAATCAGCATAGGATCCGTATGCAAAATATGATTTGATGACGAAGAGATCGTAATATCTTAGCAATGCACCGCCTATTCCGAGGACGATAAACAGAGTTATGATCAGGTGCGTTCGGGACCGATTCTCCGGCACGATATTTGACTCCGGGATCACATCAGGATTTCGCCCGGCTATTTTCCGCGATAAATCATGCGTGCCCGTTCCGATGACAAATGCAACAATGTTGCCGAGCAGAAATATCAAGCCGGCAAGCGGCACCGGGACATCGTAGCTCATCGGTGCGACAATAAACAGCAGCAGCCATACGCCCAGTGAATAGGCCATCAATCTTCGCGGAGAGATTGCTTTCACATTGCCACCTCAAGAGGTTCCGGCTTTGACAAAGCGGCAAGCACACGTTTAAACCCGCCAATGACCTTCTCTATATTCTCCTCGGTCACCGAAGCCGGTGCAACATTGGGATCTCCGATCAGACCTTCAGTCGAATTTGAGATCAGTTTACTCATGAACCCGAGATCTTCTTGCTCAAAGTCGTAGGGTGCCCACTCCCGTCTCAATATATCTGAGATCTGCTGCGGCGAATGTATCCGGGTCACACGGCTGAGTTGTCCGAAATACATGTCGGCAAACGTCACAGCCGGCACACCATGCAGGCCCGCCTCAAAAGCGACCGTACCGGAGATGGTCGTTACCAGTGCAGCCGTCCGTATCAGCGAGTGGATGTCCGTGGCCGGATGGATAAGCCGCACACCAGGGATGTTCTTAATCTCTTTCAACTCCTCGGGTGAACGATCGCCCAGGCTGTTGGCATGCTCTTTTACATACAGCCGGATATGGTCCGGGAGATTTCGTGCGATACCCCTGATGACTTCAAACTGGTTTGAGTAGTCTGATCCGATAACATCGACGGAGGCTTCCGGCTGCTTGTGGAGCGTGTAAAGCACGAACTCTTCGTTATCGCGAGGCTTTTCGAACAACTTGAACTTGACCGCCTTGCGATACCACCAGGGCTTGAGATACTGCGGCTGGACATTCAGGTGATATCGCAGCGGCTTCACGGTGGCATCCCGCACCGATTCAACGAGAGCTTCGCGCACTTTTTCAAGCGCACGGCCGACAAAACGAGCGTTAACCACTGGCTTCCGATTCGCCCAGTGCCAGTAAGCCGGCTTGGCATTCCGCAAAACTACATCGTCACGAGCCTGTATCGCAAGATTTTCACATTCTCTCTCACTCAAATCCCACTCCATAGGAACTACCCTGTTCTGGAGATGGCCCTCGAAAAAACAGAATCTGTCGCCCGGGATTCTGGTTGTATGAGGACACAGATACGCTGCGCTATGAAATTTGCAATACATCGCTGTCAGGATCTCGTGCGCCATTGTCCCTTCACCAAATATGGCATCGATTCCACGGCTCCCAACGAAGTCACTGACACGGCAGAGGACATAACCGAAATACTGACGTGCTTCTGACCATTCCCAGTTTCGCACAATGCGGTCCATATAGTAGACGCGTCGAATAGCCCCCCGGTCTTTTTCGATCCGACTGAAGGCTCTATTAACATGCTCTTCCTCAATCACGTGTGCCTCATCGCGACTCAGCAGCAGGATGTCGCTCTCAACAGCCCCCTGATCAATCAACCAATTCCTCCACTTCTCCGACGTCGCGATCCAGAATATCTTGTGCCCTTGCGATTTGAGCCTTTTGGCTATTTCGTGAAAAAAGACAGTCTTATAGAAATTTGACACGAAACAGAGCTTCATGATTTCTCCTCAATTAACTGGTCGGCAAGTTCATCTTTGCGACGACTGATAGTCTCCGCAGGCTTCTTCATACTAATCCGGGTACCGGCGGTCGTGACCGTAATGCGATAGCGCCAGGCCAACAGACTTTTCCCCCCGAACAACACTAACATGGCAGTGCAGTTGGCTGTAGCCGCCCCGACCAGCCCATACGTGGGGACCAGAATAGCGTTCGCCGCCAATCCGAAAACAACCGCCGTGATTGTTGTGCCGACGATCGCGGAGTCTCGGCGTTTGGCATAGAGCGAGTAATGCGGAAGGTAGGCCGAAGCAAACAGCACTGAGGCCGCCAGGAGAATCCAAAAAACCTGGATGTTGTCCGCATACGTCGCCTTACCAGTAAAATTCAGCAGGGGCCGAATAGCCACCAACAGCAGTACAGCAACTGCAACAATAGATACTGTCGAAATACCCACCATGCGCCGCATCCGGGTGCGATACAGGTCGGGCTGTCCCTTCTGAAGCGCCTCCAGCACCGGCGGAAACTGCACCATGATAATTCCCGTATACACAAATACTTGTATGCCGTTGGCAATCTGCCAGAACAGCGTATAGACGCCAACTGCGGACTCGCCATAGAAATACTGCAAGAAGTAGCGGTCGGCATACTGTGCTCCCAGTAGCGCCAAAGTCGCGACAAAAAATCTCCCGGCAACTCTGGCCCCGTTACGAATCCATGGCCAATCGATGGGCGCTGAGCGAATCGCACTCCAGTCCAGATGTCTTGTCGCTGCCAGCCCGATAACAAGACTTAGTCCCACGCCGATTGACCAGGCCCCGATGACCGATTGCAGACTGACCACATCCGGACTGACTAGACCGATAACGACCACCGCGTATACCCACACGCCGGAGCGCAAAAACAGAACGACGTTGGCGGTGGTTGACCTGGAAAGTGTTACCAGAACCCGATAGAATTCCTGTGACAGGTGCTCCATAACCAACAGCAGGTAGAACCAGCCGATCCAGGCCCACTCAATAGTACCGGTCGCAAACACAACCAGCAGGGCCGGCAAGACCACTGCATACGCCAGACCGTGGAAGACCAACTGATCGCGAAGTTTTGATGGGCAGTCGGCTATTTCTCCGGCCAGGATCTCACGCGTGTTGTAGGTATAAAAGTCAACGCCGAGAAGATAGAGCGAGATACTGATTGTAACGAGAATAAGACCATAGACACCGAGGTCCTCCGGTGCGAGATAACGCGCCAGGAACATCAGCAGTACGAACTTGCTTCCAACTGTAAGGCCACGCAGGACCAGATTTATCACACCCGTTTTCAGCATGTCATACGGTCAGTTTCTACCCTACCAGGTCCCAGCTTGCCGGCGTACCCCGCTTAACCGGTCGTGTTACTTTCTTGCCCAGCAGCCGGTCCAGATATTTGGGCGGAAGACCGAACCCCGGTCGGATTGCCCGAAGGTTCTTCGGCTGAAATTTATCACCCGGCTGCATGTCCTCAGTCACATACAGCGAACGCCGGAACCGCAACGAGGCCTCTTCCTTTTTGGTCATGCCGTAGCTGACGGTACCCATCGCCAGCCAGGCTCGCTCAGTTTCGGTCACCAGCGCGGCCATCTCCGATGGTTCCAGTGAGAATGCCGAGTCCACTCCGCCCTCAGCCCGGGACAGCGTGAAGTGCTTCTCTATGAACGTTGTCCCAAGCGCTACGCTCGCGACCGCCGCCCCGACACCCAGCGTGTGATCTGACAGGCCAACCTGGACATCAAACAGCTCCCGCATGTGCGGAATCGTATTGAGATTTGTGTATTCGGGAGTCGACGGATAACTGCTGGTGCACTTGAGCAGAACCAGGTCGTTACAACCGGCCCCTCGGGCCGCTCGGACGGTTTCGTCCAGTTCCGCCACGGTCGCCATGCCGGTTGAAATAATCAGCGGTTTGCCGGTTGCGGCCGCTTTGCGGATCAAAGGCAGATCGGCATTTTCGAACGAGGCAATCTTGTAGCAGGGGACCCCTAGATCTTCGAGAAAATCCACCGAGGAGGCATCAAACGGCGTACTGAAACCGATCAACCCCTTTTCACGGCACCGATCGAAGATAGGTTTGTGCCACTCCCACGGCGTATAGGCCTGACCATAGAGCTTGTAAAGCGATATCCCCGACCAGAGCGAGCTCGGATCATCGATATGGAATTCATTCTCGTCGATGTCCAGCGTCATCGTATCCGGCGTATAGGTCTGGATCTTCAATCCATGCGCGCCGGATTGGGCGACGGCATCGACAATTTCCAGTGCCCGTTGAAGCGATTGATTATGGTTGCCGGACATTTCCGCGACGATAAACGGTCGCTGGGTCGGCCCGATTACTCTATTTGCAATAGGTATGTCGTTAGCCATCGTGTTAGCCTCCGGTTACTTCAGCAAGCGCTTTGCCTTTAATATCACGCACCGGCGTATCCCAGCCGGAGTGCAGCAGGTGATCGAACGCCTCCCGCTCGGCCATCCGGTGAGACGTACCGGCTCCGGTTTGATTGAATCCGTCTCTTTTTCCGATACGAATTTCCGGCCAAACCTCAATGAACAACTGCTCGATCTTGTCGCTGAGTTTGTCATAACTGGTTCGAAGGGTCTCATCCTCGGTGAACTCAACCTTCGCCTGGGCGAGAATCAGGCCGGTATCTATGCCGGCGTCGATCCTGTGAATCGTAACGCCTTTCGGTGTGTCCTCCAGCCAGCTCCATAGATTCGGGTCGGCGCCCCGATTCCATGGGAGCAAAGAGATATGGAGATTGACGATACGATCCTTGAATCTGGTTAGGACATCGTCTTTGATTATGTAGCGATAGCCGTAGCTAATAATGAAATCGACTCCTTTAAGGATCGCCGACTTCCCGCTTATCTTTTTTTCAGTCCGCACGACGGTATCACCAAGCGATTCCATATAGTCAATCAAATCCGGACTATGCGGTCCCAGCAGCAGGATATTCATACCCTCACCTCCGATATGCTCAAGCTCTTCATGGCTTCGACAACACGTCGAGCACCATGTCCTTCGAGAGCTCGCATGGCACTTCGGCTCATGGCCGCAAGCGCCGGTGGATTATCGATCATCGCATCAATTGTAGCGGCCAGATTCTCTGCGGAAACGTGTTCAGCCTGTCCTATATAGCGAGCGATTCCGGCCAGATCGGCTTCGCGCGCGATTTCGACCTGGTTGTCGGCGACTGTCGTAATGATCGTGGGAAGCCCAACACAACACCGCTCCCAGGTAGTCGTGCCGCCCGCGCCGAGACCGAGATCTGCTCGAGCCATGAGCTGGGCCATATTAGTGGCATTTTCATGTACCGTTACTCGGCGATCCGCCTGGGCCAGAGCTATGATCTCGTTCCGCTGCCGGTTGGATCGTCCGATTACGACATCGATTGCCGCAATTTTGCTGTCAAGCTGCGACAGCGCTGTGAGTGCTTTATCTGTTTCGTGTGTCGCATCCGCCCCACCATAGAAGACCAATACTCTGTCAACCAGGCCGTCACGGGCATTGGTGCGCTGCCTGGTTTCTGCAAATTCATCTCGCAGCAGTGCCCACTCGGGACCGGCGAAGACCGTCGTGTCGTTCGGGACTAGCCCATGGTACCGACGGTCACCGGCGCTGTAAAGATTCTGGTCGACCAGGATGTCACAAACGTGACGCCGGTTGGCCAGATCATCGATAGCCAGAATTCCGTCCACGTGCTGTTGCAGTGACGATTCCCAGACAGCATCGAGACCATAGTGATCAACTATCAGCCAGTCGGTTGATTTTTCAAGTGTAGTCAGGATACGAGCGGTCTGGGCGGCATCGATTCCCTTTTCGACCACCAACCATTTCGCATACTGATCTGAGGCATTGTTTGCCAACAGTGCCTGACGATCGTACGGCAGCAGGTGCAGCCGAAAGCCCCGGGCGGTAATCATGTCGGAGATGTTGCCGGGCAACGCTCGACACACAAAAATGACATCGGTACCCTGTTTTTTTAGGACTTCCGCCAGCGTCAGGCACCGCATGACATGACCGGTGCCGATCTGGTAGGATGAATCTGTTCGTATAAGTGCTTTCATAATCAGTGCACCTTTTGCTCAATATGCTGGTTCAGATAAATCCAGTCAGCATTGTCACTGAGCGCATCAAGGCAATCCTGAAATGAGAATTCGGACTTTCGTGGATAGAGATATTCGATCATACGACTGATCAGTTCGAAATCTTCCGCAGTATCCACCGTCCACCGATGCCCGCTGAGATCCTCATCGCATATCACATTCATCATTCGAAACTTGTCGGGGTGTCGATACACGTAAGGCGTTACATGCTCCCGTTCGACCGGTTCGGTCGCCTGGCGGTGGGCTTGTTCCAGCACTCGGAACGGAAATACCTCACAATCCATTCCTCTCGGATAGGTGCGCGTGAGGGTGTTTGAGACATAGTCTACCGCACCGCCGGCACGAGCGTAAACTTTTAGAACGCGGTCTATCACGGCCGGGTCAATCAACGGGCAATCTGAGGTAACCCGCACAACCAGATCGGCCCTTGCCGATTCGGCTGCTTCGAAATAGCGTTCCAGGACATCGTCCTCCGAGCCTCGGTAGTACGTGATATCCAGTGCTTTACAGAAGTCAATAATCGGTTGATCGGTGCCATTAGCAGTCGTCGCTATCACCACGTCATCGGCGAATGCTACCCGCTGCAACCGTTCCATCTGGTATTGCAACAACGGGCGGCCGAGGACCTCTTTGAGGACCTTTCCAGGCAGCCTTGTCGACGTCATCCGCGCCTGAACGATAATGGCTGTCCTCATGCGTCACCTCGCAGCGTTTCAGCCAGCACCTTTACGACATATTCGGCATCGGTATCCGTGAGGTCCGGGAACATCGGAAGGCTCAGCGCCCGACGGTAATAGGCTTCGGCGTGCGGAAAATCACCCATCCGATGATTGTAAAGCCGACGGTAGTACGGCTGCAGGTGAAGCGGTATGTAATGAACCTGCGTGCCGATTCCTGCCTCTCGCAGTTCGTTCATAACCGTCGCCCGGTCTTTCCCGAACCGGTCAAAATCGATCAGGCTGACAAAAAGATGGTAGGCGTTAATCTGGTCAGGTCGATTGGCCAGAGGCACGACACCGCCGTCAGGGAAAAGGTCTTGAATCAACCGCGTATAGGCTGCGGCCAGTTCCTGCCTGTTCTGTATCGACCAGTCGAGCTTATTCAGTTGTGAAAGTCCCAGCGCCGCCTGGATGTCGGTTGCACGGTAATTGTAACCCAGTTCCTGCATTTCGTAGTACCACGGATTAGGCGTCTCATCGCTAGCCATCCCCTGCTCGGGACAGATGAAATCGCCCTTCTGCATGCCGTGATTGCGGAACAGACGCAGCCGCTCGGCTATTTCCGGACTATTTGTCGTCACCGCGCCACCTTCGCCCATAGCAACATGCTTAACCGGGTGGAACGAAAAAACCGTCATATCGCTGTGGTGACAGCCGCCGACTTTGGCGACCGTACCATCGTATTCGTACGCAGCACTTATCGCGTGGCAGCCGTCTTCGACAACGAGAACATCGTATTGCTCGGCAATCTGACGCAGCATCGGCATGTCAGCCGGCTGGCCGGCGAAATGCACCGGAACAATGGCCTTAATCCGATGGTCTTGGTCGTTGGCGAGGGTGTTTTCAACTGCATCCGGATTCACCAAACCAGTCATCGGATCGATATCCGCAAAGACGACATCAGCGCCAACGTAGCGGGCGCAGTTGGCATCGGCCAGAAACGTGACCGGTGTTGTGAGAATCGCATCTCCGGGACCTATCCCAAGCGCCAGCATTGTTAAATGCAGTGCCGCCGTGCCATTTGAGCAAAGGACAGCCTCGTCGGCCCCGACTCTTTCGGCAAGGGCCCGCTCAAAGGCCTCAATTGTTGGCCCCTGGGTAATTCGGTCCGACCGCAGCACTTCGGCCACGGCCCGGATGTCCTCATCAGATATGCGCTGTTTCCCGTACGGCAGGAACCGTTTCGGGCGTGTTTTGGTCCGTGTGGTCATGGCGGGAAGTCCCTTTCCCTGTGGTTGTAGTCGTGTTTTTTGGTGCGCCGCTACGCATCCTGTGCAGCGTCTTGGCGTGCAATTCGTGAAGCGATCCCCACTCCGTGCCGTCGGCTGTACCGGAATCGGTGATTACAGTCTGAGCCGGTTTGAATTCCACGTGCTCCTGGATTAAGTCGCGGATATCTTCCACGGTGAGCCAACGGTCATTATTGCCGCTGGAATAGGCAAAACCGTCCGCACAGCGTTTCCCATCGTACGTTTCCATATAGCGATTGACATCCCAGAGCTGCACCGATGGCATAATCACGAAGTAGTCTTCGAATTCGAGCGTGTTAATTGAATCAGTGGCCGTGATCATTTCCTCGTGCAGCTTTTCCCCGGGGCGAATACCGATCAGATCATACTTGGCATCAGGCACGACTGCCCGTGCAACATCGAGAATCCGGTACGACGGAATTTTGGGTACGAATATCTCACCGCCCCACATGTGCGCCAGCGCGGTCATAACCAGATTCACGCCCTCCTGAAGGGTAATATTGAACCGGGTCATGCGGGTATCGGTGATCGGCAGACGCTTTTTCTCCCGACGTGACATGAAAAACGGGATGACACTCCCCCGACTGCCCATTACGTTGCCGTAGCGCACGACGGAGAAACGGATTTTTGATGAACCCTTGAAATTGTTCGCCGACACAAAGAGTTTGTCCGAGCAGAGCTTGGTTGCGCCGTACAGATTGATCGGCGCCGCCGCCTTGTCGGTTGAAAGAGCGACAACCTTTTCAATGTTCCGATCCATGGCGCAATCAATCACGTTCTGGGCACCAAGGATATTTGTCTTGACCGCCTCGAACGGGTTGTACTCGCAAGCCGGCACCTGTTTGAGCGCGGCCGCGTGAACAACGATATCAATTCCTTCCATGGCCCGGAACAACCGCTCACGGTCCCGCACGTCGCCGATGAAGAAACGCATCTGCGGATACTTGGTTTCCGGGAATCGCTCCCGCATTTCAAACTGTTTGAGTTCGTCACGGGAGTAGACCACCACTCGGCGCACTCGCGGATGCTTCGTTAAAACGGTCTCGACAAATTTCTTGCCGAAGGAACCGGTGCCGCCGGTGATGAGGATTGACTTTCCAGTCAGCATACTGCCACCCCTTGAATGTACATATTTAAACGGACTGCCCTGACCGACCGCGACGGCATGGGAAGACGGCCGGAGAGCGAAACGGTGATACCGCTTCGTTCGCATCCGCGGCCGTCAGGGCTGTCCTGTCGTATTTTCGTGTAGTAGTGTTCCATTCTTCCCATGCCTCGGAGCGACCATTCGCCCCGTATTGCGTATCCTTAGCAATCAAGTCGCATGCCAAACATCGCCACAGGCCACAAGTCGTGAACAGACAACGAATTAAGACTGGGATGAATGTTCAATTGTCAGGACAGGAAGAAGAAATCCGGAAAAGAATTCCTGCCAAGTGTGGAAAGAATATCCGTAAACGAAGAAAGTCAGTCGTCGATCGTAAACGGCGTCTCGGGGTCCTGCTCGTGGCGAATCTCGTCAACAGGGTGGCTGCGCCCCTCACCGGCATACAGACGATTCGGAGCATTGAAAACGAGGCCGTCGACATCACCGATGTTTCTGTAGGCGTGGACTACCCCCGGCGGCACAATGACCAGCGCCCGATTGGAAGCACCAAAATCCTGTGTTTCATACGCCCTGTAGGTTGGCGAATCCTCTCGATTATCCCAGAGATACAACCGAAACGTCGATGGCCCGATGAAACAAAATACGTCTGCCTGATGGATATGCTCGTGCGGCCCCCGCGTCACACCTGGATACGTCATGGAAACATAACTCATCACCGGATGAAACTCTGCCGGAATTTCGTCGTGACGAAACAACTCCGTTAACCACCCTCGTTCGTCGCTGAATCGCCCCAGTTTCCGTATTATCACGCCATTTATGCCGGATTGCATTTCAGCAATTTCTCCTTCTTCGTTAGCAAGAAATCTTCCAGAGCATCGTCCCAGGGCCGCATCATATTCACGTTCTCCTGTTTGAGCCGGAGGTTTTCTAACGATGAATAAGCCGGCCTCGGCGCTGGCCGAGGGAACTGTTCGGTCGAACACGGCCGTATCTGAATCTCCATACCCAGGGTTTCGAATATTCGACGGGCAAGGTTGTACCAACTCGTTTCACCTTCGGCGGTACAGTGAAAAACCCCTCGGCACCGGCCATTGATAACGGCATTGGTTTGCCGGGCAATCTCCATCGTCCAGGTAGGATTACCCGTTTGGTCATCAACTACCTTCAACGGCTGAATAATCTCCCCTCGCTGCACTGCCCGAGTCTGCTCGTACCCCAACTTGATCATAGTTCGGACGAAGTTCTTACCGTAGTATCCGTAAACCCAGGCCAGACGCAGAATCGCATAATTCTCCAGAGTTGCCTTCACATGCTCCTCTCCGGCCAGTTTGGAGCGCCCGTAAACAGTTTTGGGATTCGGTCTGTCGTTTTCCGTATAAGGCGCCTTCTTCGTGCCGTCAAAGACATAGTCGGTCGAATAGTAAATCAGCCTCGCCCCGAGCTCTCTGCTTGCTTCGGCGACATTCCTCGTTCCAATCGAATTGACCGCCATAGCGGTTTCTTCGCTGCTCTCGCATCCGTCCACATCGGTGAATGCCGCGGCGTGAATGACTAAGGCCGGTCTTGCCGCTTCAACTGCTCGACAAACCGCGTCCCGGTCGGTCAAGTCAAACTCCGAGACGTCACAACCGATGACAGAGTAACTATCGGAGAAGTACTTCACCAGATCCGATCCGAGCTGACCGCGGCAACCCGTTACCAGAAGCGTCTCAGCCACCGTCGACCTCCCGCACCACTGCCCGGAGGTATTCCGTGTAGTCATTGTTGGCCATAGAGTCCAGCAACTCATTCATTTGGACCCGGTTAATGTAACGCATGCGGTAGGCTATTTCCTCAATGCAGGCGATTTTTTGACCCTGTCGCTTTTCAATCGTTGCGATGAAATTCCCGGCATCAAGTAAACTCTCATGGGTACCGGTGTCCAGCCAGGCTATCCCTCGCCCCAGTTTTACGACACTAAGCTGACCTCGCTTGAGATACTCGTTGTTTACGTCCGTAATCTCGAGCTCGCCGCGCGGTGACGGTTCGAGGTTCTTCGCTATTTCCACAACGTCGGAATCGTAGATGTACAATCCTGTGACAGCGTAGTGTGATTTCGGCCTGTCCGGTTTCTCCTCGATCGACAACGCACGACCCGTTTCATCAAATTCAACCACCCCGTAACGGTGAGGATCCCTGACGTAGTACCTAAAAACAACGGCACCACCGATGAAATTCCGCACACCTCGGAGAAAATCATACGCGCCGTAAAAGACATTGTCCCCTAGTATGAGCGCCACGGGATCAGAATCTATAAACTCCTCACCCAGAATAAATGCCTGGGCGATTCCCTCCGGACGCTCCTGAACCTTATAACTTATATCGAGGCCGAGCCGGTGCCCGTCGCCGAGCAACGCCTTGAATTTCGGGGTATCATCCGGCGTTGAAATTATGAGAATATCGGTTACCCCAAACAACATCAACGTCGAGAGCGGATAGTAGATCATTGGCTTGTCGTAGATTGGCATCAGTTGCTTGCAGGCAACCTCGGTTACCGGATACAACCGCGTGCCGCTCCCCCCGGCGAGGATAATTCCCTTGTGAACGCCGGTTCTCATTACAGCCTCCATCTAACGCTTTGCATACATCTCATCATAGTATTTCTGATAGTCACCGCTCAGACAGCCCTGAAGCCACTCCTCATGGCTGAGGTACCAGTCAATCGTCCGGGCCAGTCCTTCCTCGAACGTAACTTCGGGTCGCCACCCTAGCTCTGTCTCAATCTTGGAAGCATCGATCGCATACCGTCGGTCATGGCCGGCCCGATCGGTAACGAACCGAATCAGGCTCTCGCGAGATTCATCACCCAGTTTGTTGTCCAGAATACGACAGATCATTCGCACCAGCTCGATATTTTCGATCTCGTTGTGCCCCCCGATATTGTACGTTTCCCCCGTCTTTCCTTCGTGATAGACGAGGTCGAGGGCCCGACAGTGATCCTCGACATAGAGCCAGTCCCGGACCTGTCTGCCGTCGCCATATATCGGCAAGTCAATACCGTCGCGCGCATTGCGGATCATCAACGGCACAAGTTTCTCGGGGAACTGATAAGGTCCGTAGTTATTGGAGCAGTTCGTTGTGACTACATCCAGCCCGTAGGTCTTGAAGTAAGCCCGGACAAGGTGATCCGAGGACGCCTTCGAGGCTGAGTAGGGAGAATTCGGACGATATCGGGTAGTCTCGGTGAAATATCCCTCCGGGCCCAAAGAACCGTAGACCTCATCCGTCGAGACGTGATGAAAACGAATACTCTCCGATCCCTGTCTCTGAATGCGATCCCGGGCCAGCTCAAGCAGATTAAAAGTACCAAGAATATTCGTTTCGATGAAAGCTCCCGGTCCGACTATCGACCGATCGACATGCGACTCTGCCGCAAGATGGATAATTCCGGTAGGCTCGTACTTGTCAAAACAATCGCGCAAAGCCGTTAGATCGCGGATATCGACGTGTTCGAATTGATAGTTGGGGGCGTTTTCGACAGCGATCAAATTCGTTAGATTGCCCGCATATGTGAGACAATCAACATTAATGAACAGGTAATCGGCATATTTGGGCACGAGATGCAACAACAGGTTCGACCCGATAAACCCTGCTCCACCGCTGACCAGAACTCGCTGACTGGCACGACCTTCCACAACAGTTCTCCGGATTGAAAAATTCGCCCTTTTTTTGCCTCATTGTGTCCAATTTGCATAATTAGGAGTGCGACACAACAAAAAAAGAGGCCAGTGCCTCGTGTCAAAAAAATGTGGCGCCCCCCAGAATCGAACTGGGGACACACGGATTTTCAGTCCGTTGCTCTACCAACTGAGCTAGGGCGCCAGCGTATCTTTTCTGCGTTTAGAGTCGCCAATCTACGGCATTTTCCACAGGTGTCAACCGAAATCTTAGCGCCCACCGAACAAATAGACCTTTGTCCGATTGGACAAAAGCAATACCAGTGCTCCGGCTGCCAGCACCAGTAAGATGATGTTGGCGTAGTTCTTAAACCCGATCAACGCGAACAGTATTATCAATCCGTTGACAGCAATCTCACCGTACCATCCCCACCGCTTCCGATGCACATAGGCGTACGCAACAGAGATCAGCGCTATCCCTATCAGCAGAAATACAAACGGCTCGGCGAGATTATTGTACTGCCTGTCGAGGAACCCGAGCACTAATGTTACCGCACCGTACAATATAAAGACTGCGGAAAAGCCCGCTCCCCACCAGAAGGCCAGCCGAAACGTGAGTGGGCGCTGTTCTCTTTCTTCTTTTGCCATATCGTCTGACTCCTCAGGCTTTGATCGCATATTCACCGAGCAGGGCCGCCCCAATAAACCCGGCCTCATTTCCAAGCGTGGCGCGGACAACTTTCAATTCTTTTACGGCTGAATCGAACGCCAGTTGCCTTATCTTCCGATCGACCCGCTCAATAAATCCACCACCCCCTTCAGCTATTCCTCCGCCGATTACAATCATCTCGGGATTCAGCAGGTTTACGACACCGGCCAACCCCGTACCAAGGTAGTCAGCAGTCTCTTCGATGGCGGCACGGGCCAGGTCGTCGCCTTTCTTTAGCGCAGAAAAGACCTTGCGAATATTCAGGTTATCAAGGCTTCCTTCAAGTACTGCTTCAAAGCCAGGCGTCATTTCCTGTTCCAGTTTTCTCCTCAAACGCGTCAGGATTGCCTGCGACGCGCAGTACCCTTCGATACTCCCGGGTATCCCTCCATGCTCAAAGCCGGCGTCAAAGTTGATACTCATATGTCCCACTTCGCCGGCCGAATAGGTTGCCCCGCGCCAAACGTTGCCGTCAAAAAGTATCGCGCCGCCGATACCGGTGCCGACCGTAACACACAAGACCGACTTCGCTCCGTGGGCGGCGCCGAATCGATTCTCAGCCAACGCCATCGCGTTTACGTCGTTGTCGACGAACACCGGCATATTCAGTCGTTCACGCAGGATCGTCCCAATTTCTATCCCCTGCCAGCCGGGAATATTAGGCGAGGGACCGACAACCTGACCCGTGCGGAAGTCAACTGCCCCGGGTGTCCCCACGCCGACATGCCGAACATCGATCTCCTCCTCGGCAGCAAAATAAAGCAGCCGCTCACCAATATTGGTGATAAGGTGCATAAGGGCTTTTGCGCCCTTGTCGGCCATAGTCGGGCGATGCTCCTTATGGATGACCTTCCCCTCACCGTTTACCAACCCGAATTTTATCGTCGTACCGCCGATATCAATTCCGGCAAAGCCTGTTTGCACGCTCATCCTTTTTGCTGACTTTCGTTATTCCGGTTCTCATCGGCAGCGGTGACTATCTGTACCGCCTGCAAATCCGGCGAATTCTCCCCTAAGGTCGCAGAATATATAGGGTTGCGGGTTTTGAGTGTCAAGTAAAAGCCGTCCTGCCATAGCCTCGACGCGCCCCGTAAACCTACTTTGGTCCTTCGGTAACCTGACCATTGTCGGTTGGCCTGTTACCGCGTTCGCTTTTCTTGCCGTTATTCTTCCGCCGCAGCCGAACCATATAGCTTGGATACAGGATAACGTTGCGCAGTCCCCCGATAGTCGTGAAATTCCGAAGCGGCCGTGAAAACACCGAGAGGATTTCATGAAGCAGCGTGCCTTCGGCAACCTCCCCCTGCTCCCGAACAAAGGCCAACCGGTGAAGTGAATACAATCCGATCAGGAACGCCAGAAAGAAAAAG
This sequence comes from uncultured Ignavibacteriales bacterium, assembly GCA_964612145.1. Lineage (GTDB taxonomy): Bacteria > Zixibacteria > MSB-5A5 > GN15 > FEB-12 > JAGNLV01. Next base: position 58,675 of record CAZTBP010000005.1, on the reverse strand, counting down.
AAATCCCATGCCTGAAAATTGAGGGCCTGAAACTTCAACGCGCCATCGGGATCGGTATAGGTAAAATCCCACGTGAACTGGCGCTTGGCAAAGAAATCAGCGAACTGACCGCCGATAATCGGAGCGGCGCCGGCGGTGAGTGAGTTAATGAGGCTGGTATCGCCAAGGTAGGCTGTCGATGAACCACGCGGCGCCAGCTTCAAGGCGATATTCCCGCCGGCCAGGGTCACGCCCGCCATACCTATTCCCATTACGACGTGTATCGTTATCAAAAGGGGTACCGTATAAGCGTGCTTTTCCGGAAATGTCGTGAATGTCCATGCCAGAATTGAAATCATGAACAGCGGTCCGCAGATTCCGAGCACCGACTTGTTGCTGAATCGATCAATAAAGCGACCCCACACACGATAAAACACGGCGTTCATCAGCTGACTCAGTGCCGTCAAACCAATCACCCATACCATATCAAGACCGAGCCGTTTCAACATGTAGACTGCAAAAAACGGTGCCGCCAGATTTACAGCAAAATTCCACGAGCCAAGAAACAGCAGGAGCTTCCGGAAGTTCTGGTCCCGAAACGGCTCCAGCAAAATTGATCGGAACCGAGCCCCATCCGCGCGCTCCGTCATACGTGGTTCAGGGATCCCCGTGATGAAGAACACCCCGATAAGGCCGGCAATAAACGCAAACGAAAACAAAATTGAATAGGCGTAAATCTCGTCATGGCTGGTGGTACGGCGCCAGTGATCAATATAAAAAGCGCCGGCCAGACTCAGCGCGATTCCAAGAAACAAAGAATAGCTCATCTTCCGGGAGAAGACATCTCCCATCCGGCTGTCCGGCACCAGGTCACGCATCCATGAATTCCAGGCACACACCGACACCGCCGAAAAACCGGAACTGATCACCATACCGGCGATCAACACGGCAATTGCCGCCTTCCCCTGAAGTACGAAAGGTATCGCGATTAAAACGAGCAGGAGCAGCCGGGAATAGAGCGTGGCGTAAGTCGTTATCATCCGGCGATTGCGCCAGCGCTCTATAAAGTAGATACCCGGGATCTGGAGAAGATTCATCAGCGCCGGAATAGCTGCCAGCAGCCCGATTACCAGGTTGCTTGCTCCCAGTTCCAGCGCATAGCCCACCAGGAAGACGCCGGAGGACAACGCCAGCGTCGCCTGAGTCGACAACCCCTCATAGATGTTTATACGGAGGCCGCGATTGAGCTCCGAGTCGGTAATTGTATCCTGCGGCTTCCAGTTCATTTGCCGCATGGCTCCTGACTATTGATACGGTTTATTCATTTCACCGCTGCTATCAATCGGCAAAAAACTTCAATTTGATGAGATTCTACAAGTGGAAAAGAAAATGGACTAAAAAAGAGTTACTTCGGACACTTATCCCTGTTGGTCGTACCAGCTGCGCCAATGAGCGGCGAAACGTCGAATCCAGTCCCATTCGGCCTCCTGCCCGAGGTCGCAACCGGCCCGTTCCGATTCAAGCCACCGGTGTCTTTTCATCTCGCCACGCTGTATCTCCAACTCGCGGCTCAACCGGCGTCTTCGCCACCGCTCGGCATGATGCATGAGCCAATCGTCTATCGCCTGACCAATACCGACATCGCAACCGGCTTCTTCCGAAAGATAGTACTTATGCACGAGAATAGCGCGGGCTTCCGCCGGTGGAAATTGGTCGAGCGAGTGATGTTCTTCAAGTTGTTTCGTCATCGCAGTCAAGTTTCTGTCGGTCTGTCTGTACATCGACCCCTACAATTTGGCTGCCCGGACTCTCTTTGTCAAGAGTGTCTTGTATAGTTGTCGGCTGATTCGCATCATTTTTTGAGCGCCAGAGTGAAATGTGACATCTAATGTCGCGGCCGGTAGAACCGGACCGTGCGGCACAATCAGCTGTTTCGCTTGTTGATTTACCTGTGGTGTCGTATCGTAAGATCAAAATGAAGACTCCCGAGTCGACAACTGAGATCGATAAGAACCGTTTTGAAAAGTACGGTTTTAGCCGGGGTGTGCTGGCGATTTCATTTGCTCGCATGGCCGATGCTATCGGCAACAGCATCCTGATTATAATCATTCCCCTCTATGTCGCCGAGCTATCGCACACCCATTTCGACTTTCCCGTCCCGATCCTGGTCGGCATCCTCATCTCCATCTACGGTTTCGTCGCCTCCATCATGCAGCCGATTATGGGATCCGTCAGCGACAAGCTTGGCCGACGCAAACCGTTAATTCAAATCGGTCTGCTTCTGATGCTGGCCGGAACGCTGACCTTCATGGCTGCCGACGAATTCTATCATCTGCTCGGCCTGCGCATCATGCAGGGCATCGGCGTTGCCACGACTATCCCGGCGGCGATGGCAATCATGGCCGCCGTCACCCGCCGCCAGACACGCGGCGCTTCGATGGGCGTCTACAGTATGCTGCGGCTGGTTGGATTTTCGTCCGGGCCAATCCTGGGCGGCTTTCTGAAAGTGAAGTTTGGATTCGACGCCGCCTTTATTGTCGGCGGCGGATTCGTATTGCTGGCCATGATCATGGTGCAGCTCTGGGTACACGATATCAACAATACCAACAGCACTACCTCCGCCAAAGGATTCAAGATGCTCGACCGGGCACTTATGCAGCCGGGCATACTCTCTGCAGCCGTAGCTACTTTTCTGATGGCGGTGGCGTTTTCCATGGTCACCACGCTCGAAAACGAATTCAACGCAAAACTGGGCATGAACGCTCTCGGCTTCGGGGTCGCCTTCAGCATGGTCATGATTTCCCGCCTGATTTTTCAGGTCCCCCTTGGACGGCTGGCTGATATTATCGGGCGTAAACCGCTCGTGCTCGGCGGCCTACTTCTCCTCGCGCCGGCCACTGCCCTCCTCGGGTGGTCGGCGACTTCGACGCAACTCATCGGCTACCGCTTTCTCCAGGGTATTGCCGGGGCCGGCATTGCCGCCCCCGCTTTTGCCGTCGTTGGTGATCTCGCCAAAGAAGGCGGTGAGGGACGCCAGATGAGTGTCGTGACCACCGGCTTCGGCCTCGGGATTGCCATTGGACCTTTGCTGGCCGGACTGTTGTCAGTGGTTTTCTTTGAACTGCCGTTTGTCGTTGCAGGCATGATGTGTCTTGGCGGCATGTGGGTCGTCTATCGCTGCATGCCGGAGACCAGCGCCGGTTCAAAGGTATGGTTCAAGTCTCCGTACCCGGGTGAATCTCCCAAACAGTAGAAAAGAGCCGCCCTCGGTGGCGGCTCTTCTAATCAGATTCCCGACGTGAGGTGCCCCCGGATCAAACAATGAAGTGGTTACTATTACGGAACCATGCAGCCGACACTACTGCAGAGGCATGGCTCCCCATTGATATCGTAGCCCTGGCATTCATAGCACAGCTGCTCGCCTGCGTCCTTGCACCGCGGACTGTCTTCACAGACCAGGAATGGGTACACAGCAAGCTTACACACGGTCGGCGGCTTGGCTTCGGCCTGCGTCGCCACGGTGGCAGCCAGGCCCATGCCGAGAACCGCCGCTATCGTGAATACCGTCACGATTGTGATGACTTTGCGCATAGAAGAACTCCTTTCAACGTATGCGATTACAATTGACGCTCGTCCCGAAGGAGCGCAAACGTTCCCGTATCCACTCCCTGGGGGTTTTCATGATGTCATCTATTATGCTCGCTCAACTCCCTTACGATAGAATCGGGGACCGGCTCTGTCAAGTATTTACTGCTGTATACCCTCCTGCCCATGTCCTACATCTCGCCCAGCGCCGACAGAAAGCCAAGGCCGCCGATGAAGAAGATAAACAGGAAAAACCCGACCGTCAGGAGCATCACAACCCCGTTAATTATGAAATACAATTTGATCTGCTGCAGTGATTCTATCAGCCGTATCTTATCGCCTGCATACTGCGCACTCTCAGCCTGACCGGCCGCTTTGAACAGCAGAATGCCCAGCCAAATCGGCAGCTAGGCGAAGATAATCCCGATAATCGTCAGTGCCGTGAGGACCCCCTGAACGATCATAACTATCCCGAGAAACTTCATCCAGCCCTGCGCCTGGTAAAGCGGCAGACTGATCTCACGCACCAGTGCCTGAGTGGGATCGGTCGTTTCCATAACTACTCTCCTTCGGTTAAGATATCTTAAATGTTCGGCTAATACTCCATCCGGATTTGAGCTTTCAACTTCGCCACCAGCCGGACCTTTCGTCAATAAAAAAAACGGCCCGATGATTGCCTCACCGGACCGGTCCAGGTTTTCCCTCTTCAATCCCTTACTTGTTTTGTGCCATGCGCTCCTGAAATGCCTGTTGCATTTCTTCCGGCGTCGTGTCTTTTATGTGTGTCGCAAACGACCAGTGATGACCATAAGGATCCTCGACTGTTCCGTAACGATCACCCCAAAAGGTGTCCTCCGGCGCCATCGTTACCTTCGCGCCGGCGGCTTCGGCCTGCTTGATTACGGCGTCGCAATCTTCGACATAGTGATGAATCGTCACCGGCGTCGCTCCCAGCGCTTTCGGGTTGCGCTCTTTTCCACCGGTCCATTCCGGAAAGTCATCGCAGAGAAAAATCACGGATTCTCCGATTTTCAGCGAAGCATGCATGAGCTTGGTGCCGTCGGGCATCGGTGCCCGGCTTAGCTCGGTCGCGTCAAACGCCTTTTTGTAGAATTCAATTGCCTCGGACGCGTTGTTGACAACCAAATGTGGAATTACCCGTTCGAGACCGTCGGGGACCTTCTTCGTTTCAGACATATCTTCCTCCGTGGTAGTGGTAATTGGACTGGTTTTGTCTCTATTAGAATACGCGTGGCAGGGCCCGGGGTCAATCACATTTTGCGCCCTTCTTCTATGAGGGACAGGTTAAAGCATAGCTTCCTTCCGGTCGATAGGTTTACCATACGAGATGTCCACAAACAGGCGAAATATCGAGAATGACGGAACGACGAAATAACCAGCGACGTCAAACGGCTGAGTATCACCTGATCTACGACCGACAGAACGGTGACCTCATCGGGCGAGTCACGAGTATGACTGCCGACGGCTGCCGCGTCATTTCCCCCGATCCGATAGAGGTGGGAAAACGCTTCCAGTGCCGCATGAGATTACCCGACTTGATCAACGGCGTATGGGAAATCCAGTTCGATATGCAAAGCCGGTGGTCGGAATATCGGAAGGCCGTAGACTGGCACGAGTCCGGGTTTGCCTTCGTTGACCTGACCGAGCTGGCGCGGGGCGCTGTAGAGGTGATGACCCGACAGTGGCCGGCCGAGAAATCCCAGAACAACCCGTTCCAATCCCCCTGAGAGTATCCCCATGCCCCAGCGGGATAGGAATATCGGTCCAGAGCTTCTGGATCGGAGTCGTCCTGAATTCCTGATCGCCGTAAATTTCCCGACAGACCGTGCCGCTTGATCTGTGACTACTGGTCAGTATCCCACTTTTCCCAACATTTACAGAAACAACTCCGGCATATTGGCAGCGGCTGCAAAGGAAAGCAACCGGATAGGCTGCAGGAAACTGGACTCGGAAGTCTACGTCCTCCGCAACCCTGGCTGCGGCAGTCTGGCCGCGAACCGGAGTGTTGCGCGATGCCATACTAATCACCGCCGGCTCATTTTTGGTAGCGCTGCTGGCGCAACTGGAAATACCCATGTGACCAGTGCCGGTTACCGGACAGACGGTCGGCGTACTGTGCGAACGCGGCTTTGACCGCAAAATCTGGACCTCGGTTCTGGCCATGTCGGTCGGGACAATCATTATCCTCACTTGTGGCGTCCTCTGACTCAGTCAGTTTGTTGGCTGGGGAAATGTGCTGCCAACCGGTATGACGCCGTTTATTCCCGGCGCGATTGTAAAGACACTGGTAGCGGCCGCTCTGCTTCCGGCCGGATGAAAACTGCTGAGTCGGCACCAGGAAACCGTATTTACAGACTTTTCCAAGAGACAGTCAGATTTCCCGGTTGTCTCTTTCTATATGTTCTTACTTGCCTGTCAATTTGGACTTTCTTATCTTTTTCTCATAAATTACCGGCGTTCAACGATCGGTCACACAACTGGGGAGTGGAATCATGAAAGTCCCGAAGAAGGTCTTTGCTTTAATCATCTGTGTCTTGATTGGCCCGCTGGCCGCTGCCGGCAGTGCCGCCGTTAGCCACAACGACCTGCATCCACCGACTGCAGACAACACCCAAATACTCCAACTGAAAGACGGCTCCAATCTCAACGGCAAGATCACTGAGGTTCGACCCGACGAGATCGAGTTCGAGTCCACGATCGGCACTATGACGATTGCCATAGATCGTATCAAGGAAGTCCGTGAGGTTCCGTCACGCAATATCCGCGACGGCATCTACTGGTTTCCCAATCCAAACCGCACCAGAATGTTTATCGGCCCGACCGGAAGAATGCAGCCCAAAGGTACAGGATATTTCTCGGACACGTATCTTTTCTTTCCCTCAGTCGGCTATGGCTTCACAAGCAACTTTTCACTGGGCGCCGGAATGTCGATTTTCCCCGGACTTTCACCCGATGAACAGTTGTTTTATTTCAATCCCAAGCTTGGACTTACGGCCGCCGATAATTTCTATTTGGCCGCCAACGCCCTGGTTACCGTGATTCCTGATTGGGCCGGCGACGACTGGGATGAACCCGAGGTGCTCGGGATGGTGTTTGGTGTTGGCACCTACGGAACCGACGACGCCAGTATTACGGCCGGGCTGGGCTGGGGATATGTCGAGGAGGATTTCGCCGATCAGCCGGTGGTCATCCTCGGCGGTGAATACCGATTTGCCCGGCGCTTCTCACTTGTCACCGAAAACTGGCTGTTTCCGGGCGTCGACAACCCGTTTATATCGTATGGTATGCGTTTCTTCGGCGAGGGGATCTCGGTTGACTTTGCCTTTTTAAACGTTGCCTCCGATAAGGCCGTTTTTCCCGGAATCCCGTATCTCGGTTTTGTCTGGAATTTCGGGAGACGATGAACGGCGGCTGTCAGCGGTGAAATCAACTCAAACTTGTCAGCAAAACAAAAATCGGGCGAGTCACGTAAAGTGGCTCGTCCCGATTCTTTCCAGTCGTCGTCATCCACTGCCGCGCTGCCACTCAGCATGCAGGCTCTTCGAAGATGCCCTCGCAGCCCCGCCTATTGCTTGCTGTATACAGCAACTACTTCAATTGTATCAGTGCTGGGATTTATGATCTTCGTTGCAAGAGTCAGTGCATCGCCGACCACCATCCAGGAATTGCCCTGCTTCCCTCTCCGGATTCCGGGGTTCCATTATCGTTGGTGCAGGTAATGTACAATGAGTCGTCGTCATAACACGTCCCGCTGCGAGCATAGACCGGACCTGTTCCGTTATAGTACTCCCGCGTTTCCCATGTTCCCCCGGCAACGAACGTGAGTTCCTGCGACGTGCTTGTGTCGGTGAAACTGACATCGGCAAAAGAGGCTACGGCTACTCCATTGGCAGATGCCGAGACCCAGTCCCAGGTTCCGATCAATTCCGGCGGTGTGTTCTGCGATGGCTCTGGACCGGTGGAACTGTCATCGTCGCCGCAACCAAAGGCAACGAGCAGAATCAGACCGGCCGTTCCGATAATGAGGATGTTCTTTACAATTGACACTCCAGACCTCCTGTTGATTCACGTGACATCCGACCGGTAACACACAGAGTGTGAGTGAATCCGGGAACAAAGACAGCCGGCCTTTAAATTCGCCCAAGAAGTCTATAATATCGGCAGATGACCGAAATTGTTAATTGAATAGTCGGTGGGCTGATCTGTATTTGCAATTCGCTGGGTTGTCGGATTAGCCACTGCTCTGCTGCAACACGAGAAGGCATACCCGCTTAGACACCGGTCAGGCTGATGTCGTGCGACAATATCTCACTGTTTAATGCCGTTGAGTTGTTCGGGGCGCGCCGGCGCCCGAAAGCGAATATCGACATAAGCACCGTCCGACTGATCAATCCGCAGCCCTTCCCTGGCGCCGTCGTCACGCTCGGAAAGCAGGATATCTTGCGGGGCCCAGATTACTTCATCGCGATCAGGCGTGTCCTTTCCGCCCAGCGTGACCACGATTTTGTTGTCCCGACCGGCTGAAATAGAATGCAGGGGCACTTCGCGGGCAATCGCTTCGGTCCTGCCGTCGGCGCCGTGCCGCTCGACATTGACCAGCCACTGTCTGTGCTGGCGGCTGAATCCCTCGAGGAACCCGAGCCACTTGTCACGTGGGATCAATTGCATAGGCATCGTCAACTCCCTGGGTGTATAGTTTGCATTCCTCCTCCTGCTAGCCGTAACAGGCAGTCGACGTGAGAGTTTCGACCTCAGTGATTGATCTCCGGTACTCGCCGGCCGTTGCGGCACGACAAACGCGCCTCGCAATGTCAATCACAAAAAGCCCCTGAAATCTGATGATTTCAGGGGCTTTTATTTAACCCGGCAGCTTCCTACTCTCCCACGCGATCTCCCACGCAGTACCATCGGCGTAGACAGGCTTAACTTCTGTGTTCGGAATGGGAACAGGTGTGGCCCTGTCGCTATTGCCACCGGAATTTTATTTTCCGAATAGATCCACGAGCCGGTTGAACTGTTGTTTGTGAGCAACTTAACCGGCTTGAATCACCCAAACGGCTGCGCCGCACGCGGCGAGCAATCTTGAGTAA
>CAZTBP010000005.1:0-47500 GCA_964612145.1 uncultured Ignavibacteriales bacterium | reverse complement strand
GTATTTAGCCTTACCAGATGGTCCTGGCAGAGTCGAACGGAATTCCACGTGCTCCGTCCTACCTGGGAACATCGACGGGAGTCGTATGCATTTCGTTTACGGGGCTTTCACCCTCTTTGGCGGGACGTTCCAGTCCCTTCAGCTATACATACGATTTGTAACTCCCTGAACCATCAACCGCTGGCTCAGTCGCGTCCCACAACCCCGGTAGCACAACGCCGGTTGGCTTTACCGTGCAGACCGGTTTGGGCTGATCCCCGTTCGCTCGCCGCTACTAGGGGAATCACTATTGTTTTCTCTTCCTGCAGGTACTTAGATGTTTCAGTTCCCTGCGTTCGCCTCATGCACCTATGCATTCAGTACATGATGACCCGCTTTGCGGCGGGCCGGGTTTTCCCATTCGGAGATCCTCGCATCAAAGGTTGTTTGCACCTCAGCGAGGCTTATCGCAGCTTACCACGTCCTTCATCGCCTCTCCGTGCCAAGGCATCCACCGCGTGCCCTTAGTAACTTAACCAATAAGTATTTACCTAAGAGTACTCGCTTGTATGCGTGTGACACAGCCGTTTGAACGATTCATTTACCGTATCAAACTGACTCGTGGAAATCTATTCAGTTGTCAAAGAACCAATCGGATACTCTCGCATCCGAAATCTTTATGTAAACGCCGGTGCGTTATCGGTTCCAAAAATGGAGATGACCGGGCTCGAACCGGCGACCTGTGGCTTGCAAAGCCACCGCTCTCCCATCTGAGCTACATCCCCGAACTTATCTTATACTGGGCCTAGATGGATTTGAACCATCGACCTCGCGCTTATCAGGCGCGCGCTCTAACCAACTGAGCTATAGGCCCGTGACACTGTCGTGTTCGGCGCCTGATGGCGACGAAGATAATTTATGGAATAGTCATTAGACGGCCAGAAGGGGACGAATCATACCGAATCGACCTGGGTATCTCCACGCGCCTGTGGCGCGTTTCACACCGTGCTCCTTAGAAAGGAGGTGATCCAGCCACAGCTTCCGCTACGGCTACCTTGTTACGACTTAGCCCCAGTCATCGGTTTCACCTTAGGCGCCGCCCTCCTTGCGGTTAGGCAAGCGACTTCGGGTGCTCCCAACTTCCGTGGCTTGACGGGCGGTGTGTACAAGGCCCGGGAACGTATTCACCGCTGCCTGCTGATCAGCGATTACTAGCGATTCCGCCTTCATGGAGTCGAGTTGCAGACTCCAATCTGAACTGAGACCGGTTTTAAGGATTAGCTCCACCTCGCGGTATTGCTGCCTACTGTACCGGCCATTGTAGTACGTGTGTAGCCCTGGACATAAGGGCCATGAGGACTTGACGTCGTCCCCACCTTCCTCCGGCTTATCGCCGACAGTCTCCATAGAGTCCCCAGCATAACCTGATGGCAACTATGGACAGGGGTTGCGCTCGTTGCGGGACTTAACCCAACACCTCACGGCACGAGCTGACGACAGCCATGCAGCACCTGTCAACCGACCTCCGAAGAGGGGGCCGTATCTCTACGGCTTTCCGGTTGATGTCAAGCCCAGGTAAGGTTCTTCGCGTTGCATCGAATTAAACCACATACTCCACCGCTTGTGCGGGCCCCCGTCAATTCCTTTGAGTTTCAACCTTGCGGTCGTACTCCCCAGGCGGGGCACTTAATGCGTTAGCTTCGGCACCGAGGGGGTCGATACCCCCGACACCTAGTGCCCATCGTTTACCGCTAGGACTACCAGGGTATCTAATCCTGTTTGCTCCCCTAGCCTTCGCGCTTGAGCGTCAGTATCGGACCAGAGAGCCGCCTTCGCTACTGGTGTTCTTCCAGATATCTACGCATTTCACCGCTACACCTGGAATTCCGCTCTCCTCTTCCGTACTCAAGACCAACAGTATCGGATGCAGGCTATCAGTTGAGCCGATAGTTTTCACATCCGACTTGAAGGCCCGCCTACGCGCCCTTTACGCCCAGTGAATCCGAACAACGCTTGTCCCCCCCGTATTACCGCGGCTGCTGGCACGGAGTTAGCCGGGACTTCCTCTGTGGGTACCGTCAGGCGCCGGGCAGTGACTCCCGACACGTTTCTTCCCCACTGACAGGGTTTTACACTCCAAGGAGCGTCATCACCCACGCGGCGTTGCTGCGTCAGACTTTCGTCCATTGCGCAATATTCCCTACTGCTGCCTCCCGTAGGAGTCTGGGCCGTATCTCAGTCCCAGTGTGGCCGATCGCCCTCTCAGGCCGGCTACCCATCGTAGCCTTGGTGGAGCCGTTACCTCACCAACAAGCTAATGGGGCGCGGGCCTATCCCTAAGCGGCAGGTTACCCCGCCTTTGACCTCTGGACGATGCCGTCCCGTGGTCTCATCCGGTATTAGAACCCCTTTCGGGGAATTATCCCAGACTTAAGGGAAAGTTGCCCACGTGTTACTCACCCGTTCGCCACTTTACTCACCCCCCGAAGGGAGCTTTCTCGTTCGACTTGCATGTATTAAGCACGCCGCCAGCGTTCGTTCTGAGCCAGGATCAAACTCTCCACAACAATATATTATATATTATTATTTCCGAGTCCAATCCGTTTCCAAACAGAGCATTCAAGGAACGCTTTGCTCGGATTCAATTGGAGAAATTAATTGGGTCCTGGCCTCGCCACGAATGGCGAAACCAAGGGTGCGATATGATTCGCACTCCCGCTTCTAAGCCGTCTAATGACTATTTAGTTTTCAAAGAGCTTTATCGACAAAAAATCTGCCCTACTCTCGTCGGGCAGAAGCAGAGAATAACCGAACACCGACCCGAAGTCAAGACCTTTTTTTATCTTTTTTTAGTGCGGCGTTCTCTCTACGAGTATATTGAATATACACTCAGCGACCTCGGTTGGCAAGCCGAAACTTGCCCGGCCGATTCGCCCATGGGCAAAACGGCCCTTCTCTGCATCGGCGGACCGATATTAATACTTAACCGGTCCCCTGTCAAGAGACTTAAACCGAAAACTTCGGAAAAAGTTTCCACCAAGCCACTCAACCCAATCTCTTTGCCCCCCATTTCAAAACCCAATCGCCCCGGCTGCTGACCGAGAAAGGCCTTGACAATATAGACCTATATGGGTTATTTTACCGACGGACATCAGGGCCGACACTTGCAACAGACGACCAATCACAACTCTGCCTGATCCTGACCTGCGAAGATTGTTTACACTGTCAGGCCCCTGTAAACTGTTACACCGAGACTCGAAGCAGCCACCGAGGCTGCCTTCATTTCACGGGAGAAGTCTATGACTTACAAAATTTTACGCGTCCTCATTGCCGTTTCTTTGCTGACTATGACAGCGGTATCCATACCCCGCGCACAGCATTCCATTAGCGTCGACACTGTTATCGGGATGTTGCCCGACTCGACCGTGCGCGTCAACCACCCGGTGCGGTTTGTGGTGCGGCTCTCCAATCAGGCAACAGATACGATCTCCGGCTGGGAACTGACCTGGCGAACGTTCACCGGCTCGTCTGGCACTCCAACCGGCAACTATGACCCGTTCTCGGTGGAATTCGACAGCCTGCCGCTGCCCGGCGGCTGGTCGAGCTACAATATCAGTGCGGCCTGGCAACATATCGGAGGAACTGGCATATTAGACACGCTCCGTTCTATAGCTCACAATGGAGCCACACCCCAGGGTATTACCCCGGGCTTCAGCGAGCCGATCGCATACATTGAAATCACTCCGACCGCCATCGGCGATACGCTCGTTGTCGATTCAGTTACCGGTGGCTGGTGGACGGTATTTGCTACCAACGGCACGACTGATTTTGATGCGACCTGGTCCGGTCGCCTCGAACTCCCCGTCGTCGAATGCTGCTACGGCATACGGGGCAACACCGATGGCGACCCGAGCCACACAATCGACATTAACGACCTGACCTATGTCGTCGCCCGAGGCTTCCTCGGCGGACCGGATTACCTCTGTCCGGAGGAAGGCGATGTCAACGGCGACGGCGAGTTGACCGGCTTCATAGTAGATTTGACCTCTATGATAGATTACCTATTCCGGGGCGGACCGCCGCCGGCACCGTGCCCGTAAACAAAGATCTGACTCATACAACTGCGTCACGGATAGACAACCAGAATGATAAACACACCATGCACCTGAAACGGATAGCCGGCCGCAGCCTGATAACTCTAATGCTTGCACTGTCCCTTTCCGCAGTGTCCAGCGCCCAGTATGAGGTTGTCATCGACAGGATCGACGGGATTTCGCCCGACGGCGAACTCAAGGAGTCTGTACCTGTGCGAATCTACTTCCGATTTGTCACCAGCGACTCGATACGCTCGTTTACGAACGGCATTAAGATCTACGCGCCATTCGGTGTGGAATTCACGCCCCCGACCGGTGTTGTCGAGTCCGGCGTCGTCACTCAGTGGTGGGAATCGGGGATCTTCGTTAACACCTTCGCTGACGGCCTCGGTGAAGACACAATTGGGTTCGGCGGCTTTACTATCAACGCCGGCGGTCTCCCACCCGGTACTGATAGTGCTGTGTTCGCCGTAGAAACAAAGCTGACCCGCTCCAGCAATCTGATCAACGAATTCTGTATCGACCAATCGTTCTATCCGCCGTCCGGTTACTGGACGTGGGTAGTCGGCCCGCCCGACAGATCAGTGTCACCAATCTGGAACGGCCCCTACTGTTTTGATGTGGTAGAGTGTTGTATCGGCATTCGCGGCAATGTCGACGGCGACAATCAGGAATTGATTAACGTATCCGATCTCACCTACTTCATTGAATTTCTATTTAGAGACGGATCTGAACCGGGATGCTTTGACGAAGCGGACGTCATTACCGCATCGGGCGACGGCCTGAACATATCGGATCTGACTTTTCTAATCGACTACTTGTTTCGTGGCGGACCGCCGCCGCCGCAGTGCCCGTAAACAACGAAAAGAAAAACCTGATCGCTAAAACCAAACCAAAGGACGAGGAAAATGAATCACAAAAGCAACGTGGCTAAACAACTGGTGAGTCTGATCACACTCGCGGCACTCATCGTACTGCCGGGTACTGCGTTGCCACAAGATGCAGTCTTAGTCGATCACGTCGACGGCGAGTTCTCCCCCGGCTTCATTACCGCCGGAACGCCGATCACCATCCACCTCAAATACCAAGTCGAAACCGACCGTATCCTCAGTCCCTACACCGGCCACCGGCTCTATTCGCCGGATGGAGCGTCATGGTCAGTCCCGGTATGTGAATCGGCCCGACCAACCCTCACCGATTACTTCGACGGGGGCATCTTCACTGACGAGTTCGACAGCGACGGCACCGGCGCAGATACGATACAATTCACCGCCCTGGTCTTTTTCGGATCCGGGCTTCCGGTGGGCTATGACAGCACTCTTTACACTATCTCGTTCACCGTCTCCCCTGACCACATCGGCAAAACTATATGCCTGGACTCCTCGTTTGTCCCGCCGGGCGGCACCTGGCTCTGGGCGATTGAAAACTCCACCGTCTGGCCGGCATGGGACGGTCCCTACTGCTTTGAAGTTGCCGCCTGCTGCAACGGGATGCGCGGCAACGTCGATATGGCCGGGTCCGGTGACGGCATCGATGTCAGTGACGTAAGCTATCTCGTTAATTACCTGTTCCGTAGTGGAGTCGAGCCCTCCTGTTATAATGAAGCCAATATCAACGGCTCGATTGAATCCGGGATAAATGTCATCGATCTCGTCGACCTCGTCGGCTTTCTCTTCCGCAGCGGACCGGCCCCGGCCCAATGCCCTTAAGGCATGGCTCGGCCCGGACGCTTGCTCGGCAGAGCAGCGAGAAAGATACCGGCCGCTACCAGCAGTACGCCTAACCCGGACTGGAAATAGTCGTTCCAGCGTGGTTCCGGCCAGATGGCGGCCTCAGACGGATCATTCGGATTATAGAAAACGGTTACCTCGGCCCCCTCAGGGTACTCAGCGATCGTCTTTTCGGCCACTTCGTACATCTTCCGCTTATTCCCGAACTGCGGTACGTTGTGGTCATCGGCTACCGTGTATGTCTCACCCGCCACCTCAAACGCCACGATTACTTCTGGGAAATACGACGGTTCCCCTATGACTTTCGATTCGATGACATTGCCGGTGACGGTCGGCCAACTTTTTTGTATGGACAACTCGTTGGCCAGTCGCTCAAAAGCGGTGTAGCCTAAAACACCACCCATCATGACAATGACCACGCCCAGAATCCGCACCCACGCGGGCACACCCGGCGCCCGGCGACGCAGCAGGAGTCGTACGCCAACAGCTACAACCAACGCCGCCAGCAAGAACAAGAAATACACGCTACGCTTCCTTTACGTTTAAGAGTTTGCCTGATAATAGCGGTGACTTCATAGCCAATCAAGGACAAATGGCCGGCGCCGACACATTGCCGTCTACTTGCAACGAAACCACCGTACGTCGACATCGTAGGTCTTATATGTACTGCTTTTCCTGACAGATCACTAAACCACTCAACGAAAGGAAACCACATGCCGCGTATTGTACATTTTGAAATGCATGTCGACGATACCCACAGGGCGCAAAAGTTTTACTCCAATGTCTTCGGATGGGAATTCAGCAAATGGGACGGCCCTGCAGATTACTGGCTGATCAAGACCGGTGATACCTCGCAGCCGGGAATCGACGGCGGTATGTTGAAACGCCGGGATCCCGCCGGCGCCGTATACAATACCCTGAGTGTCGACAACCTCGACAACTACATCAAAAAAGTCTGCGAACACGGTGGTGAAATTGTCGTGCCCAAAATGCCCGTCCCGGGTGTCGGCTGGCTCGCCTATCTAAAAGACCCCGAAGGCAACGTGTTCGGAATGATGCAGGCCGATCTGGAAGCAAGCTGACCTGCCGGTTGTCAGTAGAGCGGTGCCGGAGCCTTCGCTATCCACCACATTCGAGCAATCTCCTCCGCGGCTTCAGCGCCACTCAGGTATTCTACAATTGCCAACCCAAACGGTATCGCCGCCCCCGGGCCCATGCCGGTGATAACGTTGTCGTCGACTGTGACCAGCTCGTTGCTTACAGTCGCTCCTGCCGCAACCAGCTTGTCATTGACCGTCGGATGGCACGTCGCCTGTTTCCCGCGAAGTATTCCCGCCGCCTCGGCCAGCACGTATCCGCTTGAGGCACAAATCGCCGCGACCAGTTTCCCGCGTTCAAACTGGCTGCGTACTAATTCAACAACCCTGTAGTCCGCTGCCAGTTGCTCCGCGTTCTTCTTCCCACCCGGCAGTACGATAGCATCAAATTCGCCATTTACCTTTTCGAGAGTGGTGTCAACCGTCAAAGTCACGGCATATGCGGCCTCAATAGTCGGCGACGTCAGACCGGCGACGGTAACTTCATAGCCGGCCCAATTCATGATATCCAGCGGAGCGACCGTTTCGATATCCTCCACTCCATCCGAGACAATCACAAGGATTCTCTTTTGCTTTTCATCTGCCATATCGATGCCTCCGCTCTGTCGGTCTACTCTGCAAGAAACTCTAACAGTTCTTCGTGGAATCGCCCGGTGACCTCGAAATGCGGAATGTGCCCGACACCATCCAGCTCGACCAGGGTCGCGTTCGGAAT
The DNA here is from genome assembly GCA_964612145.1 of uncultured Ignavibacteriales bacterium. GTDB lineage: Bacteria > Zixibacteria > MSB-5A5 > GN15 > FEB-12 > JAGNLV01. The sequence goes on along the minus strand of CAZTBP010000005.1, from coordinate 39,885 downwards.
CGCTTCGGCAGTCTTTTTCCCCAGTTCTGGATACTGTCCCAGTGTTGCCAGGACCTCCGGGCTCACCTGACCGCGACCAAGTGTCGTGCGGTCCTCCTGGCCAATCACAAGTAGAGTCGGCGGCTGAACCAGATGGAATTCGTGACATACCGGTTGCGTATAGACCATATCAAAAGTTAATGCCGACGCCATCGCCAGCCGTGGGTACTCGCCACTGAGAGTCCATCGGTAGTGAACCTGTACGTATGTTTCGTATTCCTTCCGCCATTGGGGATAATACGTCTTCTGGTAATTCCGGATCCCTTCCTCCGTATAGTTCATGATATTCCCGAACGACTTTTCGATCGGTGTGTAGGGAACTTTGAATCGGTAGTCCTCCAGGCCGATCGGGTTTTCCAACACCAGTTTCGTGACCAGGTCCGGATACATAAGCGTGAATCGGGTGGCCAGCATCCCCCCCATGGAGTGTCCGACAACCGCCGCCTGGGTGACTCCTAATTCATCCAGGAGCATCTTCGTGTTCATTGCCAGACGATGGAACGAGTAATGAATATCGGGCTTTGACGATTTCCCAAACCCTATCTGATCCGGCACTATCACCCGATAACCAGCCCGGCTCAGTGCTGTGATTGTCTCTTCCCAGTAAGCGCCGAAGAAGTTCTTCCCGTGCACGAGAACTACCGTCGCACCGTTGGGTACCCCGGTTGGCGACACATCCATGAACGCCATCCGCACGTCCTGCTCTTCGATCGTAAACAGCATAAACTGCACCGGATGAGGATACTCGTAGCTTTCCATAGCAATTCCCAGTGGCTGCGTTTCAGCATCAGGTTGAACAATCTCGGCTGAAACTCCCGCCGGAATAATGCATGCGATCAAACAAAGAATGAGACGGAATTGCCGTCCTGCTATTCGCATAGCTGCTGTCCTCCGCTAAAATCACCAAACTTTAGTCGTTGGGTATTACAACCGGGCAGCAGCAAAATTGTTCGAATTAGAAGGAAGACGTATGCAATAGCCGAACACAGCTCACCCCCCGGGTCCGCCGGGGGGTGTGTTAGCTGGATTAACTTGGTCGGAAGTTGCCCATTGCTCTTGTCGCGTCCGGCGACGGGGCTGGATTCTGTCTCCAGTTCCCCGGCAATCAGGTCTTCCTGTCATTAATATCGGCGCTGTCGTGAAATTCGTCAAGTATTAAAACGGACTAGACTGCTCATTTGGGCCGTGTGTTATTGTTTCTGTCCGCCTATGCGGGGATCATTGAGTATGGACCAAATAAAAGATGGCCCTCCTGAGAGCACCGCTATCTTTGACGTGTCACCTCCGCTCTTGTGAAAGTACTTTGCCAATGCTTCACGATCTACCTCCACGTCCGCATGCGTCGGCTTAATCTTGCTGTTATCGATTACCTCGTACCGGAACACTTGACCGGTTTTTGACTGAAATTGCTCACCGGCATGCTCCACTATACGCTGCCAGACTGTTTCGAAGGTAATGCCCATCCGTACCCCCAATGTAAATCAGGTCGAAGGTTAAGCGTCACGCCGGACTGCCGGAAGCCCCTGGCCGGTGACCGTCGCACGCCGAGTTTACTCACACTGCACAAGCCATTGTGCTTGGGAATAGACTACACGCGGCCCACTTTAGAATCAATTACTTTTTGTACCCCTGCCACAATTTTCAGCCGTTTTCCATGATTGACAGAATTGCCGAAGGTGTCTATATTTGTCATATACACTCCGTTACACCAAACCCGACCTAAGTTAACCGGAAGGTGGCTGTTGTGAGATACGCCGGCTGCGTCCTTTTTGCCCTGGCGCTGGTACTCAGTTTTCCGCCCGCTGACCACGCCCAGGATACTTGTTTCGCTGACCTGGACATCAACGGCGACGGGCTCCCCCTGTCGGTCGCCGACTACATTCTGGTCATCCGAACCTACTACGGTGACACCGTGCCAACTTTCGACTGGTATCATCTCGACCTCAACGGTGACTGCGTTATCGACGATGCCGACATCGAACTGGTTGACTGCTACTTCAAGAACGGCCTCGAGTGTTTTGGCGGCGTCTTCCCCGTCCCCACCTGCTGCGACCCCAGTCTCATCAGAGGCGCCTGCTGCCTCGGCGAAGACTCCCGCACCAATCGGTCTGCCGAAAACTGTGCCGCGCTTGGCGGTGAGTACCAGGGCGACGACGTTCCATGTACTTCCGGCGCCTGCTCCTGCTGCGAGGACTTCAGAGGCAACGTTGATGGTGATGTTGGAGATTTGGTGAACATTTCTGACGTCACCTACTTCATCAACTACCTGTTCCGAAGCGGCCCTGCGCCGCCCTGCTTTGATGAAGCCGACCTCAACGGCGATGGTCAGCTTAACATCTCTGACATCGCCACAATCATCATCCCCTTCCTCTTTACCGGTCAACTTGACCTGCCGCCGTGCGCGCAGACCTATCCGGTCACCTACCGCTACCGGAGCGATCTGTTCGATCAGGTCGATGGTTCATTGTTTAAGAGCTTCGAAGTCGAGATCACCTACTACGGCCCGGATTACTGGCAGATCGATTGCGCTCTATCACCCGATTCAGACCCGATGACACTGCACGGAACCGGCCAACCGCACGGCTCGATTTCATTTGAAAATTCCGCTGTGGTCATCGACGCTGGTTTTCAGGCTGACATGAGCGGCGGGCTTTACCTCAAAACCGGTGTCTGGGACTGGGTAACTATCACCGGAACAGAGCAATACGACGCGGTGATGGTCGTAGTGCCCTAAAGAACAAGTTTTCCACAAAATGTGGAAAACTTTGCTTCAGGACTTGACAGGCCAAGCCGAGGTGTTATTTTTAATAAGCTACACAATAAAGTGCAGCCCGTAGCAGGGCTTAGAATATGAGGCCTCGCGAATTTGTCGCGTACCTCCGGTTTCACGTCCTTCACCTGGAATCTCAGACCGAACCGACAGTCAACCCGAGAAGATCCCTGAAGCGACCTGCCGGACTTAGCGCATCAAACAAACAAAAACAAGCGGTCACGTCCCCCCCAGCTGACGGGCCGAAATCCCCATCGGCACGCAAGCCAGCGTAAGGTCTGCAGTTCTTACTTCACGCAGTGATCTTCTTGTCGTACTTCAAGAATCGGACTTAAGCAGATCGCCCAGACGGGCGAAGTTGCGCCGCATTTTAGCAGCAATCTCCGGCGCAGGAATGAGTGCGGCCGGATTGTCAAGGGGCAACAGGATTCGTTGACCAATGTTATACATTGTGCCGTAAATCTCCCGGTACTCGTCCCGTCGCGGGTTCCCCAGTTCATATTTATCCAATATCGTTTTCGTCGCATAGTAGCCCAGTGGCGCAAGCACCCGCGGGTCAACCGTATAAATTTCTTCACGCCAATACGACCAACACGCTTCAATTTCGGCAATTTTCGGCCGCCGGTAGCCCGGCAGCATGCACTTCAGCAGATTTGTCAGGTAGACCTCTTCCCGCCGTAATCCGGCCCCGGCAAGCAGGCTGTCCAGCAACTCTCCGGCCGGTCCGGCCCACAGGCGCCCGCCTTTGTCTTCATCCTCACCGGGCCCCTGTCCGATCAGCATTATCTCGGCGTCCACCGGCCCTTCACCGGGAAGCGTACGTGAGCGCGTGCGATGGAGCGCACAGCGGGTACAGACATCTATTCGATCGTTGAGTATATGAAGATGCCGCTTTCGGAAATCGGGGTCCATTGTGGTAAGATAAGAAAACGAGGGTCGCCGGGCAAAATCCCTCCGAAGTCAGAATTGCACCGTTACCCCGGCCAAGAACGACATCCGGCTCAAGTCCAGTTCAAATTCCCAGGGAATGTCCGCCGGCAGACCAACCGCCTGTCTTCTACCGCCGTCTTTAACTGTTGCCGAGGCATGTGAATAACGCACCTCCCCCGATATTACCAGCGGTCCGGCCACCAGCCAATCCACCCCTCCCCCGGCATGCAGGAGTATTGACTCGCCCGAGAACGAATAGACGGCATCATAGCGAAAACCACCTTCGCCGGTAAACACCGCCTGCAGTTCTGCATCCAGCAACGCAAACCCGATTCCGGCCGTACCGAAGAACGCCACCGGACCGCGGGCCGCCCGATACCGTCCGGCCAGATACGGTGCGACCATCGAAGTCTCAAGTATGCGATTCAAACTGAACTCATTGATGCTGTCCGCCCCAAGTGCCGGTTCGATTATCAGGAAACTCGACACCGTGTCCTGTTCATCGACGAAGTAATCCAACCCGAAAACCAGCGAGAAACCGCCTCTCATGTGTCGCGAAGCCTCGGCGATAAAGGTAACGTTGTCCTGAATCCCGTCGAACAGGGATATCGTCTCGTCCTCACCGGTGGTGGTCTGAATAGCATTCGATCCAACCGGCATGGACCAGCCGCCGAGCATGCGCACCTCTGCCCGCGACATATTTATGTCCTGCCCGCTGACCGGACCGGCAACATATATCACAGCCAGGAACAGTACAAGCGCCGCTTGATTCTTCATAGACCTCCCGTCCCGCTTTGTGGTGTCAGTAGACCCCGCCGGACACCTGCCGCCTTACGCATATCACCACTTCATATCATCCCGCGTCGGATGAAACACGTCCAGCAATCGACAATCTGTAATCGCCCTGCCCCCGTGCGGCGTATTCGGCGGAATGACCGCGACATCGCCCGGCTTCAGCCGCTTCGTCTCCCGTGCCACAGTCAGCTCAAACTCCCCTTCCAGCACGTTGGCAAACTGCTCGTGCGGATGGTCATGTTCAGGCATGGCGTGGTCGGCTTTGACGCTCCAATATACAAGCGTCATTTTCTCGCCGTGAACCACCCGCGCCGTGTAGCCGTCGATGACTTCTTTGGGAGTGAGGTCGTTTATGTTTATGAATGGCATATAGTGCGCACCGCTTAGTAAAGAAACCTATTTGCCTAATGAAACAGGACAGAATATTACTATCTAAGAGCTTCAGCTATTGGCTTGTGAGCCGCCTGTTAATATAATCTACGATAACTGTCATCGAAACAGCTCTTGCCATATGCAAATCGTCTTCCACAACTATCTGTAAGTCACTGAGAGCCTGCGAGACTAACAATGAGTCTTCGGAAGTCCTGACATTTTCTAGAGCCTTGGAGATGAAACGGGTCTGGGACAACGGAACGGTCAGACTCTGTCTGGATGATAGATGTCCTACAATTACTCCTGCGCACCGACGGTCGTACGATATGCCTCGCTGCGTATTCGGGAACGGGCGTCGTACGTATACGGGTCCACCGCTATTCCCAGGAATCGAAAGTCCATCAATGAGGAACATGCCTGGGATCAGGTACGGACGGCTATCTCGAGAGGCCTCAATTTCCTCGCTGGCGAAAAAAGCAAGCGCGCCAGAACGCGCAACAGGGAACTTCGCATTCCCCCAAAACAGACCAAGCTCGTCGTATTTGGGATATCCATAAAAAACAACTTGCTCGCCGTACCTCAAGTCCTCAAACGCGACGGTGTTGCTCTGATTCAACGGCGTCCCTATCGCTTCGGCCACCGAATCTGGTACAGACACAGCAACAAAGTCCGAGTCTTCTGATGTAGGGCAGAAATGCTTGACTTTTTTCCAGTAGACTCGAGTGTCAGGGGAACTGTAAGCAACACTTGAGTCGACCCTTCTGTATTTGTACGAACTAATCAGAACCGAATCACGACTAACGAAGAGATGTCGATTGGTAATTAACCATACGGACGAATCGACTTCATCCATACGTAGTAGTCACCCGGTGCCCCACGGTCCCGGTTTGGAGTGACGATCAAACTCCTGGATGAAGACTAAGCTACCCAATATCTCTGACTCGCCCCAGTGGTGAGTGCCATAGATGCTGCCGAGAGACCTATCTTCAGCCCTGGCGCTCCAGTGCCCCATGGCAAGGGCAAGGGAAACGAAGCAAGCACATGTCGTTAGAGATCTTGAAAACAATGACTACCTCCCTCGACTTATATACTCATTCAGCGTAATACACTTCAAATCTAGCCACGCCCCCCCTACTCAAATCCCTTCAACACATTCAACACTTCGTCAATATCATTCTCCGTATGATCCGCGGCGATCTGGAACCGAATCAACTCATCACCCTTCGGCACCACCGGATAATTCAACCCCGTCGCCAGCACACCATTATCACGAAGATACTTCACCATGTCCGACGTCTTCTTTGTATCCCGAACGACAAGCGGCACCACCGGATGCGGACTCGGAATCGTCTCAAACCCGAGATCCGTCAACCCCTGCTCGAACCGCTTGGTCATCGCCGCTAAGTGCGCCAGCAGCGATTTCCCGGTCGCGCTATCGAGAATATCAACCGAGGCCACCGCGGCCGTCGCCTCCGAGGGTGTAATCGGGTTGGTGTAGATATACAGCGGGTTTTTCTCGCGAAGATACTTAATCACCGAGGCATCCGACACGATATACCCGCCGTTGACCCCGAATGCCTTGCCGAGGGTTGCCACGAGAATGTCGCACCGTGCGCCCATCAGCTCCTCGGTGCCGCGCCCGGTCTCCCCGACCGCCCCGACCCCGTGGGAGTCATCGACCAGGAACACGATATCGCGCGGGAACTTGTCGCTGTATTTTTCGATAATCTCCTGCATCTCTTTGAGCGGCGCCATGTCGCCCCGCATGGAGAAAACGCCGTCGGTCACTACTATCAAGGTCTCGCACTCACCCACGCACGATTTGATATGCCCTTCCATCTCGTTCAAATCGAGATGCTTAAAGATCTTCTTTCCTTTCGGACGAGCGAGCTTCATCGCGTTGATGATACAGTTGTGGTTGAGTTCGTCGGATACGATAATCGTCTCCGGCGTTGTCAGCGAGACCACCACGCCTAAGACACTGGTGTACGCCGCCGAGGTGATCATGCAGTCCTCGCGGCTGTGGAACTCCGCCAGCCGCTTCTCAAGCTTCACATGCGGCTCGTAGGTGCCGCTGATAAACCGCACCGCGCCCGGCCCGACACCGTACTTTTGTGCCGCCTCTTCCTCGGCCTTGATCACCGGCTGACGCATCGACATGCCGAGGTAGCTGTTGGCGTTCATGCGGAGAAATTCTTTGTCACCGTATCCCTCCAGAAAGAACCGGGGGCCGCGGTTGCCTGAGGCCTTGTTAACCCCGGTAACAACCTGCTCGTTTCCTTTGGGCAGACCGGAGGTAAATATTTCGTATAGTTCGCTGTCGAGCTGTTTTTTGAAATTAGCGAGTGGCATGACTGGCTTTGCCTCCCTGGGCTTTGGTCTTCATCAGGTCCGGGTTCTCGACCCGCTCGGTGATCTTCTCGATCATCACATCAACCATCGTGTCAAAATCATACTCCGGGTCCCATCCCCACTCCTGGCGCGCCGCCGAATCATCCATATAGTTCGGCCACGAGTCCGCGATTTCCTGGCGGGACGGATCCACGTTATAGGTTATCTCGAAGTCCGAAATCGTTTCCTTGATTTTCTCGGCGAGTCTCGCCGGCGTGAAATTCATCGCCGTGACATTAAACGCATTTCGGTGGATCAGCTTCGCGGCATCCGCCTCCATCACGCCGATCATCGCCTTGAGCGCATCCGGCATATACATCATGTCCAGCGAGGTGTCTTCCTTGAGATAACAGCTGTACTTTTTATTTTTGATCGCCTCCCAGAAAATCTCGACAGCGTAGTCGGTCGTGCCGCCGCCCGGCTCGGTTTCATACGAAATCAATCCCGGAAATCGTACACCGCGCGTATCCACGCCGAACCGCTTGTAGTAGTAGTCGCAGATCAGCTCTCCGGTTACCTTGGTCACGCCGTAGATCGTATCCGGCCGCTGGAGGGTATCCTGCGGCGTATTGTCTTTTGGTGTGCTCTTGCCAAACGCCCCGATCGAACTCGGGAAAAACAACGCGCAGTGATACTGCCGCGCCGCCTCGAGGATATTGTACAGGCCGTTGACATTGATCTGCCAGGCAAGATTCGGCTTGGTTTCCGCCACCGCCGACAGCACCGCCGCCAGGTGAAAAATCGTGTCCGGATTATAAATCTGCATTACCCGCGTGATATGGTGCGGATCGAGACAGTCCATGAATTCAAACGGCCCGGAATCCCGCAGTTCCACATCGGTGGGCATGCGAATGTCGGTCGCAATTACGTTATCGTCGCCATATTTCCGCCGAAGCTCGGTGACCAGTTCGGACCCGATCTGGCCGAGCGCGCCGGTTATCAGGATTCTCTTCATGACATACCACCCCGGTGGTTGGAAGTCGTCGCGGCAAAAGCCGCGAGGTTACGTACTTTTTCTGGGAGAAATGATAGCAACCGCTCCCAGTCAAAGCAACCGAAATCAGTGCGAGACAACCCTATCGGGCCGGATCCATACTGAAGATCCCGCGCCGGCGAAGCACCAGCAGAAGCGGCAGGCCAATTAAATAACAGGCAATCAACTGCCCCACCCCGATCATCTGCACCGAAAACCAGTAATTCACCCCGATAATAGGCGCGAGATACACCGACACCCCAAAGGCATTCAGCAACACCGGCGGCAACGGCGCCAGCAACAGGTTTGGCTCCCCGTCACTAATACGGATCCTCACCATCACCGACACGATTCCCGCCGATCCCAGCAGCAGCAATCCGCCGCAAATGATGAAATAGACATCGTCAGTCGTACGCAACGGAAAGACCGCTGCCGCCATAAGAATCAGGCTGGCAAAAACTGAGATATTCAGCCTGGCTTGAAGCCCCGGCCGCCTGCGCACCTGCAACGGGACCGGTACCAGTGCAATGAGTGAGACTAAGATACCCAGCAGAGTCCAGACATCAATCACGAGGTCCGTCAGCAGGTAGACTCCGCCGATCCACATAAGAATAGCCGCCCCGATCGCGGCACCGTTGAGCACATAGTGATTTCGCAGGAAGTAAATTCGCCGGGTTAGGACCGCAGCGACCAGCGTTATCAGCGGTCCGACAACAATATCCAGCCAGCCCATCTGGCCGAATACATTGGCCAGAAGGCAGCCAACATAAAGCCCCGGGATTGCCGCCGGAAGCACAAATGGCAGCACGGTCAGCGCCTCGGCCACCCGAACCTGATAGACCCCGAACGAAATCGGATGAAAAGCCAGGCTCAGAACGACGTAGACGGCCCCAATCAGGCCGCCTATAGCCAGTTCACGAATTTTGGATTGATTCACAGACGAAAGGAACAGAACCGACTAGATCACGTCAACCTGTTTTTCCGCCCTGGTATGAAAGCGCTTGAGCGACGCGCTCGAATAGGGAATATCAGTTGCTGCCAGCCATTCCAGGTCGGCCAGGCTAAACTCCCTCACATCACCGGCATCATCAGTCATCTTAAGGAAATAGCCGGAATCTCGCAGCTCAACTGCCAGCGGGGCCAGCAGCAGGTCACTCGTCGATTCACCTGGACGCTGAACCCGTACCTTGCGGCGATTCTCCAGAGCCCGAATGAACTCCGCCAATACGTCCGCATTGCTGAGTTCCGGCGTAGTGCCGTTCGACAGGCTAAACGCTATGGTTTCTGCCTCATGGTCATTCGCAAGAGCCGCCAGTTTATGCTCGATTGACAACAACCGCCGCTTGAAAAACGGGTTTGCCATCAGCGGATTCGTGCGCAAACAGTAATTCACCAGCGCAATATCAAGCCCCTCAATAGTCGCCGGCGGCAAATCGGTGGACGGATTAAGCTTGTACCCGTCCCGATACTGGATTACGTATCCCAGCTTGATGAGCGAATTAATGTCCCGATAAATTGTGCGTTCCGACACTTCGCATTCACGCGCGAGATCGCCGATATGCACGGCTGTCTGCTTCTTCAGCAGACCCAGCATGTACATGAGTCGTTCTGACTTTGTCACGATCACTACCCCGTTGTCTGTTCTTTTATGTCCGGTCCCGCCGCGAAAGCGGGACCGGACGTCTCTCATCCGAAGAGCGAGCGGTGCGCTGCAGTCCACAGAAGAAAACCTTCAGCTCCGCCCATAATCGAGGTGCAGTAAAGGACTGGCTGGGTACCGATGCTATCAACGTTGTCTGTCCCTGATGGCCCACCTTTTGAGGTCGAACCGAAGTTACGAACTGCGCCGGTGCTGCCAACCTGTCCGGGCCGCCGAATCCAGGCAGCCTACTGGTGATAAATCTCGGCTGTCCAATTCTCAGGCTGCCCGAACTCGGCGGCCTGGATTCCTAGCGCCCTCTGACCAAAAGGTCGGGATGAATCACTAAATAGTCAATGAGAGTTGATTACTAAAGGATTACGTACGCAGCATACGCAATCAAAGTGATTGCAGATACGAATTCAGATTGATACTATGGCCCTTGATACCAAGCTTGTCGCGAATCGCCTCACGGTGTTTATGAACAGTAAGTAGCGATGTCCCAATGGCTTCTGCTATCTCTTTTGAACTGTAGCCGTTCTTTATGAGACGGCAAATCTGAACCTGACGGGGAGTCAGGTTGCGAAATTTGTCCTTGATTTCTGCGGCAAATTCTGACGTAACCTCTTCCAGATCGTTTTCCAGGGCCTCAATCAGAGGCTCCTGGGCTTTGTTGCTCGACAATCGAAGACGCTGGACAATGGGAAGAATATTCGATTCAATATTATCCAGAATTGCCTTTTTGACGTTTTCCTTTTCTCCCTCGATCTGGCTCAGGATCTCGCGCAGAGCGATATTCTTTTGCTGGAGCGCATCATGCTCCTCGGCCAGCCGCTCATGCGCCTTTTCCAGTTCCCGCTCCATACGTCGGCGCTCCGTGATGTCAACACCTGAACTCAAACTGCCAACGACTTTGCCCTGTTCATCCTTGATCGCCGTGTTGTACCAGGCAATTAAGAGCCGCTCACCGGAACGGGTGACAACTTCGTTCTCGAAGTAATCCGGGAACGGCGTCTTGCCGGCCATCACCCGATCAAAAATAGACTGCACAATGTCCCGTTCCTCATCGATCAGGAACTCATCAAACCAGGAGCGACCGACCAAATCCGTATCTTCGTATCCCAGAAGCTCCCGGCCGCGCTTGTTGATCATAGACACTGACCCGTCCGTATTCAGCGCCACCATCAGCGTGGCTGCAATATCAAGGTACGTTTGGGCCCGTTCCGCCGCGCGTTTGTAAGCACGATGGATTTCAACCAGGTCCTGGATACTCCGGGTGACCGAGAGAATGTGCGGCTCATTCTCAAGTATCATTACTCTGGCAGACATAAGCCCAGCCGCCTCGGAACCGTCTTTACGCCGAAATTGCGTTTGGAGATTATCAACTCTGCCGTACAGTTTCAACCCCTGCACCAGTTGCTCCCGCTCTTCGGGATCAACCCAGATATCCAATTCCAGAGACGAGCGCCCTATGACTTCCTCTCTGGTGTACCCCATCTCCTGAGTAAATCCCTCGTTGATGTCGACATAGACCCCGTCAGTCAGCCGGTTTATATTAATAGAGTCCGGACTTGTCCGGAAAGCTGTCCGGAACCGCTCCTCGCTTTCACTCAGCGCCCGCAGCGCGCGGTTTCGTTCGGTAATGTCCATTGCCGTGAACGCTACCCCCGCATCGGGATTTGTCGGGTCAATATTTGTCCCCCGCACCAGCACCTCGATAATGGTCCCGTCTTTACGGCGCAGTTTTGTTTCTGCTGTTGATGTACCCTGTTCCGATATTCCGCCGTAAAATGTCTCTCGCGTATACTCAAAATCTTCATCCGAAAGATACAAAAACCGCGTGTCACGACCGAGCATCTCCATCTGTGTATAACCAAGCATTTCGGTCAGACGGTCATTGACCCGAACGATTTTCCTCTCCCTGATAACACCTATACCAACCGGCGCCGACCGGAAAATAGCCCGGATCGCGGACTCGTTGGCGCGAAGCGCCTCCTCTGCTTCGCGCCGTAGCGTGACATCCCGACCGACCGATTGAATCTCGATCAAATTTCCGTCGTCATCGAACAGCCCTCGATCGGTCCACTGATTCCAGGCAACACGACCCGAAGGCAAATACACTTTGTGCTCGTCGGTCGACGCTGGCGCTTTTGGTGTCAGAGAAGCAATCTTTTCGCGAATTGCCTCTGCCTGGTCGGCGGGAACAAGATCAAAGAAACCAGTACCCAGCGCCTGCTCTTTGGTCAATCCGAAATAGCGACAATAGTTATCGTTAACAAAGGTCCGTGTGCCATCCGGTTTCCACCGCACAATAAACTCGGTCTGGTCTTCGATCAAACTGCGATATCGTGATTCGCTTTCCCGAACCCGGGCAACAGCCTGAATACGTTCCGTTACGTCGAGGAACAAGACGGCCAGGGTATCAGATGAGGTCCTAAAGGCAACGACTTCATACGCGCCGGAGATGGTCTCATCTTCATAATTTATCTGCTCCTCGCGCCAAACTTTTCCGGTGCGAATCACTTCACGGTATCTGGCCGGCACCTCTGTCTCTGCCAGCGGAGGAAACGCTTCCTCGAGAGTCTTGCCTACAAACTGATTGTTGTCGACTTCAAGGATAGAATCCGCAGCAGGATTGGAGCCGATAAACACCAGGCGGTCGTCTTCCTCCAGCCGGTAGAGATGCATTCCCATCGGGGAGGAGTAAACGATGCTCCTGAAGCGCTCCTCACTTAATAGATGAGCCTCTGCCGCCTCCTTCATTTCCGTGATATCCAGGCCGGCACCAATCAACTTGGTCACGCGACCGTTCTCGTCACGATCGAAGACAGTGTCTCGACACCGTATCCAGCGGTACGCTCCATCTTTGGTACGCAGTCGATAATCAATTGTGCCGACATGGGCCACCGAAGCCGTCTCCCAGACTTCCATGTGTTCGGTCACCCGGTCAATGTCATCCGGATGAAGGAAATCCATTAGGCTTGCACTATTGATAACTTCTTCCGGCGATAGTCCAAGTATATCCTTCACTCGACTATTGACATAAGTTATTCGGCTCGACTCCAGGTCGAACACATACAGCATCTCGGGAACGGTCTCCGCAATCGATTCGATATACCGGCGACTCTGTTCAAGCGCCTCCCGGTCGTGCACGAGTTCGGTAATATCGTTGACAATAGCAGTCACACCAATAACCCTGTCCGGGTCACCGAGGATCGGACCCAGTGTAACAGAGTAGTAAAGCCCCGGCTCACCCGGCACACTGATATCAAAATTCATGCTCTCACCGGTCGAAGTGACCTTCTCAAACATTCTCCGCACCCGTTCGGTATCCGACTGAAACGTGAATTCGAAAATACTGCGACCGGCCGGATCGCCTTCAACCGTCCGACTAGTTTCGGTGTTGTAGGAGGTAATCACTCCGTCAGTATCTGTCGTAAAGACTATCTGGGGGGCATTGTCAAACAGCGAGCGCCAAAATGCCTCTGATTCTTTGAGTGCCTCTCGAACCGCATTTCGCTCCAGAGCGACGCCCAACGTATCAGCCACGGTTTTCATCGCATCCTGCTCTATCCCCGACCACATTCGGACCGACTCCGTGGCTTCCAAACTTATGTATCCGGCGAACACATTATCGCAAAACAGGGGGACAAGACACCCCGAAACGATGCTTCGATCAGACAAATATGTTGCGTCATCGCCCGCACTCTCTCCCACTGAGGCACAGACCAGTTCTCCGTGGCGCAGTCGGCGGAGAAGATCACCGGGAAGCGTATCATCCGTTTCAGATGAAGTAGCGGCCTTCTTCCGCCAGATGAATGTAGTCCGATCCAGCCCCCTGTTCGACTCCACGGTCTCATCGAGATGAATACAGACTTTGTCCACGTCTGCCGCCGGACCCAGAATCTCGATCGACGCTTGTATCGCCTCGCTCACGTTGTCGAATTTCAAAAACCGCCGGGCTATACTGGTGATTGTTTCCAAGACCTTGTCGCGGGCTTCAAGAGCCAATTCTGCCCGCTTGCGGTCAGTGATATCACTCAACAGCACCTGCAACGCACGCCTCTTGCCATAATGAGTTGGACTGAGTGTTACATCCAACCATAAACCCTCATTATCTGGTGTCGGCAAATGAGCCTCGAAGCGTGCCGGGCTCATCTCTTCGACGAGTGGACTAAGGTCGCCGGAAGCACTCAGCTTCGCTACGTTGTCAGGGCCCTGAGCCAAAAGCTGGTCGATTGCGCCTGACAGTTTGTCAGCCGCCATCCCGATCAACGCTTTCACGCCCGGATTTGCGTATACAATCTCGACACCATCCGGCTCCAAAATGAGCAGACCGTGACGGGACCGCTCCACAAGCGTACGGTACTTTTCCTCGCTCTGACGCAGTTGTTCTTCTGCTCTTACTTGCCGGTCGATATCTGTAATGAAGCCCTCAAGAACACCCGGCGAATCCGACGCCTTCCCGACCAGTCTTCCCTGCTCCCAGACCCACTTCTCACGTCCCGATCGATCGACAAGACGATACTGAATCTGAAACGGTTCGTCGCGGGCCACAGACCGTTGAATAAGGTCTTCGACCTCCCGCCGGTCGTCGCGATGAATCAGCCTGACAAAGAGATTGTCCCCCGGGACACAAAGCTCCTCGGCGGTGTAACCGGTCAATTCCTCACAACCATCGCTCACAAACTCCATGGGCCAATCCGACGAGTTCCCGCAGCGATAAGCCATCCCCGGCAGATTGCTCATCAGCACTTCCATCTGACGCCGGTTCTCAGTCGCCTGTTCTTCGGCCGCTTTGCGACGCGAAACATCGCGAAAGGCAGAATGATGACCCATGACGGAACCGTCCGATGTCAAAATCGGTTGCCACGAGGCAGCAATCCAGCCGACCGAATCGTCTTTGCGACGAATCCGAAACTCCAGATCATTGCCACTGGTCCCCGAAAGCGCACCCTCGAAGTTTTTTTTGAATCGTTCGCGATCCTGCTGATCAATGATAGAAAATGGGAAATTATCCAGTCGGTGACACTCGGCAACACTGTAGCCTGAGATTCTCTCAACGGCAGCATTGACACAAAGCAGGTTACCCTCGGAGTCAAACCACTGCTGCCAGTCGTGAGCATAATCCAGCAGGATCAAAAAAGCCGGATCTTTCGTCAATCTCGCCAGCGATTCAGTTGTACCCGGAACCGCAAGCGAATCACCCGGATCGATCCGATGTAGAAGGAGAAGCAGAGTACCAACGGTTGATGCCGCTCCGAGCACCTGATGGAGACGAGCATCGAGTTTCCCACCTGACGAGAGTTCCAGCTCTGCGCGGACTTCACCCTCCGCCGGTTTCACCGACAGCAATTGTTCCAACTGCTCCCGACTCGGCGCGGTCACGTACTCCTGAAGCGAGTGGCTTGTGAGGTCCTCAGCCTGCCGTCCTATCCACTGGCAAACTGAGGCTGATACAGTGAGTATCACTCCCCGGCGGTCTATGATAACAAAACCGGTATGGTCTCGTTTGGTCAACTCTCCAGACACACGTGCCGACTCGTCTTGGTCCGGGCTCAGCCCCGGGGTATCCGTCGTCCCCTTTTCTTCTTCCATGCTATCCACGAACAAGCCTGTTTGTCTTCATCGGAATGGAAGTCCGCCAAAGATGCAACCCTTGCTTCCGAAACTATTTACGTATATAACCCTGTCAAATTCCGTCTTAAGAATGCAAGCGGAACTGATCACAGTCAACTCTTATATGCTTGTCGACACACTGTATCTCTAATTTCACCGCAATTCGATCAACTTTACTATGTCCACAATCGAAGTGAGCATCCGCCCACAAAGTATCGGTTTCACCCCATACTGAGGCGCCAGGCAGCCTGTCTCCGGCTTCGTCCGCCACGTCGCCAGCTCGATAACCAACAGGACAACAACGCTTTACAGCGCAAGACCGAGACGGCACCAGCTTTGCAAGTCCCCTGGTAGGAACAAATATGAAACTGAAGAAACAAGGGGAACAGAAATGTCAAGACAGAACAAGAAACGGAAAGACGACAGCGAGTCATCCGTCGGACCGTTCCTCTTTAAACTCGGCTCGAAGCTGCTGCTGTCGGTTGTCATTATCCTCGCAATTTTGACACTTACGCAGTGCACCGTAAAGAAACCGGAATCGCCGAGCTGGACGACAAACTTTGTCGTGCCGGTGGTCAACCGAACCTACGACATGCAGGAACTGGTAGCCAGAATGGACCAGGACGGCATCTCTATCGATTCAAACGGTTCGGTTGTATTCAGCATCACCGAAGACCTCGATACCGTTGGTCTGAATCAGGATGAGTTCCGAACTGATGACATCTCCTACTCGCTCTCGGAAAATCTCGGCGTCGTCGACATTGATAAGCCGGCCCTGGATCCGGTTGTTGTAAACCTCTCCGATCTCAGCGGACTGTCACTGGTATTTCCCGGCGACTCCGCGATCATTCCGGACACGTCGTTCAGCATTAGCTCTGACCTCCCCACCATTAGCACCTTTACTACAGCAACCGTCCATGCAGGTCAGATCGACATTACTATCACAAACGAGCTGGGACTGGATCTTGACAACATCAATGTCGATCTGGCTTTTCAGTCAACCGGCGTTGTTATTGTTTCCGGCACATACCCGGACACTCTCAGATCGGGAAGTTCAGGCGTGGTCTCACTCCCCCTGGACGGTGAAGTAGTTCCAAACGAGCTGACCCTGGTCACCAGCTACCACACGCCGACCGACACCGTCTACAACTTCTCAACCCGATATATCGAGAGCAGCTTCAGCTTTCCGGGAGCTCTCCAGGTATCGTCAGCGGTGGCACAAATACCGGCTCTCAGCCGGGCGGATACCTCGCTGGTCGCCCTCGCTGAATCGAATCGTATAGACTCGGCGCTCCTCGAAAGTGGTTTTCTCAATCTGACCATCTACAATCAAACTTCCCTCGATGCCACCGTTACAATCGAAGCGCCGGATTTTGTGAGCAACGGCCTGACCCTTGCCGGGCAAGTCCCTGTTGCCGGCGGGGCCACCGAAAATCTGTCGCTGGACCTCACCGGCCATGCGTTGGTACCACAAAGTTCGGTCGTACCGCAGGAAATAAAAGTCCTCGCTACCGCATCAAGCCCTGGCTCCGGTTCGCTGCACGTCTCGGTGGATCAGGCTGACAGCTTTTCGGTCGAAGCTGCCCTCACAAACCTAAGCTTCAGTAGTATCACGGGACTCTTCCAGTCGGTAACAGCTGACCTCGGCACGATCATTCAGGACATCGACGTTCCAACCGGCCTTGAAAACGTCGAACTGGCCAATGCGCGAATCGTCCTCGAAATCGAGAATGCTCTTGACCTTCCGGGTGACATAGACATCTCCCTTACGGGCAACAACGGCAAGGCCACCGCTTTTAGTGGAACGATTGCACCGGCGGGACTTGCAGCCAGCGCCACCAGTACCATCGTAAACGATACCGCGGCTGCGTTTCTGTCGCCGATCCCAACCAGTATCACCGCCTCCGGCACCGTGACCTTTGGCGACGGCTCCTATGTCGGCACACTCACCAAGAACGACTACGTTTTCGGGCGGGTTACGTTCGAATCGCCCCTTGAGATCATTATCAATCCCTCAACCGTCGACACGGATATCGAAAGTGAAGAAATCGATCAGGCCGATATCGACGTCATCACGGATCACTTCATCAGCGGACGTTTCGTCTACCAGTTAACTAATCACCTTCCATTGGGCGCCCACATGAACATCTTTTTCGGACCGGACTCGGCCTCGTTGTATACATCGCCGCAACTCCGATTCGATTCGCTCTATATCAATGCCGCGCCGGTCGACGCCTCCGGTCTCGTGACCGACACCGCTCAGACCGCCTACCAGGAAATCTATCTGGACAACGACGATATCCGTGTGCTGGAAAACTCCACGCTGTATATCGGCCAGCAGATTATCCTGAACGGTTCCGACGGGCAGGTCGTGAAATTCACTGCCAATGACTACGTGCAAATCACCGGACGCATCGAAGTGGAATACCTTTTCGACGGTGAATTCTAACAAATGAGGGGTGCAAAAATGATACGCATATTCACATACCTGACAATACTCGGACTGCTGCTGCTATGCTCATCGCAAGCGATTGCCGAACCGACCTCTGCGCGAAGTGTCGCAATGGGCGAGGCTCATATCGGGCTGGCAAGCAGCATCGATGCCGCCCGGTACAACCCGGCCAATCTCGGACTGGACAATTATCGCCGAACCGGAATCGAACTTATCGGCGCCGGCCTGAACGTGAACAACAACTCTTTCAGTCTCGGCGACTACAATAACTACACCGGCGCATTTCTTACTGATGCCGACAAGCAGGACATCCTCAATAAAATCCCCGACAAGGGACTGACGTTCTCAGCAGACATCCAGGCCTCGGCCCTCTCGGCCTCGGTTGGATCCTTCGTCTTTTCCGTTACCGGTGTTGGTCAGGCCGATGTGAACCTGAGCAAGGACCTCATCGATCTCGTCCTCAACGGTAACACCTTCGGGGACTCCATCAACGTCACCGGCTCCTATTCTGATGCCGTCGGTTATGTGTCCGCCGGTGTGTCGTACGGCGTCCCGCTGTACACCTCCGGTACCCGACAACTGTCAGCCGGTGTAACCGCCGCCTACATCCGCGGCCTGGGGGTCGAACAGATCATCGAACTCGAGGGACTCGCAGCCACTTTCGCAACCGGCTTCGAAGGCGAAGGACGCATGATAGCGCGCACCGCAACCGGTGGTTCCGGGTACAGCCTGGACATCGGCACCGCGCTGAAACTCAACGATTCCTACACCGTCGGTGCCAGGGTAAAGAACTTCCTCAGCAGCATCTCGTGGAACAACAACACCGAAGAACACTCCTACATCTTTGGGTTCGACACGGTAACTGTCTCCAATATGGACGAAGACTTTGTCGTCTCAGAGAGCGAAACCAAAGATATCGGATCTTTCTCGACCTCGTTACCCTCGGTTATGACGGTCGGTATCGCCCACACCTCCGGCAGTCTTATCTGGGCGCTGGACTGGGAACAGGGCTTCCGCCAGGCCGCCGGGGCGTCGACCAAGCCACGCTTTGCTGCCGGTGTCGAGTGGCGCCGGCTCTCTTTTCTGCCGCTTCGGGCCGGCTATGTCGTCGGTGGTGATGAACCGGCTTCGTTCTCGGTCGGCTCCGGAGTCGGCGCGGGACCGTTCTATCTCGACTTTGCCGTCGTAACCGGCACCAGCATTTCACCTTACTCGAGTAAGGGCATTAACCTGGCCCTCTCAACCGGATTACTATTTTAACTGACAAGGGGAATGACTCATGAAGACTCTCACCAGTAATTCGAGCAGACGCATTGCGGCGCTGATCATCCTGATCGGCACCCTCAGCGCTAACGTAGTGATCGCCTGCCCGCCACATCCAACGCTCATGGAAGAAATCAGCAGCGGGATGAAACAGGCACCCTACTACATGGAAAACATCGACGAACTTCGCGCCAAAGGCGTTAGTACCGGCCTTACTTTCAGTCGGGACATCGACGGCGCAGTAAAACTGGTCGCCCGGCAATCGCCGAAGGCAACCGGGACCTTCAAAGCCCTGGCCATCATGGTTGAATTCTCCGACAACGCCTCCCAGGTCAACGCCACCTACTTCGACTCGCTCCTGTTCGACTCTCTGGGGAACTCGGTGCGTAATTACTACGGTGAGATCTCCTACAACCAGCTCGATCTGGTTACGCTGAATCTGCCCACCCAGCTGGGCTGGCAGACTGCTCCCGAGACCTACGCATATTATGTCAATGGCCAGAACGGCACTGGTTCATATCCAAACAACACGCAGAAACTCTGCGAGGACCTGGTCGATCTGGTCGATGGTACGGTCGATTTCTCACAATACGACAATGACAACGATGGCTTTGTCGATGTCGTGACTATCATCCATGCCGGTTCCGGTGCTGAAAAGACCGGTTCCAGCGATGACATCTGGTCACACAAGTGGGGTATCAACCCGCGGCTGAAGGACGGTGTCTACATTTCCAGCTATACCATTCAGCCGGAACTCTGGACTATTCCCGGCGACATGACCATTGGCGTCTATGCTCACGAGCTCGGCCATGCCTTCGGCCTGCCGGATCTCTATGACACCGATGCCACCCAGTCCCGTGCTATCGGCACCTGGGGCATTATGGCCTACGGGTCCTGGAACGGCGCCGGCAACAACGGCGGTTCCCCTGCCCACCCGTGCGCCTGGAGCCGAATCCAGATGGGCTTTGCTACCGCCACCAACATAGCAACAAATACGACTGCTCAGCCGATCAATGAAGTCCAGACCAGCGGCGAAATCTACCGGCTCTGGACGTCCGGCAACGTCGGCGACGAATACTACCTCGTCGAAAACCGCCAGAAAACCGGCTACGACAGCTACCTGAAAAACTCGGGCCTGTTGATCTGGCACATCGACGACGCCAAGGCGACCTCGAACAACACCGACAATACGCAGGAATGGTGGCCGGACCCGGGCATGAACGACGCCGAACACTACCGCGTGGCACTGGAACAAGCCGACGGCCTCTGGGAAATGGAAAAGAAACTTGATTACGGTGACAGCGGCGACCCGTTCCCGGGTACCACCGCTAATACGGTCTTCGATGCTACCACGACGCCGAATTCCGACTCGTATACCGACGGTGTTTCCTTTGTCAAAGTAGATAACATCAGCTCATCCGGACCACTGATGACCGCCGACCTAATCGTTGCGTTTGCGGCCGACATCGATACGAATGACGATGGAGTTGTGCTGCCTAACAGCATGGAGCTGGGCCAGAATTACCCCAACCCGTTTAACCCGTCTACAACGATTCGATTCAACCTCGATCAGCCGGACAACATCACGCTTACCGTTTACAACGCCCTGGGCCGCAAAGTGCGGACACTCCTGGACGGTTCCGCTGACGCGGGTGAGACTATTGTTCACTGGGACGGGCGCAACGACTCAGACACACCGGTTGCAGCCGGCGTGTATCTGTATCGACTCGACACCGAGGACTTGGGCGCTCAGGTACGGAAGATGGTGCTGATCAAGTAGCCTACCCCCCTTGTTTGGTGAGAGACGGTGGTTAGGTGACTACCGTAGGCAACCCCGGTGTCAGTGCCGGGGTTGTTTTCTTTTGAACAAATTCACTCCGGATAGAGATGAGAAGAACTCTGCTCGGAGTGGGAACGACTTCCGTTGTTCCGCTGGTTCTTTTTGTACTTCGTGTGGCAGGTCTTGCATCGCTTCGGGTCTTCCGTGTACCCTCGCTCCGCAAAGTACTCCTGCGCTTGTGCCGTGAATACGAACTCCTGACCGCATTCATCGCACAAGAGAATCTTGGAATCAAATCCGCTTGCCATGTTTCCCCCTCTAGTCTGTTCCACGCATCTTCCTTGACCGTGGAGCATTATGGAAACATTTTGTTCAATTGTCGAGGGTATTGATACAGGAGAGTTAAATCTCGGTCAACTAAAAAGTTAACCGAAGTTTAATACGGATTGCACAGTGGCGGGCTGCCGCCCTGGAACAAGAACGCGACCAATTGTGTCAAGTCCGACACATTAACTTCAGCGTCACACGTATAATCGCCGGATTCATAAACAGGCTGTGGCTCAGGTCCGGATGAGAACAGGAATGAAACCATGTAGGTAAGATCATCAACCCTTATTTCACCATTAAAGTCCAGATCGCCCCGGTACATCACAGTCCGCGCCGCAACCGTCTGTGAATCCACAAACTGCGGGTCTCCCCTGGAAATCACCTTGAACCACAAATCGACAACGCTGTCCAGTGGTGTCCCTTCCGGCGGCATCACCGGGATCAATACCACCGAATCACTTGCCGGATTCAGCGATATCTCCAGGGTGTCCTGTAAAGCCCAGCCGGCATCATCCCATGCCGTCACGTCAAGAATATCATTCAAGGGCGATGTATTCGCGATATAGTATTCAAAGAGACGCACACCGCCGGAATACACGGCTGAATCGATCGTGAGAATCGTAGATGACACCGCATAAGGCGGAATAATGCTGGCCGAATAACTGAAAAACGCCCCGGCTGAGTACTCCATAGTGTTAGCCATGACCAGGGTTACATGGTCATATCCCTCAAAATTAGGTACATCAATTGCACCAAAATAAGTCGTGCCCGAAAGGTTGACCTTTTCTATCGAGTGTTGGTTCGTATTCACGGTTTTGATAATGTAAGCATCCCACTCACGGGCGTCGTCACCGTTTACCGTCAGATGGAGAGTGCCGATACCCGAGGGGACGAACCGAATGTACGCTGAACCGTAGCCTGACGGATTTACCGGTGCACTCTGCAACGCTACGGGATACCCGGAATGAGACCTTGCAGCAGTGACGCCGTACGGGTAGGTCTCGCCATAATGCAACCCATCGTCACGAATACTCGTCATGTAATTCCAAACTGCGAACTCCGCGAACGCGGAATCGAGCTGCCATCCCGTGAGGGCGACCAGCGTGTCTCGCATGACAGCAAAAGTTGTCTGGTATCTCGCCCCCTCCCAGATGCGACGGAAAATCGTGGAATCATACCGCTCAACCAGGTAGATCCCCCAGATGAAACTCGAATACGCGTGGTTGCCCGGTTCCATAAGAGACTTTTCCGGAGACGAGAAGAAACCCGGCAAATACTGGTAGTTGTCGTTCGTCAGGTCAAAGATCAGGTCCTCCGACGCAGTAGCGTCCATCTCCATGAACCAGACGTCATCGTCCGAATCGTACGCAAACTGCACTGCATGATGAAATTCATGAGCGCACGTTACCTTGGCGGCCCCGGCAACATCCCCCTCAGGATCATCGTTCGGCAAAAATCCCTCAAAATCGTTATTGAGTACCAGATAACTGTAGGCATCTCCCCAGGAGGCTGGTCCTGGCCCCTCAGGTACAGCATACCCATACAAATTCATTTCTTTGAAATACACGTCGTAGAGGGTGTCCCCGCCCAGCCCCTGATCCGATGGGGGCAACAGCCAGCCGAAACTCTGGTGGTAGTCGAGCGTGGAGTCCAGATACGAGGCGCACTGCTCCACAAAATCAGGTATGCCGTTCGAATCCAGATCCTCCGGGGAAACGGCATCTGATATGGCCGCTGCCGTATCAAAATGGAGCCGAAAAAAACCACTCGGGGATACATACTCCAGACCGGTCGCTTGACGGGAAAAGGCAGCCAGGTACGTCTGTTGTGTTTCCGGGCTGAGCTGATCCCAGGAACTTCGAATTTCAACCAAGGCCGCTGTCGCGCAATGAGTGCCGGGCGATTCGCCCGCAGCAAGAACCGACTGCTGGTAACGATCGGGCAGTTTTTCTGGAGATCTAATGGCGTCGATCAACAACAGCACCCGCTGATCCAGACTGATCTTCCCCTCGCGATAGTCCCCATTGATCGCCGAGATGGGGTCTGATACCTCAGCCACAACGACAGAGCAGGTCAACGCAAGTATAAGCAGGGTCAGCAGGCTACGCCGGAGCATCAGCGAATTCCTTCCGGTAACAACGGTGATTCGTATTCTCTATCAATATCGGCGGACCGGGTCATTTCTTACAGTAGACTCATTCGGGCAGGACTGTTATAGCCGTAATCTACGCTAATTCTTTAAACACCTTACGGTTGACAGATGTTCACTTGCTGTCTACTCTATTGCCGCTTACTTAACTTGCGACACCCCTACCTATCTATAATTTATTGTATATCAGGGAGTTGTCAAGCTCAAATCATTCCGGGGTGCCTCAAAATAGTGATTCGTTCCCACCGACAACTGCCAGCCGCCGGCCTCAGAATAGGCCGCATCCACCCGAATTATATGATCCCGTGACGAGTGTTCAAACCCAACCCGAAGTCCGGCCCCAACCGAAGCATATAAGTGATCGAATGAAAAATCATCTCCAGGAGACCAGATTTGACCGGCATCCGTAAAAACAACAGCGCCAAACAGGGCCGAGTGAAGCCGAATGCCCGGAAACAAGCGCACTTCGAAATTAGTCACTACCAGACGGTCACCGGTTCGGAAAAAGTTATAGAATCCCCGAATCCCTCCTTCCGCTCCCAGCGCCAGCGGCTCCACGTTCGTCGGCCTCCAGTCCGACCGGTAAACGCCGCGAAACGCGAGAGTCAGATAATCGGTAAATCGGCCATACAGGCGACTGGCGAAGATCGATGTCCGGCGGATCGATTCACTGCCACGGAACCAGTAGGTCCGGAAATAACTGCCGTAAAAAAGAAGGTTTCCCAGCTCGTACCCTTGTGACACCGAAAACCCCGTCCGATCGTACAGATGATCCTGCAACCCGGGCTGGAACGCGCGTCCATAAATCACCGAGGCGTGTTGCCCCAGAGTGAAATCCTCAGTGTAAGAAAACCCGTCTATGTTTATGGCCGTGGTAAAATTGAAGTTCGACACGCCAATACCCAGGTCCGTCTGATGGTAAACGGAGTCGGCTCCAAAAGAACGCTCAGCCTGGTCGACCAATTCAGGATTGGTGGCAAAGATCCGCCTGTCAAAAGTGCGCTCAAAATTGTACTTGTATGTAGTCTGGAGTTCGAGCTTCCGACGGTACGACCCGGTTCGGGTCAGTCCGGCCATCACAATCTGGTCGCCCTTGGTTTTCGACTGGGCAATGAGCGAATCATTGTTGAAAATATCCTGACGAGAGATCTCATTTCGCACCGACACCGACCAGGCCATGTCCTGTGACAGCGAGTAGTATGGATGGGCCAACTGGATAGATTCAAATCCATTGCGCGGATCCGTCCGATAAGCAATTCTAAAACTGTACGGATTGCCCCACAGACGCGGGCTGAAATAGCTGAGATCCACATAACCTTCGTCATCAATCGCAGACGCCTCGTCGTAATCACGATACGCGTAACTGGCCGAAATCTCCTGATTTCGCCCGAGCAAATTTCGCTCGCTGATAGTGAGATCATATTCGGTACGGTTTGCCTCGTGGCTCAAATTCGGCCCCGCTGCCAGCGTCCACTCATCGATCGTTACGACCCGCACCAGCAGATGGCCGTTGTCGAGCGTGTCGACCTCGATGAAGGCGTCGTACAACTGAAGTCGCGACCGGAGATTTCGCGCGGTTTCTTCGGCAAGAACATAGGGATATGGCTCACCCTGCTCGAAAAGTAACTCACGCCGTATTACATTTTCCCGCGTAGTGACATGAAATCGGTTGGCCAGTCGAAATATCCAGTGATCATACTTTGAGTCGGATACATCGTAAACCGGCTGATTATCGATAACGATTGAGTCAACGATCGCGCCCAGACTATCCGCCCCCTCGAGCAAACCATGAGGGACGATCGGCTCGGCGCCGGTTTGGGCCCACAGTGGTCCGGCATTAAGTACTACCACAACAAACACAATTATGACAATATGTCGAGGCACACAATACTCCGAATTATCCGCCTAATTTGCTTAATACCAACGCGTTCACCAACAAAAAAGTAATCGCCCCCCTCCGGACGTACGGGCACCGGTTCAGCCCCGGTCAACCCACGCCGATACAATAACATACCGGACCCAAACTCCGGCCAAACTCCGTTTTTAAGGCGACAGGCGACCCATGGAAAAAAAGAAAATTGGCGACCTTCTGGTTGAAAAAGGGTACATCACCAAGAAACAACTCGAATCAGCGCTCGAGGAGCAGGCGATTTCGGGCCGCCGTGTGGGCGAAATCCTGGTCGAACAGAAGCTTATTACTGACGAACAACTCATCTCCACGGTCTCTGAGCGCCTCCAGATCCCCAAGCTCTCGCTGGAGTCGATGGTTATTGATCCCGAAGTGATTCGTCGGGTTCCGGTCAATGTCGCCCGTCGTTATACACTCATTCCTATTTTTGAGATCGGCAACACCTTGACTTTGGCAATGGCTGATCCCCTGAATATTATCGCCATCGACGAAATTCGCTACCTGACCAACAAAAATATCAAGCGCGCGATCGCCAGCCCAATCGAGATCAAGGCCGCTATCGAGGAGTCGTACTCTGTCGCCGATTCACTCAACCAGATAATTGGCCGCCGCCAAGACGATAAGACGACACCGGCCGCTCCAGGGGCCGATCCAGCCCTCGAAGAGACCGAAAGCGCAGTCGTCCAGATGGTAAACCTGATGATCACTCGCGCCGTAAAGGATCGAGCCTCCGACATACACATCGAACCCGAGGAAGCCCGGCTGCGCATTCGCTACCGGGTCGACGGCGTAATGCGCGAGGAAGCCGCCCCACCTAAGTCCATGCAAAACGAACTCCTGTCTCGAGTCAAAATCGCCGCCAATCTCGATGTGTCCGAAAAGCGCCTGCCTCAGGACGGCCGGTTCCTGATGGAAGTTGACGGAGCCGTCGTGGATCTTCGTGTTTCCAGCTTGCCCACTATTCACGGTGAAAAAATCGTCATCCGCATCCTCGACCGCCGCAACCTCCTGCTGTCATTCCGTGAACTTGGCTTCACCCCCGCACTCGAAGAGGCGTGGAAGAACGTCATTCATAAGCCGGAAGGCCTCATCCTTATTTCGGGCCCCACGTCAAGCGGTAAAACCTCCACCCTGTATGCCACCCTGCATGACATCAACTCCATCGAGAAGAACATCATCACGGTAGAGGATCCTGTCGAATACTCGCTGCCGCTGATTATTCAGATTCAGATAAATGAAAAAGCCGGGCTGACCTTCCCCGCCTCGCTCCGAGCAATTCTTCGACAGAATCCGGATACGATCATGATCGGTGAAATTCGCGATCCCGAAACAGCCCGCATGGCTATCCGTTCGGCCCTCACCGGCCACACAGTCTTCTCCACCCTGCACACCAACGATGCCCCGTCAGCTATTGCCCGTCTGGTCGATATGGACATCGAGCGCTATCTCGTCGCATCGGCCCTGAAAGGCGTGCTGGCCCAGAGGCTGGTTCGGGTAAACTGTCCAAACTGCACCGAACCTTACAAGCCATCAGAAACAGTCCTCTCGCGGGCCGGACTGCTTTCGCACGCCGGTGAAATTGAATTTGCCCACGGTACCGGCTGTTCCAAGTGCAAGGAAACGGGATTCAAAGGACTGACCGGAATTTATGAATTCGTCGAGGTCAACCCCACCATTGCAGAACTGGTAATGGAAGGGGTCCACGAATCCCGAATCGTTAGCGCGGCCAGAAGCAATGGCTACCTCCCGCTGTTTGAAGCCGGGCTGACCAAAGTGCGCGAGGGCACTGTCTGTCTCGAGGAACTATTGAAAGAAACTGCAAATGTCGAAGAGGCCCCGACGATCAATCAACCGTCGGCAGCACCGAACCCAATCCATGCAGACCCGATTTAAATATCGTGCCGCAGACGTGGACGGCACCACCCGCACCGGCCTGTTGCTTGCCGAAAATCCCGACCAGGTGCTGGAGCGTCTCGCCGAACAAGAGCTGATACCAATTGAGGTAAAAGCTGTTGATCCCCGGCGGACGTTGTCCATCCTCGGCTTCCTTCACGGAACCTATTACGAACGCCTGATCATGTTCACCGCAAACCTGTACTCTATGTTCCGTGCCGGCATCCCGCTCCTGCGCGCCCTCAGCCTCATCAAGATCGGGCCCGATGGATCTCGCTTTAATCAGGCTGTCACCGATATCCGCCTCGCAGTCCAGTCCGGTCGCTCCCTCTCTCAGGCAATGGCTGTCCATGACGACATTTTCAGCCGCGTATACGTAGCCAGTATTGCCGCTGGCGAAGAGTCCGGAAAACTTGAGTCAATTCTCGCTCAACTGAGGACCATGCTGGAAGACGAACTGGAGTTGTCGCGAGCTATCAAGTCAGGGATTCGCTATCCCGTTATGGTCATATCCGCCCTGGTCATCGCTTCCTGCGTGCTGCTGTTTTATGTCGTGCCAAAATTCGCCACCTTCTACGATCAGTTCAACGCCGAACTGCCACTGCCCACCCGAATTCTGATCGGCACACAGCACTTTGTCGCAAGCTACTGGCCGGTAATCTTAGCAGGACTCGGTCTCGCCGGCTATCTGGGCGCTCGTTTTGTCAGAACTGAAAAGGGCCGACTCTGGCTCGATCGGCAGATTCTTCGCCTCCCCGTGTTCGGGCAGCTAATTATCAAAGGGAACGTGGCCCGGTTCGCGATGATGTTCCATATCCTGTTTCAGTCCGGGCTGCCCATTGTCAAGTCGCTTGAGATCGTGTCCGAGGCAGCTAAGAACAGCGCCATTGCCGCTGAAATCAAAAAGATGGAGGGAGTGTTTCGAGAAGGACGTGACAGCCTGCTGGCCCGGGAACAGTTTCGTTACTTCCCCAACGTCGCCCTCCAGATGATCACGGTCGGCCTGGAATCCGGCTCGCTGTCAGACATTCTCAAAGAACTGGCCGGGCATTTCAATACCGAAGTCAAGTACACCTCCCGCCAGCTGACCTCGATTCTCGAACCAATTCTTACCCTTGTCATGGGCGTTTTTGTACTGGTGTTGGCTCTGGCTATCTTTTTGCCGATGTGGAACTTGATAAAAGTGTTCAACGGTTGAACAAACCCCTAAATCAGCCCTGAAATTTTCCGATAAGACTAGTACAGAAAAAGGAATAACTGCATCCACATCCGGAGGTAAAATGTGATGAAGCGCTTGCAGAATCAGAGCGGTTTCACGCTCATTGAACTGGTAATTATCATAGTGATTCTCGGCATCCTCGCTGCCGTGGCCATTCCGAAGTACCAGGACCTGTCCGGCGAAGCCCAGGAAGCCTCAGCCCGAAGCGCCCTTGGCTCCCTGCGCTCCGGCATAACGATTTTCTATGCCAACCAGGCGGTCCAGACCGGCAATGCCACCTGGCCGACTCTGGCTGAACTGCGTACCCCCGGCACTGTCATGGCACAGGCCATTCCGCCGAACCCGTTCCAGGCAAACGTGCCGGATTCGGTTGTCGACGGTTCCGGCCAGTCAAAAGGTGCGGTGATCGGCACCGAGGGCGGTTGGGTCTACAACCCGACAACCGGAGAAATCTGGCTCAATACCGACGGCAACAGTGAGAATGAATGGTAATCTCACGGGACGAATCGGCTTTGGCCGGCTCCCGGGATCACCACTGGCCACAGTAACCACAGCCGGTTTCACGCTCGTGGAGCTGGTCATAATTATCGTCGTGCTGGGCATTCTCGCTGCAGTGGCGATTCCGAAGTTCGCCGGCATCAGTGACAGCTCGAAAGAAACGGCCACGCGCAAAGAGATGCTCGAGATCAAGCGAGCGATTATCGGCAACCCTGAAATTGTTGCCGGCGGGCGGTTGGTTTACCCGGGGTTCGAGGGCGATATCGGTTCCCTGCCAGATGAACTCGACGATCTGGCTCACAAACCCGGATCTCTGTTAACCTACAACAGGTTGACTCGCCTGGGCTGGAACGGACCCTATATCGATTCCGCCGGTGGCGAGTTTCTTACCGATGCCTGGGGCATGGCATATGTCTATGACCGCACCAACCGGCGTATCATGTCGGTCGGCGGCGGAGATACACTGATAACGTCGTTCTAAGAGAGTACTCATGTTCGGTTTCGGCACTAAACAAAAGGCGAAGGAGTCTCGAATTTCCGGAACGGACAACTCGGACTCTCACGTTACAACAATCAACCTCCGCCCTAATCGTCGGTTGCTGCTGGACCGGTCCCTTTCCTTTTTTATAAACTCCGAGCACATTTCCGTCGCCGCTGCGCGTCATTTCGGCCCCTACCGGACGGTCGAGATGGTCCAGCGAACGGCTATCCCCGAAGACCTCTCACGGGAGCGCATCCCGAATTTTCTCGCAGAAACAGTCGGCACAGTGCTGGAACAACACGCTCATTCATCAGCCACAATTCAATTAGCGATTGCCGGTGAAGGAACTGCGCTTCGGACGTTTAATCTGCCGGTGCTCAAACGATCCGATCTCGCATCGGCGGTCGCTATTGAAGCTAAAAGCCAGCTCCCCTTCCCCGTCTCCGATTGTCGTCTAGCCTACCGACCAATACAGAAGGTCACCAGCGGCAAACGCCACCGGTATCGGCTGGCCGTCCATGCCGCCACGAATCGTCTGATGCAAAACCTCCTGGCTCCCTTTCAACGTAATAACGCGACCATCTCCGCCGCTCACTCGGGCCACGATCTCGTCGGCGACTTACTAACCGACATGCCGGATTTTGACCCGAACTCATTTTACACCGTTCTTCGCATCGGTCGATCATCAACCGAAACGGCTTTTTATCATGGCGCATCCGTCGAGTTCGCTCACCAGGGAAGCACCGGAGTCGAAATGCTGGCGGGAGCCTCTGATGAGAAGCGGATCGAATTTCTGGCCGAAACACTAGCAACCCAGATCCAGTCCTCGTATGACTATTATGTCGGCCAACAAGCCGTGACCCCGGCCCGGAGGATTTTTGTCTGCGGCACCGGCCATCGCCACCCCCGGCTACTGAAGCGGCTCGGTGATATCCTCGGGTATGACTTCGTCCCCTTTCCGGTCGAGACATTGGTGCGTTTTCGCAGAAGTGACGGCATCGTACCGGAGCTTCTGGTGGACAACTTGATAGCTGTCGCCGGAGCAGCCAACCGCAGCAAATGGCCCGACTTACTGCCCGAACCGCTTGTCGAGTACAATCAGAACAAGGTTATCCATCGACGCGGTAGACTGGCGACAGCGACCGTGCTCGTTATACTGGCCGCAAGCTGGGCGTTCTCTCAACAGACAAACAGCCTCGCCCAAAACGAAGTCAACACGCTCAAACACCGGGTAGAAGTGATTCGGTCCTCCGATGCGTTTCGCACGTACGAAACTCTTCAGGCTAATATCTCCGCTGCAAATCAATACATGGCACGGGTTGAAAAAGAACCCACCTTCACGGCTCTAAACCTCAAAGAACTGTCACACATTACACCGCGAGAAGTCCGCCTCACCCGATTTGACCTGAACCCGGCCGACAGTACTAACAACCTTCGGATATACGGCGTGGTTCTCACCGACGACATCCCTCCGGAAGTGATCCTGGCGGAGTTTGTCGAACAGTTAAACGCGAGTATGTTCTACTCCAATGTCACCGTGGAGCGCCACGTCAAACGGGTGGCCGATGAGCGGTTCGAATTAGACTTTCAGTTGAAGCTGGGGGGGCGGATATGAAACGACCCACCCTGCTCTACAGCGTCATCATTGCCGCCCTGATTTTCCTGTATGGCTACTTCGCCTTTTTGCCCCAGCAGCAGCAGCAGCAGGCTCTATCCGACCAGAAGAAAAATTACAAGTCACAATTACTTCAACTGGAACGGGTTGTACTGCAAATGCCGACAGTCCTGCGAACCCGGGACCAACTCCATCAGAAGAAATCGACACTTCATTCAAGATTATTTGCCAAGGCCGACGTTCTCCATCTCTTTGAGGAAATTGAGCAATACGCCAAAGCCAACCGGCTTGAGCTCATAGAAATCACGCCGCCCGTGCATGAGCTTCTCGAGCTCAACCGTCTCAGTTCTGATCCGAACCAGCCGCTGTTTATCAATGTCGAGGTTCGGCTCAGCGGCGGATTTATCGATTTTGGCCGCTTTGTCTACGACCTCGAGACCGATAACCACTGGCGTGGCCTCAACCGCTGCCTGCTGACCGGCTCACGCGACGGAACCAGGCCGCTACAGTTAGTAGTCGGATTCAAAGCACTGCTCGGGGAGGCGGACTCAGCATGAGCGAAACGACGCGCAAGCGCCTGCTGTATGTCCTGCTTGGCGCCGCCGTCATCTGGGGCGTCTGGAACATAGAAACCGAAAAGCAGGTCCGAAAGAAATCGAATCCCACAACCCTCTCCCCGGCTCTGGTCAGCCAAACCAACGTCGATCAGGACCAGCCCGCGATAGATATCGACTCACATCTAGCCCGCAACTGGGCCGGTGACCCGTTCCGAGTCCGGAAACAGACAAAAGCTGTCACCAGCCAGCCGAAACCGGTCTATAATCTTTCAGGAATAGTCTATAACGATCAGCGTCCGCTGGCGATAATAAATAATAGGACCGTCTCGGTCGGCGACAAGATCAATGGCGCCACCGTGGTCGAAATACTGAAAAAGGAAGTTACTCTGAGTCGCGAGGGCAACCGCTTCACAGTAATTGTCCGCGATCGAGGATAAATTTATGCATCGGCTAATACTGACAACTCTGACCTGCCTGTTGCTGCTGGTCGGCTCCGCCCCGGCTCTGCCGCTGGCGGCCGCCCCTCCGATCACGTTGGCTCTGGAGGACGTGCCATTGACGACGGTACTCAATATGATCGCCGCGCAAAACGGGCTGAATCTCGTGGTCTCCGGCGAGGTCAGCGGCACCGTGACATTGCGGCTGGAGGACGTAGCACTCAAAGCCGCCCTTGACGCCCTCCTGCTGCCAATGGGGTACAACTATTTCAGCAAGGGCGACATCATCGTAGTTAAGCCGTTTGACCAGACCGGCCCCGGGGAGTTGAAGACACAAACCGTGACTCTGCGCTATGTCAGTCCGATCACCGCGCGTAAGGCTCTCCAGCCGCTGAAGTCGGATCAGGGACAGATAATCATCCTCGACGAAATCGATGACGACGCTGGCATGAGTGTCAGCCGAGACAGATATCAACCTAACCGACTGTTGGTCGCTGACTTCCCATCAGTCGTTGAACAGATGCTTGAACTTATCGACGATATCGATCATCCGGAGCGACTGATCTCAATCGAGGCGCGTATTATCGAAAGTAATGTCGATGATAATACCAAGGTCGGATTCAACTGGCCCGATGCTATCAGTGCCGTTATAGGCGGAGCGGCCGACTCCGGGGCCACCTCGACCACATCCAGCGGCGGTCAGGACGGCGCGGCGGTGTGGAACCCGAACAATGGAGATTTCAGCTGGGCCAAATTGTCGCTGAGTCAGCTCAACATCGTTCTGGATCTGATGGAGGAAAGCGGCAACAGTAAGCTCATCTCCGACCCAAAAGTCACGACCCTTGAAAATCACGAGGCGGAAATCAAGATACAGACGGTCATTCCGATCGCCACAATCAACCGCTTTACCGAAGGGGCAGCGGTGCAGGATATCGTCACCTTTCAGGATCAGGAGGTCGGCATTTCCCTGCGCGTGACGCCTCGAATCAACGAAGACGGCAGGATCACTATGGAAGTTCTGCCCAGCGTGGAAGACATTATCGGATTCACAGGCCCGGCTGATAACCAAAAGCCGATCACGACCGAGCGGTCCGTCCGCACCACCATCACGGTCGCCAACGGCGAAACAGCAGCCTTAGGCGGGCTCCGCAAAGAGGATGAAATCGAGAAGGAACGTAAAGTCCCGCTGCTCGGTCATATTCCGATTCTGGGAAATCTGCTCTTTACCAACAAGTCCAAGGAGCACAAGACAACCGACCTTATCATTCTGATAACGCCGCAGATAATTCCGTAATTTAATCTACTACTTCAAGCTTGACGAAGCCTGGAATCGTTTGGAGCGGCTAAACAGCAGCACCACCATACCGACCATCAGAACCGCGTCGCGAATCAGCGTATCTCTCGCCTCATCCCCGGCACCGCTGGCCGCCTTGAAGCAGCCGCACTCGATATCCAGTCCGCGCGAGATTGCCGAAGCCAACGCGATCATGAACATGACGTTCATCAGAACCACGGCCCAAACCGCGCCGCGATACAAGAATCCAAAAATCAACGCCAGACCGGCCAGTAATTCGAACCACGGCAGGATAAGGGCCATCAGATTGATCAGGCTGCCCGGCACCATGTGGTAGTACCAGATTGACTTCGCGAAGTCGCCCGGGTGGATGATCTTGTAGTACGAGGCCACGATAAAGGTGCCGCCAATGACAAGCCGGAGGACCAACACCAAATAATCGTTGTCGATTATTCGCCGCATTCTTCCCTCCTCTCCATCTCCAAGCCCATATTTTCCCACTCGCGGGCGCCGCCGAAGAAAATCTGGACATTGGTGTAGCCCTCGTACTGGAGATTGCGGGCGAGGTGCATCGACAGGTCACACTCCTCGCCGGAGCAGAAGGTGATTATTGGCGTGTCTTTGGGCGCCCCGGCAAAAACCGAATCGAAGTACGGTTTTAAGTCGCCGGGCGGGAGGTAGTCAAACGGCATGTTGACTGAGCCCGGGATTGTCCCGCAGGCGAATTCCTCCGGCGAGCGGGCGTCGACAAAGATTGCATCACCGGCCTGCCACTGCATGTGGGCAACATCGACTGCGATGAACGGCGGGTCGCCCTCTTCGGCAGTCGGCGGCACAACGGGGCCGTCACCGGAGGACAACTCGCGGTATTCTCCCGCATACGGGATGCTGTTTGGCGAAACGAGATTGACACCGAGGCCGAGGACAGTGGCCAGGACAAAAAGAATAATCAGTTGCTTGAACGCCATGCTGTATCGCTGTTTGTAGAGTCATTGTTTGCTACGTTATACGCGTAACCGGATAGTTGGGTCGGCGGTTTCGGAAAACCGACAGTCGATGTTCCGATCAGGCGAATTCTGCCGCCTAATGAAGGCGGAAGTCTTATGGGTGTCAAGCATTTAAACGAAAAGACAGGGTCCACTCGGGATACGGGTGGACCCTGTTAAAATGCGGTAGCTCACAGCCGCAACGGTCCGACCATGGACCGGAAAGGCTGTCTCAGATTAAAAACTCAATGGCTCTGCTCGGGGCCGCCGGCGTAGCGCGACGTGATTAGTAAGTAGTGGCCGCGCAGTATTTTTCCCACCACGGTCGAAAACTTTGAAGGTGACAGCACCTGAAGACCGTATGGGTGCCAGCTGTCTTTTTCTCCCATCGAAGCGAACCGCTCGTCATCTTTTCTCTTCGGCATAGCAGAACTCCCTATTGGTTCGTGTTGTCCCCCTCTCTACTGTTTGAAGTCAGTTACCAATTAACACAGCGGGGATGCGGCGAAGTTCATAGGGATAAACCGCAATCTGAGACTATCACCTCCTTACGACTGCGAGACGCCGTGTTGGCGGAAGCTACCTAAACTCGGAAAGTGAAGGTGCTAACGGGTACTCGCAATTAAGCAATCTCTTCTATTAATAGGGAATTTGACATACACCTACGATGTCATGATTTTGTGTAACTTCTTAATAGCCCGGTGCTTATAAATATTTACGACCTGTTGAGTAATGCCCAGTTTTTCGGCTATCTGGCGCTCGGTCCGTCCGGTCAGGTACTGCTTGATGACCTCTTTCTGGCGTCTCGAGAGCGAGTGATTTATGTGCCATTTGAGTCTTCCACGGAATCTGTCCAGGTCCCGCTTAATGAGCTTCTCCGTCTGAGTGGAATGATACGGTGAGTGCTCATTGGCGAATGACTCCAAGACGAACCGATCAACGGAGATTTCCTTGAAATCTGAGTTACGTGCCTGCACGATTCCCGTCCGCGCTACGAGTGTTTGGTCGTTAGTAATCCAGTCTGTATCGAGATCGAAGCCGGGTTAATTCCGACAACGAGATATTGTACTTAGCGGCGGTTTCTTTGCGTATTTCGGTCAGCGCTACCTTCTGTTCGTACTCGGAAAGGTCGGACGGGAGCCCCCGGTAGCGCTTTTTGTAGTACGTGATAATCTGTTCCTCGCGGCTGGGGCCCGCATTGGCTGCCTTCTGCTCTGCTTTACGCGCGGTGGCTTTCGCCTGTTTGACATCGGTTTCTAGATGCGCGATGCGGTCCTCAAGCGAGTCGATCAGGCCCAGCAGCGAGTCCTGGGTGACCGAGAGCCGCTGGTCTTTGCGCACGAGCGAGTCGGCGTAGGCAACCTCGGTCTCCCCCAATTCGGTACGCAGCGAGTCGAGCGCGGCCCGGGCGATCATCAGTTCGGCGGCGGCCTGTTTGCGGCCGGTGTATTCGGCGGATTCGAGCCGGTTCTCGCCGTGGATGACCTTGACGTAGCTGATGCCGATCAGCAGGACGAGTAACAATGCCGCGAGGAGGAGTTTCTTCATTCACACACCCAATGATCCATGGTTCTGTTTTCAGTAAAGGCGCGTTTGACGGTGAGTGTCAAGTTTGAACATTGGAAGTCGTTGCGGTGGGGAGTAATATGAGTTTGTTTTGGTGCTGGTGCCCCACGCACCGTGGGTGCGTGGGCTACGGCGGGGCCAGGGTTGGGTTTGTTTCGTCTTTTTGGTAGCGCTCGCATACGTATCCTACGCAATAGGTGAGGGGGATGGTTTGGTTCGTTTGTCGGCATCGGGACACTCCCCTTTTTGAAATTGTTGTCCTTCACCCCTGGGCGCGGGAGTGTATTTACCATCGAAGTGGTGTGGAAAATGTGACCGTCAGACGAAGATGAATTACGGCACCTTGACTAATTGCAACAGGGTGTGGCAAAATTGACACAGTTTTTTGGGGGTGTGAAGTCGGGGGCTGGAGTAAAGTGCTGTTGAAATTGCAGTGAGTGTGTCAAACTTGACACAGTTTAACGGGGGGTTGGGGACGGAAGTTGGTGGGGGTTGCTTCGGAAAATGCAGCCGCGGTGTTAAACAGAACGGAGTGGAACTGCGTCTGTAGAGCGGGGAGGTACGGGAGATTTTGAGTTGCGAAGATGGGTGGTTGGGGTGATATTGAGGTGTGAAGCGATATAGAGGGAGGCGAGAGATTGAGGACGACATCACGACGGGGACTGCGGGGCATTTTCGGAGGTTCCCGTTCCACTTTACTGATTCACGGAAGCCCGCCCGACGGGCGGGGCACTGAAGGCACATTTTCGGATCGATTTAACCGCAAGCGGTGGGGCACCCGGGTACATCCAGGAATTCCGACGTCGAATAATCCCAATGCGCTCGTTCAATGATGCTACCAGTGCCGAACGAATCATCTATGGCATAATCGCTTATGTCTTAAACAGGCACCAAATGGGCGCGCCTGATATGCAATTTACTCACTTCTCTTGACACTACCGCACCATGGCATTAACCACTTTTCGCTTGACACGACTAGCGATCTAATGCTACTTGCCGAGTAGCACAACATCCGGCACACCGGCATCAAACAGTATCTCGATTGCGGGAGGATTTGATATGCTGATCCGCGTTTTTGGGACCACTATTTTGATTGGTCTGGCGTACATTATAGGAACTGTAGGTGGGGAATGGTTTGCCAATGAGAAGCGTGACACCCTCCGAACTGAGCAATTGAACCGTACACAGGATATTATTCAGAAGATGGATGGAGCTTCGCTTGGTGATGAGATGCCAAATTACAGTCTGTACGACTTGAACGGCAACAGACACATTCTTACAGGACTATTGACTGAGCAAACACTGCTGATATTCATTGATTTGGATTGCCATGCCTGTCTACAAGAAACAGAGCTTCTTAAAGAGATTAACGAAAATGGTCTTGACTTAGATAACTGAATCCTGATTTCCTCGAACAATCCGTTTCATCTAATCGAGATGTTTCACGAGACGGGTCTGTATGAAAGAACATTCTATGATCACAACAGCAGAGTGCGCGAAGGTATAGGCATTTCAACTTATCCCTTTAACATGATTGTCAATAACCGCCGCCAAATAATGGCGATGCTCGCGGGATCAATGGACAAGGAACTGCTCACAACTATACTTGTTGGTGAGATCCCTACGTCAATCCCATCATTCACTTCTACGATGCAGAAAGGAAATGCCTACAGTAAATGATTTCATGGTACTGAACAGTTACTCCGGCTGGTCTCTATCGGCTGTCATCTTTGGACCCCGACAAGCATTAAACATTACAGACTTTAGCCTTAAGGAGGTAGTTATGAAAAATCCAAAAAGCCGCCTACCTATTTGCATCGGACTGTTGGCAACGCTATCTTTTAGTTTTGGCTTTGCCTTCGTAACTAATGTTCAAAGTGGGCCCAGTTCTTGCTGTACGATCGAAGCAACTCCATCCTGTTCGGAGGGAATTGGGGTCTGGATGGACTACCAGGGACATGAGAATGATGGGTGTTACTACGTGCCAGATTCTCTGGAATCTTGCCCAAGTCAGATTCCTCCTCAGTGCTTTTGATTGCCAATGGATTTCTGAAGCTTGTATGATATGTGAACAATAGTTGTTGCTTGGTCGGGGTCCTCAAAATTATTAAGCGCAATAGATCAACCGGGAAATCAAAACGATGGAGAGATTTGCAGTATTA
This sequence comes from uncultured Ignavibacteriales bacterium, assembly GCA_964612145.1. GTDB lineage: Bacteria > Zixibacteria > MSB-5A5 > GN15 > FEB-12 > JAGNLV01. Next base: position 1,769 of record CAZTBP010000005.1, on the reverse strand, counting down.
ATTTTCATCCGCCTGTGGTAATGCGCTTTCTCAAGAAGTTTCGGTTAATTTGATCTATATCAAGTTACCCGCCATGTGGAAATACCATTGTACGGCGATATGCTATCCAACAGTTTGGCAATATCGACGTCGATATCTTGTCACAGTGTTTTTGCGGATTTCATTATGATAGCGAAAAGTGTCGGATTTGGACTATTCACTTCTGTAAGGCCTCGTTCCCGCCAGAGTCTCGCAAGGTCAGTCGGCCGGTATTCTCTAACGTCTGAAAAGTCGGGCTCGTGCACATCTATCAGGGTCTTAGCCCCCGCTCTTGAGTTGCTTTTACTCTTGTCCATTGGCTGGTTTACTCCAGTGGCTGCAGCGAGTGCACAAGACACGGTCGAGCAGCTCATTGCTCGTCATACAATCGGTAATTTCGGACTCTCAATCACAAACGAAGGCTCAATTGGGCGCACCCCGTCACCAATTGAACTCGTCTACGACTATGTTTCCGGAGACGTGATTACGAACGGTTCTGAGTTCCCAATCGGTTCAGGAAGGCGATTTGGAACTGTCGGACTTTGGTTTGGTGGGGTCCTCGATGGCGACACACTGGTATCAACTACGATAACTTCGGGGCCAACCTATGAGACCGGTCCCAGCCAAATAAACGGATTGTACTTTGTAGCACGCCCGGCGACGTTCGACGGGTTACCGAATACTGGGAGGGCAATCTCTGAACAGGATTTCGTTGTTTCGTATCATGACACGGTTTATTCCGACCGCGAGATCTACCGTGACTTTCTGGATAACCGCCTGCACAAGCCACTTAGACTCAGTGTCATGCAAGAATCGTTCTGCTGGTCGCAAACGTACGCCGAGGATATAGTCCTATTCCGTTTGAAGATAAAGAATATAGGAAATAAGACGATCAAAGGGTTCTATCTTGGCTTAAGGTGTGGCACCGCTGTCTCCTATGCACCCACCAGCGACTATGACACGAGGGAGAATGATGATGTCGCCGGCTTTCTACACAGAACAAAGGCACAGGGAGATTGCGAGTGGTCAGACACCGTCAATATATCTTGGGCGACGGATAATGACGGTGATCCACTAGAGGATGAGTGGATCGAATCTCCGGTACCATATCCAGACTTAATAAATCCATCTGCTTCTGTACGCGGGGCGATTGGAATGTGCTTCCTCGATCAACGAAGTGAAGGGCTTGAGCACTCTTTTAACTGGTGGGCCGCGAGTTTATCCAGCGATTATGATTATGGCCCGATGCAACGAGATAACTTTAGGGACTTTCTAACTGGCGGTACGGGCGTGCCGCGCGGTGACCGCAACCGGTATTTTGTGCTTAGCAACGATGAAGTAGACTATTCGTCCCCTTTTTGTGCTGTTGCTTCCACGTATCGCTGGTTGTTGCCGAGTTCGAGTGCCGCCCAAGATATTGCTGACGGTAGTGCCATCGTTTTCGTGACGTCAGAGGGACCAACAGCATTGCCGCCGGGAGCTATCCAGACCGTTGCCTTTTGCGTATTCGCTGCAGAGCGTTTTCATCTCGACCCTACGAATGGATCAAATCTACCGCTGAACCCGGGGGCTTGGATAGAAAATGTAGACTTTACAGAGCTTTCCCAAAACGCCATAACTGCGCAGTGGTTGTATGACAACCCCGGAATTGATACCGATGGGGATGGATACAAAGGGGAGTTTCGGGTGTGTGTAAGGGACTCGATGTTAGTCAACGGCGAGTGGGTGGTCAACAAGGCCGACACGCAGTG
>CAZTBP010000004.1:0-197578 GCA_964612145.1 uncultured Ignavibacteriales bacterium | reverse complement strand
CCACCAGGCGGCCTGATTATGAAACAATTTGTCTCATTTCTATTGACACATTCCACTCATTCAATTCGGCCTGCTTTTTCTGCTGGTAAAGTTCTTTGTCACTCATGACGATCTCCTTGTTTCTGCTTATCCTCTAAGCGCTATCAGTTACCTTGTCGCTCCCGCGGCACATCGCATCCAATAGCGAACGCCCCAAGCCATATAAAAAATGCAACAGTGCCAATAAGTATTGCAAAAATGAATATCATAGGTGAGCTCATGTCAATAGTTGTGTAAATTGGTTTTTCAAGCAGCGTGTCTTTCGGCCTGACTGTTCTTCGTTTTCCTGACCTCGATACCATCATCAAACATCACGCCCTCCAGAATTTTCTTCACCAGATGCGGAGCGTTGATCCGTCGCCAGCGTGTCTCTGCTCGCACGATCAACTGGAAGATCAGATACAGAGCCGACCGCGGTGACTTGATCCGTCGGGCCGCATTGGTCCGCACCATCTCTCACTTGATCGTGTAGTCGGCGTTCGCAGATGCCCCCGGCAAGGCACAGACTAACTGATCGGGACACCAACGACACCGGGCGGTTAGGCATATCTGGTGCGAGGGAGCACCTCAGGGGATGCAGTTATCGCTGTCGACTCAAGATAGGCGTTGGGGTCATGCCTAATAGCCCCTTCAGGTAACCATTCCCAAAACTGTCCCAGATCTCTGCGGATTCGCTCTATGAAATACTCGGGGATTTCATTTGTCTCCTGTTCAAAAAAACGGCGCAGAGGCCGGTCGGTTTCCAGTCGCCGACGCATATTTTTAAAGTAGGCAACGCGAACAAATCGTTCGGATGAAAGTCCGCGAACGACATTTAACCACCTTGGTATTGTCTCTCCGTTAGCCATGAATCGTCGGAATATCAGCCGTGAAGAATACGAGTACTTTGTCACATCGATAAGATGATCATAGAATCTGGGCCACGAGTAGTTCTTCGGTTTCAGGTTCATCTGGATATTACTGAGGAAATGAAACGGAATTGGCATCACTCGGTTGTCCTGCTGAAAGGCGAGGTTTTGGGGCGCTGCCTGTCCGAAAGCCGACAGCATCGAGTACGCCGGAAACGCACCAGGACTGAGATCAAGAAACCGCTTGGTAAGTTCAAAGGGAGCTGAACCTTTGTCGCTGTCTAGCCCGAAAATGTGATTGGTCTGCACATACGGAATATGACGCAGGATCATATTCACATGGTCAGAGACTTCCCTCACCTTCTGCATCCCCGTGTGCTTTCCGGTACGAGACTTCCTGCCCAGGTCAAACCAGGATTCGATTCCCGGCAGCAGCGCCTTGAAGCCGTTGCGCGCCAGCCGCTTCACACGGGCTTCGGAAAGGAGCGAGAGAGTTGATTCGGCGATGAAGTCCATTCGCCCCGGAGGTACCACGTCTTCGATTGCGTCCATGCACTTGTCAAAGCGGACGCCGAAATTGGGATCGTGCCAGGCCACTCGGGGCCGTTTCAATTTGCCGAGAAGGAAGCGAAGATCTTCCTTCATCCCCTCCGGATCAAGAGGTTGAAACGGTACCGATGAATCGATACAGAATTCGCACGAGTAGGGACATCCAAGACTACTGAGAAGGGGAACGATTTTTATCGCGGGTGCTTTTCGCAGTGCCTGCTCGATGTACTTCCATCGTTCACGTACTCCCGGCAGATTGACTGGATGATGAGCCGCCGAAAGACTCAATCCCACCGGACGGTGGGGGGAGCAGTCACGGATGACATCATCAATCAGCACTCTGTCGGTAAAGCCCAGTACATAGTCGAAATACTTCTGCGTGTCCTGAGGATAGCAGCGGGCGTGCGGGCCGCCGAGTGCAGTAACAGCACCGCGCGATCTAAACAAGTTGCTCAGCGCGTACGATAGCAAGGCAGCCTCGGTGAACGAACTGATTAAGACAAGGTCGATATGTTCCGGCAGATCCTCAATCAGATCTTCCCGGCCCGTATAAGTGACGAGAGTTACGTCGTGTCCCTGTTGCTCACACCATGTTGCCACGACCTGCGGCATGATGCTGACGAAGTTGGCGCCCATGATCCGCATCCATATGGTTCGTGTCGGAGCCTTGGCGACAAGATCGATAATTACGATTGAAAGTTTCGCCAAATCGTTTGTCTCCTGACCAAAATCCTCAGGCATGACGGTAACCGTCATGTTCTGGAGATGTTGGACGTTCTTGTCCCGGGCCTGGCCCGCCTGCAGTGTGACAGGGCCAACGCGGCCTGCTCCGTAGTGCAGCTAACCTATGCCTTCACCGTTTCACACAGACCGCCCGGCTCAGCCCTGTTCCATACCCTGGCTGTCGCCGCGCATTTCTTCCTGTGGCGACAGGCGAGTTGCGCGCTCCGAGCCGGAGGCCTGTTGCGCAACCGCTTCGCCCCCGGTCAACTGCATCTCCCCGCGCGACCGCAATTCGGTCACGTACGCTTTAATGACGCTGTCCTCGATCCTCTGCCGCATTACCGCGTTAATCCGGTGGGCAATGTCACGGTGTGTGCCGTCGGCTTTCTTCTGTGAAGGCATGGCGACAAAATAGCCGGTGCTACTCTGAATAATCCGGCAACCACGCACGACGAAACAGTCGTCGAATGTCACGTCGACGAAGCCTTTCAGCTTCTCTTCGCTGCGCAGCTTTACCTGAATGTTGGTTACCTCCATGGCATCCTCCTGAAAGTTTAATGTTTGCAGTTCATAAAGCATGTTTGGTTTCTCGAAACCTTCCATCAGTTTCGACCGCGGGCAGCCACGGTCTGCCACTGCCTCTGAGTCATCATACTGATTGTTCTTTTGCCATCATTGTCGCCCGACAACCGGGTTAATGCCCTTTGCTGTCGGAAGGCTGTCGCCTGCCGACGACGACGAGTACGATCCCGGCGATCAGGGCAATGCCGCCGGCGATCGGCGATAACGGGATATCTCTGGTCTCATTCACCTCGACATGCATCCCACCCACGTCTACGGCGTTCCGGCTGGACGTGTAGTTCACGCCTCCCCAGATGAGTCCGACCGTGCCGATCACGACGAGGATGATTCCGATTACAGTTATAATGTTCATGTGGGTTCCTTTCCGGACGTATTTCGCTTTACACGGTCCGCCGACCGGAAATCAGCCTGAACAGTACGACGATAATCGCTACGACGATCAGGATGTGAACAAACCCTCCGAGGGTGTAGCCCGTCAACAGGCCCAACGCCCACAGAATCAGTAGTATCAACGCTAAGGTCCAAATCATACGATCCTCTTTTCTATTCGCCGGAAAATCAACGCCGGCTGGTGCATCCTTTCATCAGCCGACGGTGATCCGGCAGGTTATTCAATTGACGACTGCGACGTCGCGATTGTCATCCGGTTGTCGACGCCGCCCGCCGTTCACTCACCGAAAGTCCAGCCGATCGTTGCCTTGAAATCAGGTGCATCGGCCAAACCCAGCTTACCCTCTACGAAGAAATGTCCCGTCTCGCTGCTGGATGATCCCTTCCCCATGCCAAACTGCATGTAGAGACCGAGATCGGACGAGCTGCCGCCGTTCTTATGAGAATAAAACACGGGACCGATACCGCCACCCAGGTACGGGGTCCATGCACCCCAATCGGAGCGGAAGCGGTAATCGAGCTCGAACGACGGTGCCACGGTGGTCCAATCGTCGCCGAACCCGACTTCGATATTCGGCATGATCATCAGATTGTTCGCGAGATCTCCGAAATCTATGTGGCCGCCGATGTGGACCTGGTCAGGGTTTAGGGTAAGCCCGGCGCGCGGTCCTATGCCGTGGAATCCGGCCGGGCGATCATTCCCCTGGGCTGCGGAGCTCCAGGATAGACCGATTATCAATGATGCCAGAATAATCTTCTTCATTTTCTTGTCCTTTCTAAACGTACTTCGCGGAAGGAAACATCGACTATAAGTCGATCTGGCCTTCTGCTATTTCACGGCGACCTGAGTCGGCTGATTCGAGAAGAACACTACTTCCGTACCGACACCGAAGAAGATGTCCTTCTTGCCGGTTGCGGCAGACAGGCCCGTGCCCGCGACCGCTCCAGCGGCGGCGCCGATTTCGGTGCTGCCGTCTCTGTTTATGATCTTGCCGATTATGCCGCCGACCAGCGCCCCGCCGCCGATCATGGCCACCTCACGGTTCGTGTGCGACCCCTTTTTCTCCTGAATCATGGCGGTGCCGACGTTGATCCAGCGCCCCGTTTGATCCTCGATCGCGGTTAAGCTAAAGTCCAGTTCGGCGGGTGTCTTGAGACGACCGGATTCGACTACCCGATTCAGTACTCCGACCGCATCAGCGCCATCCGCAAATAGCGTGGTTCCGTCCACGACAATGGGTCGGGTAAGTCTGGCACGGAACTCGGTACCGGTGATCTGCTCATCAGTATCTATCGAATCGACAAGCGTGACGTCGATTCGCGTACCAGTCGGCATCGTAGCATACGTAGTACTCGCAGCGCTATCCCCCTGATCCGCTTCGCCAATACCGCAACCCGCGATAAAGAATACGAGCACGATTGCCGAGGCTAAGCCAATTATCTTAAACATTTTAACTCCTTCATACATTTGAATCTATCGTGAAATTTCAGTAGCTGGTAATACAGTCATACGTATACCACTCATTGCGACGTGCCGTCCCCCTGGATCTTCCATCCCAAGCTGGACGGCACAAGTACGGTTTCAGATTCGTTCTCGAATTCGACTGACTGATCCGACCATGCAGCGTCGCCGGCCGCTTCGGCCGCCAGTTCGGCGTGTTCAGCAAGATAAAGGGGGATAAGGCGGCGAAGTCTGGTGAGGATCGCCTTTACGGAACTCTCCCGAATATCTGTAATGTAAGCGATATCAGCATACGAATACCTCTCCCGAAGCAGCAATATCAGCATCAGGCGGGAGCGCGGTCTGAGACGTGCTATGGCCCCCTTGACCGCTACCTGCGAAGTATCGGCCAGCAGCGGCAGTTGCGAATAGCCGATTGCTGCCGTCGTTACTTGCGGATTCCGTCCCTGGGGATCTGCGATCGTCCTTATGTTCTCTGAAAGAAATGCCGACGATGGCTGACAGTGTCGCTTGTGCTTTCCGAATCCAAAAAACTCTCTCGTGAGTGTCCTGAACAAACGTGCTTTGCTGTTGACCAAGTCTTCAGAATCCTGCCACTCCTGATAGGCTCGCGTCATAGTCTTCAGTATAAGGTTCTCGGCAAGACTACCTCTCAAGGTAAGCCACAGGGCAGTCCTCCAGAGCGCATCGACGTGTGGAGACGTGTCTTTCTCAAACACCTTTCTTCGAGCCGATCTCTCGGTTTTCAAACCCTCACTCCTTAATATATACGGTTGCGCCATATTATGCCTCGTGCCCTTTTCCCGGGTGCGATTCGTACCGTTTGGCCGCCTGCGGCTCTTTGTTCTTAATTGCGCCGATTACCCGCCCGCGCAGTTCCGTTGTTGTCATGCCGTCGTGATGCTTGATATCGGCCGCCACCAGCTCGGCGGTCTCCCGGGAGATTCCGGCGCTCCGCATCGACTTTTCGATCTTGTCTCTGCGGAATGGCTCTTCCTGGCGCGAGCGTTTTGTGATCATATGCATGGTTCATCTACTTCATCGAGCCACATTGTGTGTAAAGCATCGCTGGCTGTCCTAGCGGTTGTCGTATCGCCGTTGTCTGCTGTCCCGGCGGGCTCCTGATGCCGGGAGTGAGCCAGCGGCAGGTTCACTTTTTTTCGGATGTCTGTGAGTGTCGGTCGGAGATTGTTGTTCGGATCCGAAGGTCAGACACTTGCTGCCTTTACCTTAACTCACCCGCTGTACGTAAATATATGGTACTCGGGCCGTTAGTCAATCCGTCAAGAGATGGAAAAATGAACTAATCCCATCGATCGAGTTCCAAGTCCGTCCCTTGACGGTTCCCGACAAAATTCCGGCGCACTGAGCGGATGATCGTGATTTGCCGGGTTCTATTCAAACCGCTTAGTCGCGGACTTCAGGGCGGTGCCGACTGCATTCCATGCGGAGGTAATACCTTCCTTCATGTCCTCCCAGGCATCGTCGCCGGCGTCTCTGAGTTCACCAAGTTTTTCTCTGGCTTGCCGGTGCTTTCCCTGCAGCATTTCGACCTGTTGCTGATGCCAGGGCTCTTCGGCCTTGTCTGCTCGTGCTTTCAGCCTTTCGATCTCGGCTTTGAATTCGTCAAGCTGGGTCTGCAGTTCTTGTGCGTAAGCTTCTTTTTCGTTCATGATTATTCCTTCTGTTTTGCAAATTGGAGCGATTTGACTGGTGCGAGATTGAGAAGCCCTGGATCCTGCCTCTTAGACCGGATGAGTCCGTCAAGCTGTTCCAGTCGTGCCATCACCGTCGCCGTCGCTTCCGAGTACAGGTCCGCGTGTTTCTTGAACTCCGGTCCCAGAATATTTCGTAACTCCGTGAAGCGCGAGGTTTCGGCGTTGTCGGCAAGTTCTTGAGTCGCTTGCATCTCCCGCGAATGATGTCGTTCCCTGAAGAATCCGGATGTCCTTGAATAAACAACGAACAACGAAAACAATAAAGTGAACAGGGCCAGCAACGCCAGCATCAGAAACCCGAGAGGCGCCTGAATAGAGGTAACCCCGAGCGAGAGAGTTGTCGACATTGTGATCGCACTCCAGTTGAGCGCGACAAAGGCGGCAATTGCACACAAGGCAATCACCATCAGTAGTGTTAGAATTTTCATTGTAGTCTCCGATAAAGTACGCGGACCGTTGATTCGGAAACACGCCCGCCGATCGTTGTCCGATCGGCGTCACTTGTTTTCGCACGGATCCCGCAGTGGTGGCTGCGCCTTTCTAAGTTAAAGACCGAGTTTGGACTGGGCTTCGTGCAGCTTCATGCGCTGCTCGACGACCTTTTTCTGCTTTGAGGCGACGTTTTTAGTTTCGCTCGCCAGGTCTTTCTGCAGTTCCAGAAGATCAACTTCCAGCTCTCTGAGTACCTGACTGGCGGTATTCCTGGCAAGATCACCGGAATTGGCGATTGACGGCCAGTTATATTCGGATCGCTTCTGCTGCAGGTCGCCTTCGCGCTGCAGGACAAGAATCGCCATGTCCGCGTGATTCTCCTCGGACTCGGCCAGATCGACTTCAGCCTCTCGAAGACTCCTGAGGCGCTTCAAGAGCTTGATTGTCTGCTTGTTAGCCTTTTCTTCGATCTTCAGCGATGTCTCCTCGGACTTGCGATCATCATCTTTGGCGTCATCCTTGCGGTCGTTGATGTTGTCGACTGCCGTTTCCCGGCCGTCGATAGCATTGGCAATTTGCCTCAGGCGTTCGACGGCCTGCAGGTTGCGATGGATCGCGAGCTCTCGCGTGACCGTCGCATTGTCCAAATCAGTGGCAATCTCCTGGGCGCTGCGCACCGGCACTACGACCATATACGGGTCAGCTGGAAACGGACGCTGAGTTGCCTGCGCATATCCAGTCGTGGATGTAAGGGCGATCGCAAGAAACAAAAAGGCCGAACCGGTCATCACGAAAGTCGACTTCTTCATTTTCATTAGTAAAATCTCCTGTCTGTTTTCACAAAACAACCTGTCTGGAGTTTGTGAGTTAGAGTCAGGATAAAGATAGCCCATTGATCCGGGATGACAATCGGCCAAAAGATTGAAAAGAGATCTAGCCCCTAAGGATGAGCCTTACTTACCGACTACTCCTTCGAGTCAGGCTCCTCAGCCTTCCTCACCATTCCCTCGGTAAGGGCAAACGTAGCCAGTTCAAGGCGGGAGTGAAGCGCAAGTTTTTCAAGCGTATTATGAACATGGCTCTTGACGGTATGTACGGCGATATGAAGCTCGCCGGCGATTTCCTTGTTGCTCATTCCCCGTGCAATCAGATTTACGACCTCGTGTTCACGGCGCGTCAACCTCACGGCCTTCATCAGTCGGTCGGCTTTCGAACTGTGGACTGCGTATTCCACAATATGAGAAAACAACGATTCGGTCAGGGTTGGCGGCAGGACTTTCTTCCCCTCGGCAACTGACCGTATCGTGTTAAGAAAATCGTCAATCGTGGCATCCTTGAGAATAAAACCGGACACCCCGGCCTGGACAAATTCGACGACCTCGCTTTGGGCCGGCATGAGATCCATCACGACAATCTGGGTTTTCGGGAACTCCTTCTTGATAAGTCCGGCTACCCGCAGGCTGTTCTGGCTCCGCAGCCCCAGATCAAGCAGAACGACCTGGGGTTTGAGCTTCTTCGCCTTCTCCATGGCATCACCATTGCCTGAACTGGATACCGCTCGGATATCCGGCTGCTCATTGAGCATCCTTGTTATACCTTCACGAAGAAGACGATTATCTTCTATCAGGAGAACTCGAATTTTAGGTATTTGTCCTTTTTTCACAAACTCACCGCCAATAAAAGACCTTCATTCATAATGAAAGAATCATCTAAAATATTGTCAAGGCAAATCCGCCGTCCACCAGGGTCAGAGACCCTCAAAATGTGGTGGCCCACGGCCTTGCGCGATATTGTAGGCCCTCTAGTATGACCTATTTTACTCTATGGTGAAAGTAAGCCCAGTTGTTGCGACCATTCAAACGTACATATATATGGAAGTAGCGTCTCCAAGTCAGCTATTTTTCAAGCCTTGATCCAGCAAATCAATCCTTGTCAAATCGCTCATCTGGTGACAAGTGCGCGCCTGTAAAACGCCTCTCCAAACCCATTGCGGTACAAAACGATCCGCACCGGTAGAAATGAGCATCGTATGCATATCAATGTCATTAACCTCTCACCGACAACCTCCCGTGAGGAACTCTTTGATTGCTTTGCCGAATATGGTGTGGTGTCAGATGTCAGTGTGAGCACGTACACAGTCAAGGGCATATTGCGAGCGACCGGTCTTGTAGAGATGCCCTCGAACGTGCAGGCACAGGCAGCCATCGACGGCTTGCAAGGTACGAAGCTGGCCGGAAACCTGTTGGAGATTCAAGAAGAGTAATGAGAGATCAAAGGAATGTAATCATCAGGCCTCGGACGACACGTCAGGTGTCGACCGAAACCGAGCCCAGTTTAGAACTCGGCAACTTGTCGAATATACCCCGAAACGACACCGAAAGGCAGAAAATATGTCAATCGCAGCATGGATCATATTCGGGCTAATTCCGGTCCTTGTAGCCGGAGCGTTAGCTGATCACTATAGAAAGCCGGTGAAAGTGAAAGCGGGCGGCTCAAACAAGACTAAAATAGAGAGGATACAGTGTTAAGAATCAAGAGTGACAATTTTGGCGTTCTCGCACGGATACGAGGACTTCCCGCTAAAACAGATGAGCTTCGCGATCGTCTGCGTGAATTGGTTAAAGTGATCCAAATTCAAATTGGTTGTCTTTCGTGCGAGTTGATTGAAAACAGTTGTGATTCTACCGAATTCACCCTCCTGGAGGAGTGGTCGAACAAAAACGCGCATGACGCCCACCTTAAAACCGAACCGATCCAAAAAGTGATGAAGACCGTTCGCCGATTTATTTCAAGTGAGCTGGATAGTCGCAGACACGTAATGCAAGCTAATTCAGTCAGGTATGCCGCTAACAGCTACTGCCTGGCAGTTCGATGATCTGCAGCCGGCCCCGGTGAAGGCGCACGAATACGGTTTATGTATTTGCAATATGTCGATACGCAAGAAAGTGAATCGATGCCTGAATTTGCACCCGAAGACAATCTGAAATCTTAGAGAAACCCCAGCCGGCCTGCTTCTAGTCGCCTTCACGCAATCTGAACGATCTATTCTACGGAATGGCTTTCGCGAGTCGGCGCTTCATCCTCCACCGCCCCTTCGTATTCGGCCAGCAGGGTTGCCATGAGCTTCTTGACGGAAACAATCTCCTTGACCCGATGAACGTTGGCACCTGCAAAAGCGAAGCCATTGCGGAAACGTCCCTTTTTCGCATTCATCAGGGCGCCGGCGATACAATAGGGAGAGTTCTTATAATCACAGCTGAGAATACAGTGATAGGGACATTTATAGGGCTTCTTCAAGCCACCGCTGACGTCGTTCAGGAAATCATTCCTTATCGCTCGACCCGGCATACCAACCGGGCTCTCAATAATAACGACATCTTCCTGGCCGGCATCGATATACGCCTGCTTAAACGCTTCGTCGGCATCGCATTCTTCAGTAGCAACGAATCGGGTGCCCATCTGCACGGCATCCGCACCCAGTCCAATAAACTTGCGAATATCTCTACCGGTATAAATCCCACCAGCCGCAATAACCGGAATAGACTTGCCGTATTGATTCGAAAATGAGTTTGCTACTTCAACAACATCCGTTACCAGTCTCTCCAGTGCATAAGCGGTGTCGTTAATCTGCTCCAACTTGAATCCGAGATGCCCACCTGCCTTCGGACCTTCCACGACGATCGCGTCGGGGAGGTAGTCGAACTTCGCCAGCCACCGTTGGCATATGAGTTTCGCAGCTCGACCCGATGATATTATAGGTACCAGCTTAGTCGTGGTGCTCCCGTCCAAATGCTTCGGCAAATTCAGAGGCAACCCGGCTCCGGAAAAAATTATATCGATACCTTCCTCAATAGCGACCTGAACAAAATCGTCGTAATGAGAAAAGGCACACATGATATTTATCCCCAGCAGCCCCTTAGTGAGTGATTTTGCCTTTCGTATCTCCCGCCGCATGGCGCGGATATTTGCCTCGAGGTAATTGGTATAGAAATCTCGCTCGAACATACCAATGCCTGCCGCAGCAATGACACCGACACCACCTTCATTGGCCGTCGCGGATGCGAGACCTGAGAGCGATATGCCGACTCCCATACCCCCTTGGACGATAGGTATGGCAGCGACTTTGTCTCCGATGATCAATCGTCTAAGTTTTGTCGATGGCATCAATTACGCCTGTTTCCTTAATTGACCTAATCAGCATGTTCCTCCGGCAGTCCTTTTACGCTACAAAAGTAATTGACCATGATTAAACGAAATGTATTGCCAGAATAAAAGAAAAGACTGGCATCAGGCCAGTATTTTTAGATTACTACCACGACATTCCTGACGAGGACCTTATTTCGTTGATCCTGATCCGACCCGCGGTAGCTGTTGTCAGATGTTCATTCTACGTTCCGTTGCTGCTTGTCCCGGGGTCGGTTGCGTTTCAAACGAGCCAGTCGCTTCAAAATGACGTAATTTGGTGCGCACAATTGCGCAAGCAATTCGAGGCTAAGCTTTAACGAACGGTTGTGATTTGAGAACCAGACTACGATAAAGGTCGAGCTCAAATTTGTTATCCACTGTCCATTATACAAGTTCGCGTGCCGGAAACCTACGATTATTGTTACCGAGCCCTGTTTTTTTGAGTGGGACGTACCCGGGACAGTCCCAAAAAGATCACACAACGGGTCCAATACGGTGTAAGCTTATGTGGCGCAACGTGAGTAAGGGGGCATCCCATACGCCTCCGCCAAAACCACCCAGATGCCCCCGCCGGCGGTTGTCAATGTGTAAAGCCGGGAGGACGTCGGTAGCCAAAAAAATCTGTCTCCGCAAGGCTTATCCGGCTATATTGCAGTGACCATGATTATCCTGATGAAATTACAGTTTTGCAAAGCGAACCTTTGTCCAACTTTTCGGTTTCAGGTGCTAACCGCCGGAACGATCCGGACACAACGCAAATAGATGGCAGAGCAAGACCAGACCCTGACCGTAGACACCAGAACGAGTATTCAAAATGACACCACAATTTCCCCCCAAGGGCTGCAAAAGAATCAGTATTCGAAAAGATCCAAGAAAATATACTTACCTGGGATGCCCGATGACCAAGAATCGGTCTCCTTGGTGTTTCCGCATGTGTAGGCCAAATGCCGACGGAACCGGGTTCTGCGGCCGAGTCGCCCCTCACGGGTTCAAGAGCCGCATCCAGCAGGGGATAGAAGATTTTAAGCAGAAGCAGGCCGACTCATCGATTCTGCTTCGCAAGAGGACGAAGTAATGACGGAGATGCAGAACCCCGCATCTCCGCCGTGTGTTCTTACTCGCTATCGGGCGCCTGGGCCGTCCCTGACCCGTCACCCTTCAAATACATGTCGAACCAGCGCAGTTGCTCCCAGAGCACATGCTCAATATTCTCCCTGGCCCGGTAACCGTGGTCCTCAAAAGGCAGCAGCACCAGCCGGGTAATGCCGCCCGACCCGCGCACCGCTTCAAAAAAGACCTCCGACTGAAATGTCAAAGTCCCCGGGTTTGAGTCATCGTTACCGTGAATCACCAGGACCGGCTCGTTGACCTGATCGGCAAAAAACGTCGGCGAAACCTGGATGTAAACGTCCTGCGCCTCGAACAGCGAACGACGTTCCGATTGAAAGCCAAACGGCTGGTTGGTCTTGTTATACGAACCGCTGCGTGCGATACCCGCCCGGAACAGGTCTGAATGCGCAAGAAGATTGGCTACCATCAACCCGCCATGGCTATGGCCGATAATGCCGATTCGGTCGGGATCTGCCACACCCATTTCGACCGCCTTGGCCACCGCCGCCTCCGCATCGGCCACCAGTTGCGGCACGAATTCGTCGTAGACAGTCTCCGGATCACCAATCATGGGCATAGCAGTACGATCGAGCACGGCATAGCCGTCCAGCAGAAAGAACATGTGTGACGGGCCGTACATCCGCATGAACCGCTGGGTCGAGCCCCGAACCTGGCCGGCAACCTCTGCTCCGGAATACTCAAGCGGATACGCATAGACGACCGTCGGAAGCCGGGTGCCCTCTTCGTAGCCCGGCGGCAGATACAATTGGAAACTGAGCGGGACTCCGTCCTCACGTTCATACCGGACAAGACGCTTCTCTATCTGTCGCAATTGAGGCGTGGGATCCTCGAAATTCGTGATCGGTTCACGGGTCAATGCCCGGGTACCCTCACCTTCAGGCGCCTCGATTTCTTCCCCGATAGTGACCAGGTGATAATTCGGGACATCGACCGCCGATTCCGACCGCAGCACAAACTGTTCCTCATCGCCGGAAAACGCTACAAAATACTCATACCGGTCCGGATCGCAGCGGAACAGGCGCTCGGTCTCACCGGTTTCCAGATGCCGAAGGTCCAAAAACGGCCGGTCACCCTGATCGGTGGCGCCGTCCCCACGAAAATAAACTGCATTTTCTTTTTGACGCAGCACCCTCTGGCCGTTTGGCAGTGGCCGGTAGACCGGATTGCCCGGATCGCCGTAGCGATCATCCTCGTCCAGTTCAAACCACAGTCGCGATTCGCCGTCGTCAACATTCAGCAGCCAGACATAGAGCCGTCGCCGCATCCGTTCTCTTTCAGCCAGCATGAGCAGACCATCCTCGGCGCCCCAGGCGAAATCCCGCGTGAGGATTCGGTGCTCGGCCCGGAATGCCTCCTCAGGATCCTCAGTATAGGGCGCATCCAGGAACATGAGCCGGTCACGGTGGGTTGCCTCGGCAACCGGATCACCGCCATCGAGCGCTTCCACCCAGTAAAGCGTGTGAGGAGCGGTCGGGCGCCAATCAACCGAACGCGGACCGGTCGGCACACCATGAATAGGTACTTCGTTGGCCAGCGGCAATGAGGCGATTGTCGCTACCTTTTCCCCCTCGCTGTTCCACACCTCGATCTCACTGGCAAACCGCCAGTACGCTACCTCATGCGACCACGGCTCCTGCAGGTACTCAACCAGCACATATTCGCCGTCCGGAGAGAATTCGGCGTCGGTGTAAATGGCCGGGGAACCAAGGACTGTGGTCTGATTCGTCTCCGGATCCAGAACAATCAGCTCCGAGGTCATATAGTATTCGAAAAGTGCATCATCGTGAGCCGTTTCCAGCAAATTGCGCGCCTCGTATGTCGACCGCGCACTGGCGCCTTCACCCTCAAGAATCTCCGGCCCCGCCGGTATCGGCGGCGGCTCGGGAGTCGGGCCCCGCTCAGGGATACGCCACACCAGCAGACGCTCCTGATCGGGCGTCCAGTTCACCGGCGATCCCAGCAACGGATTGAGCGCCAGGTCCTCTACCTTGGAAACGTTTCCATCAACAGTGCCAATCCACAGACCTATATGATCACTGTGCGCTACGGTGAGGGCGAACCGCTCCCCGTCCACAGTCCAGTCTACACCAAGGACTTCGGCTTCAGCCGGCAAATCGAGCGGTGTTGTAGTGCCATTCTCGACTCGCACCAGACGGGGCGAGGTCCCACCATGACGCCCATGACGGCTGTTAAGCGCAGGGTTTACTCGCACACCGGCCAGCTTGTGCATGGTCGCGGCGTACTCGGCCAGCGGCGGATACACGACCGGGTCGGCCAGCAGCAGGTGTTCACCGGTCGGTGCGGTCCACACCCGTGGCAGTTGCGGGGCATGGAGCACCTCGAGGATTTCTTCCGACGGTGTCTGCCACTCGCGCACCGGCGCCTGTGAATCGGCTCCTCCCACCTCAGGGGCCATTATCATTACTGCTGTCATTAAAACCAGCGGAATTGCTGCCAGTAAAACTGACTTTCTCATCTTTGTCCTCCTGAAGCTGTACTTTTCTCGCAGGGCTTGATAGCCGGCTTCACTATGTGGCGTTGGATTGAAGCCTCTCCCCCGGATTTGAATTTGAGCGACTCGTTAGTGGTCTCACTCTGTGGGGACCAGAATACCATGATGCGTCTTCGCTAAACTTTCCTGCCGACTCGACACCGCCTCGACAAGCAGGCCGACTCTCTAAGAGATATATGCAGGTAGATATTACATAAGGTTCTTAAAATGTAATTCATTAGTAGGCAACAATCAACAATCATGTCATTGGGCTTTCCCCTTTTTCACGTCTGGAGTCCCGACGGTACGTCACTAATAGAAAAGTCTTCTTAACCGGGGGCCCTGATCGTCCCCAATGGCCCGCGCGAGAAGCATTCAAGCAGGTACAAATGCCCGTATCTGAGAGGCAAAACCATTAGCAGGCTGTTGAAAAACTCTGGAAGCAACCCACTTATCACGTGTTCAGGGGGGCCAAGTTGGTTCGTGCCGAGATCCTCGATTGTAGGGCTTCCTGGCGCGTCCTCATTCTTCACAAACCGCCCGAAAACAGTTTCTCAACAGCCTGCTAAAGTTTAGAGCCGATGAGACGAATAAAAGATAAAGGGGAAACACTCGAGCGCGGTGACGTCTGACCGGACACTTCATCCGGCAAACCGTACGGAAGCCACCGAAAACTGATGGAAACTTCTTGATCTGGAGGTCGAAATGTCTTTGCATTTACTCCGAACAATATTGTTGTGCACAATTCTGATGCTTTGTTGGGGTTGCGGGGGAGATGATTCCGGAACAAGCTCAAACGCTGGCGAGGAGCCGACACTGTCTGGCATTAACCCAACCGAAGGAACGGTGGGAACGGAAGTCAGCGTATCAGGAACAAATTTCAGACCCGGCGCGACTATATGGTTTAATTCGCTGGTCGCCGATTCTATTGAGGTGGCAAGTGACACAACCATTTTTGCCCTCGTTCCGGACGGAATTGATACCGGTGTTGTGTATACGGTAACAGTCCGTAATTCCGACGGCACCGAAGCAAATCTATCGGCTTCATTTGCCGCTATTCGACCAGAACTGACCTACATCAACAGCGCAACCAAACCATCAGGGAACACGGGGAGCACCGTGATAATCGAGGGTGCCGCCTTTGGCGACCTCCAGGGCGTTGGCGATGTACTATTCTCCGACGGTGCCGGCGGAACAATTGCAGCGGTTATTGAAAGCCCCGACAACTGGACCAATACTTTTATTGTAACTACTGTCCCGGCCGGCGCGAATACCGGCGAAATAGTAGTGACAACGGCTACCGGTGTGAGTGATAGTTTGGCATTTACCGTAACGCAGAACGCCTCTTTTAGTCCATCGGAAATTAACTGGGCGTCAACATCGGCCCTCCCGATTGGACTGAGTGGTCATCAGGCACACTACGTTCCTGTAGATGACGCCGGTACGCTGACTCGCTATGTATTGGTTACGGGTGGAGCCGACAGCGTGTCGACGCGTCCTGAGACCTATTTCGCGACAATTCAGAGCAACGGCCAACTGACCAGTTGGACCGGATCGACCAATCTGCCGCAACCAACAGCATTTCATGCTTCCACGGCGGCAACGCCCTTCAATTCCAAAGTAGATGGCTTTGGTTATATCTACGCGCTTGGTGGGATTGATTCAGTCGGAGGCCAGCCAATGACCGACGTCTACAAGGCCTCCATTAGTTCCAGCGGACAGATCGGGTCATGGATGTTGACGACTTCTCTGCCCCTTCCGCTGCACTCTCATGGCGCAGTGACTTTCCGCGGGTCGATGTATCTCGCCGGTGGAGCCACCACCGACAACAACCCCGTCTCATTGGTCTACCGTGCCCATATCGACAGCCTCGGTGAATTGTCTACCTGGGAAGAATTTGCCAGCCTGCCTTCGGGGCGGTCCTACCATGGCTTCACCAGTTTCGGCGGCTACCTCCACCTGTTTGGTGGTGAAACCGGTACGGTAAGTCCGGAAGATAGCAACTACATTAGTAACGATTCCAAATTAGCTGAAGTATTGTTTATGCCGATCGACCTTCGAACCGGAAATCTCGCCACATCAGCCTGGTCAGTGAATGCTTCTTCTTTGACCAAGAATGTGAGTAAACACTCCAGTGTTGTGGCCGGTGGCAACGTGCTGATAACCGGTGGATTGTACAACGGCGCCGGAACCGGTTCGAGCGAAAATAGCTACGCACAGATTTTTAGCGACGGAACGGTTGGTAGCTTCCAGGGCGCCACTGGTGCCATAACCATTACGAGCCAGGGTGGTGGTAATCTGTTCAATCACGCGGCGCTGAGTTATGTCGATGGGAACGGAGTCGCGCACGTTATGGTGCTCGGCGGTGATGATGCCAACAGTCCGGGATCGAAGCATTCCGCGGTGTGGATTTACTAGTCCGGCGAGACCCTGAGCCAATTGTAAAAACTCATGGCTTTTGATTGGCTCATTTCTCGGAAAAACAGAAAAGGGACTATTGTTTACGTAGCCCGGTCGAGATTCGAACACGTCGATATTTTCGTAAAGTTGACCAAGCGGTCATGGCAAGATCATTATAACTGTTCGGGAAATCGATCAAAGGATCCGAAGACAACAATCCCTTCGGCCGGCCCACGCAGGCGGCTTCTATTGGTGATGCAGTTGAATCTTGCGGCTAAGGCACCGACGCCCGCAGGAACTTGCCCGAAGACACCTCGAAAAACCGAATCTCTAGCACCACCGACGGCCGGCGCTTGTGAAAAACCAGCACCTCAATATATTCCGGATCGTCAGCATTCCGGCGCAGCAGCCAGGCTCCGACTGGTACCCGATACCGCAGTTCATCGCAATCACCCGGAGGCGGCTGATGGCCCGGAGGATCCCCCGGTATCCAGATCCGGCAGGCACCCGGCGGCGGAAGATGGCCGGGCGGAATATGGAGCTTAGCTGCCTGTCGGGAGGCTTCAACGTCATTATCCCGCTCCGCGACTACAATCGATCCACCCCTGACAGTCATTCCGCACGAGCACAGCACCGACAGCGACAGGATAAGACATGGCAGAATCAACCACATCATCCGCGAAAAAGTAATTCTCGGAGTGTCCATGTTCTTTCTATCGACTGCCGCTGCCGGCCGCTTTATGGCAAAGTGCCTGCGGCCTTTGCGGTGCGCCCAAATCGACTGCAAGACAATCACCTACAGCCGGCGAATTATACCGGACCGCGAGCCTCTTCTTTGCGGTGGTTGCCGAAGTCTACAACGCTGCCGTGCAGCGGATAAAGCGAAAATCAGGCCAGCGTAGTTATTGTTTACGAAGGTTCAAGCTAGTCCCTATATTCCGGCATGCCCGACGATAGAACCGAAGCTATCTATTCGTTGCTCACCGGTGAAAACGACGGAAGGGTCTGCCGCGACATTCCCGAAGACGCCTGCGATGAGCAACCCGGCAATTTCCTGAAACACATCCTCTCTCTCAGCGCGACCAAGATCGGCGACGGTCTCGCTGACCCCAAGCTGGTCCTGTCATGGCTTCTGCTTTCACTGGGCGCCCCGGCTTTTTTGGTCGGCTTCCTGGTGCCGGTGCGCGAAGCCGGAGCATTGCTGCCACAGCTGGTAACCGCCGGCTGGATTCGTTCTTTGCCGCAGCGAAAATGGGCGTGGGCAGCAGGAAGCGCCGTGCAGGGAATTGCCGTAATCGGCATAGCGCTCGCGGCACTGTCATTAAGTGGAGCCGATGCCGGCTGGGCCGTTGTCGGTCTATTGGCCGTCTTTGCGGTCGCCAGGTCGGTCTGCTCCGTCAGTTACAAAGATGTCCTTGGCAAAACCGTCTCGAAATCAACACGCGGTACCGCTACCGGCACCGCCGGCACCAACGCCGCTTTCGCCGTGCTCATCTTCGGCGGCCTGCTGAGCGCAGGGATTTTGGAAAAATCAATCGATGTTGTCGCCTCGGTACTCTTTATCGCCGGGGGGCTCTGGCTCATTGCGGCAGCAATTTTCACGACCCTGGCCGAGGCTAAAGGCGCCACCGAAGGGGGCGGCAACGCATTGTCCGTTGCCATCAAGCAACTTTCCCTCCTCACAACCGACAAGCAGCTTGTCCGCTTCATCATCACCCGCGCCCTCCTGACTGCCACCGCCATAGCTCCGCCGTTCTTGATCGCCCTGTCCGGTGAAACCAACGGCCGCCAGTTCGGCCAACTCGGCAGCTTTGTCGTTGCCTCGGGCCTGGCCGCCGTAGTCAGCTCCTTTTTCTGGGGGAAACTCGCCGACCGATCCAGCCGAAAAGTCCTGATCCTGACCGGAGTTGTCGGCGGTACCGCCGTCGGAACCGCGGGAGTCCTCGGGCTTGCCGCCATAGAACTGGTACGAGGCACCCTCCTTCTGCCGGGCTTGCATTTCATCCTGATGATTGCGCACCAGGGCGTTCGTCTCGGGAGATCAACCCACATCGTTGACATGGCCACGCCGGAGAAACGGCCCGCCTACACCGCCCTGTCCAACACGATCATTGGACTGGTTCTCGTCATAGGTGGCGTCTTCGGTTCAATTGCGCAGGCCGCCGGTGAGTCAGTTGTACTGATCATTTTTATGATCATGGCCTTCTCGGCATCCCTGTTCGCCCGCTCGCTTGAGGAAGTACAGGGCAACGATTAACACTCTGGCCGTAAGCTTTGGAGCCGTCGAAGTAAACTACTTCTGCCCTTTCGGGCAGTACTCAAAATAAAAAAACGAACGGAAGTTCAACTTCCGCCCACTTTGCAAATCCCCTGCTATGATCCGACTACAGGCGCACTTTCAATAACCCGCCCATGCCGAGAGCATCGTCTACCGTCCCGATCAACCTTGCTCGCTCCATCGGCCCACCATAATCTGCTCATACGCAGCCAATAAATGAACTTGCGGCTTCCTCATCCGTTAACAATTGTATTAATGAGGATAAACAGACCGGCAGCCTTTGTTGCCGGCGTAAAGCTAAGGAAACCTGATCCTGAGTTATGAAAGAAAACCTGGCCCACCTTTTCAAAGGCTTTGCCTCTTTATTTCGCTTTTTTGCGATTCTTATCGCCCTGAACATTCCGGTGGTTGTCGGCATCTTTTTTATAAACGCCAGATTCATCAACTGGACCGCCCTGGGGTTCGTGTACTTTCTCGGAGTAATCATCGGCTACTACATCCTGCCGATGCTCTTGTTGGGACTGCTTCTGTCATTGCTCCTGGCCCCCGTTAAACCGGCAGCGAGAATAATCGGCACGTCAGCCATAACGCTCTTTATCTTCTATCTCTTCATCGACAGCCTGACCTATCGCATCGCCCGGGTGCACATCGACCTGTTCTGGCTGGAATGGATTCTCAACGACCTAGCCGGCTTCGGACTTCCACCTCGGACGTTCGTTTACATCACCGCGGCCTTTTTGATCTTCGTCGCCCTCCAAATTGGCCTGTATAAATTGGCGAAAAAACGCGAACGCCTCCGCCACTTCGGAGCGGCGCTTGCACTTTTTGCCGTCGTTGCGTTTTCCACAAGCCAGATCATCCATGTTGTTGCCTACGAAAACAGCGACACCCGGGTGACCGCCCTGACACCGTACTTCCCGCTGTATATCCCCATCACGTCGCACAGCCGGGCCGATCAATACGAAAACTTCGTACCCGGTGCTAATCAGCAGTCCCGCAACGCCCTGGCTGGCGACGCCTCCCGGACCCTCACCTACCCGCTGACCGACATTACCTGGGACACGACCGGCGGCGCCGCGAAACCAAATATCCTGATCCTGCTGTTCGAAAGCTGGCGCTATGATGCCCTGACCGAAAAAATCACACCCCGAACATATGAACTCGCGCAGAAATCTTCGATCTTCACCAACCACCTCAGCTCCGGCAACCAAACCACCTGTGGTATTTTCGGTCTCTTCTACGGCCTGCACGCCTCCTACTGGGAAGCCGTCAAGGCCAACAACGCCGTCATTGACAATCCGCTTCTGATTGATCGACTAAAAAAACTGGGCTACGAATTCGGGATCTACGCTCGTTCCAACTTCGAGCGCCACAAGGTCAAAGACGCCATCTTCCGCGGAGTTACCGTCCACGAAGATTTCGAAGGATACGGGTCTGTCGAACGCGATGCCTGCATGACCGAACAGCTTATCGGCTTCATCGACAGTTGTACTCGCGAAGATAGACCCTACCTCGGTATGGCATTTTACAAAGCCAACCACTTGCCTTACAGCTACCCCGAATCACACAGACTCTTTGAACCTGTCGGCGAACTGGATGTATTCGGAATCGGGCCCGGCTCTGACCCGACACCATATCTGAACGACTACTACAACGCCACCCACTATGTCGACTCCCTGATCGGATCTGTCATCGAACACCTGCGCTCCCTCGGAACTCTGAACGAGACCATTGTCATTATCACCACCGACCACGGCGAGCAGTTCGATGATGACCACGATAATTACTGGAGCCATGGAACCAACTTCACAAGGTACCAGACCCAGGTGCCGTTTATTCTGTACTGGCCCGGCAAGGAACCCCGCGAGTTTACTCACCGCTCCTCCCATGTCGATCTCGTTCCCACTCTCCTGCGCGATGTCTACGGCTGCCAATCTCCGGTCAATAGCTATGCCAACGGTCGACACCTGTACGACTCCACCGCCGGCCCGCGACCATACGTTATCGGCAGCTACGTCAACCATGCCTTTATCATCGAGGACAACGTGTATGAAATCTTCCCGGTCTATACAAAACGATACAAGTTGGACAATATCACGGAGTCGGCCTCACCTCCCAACCCGAAGCTCCTCTCACAGCTGCTTGAGGAAATCAGTCGCTTCTCCGGACCATCCGAGATTACCAAAACACGCGATAAAAATCTCATCGCCACGACCGGCAAATGATCAGCTTCTCACATGGTGAAAATCTCAGTTAACCGGCCGGGAGTGTCTGACATACCTGAGATTCACGATTTGTTCGACATCTCCGTGAAAGACATCTTTGCACGGGAGGGAATCGACAAATCTCACACTGATGATATCATCGACGAAATCACGGGACTAAGGCAGACGCTTCAACGCGATTTCGACAGCGAAGGCCACGATGAACATTTTCTCGTGGCCGAAATAAGTGATCGTATCGTCGGCACCGTGGCCTGCGGTTCGCCCAACAGACTGATAACGAGCCACCTCAAGACTGACTTGACCATGGCTCTGGCGATTAAATGCATGTATGTCCATCCGAAATATCAGGGCCAAAGGGTAGGCAAATCGCTGTTCACAAGCATCCTGAAGATCGTGAAAGACCGGGGCTTTCACGCTTTCTGCCTGGACTGCGGGTATACGATTTCACAGAAATTCTGGATTCACCTGATCGGTCATCCCACGGTCATCCTCACTGATTACTGGGACGAAAACGCTCACCACATGATCTGGCACCGGCTGGTGGCAAGCACACCACTGAGACGTTAATCCACGATTGCCGTTTCATTCATAAAGCAAAGCACCTGTTTTCCGTGACAAAAAAACTCCTTCAAGTAATCTAAAATCGCCTTGACCGAGCGATATAGTCGAGTTTATACTAACGGGGACAGCCAGTTACAGCTTCCCAACTTCTTCTTTTGGAGATATCTATGTGCAGGGCCACACTTGCCTTTGCCGTTGTTGCCGTACTTTCGGCGTGTCTCGTTGCCTCGTCCGCCAGAGCTCAACTTCCCGATTATCTCGGCTATCGCCTTCTCGATGGCGACACGCTCTATTACGATCAGGGCAGCGGATCCTGGTTTTCACACATGAACAACTCCTACCAGGTGTTCACCTCCGGCAGCAGCGGCGATCCGGGGCAATTCAGCCGCCTGTGGGATAACGGCTTCGCCACCCCGTACAGCTGGGACTCAACCGTTTTTGATTTTGTCAATCGCGGCCACAAACACAATGAACATGGTGAAATGGCCGGCATGCTGTCCTACACCGACGATCGCTTTCACCAGCACGCCTTCGTCACCGTCAACCGCGTAGTGACCGAATTGCAACCGCTGGAGAAGGCCCATTACAACAACCCGTTCTTTGCCAACCTGCCCACCTGCGGCTACGCCTGGGCCTATGACATCAATGAGAGCGGTGACGTCTCGGGATGGTCTTCCAAATTCGAAAACGACGTACTACAGTACCGCGCGGTCGTATGGAGCAATGGCATCCCGACCGAGTATCCCGGTGTGAACGGCTACCACGAAGACTCCATCCAATACGAACAAGTGTATATCAACAATGCTGGACAGATCGCCGGTATATTCAAAACGACCGACTCCGCCAACCTTAATACACGCAAAGGCTTTTACAGCGACGGCGGGGTGCTCAAAGAAATCATTCCGTTTACCTCGCAGCCACCCCTCACCGGAAGCACCGAATGCGAAGTCTGGGATATTAATGACTCCGGCCTGGTTGTCGGCAGCGCCCGTATAAACGTCAACGGGATCGAAACCAGGCACGCCTTCATTTTCGACATCGCCAGCCAGACGCTGACGAACATCCACGGCGGCCACTTCGCCGGCAGCGATGCCCAGGGCAGCAAAGCTGTCTCTATCAACAGCTGGGGTCAGGTCGTTGGGTTCTACACCCCCAGCTTCTCCGCTCAGGCCGGCCTCGTCTATGATCCCGTCGACGACTCCACCTATCTCATAAATGACTTACTCGCGGAATCCGTCTGGAAAGACGAATTCGGCTCCCAGAACATCGGCAACACGGCCCTCCTCTATGACATCAACGACAACGGCGTGATCCTCGGCCGGGCTGTTGTAGGTACTACAAAACGGCTTGCGATCTATGCCCCCATCCAGGGAGATCTTGTCGTGAACTCCGAAGATGACGATGACGATCTCGTGCCCGGCGACGGTGACTGCTACACCGGCCAGCGGAACGAACTCGGTTTCGATGAATGTACCATGCGCGCCGCCCTCCAGGAAATCAACGCTCTGGCCGGCCGCGACACCGTAACCTTTGATATTCCCACCGGCAGTCCCTCGATCAAACCCGTGACGGGCCTTCCCGGTGTCACCGAAGAAGCCGTGATAGACGCCACTACCCAGCCCAATTCCCACCGTGTCGAAATCAGCGGCGAACTGCTCGGTGCCGGCAGCGGACTCAATCTCACAGCCGGAAACACGGAACTCTATGGCCTCCTACTGAACAAGTTCCCCGATTATGGACTGGTCATGTCCGCCAATGACAGCAATAGAATCGAATCATCGGCTCTCGGAACTGACGCAACGGGTACAGCCGATCGGGGCAATGCCGCCGGAGGTCTATTGATCTCCAACTCCTCCGGCAACCGCATCGGCGACCAGGTCAATTTCGACGAAGGCGTTATCGTGGCCTTCAACAAAGGACCGGGTGTCCGCGTCAGCAGCGGCGACCGGAACCTCATCGCCCGCAACTATATCTACAACAACGATGGTCTCGGCATAGATCTCGATCCTTTCGGCGTCAACCCCAACGACACTCTCGATGCCGACATCGGTCCCAATACCCTGTTAAACTACCCCACCATCGATTCTGTTGTGTCCGGTCAACTTTATGGCACCCTGCATGGCAATCCTGACGACACCTACATCGTGGAACTGTACCGAAGCGACTCGTGCGATGCCTCCGGCTACGGCGAGGGCCAGGAGCCGCTGCTTACGTCACTTGCCAACACCAATGCCGATGGTATCGCCAAATTCGATTTTTCCGCCAGCGGTGAAACCCTGACCGGCGGTCAGGTCTTTACTCTTCTCTCCTTTGATGAGGACAACACCTCAGAATTCTCTCCCTGTTGGTCAAGCAGCGTGCGGCTTGTCGACGGCAACGAGATACCGATCGCCAACCAAACCTTCGCTCTTTACAAAGTAGCCTTCGATCCGCCGGTGCTTACCGAAACTTTCGTTGATTCAGTTACCACCGATTTCCTCGGTTATCTCCCTCCTGAGATTCCCGGTGTCGCTGCCGGTGACAGCATCAAATTCGTAAAACTGGTAGATTCCATAATGGCGTCTAAATCCGGACCGTTTCCGGTTCTCGCCCGCATCTATCTTGATAACGCCAAAATCGATTCCGTCAATTCAACAACGGTCTACTACGAAAGCATGCCGGAAAGCGGACAAAGCAAAGTCATCAAGGTTGATCACACGACTCTGGCCTACAACCTTTACGTCTCTATCGAATGGGACGCCGATCCCTCGTATGTCGACGCCCTGGTAGACGGTCTGAAGAAAATGAATAATTATCTGTACGATGTTTTCGACGGCCAACTGCGGCTGGACAGTGTGGAAATTGCTGACACCAAGGTTGGATGGGATATGTGTGACGTCCGTGTATTTGCCAGTCACATGATGTGGCCCCAGGCAACCACGATAGGCGCTTTGATGGCCGGCAAAGAGGCCACGGTCAGGGTACCCCCGGTCTGGTACGGCAGCGATACCGCCGGGCGCAATGAGAGTGCGAAATTACTGTACCCCAGCCCGTCAGAATCAGTAAACTTTCGCACCACCGCCCATGAACTCGGGCACTATCTGTTTGGATTCCTCGATGAGTACCGGTTTGTCGCAGGAGGACTCTGCAACAGCGGCCTTCACAATTATGGATTCATGCAGAGTCAATATGAAAGCCGGGAGCCAACCGCTTCGGAAATGTCATCGAGCCGCATGTACACCGATGCCGCCTGTCGCAACACAGAACAATGGGATCTCGCCAACCAGTCCTGCTGGGACCATTTGAAATCTTATGTCGACGGCATAACCAGCGAAAACAGTGTCCTGACCCCTATTCTGAGACCCGAGGACCGAAACCTGCCTTCCGGGGCAATATTCCTCTCCGGGCCGAATGACGGCTCCGGATTGAACTACGACGTAGGCGCCTTGACTACCTATATCCAAAATACATTCGATCCTCTCATTCCGCCGGTCAGGGTCTACATAAACGGCGGCGGCGCCCCAATAGCAAACGCTGTAGTTCTGACCGTCGAAGTCGGCGGCGCTGACCGAGAACTCAACTGGGGAAGAACTTCCGACAGCGGTCAATGCGCCCTACTCGGTCATGACTATGATTTCAGAGTCGTGGCAGCCGGGCGTTCCTTCATTCCTTTCAAGCGAGCGGAAATTGAAACCTGGTACTACGGAGTGGACTCAACCACCGCCCGGGCTCTCCTCAAAACAACCGCCAATGAACAGGCCCTTGCGGACTCGATTATCAATATGAGCATCTCTCCAATCGCCGGCGACTACCCACTCGTCGTCACCGGTCGCCTTGACCCGGTCGGTCGCCTGATCGACCTGCACGCTCTCAATCTACTCCCTGCCGCTCCCGACCTCGAAGTAACTGATACCGCAGGCGTTGACGGATCCGTTTCATTTGGTATCTCGGGCAATCGCTACTCCGCGACAGTGTCCGGTGATCTCCCACAAACAGGAACCTTTACAGTCAATGCCGTCGACGACTCGCTCGAGTCCTTTGCCTTTGACCTGCCCTACGCAATAGCTGTTATTTCGGACAACCTCGGTGGGCACCATCTCAGCAGTGTCGACGGCGCGTTTGAACTGCACCTTAACACCGACAGCATCGCCTTTGACAGCGCGATCATCATCACATCACCGTACCCAGTTCTCCGCGACGGTCTGGCCGACGCCGGACGACAGATCAGCGATGCCCACTCGGTCTCATTCTATCCATCAAGTCCGCTTGCCGGTAACAATCTCCTGGCCATTCGCTACGATCACAGTCTCGTTGATACTGCGTCTGATCCCAAAGCCGAACAAACAATCCGCATCTTCCGGTGGACCGAGTCTGCCCCCCAGTGGACATTCATTCCCAGCGCGGTGAATGCTGAACTGCACGAAGTCACCGCGGCCATTGACCAGGAAGGTGTCTACGCCGCGTTCACCATCAATATAGCCGTCGGGATTAACGATGAAAATCAGCCGACCCTCCCGACCGAATTCGATCTCGGCCAGAATTACCCGAATCCGTTCAACCCGACAACCTCAATCGAATACAGCCTGCCGATTCGAACCCACGTCAGAATCGACGTATTCAACATCCTCGGACAACGGGTCGCCACCCTGATCGACCGGGAACAGCCGGCCGGAACATTCTCCATCGATTGGAACAGCACCGATGATTCCGGCGAACGAGTCGCCTCCGGCGTTTACCTGTATCGAATCCAAGCGGACAATTTCGTCCGGATCCGCAAGATGCTGCTGCTGAAATAGAATCACTCTTGTGACATTATCGGGGCCGATTCCGGTACTTGCCTGGATCGGCCTTGTGTGTATATTAACGGTGCACCACGATAAACTTCAAACGAGGGAAAGGAACTGTGCCCGGCAAATCGGAAAAACCGACCAATTCGGATCTCAACCAACTGCGAAACATCGCCCAACGATATCGCCTCCTGTATGATCTCACCCCGGTTATGATGAAAGCGGTCGACGGCCAGGGGCGGATCATCGATATGAACGAAGCGTACGTCAACACCCTCGGCTACTCCCGCGAAGAAATGATGGGCCGACCGTCGGTCGACTTCCTCACCGAAGAATCACGCAATTACGTCATCAATGTCGTTACCCCGGAGGTGGAAAGAACCGGCGAAATGAAGCATATCGAGGTCCGGATGGTAACAAAATCCGGCGATATTATCGATGCAGAATTGTCAGTAGCCGCTCAGTTCAACGACGACGGCACCGTAGACCGGGTTCACTCGGTCTTCATCAATATCTCCGACCGCAAACAGGCCGAACAACTCCGTGACCGCAATCGCGCTCTCGAAGAGGAACTGCGCAGTCTTTCCGGATCGACCCAGATTATCGGTCAGTCTAAAGCAATCCACGAAGTTCTGTCGGGAATCAATGCCGTCTGCAAAACCGACTCGACCGTTCTGCTGTACGGCGAGACCGGTACCGGCAAGGAACTGCTGGCCCGAACGATACACAACCTGTCCGCTCGCAAAGAACGCACAATGATCACTGTGAACTGCGGTGCCCTTCCGGCCAACCTTATCGAGAGCGAACTGTTCGGACACGAAAAAGGCGCATTTACTGGCGCCACTGCAAGAAGAGTCGGCCGATTCGAAATAGCCGACAAGAGCACGATCTTTCTCGATGAAGTCGGCGAACTCCCCACCGAGGCCCAGACAAGACTCCTTCGTGTCCTTCAGGAAAGGACGTTCGAGCGAGTTGGGGGTACCGATGTCCTGCAAACCGATGTCCGCGTCATTGCCGCAACAAACCGTGACTTGAAAAAGGAAGTCGACGCCGGCAACTTTCGATCAGATCTCTACTATCGCCTCAACGTATTTCCAATCAGCATTCCACCCCTGCGGGAACGAAAAGACGATATCCCGCTGCTGGCCGATCATCTCGTATGCGCTATCGCACGCCGCATGGGTAAACCGATCAAAGGCATCAGCACCGACGGCATTCGACGACTCACCGCCCATGACTGGCCCGGCAACGTGCGTGAACTGGCCAACATCATCGAACGCGCTGTAATAATGTGTAACGAACAGATGATCCAACGGAAACACATTATGGGATTGCAGGCCGCCGACAATTCCGACGACTCTTTTCCCTCCCTGCAGGAGATAGAACGCCGTCACATCCTCGAAGCCCTGAAGCGCACCGATGGCGTCCTGGCCGGACCCTCCGGTGCCGCCAAACTGCTCGGCATGAATCGCTCCACTCTCTGGGCGCGTATGCAGAAGCTGGGGATCAAACCTACCTCGCACAAATAAATTCATGCCCATATATGGGCACCATGTTGATATACTAGCAGTCAAGCGGAATCCTCCCGAAAGTCTCAATCTCTCGCATGGTGCCCTCTGACCGAGTAAAGCCCATTATAATCAATCAGTTAGAACCTTAAAACCGCCGGCTGAGTCAAATTGGCACGCTACTTGACATAGTCTCTTCCTGTAAGACAAAACGCTAAACAGAATAGCAAAACACTGAGTGTCTCAACAGGAGACCAGCAAACAAGGAGACAGCCATGATCACTGCCAACCTCAACCAGATCCAGCTCGTGGACTTTGAAGCGCAGAACGAACCATCACAGGCCTGCCGGGCGGCATTTCCGATGCTCGGGGCCGTCGGAACGAAGAACAGTGCGATGGTGTACTTTGAACTCGAACCGGGCCACAACCTCGGCCGACACACCGACAGCACAGAAGAAATTCTACTCATACTCGATGGAGAAGTCGAGGTGACTGTCGGCGAAGAAAACGGACGCCTCTCAGCAGGCGAAATCGCCCTGGTCCCCACGATGGCGCCCCACGACCTCAAAAACATCGGCTCACACTCCGCCCGAGTTGTCGGCTTCTTCGGCGCACCGAATATCGTTGCTACCTTCGACAAAGCCTGGAAACAGGTTGGATCAAATGTGGTCGATACCGCGTCCGCAGGATGACAAACGGAATCCCACGAAAGACCAAAACAAACAGCAACCATAACAGAGGTAACCAAAATGCAAAGCGCAGAAAAAACCAAAACAGCACTCTTCACAGAGACATTCGAACTGACCAGCATCACGGAATTCGGTGTAAGCTGGGAGAAACTGTCCAAAGGCGAACTCGCTCCGCCGCCCCAGGGCGCACGATTCGACCTCGCCTTCACCGGAAATCTGACCGGCGACCGCATCAACGGTACCCTGACCGGAATCGACTTTGCTAATATCCGCGCCGACGGACGCTTCGAACTCAATATCCAGGTCACCATTACGACCGATGACGGCGCCAGTATCTCACTTCAGGAAGACGGCGTACTGATCCCGTCGCCCGATGGCCCCGCACAGTTGTTCCTCAACATGAAATTCAACACCGGGCATGAGAAATATACCTGGCTCAACGGACTCCAGGTCTGGGGCCGAGGTGAGGTCGATCAGGTAACCGGCAAAGGCACTGTCAGCGCCTTTACCATGTAATCAACTACAACGTTGTGGTTAGAACGGCCGGGCCGCCAACAGCCCGGCCATTTTTTTGCCCAGAACCGATGAACCAATGAGCCGGCAGCGGATTATCCCGGTAAAAAGGAGAAAGCCCGATGAAAGTCAAATCCCTCGTTGCCGTCACCGCCGCCCTCATGCTCATCTCGGCCGTGCTGCCGCCGGGTAACTTGCTGGCCGCCGAAATTGTCCGACCCGAGGAAATCAAAAGCAAACGCCTCGTCGTCTACGATACTGAAACCTATGAAGAACTCGCTCAAATATGGGCCGAGTACAACAGGGCCTACCCCTCCGAATATGCCTACGCCAACTGGATGTATGCCGCCCGTTACGCCGACGATGAGAATTACTCAAACCTGCTGGAGAAAGGACTCGAGAAGTACCCGGCCAACCCGACCCTTCTGTACCTCAGCGCCCTCAACCAGCAGGGCTACGCCGGCAGTGCGAAAGCCACCCGGCTGCTCGAACGAGCTATAGAACTTGACCCTGCCTACAGCGATGTCTGGTTTTCGCTGGTCATCAACTATATGATCGAAGAAGAACGTGAGAAAATTGACCTGGCCCTGCGAAAACTCCTGGAAAGCGGCACTATCCAGGACGAAGTCATGGATTATAACTACAATGTCCTTGTAGGCCTGGAGGACAACGCCATCCTGATAACCAACGGCGACAACGATACCTATCCCGCCTGGGTACTCACCCGCGTTCTTGGTATCCGACCCGATGTCCACATCGTCAACCGCAGCCTTCTGAACTCGGAATGGTACCCCGGCTGGGTTATCAAAAACGGTGTACCGCATTTCCTCGGCGATCAGGATCTCACCGCCTTTCGTGATTCAGTGTGGCAGAAATACGCCTCGGGGGATGTAAAGATCGGCGCGGGTGGCCCGTTCGGCGACACCCTGATCAAACGCATCGTCCACTCCGCCAAGAAAGCCGGTCGCCCCGTTTACCTCGCAAAAACCCTTTACACTACCGAGGAACTGGAAGATCTTGCGGAAAACGGACGTGATCTCGGCCTGGCTGTCCTCGTGTCATCCAGCGATTCCGATGAATCAGAGCAGCGCCGCGCGGCCTTCACGACCTGGATCGAAAAATTCCGCACCGGTGGACTTCAGAGCTGGCGCCTTAAGAACGCCGCTCCGGCCGATGCCAGCCGGATGATTATCCGGAACTACGCCCACGTATTAGCTGGCAGCCTGCCAGTCCTGAAATCCGAATCGCCCGAGTTACGGCTGCCACTCTTCGAGTGGTATATGGACAATATCAACGGTCTGCTGAGCGGCACCAATCGCGCCCAGGTCGCGCAGAGTTGGGCCTGCTACGCCGACGATATCGAAGCTGTCGATGAATGGGTCAAAAAGCAGGGATTTACATGCCCGCAGTCAGATCAATGATCGCCAATGAACAATGGCAGCGCTTCCTGCGCGCGCAAAAAGGCGATCAGGACATTTGGCGGGAGCTGGTACACACCTACCGGCCCCGCCTCAATACCCTGGCCCTGCTGATCACCGGATCACCGGCAGCCGCCGATGATATCGTTCAGGAGACCTTCATCCGAGCCGCCACCAGTGAATTGAAACATTTTACCGGCACCGTCAGCGGTTATCTCGGCACGATCGCCTATCGCCTCGCGGTCAAAGAAGCCGAACGGGGCCGGCGTAACACCAATCCGGGTGACATCGAATCAGTCGATTCAAGTGCCCGGACTCCACTGGATAACATCCTCCGAAACGAACAGGAACGGCAGGTCGCCCGCGCCATTCGAAATCTGAGTCGGCAACATCGCGACGTGCTCATTCTCCGTTTCTACGGCGACCACAGCTACGAAGAAATCGCCGATCTACTAAAAATTACCGGTTGGCACCGTGAAATCGCGAATGTTTTTCGCCGTAAAATCCTGCCGCGACCTACTCCGCCCGAAAGGAATACTGGAATGAATCATATCACCGAAGACAACTTGCTGGCCTATGTACTGGAGACGAAAACCGACGAGACCAATCAGAGTGACATCGAGGAGCACCTCCAATCCTGCGAGAACTGCCGAAATCGACTGGCCAAAATCCGGGCCGACATCGATGTAATCACCGGCATTGGCACGCATACCACGGCAACAAACGCATCGGCTCCCTCAAATCGAGTGCCTGTCTTAGGCTCTTTGTTGCGAGCCGCCGCGGTACTGATCATCGGTATCGGCATCGGCTACGGGGCGGCCCTGTGGACCCAGCCGGAGCAGGTCACCATTACAGCCCAGTACCTGAGTCCGTCGCCGGCGCATGATTCGACTTTCCGATATGCGGTATCCGACGTGACCGGCTTGGCCCAGAAATACTACAAGTCTCAACCCGCCCGGTAAGTTCATTATGGGTACTTGACAATGGACAGAAATTACCTTACGCTAAGTCTGTAGGAGAGGTATGTAGCGTGAGGTACACATGGCAACGACCACATTGACCCCCAGTCAGGAAAACTACCTGCAATGGATTTACCGTCTGTCAGGCGAAGGCGAGGTTACGGTGAAAGCCCTCGCCGAGCGCATAAGCCTGAAAATGCCCAGCATCAGCCGCGCCCTCAAAAGCCTGGCCGAACTGGGTCTGGTGGACCATCAAGCCTACGGCGGCATCCGGCTCAGCCCCAACGGGGAAACCGTCGCCGAAGCGCTTGAACGACGCCATCGCTGCCTCAGGCAACTCCTGGTGGACATCCTTGGCGCCTCCCCCCATAGCGCCGAGCCGGAGATTGACCGCCTTGAGCACGTCCTGAGCGATGATCTCCTTACCCGCCTGGAGACTCTGGTCGAGTTTGCCGGCTCCTCCGAGGCCTGGGTCAGGCGGCTCCAACTGAGGATTCCCGAATCAGGAGAACACACTCCCTTCGACATCCGCATAGGAGAGACTCGACTGCATGCCGGCACCCCCAGCGACATCAAAAACAAAAGTTAGCATTTGCTAATCAAAGAACACCGCACAAAGGAGAGATTGTAATGTCAGTCAAAGTCGAACACATTGTTGGATTCTTCGCCGCCGCCGGACTTGCCTCCGCAGGCTATCTGCTCTACCGCAAGAAAGGCTGGATCGCCGACTGGGGCCCGGTGCGGCATAAATCTACCGACCGATCCGATGCCGCCAAGGATTACACGGCCCTGTCGATGGCCGAACTTGAAGCGGAAAAGGAGCGACTGGAGGATCTGATCGCCCGGCGCGAACTGGCCGCCCGCACCGAATCCACGACCGATGATACCGAACCGGCAGCATAATCGCGGTCAGATATGTATAATTAGCGACGGCTAATTTTCGCGATGAAGACTCATTTGATCTTTACGCCTTCGGTGCCTCAGGCTTCCGACCAAACAACATTGCATCCAGCGAATACCGTCCCGCGCCCGAGAGCATAAGGGTCACAAACGGCACGAAATACAGCAGCGCGAATTCCTTTCTGTTCCAAGGATCATCGCTGTGAATGATAAACGCCGCTGTCAGCATTGTGATGATCAGCGGAATGACAACAGCCCGGGTCAATAAACCGACCGCCAGCGCCAGCGAACAGAAGAACTCCGCAAATACCGCCAGCGCCAGGGTTATTTCCGGCCCGAGACCAAACGGATCAGCGAATTTCGAGGCTCTCTCACCAAACCCGGTCAGTTTCCCCCAGCCATGACCAAAAGCCATCATGAATCCCAAAGCCAGTCGCAAAAACAGCAGCCCCGCATCAGTCGTTTTGCTGTTGTCGTTTCCCGGGCCGGCCGCCGCCGCCCACTGAATGAATTTTGAAGCCATATTGTTTCCTCTCTGTTGCTCGTGTACGACGACCCGGCGATCGCACCGGGCGACCGCACCGCATTGACCGTTTGCGCACCAGATTATCAAGACAAGATAGATCATTGTTACAACAGGAAGTGATCCCGGATGGTTCGGACGCGACCGAAATTTTCCAGCTTTCCCCGATAATCAACTGATTTTCTTTGCGGTGAAACTGCCGCGCCGATTGGCCGTACCATCCACGAATACCACAGGGAAATCTCCACTCACCAAATCGCCAAATGGAGCTTAGAATGAAGACATTTCTTACAATCCTGATACTGGCCGTGCTGACCAGCACCGGAACCACTGCCGACCAGTCACGCGAAAAACAGATGCGCGAAGAACTCAGGACCGACCCCGAAAACTCCGGCATGCTGTATAATCTGGCCTGCGTCGTTTCTCTCGACGGCCGGGCCGAGGAAGCCATGAATCTGCTCCGACAGGCAATCCTAAACGGCTTCACGCACTTTGAACATCTCCTCGTCGACGATCCCGACCTGACACTCCTAAGGGAAGACTCGGCCTTTAAAGAGCGAATTCTGGGTTATATCCGTGAGAGGGAAGAGGTACTTAAAAGACAACTTACCGAACAGCCCTACCTGAAAGCCGACAACCATTTCCAGCTTGCTGTCATAGCCGCCGAACTCGACAATCACGACCGTGCCGTGAATGAACTCCAGGCCGCCTTCGACGCCGGATTCAAAGACTTCACGTCTGTCTACAATGCCCGTTCGTTCAACGACCTCTGGGACCGCGACGGCTTCCGGAAGATGGTCGACGATGCTTTCAATCAGGCCTACGCCTGGACCGGCACCGACAAACAAAAAATCTTCGGCCTGATGACTGTCTGGGCCGAGGCCAAACGAAACTTCGCGTTCTTCGATCAAATACCGCATGTGGATTGGGATGCCACCTGCCAATCATATATACCCAAGGTGCTGGCTGTCGACTCCGTAGCCGATTATTACTATCTCCTTCAGGAACTCACCGCCACTTTACAGGACGGCCACACCAGCATCTTTCTTCCCCGGTCGGTTCGTCAACACTACGCCCGAGTCCCACTCGAACTGGATTACATTGAAAACAGGGTGACTTTCGATCGCATCGGAAATACCGACCAACTCGCTGCCCTGCCAATGGCACCCGGTATGGAAGTTGTAGAACTCGGCGGATTGCCGGTCGAAGAATTCGTCGACAAAAACCTCCGCAGCCGTATCTGCTACGGACGCCCCCTGGCAACCTTTACAATCGGTTCCCATTTCCTTATGGAGGGTCCCGAAGACGAACCGCTGGCGATAACCTGGGTGGATTTCGACGGCAACCGCCATTCGGCCGAACTAAAACGCGGCCTGATGCAATCCGACAGCAGCTATTTCAAATTCCGCGTGTGGACCACCAAACCATACGTCAAAGCCAAACGCTTCGAAAATGACATCATTTATTGCAACCTGGAGACCTTTAACGAACACGCTGTAATCGATGAATTTAACGCACTCTTTGACACGCTCGACCTTGAAAAAGTCAACGGATTCATAATCGACGTCCGAGAAAACACCGGCGGAAACTCCAGCTACGGCTTCGCCGTCATCTCTCGTTTCCTTGAAGAGTCGATCCAGGCCGCAAAATGGAAATCCCGCAAGTATATCCCGACCTTTCGTGCCTGGGGTAGAGATGAAAGCTGGCACGAAGGCGGCGCGATGGCCGAAATTGGGCCGTCCGACGGTCAACGCTACGCCGGGCCACTGGTTGTCCTCACCGGCCCGAGAACTTTCTCCGCCGCCGAAGATTTTGTCGTTCCGCTTGATTTCTCCAACCGGGCCACCATTATCGGCGACACCACCGGCGGCAGCACCGGCCAGCCCCTGTCCATGACCCTTCCCGGCGGCGGAACCTTTCGCGTCTGTACCAAACGCGACATTTACCCCGACGGTACCGAATTTGTCGGCATTGGCATCCCCCCCGATATCGTCGTACTACCCACCCGGCAGGACGTTATCGACGGCCACGACCCGGTACTCGAACGAGCCGTAGCATACATCTTAAAGTAACTCAACCGCTGGCTGAAGCTGCAATGCACGGGTGATCTGTCCTCACTGTTCCAGTTCATTGATGCCTGGTGTTACGCGGACCAGTGGCCCATGTGATCCCGCCGCGTTGAAAAGCAGAGGTTATTCTTTCGAGGTACTTAACGTTGCAATTACGTCATCACCCGCGAATAGATACAACACGCCAAACTCGATCCTCCAGCCGGTTGCCTCTCGCAACATCGTGAAGAACCCATCCTCCAAATCCAGAATATCCCGGGCACACCCTTTCTTGGTCGCCAGTATACTCCCGAACTCTATCGATTCTCCAACCAGCCAGTACGAACACGAATAGCTGTTGCAGCCCCCCGTACCAGAAGCCCGTGGCTTCTCCGCATCCAAGCGAAGTGTTGGGACCGCTTCGGCAGTGGATGCTGAATCACCGTAAAGCGTATTCAAATTCCACGTTACATCCAATAGACCTATCGGTGGAATCAGTGCAAAACAATCATATTCCGGCCACACACGAATAAATCTGTTCACGATAACTGTCGGGACAAGTTGGTCCCCCTCCATGGCTGGCAAGGCCTGAATGCGACCCCGAAACGAAACCAGCATCGGTTCCCCCGGCCCGGACTGACCCGCGAGATAGGCCCGTTCAAGGTCGGCATTGTCAGCCGCAGTTGCGACCGGATACGTCTTGCTAAACTCGCAGTCGGTAAACAACCCGGCATCAGCCATATACCGGTACATCCCGGTCATGACATCCCCTTCCCGTGCATTTGCAGCCACCTCGTCCGGAGCATCCCCCGGACCGAACGCCGCACAACCGGACAACAGAGCCAGACTCAAGAAAATAGCAGCTCGCACCAATGCCTCCTTTCTACGTTACTGTCTTCCATACCCTTATATGCATTTTACCCAATCGGGAACAAAACAACAATTTTATTCGTTACAACAGCAATCGTCATAACGCTAACTGGAATCGCAGACAATGACAGACTGGAAAAAAACCAAACCGTTCCCCGAGCAGAAAGCCTTCGTCACGCTCCTGAAAGCACACGAAACGCTTCTCGACGGCGTTGCCAGGCTCCTCAAGAGCAAAGGGATCACCGATGCCCAGTACAACGTCTTACGGATACTCCGTGGCGCCGGCCCCGACGGCCTGTCATGTCACGAAGTAGGGAAGCGAATGATAAAGCGCGTTCCGGACATCACGCGACTGCTCGACCGGCTCGAACAAAAGAATCTGGTGGGGCGGAAGCGATCCGAAGATGACCGACGAGTCGTGATGGCCGCCATCACCAGTGAGGGATTGCAGTTGCTGGAGCAGCTCGACAAACCGGTAGCTGACAAACACCGCGAACAAATGGCCGGTTTGACCGAAACCGAGCTCACGCAGCTGACCGACCTGCTGGCTCGACTAGCCGAGTAATTCTCCGGCCCCCGACATATAAAAAGAGAAAAAAGAACTGTAACAATAAGGAGGTGCGTATGATCACTATCCGCAAATCTGAAGATCGCGGACACGCCAGTCTCGGCTGGCTCGATACGTACCATACGTTTTCGTTCAACACGTACCACGATCCAAACCATATGGGCTTTCGCACCCTGCGCGTCATGAACGACGATCGGATTGAACCGGGGGAAGGCTTCGGGACTCACCCACACCGGGACATGGAAATCATCACCTATGTCCTCGACGGCGAACTGAAGCACAAGGACAGCATGGGTCAGTCCGGAATCCTTCAGGCCGGCGACGTGCAGCACATGAGTGCCGGGACCGGTGTCCTGCACAGTGAATACAACCCGTCGGAGGACCAGCGGCTGCACCTGCTGCAAATCTGGATCTTCCCCGAGAAGAAAAACCTCGAGCCGTCATACGGACAGAAGACCTTCGGTCCTGAGGAAAAGAAGGGAAAACTCTGCTTGATCGTTTCGCCCGACGGCGCCGACGGGTCTTTGGTCATCCGGCAGGACGCCAAAATCTACGCGACCCTGCTTGGCGACGGCGAAGAAGTCAGTGTGCCGATTGAAAAAGACCGTCACATCTGGGTGCAGGTCGCCCACGGAGCTGCGTCGCTCAACGGCGAAGAACTGTCTCAGGGCGACGGCGCTGCAATGTCCGATGAATCCGAATTGAAACTGACCGGCCGGGACCACGCCGAAGTCCTGATCTTCGACCTGGCCTGATTGAGATAAGGAGAAAGTCATGAGTCACGTCAAACATGCCGATCCTGACCACCCGGTGGAGGAAATCATTACCAAACGCTGGAGTCCTTATGCCTTCAGCGATAAACCGGTCAGCGCCGAGGACCTTCGATCTCTGTTCGAGGCGGCTCGCTGGGCGGCATCGTCCTACAACGATCAGCCGTGGTTTTACATAATCGGCACAAAGGACGACCCGGAGCAATACGAGAAGGTCCTGTCGTGCCTCGCCGAAGGGAACCAGGCCTGGGCCAAACATGTCCCCGTGATCGGTTTAGGCGTCATTCGCACGACCTTTGCTTTTAACGGTAAACCCAACCGTGTTGCCCTGCATGACCTCGGCGCCGCCTCGGCCCAATTGACTGCCGAAGCCACCTCACGCGGCATCCAGGTCCACCAGATGGCCGGAATCCTCCCGGACAAAGCCCGGGAAGTGTTCAACATCCCCGAGGGCTACGAAGTCCAGACCGGCATTGCCATCGGCTATGCCGACACCGAGGGCAAGAGCGATGAGGAACTGCTCAAACGCGATTCGTCACCTCGCCCGCGCAAGAAACTCCAGGAGTTCGTCTTTGGCGAAGCCTGGGAACAGCCGCATTCGATCGTAAAGAATTGACCACTATGGTTATTCAATAGACCGCCTGCCTGAAGTACGATCTCCAGGCAGGCGTTTCTTAATGCGATGCCGGGATCAAAAAAGTAAGCCCTCGTTGTTCCCTCGCTGCACCTCCCTTGCGTATATAGGACAAAGATCAAAGTTACAACCTAATCGGCTTCTTTACCGCGCCTCAAG
This sequence comes from uncultured Ignavibacteriales bacterium, assembly GCA_964612145.1. Lineage (GTDB taxonomy): Bacteria > Zixibacteria > MSB-5A5 > GN15 > FEB-12 > JAGNLV01. The sequence goes on along the minus strand of CAZTBP010000004.1, from coordinate 159,239 downwards.
GAAGGAGATTGTATGAGCAATCAGGCCCCGCCGCCCGGCCAAATCGGCTGGCTCGATCTGACCGTCAATAATGCCGAAACCATTCGTGACTTCTATAAGCAGGTTACCGGCTGGAACATTTCGCATGTGCCCATGGGCGACTACAATGACTTCAACATGCTCCCGTCTGGCAGCGACCAGCCCGTTGCAGGCATCTGCCACGCCAAAGGCCCCAACGCAGATATCCCTCCGCAATGGATGATCTACATTATTGTCACGGACCTTGACAAAAGCATCGAAGCCTGTACCAAATTCGGCGGAGAGATTATCAATGGTCCCCGCAACATGGACGGTGCCGGATTCTGTATCATTAAAGACCCTGCCGGTGCTGTCGCAGGCCTCTACCAGCCGGCATAACTGTTCAGCAAAAACATACAGCCGGCCCCGATATGGGACCGGCTGACGGTTCCACGTAAAAATAACGGCACTACATCTTCGCTGCCGTGACCTTGACCGGCACCGCGCGGGTGACCGTGTCAAAGACAGGGGAGAAGCTCGGACCGAGATCAACCAGTTCCTGAAGCTCCTCATCCGGCACGTCGGCCTTGATCCGGTAGCTTATCCGAATCTCCTGGTAACCGCGCGGCGTATCGGGGTCCATCCCGAGGAATCCGTGAAGGTCGATATCACCTTCCAGCGTCGATTCGATTTCATCAATCCGGATACCCTTCGCCGCAGCATGATAGACAATCGCCGACGTTACACAGCCCGCCAGCGCATTGAGCAAGTGCTCGACCGGGTTGGCGCCGCGGTCAAGCCCGAGCAGTACCGGCGGCTCGTCGGCATCCAGCACAAACGGTTCCTTGTGCTCGATATCCTGATTGGTGCCGTAAAAGTTCTTGATCGTGGTGCGGTTGTGCCCGCCGTCGATCCACTGGTTCGTCGCGCGGAAACGGAAATTCGCCAGTTCCGGGGTCTGCTTGATCGCTTCGATCGTTTCGAACAGCTGTTGTAAATCAACACCGTTCACTTTGGTTTGGACTTTCGTAGACATGGTCTCACTCCTTTGTTTGAGAGTTTTCGTTACTGGTTTACTTCGTTAGCTGCCTAAAGTAATGGCATAGACCATGCCAATTTTCGGTGGATTCTCAAAAGCTATTATCACGCTGGAGGTTATACTTATTCCGCTATCGCAAACCCACTAACGACATTTCGCAATAAACGAAATATCGTAAAACATATTGTGACTTTTCGCTGAAATTCGATGAATCTGTCGGGCAGAAATTCCGCCTGCCGCGCCCTATTTCCACCGTCGCCGTATACCCAGCGCCTTGATTCGCGAGGACAACGTCGACGACGGCATCCCCAGAATTCGGGCGGCCCCTTTCGGTCCGGAAACCCGCCAGTTGCACTGCTCGAGTGCCAGGAGAATATTGGACTTCTCCAACTCCTGCATTTCCTCGATCGTGCGAACGCGATCCTGAGGAGTAATCGGCTCGGCCGTCGCGATAGCCGCCGCTCCGTCAGGCGACGCCTGCGGCAGGGCCGACGCCAACGAAAGCATTTTCCCCGTGCAGTTTATTAACGCCCGTTCGATCACGTTCTGCAGTTCCCGGACATTTCCCGGCCAATGGTAGCTGCGGAGACGTCGATACGAATCCTCACTCAACTGCGGCACCCGTCTGCCCATTCGCCGCGCAATGCGCTCGGCGATCTTTTCGGTCAGCAAAACGACATCGTTCTCCCGATCACGCAGCGGCGGCACCGTGATGGGGAAGACGTTCAGCCGGTAGAAAAGATCCTCGCGAAAAGAACCATCATTGACCATTTTCTTCAAGTCACGATTTGTCGCCGCAATCACCCGTACATTGACTTTTCGTACCGAAGAACTGCCGACCGGCGCAAATTCCCCTTCCTGCAACACCCGAAGAAGCTTGCCCTGGAGTTCCAGCGGCAGCTCGCCGATTTCATCAAGAAAGATAGTCCCGCCATCGGCCAGTGCGAACCGGCCTTCACGACGCGCCGTTGCTCCCGTAAAAGCCCCCTGCTCATGCCCGAAAAATTCACTTTCGATAAGATTCGCCGGAATCGCGGCACAGTTCACCGTAATCATCGGCTTTGCCGCCCGCGCTCCCGCCTTGTGCATAGCCCGCGCAACCAGCTCTTTACCAGTCCCGGTTTCTCCATAAATAAGAACCGTAGCATCAGTCGCGGCTACTCGCCCAATGTCTTCACGGATCCTCTTCATCGCCCGGCTCGCCCCGAGGATTTCATCCTCCTCCCGCAATACCTCGATCTGCTCCCGCAGATACTCCGCCTCCTCCGTCAGGCTGTGCATCTGCTCACGAGCCTTTTCCCGATCATGAACATCGCGCAGAATCAAAGTGTAGCGGGGAGTGGCCCTGTCCATCCCAAAAGACAGCGAGGCTTCCGCCGGAAACCGCCTCCCGTCCTGCCGGATCCCTGTCAAACCGTCGGGAATCCACTGATGCGACGGCCCCTCCGGTTGGGTGTCCAGCTTCGCCATCACCCGCGTCAGCGCCCGTCGACTTTGATCAGCCATAAACGGATTCAGCGAATCGCCAACCAGCATCTCGGCCGTCACGCCGAACACCTTTTCAGCCGCCGGATTCACCAGGCTTACCCGCAGCTCTCGATCGATCTCGATAATCGCATCCATCGCACCGTTGACCAAACGGCTGAATTTTTCTTCGCGTGCCCGAATGTCCTGCTCGGCCCGAATCCGCCGCAGCTCCGCCGAAGCCCGACCGGCAAAAATCCGGAAAAGCGTCTCACAGCGCTCCTGCGCCGGCATGACCTTGCTGTCCAGAACAGCCAGATGACCAAGAACCGTACCGTCAACATCCAAAAGCGGTGCACCCATATAGGCCACGGCGTGAAGATCAGGCAGATCCGGGTCGTTCGGAAACAACTCGATAACTCGTTGGGGATAATGAATCAACTGCCGCTTCTTTATCACGTGTTCACAGGGGGTACCCGCAACGTCGTACTCATATTCATCGACCAACCCTCCATCCAGCCAGAACGCCAGGGCCCGAAGTCGAAATCGGTCCTCAAGATATTCCGTAACCCAGGCGCCCGCTGTTCCCAGCGCCCGGGCAAGGTTCCGCACGAGCGCCTCAAAAAACGGCGTCCCGGTTTCCGTCGCCGTTCCTTCCAGAACTGAGCGCAACGCCGCATCTTCATCGATTATTGGCGCCTGGGGGCGCTCATCCTGTTCCATATTTATTCGCCGACTGCGTTCTTTTGATTAAATTCGGGTGTCCACTAAGAGAGTCGTCCGAACCCGGACCCCTCCAATATACGAATTATCCCGAAAATGGGTACAAAAAAATAGACACAGATTGTCGCAGTTTGCATCCTGAAAAAAAGCAGGAGCGGATATAATCCGCCCCCGCTCCGTGAAAGAGGAGTTGCTTTTGAGGCCTTAAGCGGCCGCTGTTTTCCGCTCCGAATCGGTCTGGTCGACCGCCTCCTTGCGTGAAATATAGTAGCTGTTCTGGAAATCGTGCGGCAGGTTCGTCACCGTTGTTGAGGCGAAACCGGCCTCCCGAAGCATTTTCAGCGCCGTTTCTTGCCCCCAGAGCGTACCCAGTCCCATGCCGCCTTCCTGTGCCAGCGAAACCGTCATACAGTGCAGGCAGGAAATCGTATAGAGAAGAGGGGCGATCGGATGATCGAGATTCTTTTCCAGATAACTCGAACCGGCGATATCCTGCATCAGGAAAACACCGTCGTCCTTCAGCACCCGGCAGATTCCACTCAGGACCAGGTCCGGCCGCGCCTGATCATGGATAGCATCAAACGCCGTCACCAGATCAAATCCTCCCTCAATATCAAAGTCGGTCAGGTCTTTAATCTCAAACGAGACATTTGTCAATCCAAGCTTCTTCGCTTCCGTCCGGGCTCGACCAATCGCGTCGTCGGAAAGATCGTAACCAAAAAACCTGCTGGTGGGAAATTCCGCCGCCATCCGATTGAGAGCCCGGCCCGAACCACACCCGACATCAAGCACATCGATACCCTCACGAAGCCGTTCAATCAGCCCTGGCACGGCAGGGAGAATATGATCAATCAGCGGAATAAGGGTCACCTGATCAGTGTCTTCGGTCAGAACATCGTACAGGCGATCGTACTCTTCGTAGGCGACGCCGCCACCGTAATGAAAACACTCGATTATACGGTCTTCGATCCCGGCCAGCACCGGGAAATACTGCGCCATGACCGCGAAATTGTTCGGCGTCGATTTCCGCGTGAGCCACGCCGCATGCTCGGCCGGGAGGACATAAGTAGCCGTCTCCGGATCATAATCGACAAATCGGCCGGTCGTCATCGCCGCCAGCCACTCGCGGACATACCGTTCGTTTAACCCCGCCGCTTCGGCTATCTGCGCACTGGTCGACGGCTCCAACTCGGCCATAATGTCAAACAAACCCGTACGATGACCGATTGAGGACATCAACGCCAAAGCGCCATTGTTAACGATTTCCGCGAAACGTTCCGAAAACGCCTCGGACTTGGCTGAATCAAAACTCTGGGTCGTCATGGCAGTCTCCTTTACCTTGCAGGTGTTGTTTTACGTTGTGACGCAAACTCGTTTTTGCCGGTCCATTTCGTCTATCTGATCCTCAAGGTCGGGAGATCACGCCTGTGCAACAATCGTAGGACTACCGTAATAATCCGACAGAGCTACCGTATTTGGTCTAAATTGATGGCCAACAGGAAAATACTTCAGTCAAACAAGTCCAGATCGGCGGTCTTTCGTGCCGCCTCAGCCCGGGTCCGGCAGTCCAGCCGGGCGAGAATATTACTGACATGCATGTCAATCGTCCGCGGGCTCAAAAACAGCTTCTCGGCTATCTCTTTGTTGGTAAAGCCCTCGGCCATAAGCCGCGCCACTTCCAACTGTCGACGCGTCAGTCCGCCTCGCTCCTCGCGCCCCCCAGACGTCGAGCCTCGTCCCTCTTCGGCCCGCAGCCCCAACTCACGCATCCGGTACGCCACTCGCGAGGATGCCGACCGCGCCCCCAGCTTCTTCAGTATGCGGTATCCCTTGTGCATCGACTCCCCGGCCCGCTCACGATCACCTGCCGCCGCGGCCGTTTCTCCAACCGCCTGAAGTACCAGTGCCAGTTCAAACGGCAAATCCAGCTTCTGAAGCAGCTCCAGTGCCAGCTTCAATTGCCGCTCCGCCTCGGCCGTGTCACCCGAAGCCATGGTTGTAATTCCTACGCCGTACGCCAAAGCCGCCAGACACTCCGGATTTCCTGTCACTTCAGCCGCTTCGCCGAGGAATCGTACACAGTTGCCGGCCTGTTCGTGCAGGTCATGAGCCGTGAAAAACGTCACACCGGTGACCAGCGCCGGGATCGCGTCATGACGGTCCTCGGTCTTCTCCCAGCACCGAATGAACTCGTCGTAATGCCGTTCGGCTGCAGCCGTGTCGCCTTCGTAATCCGCAACCAGTGCCAGGCCCCAGTACGCCGGCAATTCCAGTATCGTCGCCCCGGCTTTTCGAGCCAGTTGCAAAGAACGCTCAAGCAGCGCTCGCGCCTGCTTTGTCTCGCCCCGGTGTGCATGGAGCAACCCGTTCACAACGTTGGCCGCCGCCTTGGAGTCGGTTGGCGCATGTTCGGACGCCGCCACTTCATGACATACATCAAACGAACGCTTCCACTCGCCCAGCCGAAACAGGATCCATCCCATACACCCCAAACACAGTTCCGTCTGGACTCCCAGTTCATTCTGCTGACAAAAACTCATCGCTGTCGAAAAGGCGTCCCGGGCCGTTCTGTAATCTGAGGCAAGCTCATACGACCCCGCCAGGCGACGATACGCCTCCGCCGCAGCCTCGGTAAGGTTATGCTCCAAAGCAAACGACAACGCTTCCTCCGCTGTGCGTCTACCGTCGTTCGGCTCCCCGAGCTGCGCCAGCACATACGCCTCCAGCGCCCGTGCCCGCACATAGGTATCGTACCGCTTCGCCTCGTGGGCGAGTTTTGCGGCCCGCTGCACCAACCCTAACGACCGTTTCAGCTGCAGTGCCGCACACAGTCGTCCCGCCGTTGTCAACCACTCCACCGCAGCATCGCCGTGCAGCTTTTCCGCCTCAAAGATCTCTGCCGCTTCCATGCGACTCTCGATCGAATGCTCCCACGCCCCCTGAAGGCCGTAAACCGTTGCCAGCGAGCGCAAACCGTGTGCCCGTCGACGAGCGTCGCTTTTGACTCCCGGACTGTCCAGCAATTCTCGCCACGCCCGCACGGCGTCGTCAAGCCGACCTCCCATCTGTGCACACGAGGCAAAACGCTCCAGCGTTGCCAGCCGTCTGGCTTCCTCTTCTCCCGCCGGCCACAATTCCAACGCCTGGTGCGCCGATTGCGCGGCGTCACGATAGGCATGGATACGACAGGATCTATCGGCCGATTCAATAAGCGCCTCACGCGCCTTGATCGGCTCGTCCGCCTCCCGCCAGTGGTCGGCTACCTGCTCCGGCGGGGCACCGCACTTTGTCAGGTACCCGGCAACCGAGCGGTGCAGCGACCGTCGCCGCGCCCAGGGGATCTCGTGCTGAATAGCCTCACAGATCAAATGATGCCGGAAAACCGCTCGCCCCGCCCTCTCTTCACGCAGCACCCCTCGTTCAAACAATTCATCAAGACCGCTCTCACCTTCCAGATCGGCGATCAGTGCAAGATCAACTTCCGGCCCGGCGACCGCCGCCAACTCGAGCCGCGAACGAGCCTCGCTCGACAGATCATCAAGCGCCAGCACAACCGCATCCCGGATCGTTTCCGGCAGCGGTACCTGCTCCCCCGAGACCAGATGAATTCCCTTCTCCGTGCGATGCAACTGCTCTGCCCCTCGCAGGGCACCCACGAGTTCTTCAATGAACAGCGGGATACCCTGCGTCCGGTCATAGATCTCACCGACAAGCTGGACCGATGGCTTGTCCTGAATCAACTCAGCTATTAGTGTCGCTGTTTCGCCTCGCGACAGCGGACCGAGCACCATCTCATATAATCGGCGTGCTCGCCTGAGTTCATACTTCATCCGGCGCATGGGATGATTGCGTGTCAATTCGTCATCCCGATACGTCGCCAGTAACAACACCCGCTGATCGGCCAACCGGTCGGCGAGAATCGGCAGTACCTCCAGTGTCGCGTTATCCGCCCAGTGCAGGTCATCAAGCAGCACCGCCCGCGGACGGTCCCCGGTCGGTACTAACACCCCGGCAATCGCCTCCACCAGCGTATCCTGCTGAATCTCTGCCGGCGCCGGGCCCAGCTCCGGAAGCAACATCGCCAGATACGCCGTCAGCGACTCGGAAACCGCCGCCGGATTCGCCCGCAAAGCCGTCCGCACTATCGCGGCCAGCGGCGCATACGGCGGATTTACCCCCGGACGAGACCGCCCTACCAGCGTATCAAAATCGCATTCCTCGAGTACTGCCTCGCACAAGCGCGTCTTGCCCGAGCCGGACTCACCCGCCAGCAGCACGAACCGGCCCGAACCGTCGCGAACGCTTTCCACTTCACCTCGCAGCGAGGCTAATTCGGCCTCCCGGCCCACTAAGCCGGGTCGATAATCTGATTCGTTCATATCATTAAAATTTGAATCCCGATATCCAAAACACGCGACTACCGATTCAGTAAATCAGTAACAATCTCCCGCCATTCGTCATCCAGCGAACCGAAAAACGGCCCCTTGGCCGCCCGCGAATACCAGTATCCCGCATTGGCGTCATCCCCTTCCTTTCGATGAAGATACGCGTGTACCCACGATGCCTCCCGGCTGGTCTCATTCTGGACTGTCCGGTGCGCTTTGTCCCAGTCGCCGCGACCGTCGATCCACAACGCCGTCAACGCCGGGCTGAGCCCCGCCGGCGGACTCTCATTTTCTAAACTGTCGGTAAAATCTTGCAGCGTCATGGTCGTATATGATAACGATAGCCGGAGCATAAAGTTTGATCGTAGACAATATGCATCTTCGAACTTCCCTGGTCAAGTGGTCAGCACAGCCGGAGCCGGCTGTTAACTATTGCGGTTTGAAAAATATCACCCTACCATGTCTGAGAAGTTGCGCCGGCTGACTCTCTGCAGATATAAAAACTCGTGGACGACAGAAATAGGAAAAACGACGACGACCGTACCCGCACTTTTACGATTCTCACCGCCGGTACCGAGGTCCAGCAGTATCGTATCGTAGAGAAAATCGGTGCCGGGGGAATGGGTGAGGTATATCTCGCCGAAGATACAACCCTCAACCGGCGGGTAGCGCTCAAATTCCTTCCCGCCCGGCAAAACGACAACCAGGACTACCGCGCCCGCTTCGTCCGTGAGGCCCGGGCCGCCGCCGCTCTTAACCACCCCAATATCGTCCACATCTACGAGGTCTCGGAATACCAGGGACGGCCCTTTTTTGCCATGGAGCATATCGACGGCCAGTCGCTGTACTACTACGCCCACGAAATGCCGCAGCCCATCAACTGGGTTATCGATACCGCTATTCAAATCTGTCAGGGGCTGCAAAAAGCCCACAATCAGGGCATCGTCCATCGCGACATCAAAACCGACAACATCGTGATTGACTCCGACGGCACCGCCAAGATCCTCGACTTCGGCCTCGCCACCATCAAAGGGGACCAGCGGATCACCAGGGCCGGTTCCACCCTCGGCACCGTTGCCTATATGTCGCCCGAGCAGGCCGAAGGCAAGCCCGTCGATCAACGCTCCGACCTGTTTTCCCTTGGTGTCGTCCTGTACGAGTTGGTCACCGGACGAACCCCCTTCCGCCGCGAAACTGAAACCGCCACGATGAATGCCATCGTCCACGACCAGGCCGAACCGCTCGCCCGCTTCAAAACAAACGTCCCCGATGGCCTCCAGATGATCGTCGATAAACTAACCGAGAAAGACCCGCAAATACGCTACCAAACCGCCGGTGACCTTCTGGCAGACCTGACCCGCGAAAAACGCCTGCTGAACTCCGGCACTCCATCCTCACCGTCCCGCCGGAACGTGCGAACCGTCTCAACCACCGGCAGTCGCAACCGTCGCCTCGCCTTTTCCGGCCTTGCTTTGATCGTGATTGTCGCGCTCGCACTCACCCTGAAGCCGTGGAAACTCGAATTCTCTGCGGACGAGGAAGTCATTGCCGGTGAGGCCCGCCTGGCCGTCATGTATTTCGACAACCTCGCCGACCCCGAGGACTCCCAGCGCCTCGGTGAAATCGTCACCAACCTGCTTATCACCGACCTGTCCGAATCCGACGGCCTCGTTGTACTGTCGAGCCAGCGCCTTTATGACCTTCTCGCCCAACTTGGCAAGGAGGACGCCCGCTCAATCGACCGTCAGACAGCGACCCAGGTCGCCCAGCGCGCCCATGCCCGGTGGATGTTAACCGGCACGATTCTCCAGACCAAACCGACCGTTGTAATCACTGCCCAGGTCGTCGATGTTAACTCGGGCCAGATTGAAGCCTCCCAGCGCGTGGTTGGCAGCCCCGGCCAGCCCATCTTCGAGCAGATCAACCGCCTGTCTGTTGCATTGAGGGAGGATCTCGCACTGGCACCCGAAAGTGACCAGCAGGACCGCGAATCTCTGGCCGATGTTATGACCGACTCCGAAGAAGCCTACCGTCTCTACCTCGAAGGCATTGAACTGCGTCGACAGTTCTTCGCCGAAATGGGACATAAGCGATTCCTGAAAGCAATCGAACTCGACTCAAATTTCGCCATGGCCTACTACGAAGCAGCTCGGGCAGACTTCGGATCGCCCCAGTCAAAGTGGTTCCTGGAGATGGCGGTAAAAAAATCAGAGCACACCACCCCGCTTCAACGACTCTACATCATGGCCGCCTCATATCTGGCTGACAACCAGATCGATCGCTCAATACGAACGCTTGAGCAGATTATCGATAAATATCCGGATGAAAAAGAAGTCTATGCCATGCTCGCCCGACGGTACCTGGCTCACAAGAGTGACCCCTCGACCGCGCTCCAATACTGGAATAAAGTCATCGACCTGGACCCGCTGGATAAGAACGCCTACAACAACCTTGCTTACACGTACCGGGACCTCGGGCAGATCGATCAGGCATTGGACGCAATCGAACGCTATATCACCCTGGCTCCGGATGAGCCGAACCCGTATGATTCTAAGGGAGAATTCCTCGCGCATGCCGGACGAATAGATGAAGCAATTGAGGCCTACAGGACGGCAATTGAAAAGGCGCCCCGCTTCACAGTGGCCCTGCGAAACTTGTTCCACTGCTTTCTCTTCGCCGACCGTCCCGACTCAGCCCGTGCTCTCATAAAGATGGTGACCGATACCGTGCAGGGTGAAGCCTTGCTCCTCGATGCCGAGTTCGCAAAAGCTGAATTAGCCTCCTATGAAGGCAGGTTCAGGGATGCCATCGATCATCTCGACCGGGCTGTAAAGATGGCTTCCGAACGCGGTGATTTGAACTCACACCTGTTTGAATCCTCTCGAGAACGCAAACTCGCTTTCCAGACTATCATAGGAGATATCGAAGGCGGTCTTGAAACCCTGCACAGCCTCGACTTGTCGTACTCAGTCACCAAGCCGAGTGCTCCGATTCACGAGGAGACACAGAAAGCCCACCTCCTCGCTGCCGGCGGCCGTATGCCCGAAGCCCGCGAGATTCTCTCCCGGTTTCCGGACTCGGCCGTCGAGGCCTGGCCCAGGCAATACCGGGCTGACTACTACTTCAGAACCGGCATCGTCGATCTGCATGACAACAAACCGGCTTCCGCTACTGAGAATATCAAGAAAGCAATGGAGCTCTGGAATTCTCAAAGTAATTCCCTGCAAATGTTCCTCGCTTGGACCTATATCGCCAACGGCGAATATGAAAAATCTCGACAGCTCGCAGAACATACGATCAACCACCTGATGGGAATTGGTGACTTCCGGGCATTCTCTCATGTAATGCTCCATTACGTCCTGGCACGCTCCTTCGAAGGACTGGGTGAAAGGAAAAAAGCTATTAAATACTACAGGGAATTCCTCCGATTCTGGAAAGACGCCGACTCCGATGTCATGTTCCTCAATGATGCCGCCGACCGACTTTCTCGCCTTTCATCATAGGTTTCCAGACAAAAGAAGAAGACCGGGCAGGGAGGCTGCCCGACCTTTGGCATGGTTGGTCGATCAGAGAAGCGCTTACTTCAAAAGGAGTATGGCAAGGAAGTATCTTTAGCTGACCTCGCGCCAGGCCACCCGGATCATCCGACCGGTTGTTCCCATCACAATGTTCCCCAAAGACCGGTCGTAGTGGAACTCCGGATTGTTCGCCAGGTTGATCCGGTTAGCCATCAGCGAACCGTAAAAATCGGCATACTGGAGAAGCGAGAAGTCTACATTCGGAGCAATCACTGCACCCGTAAATTCGGAACTCTGACCCATCGAAAAGGCCGAACCCGTCTGGTAGACCCTAAAATTGGCCGGCTTGCCGCCCGAATTGACCATTGCCTTGTTTCTCAAATCTATGTCACCCGTCACCAGCAGCGTTACCTCAGTACCCGGAGCTACCTCCAGCAAAGCCGACTGCTCAAGCGTGATATCGTCAAAGACATACACACCGTCATCGAGAACTATCTTGTCACTGCCGGCGATATATAGATCTCGCGAGGCGCCATTGTAGGTGAACGTACCGGACATGCCCAAAGGTGCCTGGTTGTTGCTTTCGGCCCAGTTTATCAGTTCAGCGTTAATGAGGTTGGAGAAGTCGAGTACCGGAGCCGTCGACGACGTATCGCCCAGCACCTGGCCGTTGCCGCTGATATTGATACCACCCGGCTGCGCCGTGAAGACATTACCGCCTATAGTCGGATTGTTTTCCATCGTGATCGTGCCGTTGGAACCAACCGAACCATACGCTCCTTCCACCGTCGAGCTGTAGTTACCCGAGTCGGCATTCCATGAGTCCGTACTCACCGAGTTCTCAATCGTGACCGACTCGTTGGCGAACAAACCAAACTCAAACGGGTGGAATGGTTCCGGAATAACCATCGCCTCGACCGTCGCCCGGGCACCATCGATCATACCGCTGGACACTAAAAGAATACTATCGGCCAGTGCCGGGTTGGAATTGCTGTCTGTCACGGTAACTGAATACTCTCCGTCACCAAACGCAACGGCCGCAAAGCCGGCGTTCCAGCTCAGGTTGCTGTTAATCATTGCCTGAGCGTGCTCGAGACCAGCCTCGGCCACGTAAAACGACTTGTCCTGGCCGATCTTATTAAAGGAAAGATCAACTTCGCCCTGCGAATTGTCCATCGCCATGATTCCCACCAGCGAAAGAAGCGCCGTCAAAATCAAAGCGATAAACAACGCGCTGCCATTTTCATTGTGAAGTAAACGTTTGGTCATCTCATGTCTCCTGGGATCGATTTTTCTGATCTGTCAACCTGCACAGACCCATAATGCAACGCTAATGCCAAACTCGATCAAATGTCGACGTTGCCCCGAAACAGCCTGACCTCCTTGACTTTAGCCCTCCATGTGCAGGAATTTAACACGGACCCCGGCAGTGCACGATCACGCTGTCAGTGAAGGTCCTTGCATATTCATGACGGAAATTGCTGACAATGGACCTCCCGACTCATATCTTGTGCACAGCAACGACCGCTTATCACGATGAAAGGAGCGAACCATGCGCTATAAGCTGCTCGGCCACACCGGCCTTCGAGTTTCGGAAATCTGCCTGGGGACGATGACCTTCGGCGAAGAATGGGGCTGGGGTGCCGACAAGGACGAATCCAAAGCCATGTTCGAGGCATTTCTCGACGCCGGTGGCAACTTCATAGACACCGCCAACCGCTATACCGAAGGCACCAGTGAGACCATCATCGGCGACTTCCTCGGCGGCGTACGCGAACAGGTCGTCCTCGCTACCAAGTACAGCCTGTTCATGCGCAAAGGAGACCCAAACTCTTCCGGCAACCACCGCAAGAACATGATGCAGTCCCTCGAGGCCAGCCTGCGCCGACTCAAAACCGACTACATCGATTTGTACTGGCTGCACGCTTGGGACTATCTGACCCCGATCGAGGAAATCATGCGCGCCCTCGACGATATGGTTCGGGCCGGAAAAGTACTCTATGTAGGTGTTTCCGATACCCCTGCGTGGGTTGTCTCGCGGGCCAACACGCTCGCCGAACTGCGCGGCTGGAGCCCGTTTGTCGCCCTCCAGGTTGAGTACAGCCTGATTGAAAGAACTGTCGAACGAGATCTGCTCCCAATGGCCCGTGCCCTGGACCTTGCCGTAACTCCCTGGGCTGCGCTCGGCGGCGGGGTGCTTACCGGCAAATACCTCAAAGACCGCAAGGACGATACCTATCGCTACCCCGAAGACACCGACTCCGTGCGTATGGCCCAAAAGAACCTCGCTATCGCGGAGGAAGTCGTAAAAATCGCCGATGAAATCGGCTGCGCACCGGCCCATGTCGCCATCAACTGGGTGCGCCAGCAGCCGGGCATCATGATCCCGATCATTGGCACCCGCACCAAAAAGCAGTTGACCGAGAATCTGGAGTCAACAGAGCATCCGCTCTCCGAGGAGCACCTTAAACGCCTCAATAACGTGAGCGCTATAGAACTGGGCTTCCCGCACGAGTTCCTGCAAAAGGACTACATCCGAGACCTCGTGTACGCCCACTCCTACGACAAAATCGACAGTCACCGCCCCCAGTGGAGACCGCACAAGTCCTAACCGAACGGGCGCTCCCGGCCCAGCACCCGCCGAAGCTGCGTGATTTGACCGGCGTGATAAAATGCATGCATGCAAAGAAACAGGGCGACATTGATAATCGATGATTTCGGCCCGAGCCCCTCAGGCACATCAGCCTCGAGTTGCTCATCGGTCATTTCGCCGGCGGCGGCAATCGACTTGTCAATCGCTTCGTACAACTTGTCGCGAAGCTGCGAAAACGGGGGATAAGTCCCGGCGTCTCCGCTGATTTCAGACCCACCGCCGAACAACTTCTTGTACTGGTCGCTCTGAAGATAATCGTGCTCGCTCGAGAGCAAACCGGCGCCCCAGCCGCAGGTGTGGGCCAAATGACCGGTCTGCCAGCGAATATGCGGGATATCGTCCTTCCCGCGCTCCATCGACTCCTCTTCAGTGACATCATCCAGCAGCTTCTGCAGCGCACCCTTGTTTACGTTCAACATATACAACAGATTGTCGCGCACGGCCATCAGGTAGGCTCCCTTCGATATAAGTAAATTGCCTTGGTATCAACGCCTTACGTAAAGAATATACGTCCGCAGAACGCAGTTAGTTAGCCTCAATTCTTCCCAAACAAGTGGAAACTGGGGCCATGAAATCGTGTTTAAAGATATGCAGCGGCACTATTAGCCGCTGCGATAAAGGAGGTCTTATGACCAAACTGATTATCACCGTACTCGGATTGGCGCTGATCGCGATAGGCAGCCTGATTTTCTTCTCGGGCAGCCAGTCGATCGCCGAACCAAGAAAGAATGCCGAGAACAAAGCAGACTCGTCTGCCAAGGACAATAAAGTGAAAGGCAAAGTTGTGAAATCCGACGAAGAATGGCGCGAGAAGCTTACGCCCGAGCAGTATCGCGTAACCCGCGAATGCGGCACCGAACCGGCCTTCTCCGGAAAATACTATAAACACGACGAGGACGGTGTCTACCGCTGTGTCGCCTGCGACAACCCATTGTTTGTCTCGGACACCAAATACGAATCCGGCTCCGGCTGGCCGAGCTTCTGGGCGCCGGTCAGCGACACCGCCATTACCAAACATGAGGATACCACATACGGTATGACCCGGATCGAGATTCGCTGCGCCTCGTGTGACTCCCACCTTGGCCACGTCTTCCCCGACGGCCCACAGCCGACCGGTCAGCGCTACTGCATCAATTCGGCAGCCCTGGATTTCGAAAAAAAGAACGACAGCACAAAAAAGGACGAAACCCAATAAGGCCCGTGACAGTTAGAACCTATTGACAAGACCGGCAGGCGAACAAAGCTTTCAGTCTGCCGGTTTGTATTTTGACTCACCGGACAAAAGCCAAGACCCGTTCACCACAAGGAGGTACCTTGCTCTATACACGCCTTATCGCGCCCCTGTTTCTGGCCGGCACATTCATCGTGGCCGGATGTTCCGGCGACAACGACGCCACCCGCGAAACCACCAAAAAACAGGCCAGCCTTCCCTCGCTTCAGGAAAAGCTCGACGCAAAAAAGGCCGCCTTTACTGAAAATGCCCCGGCCGACAAAATCGAAGCCTTCAACCGCGGTGTCGAACTGGTCGCCCAATCCGGCGTCATGGAAAGTGCCGCTCAGGTTGGCGAGCAGGCGCCCAATTTCAACCTGATCAATGTCCACGGCCAGACCGTATCGCTCGATGAACTCCGCGCCGCCGGCCCGGTGGTTCTGATCTGGTATCGTGGCGGCTGGTGCCCCTACTGCAACATTCAACTACAGGCCATGCAGGACGCCCTCCCGGCCATCAAAGCCGCCGGCGGACAGGTAGTCGCAATCAGCCCGGAACTGCCGGACAACTCCTTGACCACTGCCCAAAAAGACAGCCTCGAATTCGTGGTCCTCTCCGATCCCGGTAATGAAGCCGCCCGCAAATTCGGCATCGTCTACACCCTGCCCGAAGAAGTCAAGAACCTCTTCCTGGAAGGTGGACTCAATCTGGCCGAATGGAACGGCGAAGACGCTTGGGAACTGCCCTTGTCGGCCACGTACATAATCGACGCCGACGGTACCATCCGCTATGCCTACCTCGACCCCGATTACAAAAAACGCGCCGAGCCACAGGAACTGGTCGAGGAACTCCAAAAGCTCCAGGGAAGCTGATCCCCATTTTTATTGGATTAGTACAAAATCTGTACGGCGGGACCTCTGGCCCGCCGCTTTATCACCAGTACCGAGTGACCCACTCGGCCGTCATCGCTCCCACATATTGGGAATCCTTTTCGTCCGACAGGACATGATCGGCCTCGTCCAGCGAAATAAAACTCTTCGGATGTTTCGCCGCTGAGAATATTTTCGCCGCATTATCAATCCCGACCACGTTGTCAATCGGTGAGTGAAAGATCAAAAGCGGCCGCCGAAGGCGCTGCAGATGCGGCTTGAGTCCCTCGTCTTTAAGATCCTCTACGAATTGACGTGTGATCGTAAAACTGCGCCCGGCAATCATGACTTCGGCTTCACCCTTTTCATCAATCTCGTCCTGGCGGTCCTGAAAAATCTGTTTTACATGCGCCGGATCATAGGGTGATCCGATAACCACAACCGCACCGCACGATTTGACATCATCCGCAGCTTGAATTACCGCCGCGCCGCCCAGTGAATGACCGATCAGGATCTTCGGCGGCTTAAGATTATCTTCCATATAGCGAACCGCCGTCAAAAGGTCGTCCACGTTGGACGAGAAATTGGTATGCTCGAATTCCCCTTCGCTTTGCCCCAGTCCTGTAAAGTCAAACCGCATCACTGCAATTCCGTCTGCCGTGAGCGCTTTGGCAATGTTGACCACTGCCTTGAAGTCCTTGGAACAGGTAAAACAGTGAGCGAACAGCGCAAAGGCTCGTGGCTGCTCGTCATCCGGCAAATCCACTTTTGCGGCCAACTGCTCGGACAAGCTCCCCTTGAATCTTACGTTACGTGACTTCATCGAAGGCCACCTCTTTTGACTCGTTTACAAAATCACTCCCCAATAATAATTCGTAAATCGAGATCCGGAAAGATTCTATTGGACAAACTGTACCGAAAATATACATCATGTTATCAGAAGACATGAGATATTGAGACCCGTCTGGAGGAACTATGAAAAAGATTATCACTACGCTTCTGGCTGTTATCATCCTTGCCCTTGTTGCTCTTGTTATATTTGTCTATTCGGGCACCTACAACATTGCTGCCTCCGAACCACACAGCAACATCGAGGAATGGCTGCTGGAGACAATGATGGAAAACTCCATCGAATCACGTGCCGGCTCACTTACCGCACCTGATCTCTCCGGCGATGATATGATCGCCAGCGGTTTTTCCCATTTTGATGCCATGTGCACCGAATGTCACGGCGCCCCCGGCGTCAACCCGGATGAATTCGCCGTTGGCTTAAACCCGAAAGCCCCCGAACTCTCCCACGAGGCCGAAGAATGGTCCGCCGAGGAACTCTTCTGGATCACCAAACACGGCATCAAATTCACCGGCATGCCCGCCTTTGGAGAAACTCACTCCGATGACGACATATGGGCCATCGTCGCCTTTATGAAAAAACTGCCCGAGCTCGGCTACAGCGGCTACGACCGCATGCGCGCCGAAACGGCCCAGAGCAATTCCGACTCAGACAGCCACGAGGACCACGATCACTAAATTCCATCCGACCACACAAATAAAGACGGCAGGCGCTTCGGCCTGCCGTTCTATCTTCTTTTGACTCTTCCGTACCATCACTTTGTCATAAACTCAAAGAACTCCTCGCGCAGATATCTATGCATATCGACCTGCGGGTCAGCTGTATCCGGCGGCTGTAAATATTGCAGCGGCCGTTCATCCCGATGGGCCAGAATCGAATGACACAGGGTACAGTCTGAACTGATCGAAGAACCGTCATCGGCCACGAAATCCGGACTGTGACAGCGAAAGCAGCCCTGGGTCTGGTCGGTATGACCAATCAGCGACGGATACTCATTCCAGGTAATGTTCATTTCCGGGTGGATGTTTCGGTTGAAAACCGCCTGCAGCACGGTAATAGTCGAATCAATCAACCGCGACTCCTGCGCCATAATTCCGGGATAATACCGCCGGTAGAAGCCCTCCATATGATTGCGAATACCAATCATCCCCGAAGCACTGTCCGGGTAATGCGTTGTGAGCGCCGCCAGCGCCTCCCGTTTGAGATACGGAAGCGACCGGTCCAGCAGCCCCAGCTCGATCCGCTCGTCGAGCGCCTTTGAAGGATCTTCATATATGTGTGTCGCACGATTATGACAATCGATACAATCCAGCGTCCGCACTTCCTCGTGTTCCGCTTTCCCAACCAGCCGCTGGTTGACATACCGCTTGAAAGTACCATCCGGCTGACGTACTTCAACCCGGATCATTTGCTCCCGCTCATCGTCTACCGAGGTATAGCGCACCTCGTTGGATTCGGCAATATGCCAGTGAATCCCTTCACGCAGCCCCCCCTGACCGGCATCGATTTTCATGTTGAGCGACGTATAAGTCGGCGTCGTGGCGCTGTCCTTTTTGTACCGCACGTGCGTTTGCAGTCGCGAACCGTAAAACTTATCCGGCCAGTGACACTTCTCGCAAGTTTCACGGGCCGGTCGAAGCTGATGCACCGGCGTGGGGATCGGTCGCTCCAGCAAATCAAACGTCACCGAAATCATTTGCCACATGCCGTTGATCTTGCTGTCAACCAGCGCCCCAACCCCCTCACCGACATGACACTCGACACAGGGCACCCGCGCATGCGGCGAAACCTGATACGTCGCCCACTCCGGATTCATCACGCTGTGACACGCCGTGCCGCAGAACTCCGACTCGTCCATGAAAGCCAGCATCCGCGAACTCGCCGCACCCAGAATAACGATATTGGCGATCGTCAATATCGCTATCGTGCGAAACACCGTCGAGCCGAAAAACCTGCCCCGGACAGCATCTTCCGGCAGACGCTCCGCCAGCAACTCCTTCCCGCTCTTACCGGTGTTTTTCTGACGGCGCTTCCAGCCTATAGGAATCAGCACCAGCCCGATAATAAATATCACCGGAAACGCCAAATACGTGATCAGGCCGCCGTAAGCGTTCGTGAATATCCCCAAAAACTGGGCCAGCTCGAAAATGATAAACGTGATGACCGATGACGTCGTCAGGACGACACCGATCATACCTATCCTGTTAACCGATACAGCCCGGACAAACTGGACGTACTTCGTAAACACCACGCGCCTCTATTTCTTTTGCTCGAACATCTCTTGATAGATCTTCTGCATCTGGCCCGATTGAATCTCCTCCTTTAACTCCTTCGTCTCGCGGTTTACCCACGAGTGCATCGGGTCATCCGTCAAAAGCCCGTCAATATACGCGTTCACTTCAGGATCGTCGTACGCCCGTGCCTCGGGGATCATCTTGAAATAGAAATGCTTGGCCACCTCGTACATGCCGTGCCACCACGTATAGTCCGGTCCCATCATCGCCGCGCCATGGCGCGCCCGACGGCCCTCGTGATGCCAAATTTCCCAGTACGTCCACTCGATGTCATTCGAAAACGCCGCCGGCGTCCCCAGCAGCCCCTTCTCCTTGATCATGTTCATGATCTCTGTCGCCGGCTTCGCGAATTTCTCGTTGTACAACTCCACCACCGCATCATATTGATAGTAGTGACCATCGGCAAACTTCTGACCATGACAGTTCACACACACCTTCTTCATCGTCGCCCGCTTCGTCTCCCAGTCGTCCTTTTTCTTTGATACCGGCGGCCGAAGCGTCCAGCTGATCCGCGCCCCGACATCGTGCGTCATGCCCATCGACGGCGTCGCCGACATGTGACACGTCGCACACGTAGGTGCTACAAAATAGTCCTGGCCCACAATCCACGTATCCGAGTCGAGATTCATCTTGTCCACATTGGTGTAATACGTGTTGCCGTGCTTGGACTCTTCATAAACTTCTTTTTGCGGATGGTCCGGACCAAGATGACACTTTGAACAGGCCTCCGGCTGACGCGCCTGACCAATCGAGAACGAATGCCGCGTATGACAGGCGTTGCACGACCCCTTGGAACCGTCAGGATTGATCCGTCCGATACCCGAATTCGGCCAGCTTTCCCTGGAAAGCTTGTTCGGCGAATCCGGGTCAATCTTCACCTTCGCGCCGTGACAACTCTCACACCCGAGCATTGCCACCGGCGATCCCGCCAATACATGGGCAAGATAAGCATCGTTGGATTCAAGAATCATACCGGCTTCGGCATGGTATGAACGTTCTACTTCCTCCGCCTCCCGCTGGTGACATTTGCCGCAGTCCTTGGGCGTTACCAGCGTGGCAATCAACGCATCGTGATGCATATAGGCATCCGGTTCACCCTCTTTGGCTGCATGGCAATTCAGGCACGTAACCTTGTGCGCCCCGTGCTCGGACATAAACCACTGCTGATACAAACCCGGCGACTTCTCCTTGTGGCAGGTCATACACTTTCCCGCCACGTCCGCATCGGTCTGCGCAGCCGCCGGTACCGCAAGTCCCGTCAGCACCAGCGCCAGAATCAGAATTTGACAACTCTTCAAAACAACCTCCATCATAGCGTATTCTGTCACTTGACTTTCGAAACAATCATTGGGAAAATATTCACAAACTTCTGGTAAAATAATCCCGGATGTGGAGCCGACAGTTCATTATAGCTAATATATCCGGGTCATCAACACAACCTGTTTTGAACCGAATATCGGCGATGGAAAACGTGAGACCCTTGACTATGGTCAAGCCCGCCTCCATTCCCGCCAAATTCTAATTGATTTTGCCCGGCAATCGCCCTACCTCTACAGTCAAATGACAGACATGCAATTATACCAGGGCGGCCCATGCAAAAACTGATACTTGACTGGCTTCATGACATCAATGTAACGGACCCGACCGCCGCCTGGCTCGCCTGGACCATCCTCGCAGCAGGCGTTGTTATTGTTGCGGCACTGGCAAAATTCATCACCCGTCAGTTCATCCTGCGCGCCGTCCAGTTCTTTGTCAAACGCACCCGAACTACCTGGGATGACGCCCTTTTGGCGCGGAAATTCTTCAGCCGGCTGGCTCATCTCACACCCGGCTTGATTTTTTACTTCGGCGCCGGCCTGTTTGACCCGATCCAGGCCACCATCGAGCGATTCGCCATGGTCTACATGATCATGACCGGTGTGCTCGCTTTCTCCGCCTTTCTCACCGCCGTCGATGATGTCTACCAGACCTACGAAGTCTCCCGCCAACGACCTATTCGAGGCTATATCCAGATTGTCCGCATCGTCCTGTTCATTTTCATCGGAATTATCGCCATCGCCACCCTCATGGGCCGATCCCCCTGGCTGCTGCTGTCCGGCCTTGGCGCCATGACCGCCGTGATCCTGTTGATTTTTCGCGATTCCATCCTTGGCCTGGTCGCCAGTATCCAGCTTTCCTCCAACGACATGGTCCGCATCGGTGATTGGATCGAAATGCCCAAATACAACGCCGATGGCGACGTGATCGACGTCAGCCTGCACACCGTCAAAGTCCGCAACTGGGACAAAACCATCACCACCATTCCGTCGTATCACCTCATCTCCGATTCATTCCGCAACTGGCGCGGGATGCAGGAATCCGGCGGACGGCGCATCAAACGCTCCGTTAGCATCGACATGGCCAGCATAAAACTCTGCAATGAAGAAATGCTCGACCGATTTGAAAAGTACCAACTCATAACTGACTACGTCAAACAACGCCGGCAGGAAATTGACCAGTGGAACAAAGATAATAATGTCGACCGATCGTACCTCATCAACGGCCGCACCATGACCAACATCGGGACCTTCCGCGCCTACTGCGCCGCCTATCTGAGAAACCATCCCAAAGTCCACCCCGATCTCACCTTTCTCATTCGCCACCTGCCGCCGGGGGAGACCGGCCTGCCGGTTGAGATCTATGTCTTCAGCTCGGACCAGGTCTGGGCCAACTACGAGGGTATCCAGGCCGACATTTTTGATCATATAATCGCCACCCTCCCGTACTTCGATCTGCGTGTCTTCCAGCGCCCCAGCAGCTGGGATTTTCGGGCTGTTGCCGGCACGACAAAGGTCGCCGGTGCGAATTGATCGCGGACGCGAGGCAGGAAACGCGAGTTGTCGGTCTCATCCTTTGAAGTTTTTTTCCACGAATTCCCAGTTGACAAGATTCCAGAATGCCTCGATAAATTTGGGGCGGGCGTTGCGGTAGTCGATGTAGTAGGCGTGTTCCCAGACGTCGCAGGTCAAAAGCGGGGTTTTGCCGTCGCGGATGGGATTGCCGGCGTTGCTCAAGGGTATGATGGTCAGGGAGCTATCGGCATCTTTAACCAGCCAGGTCCATCCGGAGCCAAACAAGCCGGCGGCGGTTTCGGTGAAATTCTTCTTGAAATTGTCGAATGAGCCGAAGCTCTCGTTAATCGCCTCGGCCAGTTCTCCCCCGGGCTCTCCCCCACCGCCGGGTGCGAGGCAGTTCCAGAAGAAGGTATGGTTGAAGACCTGGGCGCCGTTATTGAAAATGCCGCCGTCAACTTTGCGGATGATATCTTCCAGTGAGGCGTCTTCGAATTCGGTTCCTTTGATGCCGTCGTTAAGCTTGGAGACGTAGGCCTGGTGGTGTTTGCCGTAGTGGTAGTCGAGGGTTTCGGCGGAGATGTGGGGGGCGAGAGCGTCTTTTGCAAAGGGCAGGGCGGGTAATTCATGAGTCATGAGGGACCTCCTTGTGATAATTGACTGATCCGGCCATGAATACGTCATTATAGGGTGGGTGCCAGAAGATGTCAAGGCGGGGGTCGGGTTGTGGACGAGTCAGTCTGTAATTATTTTTCGTTGGGGGGTATTGACTTAGAGACGAAGTTGCATTCTATGGTGTAGATTGGAAACCTGGCTTCCGGCTAAAGCGTTACGAAGAGTAACAGGCACGTTTTAGTTGATTTCTTACTTCTCGCTGCCTATTCATCGGATAACTTTATAGGATTAGTGCCATGGAAATAGGCTTGATCTACTCAAAAGATGATCCGCGACAGGCGGAGGCACGCGATTTTGTCCATCGATTTATCAAAGAGCGTGGCATCCTGGCTAATGTGACCGAATCGGAGCAGCCGGTGTCTTCGCCGACAGTGATTATTGACGGACATGCGCTTAAGGAAGAGCGCAGCAAGAAGCGGTCCGGCGATCGAAAGATGTTCCCCAGCATTCCGGAGATAGCTCGAGCGCTTGAGCAGCACGCGTGGTCGCTTTAGGCCGGGACACTGGGTGATTAAACAGCACACGATTTCTTCAGCATAGGTCGGTCCGGAGCAGCGGCGGGTAGTTGTGTCCGGGAGGATCCAAAGCTCTTCCGGGTTATGTTTTCGGGAACGATGTACCGGTCCGCTTGTTGTTTCCGAGAGACTTGAAATGGCCGAAACCCCTTTTCAGAGGCGGGTTTTTGGCTTATCTTAGGGGCTTACATACACACCGAATGGTCCAACAGCGATTTTTTTAGTACCAATAATATCTTTGCAAGGCGGGATCGGGCAGAGGTATGCCCGCTAGAATGCACCCGCAAAGAAAGGAGACCCAAGTGACGGGAAAGTTTCTTCGACTGGCACTGACGGCACTGCTCATTGGAGTCGTAGCGATCGGCTGCAGCAACGACGAATTGACACCCCTCCAACCGATAACGAATGACCGAAGTTTCAGCGTCGAGCAGGCTTCCGGCGTGCCGACGACGGCAACGATCGACTCGGCCAGTATATTTATGTATGTGTCCGAGGCTGACGACCAGGAGTTGTCAATCAATCGGATTGATGCTGCCTGGGATGAGGCTGCGTTTGCCTTCAACGACATTGATACCGGGTTCTATGAGTTTGTTGCCGGTGGTTTGATGATCGCTGATACCGGCTGGGTGGCCATTCCGGCTACCGGTCTGGTGACGGCGTGGTTCGACGGCACGTTAGAGAATAACGGAGTGCTCGTGATACCGACCGACACCGGCAGTGGTTTTGCCGGCTGGAACAGCCGCGAGGCTGCCGAGAACCAGCCGTATCTGGAGATTTGCTACACGAACGACGGTGTTTCGACCTGTACGACATTTACCGCGACGGCGGATACGTATGTCGACCAGGCGAATCCTGACTCGGCCTATGGCGACGGCATGCTGCTGTATACCGGCCGTGATACCACGGCTCTGTCCGGCCGCTGGGCGTTGGCAGAGTTTGATTTCCCGACCTTTGTCCCATCGGTTTCGATTGGCGACTTTGTCTGGGAAGATGTTAATCTCAACGGTATCCAGGACGACGGTGAGCCGGGAATCGAGGGCTTGACGGTCGACCTGTTTAATTGTGACGACAGTCTGATTGCCTCGACGACGACTGATGCCGACGGTATGTACCTGTTTGAAGAACTCGAGCCAGGTGACTATTACGTGATGGTCAATATCATCGACGGCTGGATGTTCACCGAGCAGGACGCCGGTTCTGACGACGCGGTTGATTCTGATGTCGATATGGCGACCGGCGCCAGTGGTTGTGTCACGCTCGAACCGGGCGATGACAATATGTCGGTGGATGCCGGTCTGGTTCGACTGGTTTCGATCGGTGACCGTGTCTGGGAAGATCTGAATCTCGACGGTATCCAGGATGACGGTGAGCCGGGTATGAGTGGTTTGACCGTTAACCTTCGGGCCTGCGATGATTCGGTCGTGCTGGCCACAATTGAGACCGACGAGTTTGGTTTCTACCTGTTTGAAGACCTGATGCCGGGTGAGTATCAGGTTGAGGTTATCGCTCCGAAGGATTACCAGTTTACGATGATGGATGTCGGTGCGGATGATGAAGTCGACTCTGATTTTGATTCAACCGGATTCAGCCTGTGTGTGAGCCTGCTCGAGTCGGGCGCGACGGATGCGTCGGTTGACGCCGGTTTGTACCTGAAGCGGGCCTCGGTTGGTGATTTCATCTGGAATGATATGAATGCTGACGGCATTCAGGATATGGGTGAGCCGGGCCTTGAGGGCATCTGGGTCTACCTGTACACCTGCGATGATATGCTGGTCGACAGCATGATGAGCGATGCTGACGGTATGTACCTGTTCGAAAATCTCGAAGCCGGTGACTATTACCTTGAGTTCGTCAATCCGTCTGGCTGGATCTTCACGCTTCAGGACATGGGCGCCGATGATGAAGCCGACAGCGATGTTGACCGTTATCGAAAGACGACGATGTGCATGACGCTTGAGCCGGGTGATGAGAATATGTCGTTGGACGCCGGCTTGTTCGAGTTTGACGGCTGCACTTACGGCACGGGCTACTGGAAGAACCATACCGGTCTTGGCCCGCAGCCGGATGTAGTAAGTCCGCTGCTTCTGCCGCTGTACCTTGGCGCTGATGACGGCGACAAGAGCCTTGAAGTGGCCTATGTGCAGACGGCATATGACGTCCTGCAGCAACATCACTTTGGTCATCCGAGCAACGGTATCACCAAGCTGTATGCCCATCTTCTGACGGCCAAGCTGAACATCACCAACTTCGCCAACCCGGAAGATATTTTCGAGGTGATTGACGAAGCTGATGCGTTCCTGGCTGATTATGACTGGATGGACTGGAACTCGCTTGATATGAGTGAGAAGAAGCAGGTCCTGCACTGGAAGGACATGCTTGAGATGTACAATGAAGGGCATGTCGGTCCGGGTCATTGTGATGACGACGACGATGATTATGACGACGATGATGATGATTATGATGATGACGACGACGACGATCACGATGATGACGACGATGACGACGACGATGATGACGATGACGACGAAGACGGCGACGACGACGACAAGTAAGCCGTAGACGGATCATCTGACATTTAAGAAAAGGCCCGTGAGATTGCTCACGGGCCTTTTGGTATCGGGTAACTGTCGGGCTTGCTCAGACGGCGGTTTTTTCGCGGAGGAAGTCGATGATTTCGGGGAGTTTGAGACGTTTTTGTTCCATGCTGTCGCGGTCGCGCAGGGTCATGGTTTCGTCCTGGAGCGTGTCGCCGTCGATGGTAATACAGTACGGGCAGCCGGCCTCGTCCATGATGGCGTAGCGTTTGCCGATTGCGCCGGAGGCTTTGTAAAAGACTTTGAACTGCTTTTTGAGTTCTTCGTAGACTTTGTCGGCGAATTCCGGCATGCCGTCTTTTTTGACCAGCGGGAAGACAGCGGCTTTGATGGGCGAGATTTTTGGCGAGAGGCGGAGGAAAACGCGCTTCTCCCCTTTCACCTCGGTTTCGTCGTAACCGTCGACCAGGAGGGTCAACAGGGTGCGGTCGCAACCGGCGGAGGTTTCGACGATGTAGGGAATGAACTTCTCTTTGGTTTCGTCGTCGAAATAGCGGATGTCTTTTTTGGTGGCTTCCATGTGGCGGGAGAGGTCGAAGTCGGTGCGGTTGTGGACGCCTTCGAGTTCCTGCCAGCCGAAGGGGAATTCGTATTCGATGTCCCAGGCGGCCTTGGCGTAGTGGGCGAGTTCATCGGGGCCGTGCTCGTGCCAGCGGAGTTTTTCCTCGCGGATGCCCATGTTCAGGTACCATTGCCAGCGTTGTTCGCGCCAGTAGTCCATCCATTTGGGGTCGTCGCCGGGGGTGACAAAATACTGCATTTCCATTTGTTCGAATTCCCTGGTGCGGAAGATGAAGTTTCCGGGGGTGATTTCGTTGCGGAAGGCCTTGCCGATCTGGGCGATGCCGAACGGAATTTTCTGTCGCGAGGAGTTTTTGACGTTCAGGAAGTTGACGTATATGCCCTGGGCGGTTTCGGGTCGGAGGAAGATTTCGCTGCCGGAGTCGGCGACCGGGCCCATGTGGGTTTTGAACATGAGGTTGAACTGGCGGGCCTCGGTCAGCTCCCCGTCGCATTCGTGCGGTGTTTTGGACGGTTTTTCGGGGCAGCGGGCATTGTCGAGATCATCGACGCGGAAGCGGGCTTTGCATTTTTTGCAGTCGACCATGGGGTCGTTGAAGTTGGTGACGTGGCCGGAAGTGTGCCAGACCTGGGGGTGCATGAGGATGGCGGCATCGAGGCCCTCGATATCGTCGCGGCGGGCGGTCATGGCGTTCCACCAGTAGGTTTTGAGGTTGCGTTTGAGTTCGGCGCCGAGGGGGCCGTAGTCCCAGCATGAGGAGAGTCCGCCGTAGATTTCGCTGGAAGGGAAGATATAGCCGCGTCGTTTGCACAGCGACATCAGTTTGTCCATCGTGTCGTTGCTGGTTTTTGGTTTTGCACCCATGGTTGTCTGTTTCACTTTCGGTCAGTCGGTTTTGCTGTTTCTCAGTTTTTCGAGGAAGGCCAGCGATTTCAGTTCGCTTCGGATGTCCGCTTGATAGCGGATGAACTTCGTGAGCGCTTCCACGAGCCGGGTGGTTTCCCTGTAATTTATCGGGAGAGTCCTGGCCTGCTGCAGGGAGGCCGACTGTAGCGCCAGCAAGACCCGGTGGCTGCCGGCGGGAAACTGAATATAATAATCTCCGACCGTTTTGCAAGCGCCGCAAATCATCCCGCCGCGTTCCGGGGAGAAATTTACGTTGTTGTCGCCGTTCACCAGTTCTTCGCCCTCGCGGGAGCAGCCGACGCAGTAGCCGAGCGACGGGTGGTAGCCGAGGAACGAGAGCAGGCGGATGAAAAAGGTCAAAAACAGCGGGGCGACGGCCTGTTTGGGGGAATTTTCGACCAGGTCGAGGAAGGTGACATAGTAGTCGTAGAGGGAGATCTGGGGTTCGCGGTCGGAGAGCATGGTCGACAGCAGTTCGCTGGCGGCGGAGGCGTAGGCGAGGCGCCCGAGGGTGCCGTCGTGTTCGAACGGGTAGGATTCGACCAGGGTGATATCGGAGATGTAGCCGTCGCTGTCGCGTTCTTTGCCGGAGTGATAGAAAGTGACCTCGTGGCGGGCGAAGGGGATAATGCGGCCGCGTTTGGAGGTCATGCGGCGGCCGCCTTTGTCTATCAGGGCGAGGCGTCCGAATTCGCGGGTGAAGAAGACGACGGTCCGTGAGGATTCGGACCAGTTGTAGGCTTTCAGCAGGATTGCCTCAGTTTTTTCGAGGGCCATGGCGCGTTACCGGCCGCGGTACCGGAAAATGATCTCGTCGGGGCGGACCATCCGGTAGCGGGTGCGGGCGATGTATTCGATGTAGCTGGGGTCGGATTTCAGGAGCTGGCGGATCCGGGCGGCATCGGCCAGTTCGGTGGTATACTGGCGGTTGGCCTCCATGAGGGCGCGGCGTTCGAGGTTGAGTTTGAGGATGCGGGGGATGCTGTAGGTGCCCGCCATCAGGGAGTAGAGGAACAGGATGGAGACGCCCCAGAGGGCGTATTTGATGACGCGTCGGCGGGTGCGGATGTGGGTTTCGGAAAATCGCTCTTTGATATAGTCGGCGATCGGGACCCAGAATGGTTTGTGTTTTTTGACGCGGCGGGGCATGTGGGAAGGGATAAGAAATTGGGTTGGTGGGGGCAAGATAAAAAGTGGGTGGGGGGGTGGTTCCTACCGAATAATCACCAGCTTCCCCATCTGCGTCTTACCCCCCGGCACTTCCACCACCCAGTAATACAACCCCGAGACAATCCGCTGCGCGTTGCGGTTTATCAAATCCCACCGATGATGCCGGTGGTTCGGGTCGGACGGAGCCATGTCATGCTCAAGACGCCGCACCAAGTCGCCATCGATTGTGAATAACTCAATGGTGCACACCGGCGGCAGATTCGCAAACCAGATCGCCCGCACCCGGTCATCGGAGCGGTCCTGGCGCGTCCGCCCCTCGTAGCCCCTTAGGCGGTACTGAGCATCGATACGGTACGGGTTGGGGTACACATAAACCTCATCACTGCCGGACACGGGCGCATCGAGCGGATGCAGCGGGTAGCCGGATTTTGCCTGAAGTGTCACCGATGATTCCAGCGGCTGGAGCCCCGACTCCGGTGAGCCGAAATCAAACGCCGTGACATTGATCCAATACGGCACCGTCGCCAGCATGTTCTCGATCGTCATCTCGTATTCATAGAACTTGAGATAGCCGTCATCAGTGTACATCGTATCAGAAATTGAGTCGGGGTGCAGGGTGCGGGGGTCGACCATGTCCGGGTACCGCTTTGTGATCGGGGTGGATTCGCCCAGCGCCGAGACATTGCGGCCATGCCTCTGAAAGTAAAACGCCGAGTCACCCATGACGTACGGGTGGACTCTGGTATAGAACACAGGATCAAACGAGGTATCCCCGCAGGAGTCGGCGTAGAGGCACCGAAGTTCTTCCAGTGTGAACGGCTGGCGACGGACAGACCAGTCGCCGGAGGTGGCGTCGAACACGTATTTATCGAAGTCCTCAATATCATACGATGCAATCAGCGAGTACGAGGCTTCCCGCTCGTCGCGGCCGAGGTACACTCGGTAGCCCTCGAAATCGACCGTGTGAGTGAGAATGTCCTTGGATGTTTCAGTGACCTGGCCGTTGAACCGCACGGTGAACCCGTTTTCAATCGGTTCCAGCCAGATCTCCGGGGGGGTTGGGGGGCCGGCGGCCCGCCAGTCCGGGACACCGTCGCCTTTGTACCACTGCGTATCGGCTTTGTTGTAGACCCAATCGCCGTTGACCAGTTCGGAGTCCAGCACACAGACGCGGTATTCGCCGGCGTAGCCGTCGTTGTCGGTGTCGACGCCCGGATTGTCGTAGATCCGTTGGGCCCAGTCGGCATTTCGCGCCAGGTCGGAGAAGTCAACATTGTCATACCATGCGGCGGGGTTCGAGGGAAGATTGTTGATGTTCTCAGGATACTGGTGGAAATTCTCCCCGCCGACGACCGCTATTGTAAAAGTAATCCGGGCTCCCGGAGCGATGTCGTACGGTCCGCGAGACACGAGTGTCTTGACATCGGCGCCGTGCGCCAGATTCTCGCCCAGTTCCGCCCGCGGGGCAATCCATTCCGACCAGGGTGCTATCCGGGCAATGCGTGCCTGATCCGGATCAACTTCGCGGTTGCTCATCACGTAGTACTTGTTACGATCCCCCATAGGCACGCCCATGCCCCCGGTATTAAAATCACGATAGTTCACCCGCTTCATTGGCCCGTAGTCGTATGCAGGATCACGATTGCCGACCCACCAGTTAAGACTGAAATCAGTCGACAACCCCGGTGTCGGCAGACTCAGGACACCGACGACTCCTCTGTTTGATGCAGTAAACCCTCTATGGATACTGCTATACACCGGCTCATCAGCGTATTCGCCCTTATATGGATTACCGTCGTTATCGACAATCCATGACATAATGAGACTGTCTTTGTGACCACATTCCGACATCACATCATATGTTGTGAGAAACCCTGCCAGATCATCGCCGTCTGCAAAGGGATACGGGTCATCACCCCACGCCACAGCCCCGTCGTTGAATATACCGACCCAGGCATCCCGGATCAGGGCCGAACCGATGTTGGCTATTTCGTAAGTTACAAACACAAAGTCACTGGCATAAGCATACGACCAGGCGTAAGAGGACTGTTTGATGAACAGGTTGAGCGGTTCGTGCGGGCGGTGCTCTATGGGATCCCAGGCATTGTTGGACGGAGCGGCAGTATCAGTATAGTAAACAGTATAGTCTTCTTCAGATACCGCATCACATGTGTCTTCGGCGCATTCAAGTAAAGAAGCCGTTTTGACCCACGGTGTAACTGGGGCGGGGCCCATCTCACTGGCCCATATCCAACCATCTGCGGCATGGGATACCAGTGTGTCATCGGCGATAACTCCGCCAACCCAAATGGCCCCAGTATGCCAAAAACGACGGTTAGACTGCGCAGGGAACTCTACGCCGTGGCCCAAGATCTCTCCGGTCAGACAGTCGAGAATGTTCGGATTAGGGACTGAGGAGCCGACGTAGCCATTATTGTGAACAGCGAGTGTGAGCCTGGGTAGCGTGTGTTTTGTGTGGCATACTACTGGTTGATTTGACTGGGCCGAGGCGTCAATGGAGAACGATTTGGAGCGGATCGCTTCTCGTGCGTCGCTGATACCTGCCATGACGAGTCCAAAAAATAGTGATAGAACGGCCTGTTTCAACTACTCGCCTCCGCGGAATCCACATCACAATTAATGATTAAACTAGGGTCATCGTCGACTATAGTCAACCTCCGAGTGCGGGCACAGAGCAAATTGCCCGAACTGTACTAGTCTCTGATTGAATCGCATTCGCTTCGAGAAGAAATGAGCATCGACATCATAAAGGACCTCGCAAGCGCTTGCGAGGTCCTTGTACCTGATTACGAACACTGGCAGTCGGCAGTCCAGCACTCATGTGTGCTGTTAACCGGCTGACAGACGTCGTTTATTAGTTCGCCTTGTACTTGGCCACCGGAACAAGGGAAGCAACTATAAAAGCAGCATTCGCTTGGGCCTGCCTGAGTCTCGGAAGTCAAACCAAACGAAAACGCAAATGCAGCTGCAAAGATGACAACGACAATTCCAATGGTTCGAAGCCTGTTCATTTCTTTCACCTCCCTTCAAACATTCTTTAAGCGTTTGGTTGTCCGGACTTCATGATCCTATTGTCGACAATGGGCGTTCCACTCATCAAGCGCGCGTTCATTCATGTCACCGACATAGATATCTACAATTTCTATATTCTGTCTCACCAAGCAATTAAATGGAAACACGGAGATATTTAGATGCTCACCGTAGTGTCTTTCATGATCGTAGAGCACCACCGCGGTCAATTCAAATTGGTCCAATATTCGCCGAGTATGAAATGGACTATCTGAAGAAATGAGAATGATCTTCAGGCATGGCGTACGCTTCTGCCATTCTTCAATAACTCTCAACTGGTGTAAGCAACTTTCGCATTGTGGTTCAATGATGGAAATGATCGATACCTGATTCACTTCTTGCCGCAAATTGCGTTCTTCCCCCCAGATGTCATAAAAAGTATAGGTTGGCAACGTGTCCCCCGGTCCAATGCCATCCATCTTTTCAAGAACACGATTGGTGGTTTGGCGACTATCGGCCATTGACTTGCGTGTGCCCAGCCATCGCCCACCAAGTGCTCCTGCAATTATGACCGCGGTAAGAGTTGCGATAAAAACCAAGACCGTTAACGCAGTCTTGCCCATATGTAAGCCCATAACAGACACCCCCGGAATTGAAAGTCGTTTTGTTGCTGAATATTTGTTGTTGCTCAATATTTGCTACTCTTTGAGAGCTGCTTCTTATGCCACTGTCAAGTTATTTCGGCACCGCTGTCAAAACAGCAAAATCTGCGCGTTGATGCCAAGCTGACTCGCCGCCTGTGGTGGGATCGGTCCCAAAAGGGCCTTCAGTGGCCCGCCCTTCGGACTAGTTTCCGCAAACTCGTCACATTCCGCAGGAATTACATTCACGGGAGTTTTCCCACGATCAATGCCGGGCCACCCATTAGTGTCACACTTTCCCCGATCCCTCTCCCCTGTGCAGAAATTGAACAGCGGGGGCCTGGTGATTAGCAGTCAACAGATTGGCGGGATGTCCGATATATAGACAAACGGGTCAAATCATTAGACTTACAGACGGACGTGCATGGCTAAACTAAATCAGCTTCTTCAGATAGTCCGCGAGGCCGATGCCTCGGATCTGCACCTGGCATCGGGAAGCGTGCCGGTTATTCGCGTGGCCGGCAAGCTGGAAAAAACAAGCGGCAAGCGGCTTGGGGCGGAAAATGTCAGGGCGCTGCTGTATGAAATACTGACCGACGAACAGATCCGTCGGTTCGAACGCGACGGCGATCTGGATGTCGCTTACGGGATCGAGGATGGCGCCCGGTTTCGGATCAACATGTTCAAGATGCATCTCGGGCCGGCGGCGGCGGTGCGCATGATTCCGGATACGGTCCTCTCGCTGGAGGAGCTCGGATTCGGCGATACGGTCGAACGGCTGGCCGAGCAGGACGCGGGGTTGCTTTTAGTGACCGGGCCGACCAACTCCGGCAAGACGACAACGCTGGCGGCGCTGGTGGATCACATCAATACAAACAAATCCCGCCATATCATAACGCTCGAGGATCCGATCGAGTACCTGCATACGAACTGCAACTCGCTGATTTCGCAGCGGCAGGTCGGGCTGCATGTACGGTCGTTCGGAGCGGGAGTCAAAGCGGCACTTCGGGAGGACCCGGATGTGATCGTGATCGGGGACCTTTGGGATACCGAGACGATTGCTCAGGCGGTAACGGCGGCGGAAACCGGGCTGCTGGTAATCGGGACGCTGCACACGACCAGTGCAGCGGCAACGGTCGACCGCCTGGTGGACGTTTTCCCGTACGATCAGCAGCAGCAGATGCGGGTATTGCTGGCCGATGCGCTGATCGGCGTGGTGTCGCAGCAACTCGTGATGAAAGCCAAGGGGCATGGCCGGGTGTTGGCGTACGAATTGATGACGAGGGCGTCATCGGTCAAAAATCTCATCCGGGAGGGACGGACGCATGACCTTCCGGAGGTAATTGAATCGAGTCGCAATCTGGGGATGCGGCTTTTAGACAACCACCTCAACGCGCTGGTGCAGGCGGGGATAATCTCGCCGGAGGAAGCGGTGCGGGTCGCACATGATCCTACGGCCTTCTTCCCCACCGCGAAAAAGACGGAAGGGGTGGAAGTCTGATGGGGAAGGAAATGAAGAAACGTCGTCTTGATGAAATACTGATCTCCGAGGGGCTGGTAACCGAGGCGCAGATTCGCGAGGCGCTGCTGCGCCAGAAGGCGCATGGCGGCAAAGTCGGGTCGCAGCTGCTGTATCACCGGTATATCGACGAGGCCGGACTGGTGCGGGCGCTTTCCATTCAGTTCGGCTGTGAGGGAGTGGTGCTTTCACAACTGGACATATCGGAGACGGTGCTGGAGATGATCCCGCGCAAGATTGCCCTGGCGCGCCGGGTGTTGCCGTTTGATTTTGATCCGGAAGCGAACCTGCTGAAGGTAGCGTGTGAGGACCCGGATGATGAAGCGGTAATCGCGGAGTTGAAGTATGTAGCCGAGGGGAAGAAGATTGCGCTGTATATCGCGGCGGAACTGGCGCTGGATATAGCGATCGGGAAATGTTATCTCGGTGAGGATATATCGCTGAACGACAGCCAGCTTTTAGAGATTCCGGACGAGGCGACCGAGACCGGAAAGATCGAGATCGGAAACCTGGCTGATGAGCAGGCACCGGGCGAATCGGAAAAACCGACGATGCTTCTGGTGACCGACGAAGAGTACTGCGGGCCGCTGATCCAGTCGATTTTGGAGCGGGATGATTTTGAAGTGATTACGACTGACTCGGCGGATGATGCTATCGATATGCTGGGGGGTAAGTCGTTCCATACGGTTTTTATCAAGGACACGGTGCCGGGCGACTATCTGGATTTGATAGATCGACTGCGGAAGATATCCCCGGAGACACGGGTGCGTTATTACGAGTCGGCTGCCTCTCTGTTGCTCTCGGACGGGTTGTTCAAGACCGAGGGGGATATCCTGGTCAAGAACCTTGACCTGTTCACGACGATGATGTCGACGGCGGCGCACCAGTCGGAGAATCATAGCGGCCGGGTGGGGCATTATGTGGACAAGCTGTGCCGTCGGCTGGGGCTTCCGGATAAGGAGCGTCTGCTGGTGGTCAGTGCGGCGTATTTGCATGATTTGGCGAAGTTCCATTATCCGCCGCAGGAGACGCGGGAGTCGCGCCAGACGATTAAGCTGACGACAAAGCTGCTTCAGTCGCTGAATTATCCGCCGGTGGTGATCGAGATGCTCAACAAGATGTATGTAGATTTAGGCAACAAGTACACGAAGCGTCTGCCGATTGAGGCGTTGGGCGGGAATATCCTGACGATTGTCGATCTGTATTGTGAGAATGTGTCGCCATCGGATCGAATGCTGCTTGACAAGTTTGATGCGATCAAGCGGAAGTTCCGTGATTTGACAGGCTGGTTGTTTATGGTGGAGGTGAGCGAGGCATTCATTTCGATGGTGCAGGAAGAGATTCTGGCCTACCAGACGTCGCAGCAGACAGCCCAGGTCATGCTCTTTGCGCAGGAACCGGCGACGGTGACGCCGTTTAAGCTTCGGGTGAAGAACGAGGGATTCCGGACGATGGATCCGGCGACGCTGGAGTCGTTTATCGATCTATACGGCCGGAGCCGACCGGACATAATTTTGCTGGCGGTGCCGGGGGATGCCGGAACTGTGAACGAGTTTATTGATGATCTTGTGGCGCGCGGAGTTGCGTTTAAGCAGACGCCGACGTTCATGCTGGTTGACAGTGATACGGTGCCGTCGCTGACGGGGCTTTTGGGCAAGGGTATCGAGGATGTGCTGCCGAATGACGGCAGTCTGGATATGCTGATTGTAAAGATGCAGAAGATCCAGACCTCGCTGCAGGAGCGCCAGAAGCAGCGTGATGCCGACGAGCGGATGACCGGGGCGACGGGACGACTGGCTGACATGAACCTGATTGATCTGCTCCAGGCGCTGGGGCCGAGCCGAAAGACGGCCCGGATTACGGTTTCGGCCGGTGATGAACGGACGGAGCGGCTGACGCTGTATCTGGATCAGGGGCGGATAATATTTGCCGATTACAAGACCAAGAAGGGCGCCGAGGCGGTATATCATACGTTGGGTTGGACCGATGGTCACTGGACGGTGGAGCCGATTTCGCGGGAGAGTCTTCCGGCGCCGAATAACGAGTTGTCCAACGAATCGATTTTGATGGAGGGGTGTCGCCTGTTGGACGAAAAGGTGCACCAGGGGAAACTGTTCTGATTGGCCGGTTCAGTTGTCGGCTTTGACCAGGTAGTTTAATCGATCGCGCTGCTTGTCGCGTACAGGCGGCGCGATTTGGTTTGCGTAGTCGATAACAGCTTGAGCTGTGGCGCGGCGGCGTGATACCATTTCCTGCTTTTCGTAGATTTTCGCCAGGTGATAATCGCATTCGATGAGGTTGTGGTAGTTGCCGGGATGGTTCTCGTAGTGCCGGCGCAGGCGATGGTAGGTGCGGGCGGCGTGGTCATACATTTCAGCCCGGTAGTAGGCCTCGGCAAGCGGCCAGAGGAAATTGCGGCTGTCGGGATAGCAATTGAGCATGGCGTGAGCCCGGGCGATGACGGAGTCGTAGTCTTCGCGGTCGAGGTAGATCCAGATAAGGGCGGATTGAGCGGCCCCGCGGGAAATGCGGGAGGAGTCGGCGGCGAGCTTGAGCTGGCGGATACCTTTGGTCTTATCGTTGGCGATGAGGCCGATGGTTCTCAGGAAGCCGGCTCTGGCTGATTTCCAGTAGTGGTAGAGTCCCAGACCAAAGTAGAGGTCGTAGACGGTGCTGTCGAGTTCGAGACCGCGTTTGTATTCACCGCTGGCGGACCGGGCGATTTTGGCGGCGGAGAATCCGGAGCCGAATTTCGATTCCCAGAGGGCGCGGTAGGAGCCGACGTGGCCGAGATACAGGTGCATCCAGGCCCGGGTACGGTTGTCGGCGGTGTCCATGGCCTGTTGGGCGAGGGTTTCGGCGGAGTCAAGCAGGGTGTGGAACCGGTCGCCGTAGAGGTCCTGCTCGGCGGCGAACATTTCGGTGATCATGCCGATGGCTTTGAAGAGGTAACCGGCGGGGTCGCATTGGTGGATATCGATATAGTCCTGGGCGACCGAGTCGGCGGCGGAGAAGTTGTCGTTATAGAGATAGGCTTGCAGGTCGCATAAGAGGGTGGTGCGGGTGGAGTCGGGATAGTTCGATGCAAGGATGGTTGTCCCGCAGGTCATGAGCGCGAGAAGTATTAGTGTCGCAAGCGCGGTTCGCATAGTGTGTATAGGCCGGATATTTCGGGTTTTGGGATGTTGTGGCCTGTTTCCACCCCTTTTCACACAGTGTCGGCATTTCGCACGCTCGGCTTAACCGTAACGAAAAAAGTGAAATTCCCCTTTCCCGAAGCTGTTTTAGCCGGGTCAGGCCGGCAAGAAAAAAGTCTGGTGGTTGGTGGCTGTCAGGCGGGGCGCCTGACATTACGGAAAGAACTTACAGGCGTGAGTGGCCGGGGACAAACTCCAGCAGCTCAACCTCGCGGTCGGCCGAGGCGGTGATAATGGCGACATCGCCGCGCCGGTGGAAGACAAGGCGGCAGCCACGGCAGTTGTGGTCAAAGAACTGGATGTTGTTGCGGACAACCTGTTCCATTTCGTCGCCTTCGAACTGATCGA
Source organism: uncultured Ignavibacteriales bacterium (assembly GCA_964612145.1). Classification (GTDB taxonomy): domain Bacteria; phylum Zixibacteria; class MSB-5A5; order GN15; family FEB-12; genus JAGNLV01. The sequence goes on along the minus strand of CAZTBP010000004.1, from coordinate 122,288 downwards.
ACCATGGACCGGGGGCCAGGAAGACTGATACGCGGGAGCCGTTGTCGGCGTAGACGTAGTGGAGCATCTCGGTACCAAGCAGTTGTTCGGTTTTGCCGCCGATAAGGCGGAAGTTGTCTACAGCCGGCTTCAGGTCATAGTGGAATTTCGTGGCCGCAGAGTTGATGAGGGCTGCTTGTTGGCCATTGTTCAGGCTATTAATCGGGAGGTCCGCCACCGTCCAGTGAGACTGTTCCAGCGGGATGAAATGCTGCTGGTGCTGGTAGAACTGCGATCCGAGGAAGGCAGCTCCGAGGAGGATCACGACCGAGGCGGCCGCGACTAGGACGATGGCGGGGAATCTAAAAGGGCGGGAGCCCTCTTTGTTTGACGGGTCGGGGCCGCCGTGGGGTGTTTCTGAGTCCGGGGCCTCGGAGTCGATGCCGTCAAGTTGTCCGAGGATTCTGCTTTTGAGTTTTTCCTGTGCGTGTTCGGTGTTGCCGTTGCGCAGTTTTTCGCTGAGGAACTGGTTGACAGCTCCTTCGAGCCGGTAGACCTCAAAGCATTCGTTGCATTTTTCGAGATGATCCCGGACTTGTTTTTCGTCGATTTCTGAGGCCTCTTTATCAATTATTTCATAGAGCAGACTCAGAGCTTCCTGACAGTTCATTTCGCCGTGTCCTTGATGTAGCCATTCTTAATTGCATAGTCGTACAGGGCCTTTTGGAGGAGCTTGCGACCCCGGTGAAGTCGAGACTTCACGGTTCCAAGTTGAAGATCGGCGATTTCGGCGATCTCCTGGTAGGAAAAACCTTCGAGGAAGGAGAGCACAACCACAAGTCGGAAGTCTTCCGGGAGTTCTTCGATCGCTTTTTTCACATCGTCGTCGAAGATTTTCGCGAACAGTTCCCGTTCCGGAGTTTCGTTGGGCGCCTGGGCGGCCAGTTGGCCGTAGAGGAAACTGTCGTCGATTTCATCGACATTGACCGACATTGGCGATCGCGATTTCGAGCGGTAGTCATTGATGAAGATGTTGGTCATGATTTTAAATAACCATGCCCGACAATTCGATCCTAGCTCGAAGCGATCCCAGAAGCGGTACGCCTTTACAAATGCTTCCTGCACCAAGTCTTCGGCGTCGTTCTGGTTCTTGGTCATCCGAAGCGCGGTGCGGTAAAGAGCATCCATGTGCGGCAAAGCTTCCTTCTCGAATGCTTTCCGCTTCTCGATCTCTTTTTTCCTGTCTGTCGTATTTGCCTTACCGTCTGCCATCAAATATGTCTGCATACTTTCTCGCGACCGGCAAAGCAAGCCATTGCTTACTTAGGTTAACATTTTGGCCGGTTGCGAAGTTCCCTTTTGGGTTTTTTGTTTTGTGGAGAGCCGTACCCGATCGGATTTCGATCAAAAAAGGGCCCGGTTGACCCACGTATCACTTCAGTATAATGCCCCGATTTGTCCCTGACAAGCGCTTTCGCCCAAGGGGCTTAGCGTGTCCGAGGGCGAGGGTTGTTCATTCTTTATACACTGCGCTGTTCCAGAGAACAGTTTGCGGCTGGGACGATTCAGGCAGTATTTGCGATAATTCGTTAGAGGGGAAGGGGTTGGCGAGGGCCAAAGTCAGCCTACGACGGTCAATTTGGCGTATTTTGCCATGATTTTTTTGATGCCGGTGCCCTGAAACATAATTTCCAGCATTAGCGATTCGCCGAAGCCCTCGGTTTTGAGGACTTTCCCGCGACCGAAAGTGGGGTGTTGAACGATTCGACCGACCCGGAGAGTCTCCTCTACCTCGTATTCGTAATGGACGCCCGAGGGCGTGTTGCCGGGGGCGGCGGATCCGGTCGAACGGCCCATAAAGGAGGCGGGGCGCTGCTGCGGTTGTTCGGCAAAATCGTAGTGGCGTCCGGTGCGCCGGTCGCGCCGGTCGATGAGTTCTTCGGGGACTTCTTTGATGAAGCGCGACGGAATCGAGACGGTTTCACCAAACCGGAAGCGGGCGGTCGCGGTAGCCAGATAGAGGCGCTTGCGAGCGCGGGTGGAACCAACATAAAAGAGGCGTCGTTCTTCCTCGAGTTCCATCGGTTCGCTGACAGTGCGGCCGAGTGGAAAGAGGCCCTCCTCGAGGCCGACCAAGAAGACGGTGTCATATTCGAGGCCTTTGGCGCTGTGCACGGTCATCAGTGTGATCTTGTCTTCGGATTCATCGTATTGATCGATGTCAGTGAACAGCGAGATATCGGCGAGATAGGCAGAGAGGCTGCCCTCGGGGTTGTTGCGGGTATATTCGCCGACGCCCTCGATGAAGGCCTCGATGTTTTCGATACGGGTCTGGGCGGTGATGTCGTCGTCTTCCTCACGGATGACATCGATGAGTTTCAGTTCATTGATGAGATCGGCGACCAGGAGGTCGGTTGAGGTTGTGTCCTGCTGGTCACGGTATCTTTCAATCAGTTCAACAAAGCCGGTCAGCAGTTTTCCGGCACGGCCGGAGAGGCCGCCGGATTCGCCCAGGGATTTGGCGGCTTCGTAGAGGGATTTGCCTTTTTGACGGGCAAGTTGAGTCAGGTCAGCGAGAGTCTTGTTGCCAATGCCGCGTTTGGGGTAGTTGACACTTCGTTCGAAGGAGACGTCATCGCGGGGGTTGACGATGAGCTTGAGGTAGGCCATGACGTCCTTGATTTCTTTGCGCTGGTAGAAGGAGATGCCGCCGACTATCTGGTAGGGGAGGTTTTCGCGCCGGAGTCGTTCTTCAAAGGCACGGGACTGGGCGTTGGTCCGGTAGAGGACGACCATTTCGTGCAGGGGTGTTTCGGTACGGTCCTTTTGGATGATGTCGACGATGTGGGCGGCTTCCTGGTCGGCGGAGTCTACCAGGAGAAGGCCTATCTTGTCGCCGCCGGTGCGGTCGGTGCGCAGGGTTTTGTCTTTGCGGGCCTGGTTGTTGGCGATTACGGCGGAGGCGGCGGCGAGGATGACATCGGTGGAGCGGTAGTTCGTTTCGAGCTTGATGATTTTCGCGCCGGGGTAGTCCTTTTCGAAATCGAGGATGTTACGGATATCGGCGCCGCGCCAGCCGTAGATGGACTGGTCCTCATCGCCGACAACACAGATGTTGTTGTGTTCGCCGACGAGGTATTTCAGCAGCAGGTATTGGACATGGTTGGTGTCCTGGTATTCGTCGACCATGAGATATTGGAACCGTCCGCGGTAGTATTCTCCGATTTCGGTGAAGTTTTTGAGCAGGGTGACGGCGTTAAAGAGGAGGTCGTCGAAATCCATCGCGTTGCAGTCGCGCAGCCGGGATTGGTACTCGGTGTAGAGGTCAGAGGTGGCTTTTTCGAAAAAGCCGCTGGCGGTCTGCGCGTACATCTCGGCGGACATGAGTTTGTTTTTGGCGTTGGATATTTTCCGCAGCTGGGCTTTGGGCGTGAACTGGCTGGTGGACAGGCCGAGTTCTTTGATGCAGTTTTTCATCAGGGTCTGGCTGTCGGCAGAGTCAAAGATCGTGAAATCCTGGTTGTAGCCGAGGACCTCTCCCTCACGCCTCAGGAAGCGGGCGCAGAAGGAGTGGAAGGTCGAGACATTCATGTCCATCACGCCGCCGCCGAGCAGTTGGGCGACGCGTTGTTTCATTTCGCCGGCGGCTTTGTTGGTGAATGTTACGGCCAGTAATTCATGCGGGTCGGCCAGGCGCTGGGTCAGGATATAAGCCAGACGGCGGGTCAGGACGCGGGTTTTGCCCGATCCGGCGCCGGCAATGACCAGCAGGGGGCCATCGGTGGTGGCAACCGCCTCGCGCTGGGCGTCGTTGAGATCGTCCAGGAGTCTGTTCATACGGTGCGAATATAGGCGTGAGAGCGCCCGGCGCAATGGATAATCGGAAATCGGTCGGAAAAGTGACCGCGGGCCAGTCGAAAACCGATAATGCTCTACAGCGGGAGACAAAAAAAGCGCTGCCGGGATCGACAGCGCTTTCGTACTTGCTTGATTCGAAGGCTTACGCGGGTGCTTCGGTCGGCTCGAAGACAGAGACCTTTTTGCGGTCTTTGCCGACGCGGTCAAAAGTCACGATGCCGTCGATTTTCGCAAAGAGCGTGTTGTCTTTGCCGAGGCCGACGTTTTTGCCGGGGTGAATGCGGGTACCACACTGTCGGACGATGATCGATCCGGCAGTTACGGTCTGGCCGCCGTAGATTTTCGTTCCTCGTCGCTGGCCGTTTGAGTCACGGCCATTCTTGGAGGAGCCGACACCTTTCTTGTGAGCCATAACAAAACCTCTATTGCAATTGCGTTTTTCTTCTAACTGAGCGGGCCGTGGGCCTGTTCCTGTTATCGGCGATTGAGTCGCCGGCAACAGCTTCGAAATATAGCCAAACGGTCAGAAAAGGCAAGTGGAAATTGGGCGGCCGGGGGTATCGTGACGACACCTGTTTGGGGCCTCTATTCCCTTACCCGACAAGCAGATATCCTGTTTTTTTGGCGACTTGCTTCACTCCTCATTTTGACGCATTTCTTCGGCTTTGGCTTCGAGGAGCCGTCGCTGGGCGGCCTGGGCCTCGGCATTGGCGCGGGCGGCCTCGAGTTCGAGCTGGCGGAGGTCAACTTTGTAGGCGGTGGTCGTTTCTCCTGAGAGTTGATCCTGGCCGGTTGCAGTCTCTGCTTCCATGCCGGCAGGGGTGTCGGGAAGCACGGTGTTGACGCCGCCGTAGGAGCGGGCGTAGAAGGTGGCCACAATGACAGGGTTCCAGATATATTTGGTTCCGTTGCCGGTAGCGTCTTTGGCTTCAAGAAGGAAAGTGTGGGTACCGGGATTTTTAAAGAAGACTCGACGGACGCTGACCGACGAATAAATTGTGGATGTATTCGGGGGACTACTAAATCCCACAAAGTGATAGTAGGAAGTGAGTTGGCTGCCGCCGGGCGCATCATCGATCTGAACGGACATGCGGTTCGGCGAGGTTGTGCCGGACAGTCCTGCCTGGCCAGTGGCTTCGACAACGAAGTAGCCGGGCGTGTTGTTTTCTACGGTAACGCCGACAACAGCCTGCATATTCGTGGTAGAAGTTATGCTTACTGAGCTGCCGGCGATGAGGTCGCTGGCGATACCGGGGCTTTCCAGCAGTTCCTGGTCGTTGATGACGGAATTATTGAGTTGGAGGGAGCTGTCGCCGGATTTGGAACCGTCCCAAATCATGAAGCTATTGTCACCGAGCATGACAAGGCGGTGGCTGCCGACGCCGTCGACATCGGGGACCAGGCTGATGTAGCGGCTGAGGAAGTCGTTACCGCCGAAGAAGAAGCCGAAGCCTTCGGGTTCGGTACCCATGGTCGCGATAGTTGAACCGTTTTCATTGTGGAAGGAGATACCGCCGCCGTTGGCGATAACATCCAGTTCGAGCCCTACGGTACCACTCTGTTCGAGGCGGATCTCACCCTGTTCGCCGGGGTCGGTGCCGAGTCGGATTTCGGGGCCGATTTTGCCGACACGCCGTGCATACGGTACGGAGGTCAGGCGGGTGCGGGGACTGATCTCAGGGTCGGTACTGACCTTGATACCGACCCAGCGGGCGGAATCATCGAACACGGTTGTCGGCAACGGGATGGTATCGCCAAGAGCATAGGAGAAAAGGCCATTCGTCACCTGGATCTGGCGGAAGTCGGAATCCCAGAGGGTAGTGCCGGCTGCGGAATCATCGTAGATGCGGAATTTGATCAGGTAGGCGCCGTCGGGGACCGGGTTGCCGCCGTTGTCGGTGAGGCGACCCTGGAAGTTGACGGTGTTGGGGGCGGTGGCCGAGATGGTCGAGCCAACAAGGCACAGTAGTGTCAAGGTTGCAAAGCAGGATTTCAGGCTCATGTCGGGTTCCTCCTGAGAAATTTACGGGCGAGTAGTTGTCTGCGTCGTTCGGAAGCCGATCGGCGGATGCCAATAGCGGTTACACTTTCAAGATAACACAAAATGGTCGTTAGCCAAGCACAAAATGTCCTGAATTAGTCTATTATACAGAATCGGAAAGCCGGCTGAAAGTTTGACGAAAAAGAACGGCCCGGGGTGAGATCTCCCGGGCCGTTGGTATGACGGGGGCCAGATAGGATTTTTGGTCGGTTGTTATTTTTCGACCGGTTGTTTGCCGTTGGAATCGGCCTCTTCCGGTTCGCGGGTGTTGAAGCTGAAGATCAGCTCGTCTTTTCCCGCGGAGATAATCAGGTCGCAGTCGCCGGCGTACTGGCCGCGGAGGATTTCTTCGGAGAGCGGATCCTCGAGGTACTTTCTGAGGGCACGCTTGAGGGGTCGGGCGCCGTATTCCGGTTCCCAGCCTTTGTCGCAGATGAACTCCTTGGCCTCGTCGGTCAGTTTGAAGGCGATGCCTTTTTCGGCGAGCTGCTTGGCGGTGTCGGCCACCTGGATATCGATGATTTCCTTGATGTGTTCTTTCTCCAGGGAGTGGAACACGAGGACCTCGTCGATACGGTTGAGCAGTTCCGGATTGAAGGCTTTTTTCAGTTCGTCACGGACCTTCTTCGACATTACTTCATACGAGTGGTCGACTGCCTCGGCGTCGAACCCGACCGTCTTCTGGTCGCGGAGCTCACGGGTTCCGAGGTTGGAGGTCATGATAACGACGGTGTTTTTGAAGTCGACTTTGCGGCCGAAGCTGTCGGTCAGCTGGCCGTCATCGAACATCTGGAGGAGGATGTTGTAGACATCCGGGTGTGCTTTTTCGATTTCGTCAAGGAGGACGACCGAGTATGGTTTACGGCGGACTTTTTCGGTCAGCTGGCCGCCTTCTTCGTAGCCGACGTAGCCCGGAGGGGCGCCGATCAGGCGCGAGACGGCAAACTTTTCCATGTACTCGGACATGTCGATCCGGATGAGTGATTCGACGTCCTCAAAGAGGAACTCGGCCAGGGCACGGGCCAGTTCGGTTTTACCGACGCCGGTCGGGCCGAGGAACATGAAGGTTCCGATCGGGCGGCGTGGGTCGCCGAGTCCGGCGCGAGAGCGGCGGATGGATTTGGCGATGGAAGTGATGGCCTCTTCCTGTCCGACGATGGTCTTGTGCAGTTCCTCTTCCATGCGCAGGAGGCGCTTGGATTCGTTTTCTTCGAGACGGAACAGGGGGATGCCCGTGATTTTGGCCAGCACGGTCGCGACATCGTCGGCGGAAAGCGTGACGACTTCTTCTTCGCGGGACTGTTCCCACTCTTCGGTTATGGTGGCGAGTTCTTCTTTTTTGGCTTTGATTTCGTCGCGAAGCTGAGCAGCGGTTTCAAACGCCTGGTTTTTGACGGCTTTTTCTTTTTTGTGCTGCAGTTCGGTCAGTTCGGCTTCGATTTCACCAAATCTGGCCGGGCGCGTGTAGGTGGCCAGGTGGGCGCGCGAGCCGGCTTCGTCGATTAGGTCGATAGCCTTGTCCGGCTGAAACTTGCCGGAGATATACCGGTTGGACAGCTTCACGGCGGCATCCAGGGCCTCGTCGGCGATCACCAGTTTGTGGTGTTTTTCATACTGTGAGCGCAGGCCTTTGAGGATCTGGACGGTATCTTCTTCGGACGGCGGGTTGACCATGACGGTCTGGAAGCGTCGGTCCAAAGCGCCGTCTTTTTCGATGTACTTGCGGTATTCGTTCATGGTGGTCGCGCCGATGCAGCGCAACTCGCCTCGGGCGAGCGACGGCTTGAAGATGTTGGAGGCATCGAGCGAGCCTTCGGCGCCGCCGGCGCCGACGATAGTGTGGATCTCATCGATGAAGATGATGACATCTTCGGCGTTGATGATTTCGTTGAGGACTGCTTTCAGGCGTTCCTCGAACTGGCCCCGGTATTTGGTTCCGGCGACCAGGGAGGCCATGTCGAGGGTGACGACGCGTTTGTTTTCCAGCGTCTGGGGGACGCGGTTTTCGACGATGCGTTCGGCGAGGCCTTCGACGATGGCGGTTTTCCCCACGCCCGGTTCACCGATGAGGACCGGGTTGTTCTTTTTGCGGCGCGAGAGGACCTGGGCAACGCGTTCGATTTCGTCGGAGCGGCCGACGATGGGGTCGAGTTTGCCGCGTCGGGCGAGTTCGGTCAGGTCGCGACCGAAGTGGTCGAGCGCCGGGGTTTTGGATTTTTTGCGTTTCTTTTTGTAGGACGAGGGCCGTCCGTTCTGAATATTTTTCAGTTCTTCGTAGGCCTCTTTATAGTCAATCTCGTAGGTAGAGAGGACCTGCGAGGCAACGCCTTCCTCGTCCTTGAGCAGTGCCAGAAGCACGTGTTCGGTGTCGATATCTTTCGATTTGAGCGCGCGTGCTTCCTGACCGGACACCTCGAGCGTTTTTTTGGCTCGCGCTGTCAACGGCAGCTGGCCCATAGTCATGGTACCGCCGGAGGGCTGGACCACCTCTTCGATGGACGTTTTGAGATCGACCAGTTCCAACCCGAGGTTGTTGATGATCTCGATTGCGCGTCCTTCGCCGAGGCGGATTAAGCCAAGCAGCAGGTGTTCGGTTCCGATGTAGTCGTGCCGCAGGCGCGCCGCTTCGTCGCGGGCGTATTCGATTGCCTTGCGGGCCGCTTCAGTGAACATCTCGTTCATCGCGAACCTTCCTTGCGTATATGTCTATCGTTTCCTGTCAAGTCCAAACTCCGCACATTAAGTACACATTTTTCGGGTTAGGTGTTCCGCAGTTTCTCGCGCACCATCTGGGCGCGGACGAAATCGCGTTTGTTGTCATCCATTTCCGAGCCGTAGAATTTCTGCAGATGGGCCGGTTGGGAAAGCAGGAGAATTTCGTTAATTGTTTTGGTTTGGAGGAAGTCGAGAATTTCGAGGACCTGGCCTAAGCGCACGGCGGACAAGAGGTTCATGACTTCCTCGGAAGACAGCACGCGGGCGTTTTTCAGGATGCCGTAGGCGCGCCAGATTTTATCCTCGATCATATCGGAGGCCTCGTCGACCAAGCGTCGGCGGGCGGTTGCTTCTTTATCGATTATTTCGCGGGTGATCCGCTTGATCTGGGTCAGGATGTCTTCCTCGGTCAGGCCGAGGGTGTTCTGGTTGGAGACCTGGAAGAGGTTACCAAGCACGTCGGAGCCCTCGCCGTAGAAGCCGCGTACGATCAGGCCGCTGGAGGTGATGTAGCGGATGAGGCGGTCGATATCGCGGGTGAGGACCAGACCGGGCAGGTGGATGAGCACGGAGGCGCGCATGCCGGTTCCGGCGTTGGTGGGGCAGGCGGTGAGGTAGCCGAAATCGGGGTCGTAATCGTATTCCAGGTAGCGCGCGACTTCTTCATCGTATTTTTTGGCCATTTCGTAGGCGCTTTTGGCGTCGAGGCCGGAAGCGAGTGCCTGGATGCGCAGGTGGTCTTCCTCGTTGACCATCATTGAGAGCCGTTCTTCGGATCCGATAAACAGCGCTTTGCTCAAGTCGCTGGACTGGAGGAAGGCCGGCGAGATGAGGTGTCGTTCCACGAGGAAATCGCGGTCAAGGGGTTTGATATCGGCCGCCTTGACGTATTTGCCGCTGCCGAGCATTTCGGATCGCGCGACGGTGGAATCGACGTAGTGTACGATCCGGTTGGCGATTTCGCTGTCCGCCGACGGCGGGTATTTGCATCCGGCGATATTGCGTGCCAGGCGGACGCGGGTTGACAGGACTACGGAAGCGTCGTCGCCGTCGCCCGCCAGCCAGACAGCCGGAGATTTGCACATATCTTCAAACATCGTTCCCAACTTTCAGCCCTCTCGTTAATCGGCGGATGTGCCGGATCGGATCGTTTTGAGTTTATCACGAATCTCGGCGGCCCGTTCAAAATCTTCACCTTCGATTGCTTTTTGGAGTTCAGCCTCGAGCCTTTCTTCTTCCTTGACGGGGATCGGGCTGTCTTCATCGTCGTTTTCGGCCACGATAACCGGCGGTTGTCCACGGTGCAGCGAGGAGCCGTGGATTTTGCGCATGATCGGTTCGAGTCGGGGCCGAAAGGCGCGGTAGCATTCACCGCAGCCGAATCGTCCCTGACGGGTGAACATGTGGAAGGTGAGTCCGCACTTGGAGCAGGTCAGTTGTTCGCCGGCTTCGGCGGGCAGCGCGTTACCAGCTGCGGAGACCATACCGGAGAGGATGTCGGCCAGTGGGAACGGCACGTTGTCCAGCGGCGAGTGAAATCCTCTTGCTTCGGCGCACTGTTTGCACAAGTGCAGGGTTTTTTTCTCGTTGTTGACAATCTGCGTCAGGTGATTCTGCGCTTCACGTTTTTTGCAATCCTGACATAGCATCGCAGTCTATCCTGTTTATGTGCTTGCGCACAGTTTTCCTTCATCGATACGAAAGCGGCGGTTGCACCCGTCGGCAAGTTCCCGGTTGTGGGTGGCGAGCAGGAACGTGATATTCTGATCACGATTGAGCTGGAAGAGTAGGTTGTGGAGTTTGCGGCCGGTTTCAACATCAAGGTCTCCTGAAGGTTCGTCGGCCAGCACAATGCGAGGTTCATTCGCCAGGGCCCGGGCAACCGCTACTCGTTGCTGTTCGCCGCCCGAAATCTCGGTCGGGCGGTGGCTTGTTCTATCCTTTAAACCAACCATGTCCATTAAACGTTCCGCTCGCGTGCGAGCATCGGTTTTGGACTTGCCGGCCACCAGCAACGGAATCATGACATTTTCCAGCGCGGTAAAGTCTTCCAGCAGGTAGTGGAACTGGAAAACGAAGCCGACGTGGCGGTTGCGGAAAGCGGCCAGTTGTTTTTCGGACTTGTTGGTCAAGTTGTTCCCATCGATTTTTACCGATCCTTCAGTGGGTCGGTCCAGCCCCCCGAGCAGATGCAGCAGGGTCGACTTGCCGACGCCGGAGGCGCCGGTTACGGCAACCATTTCGCCGGCGGGCATAGTCAGGTCGATCCCGCGCAGAACGTGCAGGGTCTTCTCGGGGGTTTTGAAACTGCGATGCAGGTTTGTTGCGCTTAAAATTGTGTTGTTGCCATCCATAGTTTTAACCTGTCGCGCCTCGATTAAACCCGGTGCGGGGTACATTATTATTTTCGCCAGATTTTTCGAAACGTTTAGTAATTCCAGTCATTTCAAGCCTTTAGCGTCGCAAAACCTCGACAACTGACACCCGCGATGCCTGCACCGCCGGAAAGAGCGCCGCGACAAAACAAATCACAAAAGTGACCAGACCAACAATAACATAGTCTAAAATGTGAGTCTCGATGGGCAAGTAACTTATGAAATAGATGTCCGGCGGCAGGCTGATCAGACCGAATTTATTTTGTATCCAGGAGGCCGTCAGGGCCAGCAGCCAGCCGGCTAGGACGCCCCGCAAGGCAATAGCTAACCCTTTGCGCACAAAGATGTTAATCACAGACCCGGGGGTTGACCCGATCGTCTTGAGGATGCCGATTTCGGCCCGTTTTTCCATGGTGAGCATGACCAGGGTCGAGATAATGGAAAAGGCGGCGACCAGCACGATCAGAATAAAGCCCAGAAAGAGCACTTTCTTCTCAATGGCGATCCAGCTGAAGAGATTTTTGTGCAGGATATACCATGGGACGACGTCGTATCGATATTGCAGGACGGAATCGAGGACCGGTTTGATCGTCTCGGCATCGTAGATGTTGTTCAGGCGGAGGTGGACGGTGTTGACGGCATCGCCGGTGCGGAAGAGGTCCTGAGCTGATTTGAGCGAGATGTAGGCCATCTGGCTGTCGAATTCGTACATGCCGGATTGAAGGATGCCGGATATATAGAACTTGGCGACACGGGGACGGGCGCCTTTGCGGAGATCTTCCCCGCGCAGCGAATACAGGACGACTTTGGAGCCGAGGTACACGCCGAGGCTTCGGGCGAGGTCTTTGCCCATGACCATGCCGGGTACAGTGTCGTCCGCGATGATGATTTCCTCAAAGGTGTAGGCGCCGTCGACGACGTTTTCTTCCACTTGGGAGGTCAGGCGTTCTTTTTCGGGGACGATGCCCCGTACGATGATGCCGTCGCCGGACGAAGGTGACGAGATGGCCGCTTTGTAGTAGATGAAGGGTGAGGCGGCCACGACGCCGGGGACGGATTCGATGGTATCGACGAGGGCGTTGTAGTTTTCGATGAAGCTGCGCTGGGTCGGGAAGATTGAAACATGTGACGTTGTACCGAGGAGGCGGGAGCGGATTTCCGATTCGAAGCCGTTGTGCATGGACATTACGAAACAGACGACAGCGACACCGAGCATGACACCGAGGATAGTGATCCAGGTGGAGACGGTGATAAAAAACCGGCCGGAGCGCAGGTACCGTCGCGCTATAAAGCTTTCATAACCCATGCATTTCTCCTGCCCCTCTTTGTTCGACCCTGCGGTGGTTGTCTACGGTCACCAGCAATTATACGAGTGGGCTGTTCAATAGCAACGTTTTTCGGGGGTGTGTTCGTGGACGCGTATAGTGTATTTTCAGACGAGCCCTGAATTTGGTGTGGCAGGTGTTGGTGGTTCGTGAGTAGCGAGAAAAGGCGTGTTATTGAAGAAGTACTTTTTAGTAGACATTTGGGTCTCAAATGCCGAAGGAGATTACAAGAGAGTGCATAATAGACAGAACGTGACACATTGATGAAACTGATTTTCATTTGTGTCCCGAAATGCAGAAAAACCGAACTGAAGCGGTATGTTTTTGGGGGTTAACGTGGACTAACTACTTGTTAATATGAGGGGTGGCACGTATATTTTTCATAGAGGTTGATCCAGTTCCACACACTGTTTTGCGATTCCCAAGCGCACTCAATTCGCATTCAACCTCTGTCATTGATGATTGTGCCGGTAGGACGGCGCAGCATCTCCGGGGCATCACTTTTCGGCAATTATTGCAGGCGCGAGACAGCGCCGGCGTTCGGGTATATAAACGCTTTTTCCATAACCTCAGGCAGAGGAGTTATTATGTCCAAGCGCATCGTAATCGACCCCATCACGCGCATTGAGGGGCACCTCAAAGTGGAAGCGGTGGTTGATGGGGGTGTGGTCAAGGAGGCCCGCAGCTCGGGTATGCTGTGGCGGGGGATCGAGCAGATTCTCCATGGACGTGACCCGGTCGATGCCCAGCGGATAACGCAGCGTATTTGTGGTGTTTGTCCGACGGCGCACGCGACGGCTTCGACTCTCAATCTCGATTCCGCCTTCGGAGTTGACGACAAGGTCCCGGCGAACGGCCGCATCATGCGGAACCTGATCCTGGGATCGAACTTCCTGCAGTCTCACATCCTGCATTTTTATCATCTTACGGCGCTCGACTTTGTCGATGTCACGGCGGTGGCCGATTATTCCGGCACCGATCCGCATTTACAGCAGGTGCGGCGGTTCATCGACAACGGTTCTCTGGCGCCGTTTGTCCCGCGTTATGAGGGGGATTATCGTCTTCCGAAAGAAGTGAATGTTGCTGCGACCAAGCACTATGTCGAGGCGCTGGATATGCGTCGGCAGTGCCATGAGATGCTGGCGATCTGGGGCGGTCACATGCCGCATAACATGACGATGGTTCCGGGCGGGACGACGCAGCAGGTGTCGGTAGACAAGATCGCGGATTTCCGCTGGCGGCTGGAGAAGATTCAGCATTTCATCGACAATGTTTACATCCCGGACGTGATTGCGGTCGCCGAGGTTTATTCCGACTACTTCGGAATCGGCGGCGGCTGCGGGAATTACCTGACGTACGGCGTGTTTGACATGGATCAGGAGCCGAACCTGACCAAGCGCGCCCGCCTCTTCCCCAATGGTCGAACCTCGGCGAAGGATCTCAAGCCGGCGGCGTTTGATCCGAACCAGATTACCGAGCATGTGACGCACAGCTGGTATTCATCGGGATCGCAGCTTCACCCGAGCAAAGGAGAGACCGTTGCTGAACCGCACAAGAAGGGTGCGTACACGTGGCTGAAGGCGCCGAGGTATGATGGTGAGGTTTACGAGGTAGGTCCGCTGGCGCGCCAGGTGAATGCTTACGTACGCGGGGTGGAACCGACGGTCACGATGGTTAATGACGTGCTTGGTCATTTTAACGCGGGTCCGGCGGCGCTGGTCTCCACGCTTGGCCGTCATGCGGCCCGGGCGATCGAGGCGAAGATCGTGGCTGATCAGATGGAGCAATGGGTGCTCGAGTTGAAGCCGGGTGAGCCGGTGCATGCGGCCTATGAGATTCCGGCAGAATCCAGGGGCATGGGTATTACCGATGCTCCCCGTGGTGCGCTCGGTCACTGGATTACCATCAAGGATCATAAAATTGACAACTACCAGTGTGTGGTGCCGACAACCTGGAACGGCGGTCCGCGTGATGACAAAGGTCAGCCGGGGCCGTTCGAACAGGCGATGGAAGGAACGAGGATCAAGGATCCGGACAACCCGTACGAGCTCGTGCGGATCGTTCGCTCCTTCGACCCGTGCCTTGCCTGTGCGATCCATGTGGTGAACGCGAAACGCAGTAAAGTACGAGAATTCGTTATCTCATAGAGCTATGAACGACAGAACAGACAACAAGAAGCCGATCCTGGTACTTGGTGTGGGCAATACGATTCAGACCGACGACGGCGTGGGAGCCTATGTCATCGATCGGATGCAGCAGTCGCAGCGGCCCGACGAAGTGGAGTTTTTTGACGGCGGCACGGCCGGACTTGATTTGATTGCGACGGTTGAGGGACGGTCCTTTGTGATCGTGATCGATGCTGTCGACGGCGGGATGGCGCCGGGTACGATGTACCGGTTCACGCCGGAGCAGATCGAGGATACGACGGTGCGGCTGGACTCGCTGCATCAGTTCGGGCTGCTGGAGACGCTCCGGATGGCTGAACTGCTTGGCGAGACGCCGGCGCAGACGGTGCTGATCGGGGTGCAGCCGGAGACGGTTGACTGGGGTCTGGAGTTGACGGCAACGATCGAGGCTGTAGTTCCTCGGGTTATCGAGCGGGTGCGCCTGGAGATCGACGAGGCCGTGAAGTCGTATCGCGAAACAGCTAAAAAATCGAAAAAAGTGGGATAGTACTGTGAAGGAGAAAAAAGAAATCACCAGGCGAGGTTTTCTCAAGCTGATGGGCAGCGGCAGCGCCGGACTGGTCGGTGTGAGCATTATCGGTCTGCCCGGATTTGAGAAGCTCCTGGCGGCGACAGTCGCCGATGTTCCGGTGGTGTGGGTTCAGGCCGGATCCTGTACCGGTTGTTCAATATCGGTGTTAAACTCGGTCAGCCCGACGATCCAGGACCTGCTGCTGGGCGAAATGGTGCCCGGCAAGCATGTGAGCATGGCTTTCCATCCAAGTGTGAGCGCCGGTCAGGGCAATCAGGTGGTCGAGGTTCTTCAGGCGTTCGCGCGCGGCGAGCGCGGCCCGTTTGTGCTGGTTGTGGAGGGCGCGGTGTCGACCAAGGACGACGGCGTGTACTGTGAGGTGGGCGAGATCAATGGGCACGGTATCACGATGCTCACGCATGTGAAGGATCTTTCGAAGAAGGCCAAAGCGGTCATCAATGTGGGTACCTGCTCGGCGTACGGCGGTATTCCGATGGCGTCGCCGAATCCGACCGGGATCAAGCCGGTGGCGAAGATCCTCCAGGAAGAGGGAATTACGACGCCGTGTGTGAACGTGCCGGGTTGTCCGCCGCATCCGGACTGGTTTGTGGGTACGGTGGTGACGGTGTTGATCGGTGGTCTGGGGGCGCTGGATCTCGATGACCAGAGTCGTCCGCGGGCGTTTTACGGGAGTCGGATCCATGATAACTGCCAGTTGCGCGGACAGTTCGACCAGGGTCGTTTTGCCCAGAGTTTTTCGGATGACGGCTGCCTGTACAAGCTGGGCTGCAAGGGTCCGGTGGCCCATGCCGACTGTGGTCATCGCAAGTGGAACAACGGTGCCAATTGGTGCATCGGCAGCGGCAGTCCGTGTATCGGCTGTGTCGAACCGGAGTTCCCGTACGAGCAGTCGATGCTTCGGACGGTGGCGCTGGAGGACCGGGTTCCGCCGTCGTATTATCCGCCGATTGCGGCCTCGCGCAATGATTCAGTGACGCCGAGCATTACCGGTGCTGTTGGTGCGGCGGTTGGTCTGGCGGTTGGTGTTGGGCTGGCGAGGCACAGCAATAAGAAGAACGCCCAGGCCGAACCGGCAAAAGACCAGGAGAAGGAGGCGTAGCATGGCTGACCGACGAGCCTTTTTGAAAGGCTGTCTGGCAGGGGCTGGTACCTGCCTGCTGGGTCCGGGTGTGATGGGTGCTGCGACCGAAAATCACTTTGGTGACAAGGTGGCGATGCTCAACGACTGTACCCGGTGTGTCGGCTGCCGTGCCTGTCAGACAGCCTGCCGGCGGTACAACGGACTTCCGCCCAGCGACAATGATGCACTCTATGACATGCCGCTGGGGCTGGAGGATACGCACTATACGACGATCAAGCTCTGGCGCGAGGGTCAGCAGCATTCGTTTATCAAGCGGCAGTGCATGCATTGCAACGTGCCGTCGTGTGTGTCCGCCTGTCCGGTTACTGCCCTGCAGAAACAACGCCAGGGTAATATAACGTACGATCCGGACAAGTGTATCGGTTGCCGGTATTGTATGATTGCCTGCCCGTTTAATGTACCACGTTTTGAGTTCGATAGTGCGACTCCGGAGATCAAAAAGTGCAATTTCTGCAAGGACAAGATATTCAAGGGTGAGCAGCCGACGTGTGCGGCGGTCTGCCCTACCGGTGCTATCGTGTATGGAACACGTGATGAGATGATTGCCGAGGCGCATCGCAGAATCGAGGCCAATCCGGACCGGTATATCAATCACGTGTACGGTGAGACCGAAGTGGGCGGTACATCGGTACTGTATCTTTCCGGTGTTCCGTTTGAGGCGCTCGGGCTCCGGCCGTTTGGTGACGACCCGCTGCCGGAGACGGCGGAGAATATCCAGCACGGTATTTTCAAGTGGTTTGTAACCCCAATAGCGTTGTTCGGCCTCCTCGGCCTGGCTCGTGTCGCCAATCTGAAGTGCGACCCGGTCACCGATGAGGACTGTATCGAGGAGGGCTAGGAGCATGGATGACAAGCACAAACATATCCACCTTCCGACAAAAGAGGAGCTGGCACAGTACGAGGATGTCGAGGAGCATTTTCCCCGGGTACCGATGCGTCAGCCGCTGTGGACGCCGGCGTTCACAACCGGTGTGATTATCATCGCGGTGGGGCTGGTGTTGACGGTTATCCGGTTTATTTTCGGACTGGCGGCCGTGACGAATCTCTCGAACGGGTACCCGTGGGGACTGTGGATTGCCTTTGATGTTGTGGTGGGCATCGCGTTGGCGGCCGGTGGTTTTGTGACGGCGGCAATCCTTTACGTGTTCAATCACGGGCAGTACTCTCCCCTGGTTCGACCGGCAATTGTGACGGCGCTGCTGGGGTATTCGATGGCGGCTTTTGGCGTGATGCTCGATGTCGGGCGCTGGTGGCAGATCTACAACCCGATTCTGCCGGGTAACTGGCAGGGAGCCTCGGCGTTGTTTGAGGTCTGTATCTGCGTCATGAGCTACCTGACGGTGCTGGCGATCGAGTTCCTCCCGACGATAACCGACAAGTGGATATCCGAAGGCAACGAGAAGTGGAAGCGTCGGGCGCTGAAGATTCGGCCGTGGCTGAACAAGGGGCTGATTTTCTTTATCCTGGCGGGTATTGTGATTTCGATGCTGCACCAGTCGTCGCTGGGTTCGATCATGCTGTTGATGGAGCACCGGCTGCATCCGCTGTGGTTCACGCCGATGCTGCCGCTGATGTTCCTGTTGTCGGCGATCGGAGTTGGAATGCACGTGGTAATTGCCGAGAGTATGCTTTCGGCCCGTACGTTTCAGCGCAGAGTCGAGCTGCCGATACTCTCCGGACTGGCGAAGCGCAGCATCATGGTGCTGGGCCTTTACATCCTTGTGAAGTTCTGGGATCTGGTAGCATACGGCGACATGCATTATCTGACTGATGGCGTGTATGGACTGCTATTTATCGGTGAGATTCTGCTGTTCGGGATTATTCCGGTATTTATGCTTTCGTTCAAGACCTTCCGCCGCAATCCGAAATCACTGTTTTCTATTTCGGTGATGGTGATACTGGGACTGGTGCTCAATCGGTTCAACGTGTATTTGTTTGCCGTGGATGCGTACGACGGCTGGAGTTATTTCCCGACCATGTGGGAGATTGGTGTTTCGGCGATGATGGTTGCGATCATTTTCGTCGGGTACAAAGTGCTGGCGAACTATCTGCCGGTGCTGCATAGAGAAGAATCTGTGGCATCAGCGTCGTCGTCATCGTTGCACTGATGCAGGTTCAATTAGTTCTTTTCTGCCCGGTGGGTGCTTGTGGCGCTCGCCGGGCTTTCTTCAGGGCTGGTCAGCAGATACGGGGGAGCTGTTCGCCGACGGGCATATCAACGATGCGCTCGGCGCCGATGCGGGTGCGAAGGGTGACCAGACCGGGCCGCCGGTCGTGGACGTGACCGATAACGGCAGCTTTGTCGCCGTACTTGTGTCGGCGCATAACCTGCAGGGCGGTGTCGGCTTGGTCACCGTCGACGACAGCGATGAGTTTGCCTTCGTTGGCGACATAGAGGGGATCGAGGCCGAGCAGTTCGCAGGCGCCGGCGACGGGGCTGTCGATGGGGAGGTGTTGTTCGTCTATCCGGATGCCAACTTTGGACGAGTACGCGAATTCGTTGAGCACTGCGGCTACACCGCCCCGAGTGGGGTCGCGCATGGCGTGGAGGTCCGAGCCGAGTTTGGTCAGCAGGTCGGCAACGAGCCTGTTCAGGGCAAGACTGTCGCTTTCGATCGGGCTTTCGAAAGCGAGGCCTTCACGTCTGGAAAGGATGGCCATGCCGTGGTTGGCGATGGAGCCGGAGATCAGGACGGCATCGCCGGGTGTGAGATGTTCGGCGCCGATTTCGTGGTCATGTTCGATGATGCCGATGCCGGCGGTGTTAATGAACAGTTTATCGCCCTTGCCTTTGTTCACGACCTTGGTATCGCCGGTGACAATCTGTACACCGGCATGGGCGGCGGCAAGCTGCATGGAGGCAACGACTCGCTGGAGGTCCTCAAGCGGCAGGCCTTCCTCGATGATGAAGCCGCAGCTCAGGTAGAGCGGGCAGGCGCCGGTCATGCAAAGATCGTTGACCGTGCCGTTGACAGCGAGGTGGCCGATATCCCCGCCGGGAAAGAAAATCGGGTCGACGACAAAGGAGTCCGTGGAGAAGGTCAGGCGCTGGCCGTTGATCTCGAGGGTGGCGTTGTCGTCCTGGCGGTTGAGCTGGGGGTTGTCAAAAGCGGTGATGAACAGGCGTGAGATCAGGTCGTTGGTCAGTTTACCGCCGGAGCCGTGGGAGAGCTGAATTGTCTTGTGGTCCGAGATAGGGCGCGGACAGGAGAGGGGGCTGTTGGGGTCGAGCTTGTCGGCCATGTTATTCTCCGGCGACTCGTTCACGGTTGTAGCGATAGTAGGCGGCGCAGGCGCCCTCGGCTGAAACCATGGTGGCACCGATCGGGGTCTGCGGCGTGCATTCTTTGCCGAAAGCAGGGCAATCGACTGGTTTATTGAGACCCTGGAGGACAAGGCCGCTGATACAGATGGACGGTTCTTCGACCTCGAGACTTTCGAGATCAAAGATTCGTTCGGCATCGTATTGGGCGAAGTCGTCGCGGAGCCGCCAGCCGGAGGCGGGGATGGTGCCGATACCGCGCCATTTGCGGTCGGTGATTTCAAAGACCTTGTTGATAAGATCCTGGGCATTGGGGTTGCCGTCTTCGCGGACGGCGCGGGCGTAGCGGTTTTCGGCACGGGCTTCGCCGGCTTCGAGTTGTTTGACAACGCCGAGGATGCCGTCGAGGATGTCAACCGGTTCAAAACCGGTGACGACAATCGGTACGTTGTATTTCTCAGCGACAGGCTTGTAGGCTTCCCAGCCCATGACGGTGCAGACGTGGCCGGCGGCAAGGTAGGCCTGGACGCGGTTCTGTTCGGATTCGAGCAGGGCGGTCATGGCCGGCGGGACGAGCACATGGGAGACAAGCATGAAGAAGTTGTCGAGTTTTTCACGGTGGGCCTGCCAGACGGCCATGGCGGTTGCCGGGGCGGTGGTTTCGAACCCGACGCCGAAGAAGACGACTTTCTTGTTGGGATGTTCGCGGGCGAGTTTGATGGCATCGAGCGGCGAATAGACGATGCGAACGTCGCCGCCTTCGGATTTGACGGTCAAGAGGTCCTTGTCCGATCCGGGGACACGGAGCATGTCACCGAATGAAGTGAAGATAACCTCGGGGCGGGCAGCGATGGTGATGGCTTTGTCGATCAGCTCCAGCGGAGTGACGCAGACAGGGCAGCCGGGTCCGTGGACAAGTTCGATTTGGTCGGGCAGCAGCTGGTCAATGCCGTTGCGGATGATCGAGTGGGTTTGACCGCCGCAGATTTCCATGATGACCCACGGTTTGGTGGTGGCAGCTTTGATTTTTGTGAGAATTTCCCTGGCGATATCGGGATCGCGAAATTCCTCGACGAATTTCATGCCTCTCCCCCGGTGTTTGCATTGGGTTTGTTGTCAAGCGGCCGGCCGAAGGGGTCGGTACCTTCGCGGGCGCTTTCCTTTACAATCTGGTCCCAGAGTTCGAGAGTCTTTTTCGCCTCGGTTTCATCGACGATCTGGATAGCGAAGCCGGCGTGAACCAGAACGTACTGGCCCGGCTGCACCCCTGGCACGTATTCGAGGCAGGCTTTTTGGACGGTACCGTTGTAATCGATGCGGCCCATGGTGAGGCCGTTTTCGTCGATGACTTCAATCACTTTTCCGGGCAGGGCAAGGCACATAAGCTAATCCTCTATTCAGGCGCCGCGGCGTCGGCGATGACCGCCTGGCCGAGGGCAACGGCGCCGTCGTTAGTGGGCACCGTGCGGTGGGTCAGGACAGTGAAGCCTTCGGCAGTGAGCCGGCGCAGCATATAGTCTAATAGTAGTGCATTTTGGTAGACGCCGCCACTAAGACCGACATACGTGATGTTGGTTTGGTCGCGTGCGGCGATGGCGGCGGCGATGAATCGTTCAACCAGCATGCTATGGAAGGCAGCGGCGATTAGCGGCTGCGGTTGTTGTTCGGTTACCATGTGTACGATGCGCTGAATGATATCCGTGAAAGAAATCGGTCCTGTTCCGATAGAAGGTACTTGTTCGAGCTGCGAGAGTGAATCGCCGAGGAGGGTGGCGGTTTGCTCGAGTTTGATGGCTGCCTGGGCCTCGTAGTTGTTTTCGCTGCATAGGCCGAGGATGGCGGAGATGCCGTCGAACAGCCGTCCGCAGCTCGAGGTCATGGGACAGTTCAGGCGCTTGTCGATCATTGACAGGACGGTATCGCGCCGGGAGTCTTTGATTGCGGAAAGAACGGGCAGGTCAAGATGTACAAGTTCGTTGCCATACGCGTACTGGAGATAGGCCAGGGCCATGCGCCACGGTTCTTTAATGGCGGCGGTTCCACCGGGCAGCGGGACGGGGTTGAGCCAGGCGAAGCGGTCAAATCCGGTGGCGTCGCCCACGAGGACTTCCCCGCCCCAAATGGTGTTGTCGGTGCCGTAACCGGTGCCGTCGAGGATGATGCCGATGGTTCTGTCGCTGACGCCGTTTTCGGCCATGACGGACACGAGGTGGGCGTGGTGGTGCTGGACGGGAACGACAGGGAGATCGGTTTGTCCGCGAGCCCACTTGGTTGAGAGATACTCCGGGTGGAGGTCGCAGGCGATCAGTTTCGGTTCGATTTCGAGGATCTGTTTGAGGTGCCCGATGCAGTGCTCGAAGAAACCGAGGGCGGCGGGGTTGTCGAGATCGCCGATGTGCTGGCTCAGGAAAATTTGGTGGTCACGGGTGACAGCAACGGTGTTTTTCAGTTCACCGCCGACGGCGAGGATTGTTTTTGTGAACGGGCGGGCGAGCGTGACCGGCTGCGGGACGTAACCTCGGGCGCGTCGGATCATGCGAACGTCACCGGCGGTGTGGCGAACGATGGAGTCATCGCATCGCTGGAGGATGTCGCGATTGTGCAGGAGGAAACCGTCGGCGATGGCGGCGAGGCGATGCAGGGCTTCGTCGTTGTCGATGGCGATAGGTTCCTCGGAGAGGTTGCCGGAGGTCATGACCAGCGAGTCGACGTCTTCCAGAAGAAGATGGTGCAGGGGTGTGTAGGGGAGCATGAACCCGAAGTAACAGTTGTCATATGCGACCGAGGGAGCAATACCGCTGGTATCGTCCAGGCGGCGAAGCAGGACTATCGGTCTGGTCAGGCCGGTCAGGAGGGCCTCTTCCTCATCGGAGACGCGGCAATATTTTCTGATGCGATAGGTATCGGGGACCATCATGGCCAGCGGTTTCAGCTGGCGGTGCTTGCGATCGCGAAGGCGCTGGACGGCTTGTTCGTTGGAGGCATCGACAGCGAGATGGAATCCGCCGAGGCCGCGCAGGGCGAGGACCTGTCCGTCGCGCAGGAAGTCTTTGCCCCAACTGATGGGGTCGGTGACTGAAAGTTCTTTCTCACCGGAGTGGGCGGTTATTTTCGGGCCGCAGGCGGGGCAGGCGACCGGCTGGGCGTGGAAGCGTCTATCTAAGGGATCATTGTATTCGCGTTCGCAGTCAGGGCACATCGGGAAGATTTTCATTGAGGTCCGGGGGCGGTCGTAGGGGACGCTTTCGACGATGGTGAAGCGAGGGCCGCAGTTGGTGCAGTTGATAAACGGGTAGCGGTACCGTCGGTCGGAAGGGTCGTACATTTCGTGCAGGCAATCGTTGCAGACGGATATATCGGGCGAGATAAGAGTGGCGGCGCTGCGGTGGCTTTCGCTGAGTTGGATGCGGAACTCCGACTGGCCCTGGGGAGTGAGTTCCTCCCAATGGCAACTGTCGATTTTTGCTAATGGTGGCGGTTCGGCCTGGAGGCTGGTGCGAAATTGTTCGATCCGGTCGGGGGCGCCTTCGACTTCGATTTTGACACCCGAGGAGTCGTTGCTGATGAAACCGGCGAGAGCATACTGGTGAGCCAGTCGGTAGACCCAGGGGCGAAACCCGACTCCCTGGACGATGCCGTTGATGAGGATTCGCTGGCGGCGTCTGTTCTTTACCGGTGTCATGGTTGGGCGCCTACGTCCCTTTCTTTTTGGCCACGAGGGTTCGAAGCCAGTCGTACCAGGCATCGAGTCCGTCCCCGGAGCGACAGGACATCTGGAACATCTGCAGGTTGCCGTTGATCGAGAGGGCGTTTTCTTTGACTGTTTCGAGGCTGAAATCGCAGGCTTCGAGCAGGTCGAGCTTGTTGATGACCATGGCCGAGGAGCGGCGGAACATGCCGGGATATTTCAGCGGCTTGTCGTCGCCTTCGGTCACGCTGACCAGGACGACTTTCATGTCCTCGCCGAGGTCGTAGCTGGAGGGACAGACGAGGTTGCCGACGTTTTCGACGACGAGGAGGTCAAGGTCAGCCAGGCCGACGTTGTTGGCGGCTTTGGTTACCATGCGGGCGTCGAGGTGGCAGGCGCCGCCGGTTACAATGGGACGGACAATGCGTCCGCCGGCTTTTTCGAGACGTCGGGCGTCGTTTTCGGTCTGAACATCGCCGGCAATGACGGCAATGTTGAGTTCGCTTCCGAGGGCAGTGAGGGTCTTTTCGACAAGGCTGGTTTTTCCTGATCCGGGGGAACTGACGAGGTTTAGCGAAACGACTCTGCTGTCGGTGAGTCTTTGACGCATTTCAGCGGCAAGACGGTCGTTTTCGGAAAGGACTTTTTCTTTGATTTCAATTTTCTCCGGCATGATATCTCCTTTTTCAGGCTGATTAAACCGGGTCAGCCGGTGTTGTGAAGTTCTACTTCAAGATACGCAATTTCCAGCTCATCTCCTTGTGACATTGAGATATCGCGTCCCCGGCAGTGGGGGCAGACGAAGATGAAGTGTTGGACAGTAAACGACTTGCCACAATCGGCACAGATGCCGTTGATAGGGACTTTTTCGATAGTGAGCCGGGTTCTTTCCAGGACGGTGCCGCGGGTGGCGGCCTCGAAACCGAATTCGAGGGCATCGGGTACGATATCGGTCAGGGTGCCGATACGCAGGCCGATTTCGCTGACTTCGGCGTAGTTATCGGATTCCATTTTTTCAAGTACCGAGTGGACAATTTGCTGTGCGATGGCCAGTTCGTGCATGCGATTCTCCGTTGTTTTCCCTGAACCGCAAGTAAGTGGATGCGGGCCGGTTAAGGCAAGTTCGAAAGGAGTATATCCGCTTTGTGAGCGACAGGTGGAAATATAATCCAGGTTGTCGCGTCGAGCAAGAAAAGGAGTCTGGCAGGCGGAAGTTGACCCGGCCCAAAAGCGAGTTGCGTTTGAGCGGTCTTTGGGTTACTTTGTCACGTTACAGCAGTTGCGAAAGTGGCGGAATTGGCAGACGCGCTGGATTTAGGATCCAGTTCCGTATGGAGTGGGGGTTCGAGTCCCCCCTTTCGCATTGAAGAAGCGACGTATCAAGAGGATGCGCGAGTTTGGCGGCGGCGGGAACGATACACCGCCGATTGCCATTACATAGCCAAACATGTCCGTTTATCGGGGTAATCCCGGGTAAGAAGGCCGGTGGTCGGATGCGGCCCGGTCAGACGAAAGGGAGATTGTGAAAGTCGAAGTCAAAGAAGTTGAAGAGCTGGTTCGAGAGATATCGGTAGAGGTTGAACCGGACGTTGTCAACGAGCAGATGGACTCCAAGCTCAAGGAGCTGCGCAGCAAGGCCGATTTGAAGGGCTTCCGAAAAGGCAAAGCGCCGATGGATGTCATTAAGAAGAAGTTCGGTGAGGATGTGAAAGCCGATGTCGCGGAAAACCTGATTAAGACGACCTACCCTGAGGCTGTCCGGGAACATGATCTTCAGGTCGCCGCCCCGCCGACAATTACGGAGTTTGATTTTAAGGAAGACGGCGGTATCAGCTACACAGCGCGGGTGGAGATCATGCCGACGCTGGATAAGATCGAATTTGATGATCTGGAGGTGACCGGCGTCGATATCGAGATCACCGATGAAGAGGTTGATCAGGCGATGCAGCAGATTCGCAAATCGCTCGGTGAGCAGCGTCCGGTGGAGCGGGAGGCAAAAGCGGATGACATCGTCGTGGTCAATCTGAAAAAGACCTACGATCCAGATAATACGGTAGAGGAGGATGAATTTCCGGACGCCCAGATTGACTTGAGCAATCCGGTCACGGTCAAGGAGTTCAAGGAACAGGTTCCGGGGATGAAGAAGGGCGAGACCAGGGAGATCGAGGTCAAGTACGATGATGATTATCCGGACAAGGCGTTTGCCGGGGCAACGGTCCGATACGAGATCACGCTCAAAGATGTGCGCGAGGAAATTTTGCCGGAAGTTAATGACCAGTTGGCCAAGAGTACCGGGCAGGCGGAGACGTTGCTGGAGCTTCGGATGAAGATCCGTGAGGACATCCAAAGACAAAAAGAGAATGAGATTCGTCGGTTGAACCGCAATGAAGTTGTTCAGCAGTTGGTCGAGAAAAACAAGTTTCCGGTTCCGGACGGGGTGGTAAATAACTATCTGGGTGCCATGGTAGAGGATATACAGCAGCGTCAGCCGGACGCCGACGAGGCGCAGGTGCGCAGCGCGTATCACGGAGTGGCGGTTACCACGTTGCGCTGGAACATGTTATACAACAAATTGGCGGAACAGGAAGGTATTCAGATTTCCCCTGAGGATACCGACAAGGTCATAAAGAGGTTCGCTGAGAACTACAATCTGTCCGAGCAGCAGGCGGCTGAGGCGCTGCATAAGTCGGGTAAGGTGGCCAGCATCAGGGACACGCTGCTAGAGGATAAAGTGCTTGATTTGTTGATCGGGCGGGCCAAAGTTGTAAAAAAGAAACCGGAAGAAACGGCAGAACAATCCTGACACGGTAGTATAAGGACAGACATGGACGACAAGCAAATTGCCAATTATCTTGTGCCGATGGTGGTCGAGCAGACCGGCCGCGGCGAGCGGGCCTATGACATATTTTCGCGCCTGCTCAAAGATCGAATTATTTTTATCGGGACGCCGATTGATGACGGAATCGCCAATCTCGTGATTGCGCAGATGCTGTTTTTAGAGGCGGAAGATCCGGAAAAGGACATTTTCATTTACATCAACTCGCCCGGCGGTTCGGTGACAGCCGGCCTGGCGATTTATGACACGATGCAGTTCATTCGCCCGGACGTGGTAACGACCTGCATGGGTATCGCCGCCTCGATGGGAGCTTTCCTGCTGACCGCCGGTACCAAGGGCAAGCGCGCGGCGCTGCCGAACAGTCGGGTGATGATTCATCAGCCGCTGGCCGGTACGCAGGGTCAGGTATCCGATATTGTGATCATGACCGAAGAGTTTACCAAGACTAAGGAACGGTTGAACAACCTGCTGGCCCATCATACGGGGCAGCCGCTGGAGCGAATCGAAAAAGATACGGACCGTAATTTCTTCATGTCGGCTGAGGAGGCCACCGAGTATGGTATAATTGACAAAGTGTATGCTTCCAGCCGGACCGAGAAAAAGGACAAAGAGTAGGAACGACAGCCCGCACTGGCGGGTTGTGGTTTTAGGAGACAGATAGGATATGTCATCAGATTCCGATAAACCGCGTAAAGCGCAACGTTGCTCATTTTGTGGCAAACCGGCCAGCCAGGCCAAACGGCTGTTTTCCGGCTATGAATCGTACATCTGCAACGAGTGTGTCGAGCTCTGCAACGATCTGTTGCAGTCGGCACCGGATATCGCCGCCCCGGAGGAGATCCGCGATGTCCCGACGCCGACGGAGACAAAGAACTTTCTCGACCAGTACGTTATCGGGCAGGAGATGGCCAAGCGGACGGTTTCGGTAGCGGTGTACAATCACTACAAGCGGATCAACTACGAGCTGGAGTCGCGGCTCAAAGGCATGAACCGTCAGCAGGACGATGTGGAACTGGAAAAGTCCAATATTGTTCTGCTGGGGCCGACGGGAACGGGTAAGACCTTGATCGCCCGAACGCTGGCGAAATTCTTGAAGGTACCGTTTACAATCGCGGACGCCACCGTGCTGACGGAGGCGGGGTATGTCGGGGAAGATGTTGAGAATATCCTGGTGCGGCTGTTCCAGGCTTCGAATTTCAACCAGCAGAAGACTGAGCGGGGAATTGTTTATATCGATGAGATTGATAAGATTGCCCGCAAGGAAGGGAATCCGTCGATTACGCGTGATGTCTCCGGCGAGGGTGTGCAGCAGGGTTTGCTGAAGATTTTAGAGGGGACGGTGGCGAATATCCCGCCGAAGGGCGGCCGGAAGCATCCGGAGCAGGCGTTCGTACAGATCAACACGAACAACATTCTGTTTATTTGCGGCGGCGCGTTTGACGGTTTGGAGAAGATTATTGCCCGCCGGATCGGCAAGAAGCAGGTTGGGTTTGACGCGCAGTCGACGTATGTACGTGAAGATTCTCCGGATTTGTTCGAGCATGTTATTCCGGCCGACTTGATGCAGTACGGGTTGATCCCGGAAATGGTCGGGCGGCTTCCGGTGACCGCGCCGCTTCGGGCGCTGGATGAGGCGGCGATGCTGAGTATTTTGACCGAGCCGAGAAATGCCCTGACCAAGCAGTATATCAAGCTGATGGAGATGGAAGGGGTCAAGCTGACGTTTGAAGAGAATGCGCTTCGGGCGGCAGTAAAG
Organism: uncultured Ignavibacteriales bacterium; assembly: GCA_964612145.1. GTDB lineage: Bacteria > Zixibacteria > MSB-5A5 > GN15 > FEB-12 > JAGNLV01. Next base: position 94,594 of record CAZTBP010000004.1, on the reverse strand, counting down.
GTTGCCAAGGGGCGCAAGACCGGCGCGCGAGCGCTCCGGTCGATTTTCGAGAAGGCGATGCTGGATACGATGTATTCGGTGCCGTCGAAATCGGAGATTGCCGAGGTGGTGGTGACGGCAGAGACGATTACCGACGGCAAGCCGCCGAAGATAGTGACCCACGCCGAGGGGAAAAAGGCGGGGTAAGGTCGGTTTCATGATAAATTTTTCGTCGGCGGGCGTTGTGCCCGCCGTTTTTTTGTGCTGAAACCAAACAGCATATTGTTCTAAGCGGCCTCTCCCCTGCCGCCGATACTAGCTGTATACGACAGGTGTACAGCTATGGGTTATATCAAAGCAGCATCGATCATTCTTCTGGTGGGTCTTTTAGGTCTGGCCTGTTCGCAGGCTCAGAACCAGACGGAGATCCCGGTATCAAATGTTCTCCCGACAGTGGATACGCTTCGGGCGATATTTGAAGAACTGCATCAGGCGATGCTCTTGGGGGATCAGGAGCGGTTTTTCTCGATGCTGGCTCCGGCTGAGGCCGCGAATCTGCAGAAACTGGTGGAGCGGCATGGGTATTTGTCGCTGAAGAGTTATATCGAGCGACAATTTGCCAACTGGCCAAATCTGGATACGATGATGCTGTTTGAGGTCAGGGAATCCGGTGAGTACCTTCGGTTGACCTACGCCGCGCCGGGCACCTCGTTCGGGTACAAGGAGGAGCGATTGCGGTATACCTTTCTCCTCTTTAAAAGAGACGGTGGTTCGTGGAAGCTGGCGGCGGTGACCGACCTGGAAAAGGCGCAGTTTGATCCGTACGGCTACGGCTATGAGTTGACTGTTCATGAAACCGATCTCCCTCCGAAACTTCGTTTCCCGCGTGCTTTTTAAGCGTCAGCTGTTGTTGAAAATCTAAACAGGCGTTGCGACCCGGACCGACGCGGCCTATATTCCGGCAAAAACGCGGAGAAAAATGTGTCGAACAAGGTAGAACAGTTTAGACAAGAGCGCGAAAAGCTCAACGGGATCGTGCTGGAGCGCGAAAACCTGGAGATCAAGCGGTTCTTTGCGCTGGATTCGGCGACCTATCGTGACGGCGCGCTGGACGCCAAGACGAAAGAACTGCTGGGGCTATCGGCCTCGCTGGTGCTTCGGTGCGACGACTGTATCGCGTATCATACGATTAAGGCCAAAGAACACGGTGTAACGAACGAGGAGTTTGACGAGGTCATGTCGATAGGAATGGTGGTCGGCGGCTCGATTACGATTCCGCATGTTCGTCGGGCGGCCAGGCTCTGGAAGGAAATGAACGACGAATGATGATGGTACGAGCAGTGAAAGTTATTCTGGCGACGGTACTGTTGATTTTGGGGAGCGTTCCGGTACACGGTCAGGCAACGGCGACGGGCGATTCGCTGCGAAACTGGTACTTGCAGCAGTATCCGTTTATCAGTATCGAAGACACCGTCTTTACGTTTGAAACTGAGTTCATAATTCCTGAGGGATATTCGCGTCCGGACTCATCCGAGTGGACACCGTTTCAAAACTGGGTGGCCCGGTTTCCACTGTGGCATCAATGGAAGGCGGTTGGGGTCTGGAAAGGGGGTAAGGCTTTTGAAAATGAGGAAATTTCACGGGTAGTGCATATTCCCTGGAAGGGGCGGGTCTATACCGAAGTTGGTTTTCCGCTTCGAATCATGGCAGAGTTCCTTCGCAAAGAGAATCGTGAATACGATTTTCGAGTCATCCCCCACCTTGGTGATACGCTTGATTACAAGACCTTTCTTTCAAGCAAGGTAGCGCGATCCGGTCGCGGAGAGGTTGTGCTGGTACCGGCGGCTGAGCGGGATTCGAGTGCGTTTGAATATTATCGATTCCTGAATGCGTGCATGCAGAACCAGGACTATGCCAGTCTGGCGGCGAATTGTGATTCGATTACGTTGGAGGAGGCTGCACCAGGGGACCTTTTGATTGGTCATGACGAAAGAGGTCGGACTGGAAGCGTTTTTATGGTCATGAATGTGCTGGTCAACGGGGATGGTGAGAAGTTGTATACGGTAGCGCGAGGGTGCCCGGAGGCGTGTGATTTCCATATTCCGCTGCTGACACTGAAGCGCGATTTTCCGTGGGTGACAGCAGATCAATTGAAGGCGCTGGTTGACGATCTTCCGACGTGGGGAGGGTTCCGTCCGGTCGTTCCCAATGCGATCCAATAGCGTTTCCGCGATGTATCATTGACAAGCTGAACCATGAAGTAATATCTTGTATGCGTATGCATCGCAGTTTATAACTGGTATGGATACCTGATCTGTTCTCCCTGTAACCGTTCGCAGGGCCGGCAGCAGGTTGTGTGAGGTGGAAGCAGTCGACCGCTTGGAAGGTTCGTGGGCAGATAACCTGGTGGGGTGCGCGTGCAGGAGATCTTGATTGGCCGCTGGCCGTCAAGCCGCAAAGAAGCCCAGAAAATGCAGGCAGCGGCGGCAGCGGAATACGATCCCCTTAATCATATTGATGAGCCGAAGTTGATAGCTGCGGTTGATACGGCCTATGGATTCGCCGGCAAATTCGTGTATGCCGGGGCAGTGATCACCAGTTTTCCTGATATCGAGCTGATTGAGCGGGTCCGGGCGCACGCCGTTGTGGAGTTTCCGTATGTTCCGGGGCTGCTGTTTTATCGTGAGGGAGCTGCAATTCTCAAGGCACTCAGCGAGCTTCAGGAGAGACCGGACGTGATAATCGTGCACGGTCACGGTAGTGCGCATCCGACCGGTTTCGGGATGGCCTCGCAGATCGGAGTTTTGGCTGACGTTCCGACAGTCGGCTGTTGCCGGCGTATGCTGGCGGGGAATCACCGTCCGGTGGGGACGGCAAAGGGCAGCTCGCAACCAATAGTGATTGGGGAAAAAACAGTTGGTTTGGCCTACCGGAGCAAGGCGAATGTCAAACCGATTTTCATTTCAGCCGGTCACAAGTGTGATCTGGATCATGCCAGGGACATTGTCGCAAGAAATCTTCGCGGCTATCGACTTCCGGAACCTTTACGGTTGGCTCATCTGTTTGCTAATAAGTATAAGAAGTACAAGGAATCGAACCGGAACAGCCGCTGATTGATTGTCTTGCGGCAGATAGTGAGACTGCCTGTGACCGATATTGCCGCCCTGAACGAGGCGATTCTGGCGGAAGCCAGACGCCTGCATCCCCAGCAAGTCAAATTCCGACGCCAGTTACATCAGTATCCGGAGCTGTCGTTTGAGGAGCACGAAACGACCAGGCGGCTGACGGCGGCGGTGAAGAAGATCGGGCTTGAGCTGCTCCCGATTGACATGGAGACCGGGGTATTAGCGGAATTGAAGGGCGGGAAGGGCCGCACGGTAGCAATTCGAACGGATATCGACGCTCTTCCGGTGACCGAGCAGACCAGCCTTCCGTTTGCATCGAAGAATCAGGGTAAAATGCATGCGTGCGGACACGATGTACATATGGCGACTGTGTACGGAGTAGCCACCCTGTTGACGAAGTTTAAAGAGCACTTGCCCGGGACAGTGCGATTTATTTTTCAGCCGGCTGAAGAGCACCCGCCGGGCGGGGCACGGCCGATGATAGAAAACGGTGCGCTTAACGATGTATCGGCGATTTTGGGGCTGCATGTAGAGCCGCATTTGCGTACGGGCTGGATTTCGCTGCGCGACGGTGCGACGATGGCCTCGGTTACGGATTTTGATCTTATTATCCGGGGAGAGGGTGGACATGCCGCGCGGCCGCATTTGTCGACAGATGCGATCACGACGGCTGCGGATGTGATTAGTGCGGTGCAAAAAATTGTGTCGCGGGAGACTGACCCGATTGATCCGGTGGTTGTGACCTTTGGTCAGATCGAGGGTGGTGTAGCGCGGAATGTGATTGCCGATGAAGTTCGTTTGGTCGGTACGGCGCGGACATTATCGGTGCGGGCGGCGAAGAAGATTGCCAAGTCAATCAAGCGAGTGGCAAGCAATGTCTGCAAGGCACACAATGCCACGCTAAAGATGAACCTGATAGCTGATTATCCGGTGTTGTATAACGATGCGCGGGTCAACCAACTGCTGAGGCGCAACTACGACCTGCTTTTCGGTCACGGGAAAGTGGCGGAAACTGAGCCGGGACTTGGCGGAGAGGATTTTGCGTGTTATCTTGAGCATGTCCCTGGTGCGATGTTTCGATTAGGAGTTATGAACAAGAAGATCAAAGCCGACAAACCCTGGCATTCCCCGCAATTCATCGCGGACGAAGAGGCTATTGTACACGGTACGGCACTGCTGGGGATGGCTGCCATAGATGTTCTTAACGGCGGGCTCAGACCATGACACTTCGGCAACCGGCACTTTTCATACTATCGATGCTCATGTTGAGCAGCGCCGCTTTTGGACGGTACCCGGCTGATCAAGCTGTTACATTTACAAACTTTTCCTATGTCCGCTACACTGCGGCCTCGACGGCGAAGGTGTATTTTGCAACGACGGCAGGTATACTGGTATTCAATCATATGCAGAACCGGTGGGAGTTGCCGTTGACGTCGACGCCAGGGCTGGATGAACAGGATATCCTTCAGATATGGGTCGACCAGTTCGACCGTAATCTGTATGCCCGGACGCCGGACGGCCTGTTTGAGTATGATATGCTGCTGGAGAGCTGGTTTTCGATCACGGAAATTCCGGAATTTTCCAATTTCTCAAAGCATGTTTCCGCCCCGCAGGTGATGCATGCTCCCCCCGGGTTCACGTACAGCGCGGATTCTGAGCTTATTGATCCATGGGGCCGGTACTGGCCGGTCAATGACGTGCTTGACGACGGCTCCGGGTACTGGTGGTTTGGATTTTGGGGATTCGGGGCAGCCCGGGCGCGTACCTCGAACCGGATTCTTAACCTGATGCCGTTTGGGCTCCTGCAGGAGCGGGTGAACACTATTTGGGCTGATGGGGACGTTTTGTTTGTCTCGGGGGCGGTGTTTGATGAGCCGCGCACGGGGATTACGAAGATGAATCCGGATTCGCTGGAGTTTGAGTTTATTGAGTCCGGAGTGCAGCCCGGTTTCCCGGCAATAGATATCAACTGTATCGAAGGGGATTCGGCTTATCTCTATATCGGCACGCCGTGGGGGCTGTATATGCTGAATCGGTCGACCGGCTATGTTGATCGCACGATTACGAAGCGGTACGGGTTGATCAACGAGAATGTGATCAGTCTGGAGGCGGTCGGGGATTCGATCTATATTGGTACGGCCGAGGGATTGAGCATGGTCACCGGCCAGTCCGATTCGATTTCACTGGTGCGACCGACGATGTTCAGCAGTCAGCGGATCTGGGATATTGAAGGAATTGACGGTTATATCTGGATCGGTTCGTCCAACGGCGCCTTTCGGCTGACACCCGGTCAGGATCGACTTCAGCGGTTCCAGGATAATGAGAATGTGCTTTTTGCGGACGTCTATGATATCCAGCGGTGGGGGGATATGCTTTGGTTCGTGTCGGATGCGGGCCTGGTGCGGTTGAATCTCGAGACAGGTGAGAGCGAGTCGTTTCAGTCGGCAATAAGCAAAATCGGCCCGCGTTCGCTGGCGGTGAATGATTCAATCGCGGCGGTGTCATCGGACCAGGGAATAACGGTTTTGTTTCACAGTCACGAGAAGCCGTTCACGCGGGACTTCACGACGCGCGACGGGCTGGCCTCGAATCGGGTATATGCACTTCTGATGGATGGTGACTTCATTTGGGTGGGTACTGACCGCGGGTTGACACAGTTTCTCTGGAATAATCCTGATCGAGTTGACTACTAAGGCGGTTTCGTATCGATTATAAGTTGATCGGTGCGTCCGGTTGTATTACTATAGCTGTGCGTGCGCGACTGTGCGGCGCGATAATCAACGGAACGCTCGCGGCATGGCTTCTCTACTGGACAATTTCTGGCTCAAGATAGTTGGTGTCGTTATGGGGTTGCTCCTGTGGTTTCACGTGGCGACGGAGAAAACGTACAATCACGAAATTCGTTTGCCGCTGACTGAAATATCGCTGGAGGATTCCCTGACACTGGCCAATACGCCGCCGGATTCGGTGACGGTTTCGGTAAATGCCTCCGGGAAGCGGCTTCTTCGCAGCAAGTGGCGGGAGAACGGTGTCCGCCTGATGGCGAACCAGTATGTTGTCGGCCGACACGCAGTCAGTTTGTCGACCACCAACGTGTCGCTGGCGGCGACCGGCAACCAGGTTGTCATCGATGCAGTTGTGTCTCCGGCGACAGTGACGCTCAACATTGACCGGCTTGCCGAGGCTGAGGTCGACGTGGAACTTGATCTGGTGATTGAGACGGCTGACGGGTTTGCCATTTCGCGAATCGGTCGACCAAGTCCTGAGCGGGTTACGGTGCGCGGGGCACGTCAATTGGTACAACAACAGCGGACGGTTTCGACAGTCCGGCGAGAAGTATCGGCGGTGCGTACGAACTTGACCCTTCGGCTGCCGGTTGTCGCGCCCGAGGGTTACGGCATTACGGTGGAGCCGGACACGGTTGTTGTTGATGTTGAAGTCGTGCCGGTGAAGACGCGGGTATTTGAAAATGTGCCGATTGTTGTGTACAATGTGCCGCAGGGATCGCAAGCGACGATTCATCCGCGGGTGATCAATATTGAGTTGACCGGCCCGCCGGCGGAGATTGACCTGCTTAATCGCAATGCGCTGGTGGCCTCGGTCGATTACCGGCACCTTGACAGTGCCGGGAGCGCGCCGATTAAGATTGACGCTCCGGGCAGTTTCCGGGTCAAGCGGGCGTCGTCGGAAGAAGTTATTTTTGATACTACTGCTAATCGGACTCCCTGACTTTTCATGTTAGTTCTTGGTATTGAAACATCGTGCGACGAGACATCGGTCGCTGTCGTCGAGGACGGCCGCCGTATTCTCTCGAATGTAATCCTGTCGCAGGCAGACCATGCGCGGTTCGGCGGAGTGGTGCCGGAGATTGCCAGCCGGGAGCATCTCAAGACGATCGTGCCGATTTACCGTCAAGCGCTGGATGGGGCCGGGGTGACGCTGGATGATGTCGAGCTGATTGCAGCGACCATGGGGCCGGGGCTGGTCGGGCCGCTGCTGGTTGGTTTGACATTTGCGAAGGGGTTGGCGTTTGCCTCGGGGAAGCCGTTTGTGGCGGTGAATCATATGGAGGGGCATGTCGCGGCGAATTTGCTGGAACATCCGGAATTAAATACCGAGCACCTGACATTGATAGTGTCCGGCGGACACACGATGCTGGTTAACGTGAAGGGATTCGGTGAGTATGAGATCCTCGGGCAGACCCGCGATGATGCCGCCGGGGAGGCCTTCGACAAAGTTGCCAAACTGATGGATCTTGGATATCCGGGTGGAGCGAGAGTCGACAAATTGGCCCAGGTAGGCAATGCGGAGTATGTTCGGTTTCCTCGGGCGATGATGGACCGTGATTCGTATCAATTTTCGTTTTCCGGCCTGAAGACGGCGGTGGCGCTTCATTTAAAAGCGCTGTCTGCTGAGGAGTTGGAGGAGCACAAGGCGGACATTGCGGCGTCGTTTCAAGAGGCGCTGGTCGAGGTGCTGGTGAAGAAGACGTCGCGGGCGGCCAAACAGTACCGGCTTTCGCATGTCACGCTTTCGGGCGGAGTGGCGGCCAACAGCCGCCTCCGAGCCATGATGACCGAGCAGCTCGAACAGGACGGCAAGCGGTTGTTTTATCCATCGATCAGGCTTTGCACGGATAATGCGGCCATGATTGCCGCAGCCGGGTACTTCCGATACGGCAAGGACGGCGCCAGTGAACTGGTGATGAATGCCGTGCCGTATCTTCGATTAACCTGAAAAGATTACTTCCTTCGGGGAGGAAGCTGTTATGACACAGAACGCGGATGACGCGCAGGGACATGCTATCTATGATCTGTTTCTCGGCAAGAGTGACGGGGTCGAGATAGTAGAACGTGACGACGGATATATCAGTGCCGGTGTGTACGGCCTGAACTACTATTTTTCGAGTTACCCGGACTGGATGGTGCCGGATCGGCAAGGGATGCGGTATGTCCGGGGACGGGTTCTGGATATCGGCTGTGGGGCGGGGCGGGTATCGCTGTATCTCCAGAAAGAGGGCCACGATGTTGTGGCGATTGACAATTCATCGTTTGCAGTAAAGACGGCTCGTGAGCGGGGGGTTAAAGATGTTCGGGAGATGTCGATTACCGAGATCAATACGAAGATGGGTGTGTTTGATACGATCGTGATGTATGGCAATAATTTCGGACTGCTGGCTTCATTCGATCAGGCGCGGCATCGGCTGAAACGGCTTCGCGGGATGACCAGTGAGAAGGGCCGGATAGTGGCGTCGGTGGGGAATCCGTACAAGACGGATGAGCCGGAGCATTTGAATTATCATCGGCGCAACAAGGAAAAGGGCCGTCTGTCCGGGCAGCTTCGGCTGCGAATTCGCTACAAGAACCTGAAGGGGCCGTGGTTTGATTATCTGTTTGCGTCGCCGGAGGAGATCGAGAAGATCGTGGACCGCACCGGCTGGAGGGTTTTGAAGGTTCTCGAGGAGGAGGCGGATTTCCGGTACGTGGTTGTTCTGGAGAAGGAGTAGCCAGCGGGGGTTCACCAAGTTTGGCTCCTCTCCCCTGCAAAAAAACCCCCTGCTAAAGCAGAGGGTTTTGATTTTCGGTCGTGGCTTATTTTAAGCGTAGACTTCTTTTTCGTTGCATTTGCAGACGCCGACGTTAACCGCACGGAATTTCCATCCGTTGCCGCCGTTGTCGTTTTTGACCGCTTTGACGTGCTTGACGTACTGCAGCGGCGTTTCGCAAACGGGGCAGACTGACTGGTGCGATTTCTTGCTGGCTTTATCCGCGAAGCTCTGTTTCTTGGCCATGCGAAAATGCCTCCTCTATTTCGGTTTTGTCCTCGTTTTCGGTCTTCGCCAGTTTTTCCTTAACAGCAACCAGTAGTCGGGTTGTTTCCCGATAGAGGTTGAATTCCCGGTCACCGGCGAAATCCGGTGCCGCCTGGTCGAAAAACCGGACAGCGGCCGGATAATCCTTCCGCTTCAGAGCGAGCAGGGCCTGACAGTAGGCTTTTTCAGCAGGCTTAAGCATAGCTTCCGCCCCCTTTGATCAGCTCTTCGGCGGTCTTCAATCGTTTTACAAACGGCTCGACTTTATAGCCGTTTTGCTTAAGATAATATATCAGGAACGCGGACAAAATCAAGGCATCTTTATTTTTCTGCACGCTGGCCGCGACGAGGGTATCATCGAGCGTGGATAGCAGGTGTTTCTTGTTTCCGGAGTAGTCGGCAAACAGGTCTCGGGCACGGTCGAGGAAAAGGGCAAAGCGGGTGTTGGAATCGGTGTCGTCGGGATTGACCGGGGCCGCCTGTTGGGGAGCGGATTCCGGGCCGCGCCGGAGCACGATTTTCTCGCGTTTGTCGGTGGGGGCTGACCTGGTCCAGCGATCGATTTCGGACCGGATTTTATCGACAGCCGGCGGGGAGTCGGAGTCGAGTTCCAGTTTGCCTCGGATTTGGCTGAGGATGCCGCTGATCCGGTTGATATCGGTTTCGCGCAACCGTTTTTCATTCAGCAGCTTGTTGTTCGCGGCGAACCACTTACCGATCTGGTCGGTCATGTGCAGACTGTCGGTGGAGGTGCGGGCGATGTCATCAAGACGGTTGATGCCGTCGAGCACCTGCAGCCGCGGCTGCTTGTAGGTAACGACCTGCTCGAGGAAGGTTTCGAGCACCGCTTCCAGTGATTTAAGCGCTTTAGCCTGACTCAATCGACCTGCTCCAGGAAAGTGCGTGAAATTCTGCTGTTGGTTGCCTGGGTACCGGTTTTTTCGGTGAGATAGTCTTCGAAAAGTCCGGCCAGGCGGTTGACCATTGTTCCGAGTTCGCCGGTTTCGGCCGGCTGGTCTTTGGTCTTTTCTGTTTTTGTAATTAGGCCGGCCAGTTTGAGCTGGGCAAGTTTTTTCAGCGTGTCCTCGCGTAGTATCGGCGAGCTTTTGACAACTTCCTCCAGCGATCGGTGACCGTCGACAAGCGCCATGATATTCCACTCGGTTGCTTCGAGGGTAACATCGCGGGTGCGGCCGCCCTGCGCAGCCGAGATGGTGTAGACCTGGGTCAGGTCGGGCAGGGTTTCTTTGACCATGTTCATTTCGTCGGCGCGGCGGAGACCTTCGAGGATGACGTTTTCGACCGAGAGATCGACCAGGATTTCTTCATCGGTCGGGAACTGGTCTTCGTAGAATTTGAAAGATCCGGAAGTCCAGGACAGCAGTGAATAGAGAAGTTGTTCTACCTGTTGTTTGACGGTGTCCTGGAGGTCGGCGCGATCGATAAAGCCCCGGTTGACGAGGATTTCTCCGAGTCGGCGGCTGTTTTCGTTTTGCGCCTGTATGTTGACGGCCTCTTCGAGTTGTTCGGCGGTGATAATTCCTTTTTCTTTAAGCAGTTGGCCGAGGTGGAATGTTTGTCGGGGGCCGTAGCCGTAAATGATACTCCCCTCCTTGAAGTATACCATGACGATCGAGTCGTCTTTCTGGATACCGAGCGTGCCGGACTTGCGTCCGGTGGCGATGAGTTGGAGGATCTCCGGGAGGGTAAATCGCTCGATATTGCCTTGCAGGTCAAGATCCATCTGTGCTCCCACAGTATTAGGTCTGCCGTACGCGTGGAACGGAAGGTCTGGTGTTCGGCAGTTTTTTAGTATCTTAATGAATTACAACAATATAGCAATTCGGTAAATTCTCTTTCCCTCAAACCCGCTATTTTACAACAGGTTACGCCGGTCCAACCGGCATGAGGAACAATAACTGTTTTGCCAATACGTGTCAACCTCGAATACGTCAAAAAGCAAGAAAAACCGCGAGGGTGTGCAGTTTTCGATAGTCTGGCGTATTCTGTGATGGCGGCGTCGTTTTTTATTTGGTCGCACGCTGCCTGTCTGCTACCTTGTACGCCTTGGAAGGAGTCGGGTTTGTGACATGAGCGAGAAAATCACCTTGGACAAAGTCAAGATCCGCGGATTGCGGGCAACACTGGAGCTTTCCACACATGAGGAGCCGTTGGTAATCGATGCCGGGATAGCGTATGACTGGCGGTTGGCGGCCGGGACAGTGCTGACACGGTCACAGGTTGATCGGTTAGAGTCGGCGGCGGAGCGGTTTCAGGTTAGGGAAACCGCCACGCGGTTGCTGGCGTTACGTCAGCATTCGGTCGGTGAATTGCAGTCGAAGCTTCGCCGAAAGGGGTTCGACCCGGAGATCGCCGGGGAAGTGGTCAGTGATTTCAAGGAGCGGCGGCTGCTGGATGACGCCGAGTATGCCCGCACCCTGGCCGAGCAGGTGGTAAACCGGAAGCCGTGTGGTCGAGCCTATATCCTGGCGCATTTGCGTCGGAAGCAGGTCAGTTCGGAGCTGGCGGCAGAGGCCGCGGACATGGTGCTGTCGCAGCATGATATCGCGGACCTTGCGGCGTGTGCGTTGCGGCAGCGCTGGCGGGAGTTCAGCCAGTTTGAACTTGAAACGGCCCGCCACAAGGCCTATAATTACTTGGCCCGCCGGGGATTTACCTATGATGCATCCCGGGCCGCCTTTGATACTGTCAGAGAAGAAGAAACCAACGGAGGACAGGATTAAGACTTCCGAAATCAGGCAGTCGTTTCTGGACTTTTTTGCCGGTTACGATCACCGGGTGGTGCCGTCGTCGCCGGTTATTCCATACGATGATCCGACTTTGCTGTTTACTAATGCCGGCATGAACCAGTTCAAGGATGTGTTCACCGGTCAGCGCAAGGTCCCCTATTCGCGGGCGACCTCGTCGCAGAAGTGTATCCGGGCCGGCGGCAAGCATAATGATCTGGATAATGTCGGGTTCACGGCCCGTCACCATACGTTTTTCGAGATGCTCGGTAATTTCTCGTTCGGGGATTATTTCAAGGAAGAGGCGATTAAGTTGGCCTGGGAGTGGGTGACCGAGTACTTGAAACTCGAGAAGAGCCGTTTGTACGCAACGGTGTACGAGACCGATGATGAGGCGTTTGATCTGTGGGCAAAGATTGCCCCGGAGTTAGCCGACGGACGGATATTACGGTTCGGTAGGAAGGACAATTACTGGTCGATGGGCGACATCGGCCCGAATGGCCCGTGCAGCGAGATCCATTATGATCGCGGAGAAAAGTACGGCACCGGGCCTGAGGATGTCGTGAACGGTGAGACCGAGCGGTTTGTCGAGATCTGGAACTTGGTGTTTATGCAGTACGAGACGACTGCCGATGGACAGACGCGGGACTTGCCGAAGCCGTCGGTGGACACCGGAGCCGGTCTTGAGCGGATTGCCGCGATTTTGCAGGGTGCCGACACAAATTACGAAATAGATATTTTCCAGCATTTGATCCGTGAAATTTCAGAAATCAGCGGAACGAAATACAGGGACCAGGTGGCGTCGCATCATGTGATCGCCGATCATGTTCGGGCGCTGACGTTTGCCATAGCCGACGGGGCCGGGATTTCGAACGAGGGTCAGGGGTATGTGCTCCGACGGATTCTTCGGAGAGCGGCGCGGCACGGTCGGAATATCGGGATGAACGAGCCGTTCATCTATCGGCTGGTACCGACACTGGTGGCAGATATGGGTGAGGCGTTTCCGGAGATTAAGGAGAAGCAATCGCATATAGAGAATGTCATTCGGGCCGAGGAGGAGTCATTCGGCCGGACGCTGGCGACCGGGCTGGAGTTGTTTGACAAGATTGCCGGGCAGGTAAAGAAGTCCGGAAAGAAGGTTGTTCCGGGTGAGGACGTTTTTCGTCTGTATGACACGTATGGTTTCCCCTACGATCTGACCGAGATTATTGCTGTCGAGCAGGGCCTGACGCTGGATCGTGAGGGGTTTGACCGGTCGATGCAGCAGCAGCGGGAGCAGTCTAAAGCGGGCGCGAAGTTTGAATCTGCAGATTGGGCATTTAGGTCAGTATTTGAGAAAGAGCCACCGAGTGCACGTCCAACAGAGTTCATCCGAGAGAAGCTTTCGGTGCGTGACGCAGTCGTCAAGTCTATACATCGAGGATCCAAAGACCCTGCGATGTCAAACTCAAATGTGGCCGTAATACTGGACAAAACGCCGTTTTATATTGAAGCTGGTGGCCAAACCAGTGACACGGGCGCGATCTATGCAAGCACGAGTCGGATAGAAGTGCATAGCATGTTTCAGTTCCAAGATTGGTACGTGCACGAGGGTCGGATAACGAGGGGTTCAGTTGAAGACTTCGAACCTGGAACAATAGTCGTGGCGGAGGTCGATGAGGACCGTCGGCGGGCGATCCAGCGTAATCACACGGTCACGCACCTGACGCATGCCGCTCTGCGCAAGGTTCTCGGCGGTCATATCAAGCAGTCGGGATCGTATGTCGGGCCGGATCGGATGCGGTTTGACTTTTCGCATCATCAGCCGATGACCGACGAGGAGATTCGCGAAGTAGAGTCGATCGTGAATCGACGGATACTCGAGGGAATTCCCGTCTCGACGAGTATCATGAATGTCGATGAGGCCAAAAAAAGCGGCGCGATGGCGCTGTTTGGCGAGAAGTATGGAGACAAGGTTCGGGTCGTCTCGGTCGGAGATTTCTCCAAAGAACTGTGCGGCGGAACGCATGTGGAGAATGTGGCCGAGATCGGGCCGTTTTTTATCACGCTGGAGACCGGGATTGCCTCGGGGGTACGTCGGCTTGAAGCCATCACCGGGGCGACGGCTATAGAATTTATGTTGGAGGCCAAGCAGTTCCGCAATGAGGTAGCGCATTTGACCGGCCGGAGTGAAAAAGACGCGCTGGATGGGGTGCGTCAGTTGCGAGAGTCTAATAGTGAGCTGCAGAGAGAGTTGAAAAAGGTGAAGGCGGAGATGTTCTCCGGCGGCGGCAAGTCTGTCGGGAGTGAGGAGCAGATCGGATCTTTGCATTTGATAACGCATAATTTCGATGATACTGACCGTGATATTATGACAAGCTGGATTGACAGTCAAAAAGAACGCAATGATCCGGTGGTGGCCGTGGCGCTGGGACAGGTCAACGGCAAACGGGTCTATGTAGCGGCAGCCAGCAATGAGGCGGTGCAGTCGATGAAGGTGAATGTAGGGGCGTTGTCCAAATCGGTGCTGCCGAAGTTTGGCGGCAGGGGGGGCGGTAAGCCCAATTTTGCCCAGGGCAGTGTGGCTGATGATGCCGGTGCGGACGCGTTGTTTGCCGCGGTGCGCGAGACTCTGAGCGCGAACAGGTAAACGGAACGGCTATCGGGATGTCCGGAACAAGTGAATACATAATTGAATGGAAGCTCAGGATAAAACGGGGGCTTTGGTATGCGTGAACAGTCCGTTTTTTCGGATTTATTGCATGCCCGCCAGGAGCGGGGCGGCGGTTTTTTGCTATTGATTGATCCGGACCGAACGTCGGCACAGGCGAATCTTCGGCTGTGTGAAGCGGCTGGTGAGTGCGGAGTCGATGCTGTTTTGGTGGGCACGTCGTTCATGCTCGATACCAATTTCGGCGAGGCGGTCAGGGACTTAAAGAGTGCCACGGATATTCCGGTGATCATCTTCCCAGGCTCGTACGGTCAGTTGACGCCTCATGCGGATGCGGTTTTGTTCACCTCGCTGATATCCGGGCGTAATCCGGAGTACCTAATCGGCGAGCAGGCGCGCGGCGCCCCGCTGGTTAAACGCTTCGGATTGGAGCCGATTCCAACGGGTTACATGCTGATTGAGTCGGGCAGTGTGACCTCGGTACAATATATTTCCGGAACGCAGCCTATCCCATCGGGGAAGTGTGACATTGCCTGTGCACATGCGCTGGCGGCTCAGTATCTGGGGATGCAATTGGTCTATCTGGAAGCCGGCAGCGGTGCGGCACAACCGGTTCCGGAACCGATGGTTCGCAAGGTCAGTTCGTATGTTGATGTACCGTTGATGGTGGGCGGTGGCCTGCGAACGCCGGAAGCCTGCGCCGAGCGGATAGAAGCCGGGGCATCGTTTGTTGTTGTGGGGAATTCGATGGAAGAGGTTGATTCACGCTTTGTTCGGCTTAGAGAGATGACGGCCGCCGTGCACCACAAGGAGTCTGTGAAGATATGAAAGATGAAACGCGACTCACGCAGCTTCGCGAAGTCGCGAAAGAATGCGCTATCCTGCGAAAGACCGTAGTCGAGGACCTCGGGATGCAGATCATTGAGTTTGCGGCGATCATTGCCGGGGTTATCGGTTCGGGCGGCAAGGTCATGCTGGCCGGTAATGGTGGTTCGGCCGCCGACGCACAGCATTTTGCCGGCGAAATGGTGGTGCGTTTGACGGCTGATCGGAATCGTCAATCGCTGCCGGCAATTGCGCTGAATACCGATACGGTCGTGATGACGGCGGCGGCGAACGACTATGGCTACGAGAATGTCTTCGCCCGGCAGGTGGAGGGGATCGGCAGCAAGGGTGATTTGCTGATTGTGATATCGACCTCGGGAAATTCTGCCAATCTGATCAACGCCGTGAAGATTGCTCGAGAAAAGAAGATTCTAACAGCGGGGCTGTTTGGGGGCAAAGGCGGGCAACTGGCCGGGATGGTTGACCGTAGTATTGTTATCCCGCACAGTTCCACGCAACGGATCCAGGAAGAACACACCTTTTTGATTCACACTCTTGTCGAGATGGTTGAAAGCGACCTGTTCGGATGATGGCCGCGTCAGATTCAGTTCTTGATCGCATTCTGATATGGTTGTTCGCATCGTTTCTGCTGGCTTCTACTTTTTCTATCGCTCTCTCTCAACTCTTGCTGGGACTTTCAATACTCGTCTGGCTTGTCATAGTAGCTCGCGACCGGATTAATCCGTTTGGCGGTGAGCTTAAACCGGTGTACCTGGCGGTGGGTGCATTCTTTTTGTGGATGTTCATTTCTCCCCTGTTTGGCGAGACACCGTGGCAGTCGTTTGTTATTGCCAAGGAGCACTGGCTGTTTCTGGCGATTCCGGTTGGGGTGCATGTGTTCGCGCGACCGGAGAACCGTCGGCCGCTGATATTGATGCTTTCGCTGGGGCTGGTGGTGATGTCGATATACGGTACGATCCAATATTTCACCGGTTTGCATTGGCCCCGACCCAAGCCGCCGACAGCGACACCGGGCGGCTGGTTCTTTATTGAGGGGACTTTCACGCACCACCTGACGTATGGCAACTACTTCGCAATGGCGGGTTGTTTTGTACTGGGGTGGGGTCTTCTGGGTGAGCGACAGGCCGAATATAACAGCGGCGCCAGGTATGGTGTGGCGGCCGGGCTGCTGGCGCTGGGGGCCACGGTGCTGTCATTGGCGCGGACGGCCTCGGCGGCGCTTCTGCCGGGCGTCCTGCTGCTGGCGATGCTGAAGGGGCGCCGGTGGTTTGTCTGGATGGTGGCGGTGGTGGTGGTCGTGTCGACAGCGACATTGCTGCTGGTGCCAAGTATAGCGGGACGATATGAGCTGGCGCTGCGGAAAGATTTTGCCGGGGAGTCGGAGGCGGCCCGGGTGCATATCTGGGAGAAGTCGCTTGAGATCGTGAAGGAAAACCCGGTATTCGGGGTTGGGCACGGCAATTTTCGGGAAGCGTATAAATTGCAAAATGATCCGAATTTGGGGGAATCGCGTCACTGGCCGCACGCGCACAATGATTTTGTCTCGGTGGCGGCGGTGACCGGGATACCGGGGTTTGTTCTTTTCGTCCAGATGTGGCTGCTGGTCGGGTGGGCATTCGTTCGCGGCTGGCGGCGGTTTTTGGACAGGCCGGACGACCGGCGACTGATCGGGGCGGCGATGGTCGGGTCGCTGGTGTTTTTGCTCTGCTCGCTGACGGAAGCGACGTTTGACGACGAGGAAGTCCGGGTGTTTTTAATGGTTGTCTGGGCGGCCGGGCTGGCTCCGCTGGCGGGGGCGGCTGTCAATTCGGTCTATGAGCCGGAAGGACACGAAGGGTCGAAATCATCGCAGGTATAAGAGGCAGGCGGCAAAACAACTTGACGCTGTAACTTCAGAAGGCTTTATTACGCACACTATGGCACAAAAACAGGGCAAAGCTCAGAAGAAAGCGTCGGCGACAGAGATTCGCTGGCCGTTTGGAACGCGCAATTATATCATGCTGGCGGTTGCGCTGGTCGTGATAATTATAGGTTACATAGCGCTCGGGCAGGGATCGATCACCCTGGCCCCGATATTGCTGGTAATCGGCTACTGCGTTCTGGTTCCAATCGCACTGATTATCAAAGACCCGTCGCGCAGACCGGATCCGGCCCCGGAAGAACACGCCGCACAGGAGTAATCAGGAAGGCGGCCTGATTGGCCGCTAAATCGGCATTTTCGCCGTGCCCGTGCGGAACGCAGACGGGGCCAGGGCGGTTATGTGGGGTACATCTGATGCTATCGCGTTCGGCGATACTACGCAGTAAAAAACAAATCGAAATAGAATCGTGAGGTAAGCAAAATATGCCTGTCAAGCGCCTTATCAGTTCCTATGGTCTGGAAAATCATGGCATCACGAATGTGCGGAAGGTGCATTGGAATCACAATACGCCGATGCTGTATGAGGATATCATCCGCAATAATGAAGGTTATGTCGCCCATCACGGGCCGGTAGTTGTTCGGACCGGATTGCACACGGGTCGAGCCGCCAAGGACAAGTTCATCGTCCACGAAGAGGGTTACGATGACAAGATCTGGTGGGGCAAGGTCAACCGCGCCTTCGATGAAGCGAAGTTTGAGGTCATGTTCCGTCGGGTGAAGGCCTATTTGCAGGGGCGGGATCTCTACGTGCAGGATTGTTTTGCCGGTTACGATGAGAAGTACCGGATGCCGGTTCGGATAATAACCGAGACGGCGTGGCACAGTCTGTTTGCCCGGAACCTGTTTATCCAGGCCGGCCCGGAGCAGCTCACGGACCACAAGCCGGAATTCACGGTGCTTCAGGTGCCGGGTTTCCTGGCCGATCCGGAGGTTGACGGCACGGCCTCGGAGACGTTTATCCTGCTGAGTATGAAGCGCAAGTTGGTTTTGATCGGCGGGACGGCGTATGCCGGCGAGATCAAGAAATCGATTTTTAGTGTCATGAATTTCGAGCTGCCGCAGAAGGGCGTTCTTTCGATGCATTGCTCAGCCAATGTCGGCAAAAATGACGACGTGGCCATCTTTTTTGGCCTCTCCGGTACGGGCAAGACGACGCTTTCGACCGACCCGGACCGCGAGTTGATCGGGGATGATGAGCACGGCTGGGGTGATGACGGCGTGTTCAATTTTGAGGGTGGCTGTTACGCCAAGATGATCAACCTCTCCCCCGAGGCGGAGCCGGAGATTTATTCGGTCTCGCGCAAATTCGGCACGGTTCTGGAGAATGTTGGTATCGACCCGATTACGCGGCGACTGGACTTGAACGATGATTCCCTGACGGAGAACACGCGGGCGGGCTACCCGATCACGCATTTGCCGAATGCCAAGAAGGAAAGCAACGGGGGGCATCCAAAGAACATCGTCATGTTGACGGCAGATGCTTTTGGGGTGATGCCTCCGATTGCGAAGTTGACGCCGGAGCAGGCGATGTATCACTTCATTTCGGGGTACACGGCCAAGCTGGCCGGGACCGAGAAGGGAGTGACGGAACCATCGGCGACATTCTCAGCATGTTTTGGCGCGCCGTTTATGATGTTGCATCCGTCGGTATACGCTGAGCTGCTGGCGGAGAAGATCCGCAAGCATAATGTGCGGTGCTGGCTGGTCAATACCGGCTGGTCGGGAGGTCCGTATGGTAAGGGCCAGCGGATGAAGATCCAGTATACGCGGGTGATGCTCAAGGCGGCAATCGAGGGCAAGCTTGACGATGTCGAGTACGAGGAGGATCCGGTTTTCGGCGTGCACATTCCAACCGAAGTGCCGGGCATACCGAGTGAAGTGCTTCGTCCGCGGAATACGTGGGATGACAAGGCAGCGTACGATAAGCAGGCGGCCCATCTGGTGCAGTTGTTTAATGACAATTTTAAGGAGTTCCAAGACGGGGTGTCTGAAGAAGTGATTAAGGCAGGTCCGCAGATAAAAGAAGCCACTGCCTGACCCGTTCGTGAAGGGTTGTCAAAATATAAGGCAGGTGCGTCGGAGGCGTACCTGCCTTTTTTTCACCGGACGTACATTTCCACCGAGAAGCGGCATCAACATCTGATGTCGGCGTTTAGCGGGCGGCTTTCGGATATCGAGGATGCCGGCGCGTGGAGTCGGGTCGATTGTCAATGAATTCAGGCTGTTGCCGGCTTTGACATGATAGCAGATTTCGACTTCGCGAGGAGAATGGCTCGGTTACTCGTTCTGCCAGTCTTCGATCAGCGTGCGATAGCGACGGGTCAGCTCCGCGGTTTGGTTCTCGGATCGGGTTTCAGCGAGAATGTTGAAGGCCGCGGATTCACGATCGGGTATCAGGAGTACCCAGCCGCCGTTTTCCCGGATTCTGACGCCGTCGACCAACTGTCGCTCTTTGTCCTGTGAGTTGACAATAAGCTGGCGCATGACGGTGCCCTTTTTGGACCAGGGGCACGGTATCGAGACGAAACTTCGCTGGAGGTCGGAGAATTTTGTACGCAGGTCGCCCAGTCGGGTGCGTGTTTGCGCCATCATCTCGAGGATTTTGCAGGTGGCCAGCATGGCATCGGCGCCGCTCTGATAGCCGGGGAAAATGAAGCCGCCTCGGGTGCCGCCGACAAAGTCAACTTCGCCACGCCGGAGTATTTCCATCATGGCGAGGTGATCGTTGGCGACCCGAACAACTTCGACTCCGTGTTCGGCTGCGATATCTTCAACGCCCATTGAGGCGGCGACCGGCACGGCGATCTTTCTGGCCTCGTGCTGGCGGAGGAACAGGTCAAGGACCATCAACAGCAGCATTTGAGGGTCGACCGGTTGTCCCTTTTCGTCGACTGCGGTGAGTTTTTCAGCAGCGGGGTTGAGCAGGAAGCCGATGTCGGCGCTTAAGGAAGAGACGATCGATGACAGCTGGACCATCGCCTGGGCCTGTTCTTCGGGTGAGGAGGAGAATTTACGGGGGTTCAGGTTGGCATTGAGTTCGACGGCGGAGATACCGAGTTGTGTAAACAGCGTCGGGAAAATTGTGCTTGAGGATCCGTTGGAGTGGTCGATGACGATTTTGAAGCCGGCGCCGCGAATGAGTTCCATGTCGAGGCTGCGGAGGAAGTCCTCCCGGTAATCTTCGAGAACGTGCTGGGGCATATCGAGGTGGCCGATGTCATCAAGAGTGGCGCGTTCGAAGTCTTCGCCAAAATACAGCCGTTCGACCTTTTTGAGTTTGCCGGTAGGCATGTCCGATCCGGAGCCGTCGAAGAAGATCATGTCGATCTGGCGATAGTCGCCGGGCGAGTGGCGTACGTAGATGCCGGCATTGTAGTGCCCTTTGGTCAGGCCGTAGCGCACGACCGGTATGGGGAGTGTTTCGAGATCGGAGACGTCGGTACCCGCGGCTAGCAGGCCGGAGATGAGGCCTCGTTTGAGCAGCCGGGAGCCATCGGACGCGTCTCGGCTGGTTACTATCGAACTGCCTTTGCCGAGGAAAGCGCCAAAGGCGGCACCGAGTTTTACGGCCATTTCGGGTGTGATTTCGGTCAGCGCCAGGCCGGTAATTTTGGAGTTGGTGAACAGTTCGCGATTCCAGCGATCGCCCCAGACAACCGACGTGGACACGATGGCTCCGGAGTCGACAGTTTTACCGGGCCAGATTTTGACATTGGCTTTCACGGTCGCGCCGTCGCCAATGACGGTTTCATCGGAGATGATCACTTCGTCCATGAGCTGGACATTTCGTCCCAGGCGGGCCGCGTTGCAGACGACGCTGGCCGATAAGTTGCTTTCGGCGCCGATGTTACAATCGGCCCACACGACAGTGTCTTTCAGTCTGGCTCCCGGACCGATGCGGGTGCGGTCACCTACAACAGTGTTGTGCAAAAGAGCGCCGGCTTCAACTTTGACGTTATTGCCGAGAACGACGCGGCCGGTGAAAGAGACATTGTCGCCGAGCTGAACGTTTTCTCCGGTCCAGACCTCTGCCCCGTCCTGCTTTTTGTAGTCCCGCTTCAGATCTATTTCGAGGATTCCGTTGAAGAAGTCGGCATGGGCACGCTGGTACTCGCTGACATTGCCGACATCCTTCCAGTAGCCAGAGGTGATTTTACCGTAGAGTCCCATCTGGCGGGAGAGCATGAGCGGATAGAGGTTCTGGGAGAAGTCAAAGTTGGTCTTCGGCGGGATCATTTCGATGGCGGATGGTTCGAGTATGTAGATCCCGGTGTTGATCGTGTCGGAGAACGCTTCGCCCCAGGAGGGTTTTTCCAAAAAGCGCACGATTCGGCCGTCGTCGTCGGTGATGACGATTCCGTAGGCGAGCGGGTTTTCCATCCGGGTGAGCAGGATGGTAGCCTCGGCCTGCTTTTTCTTGTGCCACTCAATAGCTTCGGACAGGTCGAAATCGGTCGCCAGGTCGCCGGAGATGATCAGGATAGGCTCGGTTGCTTTGGGCACGGCATAGCGAACGGCGCCGGCAGTGCCGTAGTCGTCGTCCGGCTGCGCGTAGTGCATATCAACGCCGAATTTGGAACCATCGCCGAAGTAATCGCGGATGATATTCGGCTGAAAGTAGAGCAGGGCGGTGACATGGGTAATGCCGTGCTTGACCAGCAACTGCACGACATGTTCCATCATCGGCAGGTTGCAAATCGGAACCATTGGTTTGGGCAGGTTGATTGTGAGGGGCCGAAGGCGGGTGCCAAATCCACCGGCCATAACGATTGCTTTCATCGTCTGTTTATCTCCGGAATGTGGGCGTCAGAGTTTTTCATGTAAAGCAGCCGCGCCGCTCCATTTCACGAGCGACATCGAAGAAGTTATCGTATGCAATATAATCAATATTGTTCATGCGGCAGAAGCGTTCAAGGTCTTTTTTTGCGAACACGAGGTCGGCCTCCGTGGTGCCGCAGGCGTCCGAGAATCCGTCGCCGATGAAGACAACATACTGGGGTTCGGGTTGGCGCTCTCGGTACTCTCGGATTCGTTCGCCCTTGCAGGAGCCGCATTTTTTGCAGTGGGTGTTGTTGTGGGGGAATTCGATGGCGATGTGGCCGTCCTTGAAGTAGCCGTGGTTGGTTATCAACGGGAGGCCGTTGATGTTATCGCGGTCCAACAGCTTTTTGATATACAGGTCGAGGCCGTCGGATACCAGAATCAGGTCAATCCCCGTCTTTCGGCAGCGGTCGGCAAATGGCACGAAGCCCTTATCGAGTTCGAACTCGTCGAGGTAGCTGTCAAGCTGATCTTCGGTTACCGGGGCCATTTCGGCCTCGCGAGTGAGGATTTCGCGGCTGGTCATCCGGCCCGATTTCCAGTCTGGCAGCAATTCCAGGCTGCGTCCGCCGGAGAAGTGGCGGAAGATATTGTAGCCGACATCGCGGCGGGCGACGGTCCCGTCAAAATCACAAAAGACAACGGTATTATTCATATCAGAGGGGCAAGATAAACCTTTAGGACGATTGTCGAAAGCATAATCACCAGTAACATGAGGCTCAGCAGCGAGTAGCGGTAGAGTTTGGCCCGCCGGAAGAGATTGGCAACGAAGAGAAGTAACGCTCCTATTAACGCCAAGGTGCCAATAAGCCCGATCTGGGTTATGATTATACCGATTTCCCAGCCGGCAAATATGAAAAATGACCCTGCTCCGAACCACATGAGGATAGCATACCATGCAATCCTCATGAGCGAGACCATAGACTCTGTCCTGAAGTAACGTTCTTTCAAAACAGCTCCGAAACAGGGTTTGCGGCGAGTTGCCAGGCCAGGTAGATCATGACAACGAAGAACACTAATCGTACAACAATCGGTTTGGCGACTGTTCCCAGGCGGCCGCCGATTTTTCCGCCAATGAGGACTCCTACGACGACTGGTGCGACAATTGTATACTCGACAGCTCCACGCAAGAGATAGACGGCTGCGGCCGACGCCGAGGCGAAAACAATGATCATCGCAGTTGTACCGCGGGATGTAGCCAGCGGTGTCTTTATCAGCAGGTACAGTAACGGCATTAGCAGGACACCGCCGCCAACGCCGACCATGCCTGCTAGAGTCCCGATCAGGAAGCACAGTGCGACGGCTAGGGCCATGTAGCGGCGCCGGTCGTCGACAAAGATCAGTTCCTCGGCGGGCATCCTGCCTCTCAGGAGGGTGAGGGCGGTATAAACGAGCAAGCCGGTTAACAGGAGCCGAACCAGATTTTCGGAGACGGCGACGTTCAGGGTGCTGCCCGTGATGTTGCCCATGACCATGAAGATCCCAAGGATGATTGTCAATTCGAGATCAACCATTCCCCGGCGGAGATATTCGATCGAAGATGAGAAGGCATTGACGACAACAGCCGCGACCGAGACCGGAACAGCGGTCTTGATATCGTGGCCGAGAATGACAGTAAGAATAGGAACGATAACTTCTCCGCCGCCGAGGCCGAGGTATCCGCCGAGGAGTCCTGCAGTCAGGCCACACAGCATGTGGTAAAGGATATCCGGCATTTAGCTTTGCGACTGGAGCAGCAATTTTTCGGCGAGACTGATATCTCCCCGTTTGGGCACGATTACCTCTTTATAAGTGCGGGTGAGGCCGTACTCTCTTTCCCATGCGATTTGCTTCAGGCGGGTGGAGATGTAATCGATATTCGCGAGAATCTGCTGACGGTCATAGACTTTGGAAAGCTGCAGGAGGCTGTCGGCCATTCGGGTCAACGGCGGTGAGGCCTTTTCCTCTTCGACCAGGGCAGTGAATTTTTTTACCGCGTCGGTCAGTTTACTACTGAAGCTGAAGCCCTCGTTTTCGGCGAATATCCGCAGTTGGATCAGCAGCTTCTCCCAGTCATCGGGCGATTCGGCCGCAAGAATTGCTTCGATGTTGGCGTACGTAAATTCCTGTAGGAGCAGGGAGCCTTCGAGCGACGCGATCAGCGGACTGCGAATCGGGAAACTGTAGTAATAGTCCGGAGCGAGGCCGTCGCCCTCGTCATGGAGGACGGTATCGAACGCGTTGAGGTAGACATTGTTATCGAAGTAGTAGCGTGAGATGGTGAGCCGGAGCCCGTCGCCGTCGGGAAGACTGACGAATCCCTGGACGAGGCCTTTACCGAAAGTGGTATCGCCGACCAGGAAGGCGCGGCCGGACTGCTGCAGGGCGCCGGCGACAATTTCAGACGCCGAAGCCGAGCCTCGGTCAACGAGAACAGCCATGGGCAAACCGTCGGTCATGTCGCCGTAAAGCGCGTAGTGTTCTTCCTCGTTCCAGCGCGAGCGGGCGTCGGTACCGACAATGAAAGCTCCTTTATTCAGGAAGAGATTTGCGGCGCGATAGGCCTCGGTGAACAGGCCGCCGGGGTTGCTGCGAAGATCCAGAATCAGGCCGGCCGGGTCGGCGGCAGTCTCAAGCAGAGAGTCAACGGCGGTGCGGAGTTCGTCGGAGGCGCCGGAATCAAAATTGAGCAGTCGGATGTAGAGGACGCCTTTATTGGTCACGCCGGCGTACGGGATGTGCTGAAGGGGGACGGCCTCCCGGGTCATGGTGACCTCGATAGTGTCTTCGGTCACCGGGCGGTAAACACGCACAAGTACATCGGTACCAGGTTTGCCGCGCAACAGTTCGCTGGGCTGGCGGCGCACGAGATCCCGAAAGAGGACCGAGTCGGCAGCAATCAGGAGGTCGCCGGAGAGAAGGCCGACTTTTGCGGCGGGGCCGTTTTCGCGCACGGACATCACCAGCAGACCGTCGGGCTGCGGAACGATCGAGACCCCGATCCCGCCGTAGGAGCCGGAGAGTTCTTCCTGCATGTAGCCGAAATCGACGCCATCGACATAGCCGGAGTAGCGATCCAGCAGGGAGAACATACCGTCGCGACCGGATTCAACCAGTGATACATGGTCAACCGGTTCCATCCATTCCTCGTCGATCACCTGAGCGGCGCGCACAAGGGTCATGGAGATTTTGATGCCGGGATCGGAGAGGACGTAGACGCCCATGCCGCCGCCGACAATGATCAGGATGAAGATCATGAGGACCGAAAGCAGGAGGTCTTTTCTATCAAGTGCGGCGTCGTGACTCATAGGCCTGGAGTTTTCGCGACAAGTGTTTCTTTACATCCTCAAAGACGGAGTCGACCGACTGGGCGGCGTCGACGACCTTTACTCGGCGTCGTTCTTTGCGGGCGATTTCGAGGAAGCCTTTTCTGACGCGTTCGAAAAAGGCCAACGATTGCGATTCGAGCCGGTCCGGGTCGCCCGAGCGGCGTGTAAGAGCCGTTTTGAGGCTGACATCGAACACCAGGGTCAGGTCCGGTTTAACTTCGCCGACAGCGACCCGGTGCAGGCTGCGGACCATGGAGATGTCGAGTTTTCGTCCGTAGCCCTGGTAGGCTGTGGTGCTGTCATAGAAGCGGTCGCAGAGGACCATCTGGCCTCTGGCCAGAGCCGGTGCGATTTCCTTCGCTGTTATCTCGGCTCGAGCGGCTTCGTACAGCAGCAGTTCGGAAACGTCGCCGACGTCGAGTTTTTTATCCAGCAGGATACCTCGGATCCGTTCGGCGACTTCGGTCGAGCCCGGCTCCCGCAGTAATTTTACACGGCAGCCCGCTGCTATCAAGAATTTATACGTCAGCATTGCCTGCGTAGTTTTCCCGCAGCCGTCGATACCCTCAAATGTTATGAACAGTCCCCGCTTCGGTCTGGTCATCGTCTCTCCGAAAACTCAAGGTTGCGTACAAAAATACCGGCGGTGTCAGGCACCGCCGGTATTAAAGGCAATACACAATTTACAGGAAACTACTTTTTCTTGCGTACGACTCGCTTGGTTTTGGTGGTCGAGGCCGACTTTTTGGTTTTCGTCTTCGACTTGGTCGGGCCAGTAGTTTTCTCTTTGGTAGCCGGGCGGGCGGTTTTCTGTCCCTTGGCGGCGGCGCGGGTGGTCTTTTTGCCCCTGGCGCCTTTCTCTTTCCAGCCGTACTGCGTGATGAATTCCTCGACCATACGGTGGGCGACATCATCCGGGTACTGGACCGGCGGCGATTTCTTGAAGTACGACGACGGGCCGACAAGAGCGCCGGAGAGGCCGTTGTCGAGGGCCAGTTTGCAGCAGCGGATGGCGTCGATCACGACACCGGCCGAGTTGGGGCTGTCCCAGACTTCCAATTTCATTTCCAGGTTGAGCGGCACATTACCGAATGTCGTGCCCTCGAGGCGAATATGCGCCCACTTGCGGTCGTCAAGCCACTGGACGTAGTCCGAGGGGCCGATATAGACATTGCCCTGGCCGATGTCGTAATCGAGCATGCTTGTGACGGCTGAGGTCTTGGAGATTTTTTTCGATTCGAGGCGGGAGCGCTCGAGCATGTTCAGGAAGTCGGTGTTGCCGCCGACATTGAGCTGGCTGGTGCGTTCGAGACGCACGCCGCGATCCATGAACAGGCGGGTGAGCACCCGGTGAATGATGGTGGCGCCAACCTGCGACTTGATGTCATCACCGATAACGGGGAGGCCTTTTTCCTTGAAGCGCTTTTGCCAGTATTTCTCTTTCGCGATAAAGACCGGAATACAGTTAATGAAGCCGCAGCCGGCGTCGAGGATCTGCTCAACATACCACTTGGTGGCTTCTTCGGAGCCGACCGGCAGGTAGCTGACGACGACGTCAGTCTTGGTGTCCTTGAGCAGTTTGACGATATCGACTGTATCGCCGGGGGCCTTCTCGATTATCTGCGAGAGATAGAATCCGAGACCGTCGTGGGTCATGCCGCGCTGGACGGTTATGCCGCTTTTTGGCACATTGGCGAATTTGTACGTGTTATTCGGTTTGGTGAAAATGGCCTCGGAGATATCTTTGCCGACTTTGTTCTTGTCGATATCGATGGCGGCGGAGAATTCGATGTCGTTGATGTGATATCCGCCGAGGTTGACGTGCATCAGGCCCGGAATCTTTTCGTCTTCCTTGGCCTTCTTATAGAACTCCACGCCCTGCACGAGCGAGGAGGCGCAGTTACCCACGCCGATAATAGCGACTCTTATCTTACCCATACGAATCCCTTCTTCATAAACTCAGGTATTGCTTTTGTCGGGTGTGAATATAGAAGTCGGCGACAGGCGAGTCAAACTCAATCGGGAAATGAGCTTGATTATATATATTAAGTCTATATACTATGACCAATTAGTCATTATGGAGGTAGTTTTTGGCCACAGAAGAGGGTCCTATACCGGCGGTACGGCTCGATGAGAACCGGATTGCGGAATTGGTTGAGCTGAATGTCCTGCATGATACGTTTCGTCGGCTGCCGACGGACAAGAAGGCACGGGTGTACCATGCGGCAATTCGGTTGTTCGGTGAGTATGGTTACGACGGTCTGGCGGTGGATGAACTCTGCCGCGAGGCCGGGATCAGCAAGGGTTCGTTTTTTCAGTATTTTCCGTCGAAGAGTCATCTGCTGGAATTCTGTGTGCTGATGTTTGATCATGCACTCGGGCAGTGGGTGGCCGAGATCAGGCGCAACGAGTCGGCGGTATTGGCGCGGGAGCGGTTATTGCATTTGTACCGGTCGGTGATAATGAATTCGCGGTTGTATGCCGCTGAGGAGAAGTTCTACCTGTTTGTCACGCGGGCGCTGCATCACAGTGCGGTGGCGCTGGAGGGGATCGATCTGGAGCGGCACTTTGCGGATTATGTTACGGAGATAATCAGTCGTGGGGAGCAGACGGGTGAGATTCGAGGCGACTTTGACATAGCGTTGACCGGGCAGCTGGTTTCGATGATTGTCGGGGCACTGGTGCAGCGGACGTTTGCGGGGCGGGCGTTGTCGCGTCACGAGGCGGAGCGGTATTTGATATCGTTTTTGTTCGACGGGATTTCGGCATGAGCATTAGTCCCTCACCTCAGAACAGGTAGTGCTGTGGTAAAGCAAATAGACTGTACTGGTATTCCCGATCAGTACTTTGGGAAGTCATTTCCCAGCCACTGGTGGAAGTTCGTATTGACAAGACCAGGGTAGTTGGAATACTCAGACGATAGAGAACATCGAATGACAAACCCACCCGGTACCAGTCTTCAGAAGCTCGATGCCGAAATGAGTAGTACGGTAAGCGCGGGGCCTCTGAAAGCCCCAGGCTGGAAAACTCGACACCAAGACCCGCTCGCAGTCTGGTTCGAGAATTGAATAAGTAAGTCCCGAGGGCCGAGAAATGCACATCCCAGGGCGATACACGATTGGGCCAACAGTAACGATTCCGTACTGTTCCCTCTCGTGGTGATTACGCGAAAGAGCGAGGGCCGCGCTCAGCTGCCATTCGCAGTCCCTGAAATACTCCGGGGTGTAGTCAGAAATCGAAAAATCCGGTTCGGTGTCGATACAGGGTGTGCAAAGCATGACACAAACCAGAATTAGAGCTTTGAATGCTGATCCGCTCAAGTGGTCCTCCTATGTACAAAGAGTGCGTTACCCCACTCAGATAGCACCAATCGACCGGATTGTCAATTATTTCAAATGCGAATCAGCAGAAAACTAATTCGATTCAGTACAACCGCGCGCCGAGCTTGGCTTTGTCGACCGGGCGTACGATCGAGATGCCGTCGCCATCGGCACGCTCTACCCCGAGCACAAGCACCTCGGAAACAAATCCGGCGATGTTTTTCGGCTCGAAATTGACGACGGCCAGGCACTGCTGGTCGAGGAGGTCCTCCGGGGCGAAGTTCTTCTTGAATTGTGCGGATGACTGTTTGACACCGATGTCATAGCCGAAGTCGATCTTGAGTTTATAGGAGGGGTTGCGGGCACGGTCGAAGTTGGTTACCTCGATGATCTTCCCCACCCGGATGTCGACCTTCTGAAAATCCTCGAATGTAATTATCTCGGGCATCGGAATTTCTCCTGTACAGGGTTCTTACTTGTTGCAGGCGACATCGACTTTGAAACCTTCCATCGCCAGAAGTCGAATCTGCCGTTCACGGATCATGGCCTCGGTCATCGAGAAATCGGGGCCGGTATTTTCGATCATGACCGAGGAGGTGCAGGAGGCGAAACAGCCGGCTTTGCGCAGGTCGTTGGTTCGCAGGTATTCGAATGTAAACCCGGCCATATAAGTATCGCCGGCGCCGGTGGAATCAAGCAGGTTGATGCCGTTGAAGGGTGGGATGTCGATGAATTCGTTACCGTCGTAAATAACCGAGCCAAGCTCGGCTAACGTGACAATCACGACACGCGGCCCGGCGCCGTAGATGATTTTAGCGGCCTGGTATGGGTCCTCGCGGCAGTCGATCCCCGTGAGGACTTTGCCTTCAAGTTCGTTCGGTTTGACAATGTCGAATTCTCCAAGGGCCTCCCAGATGCCGGGAACTTTTTCATGGTAGATGCGCCCGTTTTCATCGGCGCCCCGGATGAGCCCCTGCGGGTCGCAGAAAAAGAAGCCTTCGAAGCCTTCGCGAATTTTTTTGATATTCTCAAACGACAGCTCACCCAGGATCGGCCCCACTAGCACGGCTTTGGCGTCTTTGTACCAATCCGGTGAAACGGGGTCGATTTCGGCGGCGCGGCTGATGAGGTCCAGGGTGCGGTTACCGTAGTCGTCGTAGTAGTCCAGCGAAAAGCCGCCGGTCTCCTCCGACGGGATGATGACGTGCTCGATGCCGTGTTTGGAGAGGTCGGCGATGAATTGCTCGCGGAAGTCGTCGCCGACGGCACCGATAAGCCGCACGTCTTCATCGAGCTTGGAGAGGGCCAGGGCGGCATTGGTCGAGCATCCGGAGAGGACGCGTGTGTCCGGTTTGACTTTTTTGGTTTTTATGAGGTCGTAGACGGGATTGCCGATAGCGGTTATCACGGAAGGTCCTTTCGTTGCCCACGCTCTTGCGGATTATACTTCGCGACGGTCCCCGAGTACCTTGTAGGAGTAGATCATACGTTGGACGGCGGTGATGTATGAGGTGACACCGACGATGATCAGGGCCAGTTCGAGCCAGCCTGATCTCGGGAAGGCGCCCTCGGGGTAAAAGTACTCGAGCAGAGATCCGATGATGATGATGATGAATTTCTCGAGGCGGCCCATGATGCCAACCGCGCAGCTTTCGATCTTACCCATTGACTCGGCTGCGGCGCGGGTGTATGAGGCGATGATCATGCCGAACAGGGCAAACAGCCCCCAGCCGGGATGGACCCACCCGGAGAGAGTGATGCCGGCGAGGATGAAGAACTCGCCGTAGCGGTCGAGGACGTGGTCGAGGATGCCGCCGAAGACGGTGCCCATGTTGCCGGCGCGAGCGGTGGAGCCATCGAGCATGTCCGTAATGGCGTTGACCATCATCCAGAAGACGCCCCAGAGCCATTCGCCGCGCCAGAAGAAGATGCCGGAGACGATTCCGGCCAGGAGGCTGACCGCGGAGATATAGTTGGGTTTGAAGCCGAGTTTGACACAGATTCGACCGAGGAAGAGTGATGATTCCTCGTACAGTTGCCGCTTGCGCTGATTTATCCCTGGCACGCGCTTCTTCCCTTAAAGTTAACGACGATCAATGGCACCAAAATATATGTCTTTATAAGGGTGCGTCAACGTTCGCGCAAGGTGAATTTATCAGTGCCCTGCACATTTGGTTGATTCCAAGTAACAGCTTGTTCATCAAGTGGTTAGCATAGGCGACGTGGCAATGGTCGGCACCCTCGACTGAGCACTATCGCAAAAACGCTTTTGTGATTCGCCGCACAATGTTACTAATAAGAGTGCGGCGCAGGACGCCGGGTAACCGCCTGATGTCAACTGGGAAGGGCCTGATCGTGGTTTTTAGAGGAGTAAAAGCAGTCGCAATTGGCGCGATTGTCGTACTGTCGGCAGCATCCGGCGGGAGTGGCCGGGAGAAGCTTAGCGATGAGGACAGCCGTGGTCCGCTGCGCCTGTCGAGTCAGACACCGGCAATCATGCTGGTTGCGCACACGATCGGGAAAATCGAGCTGGCGGTGGCCAATAACGGGACGTTCGGGCGGGAGTACGTACCGAGCGAGACGCGGCATGCGTTTACGGGTGAGTCGATTCCTCTGTCATGCCAGTATCCGAAGGGATCGAATGTGGCGTACCTGTTCGGCGGGGCATTCTGGATCGGGGCGGTCTCGGGCAGGGATACGCTGGTATCGGTCGGGGCCGACGGATGGCAGTTAGTATATGAGATGTTTCCGGATGAGCCGCCATTCGGGAATATGCAATACCGGACGATTCGTGATGATGAGGAGGGATTGGCGGTATCTGAAGAGGACTACATATCGGTCTATACCGACACTTTCCCCCAGTTGGTTGACAACGACTTTTTTGGCCGGTCGCATCGGCCGCTGAATATTGAGATAACGCAGGCTTCGTACGCGTGGTCGTACAGCTATGCCGAAGATTTTGTGTTGTTCGATTATCGCATCAAAAATATTGGGACAGAGACACTCGAGCAGGTCTATATGGGGATTTACGTTGATGCGATGATTTGCTACGACTGTTTTGGTCAGCGGGTGGGGTTCGATGATGACCACAGC
The DNA here is from genome assembly GCA_964612145.1 of uncultured Ignavibacteriales bacterium. Classification (GTDB taxonomy): domain Bacteria; phylum Zixibacteria; class MSB-5A5; order GN15; family FEB-12; genus JAGNLV01. The sequence continues at coordinate 62,972 of CAZTBP010000004.1, read as the reverse complement.
GGCTTTTTGCACACGTATTCCAATGACTACGGGGCCTGTACATTCGAGGATACCGTGTTTGTTGCGTGGCAGGCCGATGACGACGGTGATCTCGGGGTTGTATTTGCCGACGGCCGGGAGCATCCGTGTCCGCACGCGGTAGCGACGAGAATTGTTCGAACGCCGGCGGACACTCTCGAAGTGAGTTTCAACTGGTGGATCGGCAACGGGAATCCGAATCTCGACTTTGGTCCGAGGGAAAGGGATCGGGCAGGGGCGTGGAAGGAGCCGTTTCGACCGTACGGCACCGGCGGGCTGGGGACACCGGAAGGGGATGTGAATAAGTATTATGTGATGCGCAACCGGGAGTTTGATTACGACCAGATTTATACGGCGTCGATTACACCCAACGATACGCTCTGGCTTTATCCGAATCAAAATCTTGCCGATGATTTTGCCGATGGTTACGACACCCGTTATTTGCTGTCGTTCGGGCCGTTTACGATCAGTCCCGGTCAGTCGCTGCCGATTTCGTTTGCCTATCTTGGCGGGGAAAACATCCATGTCCTGCCGAATAACGCCGAAAATCTCCCGGGTGATCCGGACGCGTATTACGCCAATCTCGACTTCTCCGACCTGGCGCTCAATGCCATGTGGGCCTCGTGGGTGTATGACAATCCCGGCATCGATACCGACGGCGACGGCTACCGGGGACGGTATCATCTTTGTTCGACAACGGTTAAGCAGCCCCAACCGATAGTGGATACGGTCTGGTTCGAGGGGGACGGGATTCCGGATTTTCGGGGCGCCTCTCCCCCGCCCGCGCCGGATATCTATCTTGATTCGCCGGTTGCGGGAACGATCCGGATTCGGTTCAATGGTCGCTTGAGCGAAACGACGAAGGACATCTTTTCGAATCTCACAGATTTTGAGGGTTATCGCATTTATCTGGCGCGGGACAATCGGGCAGGGAGCTTTAGCCTGGTGGCATCGTACGATATCGAGGACTACAACAAGTACGTGTGGAATCCGGTACGCGAGATATGGGAACTCAACGATCCGCCGTTCACACTTGAGGAGCTGCGATGCCTGTACGGGGCATCGTGTGCTGATAGTACGTTTGAACCGCTTTTTCACACGCGCTCGCGGCCATTGCAGTACGGTGACTCGGTCTTCTACTTTGAGCCGCAGGATTACAATCAGGAAAATCTGAATTTGGCTGGGGGCATTGCAAAGGTCTATCCAGACCAGGAGTATCCCACCAGCCTCGATCCGGACTCCGCAATGCCGGATGAGCTCACGCCTGAGGGTCGGTTGAAATATTTTGAGTATGAATATGTCGTCGAGGATCTGTTGCCGTCGGTGCCGTACTGGGTGAATGTGACAGCGTTTGATTTTGGGTCGCCGGTATCGGGCCTGCGGTCGCTGGAGACGTCCGTGACCACCGGGGCGAAGATGATTTACGCGCGAGTCGGCGGTGGACTCTCGGGCAATGACGCCGGCGAGATCGTGGTGTACCCGAATCCGTATCGGATCGATGCCGGGTATCGTAACCGGGGTTATGAGGGGCGGTCGAGGCCTGATCGTCCGGACTCGCGGGTGCGGGCAATTCATTTCGCCAATGTGCCGTCGCGGTGCACGATTCGAATATTCACGCTGGATGGTGACCTGGTGCGGGAGATCGTGCACGACGAGCCGGAGTCATCGGGCGAGGCCCACCACGCACAGTGGGATTTGATTACGCGCAATACACAGATGGTCGTGTCCGGGCTGTACTACTGGACGGTCGAGGACGAAAGTGGCAACGTCCGGATGGGGCGTCTGGCCATAATTACGTAGCGTAGCCTACAGTTCGAATTTGTCGATTAGCTCGAGGGTATCCGGGTTGATCACTTCGACCAGTACTCTGTTTCCATCGACACGGAAGAACACAACGGCGTTCTGGGTTGAGAATTTCAGGACATGGTCCCCCCACGGCGTCTCCTCGCGACCGTAATAGGGTGCCCCGGCGGCGCCGTTGTTGATGTGCCAGAACTCGCGGATCGAATCCAGCCGGGGACCGCCCCAGCCGTCGGGGTACATCGGCATGTCGGCGGTGACTTTCAGCAGGCTGTAGTTGTGTTCGTCGCCGGTGAGGGTCGCTTTTACTTTGCTGCTGTGGTGCATGATGATTTCCAGTAATTGATCGCGGCGTTCGATGATGCCTGTGGAGACCGGCGTGCCGGCGATAGTCGGTCTGGGATCATTGCTGCCGGAGTACCACATGTCGTCGTCGACATGACCGCCGTTCGGGAATACGGGGGTGTGGAAAGTCACGAAGACGTGATCGATGTCGTCGTTTTCCTCGAGCATACCGAGGGTTTCCCGCAGCCAGGCCAGCTGCCGGTCCATAATGTAGCCATGAAGATTACCGCCGGTGGAGGGTTCCCATTCTATTGATGGCGCGAACCAGTAGTTCGAGTTGAGTACAACCATCGCGATGTTATCCCAGGAGTAGTAAAAGACGGTTTCGTCGTATGGCGGAAAGTCGGTTGTCTTCGGGTCGGGGTCGTATTCGGTGCCGTCTTCAGAGGCCGGTCCCATGTGCGGGTTCACGAAATTGCGAGCGAAGACGACTTCCGAGGAATGCGTTTCGTACGGAAACTTGTTGACCCGGACACGGCCTTTTTCGGTCGGGAAGATATGAACAAGAACCTCGTGGTTGCCAAAGGCGGCTATATAAGGAATGTAGTGGGCGAACGGTTCGATAGTCCTTTTCCAGTTGGCGTATTCGAGGTTGATCCGGCCCTCGCTGTTGGTGTAGCCGTCGATCAGGTCGCCGGTGAATTGGAAGAAGGCGATGTCTTTTTGCGCTGAAATGGCCCCGATCTTTTTGAGGATGTATGCGTTGACCCCGCGCAAATTTCGTTCGCCGCCGCCGTAGTTGCCGCGACCGTCAGAGGCGTAGGCAAAGGTGAACGGGAGCCGCGAACCGGGCTTGGGAGCGGTGCGGAAGTCGTAGGTTTCTTTGTATGGACCGGCGATGACGGTATATTTGTGCCGGAGGTTGGGGGCCAGATCGGTCAGGGCAATTTCGTGGTGTAGCGTCGGTGTCAAATCGGAAAACATGCGGTCACCGACTCGCACCGTGCACCGGGCGGACACATTGGTGGTAAACGACACGACGGCACTATTGTGGGTGACGAGATTTATGAAGGGGCCTTCGATAATGGACGTGTCCACCGTGAAGGGGCCGGTGCCTGTCAGGCGAAGGCGGCCGTCGTAGAGCAGCAGGCCGGACTCGTCTTTGATGCGGTAACCGAGATGCAGGCGGCCCGTTTTCTGCCAGCCGAGGATATCGTATTTACCGACCATGCGGTTCTTGATATCAATATGGGCCCGACCGCTGTCAATTGTCGCACTCCGAAAGAGAATGGTGCAGGGATAGCGAACGTCGCTGGTCTGGGGGATACTGCCGTAGTAGATGGTCCCGTTAAATTCAGGGCCGATTAGTTCGAACAACAGCCCTTCTTCGGTGCCAACCGGCATGGAGCGCATGGCATCGAGTGTGATGGTCTCGGTTTCGGGTTGGGCCGGGATGGTGTCGCCTTCGGGTGTTACGTACACCAGGCTGCCGTCGGGTTTGTAGAAAATGTTATGGTGAACCGCGGGTACGTCGTTCGCTTTAGCGATTGTGGCCGCGATTGCGGTCAGAGTGAGGATATAAAGAAGATGTTTCATGAGTATCCGTCGGATAATTGCTTTGGTCGCATTTTAGGGTCTTCGTTGAACACTCAAGCATAGCATAAACCGGACCGTGAGAAAAGTGAGAATTATGTTTGGACTCTTCGGGTGTCGCCGCCGCTGTCGGCTGTGACATCAATAACTCGGCATCGGAGGCATCGGAGGCCCTTGACAAGGCATCGGAGGCCGTTTGACTTATGGGTCGCAATAGGTGATATTCCCCTGATGTTTGTCGATTATGTTGAAATTGAAGTCACCGGCGGCAACGGCGGTCACGGCTGTGTATCGTTTCACCGCGAGAAGTTCATTCCCAAAGGCGGACCGGACGGCGGCGATGGGGGTCGTGGGGGTGATGTTGTCGCGGTAGCCGATCCGCAGCTGACGACGCTGCTGGACTACCGGTACCGACGGCATTACAAGGCCACGAACGGCCAGCCCGGGTCGGGTGGTCTGAAGACCGGGAAGTCGGGCGAAGATGTTGAGTTGCGGCTGCCGGTAGGAACGGTCATCAAGGACCTCGATACGGATGATATAATCGGGGATCTCGATGAAGCCGGTGCCCGTATGGTGCTTGCCCGGGGCGGCAAAGGCGGGCTGGGCAACGACCATTTCAAGTCGCCGACCAACCAGGCGCCGCGTAAGGCTACCGACGGCAAGCCCGGTGAGTCGCGACGGCTCGGGCTGGAACTCAAGCTGCTGGCCGATGTTGGTCTGGTTGGTCTGCCGAATGCCGGGAAATCAACAATCCTGGCGACATTCTCGGCGGCACGGCCCAAAATCGCCGATTATCCGTTTACAACGCTGCAGCCCAATCTCGGCATTGTCCGGCTGCGCGAGTATAAATCGTGTGTGATGGCTGACATTCCCGGTCTGATTGAGGGAGCGTCCGAGGGCAAAGGGCTGGGACACCAGTTTCTGCGTCATATCCAGCGGACCGGTGTGATTGTGTACGTGATCGATCTGAATGATATCGATGTTCAGGAAACCTTTGAAACGCTCAGGGCGGAGCTGGCACAGTACGACAACGAACTGGTGCGGAGGCCGTCGCTGGTCGTCATCACCAAGGTCGATACGGTGACTGAAAGTGATCTAAAAGAGGTTTCACAGGAGTGGCCCGACCACTATATTTATCTTTCGGCGATGAGCCGTAAGGGAGCAGACCAATTTCTCCAGGCGATAGAACGGACCCTTGACCGACAACGAACGACATAAGCGGATAGTAGAAACCATTGCCCTGCTGTTGATTCCCGGTGTGGGCCGGGGGCGGCTTATCAAGCTGACGCGGATGTTTGGATCAGTCTCGGCCGTGCGGGATGCCACGGTGCAGCAGCTTTCGTCGGTGTCGGGCATCTCGGAAGCGCAGGCGACAACAATCAAAAGCAGTACTGATCAGTCTGAGGCGGAGAGGATTGCCGGGCAGATCGACAGGCTGGGCTGGGCGGTGTTGTTTCCCTCGGATGACGAATATCCAACTGCTCTGGCCAATATCAATCAGCCGCCGCCGATACTTTTCCGGGCGGGTAAGGCTATTGATCCGGAGGAGCGGATGATCGGGATAGTCGGGACGCGCCGTCCAACCGAGGCGGGCCGGGTGTTTGCGGCGACACTGGCGCGGCAGCTGGCTGAGCAGGGGGTCGTGGTGGTGTCCGGTATGGCGGACGGAATCGATACGGCGGCGCATCACGGGGCGATCGACGGCGGCGGAAAAACGATCGCGGTCTGGGGCAATTCGCTGGATATCGTGTATCCGAAAACGAACCGCGGATTGGCGGAAAAGATCAAGCAGGCCGGTTGCGTGTTTTCCGAGTACTTCCCGGGGACATCGCCGGACAAGGCGTTTTTCCCGGAGCGCAACCGGATTATCTCGGGGCTTTCGGCCGGGGTGGTGGTGGTTGAGGCCGGGCAGCGGTCCGGAGCGCTGATTACGGCAAGCCATGCGCTTGAGCAGGGGCGGACGGTGTTTGCGGTGCCGGGATCGCCCGGCTCGCAGATGAGTATCGGCTGCAATCAGCTTCTGAAGCAGGGGGCGACGCTGGTAACATCGGCTGATGATATTTTTGCGGACCTGCCATCGCTCAAGGGCGAAGTGCTCGTGCAACGGCACAACGCCCGCCCGGATTTAACCGACGTTGAAAAGCAGATTCTGGCTCATGTTGCCGGCGGGCCGATGCAGATCGATGAGCTTTCCCGGCTGGCTGATCTTTCGATTCCGGAACTGAGCCAATTTCTTTTGGCGCTGGAGCTGAAGGGAGTTGTTCTTGAATTGTCCGGAAAACGCTTTATGTTGGCCGATGAATACTCATGCTGACCGGAACTGCTACTATAGTCAATAAGCTCGGCCTCCACGCGAGGCCGTCGGCGCTGCTGGTAACAACCGCTGCGCAGTTTGAATCCGAGGTCTGGTTTTCCAAGGATTCCTTGCGGGTCAATGGGAAGTCGATCATGGGTGTGATGATGCTGGCAGCGGAGAAAGGGTCCGAACTTAAGATCGAGGTCGATGGTCCTGATGAGGAGGCGGCGTTGAAGGCGCTTCAGGATGTGATCGCCTCCGGCTTCAACGAGGCATTCGACTGAGTTTCCGCTTGCCTTAGGTGTAACGTCACCCCTATACTCTATAAATTGTCCCGAAAAGGGGCCTTAAACCGGCATGACGACAACTGAGCGTGTCATAGAGGGCGTGCCGATCTCCAGCGGGCTGGTTCTCGGGACCGCACGGGTAGTGCTGCCGGGCGAGGCGCAGGTAGTAGAAATTCCCATTCCGGCTTCCCGAGTTCCCCAGGAGATCGAAGCACTTGAAAAAGCGGTCGAGTTGACGCTGGGGGATCTCCGCGAGATTCACCAGGCAGCTATCCGCAAGGTGGGGGGACCTGTGGCCAAAATCTTCGATGCCCAGTTGTTGATTGCGGGGGACTATGAATTTCTCAAGAAAGTCAAAAGTGAGATCAAGCGGCGCCGGTTGAACGCGGGGTATGTATATCACACCATGGTGCAGGAGGCAGTGATTCCGCTAAAAAGCTCGCCGGACCGGTACATGCGCCAGATGGCTATTGATATCGAGTCTGTCGCAAGCAAAGTGCTGGCGAGGTTGTCGGGACGCTGGAAACAATCCAAGCGGCTGCCGCCAAATACGATCATGGTCGGTAAGGTCTTCTCCCCCAACGACGTGCTCTCGTACCGGGAGCGCAAGGCGATTGGGTTTGTGGTCGCCGAGAGCGGCGCCGACTCGCACATGGCGTTGATCGCACGGTCGCTGATGCTGCCGGTGGCAATTGCCGAGGATGCCTGGAAATCAATTCACAACAACGACAAGCTTATTCTCGACGGGACCACCGGCGAGGTGATTGTCAACCCGACCGAGAAAACCCGGGCCGAATATCAGAAACGTCGGCGCCGCATGGGTCCGACGCTGATCACGCGGATCAAGAAGCTCACGCAGGTGCCGCCGGTGACGGCGGACGGGAAAGAGATTGCAATCGGCGCCAACCTGACGCTTCCGGGGCCGGCTGATGAAATCCTGGCGCAGCAGAAGATTCCGGTCGGGTTGTACCGAACGGAGTTCCTGTTTTTGGCCAATTCGACGTTTCCGACCGAAGAGGAACAAGTCGAGGTCTATACGCGGATTGCGAAGACATTTGGCAATTTGCCGGTGGTGCTTCGCGTGTTTGATCTCGGCGGGGACAAGCTGTACGGCTCGGAGGAGTATGGTCGCGAGGATAATCCGGCGCTGGGACTTCGAGGAATCCGGGTCATGCTGGAGATGCGCGACAGGTTCAAGACGCAAATCCGAGCGATGTTGAGGGCCTCGGCGCGCGGTAACCTTCGGATTATGCTGCCGATGGTCACCGGTATCGAGGAAGTCGACAAGGCCAAGAAGCTGATCTCGCAAGAGAAGCTGAAACTTCGACGCGAGGGTATCGCGTTTGATGAGTCGATCCAGGTCGGCATCATGATAGAGGTGCCGGCGGCGGCGATGATGGCCGATTCGCTGGCCCGCAAAGTTGACTTCATGTCAATCGGCACAAACGACTTAGCGCAATACACGCTGGCCGCCGACCGGGTGAACAAGCAGGTTGCCCATTTGTATAATCCGCTGCACCCGGCAGTGTTGAATCTGGTCTATACCACGGCTAAGGCGGGTAAGAACGCCGGAGTTCCGGTTACTATCTGCGGCGAGCTGGCCGGACAGCGGCTGGCTGTGCCATTGCTGCTGGGCATGGATATTGACTTGCTGTCGATGTCTCCGGCGCGTATAGTTGATATCTGTCGGTTTATCAGCCGGATCGATTATACGCTGGTGAAGCATCTGGTCGGGCCGGTGATGGCCAGCAATTCGCTGAAGGCGGTTACTGATCGCCTTCGCGATTACAGAGACGCATTGGAAAACAGGTAACATTAAGCACCTGAGAGAGGACGGCGTACGTTGAACATTCTCGATGATATAGAGCAAATACGAGCCCACGATCCTGACAACATGTACAATCGGATATTCGATTTTCCGGAGCAGATGGTCGATGCGTTGAAGATCGGCAAGCTGTGGAAGTTCGACGAGGCCGGGTTTACCGGTATCAACAATATCGTCGTGGTCGGCATGGGCGGATCCGCGATCGGCGGCGACCTGATGCGCACGTACCTTCGGAAGCATCTCCTGGTTCCGGTTGAAGTCTGCCGGCATTACACGTTGCCGGAGTATGTCGATGATGAGTCGCTGGTGATTGCGTGTTCTTACAGCGGCAATACCGAGGAGACGCTTTCGGCGGTCGATGATGCGATCGGGCGCAAAGCGATGATCGCGGCGCTTTCTACCGGCGGGTCGCTTGAAGATGTGTGTGGAGTCAACGACATACCGATGGCGAAGATCCCCGAGGGGCTTCAGCCTCGGGCGGCGCTGGGGTACCTCTTTGTACTGGTGCTGGTGTTCATGGAGCGGATCAAGCAGATCAAGAATGTGATCAAAGATATCGAGCGGATCATTCCGCAGCTCCAGAAGTACCGCGAGAAGTATATCGAGGACAACTCGACGACGATCAATCCGGCGAAGAACCTTGCGCAAAAGATCAAGGACAAGATGGTTATCGTCTACAGCGGGCCGACGCTGACCAGTGCGGTCGGTCAGCGGTGGAAGGCGCAGTTGTGTGAGAACGCCAAGGTGCTGGCGTTCTGGAACGAGTTCCCGGAGTGCAATCACAACGAGCTGGTCGGCTGGTCGCCGCTGATAGACAAGCACGCCGAGCACCTGACGGTGATTATGCTGCGTGACATGGATGATCACGCGCAGGTGCGGGCGCGGATGAACATTGTGGCGGAGATTATCCGTCAGCGCAATGTCGAGGTGACCGAGGTGCATTCGCGGGGTGAGAGTCCGCTGGAGCGGATGTTCAGCCTGATTCAGCATGGTGATTTCGTGTCGTATTATCTGGCGATTGCGAATGAGGTGAATCCGACGCCGGTGAAGGTGATCGAGGCGTTGAAGAAGGCGTTGGCGCAGGCGAAGTAGTCACGGTTGGGTATTGGACTTTGGAGGGCCCGTCGGTTGCGGCGGGCCTTTTTGTGTTAAGTTGTTGGTGTGTGGTGATTGATATGGGTTTGTTTCGCCACGGCGGACAAGGTTTGGCAGGGCGTTGTAGGGTGGAACCCGGAGTGGTTCCGCCGGGGGGCGGGATGGCAGAACTGCTAAAGAGTTCTGCCCTACTTTGCGGGACATGGCGGGTTTGGGTTTGTTTCGTACTTTTAGTTTTCACTGGTGTTTCCTCTCCCCTGTTTCAGATTGATAGGTTGGGCAGGCTGTCACACAGGGGCGCGGTGGCGTGATCAGCAGCAAAGTGCTGTGGAAATTGTAGTTGGGGGATTTGAGGGTGGATGATATATTCGATGATGTGAGCATGAAGGAGCGCAGATATCAGGTTGGAAGAGGAACGTGTCATGAGTGGTGGTCGGCTGGGAGTGAGTATTTATTCGGACCGATCTCACCGCAAGCGGTGGGGCACCCTGGCAAGTGGCGATGGTCGAGTTACAATTGGTATCGGGGCGTGCGGCCCGCGCCCTTGGAAATGGACGAAATTGAGTTTAGTGCGTCTAGATAGGAGAGGATCCCACGGCAAGCCGTGGGCCACCCGGCCGGGGATTTACCAAGAATGTACTTAGACGACCCTAAGCTCGACGTCGTACAGCAAGAAGGAATAGACTATGCAAATCAAGCAACTGATGAATCGTCTGCTTTTGTCGCTGTCACTAATTCTCGTGGTAGCGCTTGGGATTTCTGCTGACGGGACTCAAAGAACACCGTGTGATCAAGACAAAGATGGTCCTTGGATAAAGCTACACTGTATTGAAATTCAGCAGGACACTCACACTTCTATTCTGCTGACTCCTGCTAATGATGCAGGTGTAACCTATACCATATTCGACAATAAGTTAGACAGGGACTGTATTGTGGTAATCATGCGACAGCCAAACTTCTGGTCCGCGGACCGATCTAGTGATAGCCTGATTCTATACTATCCATGGCCCGCTGACGTAAAGGGAAAGCACTTCCTTGCTGTCTACACGGACTCAGACACAACAATCACACCGATATTTTTTATGCCCTAAGACGTCGAAGTACTGAGAATTACTTCAAAAGGTGTAAAGGTCTGTCATGAGTTGCTTAAATGTGAATTTCAAGCTAGCGCTTCTTTCGGAGTGACCGCTTTTGTCTCTGGCTTCGATTCCATCCTCGAACGTCACGCCATTGACAACCTCTTCTACCGGTAGCACGGGATCTAACTGCTTTGGGTGGGCCGCCTACGCCTCTGGGGCGTCGCCTGCCGAGGGGGACCCCGCGGGGAGAACATTCATCCAGGATATGAAGCTCTCATTGGTTTCCGGGACAATAGTAGCGGGGGATCTTGCAATCTGGTCCTACATCGGAAATATAGGCGGTTTAGATCCTGAGACATCAGCGAATCCCGCTTTCAAACTTGCGGGTGTCCCAGCCCATGCCGCTATTTATGTGCTTAGTGACGCTGCAGGAAATAGTTATTTTTTGAATAGAGCAACGATGAATGCACCGGTTACTTTGTCTACCGGTGGGATGATTCAGGACCTGTATGAGCAAATGAGTCGCGACAGGGAGGGGCCATACACATGGCCCGGCATAACTCCTGGACCGAAATTTTACCGCTAAGAAGAGGAGTCATCGCTATGATTATTAAGCTGTCTATTCCGCTTATGTGTCTGGTGCTCTTTACGATATCAATTAGCACAGCAGAAAGTGAGAATAGTGGGATATACTCACAAATGGAAGATACCCTTGGATCCCATACAGACTTCAGCTTCTGGAGTCTCGGATGCGATCCTTCTATTACTCGCACCGAAGCCGTATTCTCAATGGACGATTCCCTATATGTTTCCTTAGCAATTGTGGATTCACTTCACGATACTTTGTATTCGTTTGGCACCAACCGCTTCCCGCCTGGGCAGTACAAAGTCATTTGGCAATTCTCAGATCATAAACGAGATAGCCTTCCGGTCATATTGTGGATTGAGCTTCTTGCCAAAGTAGGTACAACTGGTTCATCATCAAAATATTCAGCTAGAGCCCCATTCTGCGTGCCCTGATTTGCTCATGAACTTATCATGCCCTATTTAGAGTGAGAGCGCTGAATATGATTCAATATCAGTGAACATGGTGATGGGTCAGTTTCTCGGCATAGGTCAAAAAGGAGCTATTGCCTACGTAAGCTTCCCCGTCAGGTAGACAATCCAACAATAGAGTTTTTAGCGGACTAGGGACCGCCGATGACGACTGGCGCCGAGTTCTCATACGCGCTTCCTGCGCGTGCTTGATACGACGGGGCGGGCTGTGGTGCGGCACCGGCGGAACACGAATCATACTCCATGGAAGCCGTTTTGACGTCCTCATTTCATCGCCCAAGGGCCCGGATTTTCTAACCATTTTCTAACCGCGAACTGCACGTAACTTCGAGTTACTTCACGTAACTACACGATACTTCACGTTACTTAAGCTCTCTTATAGCAGTCAATTAGGCGCAATTTACGGCAGTACAATAGATTAGCCGAAATCACTAGCGGCGAATCCCTGCCTCTCCGCTTTTTTTATGATGGGGTTTAGGAGTCGGGAGACAGCACATGGTTTTCAGTGATAGTGACAATTCGGAGGGATCTCATCGCAAGCGGTGGGGCGGCCGTGCTTTCAAATCGGCTCGGATCGTCGTCGCGTCAATATGCAGCACCTTCCCATCGATCAAACCGCTGGACTGACAACTGGTGATACTCCGACGGAAAAGCTCATTAAAAACCTCATCGCCGAACCGGCTTAACGCCCGCGACAAGGTCGAATGATCCGGCAACGGCTCATCCAGTTCATACCCGATGAACCACCGATAGGCGAGGTTCACCTGAACCTGACGCATCAACTCCCGCACATGCACAATCCCTTCCAGGGCCTGGATCAAAAACAACCGGATGATCACTTCCGGATCGACCGACGGACGACCGTTGTCCCGGCAGTAACGATCCCGAACAGCGTCATGAACAAAACTCAGGTTCAGCACCTGGTCAAGCTTGCGAAGATAATGATCCTGGGGAACAAAGGACTCCAACGGCGGAAGAAGGGTCAGGGACTGTTGACTTCTCTCTCGTTTTGTCTGCATATTTACTTCTAGTAAATCACAGCTCTGAAAACAAGAGGTTTTTCAACAAGCCCCAAGCGGTGGGGCACCCGATTTCCTGCCACCCGTCCGATCCTGCTTGCGTTCGGTCGCGGGGTTTATTTCCATACAGCGTGAATAGAAATGGACACTCCGAAAAAACCTGAAAAGCGGGGCAGCCACAGATGCTCGTGTGCAGGATCGCCGACGTGACGTATCTACTGCCGCAACTACTCTATTCAATATGAAATTTCTTCCGTCGCAAATTCTCTATTTTACGCAGAGCCGAACCACCAAGCAGAATGTCAGGCTGCTTATCCGGTTTCTAATGCTGCTGGCGGTGCTGGCAGCGGTGTACAGCGTCCTGTTTCACTTTATCATGGTGTACGAAGACAAGGAGTACAGCTGGATTACCGGTTTGTACTGGACGCTGACGGTGATGTCGACGTTGGGATTCGGCGATATTACGTTTACGAGTGACCTGGGGAAGGTGTTTTCGCTGATTGTCCTGATGTCGGGGATTTTGTTTTTGCTGGTAATGCTGCCGTTTACGTTCATCCAGTTCTTTTACGCGCCGTGGCTGGAGGCGCAGTCGCGGACGAAAACGCCGAAGGAACTTCCGACCGGGACATCGGGGCACGTGATCCTGACCCATTTCGACAGTCTTGCGGTCAATCTGGTGCACCAGCTGGTGAAATACAATTACCCGTACGCCATTATCGCACCGGACCTTCAACGGGCGCGGGAGCTGTATGAACTGGATTTGAAGGTGGTGGTGGGAGATCTCAGTGATTCGGAAACGTACCGTCGGCTTCAGATAGAAAACGCCGCCATGCTGGTGGCCAATAACGAGGACACGGTCAATACCAATATTGCCTTTACGGTGCGTGAGATCAGCCAGGATGTTCCGATTGTGACCAACGCCGATTCGGATGATTCGATTGATATACTGGAGATGGCGGGGAGCACGTATGTGTTTCAGTTCATGAAGATGCTGGGTGAATCGCTGGCGCGGCGGACGCTGGGGATGAGTATCGGGGCGAATGTTATCGGGCGGTTCGATCAGTTGCTTATTGCCGAAGTCTCGGCGATGCGGACGCCGCTGGAGGGAAAGACGCTGGTAGAGAGTCGCGTCCGGGAGATGACGGGGACCACGGTGGTGGGGTTGTGGGAGCGCGGTCATTTCAAGGTTCCGCAGCCGGAGTCACGGATCGATTCGACGACTGTTTTGGTTTTGGCTGGCTCGGCGGAGCAACTGTCGAAATTCGAGGAGGTGTTTTTCACCCACGAGACACGTCCGACGTCGGAGGCCCCGGTTCTTATCCTGGGTGGCGGCCGGGTTGGGCGGGCGGCGGCGAACGTGCTGGAGCAGCGGAACATTGATTATCGGATCGTTGAAAAGAATCCACGCCGGGTTGGGGATGAGCACTATATCGAGGGGGATGCGGCTGATATTCGCACGCTCAATGAAGCGGGCATTCGGAATGCGACCTCGGTCATAGTCACGACGCATGATGATTCGATGAATATTTATCTTACTATCTATTGTCGGAAGCTGCGGTCGGATGTGCAGATAATAACCCGCGCCAATATTCATCGGAACATATCCAAGCTTCACAGCGCCGGGGCTGATCTGGTGATGTCGCATGCCTCTATCGGGGCCAACACGATAGTCAATCTGCTGGCGCCGAACCGGATATTGATGGTTGCCGAGGGGCTGTATATTTTTCGGTTGCCGGTTCACGGATCCCTGGCGGGAAAATCTCTGGTGGAGATTCCTATTCGCCAGCAGACCGGCTGCAGCGTTATCGCGATCGGCAAGCAGGACGGACTGAGAATCAATCCGGAGCCATCGACAGTCCTGAGCGCCGATGATGAGCTGGTGTTGATCGGGACGGGTGAGGCTGAGAAGAAATTTATGGAGATTTACCGGTGATTTGACTGTTGAGGGAGACGGTCGGGAGAGGGGCAACGGACTGTCGAGTACGGTGCTCCCGGACGGAAGGCCGGAGACCGGAGCTAAGGGAGGAAGCGGGCATGGGGGGCGGCACAAAATTACGTCAAAAGCGTTGTAACAGCAGGACCAACAACGACGAGGTTGACTATGATTACTGCCGAGACGCATGTTGACGACATGGTGCAGGAGTATCCGCTGACGGTGCGGTTCCTGATGCGCAAGGGGTTGCCATGTGTGGTGTGCGGGGAGGCGTTTTGGGGGACGCTGGCTGAGTTGTGTAAGCAAAAGGGGTGGAACGACGAGCAGATCGAGGCGCTGGTGCAGGAGTTTAATCGGACGGTTGTGAAGGGTGCGGAGTCGTAGTATCTTCGGGGCGAAGACAAACAACCTGAACAAGGAGGCATCATGCCTGAGAGCGACCAGATTCGTGCGGCGAAGAAACTGTTTCAAGCATTTTCTGACGGAGACCGGGAGGCCGTGGAGGATATTTTAGCGGGGGGGTTTCGGTTTTCGAGTCCGCCGGATCCGATGCTGGACCGAACGGGGTACTTTGAGCGGTGCTGGCCGCAGGCCGGTAAAGGGCAGACATTTGATTTTGTCAGGGTGATTGAGTCCGGTGACGAGGTGGTCGTGACGTATGAGATGTCGCAGCCGAACGGTCGCAAGGGCAGAAATACTGAAGTGAGTACGTTTGAGGGTGGTAAGATCGTTCGGCAGGAGGTGTATTTCGGGTGGGCTGTGGAATAAGACAAGAGGGGCAATTGACTTTGAAGTACGAGGTCGCCACGCATCGTGAGTGTGTGAACTACGTTTAGAGATTGCTTTGTGGCCCCACTAACGGCAGGCCTTCTCGCAATGACGTAGAACGGATAGGCCATGACCGAAGTGGCGGGGCGCAGGGGTTAGCGGTTTTATCGCATAATTTGCGCTAAAAGGGGAGTGTTCGGTACGTATAAGAAACAGATTGACAGGAAGTTAGGTGTGTGTTATTGTAAGTACAGGCAGGGAAACTAAAGGAGGTAAGTTATTGCCCTGCAATCCCCATTCCCCCCAACCGCTTGTTGCTTGCTGACTTTTCAGGAGTAATATCCTGACAACTATAAACCAAGGAGTTGTTACCATGAAACGCGTAATCTGCGCAATTGCGGCAGCGTTGCTGTTTTCGGCTGTGTTGATGCCGAGTGCCGACGCGCGCCTGTACCCGTACGGGTATGAACCAATTGATCGTGATAGCGGAGAAGACCATCCCTGGGGTGGCGAACAGAATAATGGTCCTCAACCGGTGCTGATTTCCAGTCCGGACGACCAGGTGAGTATAACCGGCAGTGTGACGCTCGATGCCTTTATGTTCAAGCTTTTTGCTCCGTGGATCTTTGATGGTCTTGGCAGTAACTACATCATTACTGACCGAGTTGTTGATGACAGCAACGATGGTACGACCACCAGTGACCGCAACCGTTCCTCGAACTAAAGGTACCGAGTGATGAAGAAGATTAACGACAATGCCAGTGGAATGCTCGCGGCGATGGCTCATTATATTGAGTCGTTAGTCGCATCGCGGGATTTTACGGGTGCTGTCAGGTACTACGATGATAATCGTAGGGAACTTGAAGCAACCGGAGATCCGGCGGCAGGTGTAGTCCTGCGGCTGGCCGCCCGGGCGTACGCTTCACTCGCTCAGTATCCGTCGGCATTAAAGCTGGCTCGCAAGGCGCAGGCGATCATATCGGATCGCGGCGACAGTGTGGAGTTGGCTGAGACGTTTATGGTCATTGCCGAGACGCTTCGGGACATGGGTGAGTTAAAGGAAGCGGAGAAGGCTTTCCGAGATGCGGAGTCTATATTCCGACGGAAAGACTGCCCCGAGGGCCAGAGCCGGGCCTTGAACCTGTTAGCGGGATTATTTTTCCGCCGCAACGAGTACCGCAATTCGCTGAGTATCCTGATGGATGCGATGGTGATTGCGAAGCGTCTGAACGACCGGCCGAAGTTGGCGTTCATGATGGGAAATATCGGACGTCTGCAGACGTTTTTGGGTGATTTCGCCGAGGCGAAGCGCCATCTGCGGATAAACATTGAGATTTCGGAAGAACTTGGTCAAGATCTGGAGCTGGCCCGGGCGTACATGTCGCTGGGGTATGTGCATACCCAGGAGGGTGACTATGATGCGGCCGAGGCGGCACTTGGTTTTGCGGCCGAGGGTCTTAAGCGGCACAACAGTCCGCGCGATGAAGTGATGCTTCGCACGTATGTGGGTGAGCTGCATTATCGTGCGGGTCGGCTGGATGATTCGCGCCAGGTGCTGGAACAGGCGCTGGTGCAGGCTGAAGGGATTGCTCCTGATACGACGCTGGTCGGACGGGTGCTTCGTCATCTGGCCGAGCTTAGTGTGCGGACCAACAGCCTGACTTCGGCGAGCCGGTATGCGGCGCGGGCGATGGCGATTTTTGATCGTCATGAGGACGTGGTCGAGACCGGGGCGCTGGTGAAGATCAAAGCGATTGTCGCCGACCGGTCGGACAAGCCGGAGGAGGCGCGCCGGGAATTTATTCGGGCGCTGGATTTGCTGGAGCAGTCCGGGGTGCGGTTTGAGAAGGCCGAGGCGCTGATAGCGGCCGGGCAGGCGGAGACGATTGAGGTTCGCAAGCGGATGACGTATTTGTTCCGGGCGGAGGAGTTCTACCGTGCGAACGGTATAGAAATCCGCTTGCAACATGTGGACCGGCTGCTGGCCCTGATTGATCTTCCGGCCGGGAGCAGGTCGCGGCCGGTTTGTTCGGGCACGGCTGTGGCGGATGCCGAGTATATCACCAATAACGCTGAGATCAAGGCATTCAAGAAGCAGTTGGCCTATGTGGCCGAGTCCGATACCGACTTGCCGATTTTGCTGACCGGTGAGACGGGGGTCGGCAAGGATCGGATGGCGCGGCATTTTCATGCGCTGTGCCGTCCGGGTAAGCCGTTTGTCGTGGTGAACACGGCCTCGATTCCCGAGACGCTGCTTGAGTCGGAGTTGTTCGGTCATGTTCGGGGGGCGTTTACCGGGGCCGACAGCGACAAGTGCGGCCTTATGGCGGCGGCCAATGGCGGGGTGTTGTATCTTGATGAGATCGGTGATATGCCGTTGACGCTCCAGGTGAAGCTGCTGGGTGTGCTTGAAAGTCGGAAGGTCATTCCGGTGGGCTCGACAAAGGAGGTTCCGCTGGATGTGCGCCTGGTGATTGCCACGAACCGAGATCTGGAAGCGATGGTCGAGCGGGGTGAGTTCCGCAAGGACCTGTATTACCGGATCAGCGGGATCAGTTTCCATATTCCGGCGCTGAGAGAGCGCAAGGAGGATATTCCGCTGCTGTTGAAGCGGTTCCTGTCCGAATATGGTCTTGCGGTTCCAGAGAAGCTGGATCCGGAGATTGTGCAGCGGTTTATGGAGAACGACTGGAGCGGTAATGTCCGCGAGTTGAAGAACATGGTTAAGCGCCTTGAGGTCATGTCTGAATTGGCGGCCGAGGGTGATTTGACCGAGCTGACGCGAACGATATTCGACGAGGGTCAGGTGGCATCGAAACGGTCCTCCCTGTTTGAGCAGGTTGAGGAATTCGAGTGCCAGATTCTCAAGGAGGCGTTGCTGGCCGCGGACGGAAATAAGTCCGAGGCGGCGCGAATTTTGGGGATCCACGAGGCCACGGTTCGCACGAAGCTCAAGCGGTACGGTATTTCCTCGCAAGGAGGTGCCGTAAACTGAGAGAGCAATTGATGCCTAGCCTCTTCGCTGCCGTGTGATCAGTGTCCGTCGGTCTTGTGTGCGAAGCGTGCGTGCGAGAATCGCGGGTGGTGTGAGCAGGTTGGCGGGGCGGGGTGCAACTGACGGCGGGATTGGAGTGCCCGTGGTTGAGTCGTAGCGGTTTACGAATAGTCTTATTTACTCCTTGGTTGCGGTAAGCGCCTGATTCACAGGCGCTTACCGTTTTTTTACGGGATTCGGGTCGTACGGAAATACGAATTATGAGGTCGCGGCATGCTGGACGGCGGCCGGGTCACACAGATAAAGTATTTATTGACAGTGGTTTACACGCGTGTTAGGGGAGAGGTGTCCAGGATTGGCACAGGGGTTGCTATTTATTGAGGTGTCATCTTAACTCCCTGAGCGTTGCAGTTTTGTTACGCTTATCTTTTCTCTTTGGCGGATCGCCACCCGTGCTTGAGGGGAGCACGGGTGGCATTTTTTTGGTGCGCACGTGCGCTGAACGTCGGACACGAGAGAGGTGCTTTCTCAAGTGACGTGTTTTGGGGAGAAATCGCGCAACGGGTTTGCGTTTTTTTTTGCAGGTTTTATACTGTGGGAGCGGACCGGGACCGGTCATATTGCGGTAACCGAATGGCAGTGAATCGTGCATGTGAAGGAAGCCCTTTCACGGTCCGGTGCCGGTGAAAACAACAAGAGCAGGAGTTGAGGATAGATGAGTTTTGTGCGGTTTGTGACGCGTTATGTACGCTGGTACCACGTAGTCAGTTTGTTGTTGGGGATAGCGGCGATTACGGGGATGGTGTGGTGGTTTATTGAGCGGAGCAGGGGAAGTTCGTTCCGGTGGGGGGATGAGACGGATTTGGTAGAGGAGTAGGGGGGCAACGAGGGGGAGTCGGGGGCGTAGATCTACCACGTTTGAGGGCTGCACATTCGGCGGGCCGTTTCCTGTTTGAACATACGACTGTGTCTGTTGTTACTGATGCCGAAAGTAGAAGTGAGTTTGTGTGAGATATCAGTAAACAGCGAGGGAATCAGTCTATATGCAGTCATTGAAAAATAGAGTCGTGGTCATAACCGGAGCATCGCGGGGAGTCGGGGCAGCGGCGGCAAAGCTGTTCGCGAAAGAAGACGCGAAGGTGGTGCTGAATGCGCGTAACGAGGAGCTGCTTCACGAGATAGCGGAATCACTGGAAACTGACGAGAGTGACCGCCTGGTTGTGCCGGCTGATATCGGGACGCGCGATGGGATGAAGACTCTGGTCCAAGCGGCGATCGACAGGTTTGGTCAAATCGATGTGTTCATCAACAACGCCGGGCTGGGGGTGCGCAAGCCGATTACGGAGGTGACCGAGGACGAGTGGGATTTCATGTTCAACGTCAACGTGAAAGCGATCTATTATTCGTTTCTGGAACTGGTGCCGCACATGAAAAAGCGGGGCGGCGGGCATATTATCAATGTATCGTCGATGGCTTCCAAGGCGGGGCGGGCGACACTGGGGCCTTACGGGGCGAGCAAGGCGGCGGTGAATATTTTGTCGGAGGGGGTAGGGACGGAGCTTCGCAATGACAATATCAAAGTCTCGGTCCTGATGCCGGGGTCGATTAACACGAATTTCCTGGGGCGGGTCACAGAAGATAAGAATCCGTCGGGCAGTAAGCCGAGGATGTCGCCGGTGCAGGTGGCGGAGGCGCTGGTGGAGATGGCGCACCAGGATCATGAGGTGTGGACATCGGTACGGGAGATGCGTCCGCTGCACACGAAGTCTGACTGACGGTTCTTCGGACTGTTATCCTAAAATACAGCGCGGCCCCTGCGGGCCGCGCTTTTGGTTAGTCCGCCCACGCATCGAAGGGCGGACTCCCCCCCTTACAACGCGCTGGAAGGTGTTCGAAAAGCGCGTCGATGGAATTCTGGTTGGGCAAGATCTGCAACCGCCGGCGTCGCCGGATCTCCACATGGGACGATACCGCTGCGGTTAGGGGAATGATTTCTATTTTGGAGTTTCCGAGACCACTACTGCGTAGGTTTTAGTATAGGGAGGTTCCGGCCGTTT
The DNA here is from genome assembly GCA_964612145.1 of uncultured Ignavibacteriales bacterium. Taxonomy (GTDB): domain Bacteria; phylum Zixibacteria; class MSB-5A5; order GN15; family FEB-12; genus JAGNLV01. Next base: position 42,866 of record CAZTBP010000004.1, on the reverse strand, counting down.
GTCAATCGGAGATTGGGGGAACGTGGAAATTGAGTTGGCGACTGAATGCAAAACGCCGGTGCATAGAGGCGCCGGCGTTGCGAAGGGATTCGGTACGTGGCCGGTCAGGTAATTGATACGGCTGGGAACGGGTGTTTTATTTCGCCGAGGGCGGTGCTGACTGTAAGTCCGCCGCCGAAGGCCGCCCAGACGAATTTTTTGCCGACCTGCAGTTTGTCGGCGTGGAGAGCGAAGGCCAGGGGGATGGTGGCGGAGGTGGTGTTGCCGAACATGCCGCCGGCATCGAGGACCTCGCCTTTGAAGCCGCGTTCCTGCCAGCTGTCGATGATGCCCCGGTTGAGTACGAGGTTGGCCTCGTGCAGGGAGGCGAGGTCGATGTCGGCCATGTTCCAGCCGGCTTTTTCGAGGGCGGCATCGATACCCGGTCCGCCCACCAAGGGCACGATGAGTTCTTTGACCATAGCGCCGTCCATGGTGAGTTTATCGCGATAGTTGAGGACGTCATCGTAGGATCCGACCGGGTCTTTCGAGCCGCCCTTGGGGGTTACGATAATATCGCCGTCTTTGCCTGAGGCCCAGTGCCAGAAGTGGCTGTTATCGAACCAGTCTTCTTCTTTGGGGACGGCGGTGACCCAGGTGGCGGTGCCGGCGTCGCCGAGAACGGTGGCGAAGGCTCGGTCCTGCCAGTTGATGGTGCTTGACATTTTGTCGGCGCCGATGACGATGATGTTTTTGGCCATACCGGACGAGATGAGCAGGTAGGCGTGGCGCACGGCGGTGACCCAGGTGCTGCAGGCGAGGGAAACATCAATGCAGTAGAATTCGCGCGGTTTGTCGCCATCGAAGGGTAGAATTCCAAGTCGGTCCTGCAGCAGGGCGGCATCGGGGGGCGAGTTAAGGTATGATGGGGTGACGGTGCCGAAGATGATGCCGTCGACATCGTGGGCGGCGAGGTCGGTTTCGCTTAGCAGCAGGAGGGCGGCGCGAGCGGCGAGGTCGATGGTGCCTTCGCCTTCGGCGGCGAAGCGGCGTTCTTTAAAGCCGATGAAGCGCTGGATCCATCGGTCGGATGTTTTGAACAGTTTTTCCTCGCGTTTGTCCATTTCGGAGCCGCCGTTGTTTCGGCGCTGGCGGTTGATTCTCATGCGTTCCATGCGTAGTCGGGCGGCGATACGGCTGTTAGAGACTCTGTAGCGCGGTGCGTAGGCGGCGATGCCGCCGATTCGCATTCCATATGCTCCGGTCACTGACATGAAAGAAGACTCCTTTTCTATCGGTCCATTGCGGGCCCTGCATTGTGTTTGATTTCAGCAGGTTGTTCCCTACGGGTGGGCTGCTGAGTCTAGTCGTGATGTCTGATCGGCCGAATCCGCGGGTTACGGTCGTTGTGCGGATAGTGTCGTCAGGCAAGCAGGGCCTCGGGCCACAATTATAGACCATAATATGCAGTATGATACAATCGGGCACAAGGAATTGTTTCGTGGATTGTAGATATCTATGTTGGTGTTGCTGTCGGGACGTGTCAGGCGGGGGCAGCGGCAAAGAAAATGGCCCGTTTTCACGAGGGAAACGGGCCATTATATAAAGTGCTTCGTAGTCGAAAAAAAACGCCGGGTTCGTCTTAGCGACGGGAACGACGGCGCGGTTTCGCGGTACGGGACGTACGACGACGGGTGGTCGCCTTGTACGTGCGCTTGCGATTGGTGCGGCGGCTCTTGGTCGTGCGGGAGGTGCTGCGGCGCGTAGTGCTCTTGGGCGAGAACGCATTCTTGGTGCCACGGTTACCTTTCCACACACTCGGGTTCGCCTTCTTGACGTTCAGGTCGCTGGCTTTGTAGCGAACCGAGTAGACGGTCCGGCCGAGCTGGCGAGCGATCCAGGACGTTTCGAACTTGCGGTAGTACTTCCGCAGGAAGGCGACTTCTTCGCGCGACCACGGACGAGCGACTTTGCGCTGGGAGACGCTGCGACGCGGGGTAGCGCGACGAGCAGTGCGAGTTTTACGCGGGGCCATACCTGACTCCTTGTTTAGTGCGTTAAAGAATGTGAATGTCTGACTCAAGCCCGACATTCACGGTCGTTAAATTGTTAGTGTTATAATCGTCCGATTCTTAAAATCCTTGACCGCAACCGCTTAACTTTTTTGGGACGTCGACAATAAAGAGCGGGTGGGTCGATATGATTGTTGGGGTGGGCAAAGTGCTGCTGGAGGAGTCGGGGGCGGGAGATCAGAGCATCGTAGCCGGGACCCCGAAAGTGGTCAAACTTATTGATTTTCAAGGACTTTCAAGGGAGAATGGAGGCTGAAGCAGGGTGATTCTCGGGGAGACTGTGCGAAAATTGAACGACGACGGTGTAGGGCACAGGCGGGTGGCCGTTTTCTTTTCAGTTGTGTGGGGATTTGGATTTTTGTAAGGTGGCGTAGAAGCTCAGCGCGTGTTACCGATAGATATGATATGAAACGGGAATACTTCTTAGTCACACTGTTCTTCTTTTTGGCGGCGGTATTTTTGTACCTGTTCTATCGTATCATCATTCCGTTTTTTGTTCCGATCACGTGGGCGGCGGTTTTTGCTATTTTATTCCGGCCGCTGTACGACAAAATCCTCCGCAAACTTCATTCGCCGAATACTACTGCTGTTATAATGTGCGTTTTCATCCTGGTGATAATAATCGGGCCGATTGCGTACATTTTTGCGGCGTTGGTGAATGAGGCGGCGTCAGCGGTGGCCGAGGTCAATGCGATGTACCGGGCGGGGGAATTCGATAATTTCCTGAAGTTTGATTTGCCGTGGATGAATTCGATTCGGGACATGCTCTCGCAGTATTACGATATGTCGCAGGTCAATTTAGATCAGTTGGTCAAGGATGCGCTGGAGCGGGTCACGGGGGTTTTGTTTAACCAGACCTCCTGGCTCATCGCCAACGGCACGAAGACGGTATTCTATTTTGTGTTGATGCTGTTTACGATGTTCTATTTCTTCCGCGACGGCGACCGGGTTGTGAACAAGGTCAAGCGGCTGATGCCGCTTCCGCAGGATCAGGTTGATCGGGTCCTGACGCGGCTTCGCGACGTGATTTACGCCACGATGTACGGCGGGGTTGCGGTTGCGCTGGTGCAGGGGGTTCTCGGTGGGGTATTGTTTGCTTTGTTGGGGATTTCGTCGGCGGTTTTCTGGGGGGCGGTGATGGCGTTCCTGTCCATTATTCCGATGATCGGGGCTTTCGTAGTGTATATCCCGGCGGGGATAATCCTGATTATTGGCGGTTCGTACTGGAAGGGATTTTTGGTTATTGCGATAGGGACGCTGGTTATTTCGCAGATCGACAATCTGATTCGTCCGTATCTTATTGCGGGACGGACGGAGATGCATCCGTTGATGTTGTTCTTCACGATAATGGGCGGAGTGGCGATGTTCGGTTTGCTGGGGGTTGTCGTCGGGCCGTTGATTGCGGCGGTGTTTGTCACGCTGCTGAAGTTGTTTGAGGTGCGGCTTCATCCGGATGATGAGCCGCCTCTGGCCGAATCCGGGAAAGGTGATGATGCGGAGGAATCATCGGACGCCGACTCTGAGGGTTCCTCGGACGAGGTAAAAGCGCAGCCGAACGAGGGGTAGTCGGGGGGATTGTCTTTTCTTTAAGCCCAATGGGGCGGTCTCTTTTCCCTTTACAGCTTATTGACGGTGTCGTTTCTTGTGGGATTAGTCTGTAAATCTTCGTTGGAGGACTTTTGCCATGAGAACCACGCTGCAACGCACTCTCCTGTTTACGCTGTTGTCGGTCCTGATCATGATGCCGGCGGCGCAGGCCGGATATCATCCATCGTACGATGCCAAGGTGCCGCGGGACACGGTTCCGTTCTACGACACGGACTCGTATAATCCGGCGGTGGCGGCCCCGGAGCAGTATTTATCACAGCCGATCGGCAAGTGGCCGGCGCGTTTTGGGGAAATCGACGCTTATCTTCGGGCGCTGGCCGAGCAGTCGGACAGGATCATGTTCGAGGCGCATGGTGAGACCCACGAGGGGCGTGAGCTCTATCATTTGATTATTTCGACGCCGGAGAATCTGGCAAAGCTGGATGAGTATATTGCGACGATGGACAGGGTGGCGGATCCGGCGCAGGTGGGTTCGGCTTCGGAGTTGGATGAATTGACCGAGGATCTCCCGGCGTTCTGCTGGTTGGCGTACAGTATTCATGGCGACGAGATTTCCGGTACGGATGCAGCGACGCGGCTGGTGTACCACCTGGCGGCGGCGCAGGATGAGGCGACGATGGCGCTGCTGGAGAATCTGATAATCCTGGTGGACCCGTGTGAGAATCCGGATGGCCGTGAGCGGTATCTTTCGATGCTGGAGATGTTTCGGAGTCATACGCCGAATTATGATTACCGCTCGCTTCAGCATTCCGGCGCGTGGCCGGGGGGGCGGTCGAATCATTACTGGTTTGATTTGAATCGCGACTGGATATTGCTGACGCAGCCGGAGACGGTTGGCCGGGTGCGGTCGATAGTGAAGTATCATCCGGTGCTGGTAGTTGATGGTCATGAGATGGGTTCGAACGCGACGTTTTTATTCTCTCCCCCGCGCCAGCCGATCAACTACAACACGCCGGACAACGTGATGAAGTGGTATGGGACGTTTGCGGAGGACCAGGCGGCGGCGTTTGATGAGCGCGGCTGGCCGTATTATACCGGCGAGTGGAACGAGCAGTGGTATATCGGGTATGCTTCGGCGTGGCCGACGTTCTTCGGCACGGTCGGGATTTTGTACGAGCAGGCGGGTGTTGACGGCGAGTTTGTCAAGCAGCGTGACGAGTACCTGCTGACGTATCACGAGGCGATCAATCACCAGTTTACATCGTCGCTGGCCAATCTGACCACGGCGATGGAGAACCGGGTTGAGATGCTGAGGGATTATCATAATGCCCGGGCGGACATCGTTGAACGAGGTCGTCGGAGCGGCTTGACGTTTTTGTTTGGTCCGGATGAAGACCAAGTCAAGATGAACCGGTTTATTTCGTCGCTAATCGACCAGGGGATCGAGGTTGAGGTAGCAACGGAGACGTTTACAGCGTCATCGGTCACTAATCCGTATCATGAAAAGATGGGCTCGAAAGAAATGCCGTCGGGTACCTATATAATCAGTACCGATCAGCCGCACGGGGCGCTGGCGAAGGGGATCCTCGAATTTGATCTGCATTTGAAGAAAGAGTTCCTCGAGGAGGAACGGCGCGAGTTGGAAAAGCACGGCGACACGCGAATGTATGAGACGTCGTCGTGGTCGGTGCCGTTGTTGTACGATCTCGATGCATATTACACGAATTCGCCGGTGAATGCGATGACCGAGCCGGTCACCGACGTAGAGTGGCCGACGGGTATGGTGCATAAACCGGATGCGCGGTATGCGTTTATTGTCGATATGGTCGGCGAGAATACGTGGAAGATGCTCAATCGGCTGTTTGCCGAGGAACTGACGATATATGCCTCGGAAAAAGAGTTTACGATCGAGGGCAAGACGTTCCGTCCGGGGGCGCTGGTACTTCGAACGCGGGGCAACCCGAAGACTCTCGAATCAATTTTGCAGCGGCTGGCCGAGGAGACCGGCGCCGAGGTGCATGGTGTAAATACCGGTTTTTCGATGGAGGGTTCGCATCTTGGGGCGCCGACGTTCCGGCTGCTCCAGCGGCCCAACGTGGCGCTGGCGGCGGGTAGTCCGGTGAGCAGTTCCTCGAGCGGGTCGTTGTGGTTTGTGATTGATAAGCAACTGGAGTTGCCGCATTCGCTGATCGAGACAGAAGATATCGGGCGGCAGGATCTGTCGCCGTATAATACGCTGATTCTGCCGGGATCCTGGTGGGGGAATATTGGGCGCACCTTAGGCGAGGCGGGTGAGAAGCGGCTTGAGGATTGGGTGAGCGACGGCGGGACGCTGATTTTGATCGGCAGTTCGGCGGTGTGGGCGGCTGATTCCGGTAATGGGCTGTCTCAGGCTCGGTTGCGTAAAGACGTTTTGGACAAGCTGGATGAGTACAAGGAGGCGATTGACCGTGAAATCGCGGCGGAGTCGCCTGAGGTCGATACGATGGCGATCTGGCATCCGGACAAGGTGCCGGCCGATGAAGAGGTCGAGGAAAAGGGCGGCGGTCACAAGATCAGCAAAGAAAAAGACAAGTGGCTGCGGCGGTTTCATCCGCGTGGTGTAATCATGCGGGCGGATTTGGATACGGAGCATTGGCTGAACTTCGGGCTGGGTGACCGTCTGCCGGTGCTGGTCTGGACGGATGACATACTGTATGCGAAGGCCCCGGTGAGTACAGTGGCGCGGTTGTCGGCCGATCCGAACGAGCTTCGGTTATCGGGTTTGCTGTGGCCGGAGGCGCGGCAGTTGTGGTCGGGTTCGGCGTTTGTGACGCGTGAGAGCAAAGGGAAGGGCCAGGTGATCATGTTTATGAATGATCCGAATTTCCGGGCGTACACGTACGGGACGCGGGCCATGTTCATCAATGCGATTATGTATGGTCCGGGGTTTACGCGCGGGTTTTCGCCGTATCAGCAGAATTAGTTGAATCGTAGATGGTTAGGTTATTTGGAGCGGAGCTCTTTGGGGCTCCGCTTGTTTTTTTGGGGGTTGGGTTGGGAAACCTTTTGCGGCGTGGGATCGTTGATTAAATAGACCTATTGAATCCCAACGAAAGGAGCCTATCATGTCGGGTGAACGAGTGGTCTTGTATCACCGGGGCGATCTCAACGGCAAGTTGCCGTTGGAGAAATATGCCCACGTTGAAACGGTGGATGTTGAGACCGATACGACCGCCCGCCGTGAGGCCGAGGCGTTTACGGGGGGGGACGAGAGCCTCTACCCTGTGCTGCGGATCGGGGATGAGAAGATTCTGGCGACAGTATTTAATCCGAGCCGTGAGATGTTTGCGCGGTTTATGGGTGATGTGGTGGTGGCAGCGGAGTCATTGCCGAGGCCGGTCATTTATCATGTCGGCAAGTGTGAGGCGTGTGAGCGTTTGAAATACTGGCTGACGCAGCGCAATTTTGAATTTGAGACGGTGAATATCGATGAGGATCGTGAAGCCGGGCGTCGGCTCGGGTTGTGGGCGGGTGGCAAGAAGGTGGCGCCCTCGGTTGATTTTCCGGGGCGGGCGCGGTTGTTTGATCCGCCGCTGGAGTTGATGGAGCGGTTGGTCGGGGGGGCGTAGGGAGAACAGCAACGACAATGGTAAATTAGAACGGCGGGCGAATGTGCCCGCCGTTTTTTTTGGATAGAAATTATTTTACGGAAACGGTGGCTAAAACGTCCCTACACAGAGGGACTTTTTGCACACCAATCCCCGCCGCTGGTCGTACCGGCTTCCGCCGACCCGGGACGGTCTTATATGCATCTGGTGCCGCATCGGTACCGATGTGCTAAGACCACGGGCAGAAACCAGAACCTAACGAGGGGAGGACAGTATGAGACCTGCAATAACGATTCTACTTGCGGCAGCGTTGTTGAGCTTCGCCAGCGTGAGTGCAGCCGAGGAGCCGGTGGCACACCCTGTTGCGAAGATCGACCAACCCGGTTCAATTCAACAGGCGGCTCCGGCTGGCCGCGTGCTGTGGCACGAGTACACCGGCGATGACCATCCGTATTTCGGACCAAGGACAGTTGGTTCAAAGCGCACTGCCCAATCTCAGTCCACGGGCGTGTATGATCCCACTTTTTTAGGCAGCACCCTGTGGAGCGGAGTCATGGATGTGGTCTATGAGGACACCCTGGCCTACCTGGGCATGCGCACCGGCCTGATGGTGCTGAATATCGCCGACCCAACGGCTCCGACGTTCGTATCGAAGCTCTATATCCCGGAAGGTTTCAGCCTGGATATGGAGATTCGGGACAATCTATTGTATCTGGCCTGGTGGACCGGCAGGGTTCACGTGATCGATATCACTGATCCGGCAGCGGCATACATAGCCGGGACATTCGATACTCGGGCGATTCCGCGCGGTATCGATGTCGTCGATACACTTCTTTATGTCGCCTACGGTGATTTCCGCATCGCCCAGGGGCTGCAGATTGTCAATGCAAGTGACCCATCGGTAATGACGGAGCTGGGGAATCACTCGGCTGACGTTGATTATCTGTCGGTGCGAGTCACCGGTGATAAGGCATTTGTCACGGGAGGGGGGTACATCTTTACGTTCGATGTGAGCGACCCGACCGCACCGGATTCGCTTGCGGCCTACAGCACCGGTTTTTTCCCGTTGGAGATCCGTCTGGCCCGGGACGATACGCTGCTTTATGTGGGTGACCTCTCGCCGTTCCTCCCGTCTATGGAATCGGCCTTTTCCATATACAATGTGGCCGATCCGAACAACATCGTCCTGGTGGACCAGTGGGTTGTTGAGGGGCAGGCAGGCTGGAATGTTGCGAACGACTCCGTGGTATTTCTATCCAATGGTTCGCGGGGCCTGAAAGTGCTGGATATCAGTAATCCGGCCAATATCGACAGTGTCGGTCATTTCCCGCTTCCGGCGTTTGCCGGTCCGGTTGCGATTCACGATACAATGCTGGTCATTGCCGATCTGGGTCCGCAACCGAACTCTGAGACGCCAGCTATCATTGGACCGCTGCCGTATACCGGTGCGGATGAGCGCGACGTGCTGATTGTCAATATTGCCGATCATCAAAGCCCGACCCTTGCGGGATACTACGATCTACCGGGTGAGGTTGTCGATGTGGCTGTATCGGGCGGTTATGCCTATGTGATGACGCCGTCGTGGGTCGGCCCGGATATCTACACGGTTGATATCACTGATAGAACCAATCCGGTGGTGGTTGATTCGCTGGAGACTGGTGGATTACCACGGGACCTGATAACGCACAACGGATACCTCTATGTGGCAGCTGACACAGCTGGCATTCAAGTGTTGTCGTTGATTGAACCCGCGAGACCCACGACAGTATCCGTGATACGGTTCAGCCCGAGCTCTGTGCGCGGCCTCACTGCTCATCAAACGACTCTCTTTGCCGGAGTTGGTGGTCCGGTTGACTTGGCTATAATCGATATTGGGGATCCTGCAAATCCGATAGTCTTGGCGACTGAGCCTACTCCGGTCTCACCAAGAACGCCAGCGTATCGTGATGGTTATGTATACCTGACGCAGGATCTGCTGGAAGGGTTGATTGTCGATGTTCACGACCTGACCGATCCGCGGATTGTCGGTAAATTTGGCCCGCCGTGCGATTCACTGGGCGAAGGCGGAAACCCCTGCTCAATCTATACTGGAATGAAGATTGTTGGGGACAACTTGTATCCGCTCACCCCATGGGGATTTGAAATGTTTTCGTTACACGGCGCACCGGAAGAACCAAACTTCTTATGGGGATATGGGCTGGCGCCCAGTACCTTTGATGCCGATATCAATGAGAGCTATGCGTATGTGGGTGACGGCTGGAGTGGAGTTCATATTGTGGATATTTCCAATCCGCCGTCGCTGCCTGAAGTGGGCAATTATGATTCACCGGGTTATCCCCATGGGATCACGCTGTCCAACGACTATCTTTTCCTGGCAGATAACTGGGCCTTTCAAATTCTCCAGTTGCCCACAGCTACGGCTGTCGTAGAGGACCCGCAGACGCAACTTCCTGAAACACCCGTCCTCAGTCAGAACTTTCCGAATCCGTTTAACCCGGAAACGGTGATAAAATATGACTTACCGACCCGTTCATCAGTACGCCTGAACATTTACAACGTCCTCGGGCAACTGGTGACGACTTTGGTCAACTCCGAGCAGCCGGCCGGAAACCACACGGCTGTCTGGGCCGGGGAAGATGTCAATAATGAGCCCGTGGCCAGCGGTGTCTATTTTTATCGACTCGAGGTCGACGGTACCACACAGACCAGAAAGATGCTGCTGCTGCGATGAAGTATCGAAGCAAAATCCACACAACGACTGAAAGGAGGTGAGGCCCGTTCATTGATGGCTTTTCAGTACCACACCATCAACTGAACCAGTGAAGACTGGGAGGCAATCCCGCTTTCAATCCCTGCTTTTCGGTCTTGCCAAACCGGGCAAATGGCTTATATTCCATTCACCCCGCCAGTAGCGGGGTGTTTGTATATGAGGGACACACAGATCGAGTAAGGATAATATGGAAGGCAAACGAGTACTCATAACCGGCGGGGCCGGCTATCTCGGTTATCACCTGGCGCAGAATCTTCAGCATCGGGGGGTGGCGTTTATGGCGCTGAACGATATCGCGCCGTTTTTTGAGGGGGAATATCCGGAGGGGGCGCTTCTGGTGACTCAGGATGTACGGGATGCGGACGGGATGTATCGGCTGATTCACGATAACAAGATAGATGTCATAATACACTGTGCGGCGGCGCTTCCGCTGTGGAGCTGCCAGGAGATATATTCGACCAACATTTCGGGGCTTCGCAATACTCTGGAGCAGGCGCGCAAGTGCAATGTCGAGCGGTTTATTTTTGTCAGTTCGACGGCAGTGTACGGTGTGCCGGAAAAGCACCCGCTGACCGAGGAGGACCCGATGATCGGGGTGGGGCCGTATGGTGAGACCAAGATCGAGGGTGAGAAGATTTGTGCCGAGTTTCGTGACGAGGGGATGTGTGTGACGGTGATTCGTCCGAAGACGTTTATCGGTACGGCGCGGCTGGGGGTATTCCAGATTTTGTACGACTGGGTTGATTCCGGTAAGCGTATTCCTATTATCGGCAAGGGTGAGAATTTGTACCAGTTGCTCGAGGTGACGGATTTGGTCGAGGCGATTTATTTAGCCGGGACGGTTGATCCGAAGCTGGCGAATGACGTGTTCAATGTCGGCGCGCAGCATTTTGAAAAGGTGAAGCTGGATGTGGGGGCGTTGTGTGAGTTTGCGGGGTCGGGGGCGCGGGTGCAGCCGACGCCGGCCAAGCTGGTGAAGGGGACGCTGGCGGTCTTTGAGTTTTTGAAGATCTCGCCGCTGTACAGGTGGATTTACGGAACGGCGGACAAGGATTCGTACGTATCGACCAAGAAGATAGAGGATAAGTTGGGCTGGAAGGCGAATTTCTCTAATGAGGATGCGCTGATTTCATCGCACAAGTGGTATTTGGAGCACAAGGATGAGCTTCAGTCGGTCAAGCCGGGTGTGACGCATCGGGTCGGCTGGGATCAGGGGGTGCTGAAGATCGTGAAGAAGTTTATGTAGGGGGGTGAGTCGCTCGGTAGAGCAGTCACCCTTTGACTGGGCTCAGTGTGACTTGGCGTAAAAATGTTGTAAATGGAAAACCGCCGTGGTTCGCGGCGGTTTTTTCGCGTGTAATAGTCAGTGTTCTCCAATGTTCGTGATTCCCTCCGCTATTACGAGGAGGCGACGACCAGTTCGCCGCGGCGCTTGTGGAGTTTCCGGAAACTGTCGTGGTCGATGACGTAGTACCAGTCGGCGAAGCGGTCATTGAGTTGCTGGGCTTTCTGCTGCACCTGCTCGACATCGCGCTGCCAGTCTTTCCAGATGCTGAGCTGTTCGGCGGCCTGTTTTTCGGCTTCGGTGCGCAGGCTGTCGGGTTTAGTGACAAACGAGGTATCGGCCGGTCTGGGCGGCTCGGGCATGGCTTCGGGGACAAAGCGCACGGTTACGAACAGGTACTGGTTTTGGGCTCCGGATCGGTCGGTCCCGGTGGTATCGGTTCCGGCGGTGGCGGACAGGCCGGAGCCGTAGACGACCTCGCCGAAGCGGAGGGTGTATTCGAGTGCGTCTTTGGTCTTCACCAGCAGTTCGCCTTCGTTGGACATCAGGGCGCCGTCGCGGCTGAGATAGAACCCTTTGCTCTGGAGGGAGTGCATATCGGCGTTGGAGAGCTGGCCGGTTTCGGTTTCGGCTTTCAGTGAAGCGGAGAGGCCTTCCGGTTTGGGTCGTACGCCGACGATGTGCAGGGCGTCTATGGTGGTGAGCATGGAGTCGACGGTGGCTGAATCAACGGTTTGTGAGGATGACAGGCCGGGGATGGTCCAGGTTCCGGACTTCAGTTCGAGGACGACGCGGTCGCGGCGGTTGACCGACCGGGTACGTTCGTTGATGGAGTAGTCGTTGATCTCGATGCCGCTGATGTCGGATTGGGCAACTTCGAGGAGGTCCTGGTTAATCCAGTCGGCGAAGCGGGTGGAGATGTCGATTTCGACGTTGGCGGCATAGACCCGTTTTTCCTCGGGGTGCCGGACGTAGCGGAACTGTGGTCGGTTTTCGACCTCGTTGCCGAAGATGAGGTCGGCGAGGACTTCTCCCCCGCTTCCTTTGATGGTAACGCGCTTGCCGCGGCCGGTGAGACCGGCAGTTTCGGTCAGCGGGTCGACGACGCCGAGGGTTTCGTAGTCGGCGACGTTGTCGGAGCGGAAGTCATCGCGGGCGATGTCGATCACGCCGGCGGCGGTCTGGGCCAGTTGTTCGGCGGCATCGGCGGGGTAGTTATGGTGCGACGGGATGACCCAGCGGCCGTTTTCGAAGGTAACTTTGAAGGCGCTGGTGGCGCCGGTTTCGGGATCGAACTCGATCACTTCGAGGGTGCGGGCGGCGTTGGGGTCAGTGAATTCGGGAAAAAACGGTTCTCCCTGATCGGAGAATTCTTCGGGCTGCGGCGGCGATGGAGACAGCAGGATCGCCAGCAGGGCGAGTACCACGGCCGCCCCTACAAACACGAGAGTCTTGTTGGTTTCAGTCATGGCTTAGCTCCTCAATCTCCGGGCGGCAACAGCGCCTTCCTGTTCACGTTTTCGTCGGCGGACAAAGATAACGACACCGACAATCAGGACCGGTATCGGTGGCAGGAGAACAGCGAGAATTTTGATGCGGGTCTGGATTTTTCGTATGGCTGATTCCATGTCCTCTTTGGCCGCGGCAATGGTGGCTTGCTTTTCGGCCTCGATGTTGGTCTTGAGGACCTCGAACCGTCGGTTTTCGACTTCCTGCAGATTCTGGGCCATGATTTGTTTGGTGCGCTGGTCAAGGTCGGCCCGGTTGCGGACCTCGTTGACTTTTTGCGTAAGCCGCTGCTGGGCCTCGGAGAGTGCACGCTGGGCTTCCTGCTCGGCTTCTTTTTCCCGTTCGATGCGGCGCTCGATGAATTCCTGTGTTTGTTCTTCGACGCGTTCGAGCGTGCGGTGGCTGACGCGTTTGCTGCGCAGGGCGATGAAGGAGGAGTCATTCACGAGCATGTCCATGCAGTTGAGAAAGAGGGGGATGTTGTCGAAGTTCAGGTTTTCGACACCCTGGCTTCGGATGGCAAAGAACTGGTCGGTGATGAAATCGATATCGGATATGACGATGGTGTTGATGCTCGATGGTCGGCTGGAGCCATTGACGGTAACATCACCGGACCCGAGCAGGCGGGCGGCGACGGCGTAGGTCTCGCCGGTGGGCGTGCGGTGCGGGTTCGGGTTGATGGAGAAGCCCATGCCGAACATGCCGCGACGGACCAGCTGCTGGAACGGCAGTGCCCCGGAGAGGCGTCCGGAGCGCATGAGGTCCTGGAATTCGAAGGGAGTTTCGAGAGCCTTGAACATGTAACCGGCGTAGATGAGGACGGCTTCCTGGAGGCCGTCGGTGGCGGGGTACATATCGTTGAAGGCGTTGGTCGTTTCGTTGTTGCGGCTGATAAAGAGGACCTCGGGGGGGAGTTCCTGGAAGTCCGGGTGCGGGTTGTAGGCGTCCCAGAGGACCTGGCCGGGGTCCCAGTTGAGGCCGATAGCGCTCATGAATGAGCGGATATCGCCTTTGGGTTCGGGCTGAGGCTGTTGCTGGGCCATGAAGGGGTTGGACTGGGCGGCCTCGGCCGGCAACATCGGGGCGAGGCCAACATTGAACGCGGGGAGCGGGTCGACCAGCAACAGGGTTGGGTTGCCGTCGAGGACGTAGTCCAGCAGGTTGTTCATCTGGTTCTGCGGGAGTGACGACGGGAGGACGGCCAGGAGGCCGTCGATGTCGGTCGGGATCGGTTGAGCCGGGTCGACCTGGACGACTTCGTATTGCTTTTTGAGTTCTTCAACGATGGGCCAGGGAGGGGTTGTATTCATAGATTGGAAATTGAAGCCGCCAAATACTTTGGCCGCGGTTGTGAGGACGCCGATGCGTTTGCGGTTGGTATTGGCGGCGACGCGGATCGAGCGGACCAGTTCGTATTCGACCGGCAGGCCGCGTTCCATAAACGGGATGACTTCTTCGCGCGGGCCGCTGGTGAAGGCGATGCCCATGAAGATGTCGCTGGTGGTAGTGCGGGCGCTTTCGGTGGTCATGATGGAGCGCGGGGTGATGCCGAATTTTTCGCGGGCGTCGCGGGCTTCCTCGGTGAACGGCTCGGTGTCGTGAATGAGCAGTTCTACTTTGTCGCCGCCGACGGCGTCGAGTTCCTGGAGTTTGCCCAGGAGGTTAGCGCGGGTTTCGACCACGGCCCGGGGTACCTCGGGGGAGATGTAGGCCTGGATGAATACCGGGCGATCAGAGGAGATCTCGTCGAGGAGGTTCTCGGTTTCATCGGAGAGGGAGTGGAGCTGTTCGGCGGTGACATCGAGTCTTACCGAGGCGAAGGAAAAAAGCGAATTGAAGGAGATTACGGCCACGACCAAAGCGACACCCCGGACGAGGTGGTGCATCCAGAATTTGTAGCCGCCGGCTTCGGCGGGCCAGTGCCGTCGGCCGATCAGGATGACGTTCAGGTAGAGCACGACGCCGATGATTGAGAGGAAGTAGAGGATCGACGAAAAGCTGATCATGCCCCGGCCGAAGTCGTTGAGGTGGGCGGCGATTCCGAGCGGTGCGAGGAAGCGCTGGAAGGATTCGCTGACAACCCAGGTGGCGGAATCGATAAACACGAAGAAGGAACAGAGCAGGGCACCGAGGATGAAGGCGACGGTGGCGTTGGTGACCAGCAGTGAGGCGAGCATCCCGAGTGCCAGGAGGGCCGCGCCGGTAAACCAGAAGCCGACGTAGTTGGCGAACATGAGGCCGATGTCCGGTGTGCCGAGCCAGAACAGGACGATCACGTGTGAGAGGGAGACGATGATCGAAGCGGTGTAGATTCCGAGGACGGCGAGATATTTGCCGGCGACGATTTCGAGGTCGGTGGCCGGGAGGGTCAGCAGGAGCTCGTCGGTTCCGCGCTGTCGTTCGTCGGCCCAGACGCCCATGGTGAGGGCGGGTACAAAGAACAGCAGGAGATACGGGAAGAAATCTATGAGTTGGTCGAGGTTGGCCAGGTTATTGGCAAAGAACCGTCCCTGCCAGAAGGCCGCGGCGGCGCTGAGGAAAATGAACAGGGTGATAAAGACGTAGCCGGTCGGGCTGGCGAAGTAGGACAGCAGGTTGCGTTTGGCGATAACTTTGATCAGGGTCCAGTTAAGACGCATCGGGCTGCCCTCCTTCCTGTTCGGCCGGGAAGTCGCCGACCGGTCGGGTGAGGCGGTGGAAGCTGGTTTCCATGCTGCCCCCGCGGGCCAGTACCGCCGGGGTGCCGTCGAAGACCATTTTCCCGCTGTGGACCAGAAGGACGCGTTCGGCGATCGCCTCGACCTCCTGGAGGATGTGAGTTGAGAGCAGGATGGTGGTATCTTTGGACAGGCGCTGGATGTTGGTGCGGAAATCACGGATCTGGTTCGGGTCCATGCCGGCGGTGGGTTCGTCCATAATGAGGACATCGGGTTCGTGCAGGAGGGCCTGGGCGAGTCCGACGCGCTGGCGGTAGCCCCGGGAAAGTTTGCCGATCGGTTTTTCCATAACGAGCTGCAGAGCGCAGGTTTCGTTGACGGCTTCGATGCGGTTGATCAGGTGCCGGCCATTCAGGCCGCGGGCTTCGCCGAGGAACTTGAGCATTTCCAGCGGAGTCATGTTGTCGTACAGGGGGCCGTTTTCGGGAAGGTAGCCGAGGTGTCGGGCGACCTCGATTCGGTTTTTGTCGATATCGTAGCCGGCGACGCGGGCGGTGCCTTTGCTGGGGGCCAGAAATCCGGTGAGGATTTTCATGGTGGTTGATTTCCCGGCGCCGTTGGGGCCCAAGAAGGCGACGATTTGGCCTTTGGGAATGGAGAAGGTGATATCTTCAACAGCCACAAACGAGCCGTAGTATTTGGAGATCCCGTCGGCCTCAATCATGGGTGTTGATGGGTCCGTCATAGCGTCTCCCTCATTTTAGAGTCGTCGTCCGCGCGCAGGCGGGGACGTATGCAAACTGAAAAAAGTATTCCCTGAGTGGCTCCAAATATATGCGGCGTAGAGCCTTCTGTCAAGACACGGACTGAGGCAATGAAGCCACAGCTGGCTTTTAGAAATATTATATTCGGGAGACTTTGTTTGGGTTCCCGACTAGTTGCAGGGTGGCGGGGGTGAGCCGGTGCGGAGGATGCAGTTTACGAAGCAGTTTGGGATGATGACTTAGATTCGGGTGCGGCGATGAATGCTGGAATTCGCGAGGCGAAAATTACCGATCAAAAGGAAAGGGATCGGAGTAGGAGCCGTCCGATCCCTGACCTCTGATGGGTGTATGGTAGCAAACAGCGTCCGGCAGCGAGTAGGCGACTGCCGGACGAAGACTTCACCGAACCGCTCCGCACGGCGAAGTCCCCCATATCCTCCTCTGCATTGCTGGGAACTGTACAGGTCCGGAACAGTTCACTCCCCACGCTTATGCCCGGTGTCTTCAGGTCGCCGTTCCGGATCCCCTCTGCTTAAGAAGCCTGACGGTTGGGAGGAGCCAGATCTTCTTTTCTTTACCGGACTTGCTCGGTTGGGCCGGATGTCAAGTCAGGTTACAACGCTAGTACATTGACACTAAGATGACATACAACATGCGTGCCAACTGTCAGAATTTGACACAAAGAACCAATTAAGTCATTGGTATACAACAGAAAACAAAATCAGAAAAAGTCTCACCGGTATTCAAGAAGGTGTATTTCACCTTATGGGTGTGGCCGAATTATGGTGAATATTACCTTTTATTGAAAAAGCTTGAGATCCAAGCGTTTATAAAGGCATCCCGCGAACGTGCCAAAAATACGCGCCGCCGGCAGAGAGCCGGCGGCGCTGTGATCACCGCGTGGTGGCAAAACCAGATCTAGTCACACACCGGGGCCGGTCCACCCCGGAAGAGGTAATCAACGAGGTAGGTCAGGTCGCCGACATCGACTGAATTGGAGGTGTTGACATCGGCGGCATCCATGACCGGCGGGTTGTCACCGCCGCGGAAGAGGTAGTCGACGAAGAATGTCAGGTCGGCGACGTTCGGTCCAACGTAATCATGATCCATGTCGGCGCAGATGTAGGGTTGTCGCACCTCGAGGGTGATCTCGGACTCGTCCGAGGCACCGACGGCATCTTCGGCGTGGACAGTGAATATCAGGGTGCCGGTCGCATTCGGTGTGCCGGACAGGGTGCCATTGGAGGCAAGCTGCAGCCCGGAGCCGGTCAGGGCGTCGCCGATCAGGCTCCAACTGTGCGTTCCGGTACCGCCATCGGCGGTGAATTGATGGGAGTATGATTCTCCCTGGGTGGCGTAGTCCGGATCGGAGGCGACTATGATTACGGTCGGGTTGATGGTCAGGGTGAGCAGTTTTTCGGCGGTTGAGTCGGCGTCGTCGGTACAGAGTGCGGTGAAGCTGATTTCGCCTGCTGCGGCGGGTGTGCCGGACAGCGAGCCGGAGGTTGACAGGCTTAGCCCGGTACCGTCCAGGTCGCCGTATTTGTCGGTCCAAGTGTGGTTACCGATCCCGCCGGCGGCGATGATCTGCCGGCTGTATGGGACGCCTTCGGTCCAGGTGGGAAGGCTGTCGGTAGCGACGACGAAGTAGCCTTCGAGGCATTCGAACGTGGTGATGACGACATCGTCGACAGCAGCTTCCACGACCGAGCCGCTGCCGAGATCGGAGGCCTCGAACCTGAGGCGCATCTGGGCGGTTGGTGCGAGGAAGTCCGAGACCAGCAGGGTGTGTTCGAACCATCCGCCGGAGGACTGGAAGTCAGGGCCGGCGCTGTCGATTTTGGTCCAGGTGGCGCCGTTGTCGTTTGACAGGTAGATGCGCATGACGTCTTCATCGGGTGCGGCGCCGAAATCGTTGGAGAACCAACGGGCGTAGTGAATGGTGGCGTCGTCTCCCCCGCTCGCATCGAAGGTTGGTGAGGTCAGGATGGTGGTTCCGCCGTCGACATCGGAGTTGCCGTCGACATTGTCGGTCAGGTAGCACGATCCGGAACCGTCGAAGTCGGCCGGCGGGTCGCCCCGGAGTCCGCCGCCGGCGGGTACGCCTCGGTTCCAGGCGCCGTCGGATACGCTGCCGCTGACGGTCCAGCCGGTGACAAGTTCAAAGTCGTCGGCAAATGCGGTTGCCGTGGTCGAGGCGGTTCTGATTTGCCACGGCTGGGCGGGGTCGGGCAGCGTGAACGTGCCGGAGGTGACTTCATCGGCGCTTATGTAGAACGACATGATGTCGCCGCAGAAGATTTCCGGTAGTTCGGCCTCGTAGAGACCGCCGCCAAGATCGGTTAGCGGCGCGATGTTGTAGCCGCCGTCGTTGGCGGCGTAGTGCAGCATTTCCGTGCCGGCTGCCAGTGAGCCGTAGGCACCGGCGGAAATGGTGAATTGTATCGGCGTGGTCTGGTTGGGCTGGACGAATTCCGGAATTTCGCTTTCGAGGGTGAAGATAATGCCCGGAGTCGGGAGGTAGGTAGCGTCGACATCGTAGGCGGTTGCGATAGTGGCTTTGACCATGCGGGTCATGTAGTCGAAGTTCATATAGGATGTGCTGTCCTGGTAGGAGTGGTAAACGGTGGAGAATGTATACTCGTGGACAAACACGACTCGGTAGCCCTGTTGCTGGAAGGGATAGTGGTCAGATCCGCTGGAACTACCCTGGAAAGTGCCGGCGATGTTGATACCGGTCAGGGATTCGGCGAGAAGGTCCCAGCGTTCGGCGAGGGACTGATCGGCGCCGTAGAAAAGTTTGGCGTAGTTGGCGTTTTCGTAGTGTGCGATCATGTCCATGTTGAGGACGGCGATGATACTGTCGCCGGCTGAGGCGGCGGCGTTCGCATAGGCTCCGGCGCCGATGAGGCCTTCTTCTTCGGCATCAAACAGGGCAAAGATCCAGGTTGCCTCGGTGGGGATATCTTTCATAACCCGGGCAATTTCGAGGACCGCTGCCGACCCGGAGCCGTTGTCATCGGCACCGGGTGAAGTCTGGACGGCGTCCTTGTGGGCACAGATGATAATGTGGTGGTCCGGCAGGGTGGCGCCCGGTTTGACGGCGATGATGTTTTGCAGGTTCAGCGGTGATCCGGTAACGGCCGAGGTGATAAAGCTGTCGTAGAAGACCGAGTCGTAGCCAAAAGATTCAAATTT
The DNA here is from genome assembly GCA_964612145.1 of uncultured Ignavibacteriales bacterium. Lineage (GTDB taxonomy): Bacteria > Zixibacteria > MSB-5A5 > GN15 > FEB-12 > JAGNLV01. Next base: position 23,494 of record CAZTBP010000004.1, on the reverse strand, counting down.
CGCTTTGGCCCAGTCGCGGGACTGGAAATCTCCGAGGGTGCCTGCGAAACGGACCGGGAAGGCCTGGAGGGTCTCGGTGTAGGATACAAGTGAATCCTGTACGATGAGACCGGTCAGGGAGTCGAGCGGGATGGCGGTCGCGGCGCGGGATTTTGTCAGCGGGAGTGGTTCGGTATGAACCATCCGCAGGCTGGTTTCGGGTAACGGCGCGAGGCCGGGGGTGGGTTGTATTGCTCTGATTTGATCGAGCTCTACCCTGAACAGCCGCACCTGATCTTCCTGAAAGACGGTCGGGTATTTTCCGATATTGGATTGATCGAGCCGGGTGTCGAGCGCGAGGTTTTTGCGGTCGACATTGGATGCGACGAACTCGTATTGCAGGCCGGATTCGGCGAGCAGATCGAGTGTTGGTTCGTCGGCGAGGATCAGGTAGCCGTCGTTGATGCGCAGGACGGCGTCGGCGCCGGTGGCGCGCAGGGCTGCGGCGTCATCGCCGTTGTTGACGGTTATTCGGTAGAGGTCATCGGCGGCAACGGCCGAACAGAGACCAAGAAGCACCATAATAGTAGTGATAACGGCCTTTTTACCCATTTTACAGCTCCTTTGAGACCACTTTGGTGTTTTGCTGAAGGCTGTCCGGCTCCCCGGATGCCATTACAGCACTGTTACTTACTTTCCGTTCCTAATATCATATACTGCGATCTCTCACGGGCAGGCTGGGTCGTTACCGTTGGCAAACAGGAATGATACAAGGTACGTGAGGTCGCTGACGTTCACATCAATTGCTCCGTCAATGTCGGCAGCATCCATGATCGGGGGCGGGTCGCCGCCTCGGAACAGGAAGTCGACGAGATAGGTGAGATCTTCGACATTGGGTCCTTCTCCGTTGTGATTAACGTCGGCACAGATCCAGGCCGGGTTGAGATAGAGGTTTAGTGTGGCCTGGTCGAGAGATCCGACGGCATCGGTAACTTCGACATCGAAGGTAAATGTGCCGGTGTCGACAGGAGTGCCGGCAAGGGCGCCATTGGAGGCGAGGCTCAAACCGATCGCGGCAAGGTTGTTGCCGACTTCCGTAAAGGTGTGGGATCCGGTGCCGTTCGACGATGTTAGCTGTTCCGAGTAGGCGGAGTCTGCTTTGCCATCGGGCAGAGTTGAGGTTGTAATGGTAACGGGGGCGTTCACGGAAATGGCGAAGGCGCGCTCGCCGGTGGCGCTGACGGCGTCGGTCGCGAGGACGGTAAAGTTTACGGTGCCTTCAGCGGCGGGAGTTCCGGTGAGCAGTCCGGAACCGGCCAGAGTCATGCCGGCTGGAGCGAGATCGCCGTTTTTATCCGTGAAGGTGTGGCTGCCAGTTCCGCCGGCAGCGGACAATTGCTGGTCGGGGTAGGCGACTTCGGCGGTCCATTCGGGCAGAGAGATATCGGTGACAGTGACGGCGGCGTTGATGGTGAGAGTCAATGGTTGGTCATCGAAGTTGGCTGATTCGTCGGTGACGCGGGCGGTGAAGGTAATGTCGCCGGGAATGGTGGGAGTGCCGGAAAGTAAGCCGGCGCTGTTCAGCGAAAGACCGGTACCGACGAGATCGCCGTTGAGATCGGTCCAGGTCAGGTTTCCTGATCCGCCACCAGCGAAAAGTTGCTGGCTGTAATTTACGCCGACAGTCCATTCGGGTAAGCTAGTTGTCAGAACTGACGGGCTGTTGCCGGTGCATTCGAGTCGCTTGACTGAGAACTGGTCCAGTCCGCCTTCAACGACGGACCCGCTGCCTTCGTCGGCGACATCGAATCTGATACGCATGTTGGCGGTGGGAGTCAGAAATTCGCTTACTATAAAGCTGTGTTCGATCCAGCCGCCGGCGGCATCCTCGGTCGGTCCGGCGGAGTCACACGGGATCCAGGTAGTGCCGTTATCGTTGGAGATGTAAATGAGCATTTTGTCTTCGCCGGGAGATGCTCCAAAGACATTACTGAGCCAGCGGGCGTAGCTGATCTGTGCATCGCCCCCGGAGAGATCGATCAGGGGCGAGGTAAGAGTTGTGGTGCCGTCGTCGACATCGGAGTTGGAGTCATTCGGATCGTTGTCGGTCAGGTAGCATTGGCCGGAGCCATCGTAGTCTGAGGGTGGGTCTCCCCTGTTGAAATCAACGGGTACGCCGCGCTCCCATTGGCCGTCGGCGGCACTGCCGCTGACGGTCCAGCCGAGGTCGGTTTCGAAGTTGTCGTCGAATACGATCGTGACGGCTGTTACCGGCTGGGCGCTGTAGGGAGAGGCGGGATCGGGATCGTTGTAGGTGCCGCCGCCGACCATATCGGCGCTAACGTAGAATTCCACAAGGCTGCCGCAAGCGACGGGCGGGAGTTTTGCTTCGAAGGTGTCCGGGGCCAGTTGAGTCAGATTGCGATCCTGCCACAGGTCACCGTCGATTGACCAGTGAATTTGTTCAGTTCCGGTGCTGACCTCGGCGCCATAGGCGCCTTCGACCACGACGCGGAAGGTAGTTGAGTCGGTCGGGTTGACGGTCGATGGAACGCCGTCGGGATATGAGAATGTGATAGCCGGCAGGGGCACGGCGACCTGGACGGCGGTCCAGGCCTCAGCAGCACGGGTCGACCAGGTGCCGGTCGGGTCGAGGTCGTCTGCGGCGTCCATAGTTGCCAGCGCGGCTTCGTGGTAATCGGTCTGTGAATTCCAGTAGAAGGCGTTGGCGCGGTAGGCAACTTTCATCGCGTTTTGAACGCCGATGCCGACAACGGCCTGGCCGTTGTGACTGCCGCCGTCGGATAGGAGTGAGAACCACTTGTTGCCGACGCCGCTGTTGGTGTGAACGCCGCAGTAGTCATTTTGGTACGACGGGGAGCAGTTGACAACATCGATCCAGTAAGGATCATCGGTGCCGTAGGTATCCGGGTCGCCGAATTCGTGGGGGTTGTCCAAGGAGCGGAAGCCGTTTCCGCTGACGAGGCCGTTTTCGCCCATGTACCAGTCGGGGGTGTCGAGGGTGTCATGGAAGAATTCGAAAGCAGCGCCAATCATGTCGGAGAACGACTCGTTCAGGGCACCCGGTTCCTTCTGGTAGACGAGTCCGGAGGTGTATTCGGTTACGGCATGGCCCCACTCGTGGGCGATAACGTCAGGGCAGGTGGCCAGAGAGCGCCATCCGGAGGACCAGCTCCAGACGACGATTCGAGAACCATCCCAGTAGGCGTTGTTATCGCCGTCACCGGAGTAATTGACGATGCAGAGCATGGAGGCGCCGGCATCGTCGTAGCCGTTGCGGTTAAACTGAGTCAGGAGGTAGTCGTAGACGAGGGTGCTGTACACGTGGCCGTCGACAGCCGGGCTTTGGCTCGCGGGGTCATCCCAGTAGTTGTCGGAGTCGGTTGCGATTGATCCGGGGAGGTTTGTGCCGGCGATGTTGGTCTGGATGTAGTTGCCGGCGGGCATCTGGCCGCCGTGGCCGTGCGGGTCGTTGGAGGCCTGGCGGGTTAAGTCGCGCATTTGGTATTCAGAGCCGGTGTAGTCGACATCGATGTGGTTTCGGGGATCGCCCATAACATTGACCCCGGTACCGACAGCGTCGATATCCATGATGCGGTCAGCTTTGTAGATGACGTCGCCGGTGGCGGCGTCGACGAAGTATTCCCAGCGGCCCATGGGAGAATCGGAATAGAGAAAGAGGCGCCAGGCGACGTAGGTGGTGCCTTCCCAGGGGAAGATGACCAGTTCGGGTTGGTCGGGGTTGCCGGAGCCAAAGAAGGACTCGAGATCCTGAGATGCAAGGCGGACGGCTTCGTCGCCGGAGATTCGTGGGGTTTTTGCGATGGAGATTTCGGGTTCGTAGTTACCGTTGACGGTCTTGAGGACGCCGTCACTCGTGTAATGCACGATGAGGTTGGCACCGACTACGGGCAGGCCGTTGTAGTGTTGCTGGAAACGGACGTGGCGCATGCCGAGGTTGTCGATATCGATGCGGACTACATCGAGTTCGGTGCGGGGGTCCTCCATCCGGTAGGCGGTTTTGTGCCGCTCGAAGAACTCGTATGCAGCGGGGATTTCGTTACCTCGGGCTATTTTGGCGGCGTAGCGCCCCTGTACGTATCGCGGGACGGCATTCTCGGACTCGAGGTATTTGACGGTTTCAGGTGCGGTGCGCAGGGTGGCATTGGGGTTGAATCCGTCACTGTCGACAGCGGCGAAGATGAAACCGACGGACAGCAGTAGCAGGCTCAACAGCAGCAATATGTTCCTCATTGGACCTCCAGTGGCGTGGCTCACAGGGCGACAGGATCATCCTGGATGATGGCGAGTAATGAGACGTACTTCGGCGGAGTATAGTCTCCATGTTATTACATAATAAGGAATTATTGAGATACGTCAATACTTGAAATCCTGAGGAGGCAGGGTATGTTAGTTCGTATTTTGAGCCGGGTTGTCAGGTGCGGCGGGCGGGGATGACTCGTTGGAGTCCGATGACGATGAGATAGGAAATGCCGGCGACGACTATAATGGTGGCGCCGGCGGGGAGATCGGGGCCGTAACTTATTGCCAGTCCAAGAGTTGTAAATACTATAGAGAGGCCGATCGCGAGGGCCATGGTGCGCGGGAGGGTGCGGGTGAAGAAACCGGCAACGGCCACGGGCAGGGTCAGCAGGGCGATAACCATGACGATGCCGACGACGGTGACCAGAATGACCACGGTCAGGGCAGTAAGGGCAAGCAGGGCAAGGTAATAGAATTCCACATTGAGGCCGCGGACGCGAGCAAATTCTTCGTCGAAACAGACCGCCTGGAACTGATTGAACATGAGAAAAGTGACCACCACGACGATGAGATCGAGGATTCCGATGACGTAGAGGTCTGAAGTGGAGACCATGAGGATGTTGCCAAAGAGGTAGGACATGAGATCCTGGTTGTAGCCGGGGGTGTTGGCGATGAACAGGACGCCGACGGCCATACCGACGGCCCAGATGGCGCCGATGACGGTGTCTTCGCGTTCACGGGCGCGGAGGCTTACGACGCCGATGATAACAGCCGACGCGAGGGCGGCGACGATGGCGCCCTGGAGAGGCGTGACGGGCCAGCCGTGGACGACGTCGAGATACCTGGCGGCTCCCATGCCGCCGAGGACACTGTGGGCGATGCCGCCGGCGATGTAGGTAATACGGCGGGCGACAACAAAGGTGCCGACGACGCCGCAGGCGATGCTGGCGAGCAGACCGGTGAGGAGGGCATTGACCATAAAAGTGTGATGAAAGGCGACCTGAAAGAACTCAGTCATCGTTGGTCTCCCCCGTTGGTTTGTCGCTGTCGCGCACATCGTGGCGCACGAGGCGCATGGAGGTTCCATAGAGTTCATTGATAAAATCGCTGTCGATGTCGGCGGTCGGGTGGACGTGGACATCGCGTTTGACACAGACGACCTGTTCGACAAAGCCGGAGACGAACGCGGGATCGTGTGAGACCATAACGATGGTGAGGTGTTCGTTGAGACGGCGGAGCAGGCTGTTGAGTTCGCGTTCGGCCCGGAGGTCGAGGTTGGCCATCGGTTCATCTAGCAGGAGGATCTCCGGTTCGGCTGCGAGGGCCCGGGCAACCAGGAGGCGGCGCTGCTGACCGCCGGAGAGTTCGGCGACGGTGCGGTGGCGCAGATAGATAAGCTCGACCTGTTCCAGGGCATTGAGGGCTGCGTCTTTGTCCTGGCGGCTGTAGCGACCGAGTTTCATGGGTCCGCCGAGGCGCCCCATGAGGGTAACGTCGGTGACAGTCACAGGAAAGCCGGGGTCGAGGCGGGCGTGCTGGGGCATGTAGCCTATTTTGTGGCGGGCTGCCGACGGCGTTGTGCCAAAAATTCGCACGGTTCCTTTCCCGGGCTGAAGGAGGCCGAGGATCAGTTTGACGAGGGTGGTTTTGCCGCCGCCGTTGGGACCGACGATCCAGACGTACTGGCGTTCGGCAATACTGAGGGTGGCGTTTTCGATGACCGGGGTGTGGTTGTAGCTGAAGGTGACGTCGTCGAGTTCTATCACCGGTTTATCAGTCATGACGCGTCCTCGGTCTGGAAGCTTTCGGCTACGGCGGTTGCCAGAGTGACGATGCCGGAGAGGTAGTCCGGGGCGAGCGGATCGATAGTGACGATGCGGGCACCGCTTTGATTCGCGATTGATCGGGCGGTCTTTTCGGAGAACTGTTTCTGGACAAAGATAGTATTGACATTCTGGGCGCGAATCTCGTCTACGAGGCGTGAGAGCTGCTGCGCGGACGGTTCCTTGCCGTCGGCCTCGACAGCAACCTGGCGCAGTTGATAGCGGTCGGCGAAGTAACCGTAAGAGGGGTGGAAAACAAACATGGTTTTCCCGGCGTGGGGTTTCAGCATGTCTTGAATCAGCGTGTGGACCGAATCCAGCTGGGCCTGAAAGTGCTGGAGGTTTTGCGTGAAGGTTTGGGCGTGTTCGGGGAGTCGCTCGGATAGTTCGCGGGCGATTGTTTCGGCCTGGATTTTGACATAGAGCGGGTCAAGCCAGATGTGGGGGTCCGCTTGTTCATTTTGGTGGTCGTGAGGTTCGTCATGAAGGTGGGCCTCGATAGCTCGGAGGGGCACGCCGGTGCGAGTGTCGACGATCCGGCTTGGGCCGATGAGGTCGGCGACTTTGGAGATAATGCGGTTCTCGAACGGGACCCCGATGCGGAAATAGACATCCGCGTTGTCCAGGGCGGTCATCTGGCGCGGTGAGGGTTCGTAGGTTGCCGGTGACTGGGCCGGGGGAACCATGAGTTCAACGTCGACATGTTCGCCACCGATCTTCTTCACGAAGTCGGTCTGGGGAGCGATACTGACGAAAGCGGTGAAGCCGGATTTATCGGCCCGGTCTCCCCCGCTACAGCCGGTGAGAAAGGTAACGCAAAGTAGAGTTGTGAGAATTGTTTTCATTTGTCGGTCTTTTTCTTAGACGGTTTTTTCACGGGTTTTTCGCAGACGAGATGCAGTTCGTGGCAGTCGTTGCATTCGGTTACGATATGGTCGCGCGAGAAGCGGTTCCAGTGCTCACGCTGGGAGAGGCTGAGGATGCCGGTCCCCTGACAGAGGGGGCAGGTGGAATCGAGCGCGTCCAGTATGGCGTTTCTGATAAAGGCCGAGCGGTTGGGGATTTTGTGAAGTTCTTCCAAAAGGGCGTCGTCGACCTTAAACGTGATAACTTCGGATTTTCTTTTCATAGTGCAGGAAATATTACTTTGTAATACCTAAAAGTCAAGAAGAAAGCCGACCGGGTTGGGCGGCGGGCTTTGGCACTAATGTTTGTTATGAATATAAAAAGATGGCGTTTGCGCTGGAGTGATGAGGGAAGATCCTGGAGCCGGGCTGCAGGCGGCCATGGGCCGCCTGTTTGTTCAGCTCAGGATTACTTTGGCGATTTCGTGGAAGACGTCGACCGAGCGCACGACGCCGACGACCCGATCGTCTTTCATGACGGGAATGACACTGAGATCGTAGTGGGCCATTTGTTTGATGATGAGCATGAGTGATGACTGGGCCTTGACGGTCCCTCTGATGGGCTGCATGATTTCACTGACAGGTTTTTCGCAGCGGCGGCGGAGTTTTTCGACGTCGTCGACCAGCGACAGCTCGGAGAAGTCACCTTCGTCGTGGGCTACCATACCGGCGGTGGTTCGTTCCATGTAGTCCGGTTCGAGGGCGCCGAATATATCGCGTCGACGGACGAGGCCCATGAGTTGGTATTGTTCGTCAAAGACGAGCACGACGCGTGGGAGGGTGCTTCGACCACCGCTTTCGACCGGTCCCTTGTCCATTTCAACCATCGCCTGCATGATGGTGAACCAATAGGGGAGGTGTGGGTAGGAGTCCAGCGGGACCATTACGTCTTCAGCAGTCAGTTTTTTCATTACCGGTTTCCTTTATAGTAGTCTCGACGGGGCGGCTTAAAGAAAAGCAGCCTCAGTCGTTTTCGTCCAGTATTTTTTCGATGGTTTCACGCGGGAGGCCGGAGCGTTCCGCCAGCATATCGTAGTTGCGGCCGTGTCGATCGCGCAGGTGGCGGAGGTACTCGGCCTTGAAGGCGTTCTGCGCATCGTCATACGGTTCGGTTTCAAATATCCGTTTCATGCGCATCGATTCCCGGCGGCAGATCTGCCACGACATGGCGCGGTCGATGGTGTGAATGATTTCCTCTTTGCGGAACGGTTTGGTGATGTAATCAAACGCGCCGTGGGTCATCGCTTCGGTAGCCGAATCGATAGAGCCGAAAGCGGTGATAATCAGCACCAGTTCATCGCGGTTGTTGTCATTCACATAATTCAACAGGTCCAGGCCGTCGTGGCCGGGCATTTTCAGGTCGGAGATTATCAGATCGAATTTCTGATCTTCGAGAATCTCCGGAACTTGCAGCGAGTTACTGGTGGTGGAGATATCATAGTCCGTCTTTTCGGTTATGATTCTTTCCAGTAGTCGCAGCATGTGCGGTTCGTCGTCGACCGCCAGTATACGTCGCTTCATGATCCCGTCTCACTCTCTGATCCGTCGGTTTCGGCGACCGGGATGGCAACCGTAAAGGAGGTACCGGACGGATCATCAGGGTTATCTTCTGCGGAATGACTATAAAAGTCAATAGAGCCGCCGTATTTTTTTGCGATTCCGTAGCTCAACGAAAGGCCGAGGCCGGTCCCCTCCCCTACTTTTTTGGTGGTAAAAAACGGGTCGAAGATTCGGCCTTTGATTTGATCCGGTATGCCGGGGCCGTTGTCGGTCACGCGGACGCAGACGCGTTTGGACTCGACCCAGGCCGAGACCTTGAGGACGCCGTGGGAGCGGCTTTTCATGGCGGCCAAGGCGTTGTTGATGAGGTTAAAGATGACCTGCTGGAATTCTCGGGCATCGGCCCGGATGGGCGGGAGCCGGTCGGGGATGTCGGTGACCAGTTCGAGATTTTGCTCGATTTTGGTTGAGGTTACCACGTTCATTACGGTCTGGAGGCTTTCCACTACGTCCATTGTCTCGGTCCGGCCTTCCTGGACGCGGGCAAAGCCGAGGAGGTTTTCGACAGTTTTTTTGGCGTTCTCGGCGTTTTGTTCGATGATGCCGAGGTCTTCCATTTCCGGTGAGCCTTCTTTGAATTTTTCTTTGAGCAGGTCGGTGAAGCCGAGAATAATAGCCAGCGGGTTGTTGATTTCGTGCGCGACGCCGGCGGCGAGGGTACCGATTGAGGCGAGTTTTTCCGTGTTGTACAGGCGTTGCTCCATTTCCATTTCTTCGGTCACGTCTCTTATAATCGCGACGCTGCCGAGCATTTCGCCGTTGGGGCCATAGACGGCGGTGCGGGAGAGGTCGATAGTGATCCGTTTGCCGTCTTTGGTCATACGCTGGCCACGGTAGTTGCGAACGTATCCACGGCTGGCAACTTCCTTTTCGATGCGCTTGAGTTCGTCTTCGGCGTCGACATCAGGCGGTACGATCGGGTGGAAGGAGCGTCCGAGCATTTCTTTCGCGGTGTAGCCGAAGATCATTTCGGCGCCACGGTTCCAGACGAGCACGCGGTTGTCAGGGCTGATTAGGATGATGGCGTCGACGGAATCCTGCAGGATTGTTGAAAGATAGGTTTCCTGTTCGGCTACCCGTCGTTTGAGGGTGCGGCTTATGCGGCGCTCGTAGAACAGGGCCAGCAGGCCGAGCAGGAACATGCTGGTGATCATGGCGGCTTCGGCCACTATGTGGCGGGTGGTTGCGGCGCGGACGGATTCGGCGACTTCGTTGACGGGCGCGGATACGGCGACAGTCCAGGTGTTTTCGGCCGGTAGCAGTTCGCTGTCGACTTTGGTCCAGGCGACAAGTTTTTCGACAGGCTTGCTGCTGCCGGCGCGGGCGGTGGTGTATACGCCGGTACCCTGTTCGCCGGCAAGCATGCTTTGTCGCATGATGTCGTTGATGGCTGTGAAGTCAATATCGCGGTGATATTCGCTGCGGACGGTGAAGGCATTGCGGGCGACAAACTCGTCTCGTTCGTGGTAGAGGAAGGTGCCGTGGCCGTCGACGACCCAGGCGGCTCCGGTGCGCCCGGAGCGGAGGGACTCGGCGCTCTGGCGAACCAACTCGGTGACATCGAGACGGACGTAGAGAATTTTAGCGTCGGCTTTGCTTGAGGCGGGTACGCACAGCAGGCCGGTGACGGTGCGGCTGACGAGGCCGCCTTTGATGGAGGTTGGTTCAGTAATTACAACCGGCCCGTTGGAGGTCAAGGTGCGAATTCGCCGTATCATCGTGCTGTCCGGAGTATGTTCGCGACCGAGGGCATAGTAGATTGAGACTTGGCCGGACTGGTCGATGACGCCCAGTTCGTGAACGCCGCGCTGGCTGGCGTAGTCGACCATGAGGCTGACGGCATCGAGGGTATCCGCGCGCGAAGTGAGGCGAAGCTGGTAGCGGCTGAAGCGTTCCAATTCGGTGCGGATGTCGCGCAGGTTACCGGCGATCTGGATCGTGGCCTGCCGGGCAAGCATGAGTTGCTGTTGATTGAAGTCGTTGTTGATCTGTCGACTGAGGACCGCGGCATCCTGATACACGAGATAAAGTCCGACGCCGAGGATTATGATGATGATCACGAAGGCAGCGACGATCAGGGGCCGATAACGCGCTTCGGGTCGTCCACGGTGTTTGAGGGCGCGTTCCATTTCACTCATGCTGGTCTCTCCCGGGGTCTTTGAAGCCGAGTTTTCGGAGCATGTCGCGTTCATACCATTCGGCGACGGCATCGGATGAGAGGGCCATGTCCAGTTGTTTGGTCATCATGGTCAGGCGGCCCATGAGAGCGAGTTTATCGGTGGCTTCGTCGAGTGTGACGTAGCTGATGACGGCGTTGAGGTAGTCCTGGCTGGAGAGGTTTTCAAAACCGAGGTGTTTGAGAATGCCGGCAACGAGTTTGATGCGTCGGATACGTCGGTCCAGGGGGGCGCCGCCGTCTTTATACTGCATGCGGATGTAGTTTTTGGTCGGTTCCTCGGTAGCCATGGCCTCGACCGAGGCAAAATGGTAGCCCATGTGCACGTTGAAGACCATGTATTCCCGGCTGAGAATGACATAGCTCTTGTCGCGGTATTTGGCCTGTTTAGACAGGCCCTGCTGGCGTAGAGTGGGGCTTTTGAGGGTCTTGAAGTGGGGCGGCAGGCTGGCGCGGGGCCAGCCTTCGGACTTGACGCCGGACCAGAAGGCCTCCATTGGGACCGAGTCGAGTTGGTCGGCCGGGATCATGCCTTTGCGATCGGTTTTGGGGGGTTCGCGGTCGAGGTAGACGATGTTGACCTGCATGGGCATTTCGGTCTTAAGCTGCACCTGCGCGGTTTCGGCTTCCTTCATGGCGAGGGCACCGGAGAACATTTCCTCGATCGCTTTCTGGTGGACGTAGCGGGAGATGTCGTGGACGGTGCGGCAGTTTTCTATGGTGAAATCGTCGCTATCCGGGTGCACGACGTGGAGGGGGACGACGCTGTGGAGTACTGATTCGAGGATGGTGAAGATAGCCATATCGCCGAGAAGGTCTTTTTCGGGACGGTGGGACTTGATAAGTTCTTCCTGGATGCCGTCGTAAATCACGCCGTTGACGGCGTCGACCGTGACGGGTTTCCCCGATTCCAGATCCCTGGCCTGTTTCAGGCCGCCGAGGGTGGGGACTTCGTATTCGCGCGCGATGGTGGCCATGTGGTTGGCGACGCCGCCGACGCCGGTGACGATGGCGGAGACTTTTTCCATAACGGTGATAATGCCCGGGAAGGAGTTGGGAGTCACAAGGACGGCGTTGTCGGGTAGATCTTGGAGATCCTCCATTGAGCCGGCGTGGAAGACCGGTCCGCCGCCGATTCCGGAGCTGACGGTTACGCCGCCTTCGAGAAGGACGTTCAAGCGGGAGGTGTCCACGTCGGCGCCTGAAGTCTCGGGTTTTGCGATGCGGAGCGGGCGGGTTTGCAGGAAGAAGATCCGGCCCCGGTAATCAAGGGCCCATTCGATATCCTGCGGCGAGTCGTAGTGTTCTTCGATTTTCAGGGCATACTCGACAAGTTGCTTTAGTTGTTCTTCGGTTATAACCGGTTCTCCGGCAAGTTCAGGATCGACCGGAACTTCGACCGTGCCGCCGGCCTGGTTGAGCACGAGCTGAATTTGTTGTTGGCTGATAGTCTGTTCTTCGATCTCGCCGGTGTCGCGGGAGACGCAGTAGCTGTCCGGTGTAATCCGGCCTTCCACGAGGTACTTTCCGAGGCCGCGAACGGCGCTGACCAGGACGCAGTCGCCGCGGCTGTTGACGGGGCTGTGGGTGTAGATGACACCGGCCGCGGCGGCATCGATCATTTCCACACAGCCGGCGCTCATGGCGAGGTCGGCCGGAGTGAAAGAGTGGCTGAGAAAATAGTAGATTGCCTGCGGTGTGAAGGCGCTGATGAGGACGTCGCGGTACTTGTCTATAAGTTCCTCGCCACGGACATTGAGGAACGAGGCGTACTGGCCGGCGAAACTGTATAGGGAGTCCTCGCCGAGAGCGCTGGAGCGTACGGCCAGGCGGCGGTTGGGTCGCCGGGAGAGGAAGGCGTTGTACTGGGCCCAAATGGCCTCGGCTACATCCTGAGGGAGAATGGCGGCCTTGATGAAGCGGCGGATACGGCGTGACACCGACACGAGGTCGGCGTAGCGGGTAAAATTGAGGGATTCGATCAACCGGTTGATTCGCGACTGGAGGTCGTTGGCATCGATGATCCGTTTGTAGGCCCAGGCGCTGACGGCGAAGCCGTCGGGCACGGGCAGGCCGAGCCGCGCCTTCATCTCGCCGAGCTGGGCCATTTTGCTGCCTACTGAGCGGGCGCGTTCGCGATTGATCTGGTTAATGGGCAGGGCCAGTTCATCGGGGAGGATGCCCCGGGTGCCGGGCACGGCCTGTTCGATGGCGGCAACGACGGCGGTAGCTCGTTCGCGAAGCGGGGCATACTGGTCGCCGCCGAGGGCGATCATGGCCTCGACGAGGTCATCGAGGTTTGATTGCAACTTCTGAATAGAGGATCGTATATAGTTGATATCGAAGAGAAATTCGCCCTGGGCCTTTTCTTCGAGGTCGGTGCTGAGACGCAGGATATGATGATGCCGGTCAAGCAGCGTAGTAAAATGATGGAATTTATCCTGTACCGCTCGCAACGCGGATTCGGGATTCTTTAAGGTCTGCCTGGCCCGGTCGTGAGGCCGTTTCATCAGGACAACTCCCTGGTGGCGGGGCTGTTCTGCCACCGATTTCACTCTCTGTTTCAATATCGACTAAATCACCTATAAATGCAAGGCCGGTCGTGATTGTCGCGATGAATGGCGGGATGGTACCGCTTATCGCGATGCCGTCGTGGATGCTAGCGCTCAGTGATTTCAGTGTTGTGAAGTGGGCGATTTATTCGTTTGAAGGGGCGATCTGGCGCGGGTTCTCGACCGGTCAGATGATGCTGCCGGCTAAAATTCTCATCACGGTTGGCGTGGCAAGCTACGGGATCGGGGTGACGGTTCTTACGAAATACGATGCTTAGGAAAAAATACGACAGCCGGCATCAAATGATGCCGGCTGTTGATATGATAACTTGCGATCCAGTCCCCTATTCGGCCGATTCGGGGGCCGGCGCGACAGATGCGGCTTTTTTGATGGTAAAACAGTAGGGACCGTCCCATTTCGGTCTCACCTGTCCCTGACCCTCCATCGACCACAGCCAGGCGCCGCCAGGCGGGAAGAAGGTGGAGTCGATGCAGATGGTCTTGCCGAGTTGTTGCTCGGTCAGCGGACCGATTTGCATGGCGAAGGCCTCATTGGACCAGCCGCTTGGGATGCCGTCTTTCATAATTCGGAATGCGCCAACACCGATGGTATCAGCGCCGGAACCGCTGAGGCTGAACCCGTTGAAAAACACGCCGCCGTCCATTATCTCTTTGCCGAGGGCGCCGGTGGTGTCGGCGCCAGTCGTTCCCCATTTTGCACCATCGGGTGAATATACTTTAAAGCCATGAGAAAAACCGGCTATGGCTTTGCCGGTGTTGTTGGCAATGCCAAAGCGGAAAATTACGGGCTGGCCGGTTACAATGGCTGATTCACCATCGAGGCCGTCGATCGATATGATCTTGATGGCGGCCGGTGCGGCTTCTTTCGTACTCTCTTCCTGGGCATTGACAGCGACAGCGAAGAGGCCGAGTGTCAGCGAGCAGATTAGAAATTTCTTAAACATGGATACTCTCTCTGTTGATGGATACTTCATGCAATTGCAATGCAGATTGGGGACAACATACACAGGAAATGTCCCGGTGTCAATGCGGTTGCTGTATCATCCTGTTATACACGCGTTGTTGGAAAGGGTGCGGGGAAACTTGTTGCGTTGAGCTTTCAGAGGTGTAACTTGTTCACGTTCAAACAGTAAACGGGTACCAAAGCGAACCGGCCCGTCGGTTGTCGAGAGGAGCGAGGCATGGAAAATGTAAACCCGATCCTGGTTGTTTCGTTTATTGTCTACACTCTGGGGATTGTCTTTGTCGGCCTGTATTCGGCCAAACTCCGCAAAGAAACCAAAGATGACTTCGTTTTAGCCAACCGCGAACTGGGGCCGTGGACCTCGGCGTTGTCGGCCTCGGCCAGTTCGGAGTCCGGCTGGGTGATGCTGGGCCTGGTGGGTGAGGCCTATCTGTTCGGGTTTGCTGCCTTCTGGATAATTCCGGGAATTGCGATGGGTTATATTGTCAACTGGTGGTTTATCGCCGAGAGGCTGCGCAAGAGCACGCTTGAGTACAATGCGGTGACCCTGCCGCAGTACCTGGGGGCGCGGTTTGGGAAGAACTCCAAAGCGATACAATTTATTTCGATCATCATTATCACGGCCGCGATGTTAGGGTATGTTGCGGCCCAGATGAATGCGGCGGGGAAAGCGTTTGATGCGGTGTTCCATTTGCCGTATTGGATCGGGGTCCTTGTCGGTGCGGTTGTGATTCTGGCCTACACGGTGACCGGGGGGTTTCGGGCTATATGCTGGACGGATGTTATCCAGGCCGGGTTCATGTTCGTGGCGTTGATTGTGATGCCGTTTATTGTCCTGTTCAATGTTGGCGGATGGAGTGAGTTTATCGCGGGGGCATCTGCGGTCGATCCGAATGTAACGAGTTGGACCCATGCTGAGACCGGGTTTGCGGCGTTCGGGTTTGTTATCGGGCTTTTGGGAATCGGGCTGGGCTATCCGGGGCAACCGCAGGTGCTGGCGAGGTTTATGGCGCTGAAAGACAGGGCCTCGGTGAACCGGGGACGGATCATTTCGATTGTCTGGATGGTGCTGGTGTATTTTGGGGCGGTTTTTTTCGGGTTGTTTGCCAAGGCGTATTTCGGGATTCTGGAGGATCCGGAACAGGCGTTGCCGATGGCGGTTGCGGAGTTCCTGCCGCCGATTCTGGGCGGTTTCGTGATCGCAGCGATTGTGTCGGCGATTTGTTCGACGGCGGATTCACAGCTTATTGTGGTGTCCAGTACTTTCTCGCGCGACCTTTTCCCCTATTTCAAGAAATATCGTGAGAGTGAGCAGCGGGGATATGAGACAACGTTGTTTCATGACCGAACAGTCCTGGCGGTGCTGGGAATTATATCGGTGTTTTTTGCCCTGACTGAAAACCGGGTGATATTTGATTTTGTGCTGTATGCCTGGTCGGCGCTGGGGGCATCGTTCGGCCCGGTGCTGCTACTGGGACTTTTGTGGAAGGGAGCGAACAAGTACGGGGCGATTGCCGGCATGCTCACCGGCAGCCTGGTCACGGTTATCTGGAAAGAGACGGCAGTGTTGACGGCTATCGTGTACGAGCTGGTGCCGGCGTTCATACTGGCGCTGATTATGACGTGGCTGGTGAGTATCGTCACAAGAGGCAAGGTGACTGAATCGGCGAAAGTATGACGACAGGACAGTTCGATTGACACGACTGACAGAAAGTCAGTTATTGAGAGCGGCCCGGATGGAGCGGGCCGCTTCTCTTTTTTTAGATGAGGGTGGTGCATGAGTTCGCGTAAGAGTCGAATCCTTAAAAGTTTTGGTATTGTGATTGCGGCGATTGTTATCGGCGCGGTCGGATTTGTCTGGATCAGCCTGGAATCAAGTCTGCCGCCGACTACGGGAGTGATTTCCGGGCCGGCGGTTTCGGCTGATGTTAAGATCACCTATGACAGCATGGGAATCGCACAGATCTGGGCTGTGACTGAGCAGGATGCGCTTTTTGCACTGGGGTGGCTTCACGCGTCGGATCGGATGTTCCAGATGGATCTTACGCGGCGCTTTTCGCAGGGACGGTTGTCGGAGGCATTCGGGAGTATGATGCTTGATCTCGATACGGATCAGCGGCGGATCGGGCATGTGCAACTCGCGCGGGAGGCGCAATCGGCGATCAGCAGTGAGAACCGGACAAAGTTGGAAGCTTATGTCAGCGGTATTAACGGATACCGTACGTATGGCAGCCCGGTGCCCTTTGAGTTTCGGCTGCTGCCGATTGAATTTGAGACGTGGGGGATTGTCGATTGCCTGAGTATCCTGTCGTTTCAGATGTGGTTTTCGGATGCGCTTCAGAACCGGGATGAATTTCTGGCCAAGATGGTCATTGATGGATATGGGAATGAGTTGCGTGATCTTCCGCTGAGTTATCCGAGCTGGGGGCCGTCGACGGTCTACCAGAGTCAGAGCAGCGGCAGTCCTGATGGTATTTTCAAGTCGCCGGGCCGGTATGTTGCAGAGGATATCGTGCGCACCGGGGCGGCCAGGTTTTCGGCAACGTATGGTTCCAATGCGTGGGTGGTCGCACCGGAACGCAGTGAATCGGGCGAGGCGATACTTTGCTCGGACCCGCATCTGGAGATTACGCGTTTGCCGGGGATGTGGTACTACGTGGGGATGCATATTGAGGAAACGGAGATGGATGTTATGGGGGTTACGATTCCGGGACTTCCGTTTTTTGTAATGGGGCATAACGGCAAAGCGGCGTGGGCCTTTACGGCGGCGGGAGTGGATGTTACTGACTACTATCGAGAGGGGGTGGATCCGGACGATTCGAGCCGGTACCTCGAGACTATCGATCCCTCGCGTGGGGCGGATTCTCTGGTTTGGAGAGAATTTTACACGGTTGAGGATTCTATTTCTGTATCGGGGCAGCAACAGCCGGTCGTGGAAACGTTTCGGTATACCTCGCGGGGGCCGTTAGTACCGGATTGGGATGATGGCGAATACGTGTACAGCGAGCGTTGGGCAGGGCGGGATGTTGATTTCAATGAGGCTGTCGGTTCCGGGTTCGAGCTGGCTGAAGTTGACAGTATTGCGCAGTTTCGTCGGGTGGTGACGTCGGTCGGGGCGCTTGACGCCAGTTGGATGTATGCCGATGCCGGCGGGACAATCGGGTATCAGCTGGGGACGCCGGTACCGATCCGTGGTAATAGCGCGTCACCTGATGCGCCACTGGAGGGTTGGAATTCGGCGCATCAGTGGCAGGGATACCGCGAACATGAGGAGGTGCCGTGGGCGGAAGATCCTGACCGGGGCTGGCTGGGATCATGCAACAATCAGCCGGGGCAGACAGGCGATATAGCGGGGAATTATGCGGTGGACAGGATTCTTCGGTTGGAGGAACTGCTGCGGTCGCAGGAACGGTTTTCTGTTGAGGATATGTATCGGTTTCAGATGGATTTGACTGATAGTTTTCGTGCGAGGTGGACGGAAGTTATAGCGGGACTAACGCCGGATGTGAACGATACCGTGGGCGTGCTTGAATCGGTTGCGGGCTGGGACGGTTCGTGCGATACGGGGTCGGGTGCCGTGGGTTTGGTCACGGTTTTTGTGGATGAGCTGCGGGACGAGATTTTTGCCGATGAACTCGGCGCAAAGGCGGCGGCAATTGGACGCCTGACGACGTACCAAGTGTGGTTTGGGGAGAGTGGTCGCTGGATTGATGACATCACCACGGCTGATACTGTCGAGAGTCGCCAGGCTGTCGGGGCACGGGCGCTTCAGCGGGCTGTCGATATGTGTGGCGCAAAGCGGTGGGGTGAGATGCAGACGCTGGTGATGCAGCATCCGATGGCGACAGTGCCGGTTGTGGGGAGTCTGCTGGGGCTGGATCACGGGCCATGGCCGTACGGCGGCAGTCCCGGGACACTTAACGCGTCGTATCATCAACGCTTGGGGGAAGCGTCGTTTTCAACAATTGTGGGGCCAAGTTTGCGGTTTGTGGTCGATTTTAGTGATATCGACGCGGCGACGATGGTACTGCCGGCCGGAAATTCGGGCAATCCGATGAGTCCGCACTTTTTTGACTTCAATGAAATGTGGCGCAAGGGTGAGAGGTGGAATGTGCCGTTGAGTCGCGAGAAGGTATTCGATCGGGCGATCAGTGTGTTGACGCTAAGATCGGCGGAGGCGACTGCGGGGGGCTAGCCAAGAAGCTTGTTGATCCGGTCGACGTCGCGCTGGGCACGGTCATAGTCCTCGAGTCGTCCGATGTCAAGCCAGTAGCCCTCGTGGGGATAGGTCGCTATTGGTTCGTTTCTTTCCAACAGGGTTTCCATCAAGTCATCGAATCCGAACTTCTCCCCTTTTGGTACGACATCAAGCATTGCGCGCGAGAAGACGTATACACCTGCCGAGACGGTAAAATCGTGAGACGGTTTTTCCTGAAAGTCGGTGACCAGCCCGGTGTCTCCGGTTTCGATGACGCCGTAATCGATGAGGTTCTCACGGCGGCAGGTCGCGACGGTTAATTTCAGTCCCTGTTCGAGATGGTGATTGAACAGTGCGCGGTAGTTGAGGTCGGTGAGGATGTCACCGTTTATGACGAGGAAATGGTCCGGGAGGTCGGGGATCAGGGTCAGCGGGCCGACGGTCGAGAGGGGCTTGTCTTCGTGGGAATAGGTGATTTCCATGTCGAAGCGGGAGCCGTCGCCCAACGCATCGGTGATCATTTCGGCCATGTGGTTGACAGCAAGTCGGAGGCGGGTAATGTTGTGTTTCGCGAGGGTTTTCAGGAGGATCTCAATGATGGGTGTGTCGCCGACTTTGACCAGGGGTTTGGGGAGTTCGTCGGTATACGGCGCCAGCCGGGTGCCCTTTCCGCCGGCGAGAATGACGGCTTCGATATGTTGCTCGGTGTCCATCAGTCGTTCTCTACACGTTTCTGTAAACGGTGCTGTTTGGGTTGGTAATGATGCCGTCGCGCAGGGCGGTTATGATTTCACGGATACCGTCAGGCACCGTTCTCTGGGCGACAAAGCCGAGGTTGTCGTGGATTTTGTCGCAGTTGACCCGGTAGTCGCGCGGGTCTTCCTCGCGCCGGATGTATTTGACAAGGTCTGATCGCTCCGGGAGTTCGGCCAGGATGGCTTCGACGAGATCCTTTTTCCGATAGTTTTCGCTGGTGGCGCCGACGTTGAATGCCTCACCGGCGACCGCTTCGGCGGGTGCGGTGAGGGCCAGAAAGCAGGCTCCGGCGAGGTCGGTGGTGTGGCAGTAGGGTCGCCAGAACTGTTCGCCGTAGATTTCGAGTTCCTGACCGAGGTAGAGGTCGCGCGTGAATTCGTTGACGGTCAGGTCGAAGCGAGGTCGGGCTGAAAGGCCGTAGGCGGTGGCGAATCGGAGGCAGACGGCGGCGGTTGGTTTTTGGGGCAGTTCCAGCAGCCGCTTTTCGAATTCGACTTTGAGTTCGGCGTAGAGTGATATCGGATGCAGCGGCGAGTCCTCGTCGCATATAACCAGATCGGATCCCATCTTGCCGTAGTTGGAGCAGGTGGATGCGAATACAAAGCGTTCTATCCCGTTTTTGAGGGCTTTGTCCAGCAGGAGTTCGGAGCCGATGCGGTTGACGGCGGTGGCCAGTTCCGGTTCTCGTTTGCAGGCCGGGTCGCCGACGATGGCGGCGAGATGCACGACGGCGTCGGCGTCTTCGAGGGCGGTCTCGACATCTTTTGGTTTGCGGATGTCGCCTTGGTGGAATTGGAAGTTGCGTTCGCCGATGACGCCCAGCAGGGCTTCACCGCCGAAACTGAGGTTGTCGAGGACGCGTACGCGGTGGCCCTGCATCAGGAGGCGTCGGACAAGTACGGATCCGATGTATCCGGCGCCGCCGGTGACGAGGATTGTGCGGCTGCGATCTGTCAGTAACGAGGTCACGACTTAATGTTGTTGAGCACCGACCTGGCGTCGTCAAGCAGCGGCCCGGCCAGACCGGCCTCGATAGCTTCGTTGAGTTTCTCCTGTGCTTCCTGGTTTTTGCCTTCCATGTAGTAGGCGACACCGAGGTAGTACAGTGGTTCCGGTTCGCCGGCAAAGGTTCGGGACATTTTCAACGATTCGCCTCGGGCTAGATCGTAGCGGCCGGTTTGCAGGTAAATGAAGGACAGATTCAGCCATTCGTGCATTTTCTGCCCGGAGTCAAAGATGGCCTGTCGGGCCAGGTTCTGGGCACGATGTGAGTCTTGTCCTTCCAGCGCGAGGATGCGGGAGAGCCAGTAGTTGGAGCGGATGTGATAGTGTGTTTTTGACAGATTTTCTTCGAGCAGCGCAATCGCAGCGTCGACTTCGCCGAGGCCGTACAGCGCCCGCGCTTTAGCGGCGTGGGCATCGAGATTGTCCGACTCAAGCGTGATAGCGGCGTCGGCCAGCTGGTTGGCCTGTTGAAATTGCTGCATGTCGGCACGGATTTCCGAAGCCAGAATGAGGCCGTCGGGGATTTCGCTGTCGTGTTCGGCGAGCCAGGCTGCGAGGCGTTCCATGTGGGGCTCGTCCCAGATGTCGTTGAGGGCGTCGTAGAGTTCCATAAACAGGGACATGTCGCCTCGGTCGTCGCCGGCGTTCATCAGGAAGAGATCGGTTCCTCGCTCAACCTGGCCGGCTTCGACGCGACAGATACCTTCGAGCATGGCCAGTTCGGGGAATCGCTCGGGGAAATGGGGGTAGGTGTCGAAGAGTTCGGCGGCCTTTTCGGGTTGATCAAGATATCGATACATGGCGACCCAGTTTTCCAGCGCGGGTGCAAGCCAGAGGTCCCGTTCGAGAGCGCGCCCGTAAAACTCGGCGGCTTTGTCCCATTCGTGGACAAACGGGAAAGAGAAGATGTCGGCGAAACCAAGGAGCCAGGAAGGGTTGGTCCTGTAGTATTTTTCCACGTGGGCGAGGGCGCTATCGAATTGATCCCAGCGTCCGGTACGGAGGAATGCCCGGGCCATCAGGACAGAATAGTCGCGTCGACCGTGAAAGTCTTCGCGCACTTTTTCGAGCTGGGTGTAGGCTTCCGGACCTTCCATCATTTCGCCGGCGATAATTCCCATTTTGTAGATGAGGAGTTCCTGGAATTCATCGTCCCAGTTTTCGTTAACGGACTGGACCAGAAGGGCGTCGAAGTTTTGCAGCATGGTGCGCTCGTCGGATGCTTTCATGCGGATGATCGCTTCGTCGATGCGCGTGGTGATCCCAACGTCGGCAAGACCAACGAATTTGTCCAGAGCGTCTTTCGCCAGAGTAATCTTGTCTGCGGCGTGGTACAAGTGGGCCTCGAGGATGTAAAGGATCGAGTCGGGAACACCGAGAGCTTTGTAGCGGCTGAGGATCGCGCGGGGGACATGGAAATAGTTATTGTCGATTCCGGCGGCGAAATGCCGTTCGGTATGCCGGTAGTTGTCACCGGCCAATTCCATCGCCTTGCGGCTCATGGTGACGGCGGAATCGATCAAGCCGATGTTCTCGAGATAATCAACGGCCTGGGCATACACGTCGGCCGAGGCGTTCGCCTTCGCCAGTCCTTCCTCGTAAACGGAGTCGGCGGCGTCGGGGTCATCCTGGGCGATATAGGTTCTGGCTCGCAGCATAGCTACAGCCCCGGGATTGGCGCCTTCGACCAGCGCGCTGTCGAGGTAGCTGTGCGACCGGCCGGGGACATTGTTCAGCAGGAGGGCGTCGGCCATGACAAGAGCGGCGTCGGGGTCACCGGTGAGGAGGTCGCGGTAGTCGACGGCCGCCTCGAGAGCATCGAGCGGCAGGTCCAGCAGCTTGAGCATGCGGTATGTTGAACCGTGAGCATCGGCAAATGACGGCTGGGAGTTGGTCAGCGTCATGTAGATTCGGAGGGCGTCGTAGTACTGGTGGAGCCCTTCGTAGGTAAGGCCTTTGCCGTAGAACGGGAGGGGTGAATCCGGTTCTATCTCCCTGATTTCTGTGAATTTTTCCGTTGCGGTGCCGAACTGATAGTCAGCCAGGGCCTCGACGGCTTCGTTGTAGAGGCGGGTTTGTTTTTCCTGTGGGGATTCACTGCAGCCGGCAGCAATGAGGATGGTCAGGCATGTTATTAGAATTAGAAATCGTTTCATGTTTCTCGCTCACGTTTGGAGGCTCGAATTCAGATTGTCTGGTCGGAGCGCGGGGAGCCCCGATTCGATGAAATTTACACTATTTTACCCATTGTCCAACAAGAATTTCCATTCTATATGCAACGCTGCCGGCTCTTGAGTCTTGACAGGATTCCGGAAGGAGACACAGCCTTCTATGCGCACATTGTCGACGTTTCGACAAATCACGATGTGGCTTGTGTCTGGCCCCGGCGGAGAGATCCGCGTCGGTAGATGGCCGTTGGTGCGGCCGGA
This sequence comes from uncultured Ignavibacteriales bacterium, assembly GCA_964612145.1. Taxonomy (GTDB): domain Bacteria; phylum Zixibacteria; class MSB-5A5; order GN15; family FEB-12; genus JAGNLV01. The sequence continues at coordinate 842 of CAZTBP010000004.1, read as the reverse complement.
CCCCAGACCGGCCGCGCTTTCTTTTAGTTGACGAGAAGGGTGGTTTATTGCAGTCTGTAGTATGGCACGGATACAAAAACCACCGCCGGGGCGGCTTGTTGTCTCGGTCATATACTCGTCGATAGACGCCCTCGCTGACGGGCTGAAGGCGCTTGAACGCCGGTTTGGCCGGGTTCAGTACGAGACGGTTGAGATTGCCTGCTCCTGCAGAGGCCGCTACCAGGAGGAGATGGGCGATGAGCTGCAGCGCCGACTGTTTTCGTTCGAGCGGTTGTATTCGCGGGACGCTCTTCCTGAGATCAAGGCCAATTGTCATCGTATCGAACCGCAGTTTGCTGATATTGTCGGGGATTATACTTTTCGTACGGTGAATCTGGATCCGGCTATAGTGACGCCGAAGCAGGTCGTATCTGCCTCGCATCGGGATTACAACCACCGGGTTTATCTTCGTGACGGTGTGTATGCCCAGGTGGAGTTGATCTGGTCCAGGGAACAGTATCATCGTCTGCCGTGGACGAATCCTGATTTTTGCGAGGGGGAGGCGATCGAATTTTTTCAGCGGGTACGCAAGAGTTTCGAGTCGATCGAGCAGTACGAGCGTTTGACGAGCAGTTAATTCAATCTCCTCAGACTTCTTTCATCTACCGCATTTTCCCACCGGATCGCGTGCAATGAATGGGGTGAACGTACACGACTACTGATAACCAGTCTCCCCCGGGTTCTATTTCGGATTCACCTTCAAGGACTTACCAGAAAAAGCGGTGTCAAAGAGAATATAGCGTATTAATCCTGTTACCGCAAAGTGATACTGTCCTGTAGTAGCAATGTAGAAATGTCCTCTT
>CAZTBP010000003.1:2039-198300 GCA_964612145.1 uncultured Ignavibacteriales bacterium | reverse complement strand
AGTAACATAACCCTATCCTTTCGATGTGTCCACTAATTCGGGGGAGGGTCATAGGTGAGCGGAGTCGAACCATGACCAAACAACCCCAAACTCCCGTAACCCACGCATCCAACGGATTTCACCAACAAAAAAGGGCCGACTCCCGCCGACCCTTTCCAAACAAATTTTGTCCTGTCCTGTATGAACTACGCCTTGCCGGCCTTGTTCGCCTCGTCAAGCTTCTTCTCCAGCGAACTCACCAGCTTCGTCAGCTTGTCGACCTTCTTCTCGAGCTTCTGCATGTCCTCGCGCTTGACCACCTTGTACTGCTTGACCTGGTCGGTGTACTTGGCTATCTCCTTCTGCGCTTTGCCGACCTCACCGGCCACCCGGTCATACACCTTGGCGGTCGACTTCTCGGCCCTGTCCATCAGCTCCATGACCGCATCGGTGCGGTCGCCCTTGTTGATCTCGCCCCGCTTGATCAACTCATCGATAACCTTCTCGGCCCGCGCCTTGGTCACTTCAAACGCGCCGATCGACGCTAACACTGTGTTTTTGAGAATAGACATGGACGTTTCTCCTCCTAATTCTATAATGCGTGAAAAGAGATCAGATGTTTCCTTTGTCCCTGCTGACGAAACCGTCTCCGTCAGCATGATCCGCCCTAATACCTCGGCGGTAATATCCCGACCGGTCGCCGTGTCCACAATCTGCACCTTCTCACCGCGGCGGATAAGCCCGGCAAGCTCCTTGTGCGTAAGAGTTCGACTGTCCTGGGTGTCGTAAAGGCGCCGGTTGCTGTAACGTTTGATCAGTCGCATACAGTTCTACGCGCAGTATAGTGCACTGCACCATAAAAGGCAAGGATATTTTCAGGAATTCTAAAAAAGAGAAAAGTGACCACCCCGATTTACCGACGACCGGTCGACAGCAGCACAATATTCAGGATTTCCAGCAGACGATCACAGGAAAACGGCTTCTTGATAAACATATCGCCGCCGGACTTAAACGACCTCCCCATATCATCGGTCCGGTCCTTACCGGTCAGGAAAATGATCGGCGTATGGGTAAAGCGGGGATTTTTCTTCAGTTGCTCGCAAACCTCATACCCGTCCATAACCGGCATCATAATGTCCAGCAAAACTACGTCCGGCCCGAATTTATCTGCCTTGTTCACCGCCTCACTCGGCTGGTTTTCAACCATCACCTGGTACCCGGCATCGGTGAGGAAGGTCTCGACAATTTCGGTAATCTCCGGCTCGTCATCGACAACCAGTACTTTAGCCGATGATATATCAATTTTTTGCGACATCGGATTGCCTTTACGTTGAGGTGGTCCCTTCGCAGGGGGACAACAACATACCTGTCCTTAATGTCGGCGGCTCGCGCTTATCCCTTTACTGTTTCAGGCGATAATGTGGTCGATTCTGCTGCCACGCCACGCCGGAACAATACCCGATCAATCGCGTATCAAGCTCCACTGTGCACCGATTGAACAGCCGACAAGCTGTTTTAGTTGATACCACAACCCGTATACTCTATTGTGAAAGTCATGAAAGATAGCAGCGACATACGCTACGTGGTGCGCAACCGCAAGGCCCGCCACGAGTACGAGATTAAAGACACCTACGAGGCCGGAATCGAACTGAAAGGCAGCGAGGTCAAGTCTATCCGCGACGGAAAGATCAACCTGGCCGACGCCTACGCTGTTATCGAGGGCGGCGAGATAATCCTGCGTAATCTCCATATCTCGCCGTACAAAATGGCCAGCGAAAATCACGACCCGATGCGTCCCCGACGGTTGCTGCTGCACAAGCGGGAAATCCGTAAACTGTTCCAGCTCACCGAGCAAAAAGGACTTACCCTGATCCCGCTCGGAATTTACTTCAAAAAAAACCTCTGTAAAATCGAGCTTGCCGTGGCAGTCGGACGTAAAAAGTACGACAAGCGCCAGGCGATTGCCGAGGCCGATGCCGAGCGCCGCATCAAACAGGCGCTGAAAAAAGACTATTGAATGCCTATGACTGTTAATAAAGCCAAATTTACTGTCTGCCTGATTATCTGCCTAACGGCATTGCCCGCGGTCGGCCAGGCAAAGTCTGTCGATGTTTTGATCGCCGGCACCTCCGAGCGGATCGACGCCTGGGAGCAGGATGAAATCACCTACGTCTCCTTCTCTCAGCTCGCCGAAATCCTCGGCGGCACGGTTGACTGGAAGACAATCGGCCACGAAATCGTCTACCTGAGCGACCAAAACCGGTTCGAATTCCTGCTCGGCTCACCCTGGATGACGTTAAACGACACCGTCTACAACATCATCTACCCGGCCGAATTCAAAGACGGGCAACTCTTCCTGCCCATCGAAACGGTCGTCCCCTTCCTCGATCAGGTCATGCAGCAGAAAATCACGTGGGACGGCGACGATCGACTCAAAATCGACGCCGACATTTACAACGTCACCGATATCGCCATCCTCCCCAAAGCCAACGGCCTCCTGCTTGAAATCTACCTGACCAAAGCGCTGCCGTACGAGGTTTTTGTTACCGAGGGAAGCTGGATAAACGTCTCTATCCGCGACGGCATCCTCAATCGCGCCCGGATTCTCTCCCGGCGGGACCGTCGCTACATGTACGACCTCAAGGCCCACCAGGTCGCCGGCGCCGGCCAGGTCTCTATCCGGCTGCGCCGCAAGGTTGACAAATGGCACCACCGGTTTATGTCCGACCCACCGCGAATTCAGCTATCTATCGCCGATGTCGACTTTGCTATCGACCCGGCCGATACCCAGCCGCTGGTCGGGCCCGATGACAAAATCGATGTTATCGTGATCGATGCCGGCCACGGCGGTAAACAGTATGGCGCGGTCGGACCCGACGGCACCAAAGAGAAAGATATCGCGCTGGACATCGCTCATAAGCTGGCCAAACTGATCCGCAAGGACAAACAGTTCAAGGTTATCATGACTCGTGATCGCGATCAGACAGTCAGCCTTGAGGAACGAGCCAAAATCGCCAACGAGGCCGGCTGCGACCTGTTTATCAGTATCCACGCCAACAGCTCGACCAAGCGCCATGTTCGAGGCTGGAATGTCTTCTTCCTCGCCGCCGCAAGAAACGATTCCGCCCGCGCTGTCGCCCAGTTTGAAAACAGCGCCTTTCTGCGAGATCAAGCGGAAGTCAACCGCTATCGCGACGACGAAAACAACGAGGAGGAACTGTTCGAGGACCCGGTGCTTTCAATCCTCAACGAAATGATCATGACCGAATTCCAGACCGAATCGCACGATTTCGCAATGATGTGCGACCGGGAATTCCGCCGCAACCTGAGCACCCGCGCCCGGGGCGTTGACCAAGCCGGCTTTTTCGTCCTCAACCGGGTATACGCTCCCTCGGTATTGATTGAAAGCGGTTTCATCTCCAACAAATCCGAAGAGCGACTCCTGCGCACCAGCGACTATCAGCAGGATGTCGCAGAGGGGCTGTACCAGGCAATCAAACGCTTCAAACAAAAGTATGAACGCTACGCAGAAAAAGACTGACCCAACCGCAGTCGCCGCTCTGACATTGATTCTGCTTCTTGGATTGATCACCGCCTGCAATAAGAAGGGCGGCTCGGAGGAAAAGCGGCCGCCGACCCCGTCGTACGAAATCACAAAGGCCGATTACGGCACCTTCGGCGAACTCACCACCCCCTATTCGCCGCGCTTCAACACCTCGTTCACCGTGGATGACTGCCAGAACGTACGTGTTGATTTGTACAACACCGAGGGCGACGTTGTCGCCCACATCCTGGACTCCACCTTCTGCCGAGGCGGCTGGCGGGTTGTACCCAAAATCATGTGGAAAATCGAACGGGATGAAGAAAAGGGAATCGCAGATACCGTGCTGATACCGCTGAATGATCTCGAAAGCGGTATCTATTACTTCTCGATCACAACGAGTGCGGGCGAGAAAAAACACAAGTCAGTCCACATGCAGAAGCTGTGATCGGTGAAGCGAATCTTTCCTTGCCTCCCTCTTAACAAAACCGCTACTTTCCCGCATGAGAAACATCGAAGCTCCCATTGGCATTTTTGATTCCGGCGTCGGCGGCCTCACGGTCGCCCGCGAGGTCTTCACAACCCTGCCGGCCGAGAATATCGTCTATTTCGGCGATGTCGGACGGTACCCCTACGGCGGCCGCTCCAAAGAGATCATCACCCAGTTCACCCGCCAGGATATCGCCTTTTTGCTGGAGCACGATGTTAAGTTCATCATTTGCGCCTGCAACTCGGCTTCGTCGGTCGCGCTCGAGGAAATCCGCACCGAGTACAGTGTCGAGATGATCGGCGTAATCGAGCCGGGCGCCGATGCCGCCGTGAAACAGACCCGCAACGGCCGGATCGGGGTCATCGGCACCCACGCCACTATCGGCTCCAATGCCTACGCCAGGTGCATCCACGAGATCAACCCGGATATCAAGGTCTTCTCGCTCGCCTGCCCGCTGTTTGTCCCGCTGGCCGAGGAGGGCTATATCGACAAGGAGGCCTCATACCTGATCGCCCGGGACTATCTCCAGACCATGCACGATGTCGGGATAGACACCCTCGTGCTCGGCTGCACCCACTACCCGCTGCTCAAGCATGTTATCCAGGACGTCATGGGCGACGACATCGTGCTGATCGACTCCGGCGAGGAAACCGCTCGGGTGGCCTTTAAGTGGCTGACCGACAACGAGATGCTTAACCCAGCCCAGTCCCAGGTGCCGATGCCCGAGGGAATCCAGAAGTTTTTTGTCTCCGACGTACCCGAAAAATTCAGCCCGATTGCGTCGCGGTTCTTAGGCAAATATATTGATAATGTCACCCGCATCGATATCAGCGGGTATTGATAACAGCGAAGTACACGGAGATTGTCATGTCCGAAGACTTTCCGAAAAAAGACATTCAATGGCTGATCGTGATCGCGATCCTGCTTGTCCTCCTGCTGTGTGTGAGCACGTACGAGTTCTGGCCGGACGGCTTGCAGTTTTTCGGCGACTGGCCGGGGTAGGGAACCGTGGCCATTGCCTAAAAGGACGGAATCCCCTGAAAATGGCAACAGCATAGCACGGTCTATGCGAGGAGATGCGCCGCAGGCGCATCGACGAAGCAGCCTCACAAAAACCTTCCACGAAAGACCCCGAAACCAACCATGCAACTAGTCCTCGCAACTAACAACGAAGACAAGATCCGAGAAATCAAACACCTCCTCGACGATCTTCCGATCACCATCCTCACCCGCAACGATTTCCTCGACTTCCCCGATATCGAGGAAACCGGCGACACCCTCGAAGCCAACGCCGAACTCAAAGCCTCCGGCATCGCCAACTTCTGCGACCTGCCCGCCCTGGCCGATGACACGGGCCTGGAAGTCGACGCGCTGGGTGGCGCCCCCGGCGTTTATTCCTCACGCTACGCCGGCGACAACGTCACCTACGAAGACAACAACCGCAAACTGCTGGCAGAGCTCAAAGGCGTGCCCGAGAACAAACGCTCCGCCCGATTCCGCTGCGTGATCGCGATTGACTGGAACGACGGCACCAAAGACGTCGTCGACGGCATCGCAGCCGGATTTATCACCGAGGACATCGCCGAGGGCAACGGTTTCGGCTACGATCCGGTTTTCTACCACCCGGAATCGGACAAACGCTTCAGCGAACTGACGCTGGAAGAAAAGAACCTCGTCTCCCACCGAGGTAAAGCCCTAATGCGCGCCCGCGATGTCATAATCGACCGCCTCAACAAGAAGCTGTAGCCCACGAGGCCGCGGTGCGTGGGTCCGTGGTTCCGGGACAATCATGTCACCCATGCAGAGCCGTGGGTGACCTACTCCCACTTGATCGATTCGATTATCCGGGTCGAGGTCGGCGTGAAAATCTTGACAAAATACGCCCCCCGGCTGAGTGTATCCAGCGGGATCCAGACGGTCTCCGGCGGCTCGACCGTGTCCGTCACGCTGTACACTGAATACACCGCAAAGGTGTGCTGCCCCTCACAGATGACCGTGTCGAATATCTCTCCGAGCATCCGCCCGTTTTCGTTGATAAACACCGCCCGGGCCGATTCGCAGGAATCCATCGGCACATTGATAATCGGCCCTCCCGTATGAGTCGCGTGCCTGACCGGGTCAAACAGCTCATACCTCCGCTGCATTTTCGGCGAACCGCCAAAACAGCCGGCCAGTACCAGTACCGCACTTAATATGATAAATTGCCTAAATAGCATCCGGTATCCTCGTTGTCACGGTGCCTAATATACACACAGAGTAAGGAATTGGACAAGTCTCATGGCCGCACCAAAGAGTACCACCCTGCTTGGCTTGATATCTCCACGCTCTCTCTCCTGCGTCAGCACCCCCTCAATAACTCAACCCCACCCTTAAAAACAACGACGGCGCGATCGACACATCAAGCGTACTATTCCCTCCCCTCGGCATTCCCACTACACCAATATCAAACACAAACGCATGCGGATTGTCCGTGAACATCATCAACTCCAGGTTCGCTTTAGCCGTCACATATGTCGTCGGCCGCATAAACCCCACATCCGCCAAATACCCCAGCCCGACCGCCGCCCCCGGTTTCCACGCCAGCGCCTGGTCATGCATATAAATTACCCGCCGGAGCCCCAGCGAGACATCGATAAACCGCTCCGACTCCTCGTTGAACCGAAAATCATACACATCGACAGCCGCCGTCACCATTGTCCGGCCGAACAGCGGGACATCAAACCAGAGCTCGATATTCCAGCCCGGATTGGGATCGAGCGTCACACTGTCAATCTCCATCTCACCGGTATTGACAACCCCAAATTTCAGCCCCACCGCCCCCCGCCGAATATGCTTCGGAATCGTATCGGCGACAAGGGTTTGCGCCGCCGCCGGCACAGCCGACGCAGCCACAATTAGCAGGAAAATCACAAGCAGTTTGACGGATCGAATCACAATTCAGCGTTGCCTTTCTTCAGCGAATCAATCGTTCAAAGTAACGTATATTCGATCCTTTTTGTCAAATAGCCTTTCATCACGCCCCACCGGCAAAATATGATTGGGCTGAAGCCGGATTTTGCATATAATACGGGTCTATGACATACCAGGTATTCGCACGCAAATATCGCCCGCCGACATTCGAGGATGTCGTCGCCCAGGACCACGTGACCCGTACCCTCCAAAACGCCGTGGCTCACGACCGGGTCGGCCAGGGCTACCTCTTCTGCGGTCCGCGCGGCACCGGCAAAACCACCACCGCCCGCATCCTTGCCAAAGCCCTCAATTGCGTCAACGGCCCGACCGCCACTCCCTGCGGCGAATGCCCCGCCTGCAAAGACATCACCGCCGGATCATCGCTCGATGTCCTCGAAATCGACGCCGCCTCCAACACCGGCGTCGACGATGTCCGGGCGCTGCGCGAACGAATCAACCTGACCCCTGCCGGCGGCAAAAAGAAAATCTACATCATCGACGAAGTCCACCGGCTCTCCGGCGCCGCTTTCGATGCCCTCCTCAAAACACTCGAGGAACCGCCGGAACATGTCGTATTCATCTTCGCCACCACCGAACCGACCAAGGTCCCCGAGACCATCCTGTCGCGAACCCAGCGGTTCGATTTCAAACGTGTCTCCTCCCTCGACCTCGCCGATCATCTCAAAAATATCGCCGGGCGCGAGGGCATGGAGATCGAAGACGCCGCCCTCGCCCTGCTGGCGCGCCGCGCCGACGGTTCCGTGCGCGACTCCCTCTCCCTGATGGACCAGGTCGCCGCTTTCGCCGGAGACAGCGTCACCGAACAGGATGTCGTCGACGCCCTCGGACTGGTCGACCGCCAGACCCTCTTTGACTTCACCAGCGCCGTCGCCGCCCAGGACGCCAAAGCCGCTCTCGGGCTGGTCAAGAGTGTGATCGAGTCCGGCATCGATGTCGATGATTTCTTCGCCGAACTACTCGACCACTTCCGCATCCTCATGATCCTCGCCACCGATAAGGACACCCACGACCTGCTCAATATCGGCGAAGATGAACGTGGGGCCTATATGGAACAGGTCGACTATTTCACCGTGGGCGATATTATCCGGCTGATGAAAATGACCGGCGATGCCCTCGGTGACCTCAAAACCGGCCTCGATGAACGACTCGTCCTCGAAGTCGCTGCCGTCAAGATGGCCTCGATGGAATCGACCGTCCAGTTCCAGGAGATCCTCACCCGACTCCAACGGAATCCACAGGGCGCAGCCCGAGCCGGCGGCGACCTGTTCGGCAACGCAAAAAAAAAAGATAACCCTGCACCGAAAGTAAAACCGGCTGACACAACCTCCCCGGCCACCACACCGGAACCAGCCGCGGCCGAACCCGTATCCTATTCCGGCACCGTCAACCTGCCCCAGCTCAAAACCGGATGGCAAGACTTTCTCGCCGTCCTGAGGCGCAGTAAAACCATGCTCTCCACGCAACTGGCTATGGCCGAGATCCGCAACATCAAAAACGGCGTCGTCGAACTCGCCTTTGGAAACAACGCCGCCATGCCGGCACAGCTGGTTCAAAAGCCGGAAAACACGACCGCTGTGAACCGTGCCCTGTCCGAACACTTCCGGGCCAACCTGCGTATAAATGTGAGCATAGATCCCAACCACCGCTCGCCGGAACCCAAGCGGCAGCGGAAAGAATACAGTAAAGAAGAAGCCGATAAGATCGTCGCGAACTCACCCCGCATTCAACTGTTGCTCAAACGAGTCGATGGCGAAGTTGTCGGCGTTAGAAAAGTAACGTAATCTTTCATAACTAGCAGCAAGGAGACCAACATGGGTAAAGGCGGACTCGGAAATATGATGAAGCAGGTTCAGGAAATGCAGGCCAAAATGCAGCAGATGCAGCAAGAACTTGCCGAGATGGAAGTCGAAGCCTCCGCCGGCGGCGGTATGGTCAAAGTTGTCGTCAACGGCAAAAGCGAAATCCAGTCAATCACCATCGACCCCGAAGTTGTCGATCCCGACGACGTCGAGATGCTCCAGGACCTGATCGTCGCCGCCATCAAACAGGCGACCGAAAAAGCACAGGAAGTCCAGTCCGAACACATGTCGCAGATAACCGGTGGAATGAACCTCCCAGGCCTCGGCGGCCTCGGATTCTAACGACCGAAACTACAACAAACTATGTTCAAATCAGCAGCATCGGTTGAAAGACTCGCCAACCGCCTCGCGCGGCTGCCCGGTATAGGACGCAAATCCGCCAACCGCCTCGCCTTCCATATCCTCAAACTCACCAGGGAGGAGGCACTGGAACTGGCCGACGCCATTCGCGAGGTCAAAGACAAAGTCGGATTCTGCTCGGTCTGTCACAACATTTCCGAGTCCGACCCCTGCCAGGTCTGCTCCGACCCGCGCCGCAAACAGAACGTCATCTGCGTTGTCGAGGAAACTTCCGATGCCGCCGCGATAGACAAAGTCGAGGGTTTCGACGGCCTCTTCCATATTCTCGGCGGACGCCTCTCGCCGCTGGACGGCATCGGCCCCGATGACCTCAAGATCCACGAACTGATGATCCGCATCGCCGACGGCGTCAACGAAGTCATCATCGCCACCAACCCCAACGTCGAGGGCGAGGCCACTGCGATCTACCTCGCCAAACTCATCAAGCCGCTGGGAATCCGCGTGACCCGAATCGCCCGCGGCCTGCCGGTCGGATCCGACCTTGAGTACGCCGACAGCATCACCCTGACCCGGGCCCTCGACGGACGCCACGAATTCTGATACGGAGCATGGAGAACTTACAGCCGAATAACCGTCTGTCCTCAATCGTGCTGTTGACCCTGCTGCTGTTTGTCGCGGGGCGCTTCGTGGGGGAAAACCTCGGCAGCAATACCTGGTCCTTCACCCACTGGAACCACCTGCCGACCTGGTACCTCATTGCGTGGTTCATCGCCGCCCCCCTGATTTTGATCGTCCTGGGACGGTTCCTCCCCCCGATCGCCGCCTTTCTCGAATCACGCCGCAACCGCATCACAACCGGAATCGCCCTGCTGGTCATCCTCTACCTCGCCCGGTTTGATTCCTTCGTCTACGGTGGCGGCAACATCGAAATCGCCCGCATCGCCCAGGCGCAGGACGTCATCTTCCGACCCTGGGAATACGGCACGATGGCGCTTGTCTACATGTTGGACTCCCTCTGGTCGCTCTCTCCCGTCAGCGACAACGCCGCCGGTGTCTACGCCTGGCAAACCTTTGCAATTCTCTGCACCATCCTTTCCATGCTCGGTGCCTGGCACCTTGCAAAAGCTCTCACCGACAATCCGGCCCGACGACTCGGCCTGTTCCTGGTCATGTTCTTTGGTCCACACATCATGCTGCTCTTCGCTTTTGTCGGGGCCGAACCGCTTATCCCGGCCGCCACTCTCTGGTTTGCCGTATTCGGCCTGAGGACCCTTCGACGGTTCTCCCTGGGCCATCTCCTTTCGATGTGGCTGATTGTCGTCATCGGTGCCATCTTCTCGATCACCCTGCTGTATTTGCTCCCGGCCGCCGTATTCTTCACTATTTCCGGTCTGGACCGTCGCCGATCACGCCCCGCTGTCGCCGCCGGATTGTCACTGCTCGCGCTGTTGCTTCTGGCCGTCTTTGTTTATGTCCGCGCCGCAGACAGCCCGTACCTCGCCTCGGCAATACTGCTCCTGTCCGGCAAAAACCCGCTCGCCGACTACGGCCTGTTCTCCATTCGCCACCTCAGCGACTACCTGCAACTTGTTTTTCTCCTGTTCCCCCTGATCCTGGCCTTGCTTTTCCTGCTGATTCGCAACTTCCGACCCGCCCTCGGACACGGTCCCTGCCTCGCCGCCGGCCTGATGACGCTGTCGGGCTTATCCTTGATTTTCATTTTAGACCCGATTCACGGTATCGTCTTCGATGTCCCCCGGTTCGCCGCCTACCTGACTCCCGGCGCCATTTTCCTCGCCTTGCTGCTCAACGAACGTCCGCCTGAAGCTGCCCTTAGTCCCGCTGCCATCGGATTGACGGCCGCCGTCTCACTGATTGCACCCCTGAGCTACTATCCTGCCTACGCCGACATCGAATCAGCCGAACACTACGTCGCCGAATACTTCGACAAGCACCCGGCGTATTACCGTACCGCCGTACCGACTCTCCGCGACGCCTTCTTCTACAACCGGAACTTCGACCGCGCCAACTACTGGGACCAAAACTACCGCCTCAAGTCACCTGACTATCTCAACTACACCGGGATTGTGGAAAATGCCGAGGGCGGACGCCTGAGTGTCGCGCTACCAAGCCTGACCAAACTGATCGCCCGCAACCCGTACTGGTCCGAACTGCGAAACCTCTATGCCAAGTACATGATCCAGCAGGGCCAGCTCGCCGTCGCCAAACCCCATATCGATACCGCCCTCATGCTCACACCCTACCGGCCCGATCCGTACATCAATCTCTACGCGTACTATCGCGACCGGGGCGAATTTACCGACGCTCTCGAAATCGCCCGTGAAGCCGCCGCTATGTTCCCCAATGACTCGCTGATCCCCACCGATGTCATGCTATTGAACTATCGTGCCGGAAACCTTGACCGTGCGCTCGAGCTGTCCGATCAATTAGTCGCCGAGGACTCCACCAACGCCTGGCCCTGGCTGGTCAAAGGCTTCCTTGCCGAACGCACCGGCAATCTCGCCCGGGCCGTCGAGCACTACGAGAAATTCGCGGACCTCGCTCCCAACGAACCGGAATCCCCGCAAATCCGTAAGCACGCCAACGAACTGTATCTCCAGTTGCGCGGCGATAAGTAAAATTACCCTTGGAATTTAAATCCGGCTGCTCAGTCGGGCAAACCCGTCGAGCGCGGCGACTTTATAGGCCTCAGAAAGCGTGGGATAGTTAAAAACCGTCTCGGTAAAATAATGCAGCGTCCCGCCAAGCGTCATCACCGCCTGGCCAATATGCACCAGCTCCGTTGCCCGCTCACCAACAATATGCACCCCCAGCAGTCGACGCGACTCCGGATCGAAAATCAGCTTCAGCATTCCGTCGTGATCATTGATAATCTGCCCCCGTGCCAGCTCATAATACCGCGCCATACCAATCTCATACTCAGTCCCAGCCTCTGCGAGTTCCTCCTCGGTCTTGCCCACCATCGACACCTCCGGAATCGTATAAATCCCGAACGGAAGCAGTGAGTTTATGCCCGACGTATCCCCCTTGTTGAACGCATGAATTGCCGCCAGCCGACCCTGGTCCATTGAGACCGACGCCAGCGACGGAAACCCGATCACATCCCCGACCGCGTAGATATTCGGTACCGAGGTCCGGTACAACGAATCGACCTTAATAAGCTTGCGATGGTTGACCTCAATCCCCAGCTCCTCCAACCCTAAATTGTCCGTGTTGCCGATTCGGCCCGCCGTAAACAACAGACGGTCCGACACAATCTTTCGCCCGCTCCGTGTTGTAAGTACCATCTGCTCCCCGTCACGGTACACCTCTTTCATCCCGTCGCCCAGCACCAGGTTGGTACGGTACTTGCGCATCAGGTACATCAACGCGTCGGCAATTTCACGATCGAGAAACGGCAACAAACGCTCCCTATTATCAACTATCGTCACATTCACCCCGATGTGCCCGAAAATCGAGGCGTACTCGCAGCCGATCACTCCACCCCCGACAATCGTCAGCGACCTCGGCAGCGTATCGATGTTAATAATCGACTCTGCGTCGTAGACATACTTATGATCAAACTCCAACTCCGGCGCATGCCACGACCTCGCCCCGGTCGAGATTACGATTACCTCCGCGCTCAACTCCTGCACCTCACCGGCGTCATTGGTGACAATAACCGTGTGCGGATCTTTGATAACCCCCGTCCCGTGCACTACCTCAATACGGTGCCGGGCCATGTTCTGCTGAATGATATCAACTTCTTGCTGAATCACCTGCCCCTTGCGATACATCAACTCACTCACCGAGACATTCGGCCGCACAGCACCGGTCATCCCGTAGACCGATCTCTGACGCAAACCGGAAATATACAGCACCGTCTCCCGGAGAGTCTTGGATGGAATCGTGCCCGTATGTATACACACTCCACCCTGCACCGACCGACGTTCCACGATCGCCGTCGACCTGCGCATCTTCGCCGCCTCGACCGCTGCCTTTTCTCCCGCCGGCCCGGACCCTATAACTACTAAATCAAATTCCCTGCTTGCCACCTGTCATAATTCCCTACTGTAAATCGGCATTATCATTCTGGCCAGCTTCGGCTCCCGCCTCCGCCTTCGGCGTGAATTCGTGAAGGCTCTCCAACCGTCGCCGCATCTCGGCCGCCTCCACCTGCGCCTTCTCCAGATTCCGGCCCAGCATCCGGCTCGAACCGGCCATCCGCTCGTGCAGCCTATCCAGACGGTTCAGCGCCTCATGGAGACCATTCACAACCGATGTTAACCGCCGCGTGTTCCCCGCCAGCCCGGCTTCGGTATAGATCGCCGCGACCGAGGCCAGAAAGGCATACAGATGCCCCGGCGAACTCGGAATTACACGCTTACCCAGGGCATACTCAAACAACTCCGATTCATCGTACGAAACCAGCCGATAATACACTGCCTCCGACGGCACATACATCACCGCAAAGTCGGTCGTACCCTCATCCGGAAGAACATATTTCTCTGAAATGGAATCAATCTGCCCCTTGATAGCCCGGCGAAATTCCTTGATCGTGGCCTCAGTCGCCTCCTCCCCCTGAAGTCGCGCAAACGCATCGAGCGGAAACTTGGAATCAACCGGCAACAACCTGTCCCCCAACTTGATCACGGCATCAACCCGCCGCCCATCGGAAAACTGGTGCTGCCGATCAAACAGCGCGGGCGGCAGAATCTGACCCAGCAGATTCTCCAGAAAAACCTCCCCCAGCCCGCCCCGCAATTTCGGCGGCTTGAGCAGATCCGACAGCTGCTGAATGTTCTTGCCGATCTCCTCCAGATTGCTTGTCTGACGCTGGAGCTGCCCGAGCTTGTTCTCAATGTCGGCGACCACGCTCAGCCGACGGTCCATCGCCGAGGTTCCCTCGGCCAGCCGCTCATTCAACCCGCGACTGGCGGAATCCAGCGACTCCCGAAGAGACACCAGCCCCTCCATCTGTTTCCCGACAATATCAGCTTTCAGGGATTCTATCGCCGACTGGAGCCGCACCATTTCTTCGTCGCCCGGCTTGCGACGAACCGATGTGATAAGCCATAACACTGCCGCCGACAGCAGCACCAGAAGCGCAACAGTGATTACAGCCAGGGCGTCCATGCCAGACCCGCCGACCTACTCGGCCAACAGCTTGTGCCCCTCCTTCTCGGGCATTGCACCCTCAGACAGGTCCACCAGGTAGCGCAGCTGAATAACCCTGCCGTCCTTCGCGAGATACTCCTCCGATGGCGTGATGCCGAAAATATACTTCCCGACCAACTGGTTCGTACCGTAGTCATAAAGCCCCGCTTCGTTGCCGTCGTAACGAATACCCCAGCGATACCCTGGGAACTCCATCGCCCCCTTGTACTGCTCCTCGAACAAAATCGAGCGCTGTCCCTTCAGCCGCTCGTCGTAGCCAAAAAGCAGATTACCGGTCGGCGGCACCGTTTCACCGTTGGCAAAACTCAGTGACACCCAGCGTTCGAATATTGCCACCGTAACATCACCGTTCTGGAACACGACCCGTTCCTGCTTTGTGTGCCCAGGGGCAAAGACGGCACTCTCTGACTGTGCCTTTTGCGCAAATGCGTCAAACTCCGCCGTCAGGACATCCCACGACTCTGCCCCGACCGCCTCGAAGATCGTTCGTTTTACCTCCGGCGCACTCATCCCATTTATCTCGTTGATATCCCCCGACAACGACAGGTACAGATCGAAGAACTTATCCTGACCCATTCGATCCAGCAAAAACAAAACAAACAGCCCCGCCACCGGATACGACATATCCGCCCCGGCCTGCTCCTCAAATCGTGCCTTGGTGATTATCGAGTCAACCGTCACAATATCCTCGTTGTGCATAAACGCCCCGATCCCCAGCAGCGCCGTCGGCGCCTTGCCCCAGCGCCCCCCATAATGTACCGCCAGCCCTTCCCGCAAAACCGGCTGCGTGTACAGCGGCAATTCCCGCAACTTGATATTCACCAGTAAATGCGCGACCTCGTGATTATGCGGAAAATGCGCCGTAATGATGTCATTCGACGCCAGATCCGTCATTCCCTTGGTACTATGCCCGGTAAAAACTTCAACCGTCGAATCGGTATCACAGAAGAAATACTCGATCTTCTTTTCCTCAATCTCATCCAGCTTCCCGGAACTCAGATCGAGCGAATCGGCCAGCCGCTCCACAAACCGGTCTGCGCCCTCCAGCGCCACCGGATGAAGATACCCCTCCAGCAACGGCAGGTAGTGTATCCGAAAGTACTTTGTCTCCAGCACCGGCCAGTCACGGGCATAATAGTCCTGCGGATACGCCAGCCAGAAGTACTCACCATCATAAAAAGCGTAGTAGTCATGTACCACGGCCTTGGCGTCCACAACCTTCTTGAACTCAAGACGTACAAATTCGTTGTTTTCGATTATCTGTACTTTACTCGCCGCAGGAAACAGGTAATCGCGCATCTTGTCGAAATTGTACACCACCGGCGAACCGACATCGACCTTGTTCGGCACCCCTGTATAGGTAATCCCGAACCGGCTCGACCGTTCAACAGCCCCGGCATCCCACAAGCCGACCGCCGACTCCAGGTTGCCCGACAACATCAGGTCAAAATAATATTCGAGCGTTTCCACTGCCGGGCGCGTTGTCATCAACTCCTCGGCAACAACTCCGCTCCCTGTCACCGGTATCAGCAGACAGATCGTTATCAGCATACGACGAATCATATAGACGTCTCTCCTGTGCATTGACATTATCGCTTGAATATACACCTTTTACCAACGTTGTCCAGCCGGTACCCAAAAAAAGCCCCCCGGAAACCGTGATCCGGGGGGCTTTGATCAATCGTCAACCAATTTAGAACGTAAAACCGACCGAAAAACGGTGCGTATTGTTCAACCGACCGTAATCCTGCCAGGCATAGTCCACCAGCAAACGGGTCTCACTGGAGACCGCCGTCCGTACACCACCGCCCAGCGTCAGCCCGGCCTCGTCATGATTCAGCTTATAGCCACCGCGCAGAAAATACTGCTCGGAGAGACCGAACTCGGCGCCAAATGCACCCTGCTGCACGTTGTCGTTCGGATGCGCCAGCTCGCTGGTCAGCGTCACCTTCGAATTCGCACCCGTCTCAACATCGTACGCCAGGCCAAACCGGAACGTCATCGGCAGATCATACGCTGTCGTCTTTAGCTCAGCACCCGTCTGGCCGGAACTCACAGCCAGGTCCGGACCATTAAAATCAAGCTCCGGGCCCAGGTTCGTGATGCTCATGCCGAGCCGAAGCGACTTGAAACCGGTATGCAGCTGCGTACCAAAATCAAACGCAAACCCGGACGCGCTTTCGTTATGAATGCGCTCACCAACATACTTGACCGAACCGCCGAACGAGAACCGGTCATTTAGCATCCGGGCATACGATACCGCAACTGCGTACGATGTCGCCGAATAGTAATCGCCTGTTCCGTTCTGATTATCAATTGTCGTTATTTCCTGATCGCCCATCGAGAGTACCGAGGCCGACACACCAAACGTACCGATCTCTTCGAAATAATGAGCCAGTGCAACGTAATTCAGGTTAATATCCAGCACCCAGTTCACGTTGGTAAAACTGACCTCACTGCGATCGATATAAGCCAGACCGGCCGGGTTCCAGTACGCGGCGTAGACGTCATTGACCGTCGCCGTCGATGCATCACCCATAGCCTGGTATTTCGGCCCCACCCCGATCTTGAGGAACTGCGCTCCGGCCGAACCGGCTTTTGAGATCTCGGCCGAAACACTTCCCGCAATCAGGAGTAAACCAAGGATCAGTAATATCTTTTTCACCTCGTACCTCCTTTATTTGACCACGGCGAACCGGCCGAGGAACTCACCATATTCGGATTCAACGTGATACAGGTAAATGCCCGAGGCAACCTGCTGTCGATTGCTGGACAGCAGATCCCAACCGGCGTCACCCGTACCTGCATCATGATCTATCGTCTGCACCAGATCACCGGCCAGCGTGTAAATGCGGATTTTACACTCGTCCGGCACATTGATGAAAACTACTTCCGGATCGACCCCGTCGTTGTACCGAACAAAGTACGGATTCGGCACCACCTTGATGTCCTTCAGCTCGTTGCCGGCCGCAGCAGAGTTGATGCCGTCCGGCTTGAACGTGAACACATCATTTGGACCGTTCAGCGGTGCTCCTTCGATCGTTAGCACATCGCCTACCGACGGACTATAAGTCGCCGGATCTAAATCGAACATCCAGCTGTAGGAGAACGGGAACGGCGCCCCGAATGGGTTGGTCGACGGATCGTACGGGTAATCAACTAGAATTATCGGATCGTACGGCTGCCAGACGCCATCCTGCTGCACATCGTACAGCGTCATCGTCACCCGCTCGTTACGCTCAATATTCCAGGCCTCCAGCGGAATCCACACTCCGGCGCCGCTGGCAAGATCACCCGACATCGACGAATCTCCCGTATACCGAAGCTCGTAGTCATCGCGGTATACCTGATTCCCGAAGATATAATCCTCGAGACCCTGGAAATTCGGCAGCCCCGGACCGTAAAATCCGGCCACCGCCATCGTCGTGTCAGCCCCGGCGAAACCGGTCTGCCCGATCCCGGTCGGGAAATGATCACCATCATTAACCACCACCCGAACACCACCCGCCACCGGGTACTCATTCGGATCTTCGTTATAAAGAGTCTGGTTGCTCAGTATCGTATCACCGGTCGTCTCGTTCACCAGGAACCAGTAGGTGGCCTCCGGCTGATCGAAAAACCCAACCGTGTAATCATCACCCAAAAGCGAATCCGGACCGAACACCTCGGCGTAGACCGTGCCGTCCGACGGCTCCACTCCGCCCACGACCGTGTGTTCTACAGTCGACTGGGCGTCGAAATAACCCGCCGGATCATTCGACGGCACCACTTTGATGACGTTCGAAACCTCGCCCGCCGTACCAAAACCGGATTGCAGCGGATCGATACCTAAAGCCGAGTCGCCGTTGTCAAACGCCGCCAGGCAGTACCAGTATTCAAATCCGTTGTAAAGCCCGGTATCAACAAACGACCGGGGAATCGGATCACCCGGCGTGTTGACTGTATAGGTCGCCAGCGTCGTATAATCCAGGTCCAGGCAGTTGTTGTTCGTCCGGTAAATCGGCGTTCCCCAGGTCTTGCCCCGGTCGTCGCTTCGATACAGCTTGTAGCCAACGAAGTCATTGACGCCGCTCATCGGATCGTTCGCAACCTCCGACGTATCACTCCACTGGAGAAACACCTTTCCATCGCTCGCGCGAACCTGGAGTTTCGGCGTCGGCGGTGGCTGCGGTCCGACAAAAAAGTTGTCGTACAACTCCTGGGCCAGCCGGGCGTTGTTCATGAAGTCGGATTCATCGGCGCCTGCTACCAGTGCGAACACAACCCGCACCGTCTTACCGGCGGTCAGGTCGATCCCGCGCGTGCACTGCACGTAGAACTGATCGGTCGGCGGCAGCGAGGCGTCAAACTGCGTCGAATTTATCATCGCATATCGACCCTCGTCCTCCTCCGGCAAAAACGCCCAGTCGTCGGTCCGAAATGCCGTCATACCGATATTGTCCGGCGTCTCCAGCAGCTTCGTGCCCATCAGACCTGTCGTTACCAGCGGCCCCCAGCCCGGATCGTAGGAATCTTCGTCATAGATCCACGCCAGGTTCTCGGTCGAATCAAACGCGACTAGGTCACCCAGTCGACCGTTCTCACCGGAACCGTCGAGACCGCCCACGTCGATATCCATATAGACACCGACCGCGAAATCGGCATAGTCCTCAGTCGAGGTGTTCGTGATATCAAGGACCACGAACATAAAGTCCTCATTATAGCAGTAGTTCCACTGATAAATGGTCTGGGTAACTTCCAGACCCATCAGCGGCGAGCCCAGCGCAGCGTCGCCGAACCGCACATGCGAATCCTGCAGCGAAGTCGGGCCGCCCGGCGAAAAGCTTGAGGAAAGACTGTTGTAAACATCATTGTATTCCCACTGGCCATCCTGCGGGTCCCATACCCGCCAGCCGAACGCCGGACTCCCGTCGCCCAGTCCCGTAGTGTCAGTGGGATCATAATCGTAATACCGCGCCGTATCGGTGGACAACAGGATCTTATACTCGTTGTCCGTGAAGTCCGGGTTCGCTAACGCCTGGAAATCATCGGCGGAATTAGCCACCAGCGTATCGCCGGCAGCAGTCACACCGCCCATCCAGAACCGAACTTCGGCCAGGTAGTGATGCCCGCTGTTGCGTGGCCACTCACCTGACGGATAGTCGTAGTACGAATAGCCACCTATGTAGCCCCAGTTATCGACCGTAGTCGCGATATTCCCAATATTGTGCGTAATCTGGTCCCAGGTCGCCGGGTGCGGCGCCAGACTCAACTGCGGGTCCGGCTCAGTTCCCGGGAACGGCTCAGCCGTCGGCGCCTTCGCGCCCGCGGCCGTCGCCAGCAGACCCAGAAGAGTAACCGCGACCAGATAACGTACGACTTTGTTCTCGAATGTCTTCATGTTATCCGCTCCGGCTTAGAAATGGAACTCCAGCCCGGTCCGAATGGTCCGAGGCGGAGAATAGTTTTGCGGGTCGTGATCGTACAGACGGTCGTAGTAGTCAAGCTCCTCCTGGTTCAAAGCCAGACCGGCGCCCGGCTGCGTACCGTCGTTATCCGGCAACCCGGTATTTGTATAAAGATCAACCACATTGCGACGATCAAACAGGTTGTCCACTTCGACAAAGAGACTCAGCCGCTGGCCGTTGCCCCCGCCGAAACGGAAATCCTTGTTCACCCGCAGGTCGACCGTGTAATGAGCCGGCAAACGCGCTTCGTTGCGCTCTCCCAGACGGTTCCCGGTGTTATCCGTCGGCGAATACGGCAAACCGGAACCATAGTACCCGACCGCCGTCACGCCCCAGTCACCCGGAATCCGCTGACCAAGGAAACGACCGTCCCACTCTGACGGGACCCGGTAACTCATCACCGCCGTGACCGTATGCCGCTGATCGAAATCAAGCGGATACTCCGTCACCGGTGCGTTCGGATCCGTTGTCGAATGGATGTAGGTGTAATACGGCTCCAGCGCGTACGAACCATTGCCCGTCGCGATCATGTAACCGTACGACACCGAACCGCTGAAGAAGCCACCCGATGGCAGCATCTCAAGCGACATGTCCACGCCCTTGACCGACCCGTAGTCGTCATTATCAAGCTTCGTGATCGTCTGACCCTGAATCGAACCCGACGGCCGGGCCGTGACCAGCTCCTTCACGTCCTTGTAGTAAGCCGTAGCCGTCAGACGGAAGTCCTCGTTGATGAGATGGTCGATACCAAGCTCATAGGCGGTCGTCTCTTCCGGCTCCAGATCCGGATTACCCAACAGCGGCAGACCCGTTCTTACGTCGCCCTGGTAGTTTATGTACAGGTAAGTAAACCGCGGGTACTGGTAATACACGCCATAGTTGAAGTGCATCACGCTGTTCTCGGTGATCGGGAACGATACACCCAGCCGCGGCGAGATCTTATGCTTGGAATCAGCCTCTTTCCACGTTTCATCGAATTCACCCGGCGTGATATTGTACTCGATATCCGCGTTGTGATAATCGTAGCGCAAACCAAGGTTCACGATGAAGTAGTCGTATTCCATCTTGTCCTGCACGAAGAAAGAGGCGTACGTCGGTTTCGACTTGTACCTTTCACCATACGGGAAACTATTGTAGAACTGCTTGAAATCGCGGCTGATCTCGTACCGACGATACTCACCACCGATCTTGAACTGATTCCACTTGTTGAATTGGTTCAGCAGGCGCACGTTGATGGCGTTGTAATACGTTCGATTGTGGTTAAAGGTGGGATCGTAATCGTCACCCACGGTGAACCCGACAACCTGGGCCGGATCCGAATAATCCACGTCCGAACGATACGTTTCCTCATGAATCGTACCATTGTAATTACCGTCGGCATCCTCCGAGTAACCCGGCCACTTGCTCCAGTGCGTGTCAAACAGGTGCTCCGGCGCAATCTTTCGGCTCGTATGAAACCGACTGATCGATCCTGAGAGAACCGTCTTCTCGCTGAACGCATAGTCACTGGTCAGCCCGACCAGGTAGGCCTCCCGCTCTAACACCGGCAGCCCGTCGAGATTCAAATCATACGAAACTCCGTTCGCGTCTACATGATCATACACCGAACCGTCCGCCGTGTAATACGTCAGGTTGGTCTTGATCTTCCAGCCGTTGGCCGGTCGAAGCGTAATCTTCGACGTCGCTGTCCAGGACATTTTGTCATTATGCGGCAGATAGGTGTCGTCGGTCAGGTACTGCGCCGCCGCCGAGAAGTTGTACTTCTTGCGGTCCATGCCCGGAATCGGTCCGGCCAGATCCAGCGCATACACCCGGTTCCCGGCGCTGCTCAAATCGCCCCAGTCACCTTTAGTCACATCATACTGATGCGTGAAACCCTCATACATCCGGAGACTGCCGCGATATTCCTGACCGCCCTCAGGCGACACCGCGCTCACAATACCCGATAGCGCTTCACCGTACTCCGCCGTGTACCCGCCGGACGTCAGCGACAGCTCCTCCAGCGACGACGGAATGATATTCAAACCCTGGGCCGATGTAAACGGATCCTGGATGTTGAAACCGTCATAATAGTAACTGACCTGACCGGTCCGGCCACCGCGGACGTGCAGCGCCTGATCCCGATCCTTGACAACACCAGGATAATTCGTCAGCACCGACTGCACGTTTGTAATGTTCGGCAACAGTTCCAGCCGCTCAGCGGTGAAAATGATGCGCGACGCAGTCAGGTCCCGCTGGATGATCGGATTGGCCGCCGTCACAACCACCTCTTTGGTAATCGCGACCGGCGCCATTGACAGGTCGAAGTCCAGCGGTGTGGTCAAATCAACCAGCACCCGAACTCCTGTTTTCGTGACCGGCTCGTAACCCATCTGGTTTACGGTCACATCATACTTACCGCCCGGGAGATTAATGATGAAATACTCACCATCAATATCCGTGGTCGTCCCAATTTGCGTTCCGACAACCTGGACGGTAGCCCCGACGATCGGCTCACCGGTCTCCGCCTCCACCACGACTCCCGACACCTTTCCCGAAACACCGGAAAAAGCAAGGGGAGGCAGGGCGAGCACCAGTGTACCGACCATACATACTAGCATCTTCAGCCGATTACACAAGGCAACTCCTCCTCGTATATGTCTCACATTAAATTGTTTTCGTCTCATGATGCAAAAATGACTGATATGTCTAAACTTTCTGAAATACACCTGTACCATCGGTTGATGGTCTTCTGTTGAATTATCGGCTCCCCCTGTAAATACTTGACAAAGAAAAATAGGGACGCTCTGGTAAATTTTTCGGATATCATCCCTCGCAGTCCATCAAGTTTTCCCGACGGTAAGCCGATACTTTGGAGAGTGTTATGAACCTCTCACGGCAGGCCGACAGCGGGCCACCAGCGTGACACCGACAACCGCAATGACGAATAAATGACAGACTCAGGGAGAGCGACCGCACCTGATGAACACGCGCATTACATGGACTTTCACTGCCCTGGTCCTGGTCTGCCTGCTATGGTCCACCGGTGAGGCACAGGCCGAACCACTCGCCGTATTAATGAGTGACTCGCTGACCTCCACCACCCGCACCCTGCAGGGCGCGAAAAAGACCATCCGACGATCCAATCCCGATATCGAACTGCATTCGTTCTTCATCGGACAGGGCGCCGACCAGGACGCAAAGACTATTGAGGCCGTTGCGGATCTCAAACCCCGCGCTATCCTCACCATAGGCAGCGCAGCCACCTCGCTCGCCAAAAAGCACTTTAGCGAAACACCCATTATTTTCGCCGGCGTTATGTACCCGGTCCTCTCCGGATTCGTGGACTCCAACCGAAAACCCGGCGGAAACATCACCGGGGCATCGCTCGATATCCCTACCGATATCCAGTTCCGCTACTTCCGGATGATCATTCCCGATATCAAACGCATTGGCGTGCTCTATACGGAAAATACCGCCAGCCTCATACGCGAGGCCAGAAGCGTCGCCGCCGGCATGAATATCGAACTTGTGGCCGTTAAAGTCGCCAGCAGCAAACAACTGCCCGAGGCACTGGATTCCCTGGCCGGAACAGTCGACGGCGTATGGTCGGTCGCCGACCCCGACCTCTTTGATCCCCAGGCCACCCGCTACATCCTGCTCAACACCCTGCGCAAAGGCGTCCCCTTTATGGGCTTCTCGCGCTACGTCGTGGAATCCGGCGCCCTGTTTGCCCTGGACTTCGATTATAAAGCCGTTGGAATCCAGGCCGGCCAGATCGCCAACAGAATCCTCTCCGGAACCCCTCCCGGCCAGATAAGCGTATCTGCCGCCGATGTTATCTGGTTCCACTATAACGAAAAAACAGCCCACCATATAAACGTGGAAATCCCCGAAGAACTGGTCGCGGTAGCCAAGGAGGTATACAGATGAGCTTCCTTGAGCGCATGCAAAGCTTCCGCCTCCGAACAAAGTTCGTGGTGCCCATCTCGCTCCTGCTGATCCTTAGCATCATCGTCATGAGCGGCTACCTGATCAACCGCCAGGCCGACGGCTACCGACGAGAACTGACCACCAGCGGCCAGACCATGATCCAGATGCTCGCCATGAACTCCGAAAGCGGCGTGCTCTTCGAATCCAAATACGAACTCGACGAACTCCTGACCATTCTCGACCAGTTCGAGGCCGTCACCTTCGCCGCCGTTTACAACGAAAGCAACAAGACCCTATCGCAACATGGTGAGTGGAACGACGCTAACATCAGTGTCAAACGCATTCTCGATCAAGCGGCACAGTCCGACACCTCGGGATCCGAGTACTACATTGAAGACGCCAACGGCGAAGAATTCATCGAACTCCAGTACCCGATCGTCTCCCGCCGTGAAAAACTCAGCCGGGAAACCCTTGGCATCACCAGCGGTATCGATAAATCAGTCGCCCACGAATACGTCACCGAGCGCATCGGTACTATCAAGCTGATCCTCTCCCTGGCATCCGTGAACCAGTCCATCGCCGAGGCCCAGCAAACCGCGATCGTCCTGATGCTCATCATCGTGGCCATGACCATCCTCGTCCTGACTTTCTTTGTCCGGGTCGTTACCCGTCCCGTACAGATGCTCGTCAACGTCACCGACCAGGTCAGCCGGGGCGATCTCAGCCAGCGCGTGGAAATCAACCAGCTCGATGAAATCGGACACCTCGCCAACACTTTTAACAAGATGATCGATTCACTGCGCCGGAGCCGCGACGAAATCGAAGAATACAACCGCAACCTCGAAGAGAAAATTATCGAGCGGACAGCGGCCCTTGAAGAAGCCCAGGCCCAGCTTATCCAGTCCGAAAAGATGAGCGCTATCGGTCAGCTCGCCGCCGGAGTCGCCCACGAACTCAACAATCCGCTTGGCGGAATCCTCGGCTACGCCCAGTTCACGCTCGAAAAAATGAAAAAGAACGTCCCGCCCGATGGCCCCTCAAAGGAAGCCGAAAGCTACATTCGCTACCTGACCGACATCGAAACCCAGGCCCGTCGATGCAAAAACATCGTGCAGAACCTCCTGCGCTTCTCGCGCTCCTCCCATACCACCGAATTCGAGGACGTCGATGTCAACCAGGTGATTCAGGAGACCCGCACTTTCGTCGAGCACCAGCTGCACATGAAACAGATCAACCTCACCGTTGACCTGGCCGAAAACCTCCCGCTGATCCAGGCCAACGCCAGCCAGCTCCAGCAGGTCTTCACCAACATGATTATCAACGCCATGCACGCCTCATCGCCCGAGTCGGAAATCCGGATCATCTCCGGATTCAGCCCTGCCGTGGGCGAGTTCGGCGGCGCCGTCGAACTGCGCTTTATCGACGAAGGACAGGGAATCCAGCCCGAACTCATCAACAAGATTTTCGAGCCGTTCTTCACCACAAAAGAAGTCGGCAAAGGCACCGGACTCGGCCTCAGTGTAAGCTACGGAATTATCAAGGAACACGGCGGCGAAATTAAGGTCGATTCAGAAGTCGGCGCCGGCACAACCTTCACCATCATTTTGCCGGTTCAGAAACATCCCCATGAAGCCGATAAGACCACTAAGAGTAGTAGCCTCAAATAAATTCTGCACGTGACTGGAAAAGACTAGCGATGGATGAAGTGGTCAGAAAATCTGTTCTTGTCGTCGACGATGAGGAAATAATCCGCAGCTTCCTCTTCGAAGTTCTCAGCGAGGAATTCGACGTAAGTCTCGCCTGTGACGGTGACGAGGCTATCCAGCAAATCCGTCAAAAAAAGTACGACCTGATCATCACCGACCTAAAAATGCCGAATGTCTCCGGCGAAGAGGTCGTCAAGTTCGCCTGTGAGAATGACCCGAACTCTAAAGTCATTGTCATCTCAGGATTCTCAAGCTTGTACACGGTCAGTCAGTCCATAAACAACGGCGCCTGCGCGTTTCTCTCCAAACCGTTCTCCATCAAAGAGCTGATGCAGTCGGTCGCGAACGCCGTCGGCGCATGAGAAGACGACTATGGCAAAAATACTTGTTATCGATGACTCCGAAGTCATCCGGAATCTGCTGGCAGAATATTTAACCGATGCCGGCTACGAAGTTGACCTGGCCCGCGACGGTCGGGAGGGAATTGACATGGCGTTGGCCGGCGACTACACCGTCGCCTTCTGCGACATACATATGCCGCGAAAAAACGGCTACCAGGTCTATCAGGAAGTTTCGGCCCAAAAACCGGACCTCTTCTTTATCATGACCGACTCCCTGCCCGACCAGCTGGCCGAAATGGCCCAGAAAGCCGGCGCCCAGTGCTGCCTGACAAAACCGTTCGATCTCGAACAGGTCCGGCGAACACTGGACTCAGTGCTCGCCAAAGCTAAAACGGTATGAGCGACACCGATCAACAAGCGGTAAACATTCTTGTTGTCGACGATGAGTCGGTCGTTCAGTCACTGGTTCGAGACGCCCTTGAAGACGAGGGCTATCAGATCAGGACCGCCTCCAACGGCGACGATGCCCTGAAAAGGCTCGAACAGGGACACACCGACCTGCTCCTCACCGACATCCGTATGCCCCACATGGACGGTACCGAGCTGGTCCGACGCGCCCGCGAACGCTTCCCTAATATCGGCGTCATCTACATGACTGGCTACGCTAACCTGAATTCCGCCAAAGACGCCATCAAACAAGGCGCCTTTGACTACATCCTCAAACCGTTCGAACTTACCGAGATGCGCCAGGCCGTCGCCAAAGCCGCTGAAAAACTCCGCGAAATGGCCAGCCGCGACTCCGGCGCCGAACTCGAACGCCTCTCAAACCTCAACCAGATGCTCGTAACCGTCGGCGACCGTAAATCCCTGTCGACTGTCTCTCTGCGCTTCGTCATGATGCACCTCGAAGCCGAACAGGGCGCCCTCATCCACTGGGACCGCGACCGCTCTACCATCGAATACATCACCCTCGTCGGCGACTCACCCCTTGAAGCTGTCGTCGAAGACGACGAGGCTATCCAGCTCATCCGAAACCTCAATACCGAAAACTTTAACGAACCCGCCATCGTTACGGCGCCCGATGAACACCCCTTCCTGCACAATAACCCCGACCCCGATCTCCAGCGACGGCTCCTGCCCTCCTGGTTCGGCGACGGTACCGCCATGGTCGTCATGCCTATCTGCCGCGCGGATACCGTCTATGGCCTTATCATGATTAAGTGCTCCGACGATACCGCCAACCTGTCCGGCACCGACTTGAAAATGCTCAACATCGCCGCCAGCCAACTGGCTGTCTCCCTGGAAAACCTCTTCCTCCTCGAAGAGACCCAGAAAGCCTATGCCCAGCTCAAAGAGATGCAGGACGAGACCATTTCACTGGAAAAACTGGCGACCAAAGGCGAAATGTCGGCCGAAATTGGCCACGAAATAAATAACTTCCTCGGCGTTGTCGCCGGCAACTTCTCACTGCTGGAACACCAGCTGCGCAAAGCGTCAATCGACGGCGTCGACAAATTCGTCTCGGCTATCCAGACCAACATCGACAAGATGAAACAGTTCACCAGTAACTTGATGGACCTCACCCCGATCGCCTCCCAGAAAGAAACCGTCTATTTCGACCAACTGCTGACCGAAGTCATCGACTACCTCAAACCACAAAAACGCTTCCGCAACGTCGCGATCGAATTTACCCCGCCAACCTCCACGATACGGTTTGAGGCCGACTCAATCCATATCCAGCAACTGCTCTACAATATGTTCAACAACGCCGCCGATGCCACCCGGGGCAGCGAACAGCGCATCATCCGCACCCGCATCGAACAGCGTCCCGGCGAAGATACCTTCCGGTTCATCATCAACGACACCGGCTGCGGCATCCAACCGGAACTGCTCGCCAGAGCGTTTGAACAGAAATTCACGACCAAGAAAGACGGCCACGGATTCGGCCTTTTGGTCTGCAAACGGATCGTTGACTCCCACAACGGCCAACTGAACGTCGACTCCACCCCCGGCGTCGGCACCACCATCACCATCACTTTCCCCCTGGCCACCACCGAATCGCCCCCCAGGACCACGCCCGTCCCGGCACAGTAGCCTCCTTTAGCTTACTATATCATCCCCCTAAAACTTCCGACTCCCCCGCTGCGTCATCTCCGCCCCCTTCGCGCACAACGGACACTCCTCCGGCGTCCAGCTGTCCGCCGCCACCGTCGCCAGCGCCTCAAACGGATAGTCAAATGTCACCTTCCCGTTCGACCGATCCAGCATCAACCGGATCCCCACAATCTCCGCCTGGTACTTCTTCACCAGATCAATCACCTCCAACACCGACCTCCCCGTCGTCAGCACATCGTCAGCAATCGCAATCTTCTGCCCAGGCTCAAGCGTGAATCCCCGCTTGAACACTCGTCCCTTGCCGTCGTCAGCCGCCTCAGCGTAAATCGACTCGATCCCCATGTATCTCGCAACATCATACGCCAGAATAATCCCGCCCGTCGTGGGCCCCACGATCGTCTGCACGCCCGTTCCCTCAAGCGATTGTGCCATCTTCTCACACAGCTTCGTGCACAACGCCGGCTGCCGAAGCAGTGTGAACTTCTCGTAATACACATCGGAGTGCCGTCCCGACGTCAGCTTGAAATGCCCTGTCAGAAGTGCTCCGGAATCTTTGAATAACTGCACGAGATCCTCGGTCTGGGTCGTCATGATACCTCCTGTATAATCGCCACTGCCGCGGCATGCGTCTTCTCATGTGTAATGGAGATCAGGCAGGACACCCGGCCAAGCTGCGTTGTAATATCCTCGGGGAACACACACACCGGCCGACCGGCTTCGTCATTAAGCACCTGCAGCACATTCCACGCCGGCCGCTCCTTCAAACGAAAACCGAGCGCCTTGACAATCGCTTCCTTGGCCGCAAACCGACCGGCCAGAAAATGCTCCTTGTCCACCCGACCGTCATACAGGGCCCGCTCCTCGGCGCCCAGTATACGGTCCACGAACCGCTCCCCGTACTTCTCGATATCCTCCTGCATCCGAGCAACTTCGACCAGATCTAGGCCGATTGCATGAACCATGCCCGCAACTCCATCCTGAGCGTTTATTGCGCAGAAACATACACAAAACACTTCCACCCGGCAAGTAATCCAAAAAAGTATTGCATGTTTACCAAAAACCGTCGTAGTATATAGCAACTGGGGTGAGAGAGATGTTATTTGAAAACCCTTTACACTCCGCTAATGAAGGTTGCCTCTTTCTCGACGAGTGTACGCCGAGACCCGTCTTGCGACGGTAGCGGAAGCGATATGCGAGAGGTGGCTGTAAAAACCCTTTAACGTAGATATTTTGGTGTGAGTTTTCAAATTTCGTAGCTCTCTCCCCGCTAAAATGTAACCCGCCGGCAACGGCGGGTTTTTTTATTGGGAAAGAACTCGTGCCCTGTCTATTGCGTCATCTTCTGCTGCAAAAACAACACTAACTCATCCGGGAACAATATAGCCTTGATCGCCTTCTCGTAATTCTCACCCGTATGCCCCGGACGAACCGCTACAAAAAACATCTGATCCCCCGAACTCGCCAAAAACAACCGGTTCCGCTCGACCTCAACAACACCCTCCTCGCGCCGCGCCGGATTCCCCTTGATCAAACCAAAAACATTCAGCACGTCCTCAAGACCCTCGTACACCTCGCGGAACCGTCGCTTGAACTCTTTCTCGCCCGCCTCCGTTCGGAACTTTCCCTCCACACTCACCACAAACGCATGCTCAAAATCCGGGATCTCACCAAACTTGTCTTTTAGCTCCTCCGGCAGCACCGGCAGCGGCCTCGGCAGCTCCTCGGGCGCCGGAACCTGGTTAAACGTCGGCTGCGACTCCGGAATCGGACGCCCCACATCCTCGCGCGACCGCGGACGAATTGACGGATACTCCGGCTCCCGCGGTACCGGCTCCGGATCCGGCAGTATCATTGAACCCGGCGCTGAATCAGGCTCGGGCTCTGGCTTCACCGGCGGCGGCTCCGGATTCGGCGTTGTAATCGGCCCCTTCTGCATCACGGTCGGCTCATCGTCCGGCGGACGTTTCGTATGCACCGGCTCATTGATCAGCGATAACACCTCCCGGTGCTGCTTCTTCATCACATCTTCAGTCTGGTTCTGCTCCTCAATTGAGCTGATCACCGCCTCAAGCTTTTTCTCGACCTTGTGCAGCACCTGACCTTCGGTCAGAATAGTCGTCGTAATACGCGGATACGGCCGGTAGGCATACTCAGTCTGCACTTGCAGCATCTTTTCTCCTCGCCTCACCAGCGAAGTCCGGCCGGCCGGGATGTATGTACCCACGATTCTTACTTCCTTCTTCGCCTCCCGGCGTCACCGCCGGGCCCGGTCCCTTTCACCCTGCGCGGATGATCAGTTAACGTATCACGACTGCCAAAACCGGAGCCTTTCACCGGCCCCTGCCCGGATTGCAGGCAGATCTCCGGCTGATAATACCCCGAATTCAGGCTATCATTATCTTTATCGGTAAAATTAGCAATTTGAATAACCGCAGGATGGACAGGAAAAACACCCGGCGTCGAATATCATCGCCCCGTTGCACTCCGGACAAATCTCCGCTGCCGTCGCGGACACTCCCCCCGCTTCAGCAATCGACCCGAAATGCCTGTTCAAAACCTGCGCAATGGCATCCGGGATCGAAAACACCCGCGCCCCGCCCGAAAACGTCTGGCTCGACCCGCCTATCCCCCGTAACTGCCGTATAACCGCCTCCACGGGCACGTGAGACCGCAACGACAGCGAAATCAACCGGCAAATAGCCTCCGTATCAGCCATCGTCGTATACCCCGACTTCCCTATATGCGCAAACACCTCAAACGGCCGCCCGTCACGCACATTCACCGTAACATACAAATTCCCGTACCCGGTCTTGATCTTCTCCGTAATCCCGTTTAAAATCGACGGCCGTTCCTCGACCACCGGCGCCAACTGCCCCACCCTGGCCCGCTTCGAGGACAACACCTGATTCGGACGCGAATTATCCCGATAAATCGTAATCCCCTTCAGACCCTCATCGTACGCCAGCGCATACGCCTGGCGCACATCCTCCCGCGTCGCCTTCTCCGGAAAATTGATCGTCTTGGACACCGACGAATCACAGTGCCGCTGGAACTGCGCCTGCATCAGAATATGGTTCCTCGGCGCAACATCCGCCGCCGTCCGAAACAGCGCCTTCACCTGATCGGGGATTTCCTCCATCTCACTAATCGACCGGCTGCCCGACACCCGCTCGATCAACTCCTCGGTCAAGAACTGACCGTCACGCGCCATCTCCTCAAACAACGGATTGACCTCGGTCAGCCGCGTTCCCTCCATCACATTCCGCTCAAACGCCACCGCGTAATACGGCTCTATCCCCGAGGAACACCCCGCCATAATCGAAATCGTTCCCGTCGGCGCCACCGTCGTCACCGTCGTATTGCGCATCGCGATATTCTCACGGCCGAATATCGAATTTTCCCAGTTCGGGAACTTCCCCCGAGTCTTAGCCAGCTCCGAGGAATGATTCCGCGCTTCGGCCTGGATAAACTTCATCACCTCGCCAGCCAACTCCAGCGCCTCCTCCGAATCATAGGGCAGCCGCAGCTTCACCAGCATATCCGCCCAGCCCATCACACCTAATCCAATCCGACGGTTCTTCTTCGTCTGCGCCTCGATCTCCGGAATCGGGTACTTGTTCTGATCGATAACATTATCCAAAAAATGCACGCCCGTCCGCACAACCTTCGCCAGCCTGTCCCAGTCAATCCCCTCCGCCGAACTGCTCGCCGTGTACCCATCCGGCAACGGATCCATGACAAAATGGCCCAGATTAATCGAACCCAGATTGCACGAATCATACGGCGGCAGCGGTTGCTCCCCGCATGGGTTCGTCGCCTCGATCTGCTCGTGCGGATAAGTCGGGTTCCCCTCATTCATCCGGTCAAGAAACACCACCCCCGGCTCGCCCGTCCGCCAGGCCTGATCAACAATCATATCAAACACCCGGCGGGCCTCCAGTTCCGCCTCCTCACCGTCGATCTCGTGCACCCCCCCGGTCTGCGGATTAATCAGCTTATAGGCACCTCCCCTTTTAACCGCCTCCATAAATTCATTGGTAACCGCCACGGAGATATTGAAATTCGTCACCTCCGATGTGTCTTCCTTACACGAAATAAACTCAAGAATGTCCGGGTGATCGACCCGAAGTATCCCCATATTGGCACCCCGCCGCGTTCCTCCCTGCTTGACCGCCTCAGTCGCCCCATTGAACACCTTCATAAACGACACCGGCCCCGACGCCACCCCCGAGGTCGTCTTCACTATCGAATTGCGCGGCCGAAGCCGCGAAAATGCGAATCCGGTACCCCCGCCCGACTTGTGAATCAACGCCGACTGCTTGATCGCATCGAATATCTCCTCCATCGAATCCCCCACCGGCAGCACAAAACAGGCCGACAACTGCCCGAGCGACCGCCCGGCGTTCATCAATGTCGGCGAATTCGGCATAAAATCCCTGTCCGCCATCATGTCGTAAAACGCCTGCGCCGTCCGGTCAACCGCCGCGTCATCGGCCGAATAATGCCGATCGGCCTCGGCAATAAACTTCGCCACCCGGGCAAACAACTCGGTCGGTGTCTCGATCACCCGTCCGTCTTTGTCTTTGATCAGGTACCGCCGCTGCAGTACTTCCAGCCCATTGTCGGAGATATGTAGGTCACGCGTTTTCATAATATTGTCTACTTCCCTGTATGATCTTCACTGACTAGTGTCGGTTGATTCGTCCGTGTATATTATAACGCCTAAACCCCCTATTCGTGCATCACATTTCTACTCGCATATTCTCACCTCTGGGCTTGACATCTTCTCCTTGCCGGAGGAATTCTACAGAGTCCGAAACGTCTCCCTGCCGCCTTTTCGCGATTTGCTTACTTGTTCTTAGCAATGTGAACAAGATACTGTAATCTGTTGACATTCAAGAAAAACGGATTTACGCCAGGAGGATATGGAGAACGTCAACGCCCTCACTAAAAAGGCATCCGAAAGCGGCATAATTGTGCTTCGTCGACTCTTTGCCCTTCCAATAGTCAATGTGAACACAATGACAGAGGGGACCGGGTATACCCGACTAGGCGCACAGCGCGTTATCAATCGCGTCGTAGACCTTGGCATCCTCAAGCAAAAGGACAAAAGTGAAAGATACGGCCGGTCATTTATCAACCGGCGAATGTGGATTTATTCACCGAAAGCGCGGTCACGTAACGGAATATACAATTTTTCGGTGTCGCGCATCTTCGCTATCAAGCCCCTGCTCTCTGGCCTCCCGACTTGACAGCACCTGACACGAGACCTGGGTCCTGGTAAAGCAGGATCCCATTCACCTTGACAAAACCACCCTGAATGGAGTCGAAAGGTGCCCCCCCTACTCCCCCGCCGGCAACAAATCAGGATTGCTCTCCTGAATCATCCGAAGATAACTCACGCCTTTCGTCCCGAAATACGCATGCGGCATCTCATACAACGGATCCCGCAACGCCGCATCAACCGACACGAATTCATACCCGATCAACTTCAACTGCTCTAAAATCAAATCGATAAACATCGCGTTCAATCGATTCGCCCGAAGCTGCAGAATCTGACGGCACCGCTGCCCGAGGATCTTCATCGACTCCCGCTCCGCCGCCTCCACCTGGTCCAGCACGTGGTTGACATATTCATTCATAATCTGGTCGTACTGCACCGAGTCTATCTCATCCCCAAACCCCTCCAGCGTGAGATTATACAAATAATCCTCGACCAGTACCGTTGCCGGCACCACCTGGATGTCATTCTCAGTAAAGTAAAGCTCCGTTGCCCGCCGTGCCTCCACCGTCGTCCCGTAGTGCAGGTACGGATACCGGAAGAACCTCGGCTTCTGCCCGAACCCCTCCAGCATCATCTCGATCTCTTTCTCTCCGGCCATAACATCTTTGATAAATGCCTCGATACTCACCTCGTGAAGATCCGTCAGCGAGTACGTCATGTTCCCGATCCGGTTGCTCTTATTGAGCCACTCCCCCAGCAAATCGAAATACCCATTGATCTGCTGCCCGACTACAAAACCACAGGCCTTCACCTCGTGCCGTTCCAGGGCTTCGATAATCGGCCGCAAAATAATCGCCGGGTCCGCCTCATTGAATCCCTGCGCCGCCGGCAGTTCATCAAACGTGATGCAAATCTCTTTTTTGCCCTGGGCCGAAACCGCCCCCGGGAACATCCCAACCCCGAACACGGCCAGAACAACCAGCCCCGTTATAACCAACTGCATTACTATCGTCCTGACATGTTTCATAGTTGCCCCGATACTTTACTCCGTTTTTCCCACCTGGGCTATCAGCATGAAA
Source organism: uncultured Ignavibacteriales bacterium (assembly GCA_964612145.1). GTDB lineage: Bacteria > Zixibacteria > MSB-5A5 > GN15 > FEB-12 > JAGNLV01. Next base: position 164,156 of record CAZTBP010000003.1, on the reverse strand, counting down.
TTCGTCGGCACCCGCTCACCAAACGGCACACCTCCGGTAATAATGACATTGTCCCCCGGCCTGACAACATTGAACTTCCGCCCCACCTCGCTCACCGTACTCACAATCTGCGTAAACGATTCCGGCTGCTCAACCTTCACCGGATACACCGACCGGTACAACGTCAACACCCGCATGACCCTCGGATCAGGAGTCAGCGCAATTATCGGATACGGCGAAAACAGATTCGAAAGCAGTTGCGCCGTAAACCCCGAGGTCGTATAGGCAAACACCACCCGCGCCGTCTCATGACTCTGTGTATAACTCACCGCGTCCGCAATCGCCTGGGGAATCTTCTCCGTGAAGGCCCGCTCCGGCGGAATCGAGTGTCCATGCGTCACCCCCTTCTCCGTCGAATCGATCACCCGCGCCATCATCTGCACCGACTCCGCCGGATAATCACCCGTCGCCGTCTCCGCCGACAGCATCACCGCATCAACATTATCCAGCACCGCCGAAGCCACATCGTTTACCTCCGCCCGCGTCGGCCGCGGCGAAAACCGCATCGACTCCAGCATCTGCGTTGCCACAATCACCGGCTTATGCAGACGGTTTGCCATCCGAATAATCTCTCGCTGAAGCCGCGGCAGATCCTCCGGCGGAAGCTCTACACCCAAATCTCCCCGCGCGACCATCACACCGTCGGCTGCCTCCATTACCTCCTTCAGTTGATCGACCGCCTCCCGCTTCTCTAACTTGGCAATTATTCGCTGCTTTCCCCCCGCACGCTGTATCAACTCCCTCGCCTCAAGAATATCCCCCGGCCCGCGCACGAACGACAGCCCCACATAGTCCGCCCCAAGCTCCACCGCCGTCGAGATATCCCTGCGGTCCTTTTCCGTTATAGTCGGAATGTCCAGCGTCACACCCGGCAGGTTAATTCCTTTCCCTCCGGTCAATTTCCCCACACTACACGACCGAACCGTCACCGTATCATCCGTCCGGGCCACTACTTCAAACAGATACTGACCGTCATCCACAAACATCCGGTCACCCTTACGCACCGAATTAATGATGCTCGGATGATTGACCTTGACCCGGCCCTCCACAGCATCCGTCATGTCCCTGGTAAGCACCAGTTCCGTCCCCGGCTCCAGCTCGATCTCGCCCGCAAAGCGGTCCAGCCGAAGTTTCGGCCCGGACATATCCATCAATATCGCCACCGGATATCGGTACTCCCCTGCCCCCTGCCGAATCAGCTCAGCCGCCGCCCGGAAATCCTCGTCCGTGCCATGCGAGCAGTTGATCCGAAACAGATTGACCCCGCCTTCGACCAGCTTCCCGACCATTTGCACATCTGCCACCGCCGGCCCGAATGTCGCGATAATCTTCGTATTCTTCACAGTCAAACAGCTAATGAGACACCCCTTCTCGATCAACTAAAAAGCCGTCGCCGGCTCTAACAGATTTTGCCGTCGAGTTCGACTCGAAGTCGTAATCGACTAAACGACAAGTTGATAGCGATGCCGAATGTTACAATTTTTACTTTTTTACGGTCACCTCTTTCAATTCTTGCCCAAATTGATTATATTGCTGTTTGTTAGGGATTTCTCGGAGTCTTTGTCCAGATTTCCGGGACTGAGGGATTCAACTTTAACAATGGATTGACGGACAGTGAGTAAAAAGGTCATTATCGCCGCTAATAACATGATTTTCACCTCCAAGATCATGACGGTTCTAGACACCCTCGAGGCCGAGGGCATCAAGGCCATCAGATCCGACGATATCTTCTCCAAAGCTCATGACCTCAAACCCGATCTCATTATTATCGATCTCAACCTGAACGGTATTGAGGCTCCGGCGCTGATTAACAAACTTCGGTCATATGGCGCGACGAGGGAAATCCCGATCGTCTGTTATTCGCCGCATGTCCTGAAGGACCAGATGAAGGCGGCCAAAACTGCCGGCGCAACCGAGGTCTTTCCGAACTCGAAAATGACCTCGCGCATGGGCAAGATCCTCGGGAAATATATCCACAACTAACCCGAGCGCAGCCCGATTGCTCCGACACCGCGTCGGCCAACCGCCAAACCCGACACAGCAAGCGTAACTATCTTGAGAGGGTCAGGGCCGAAATACGCCATGCGCATGCTTGAATTCCATATCGAAACCGACAACGTCGACCGTGCGTTCGAATTCTACAAAAAACTCCTCCCCTACAAAAAAGAACTGCGCTGGTCCGACGGCAACGCCGGTGCCTTGGTGCTCCCCGACGGCTCCGCGTTCGGCATCTGGAAAACCGGCCACAGCGGTGTCTACGACGGCCGGGGCGGTGCCCACCTCCACTTCGCCTTCCAGATCGACCCCGATCAATACGCCGCCTGCAAACAAAAACTCCTCGACCTCGGCCTTTCCCCCGAAGAACACAACTGGCCATCAGGACACAAATCGCTGTACTTCTTCGACCCCGACGGCCACCAGGGCGAGTTCATGACCTGCGACTGGTTCGGTCTCCGTAACGAAGACTAATTCCACCCTGCCTCACGGCCCCCTCCCTGTTTAAACTTTCCCCTGTCAGCAAAATATCATATCCGTTCACCAAACCCGCTTGTAGAAAGAACGTGAACCCAATGAAGAAACTTATACTGCTCATAGCCGCTCTTTCCCTGAGCAGTTATGCGAACGCCGTCGATATCGACTCCTTACTGGTCCAGTCCATCGGCGGACCCGACGCCCTGAAAACTGTCCGCAACCTGAAAACCTGCCGCACCGAAGGCACCGTCAACCTCAACGGCATGCCCGGCACGTTTGTCGATATCTACCTGGCCCCGGACAAACTCTACCACGAGGTCACCCTCGGCGAGATCAAACTCGTCCAGGCCTTCGACGGCAAAATAACCTGGCAGCGCGACCACAACGGGCGCATCTCTCAACTGACCGGCTTCGAACGCGACGAACTCATAAAAAACCTCTACCTCGAATCCTTTGCCTTTGTTCTCGATAGCCGACTCCCCGGCGACGCCCGACTTGTCGGCGAAACCGAATTTCAAAGCAAGACCTGGTACGAAGTCGAAATCTATCCGTTGCTCAACGACACCCTGACCCTGCTGCTGGACAAAGAAACCGCCCGGCGCAAGTTCCTCTTCACCCGGTTGGACCACCTCAAAGGCGTAACCGAATTCGACGATTTCCGCACCGTCGACGGCGTCGAAATCCCCTTCGTTAACCGCACCGAATTTGAAGGCGCCCCCATCTTCGCCAACTTCGAAACCGCAACCGCCGCCTTTAATGTTGAAATCGATGAATCAATCTTCACCATGCCCACCGCCGCAAAACCGGATTTCGCCTTCGCCCAAAATACCGACTCCGTCAGACTGCAGTTCGACTACCACCGCGGCCACATCTGGCTCCCGGCCGTCATCAACGGGAAGAAGAAAGCCTGGTTCATCCTCGACTCCGGTGCCTCGGCCAACCTCTTCCACGACGCCTCAGTCACCGACCTGAACATGCCCCCGGTCGGCTCGATGCCGGCTATGGGGCTGGGCGGCTACGACGACATCCCGATCGTCCGAACCGACTCAATCGAAATCGGCGACCTCACCCTGATCAATCAAGTCGCCGGCACCATTGACATCGCCGCCATCGGCATCCGCCCGCCCGAAGGCAAAATTATGGGCGGCATTCTCGGCCATGATTTCCTCTCACGTTTTCCCGTCAAGGTGAACTTCTTTGACTCCAGCGTGACCGTCTACAACCCAGTGACTTTTACGCCGCCGGCCAACGGCATCGAAGTCCCCTTCGAACTGACCCTGCTGGTCCCCACCGTCCACGGCGCCATCGCCGGCATCGAGGGCGACTTCATCGTCGACATGGGCAACGCCCTGGGCCTGGTCCTGCACAAACAGTTCTATGAAACCCACAGACTTGACACCATCCTGACCGACATCGACACTTTTGCAGGGACTGCCGGCGGCCTGGGCGGCTCCTCAAAACTCCTGACCGCCAGCGCGCCGTCGTTCTCGTTCGGAAATATCGACCTGACCGATGTCCCGACCGTGATCCCGGAATCTTCCCACGGACTGGCCGGATCAGGTAAGATAGCCGGCAACATCGGCCTGCTGATCCTGAAAGACTTCCCGATGTTATTTGACTATGACAACAACAGGATTATCATATACCCACCGGACGAGCTGTAAGTGACGACAATCGCTCCCCCGAGCCGTGAACAATACGTGACCGACCGCGTTGTAACAGTTACTATGCCGGACACGACACCGTACCCGTGCCCGCAACGTTAGCTGCAATCAATTGGAGGCGTATGGCGCGACCTGTCACTGATCGAACAACTGATATGAAACAGCAGGAGTCTTACGTGAAATCGCGCATCGCTGTCTTCCTGATGCTGTTGACGCTCCTTGCCGCGCCAACGCTTACCTCCGCCCAGACCGACAGAACCGACCTTCCCCTTGCCAAAAAATTCGCCCTGCTCAATCAAGCCGGGGTTCGTCTCGGTGTCTGGGCCCACCAGGGCAGCGACCCGCCCGAAGTTGACACCATCAACAACGATTTCAAGACCCGATTCTCCAGCGAGAATTTCTACTTCGAGCTGTTCTACGGCCACCGCCTGTCATCGATACTGATGCTCGAGGGCTCCCTCGGTATCGTCAACCGTGGCTCCGTCTCGTTCAGGGTCGCCAACCGCGATAACGTCGGCAACGTCACCGTCTACTCGGTCCTGGCCCAGGCCAAAATCTATCCCTTCGGCTCAGCCGGATGGCGCCTCCAGCCGTATGTCACCGGCGGCGGCGGATTGTACTACGGCCGTCGCTCCGTCCAGTTCACGACCTCGTACTACTATTATCCGGGTCTTGACGACGAAACGGCCACCAACTTCAATTACACCATCGGCGGCGGCGTAGACTACCCGCTCGCCTCGCAGGTCGGCCTGGACTTCAATATTAAATACGCCCCCGCCAACTTCGGCAGCCCGCTCATGACGGTTAAAGATTACAGCGCGCTTGCATTTTCCATTGGCGTCAAATATCTTTACTCTCGTTCGAAAAACAAATGATAATAAGAGGAGGTTAAGATGAAGGTAGGCATAAACGGATTTGGACGTATCGGACGTCTCGTTTTCCGCGCCGCCCGAGAAACGAACATCGAATTCGTCGGCATCAACGATATCACCGATGCCGAAACACTCGGGTATCTCCTGAAATATGACTCCGTCCACGGCCCTTACCCCGGCGACGTCAAGGTCGACGGCAACGACTTGATTGTCGATGGCAACAAAATCCCGGTCTCCGCCGAACGCAACCCGGCTGACCTGCCATGGAAAGACCTCGGCGCCGAAGTCGTTATTGAATCCACCGGGCTCTTCCGCAAGAAAGAAGACGCCGCCAAACACATCCAGGCCGGCGCGCGAAAGGTGCTCATCTCCGCCCCCGCGAAAGGACACGACGGCAGCTTCATCCCCGGCATTAACTCCGACAGCTACGACCGCGACAAACACCACATTATCTCCATAGGCTCCTGCACCACCAACTGCCTGGCCCCGGTCGCCAAAGTCCTCATGGACAACTTCGGTATCGAGAGCGGCTTTATGACCACTATCCACTCCTACACCTCCGACCAGCGCCTGCTCGACGCCCCCCACAAGGATTTGCGCCGCGCCCGCGCCGCCGCCCTCTCGATGGTCCCCACTACCACCGGCGCCGCCAAGGCAATCGCCGAAATCATCCCGCAGCTCAAAGGCAAAATGGACGGCTGCGCCATCCGGGTCCCTACCCCCGATGGTTCCATGGTCGACCTCGCCGTAATTCTCGAAAAAGAAGCCTCGATTGAAGAAATCAACGAAGCGATGAAAAACGCATCCGAAACCTCGGAACTCAAAAACGCCCTGCAATACATGGAAGACCCCATCGTCTCGTGCGATATCGTGGGCAACCCCCACGGCTCCATTTTCGACAGCAAAATGACCATGGTACAGGGAAAACTGGCCAAGGTCTTCTCCTGGTACGACAACGAATGGGGCTTCTCCAACCGCATGGTGGACATGATGCAGATAATGCTCTAACCCCACGCTTGTGAGGAGAGACTACCATGAATAAAGTAACAGTAAACGACATAAACTTCCGCTCGCAGCGAGTCCTCGTCCGGGTGGACTTCAACGTACCCCTCAAAGACGGCAAGGTCGGCGACGACCGACGCATCTCGGCCGCCCTCCCAACCATCCGAAAAATCATCAAGGACGGTGGACGGGCCATCCTCTGCAGTCACCTCGGCCGCCCCAAAGGCAAACACGTCGACGAACTCTCCCTGCGACCGGTCGCCGAACGACTCTCGGAACTCTTAAGCAAAGACGTCGTCTTTGCCGAAGACTGTATCGGCCCGGAAGCCTCCAATGTCGTCGACAAAATGGAAGACGGTGACATCGTCCTGCTGGAGAACCTCCGCTTCCACGCCCGCGAAGAAAAAAACGATCCCGAGTTCGCCCAAAAACTGGCCGCCCTCGCCGACATCTACGTCAACGACGCCTTTGGCAGCGCCCACCGGGCCCACGCCTCCACCGAAGGCGTAACCAAACACTTCCGCCAATCCGTCGCCGGCTATCTGATGATGCGCGAACTCAAATATCTCGGCGAAGCCCTCGATAACCCGAAACGCCCCTTCGCAGCCATCCTCGGCGGCGCCAAGATCTCCGGTAAAATCGACGTCATCGAGCACCTCATCAACAAGGTCGATATCCTGCTGATCGGCGGCGGCATGACCTTCACCTTCAGCAAAGCAATGGGCTACCAAATCGGCGATTCCCTGCTCGAGGATGACAAAGTCGAGCTCGCCAAAAACATCATCGAAAAAATCAAAGACTCCCGAACCAGTCTGATCTTCCCCGTCGATGCCGTCATCGCAAGAGAAATCTCCGACAAAGCCGAAACCAAAACAGTCGACATCGACAAGATTCCCGACAACTACAAGGGCCTCGATATCGGCCCCAAAACGATCCAGCTGTTTGAGGAAAAACTGGCCGATGCCAAAACCATCGTCTGGAACGGCCCGATGGGCGTCTTCGAACACGAGCCGTTTGCCAAAGGCACTATCGCCATCGCCAAACTGCTGGCCAAACTGACCGACAACGGGGCCGTCACCGTCGTCGGTGGCGGTGACTCCGCCTCGGCCGTCAAACAGACCGGACTCCAGGACAAACTAACCCATATCTCCACCGGCGGCGGCGCCTCACTGGAATTCCTCGAAGGCAAGGAACTGCCCGGTGTCGCAGCCCTGACCAATCAAACCAAACCGGAGGCCGTGCGATCATGAGAGATAAAAAACTGATCGCCGGAAACTGGAAACTGTTCGGGACGATTCCTCAAACGGAAGCCCTCATCAAGAACCTGCTCGACGGCAACAGCCAATCAGACAAAGCCCGTGTCCTGGTCTGTCCACCCTTTACCTCTATCCATCACGCAGCTAAGCTGCTGGAAGGCAGCCATATACAAGTCGGCGGACAGGACATGTCGGCCCGCGAAAAAGGCGCCTACACCGGCGAGATCTCAGCCGACATGCTCTTGACAGCCGGTGCCACCCATGTTATATTGGGCCACTCTGAACGGCGCCAGTACCACGACGAGACCAATGTCGCCGTCAAAGACAAAGTCAAAATCGCGCTCGAAAAAGGACTCTCACCGATCGTATGTGTCGGCGAAGAACTCGAACAGCGCGAAGGCGGCGGAACCGAACAGATCGTCGGCGGCATGATCGACGGGTGCCTTCAGAATCTGGACCGCGACTCGCTCAAGCGAGTCGTTGTTGCCTATGAGCCGGTCTGGGCAATCGGCACCGGAAAAACGGCCACGCCCGAAATGGCTCAGGAGGTACACGCCTTGATTCGGGATCACCTGGCGGCACTTGCCGAAGATAAAGGAGTTGCCGACCAGATCCCGATTTTGTATGGTGGGTCGGTTAAGCCTGACAACGCGGCGGACCTGCTGGCACAACCCGACATCGACGGGGCCCTCGTCGGCGGTGCCTCGTTGAAGGCCGACGACTTTATAGCGATTATTAACGCTGCCTGATAACGGAGGAATGAATACTTGTTTATCGCACTGATTCTCTTTCACGTACTGGTCTGCCTGGCCCTCATTCTGGTCGTGCTGCTCCAGTCAAGTAAAGGTGGAGGCCTCGCCGGATCAGCCTTCGGCGGCGGCGGTGGCGGCGGCGGGGCCGCCGTCTTCGGCGGACGTGGCGCCGGTACCTTCCTGAGCAAGGCCACTACCGTCCTGGCTGTCCTGTTCATGGTCAACTGCGCCGCACTGGCCTTTATGTCCGCCTCACGAACCGGCGGCAACGCTGACTTCACCCCCCAGGAATCTGTCATAACCCGGGAAGCCCAGGCCGAACGCGACCGAGCCATGCAGCAACAGCAGCAGCAACAGCAACAGGGTGACACCGCCGGTCTGCCGCTCGAATTCGCCCCCCCGACCGATCAAGGCGACGAGGGCGGCGAAGCCCAGCAGGAAACACCCCCATCCGAAGACGACGGCAACTAAGACCGACTCTCCATGCGGATGTGGTGGAATTGGTAGACACGCTATCTTGAGGGGGTAGTGGGGCAACCCGTGCCGGTTCGAGTCCGGCCATCCGCATTTAGATATCAAAAACCCCGGCATCACTACCGGGGTTTCTCTTTCTATTTGTTTGCCTCATCGTCCCCCTGTCCATTGCCCGGAGCATCTATCAATTCCCTCTTGCTCATATCCGAGCGCCCTTCGATCCCCACCTCCCTCGCTTTCTCGTACAACTCTTCCCCGGTCCACTCTTCGTACTCTTTCGAACTGCATCCCCTGCCGCGAAATCTTTTTCGACGGCCATGGGGGAAAAATTCTCAACCGTAACGAAAAACGGCGGGCCCTTCCGGACCCGCCTCGAACTCACAAATCCACCGGCGGCCAATGCCTACCCGTCGTTCTCAACCCACCAGTCCTTGGAAAGCTTCTGCGTCGCCGCCAATATCTCCCGATCATGCTCATCCAGCGCCCCACGATTAATCAGCCCCTCCAGCGACTGACCCAATAACGCCACCTTATCCCGAATCGGCACCAGCGCCGGATAATACTCGTTATTGAAAAACAACCGGTAACGGCCCCGCATGATAACATCGTCTAACATCTTGCCGATCTCCGTCTCCAGCTCCTTGCCCGACTTCCCTTCAAGCCTCGCTTTCGGCGAATTCATCAATTCCTTGGTATGCGCAAACGACGTCTTGCACTTAAACGTCATCTCCCATACTTCCGTGAGCCCCAGCGACGTTATCGTCAGCACCCAGATCGATATCCTGTTCTTCTCCTCGTCCCACTGCACCCCCTTCATAAACGGCAAATAGACACTGTCGGTTATCGCCCCAAAAGCGCTGATTCCTCCCGCATACGGATTCTCAATAATGTCCCGCACCGTGAAATAGGGCTTCTGCTGGAATCGCGCATCCTGGATCATGATCAATTCCTCTTCGGTGTAATGGAACCGATCCTGCCACAGCTCCTCCGGCGACTTATCTGTCTTGGTCAGCGAGGAATGACTGGTCAGCATCCCCAACGCCTGACCACCGCGCCATACCAGCGGCAGTGCGCCAACAACCCACTCCGCCGAGCCGCCGATCTCCCCGACCATCGAATTCAACGTCCGGCCGTTATGCAGATTCAGGCCGTCAAGACCCATCACCAGCGCCGGAAAAAGGTCACCGTCCGCATCGTACGGCACCGCTACCCCCGCCTTGTTCAGCGTATCCATCGCCGGATGGTGCCTCCGTCGATCGATAAAGAACGCCGACAGCTCATTCAAATCGCTGTGGCCATACGAATCCGCAATCACCTTAGCCGCCTCGGTCAGCGACGCCTCCCGAGGATTGAACTCCGGAAAATTCGCCCCGCTCATCCACCGCTGCACATATATATCCGGCAAGTGACGCTTCACCTGCGACTCAATCAAAAACATGCACGTCAACGACGAGTGCAGCCCTTTGACCGACTTGGTCGTCCCGTCGATAACATCGTTTCCCATCGAAAGCAAAGTTACATTACGACCCAGCTCCAGGCCATACTGCTCCCGGTGCTGTTCCTTACCGTAAAGCGCCCCGACCGCGATCGTCGGATTCCCCCCAACCTCCTTACCTGGCTTGGCCCGAACCCCCTCCGTAATCGTCGACTCGATTAAAACCTCTTCCCCGATCGGAAGCGTCTCGGTCGTCACCTGGAGAACCTCGGCCATCACCTGCGCCGCAATACGGTCATTCGTCCTCTTCAGTTGGCTCTTGAGTTCTTTGGTCTGCTGATCCTCAGGGTACTTTGTCAAACTCCCCCGCCCGTGCAATGAAACTGCCGCCGCAGACAACGCCGCCGACGTTACGGCCGATTCCCGTAACTTCCTGTTCCGAAGCGCCCCCATGTTCCCCCGGGGATTCAGCTTATTGTTCAGACAAATCGCCTGCCCGTCGGCAAGCTTGATATCATACAAATCAAGTACCTGGTGATGATGCAGATTGTACTCGAGAATCCTGTCCCGGCTGAACGGATATGACTCCTTCAACCCGTCATACTGAATTGGATACTCACCGACATCAAAGCGTAAATTCTTATCCATAAACCGATTCCCCTGGGTTCCACGGGTCTGTAAAGCTATCGCTGGCCAGACGCCGCCAACTGCCGGCAGCGTCTGTCGTTTAGACCTGAGATAAGACACAAAGTCCCGATTGGCAAGCGATTTCGCTGTCCCCCCCGCCGCACAAAAAAAACTGCCCCGATTATCGGGGCGGCCTGGTACCTCAAAGTTCCGTTGTCACTGACTACAAGCAGCTCGGCGGCGTCGGTCCCTGGCGGAACAGGAAATCCACCAGGTACGTCAAGTCAGCCACATTGGTCTGACTGTCCGCATCCACATCTCCAGTGATATCAACACAGCAGCACGCGTCGCCAATACCGTCAGAGTTTGTATCCTCCTGACCCGGATCAGGCACATCCGGACAATTGTCCACGTCGCAGGTGTTGGCTGTAAAACCCGGATCACCGTATCCGTCACAATCCGTGTCCGTACAGTCGTCACAAACGTCTCCGAGTCCATCGGCGTCGGTGTCTGCCTGATCCGCTTTCGATATCAACGGGCAGTTATCCAGTCAATTATCTTATATGATAGGCCGCCCAATGCAGCCATATCCCTGCAACGGCCACAGGTCAGATCAATTCCTCTGACGGGAATGCTGACGTTCTGTTCTGTTAGACGAAAAGTAATAGCCGCAAGTTTCGACTCACCGCCGACGCAACTTCCGCGCCCCACGACGTGCCGGCACCGAAATACACCCGAAAACAAAAATTGGATAAAATCAGTCAATCTTTATTAATTTCTTGCAAAAATCTGCTCTACACGTATTATTACAGGTACTGGCAGGCCCAACTCCACAAATTATACCTCCTGTCGCCCCGACAATCACCCGTCACCGAGACCGACAGGGTAAGGACGTATTTATGAAGATATCATTAACGCTTCTTGCAGTACTGGCGCTGATTCTTTCAAGCAGTGCCCCGGCATCCGCCGAGTCATCCGACACGAAAACCGGCGAACAAATCAACTGGCAGGTAATCGCCGGCGGCGGCGGCCACGGTGCCTCTACCAACTACCAGGTCAACGCCACCGTCGGCCAGACCGCCGTCGGAAGCGGCGTCTCAACCTCCTACCAGCTCAACCAGGGCTTCTGGCAGGACTTCTCCTCCGGCGGCGGCGGCTGCTGCACCCAGCGCGGTGACGTCAACAGCGACGGCGGCCTCAATGTCTCCGACCTCACCTTTTTGGTCGACTTCCTGTTCCGGGGCGGCCCGGCCCCCACCTGCACCGAACACGGTGATGTCAACGCCGACGGCGGCACCAACGTCTCCGACCTTACCTACCTGGTCGACTTCCTGTTCCGGGGCGGCCCGGCTCCGCCAGCCTGCTGATTGACCCCTGTGCCGTGAAAAATAAAGGCCGATCGATACTACTATCGATCGGCTTTCTTACATGCACGAAATTGGTCGCCGGGTCGTTAGACGTCCATACCCAGCTTCTTCATAAGCTTTCGGAAATTTGCCGGGTCCTGATTGAGCACTTTAGCCGCAGCCGCCTTGTTGCCGTTGCAGCTGTCCAGCACCTTTGTAATTTCCCGGCGCCGAAACTGGTCCACCCGCTCCGTCAGCCCCCACTCCGGCGGCCGATCCCCATCCTGCTGAATCCTCAGGAACTCCGCCACGTCGCCGGCTGAAATATAATCCCCGGCAGTCATAACCACTAACGCCTGAATAGTGTCCGACAGGTCCCGCACATTCCCCGGCCAGTCATGTTCAATCAGCATCTCCCGCGCCGCCGGCGCGATTACTTTCATACTGCTTGTCTGCTCGTTCCGGCAGGCCTGCTCCATAAAGTAATTGACCAGCAAAGGAATGTCCTCCGGCCGCTCACGCAGAGGAGGTAAGGTGATCTTGATGCCCTTCAGTCGGAAATACAGATCCTGCCGGAACTTCCCTCGATGGACAAGATCTTCCAGATCCCGGTTTGTTGCACATATGACCCGGACGTTCACTTGCTTCAATTCGGACGACCCGACCGGCGTTATCTCACCTTGTTCGATGGCCCGAAGCAGCTTCACCTGCGTCCGGGGATCCAGATCGCCAATTTCATCAAGAAATAACGTCGAACCGTGAGCCGCCTCAAAATACCCCCGCCGGCTCTCAACTGCTCCGGTAAACGCACCACGAGTATGCCCGAACAACTCCGAGTCGATAAGGTCCGGGTTCTGGTCACTGCACGCAAAGATTCGCAGCTTCTGATCAGCCACCGGACTGGCCTTGTGAATGGCCCGCGCCACCAGTTCCTTGCCGCTGCCGGTCGGCCCCAGAATCATCACCCGTCGCGTCGTCGGCCCAATCCGCAGTATCTGCTGATATACCGCCCGCATCTGCGGCGAGGCACCCACCATCCCATACTCCCGACGAGCCAGCTCAACCAGGTCCTCCGACGACGTCTGGAGCTTGTTCTGCGCCACAGCATTTTTTACCGCACGGCGAAGACGGTTCGGCGACTCGTTCTTCCCCACGATATCAAACGGGGCGTGTTGACGCTCTATCTCGTCTTCGGAATAGTCCCCGGGAAAACCGGTGCAAAAAATTATCGGAATTAACGGAGCCGTCTCCCGAAAACGATTCGCCGCTTGAAATCCATCCATCCGCGCCATCCGAATATCGAGAATCACGGCGTTGAACTGCGGATCATCAGTGACTATATCCAGCGCCTCCTGCCCTGAACCGGCCAGCGTAACATCGTAGTCGTCGATGAACTCCTCGTACATCGCCTCACGAACCTGGCTGTCGTCATCGACGATCAGAATTCTTCCGTTCTTATCCATTGTCTCACATAAAGTTATCAGCCATCCTGCGTCGGCAGCAATATACGAAACCGTGTGCCGTTGTCAAGCGTGGACTCGACCGTCAATCGCCCCCCGTACAATTCCACGATCTTCTTCGCCATCGCCAGCCCGAGACCCGTCCCCCGATCCGGTTTCGTCGTAAAAAACGGCTCGAACACCCGATCCAGTATCTCAAACGGTATCCCCGGCCCGGAATCGGCAATGTCAATCTCAACACGACCGTCCCGATACTGACCTGAAATAGACAACTCTTTCTCCAACGAGTCTGTCAGCGCATCCAGGGAATTGATTACAATGTTATTGATCAAGCTGTACATATGTGACCGCGATGCCAAAATCGACGGCAACGTGCCCACCTCCGCGCTGACCGACACCGAGCCATCTTCGATCCGGTGCCGATTACTCTCCAAAACCTCCTGAATAATCTCAGACAACTCCACCGGCTCAGTCTTTTGCTGCGTCTCCAGCCGCGAATAATTGGTTACCGTTTCCGTCAAACCCAACGCCCGCTGAACAGCCCGACTGGTCATGGCCAGTAATCGCTCACATCGATCCGGATCCGACAGGCTCGCATCGGCCAGCAATCCGCCGAGCTTCTCCAGCGATATCACTGCCGGATACAGCGAATTGTAAATCTCGTGCGAAACACCGCCCGCAATCTCTTTCAGTTGCTGGTACCGCAGCTGATTGGCCCGACGAACCTGCTCTTCGGCCTTCTTAATCTCCGTAATATCGATAACGATCCCGCGCAGTCCGACTGGTTTATCATCCCGGAGCACCGTTGCGGCATAAATCAGCACCGGGAAGGTCGAACCATCCTTCCGAGTCTGCGTGTACTCGTGCGTCGTTGGCTCTTCGCCGCGAAGACGTCGGTAGAAGTTTTCCATCAGTGTCTCTCGCTCCGAATCCACAAACAAGCTCTGAACTTGAATACCACGCTCGATATCATCTTCGGAATAACCAGTAGCGGCCAGCCCGGCTCGATTCGTATACGTCAAACGCCCCGCCGAATCCGCCTCAAAAATCGTCTGCGGCAACAGGTCAGCCAGCTCCCGGAACCGCTGCTCACTCTCCTTGAGTGCCTCTTTAGCCTGACGATGTTCCGTGATATCCTGGGCGATCACCAGCGCTGCCGTTGTCTCACCCGTGGCCTCCCGATACGGCTGAAGGTTATTGAAAAACCAGCTCCACTCTCCCTGAAGCAGCACCCGCGACTCGCTGCTAAACTCCTGACCTGTATGAATAACGCGCCTGATATTCTCCACCTGACGATCAGCCAGTTCCTGCGGGAAAACCTCCCACTGCGTCAACCCAACCAACTCCTCCGGCGTACGACCGGTCGCCTGAGCTGCCTTCCGGTTCGCAAACAGGAACTTCCCGTCAGCATCGACCAGCACAATAGCAGCCTGCACATTTTCCACCAGCAGCCGATACTGCTCCTCCTGTCGTCGTAGCTGGGCATCAGCGGCCAGTCGCTCGGAAATGTCGCGTGCTACAATACACAGAACGCGTTTACCCCCATACTCCACCGCACTCACCCCGACCTCAACCGAAATCCGCCGCCCGTCCCGAGTACGCCAGTAGCGCTCCGCCAGCGTAGAGAGACTGTCGTCGAGAACACGTGAAATCTTATCCCGAATATCATCCTCCGGGTGATCGATAAAATCAAACATCGTCAACTGCTGCAACTCCTCGGCACTATAGCCCAGCAGCCCCTGCATCGCAAGATTCGCTTCGAGAATCCGACCCGTCTGCGCATCCGCCAGGTAGATACTGTCCGCGCTCTGCTGCATCACGGCCCGATACTTCTCCTCGTTCTCCTGCCGGGCCGCCTCCGCCTTTTTCCGATCCGTGATGTCATACCCGATAGCAATTGCCGTCTTCTTACCCGTATGCGGATTCACCAGCGTCGAATTGGACCACAAGACACACACTTCCTCTCCCGATTTCGTCACTAACTCCCGCTCGTAACGATCCGCCGGATTATCTGAAATCCACTTCAGCCAGTTCTTGTGCTCCGGTCGGAAATAGCGTTTCGGCACCCCAACATCGAACCAGTACCTGCCCAGCACTTCTTCCCGCTTCCAGCCCGTCACCTTCTCTAACTCGTCGTTGAAAACCGTTACCCGACAGTCCTCATCGAGACAAAGAATGAGACTGTTCGCCGTCTGAAGGATAGAATCACTGAAATCACGCTCCTCGGTCAACGCTCGCGTTGCCTGACGCATTTCGAGATACGATCCGATCATCTCCGCCGCCGTCCGCAAGAGTCGTATGTCATCCTCGTTCCAGACCCGCTCGTCCCGCGTATCATCAAACCCGACAAAACCATACCACTCACCCCCGACAAAAACGGGAAGCAGCAGCAGCGACTCAACACTCTGCGATTCCAGCAGGCCCCGCAGCTCCAGCGGCATCGTCGAAACTGCTCCCCCAAACGCCTGGCCTCGCGACAACATAGCCCGTACGTACTCCCGGTCACCGCTGTACGGCAGGCACTGCAAAACAGGATCATCCAGATACGACTCGACACCCTCCCGACATACCTCATTCGTCTGCCGCATACACAGCCCGAGCTGACCATCCTCGAAATTCTCAAACAGGTATACGCGGCAAACCCGCGAAGCCTCCAGCAGATGCTTTAACGCTTCGTTGATTGTATCCTCCATGGCCACCGACGCCAGCAGCGTCCGCGAACACCTTGCCAGGCCAGCTTCGTACCGAAGCCGCGTCTGCAGCTGCTGCCGCGAATGCACCCGCTCAGTAATATCTTCCGTGTGAATCAGCACCATGTCGTTGGGAATGTAAACGTAGCGAATCGACAGATCCAATGTCCGATCCGTCGACACAAAATGATACTGCATCTCCCGGTTGATCGTGCGCCGCTCACGGAAACAGGTCTCTATATCGTGAAAAATCTCCATCTGATCGGCATACATCTCGCGACACCGTATCCCAATCATCTTCGCCACCCCCCCGTCGGTTATTTCCACCGCCGCATCATTGTAATCGATCAGCACAAAATCATCACCGGCCCGCTGCCACGTATACGTCGGCACCGGAATAGCCTTGTACTGCGCCCGTGTCTTCTCTTCATATTCCCGAAGCGCACAGTCAGCCTGCTTCTGCTCCGTAATATCAAACATCACGCCATCGAGACAAACAACCTCACCCTCCGAAGAAAACAACGCCTGACCCTGTTCACTTACCCAGCGAATCTCACCCGACTGGTGAACTATTCGGTACTCTAAAAAATACGGCTGATGACCGGACACCGCCGAATGAATCTGGCGCGTTAACATCTCACGATCTTCGAGATGAATAATCGACGAAAACGCTCGTCTTTCATTGTTGATGAAATCTGAGGCCGGATATCCGGTGATCGACCCGACCTCCTCACTGATGAACTCCATTGTCCACCAATCATCCAGCGCACACCGATAAATCGCCCCGGGCACGTTGGCAACAAGACTGCGAAACCGCTGCTCACTCGCCCGCAAGGCCCGTTCAGACGCCCGCAGTTCTTCTTCCGCCATTCGTTGATCGGTTATGTCACGAATAACCGCCAGCACCTCTGTTTTGCTTACCGGGGCCACCCTCGCTTCATACGAGTAGGCACGGCCGTCCCGCTCAATTGCATACTCAAGCGTCTGCATCGAATTCGTGGAAAGAGCCCGGCGAATCTGATCCAGTATCCTGGCGCCAGCCTCAGCCCCCATAACTTCCGTCACCGGCCGACCAACAAACTGCTCCGGCGGAAACAACAACTGCGAGGAATCCCGCGTCTGATAATCTAAGAAAACCCCGTCCCTGTTCATATCAAATATGAGATCGGGCGACGCTTCGCAGAACGCCTGAAAATTAGCCTCCCGCTGGCGCAGCTTCCGAAGCGTCCGATACCGCCTGTGATTGACATAGACCAGCCCCGCCAGCAGCACAATGATACTCAGCAGAAGATAAATGTCATACTGTACGACCAGTGTCCGAACATAATCAAAGATACTCCTGCGCATCACTACGAAGGTCGTACTGCCTCCGCCTCCCGACGACATAAACACCCGCTGCCCGCCAACACCTTCATACACAAGCGGCTCGATATAGCCCGCCGAACCCGGCATCAGGCCAAGCTGATCAAACTCGCGGTCCATAACCGCAGCCCCTTTGGTCGTTCCCAGCACAATCAATGTGTCCCCCCCTGCCTCCGGAACAAGCTGAGTAATAAAGCTATGTACTTCAGTCTCCGGTGCAAACGCGACTACTTGCAGCGCCGAATCGAGCTGATACAAATTCCCCCTTGTCGTCGTAACAAACAACCCATCACCCGCAATCCCCATTACACTCGCCGGCCAGAGCGACCGCACCTGGTTATCAAACTCCGCTGACCCCAGCACCGTCCCGTCAATAGACACCCGGCTGACTCGGTACACCTCCTCCGGAAAATCCACCGTATCATCCGGCGCCAGAAACCCAACCGAATTGGACACGAAAAACTCATTCTCCCGCAGGCTCGGAATCATTCCCGTCCCCCCGTAATCCATATTCACAACCCGATTGAGCACAATCCGACCTGAGTTCGCGTCAAGCACCGTGAAGTAGCCCCACATATCACTGAATCTCGCGTCACGCCCCCCCTGCTTCGAATTGGACGTTGTGAAAACGAGCCGCGGCTCGGCACTGTCACCGGCCAGAACAATCGGATTCCTTATTCCCCCGGCAACCGGCAACGACCACTGTATACTCGGTCCCTCTACCTCGATACTCAGCAGAAGTCGCGGCCGAAGATCCCGGGCGGCGTGTACCTTAACCAACAGCTCCTGACGCCCGTCGTAATCGTAGTCCATCACCGCGTGAATTCCTACCTCCGGATGCCACGTACCATCACCCGTCAAATCTTCACCCGTCGCCAGAAAAAGCCAGGTGATGGAATCCCCGGTCGGCAGGAGCTTGGCCGCATACGCCGTGTCGTTGCGATGCCCGAACGCAATGATAACCGTATCCCCCGAAACCTGATCCGAAATAATCCGATAATCGTGGATCGTCATCCAGATCGGGTTGTCATCGATTATCCTATTATTGGTGTAGTCCATGAATGAAAACTGCGACGGAACATCCTGATACGGCGCCGTATTGTAACCCCGAATGTACAACGCCGTGTCTCCCGGCAAGCGCGCCGGCCGATAAATCTGGCGGGGAATATGAATCGGCTCGACACCGGATTGGGAAGAATGAACTCCGAGTACGTCAAAATGCAGCGGAAGAAATCGAGTATCATCCGTGACCAAAATCGACAACCGCTCCGGTTCACCCCACGCCGACACACCGACAAGAATCAGAAATAGACCCGGCACGATATACCGAAACAAAACCCTGAGCAAACTTACCATAATGAAAAGATAAGAATTTTGCCCAAAAAGCCAACCCAAAAGCCACGGGCAAGACAGCGGCAACCACACCCCCTGAACCTGACAAAAAGAGAAGCACTGTCGTGATGACAGTGCTTCCTAAAAGGAGGAAACCCTGCCTGTTGGGCTTGAGCACACGGGAGGGGGGACAGGCAGGGTTTCTAGGGGGCTTTTCTTATGCACCCGCATAATAATCTTTTTTCGCCCGTTGTCAATAGCGGATTTACGAATCTTTGTCGCTATTGTCAAGGAAAAAACACTTCATACTAACAAAAGGTTCCCGAATTTCTAAGAAAGACCGAACGAGCCCAATCAATACCCTCTACAACGAAACCACCCGGTTCTTCAACAACTCTCTCGCGACAGTTTTTGTCATAACCCTATCTCAAATTGCTCCTTATGCTTAGCTCAGCCCTGTTCGCCCCCGCACACAAAAGCCACTTGCCGATCTTCAACAATCCTTAGACGGAACCGAGAACAAAAATACCCCACCCACAGTCCAGCCTCCCCCGCATTAAATAGTCACACTGCCACTCAAAAAATTTCTCTTTCACCGCCGCCCGATCCGGATGATCCGGATTTTCCCGAAGCCACGCACAAAAACTCCGCGAGTTGGCCGATTCATAGCTATCCCACTCATCACTATTCGACAACTGGAAATACTCGATCACCAGCCCCTCCTCACCCGTAATCTCCAGTAACTCAGCCATCGTCATCATCCCGTCCTTTTTCGCCGACTCCGGCGGAACATTCGCGTGCGCCTGAAACACCTCCCCGATTATCAACTTGCCGTCCTGCTGAATAGTTTGCTTAAGTACTTGTACGGTACGACGGTACCCTTCCCAAATAAACGATGCCCCCAGGCAAACACCAACATCATACACTCCCCGCTCAAACTCATACGCCTTCGCATCCCCCTCAACAATCTGTATCCGATCCCCCAGACCCCTTTCTGCGATCCGCTCCCGCGCCCGCTGACAGGCATACGGCCGAAACTCCACCCCCACTCCGGTAATACCAAACTGCTCCGCCCACAAAACCAGCGGCTCAGCAAACCCCGCCCCAAACTCAATCACCCGCCTCCCCTCACTCATCCCGGCCACCTCACCCGCCTTGATCACCTTCTCCGGCGACGACGGATTTATCAACCGATGATACCGCTCGGAAAGATCATAAAACTCATACCACTGCATACCGCCTCTTCCTTCACAAAAATTTGCGAAATCTTGGCCAATTCTACACCAATCTACCCCTCCTGGCAACAACAGAAAAAGCGGCAGGTCCCGAAGAACCTGCCGCCATAAAACACTTGCCCCCCGAATCGTCTATCGGCCGCCCATGCCGCCCATCATACTCTGACGATCCTTCTTCGTATACTCCTCCGGAATCTCATAGATCCCTTCCGGCGCCTCACGGTCACCCTCATACTCGATCATCTCCGTCGTCGATGTTACCGGCGTACCCATCATTACCATCGTCGAAATATTCGTCACCGTGACCCCTTCAAGCTTCGCTATCTCGTCAAAGACACTCTCGATACCCGGGAACATCGCCAGCGAGCCCATGTTCAACGCCCGCATGAGATTCCAGTCAAACTCGACGTCCTGGGTGATCCAGTTCTCCATTTCAATCTTGCCCATCGGCAGCGTCATGACAATGTCATACTTCGTGGCGTTCCACTCACGAATCTTCTTCGTCTCGTCAGTCTTCTGTATTGTAACACCAATGTCTTGCCCCATCCGCTCCATCATATCCCTGACCGAATCAGCCATCGCCGCATCTTCTTCGGTGACCTCCTCAAGCATTGCCCCAAAAACGTCTGACGGCATTTCCACATACGCCTTCTGATCGTCGTCCACCATGTAAAACTTGCCCTCGTCGGCACGGAGAATTATGCGGCTGTTGCCGGCCTGCATCGCCGCCATTCCGTCCGTCATCCAGGAAACGGCCGTGTCCGCCGAGGCCGGCATTACCTGCCCTTGCATCTCAAACGCATCCGTCACCGTCACTGTCTTACTATACACGTCAGCCGATACCGCTCCTGCCCCCACAAACAACATCGCGGCCCCAATTACCATACTCAACATCGCTCTCTTCAAACTCATTTTGCTCCTCTTTCTGTGAAAAATTCCTAGTTCCACATGCTTTGTAACTCATCAACAGCCCGTTCGTGCCAAAAAATCCGGCCCGCAACACAACATTAATGAGATTATGAACTTCCCTTAACCAACCAGGACCACGCTTATCCGTCAAGCCTTAACAGCCGATAAATAGATATGACGCCACGATTCAAGGAGGTAAATATGACCGGCGAAGTCAAAAGAAATAACTGGTCACGCTTTTTCAAACGCTTTAACCAACAAAACCGCTTCCGCACCGTCACGGTCTCCGTTACGACCACCGACGGTAACACGCGGCGTATCGCCGCCGATACGCCGCTGCTGGGCGTGACCATTGGCAAAAAGGGACGGCTAATCGACGGTTTCCAACTCTTCACCGCCCGACACGAGCCGGACCACACCACCGAGCCGCTCCTCCGGCTCAGCCGGCCCAATAGTGTCAGCCACGAAAAAGACGACCAGGACCGATCCACCCGCCTGAAAATGTCGTCTGTCGACGGTGCCGAAATCACCCTCGAGATCACCGGCAACAACCCCACCGAGTCAGATCGCGAACTGGTCGAAAAACTGGCCTACACGCTCTTCGAACACCGAGGCGCCGACCACGGCCGCGACTTCGAAGACTGGATTCAAGCAGAACAGGCCATCCGGTTCGCCAAAGAAGAGCTCGCCAACTAACTGGAAAACAAGAAAAGGGCCCGGAATTCATCCGGGCCCTTTCTCTGCTCCGAAAACCGGCTCGCTACTTCACTATCTGGATAACCTGCTTGAACCGATCACCCTGCGCCACCACCAGCATCTCAAACAGGCACATCTCTACACTTGTCAGCTTCGCCCCCGCATCCTTAATCACCTGAATGCCCAGCTCCCTGTTATAGGCTATCCGCGACGACACCGCATCCGTCACCAGATATACCTCGTACCCATCCTCGAGCAGATCCAGCGCCGTCTGATACACACAAACGTGCGTTTCCATCCCCGTAAGCAAAACCTGCCTGCGCCCCGTCTCCTTTAGCGCCTGCTTAAAATTGACATCACCACAGCACGAAAACGTGTTCTTCACCAGCGGATCACCCGAGAGATGCTCCTTGATCTGCGGCAACGTCTTCCCCAATTTGTCCGGAAGCTGCTCGGTCCAGATCGCCGGCACTTCCAACGCCCTGGCCCCATCGATCATCCGAATCACGTTCTGGTAGAAATTCTCCTTGTCATGCATCAGCGTTGCCAGCTTCCCCTGAATATCAACCACCACCAGCACAGCATCATCTTTCTTCAGCATCCCTGTTTTGCCTTTCCGATTTGTGTATTCCAGTTCCGTTGTCACGTCGCGTGGACTCCGAATATAAGGCAATATCGAGCAAAACGCACGTCGTTCTCCTCCCGATTTCCACAATCCCGCCCCAACCTCTTCTTGTCCCGAATCTAAGCAACTGTTCTCAAATGAAACAGGTTGCTTAGCCGACAAATCGCCCCCGCCCTGCCTACGAAGCAGTTTATTCTATTCCCCAACAACATCTTACAAGTTCACCTGACTTCCCCTGTCAACACGCACACCGTTTGCATATGAAAGAGCACCAGAGAAACCTGCACCCGATTCGTCGGGAAGGAGGCGTTATGCGGAAATTTGCACTACCCCTGATAGCTGTGACGATTGCCCTGTTGGTAATCGCCTGCAGCACCGAACAAAATCCGGTTGGAACGGCCGGATTCGACGGTGATACGTTTGCCCGGAAACTTGCCGCCTACGGTCCCGAGGCTGTAACCTCAGCCTCGTTGTACCTCTATTGCTCCGGACCCAGCGTCGAACAGGTCAACGTACACCGCGTCCTCTCACCCTGGAGCGACTCCAGCGTAACCTACAACAGCTTCGGCAGCGCTTTTGGCGGCGATATCGACGCCTCTTTCACGCCCAGCGCCATGGGCTGGCAGTCGGTCGATATTACCGCCCGCGCTGTAAGCTGGCTCGACGGCTCTGTCGAAAACCACGGCATCGTCCTCGACCAGCCCGTGCTGGTCAATCCCCAGGCAACCTTTTTTTCCTCCGATGCCGCCATGCTTCAGCCCTACCTGGAGATCTGCTATTCGACCCCCGAGGGCGACTCCTGCGAAAGCTTCCCTGTCGGCAAAGACGCTTTCATCGACCAGCGCCTGCCCGATGTCAACTATGGCTTCGATGATGTCCTCTTTGTGGGCTACTCCGACGCCGGCGGCATCGAATTCCAGAGCCTTCTCTGGTTCGACCTGCCGGTCTTCGACGAAACCTCCGGCGACACCAGCGACGTAATCGACCCGGAACCGGACTCCAGCGATGTACAGGAACCGGACTCCTCCGACGTTCTCTTTGACTGCACCCACGTCGCTCCTTTCTGGGCCCGCCACTCCGGCTGCGGACCGTTCAAGAACGAAGACCTGCTCTCGCCGATGCTCCCCGTCTGGCTCGGCGAACCCAACGGCAACCAAAGCATCCTGGTTGACAACAACTGTACCGCCATGGAGTATTTGCACTCCAGACGCGGCCGCAATGACTTCGACGCCGTCAAGCCGCTGCTCAAAGAACTGCTGGCGGCTAAACTGAATATCGCCGCCGGCGCCGACGGCTCCGCTATCGCCGACGTTGTCGCCGAAGTCGACGCCTTCCTTGCCGCCCACTATGTCGAGACACGCCGATCCTTCAGCCGCGAACAGTGGAAGAACCTTGTCCAGTGGCGACGCAACCTGCACGCCTTCAACGCCGGCGAAATTGGACCGGGCAGATGTGAGGATTCTGACAGCTAACTGACAAGAAAAGTCCTTTTGGGAGGACCAAACCCCGCGGGCGGGCGGAGACCGCACCCCTCTCCGTCCGCCTTTCTCCTCAAACCGGAGTCAGCGTTTGGCGGCCGTGCGTCGATGATGCCCGACCGCCTTTTCTATATAACTCCCCATGGGCCTCGTGCCGACGATACACCTTCACATTGTATGACGTGCCCACAGACTCCAGCTGCTACATTATATCCGCTAAATGCACATCCTGCCCCACCTTGTTATAGATGATTACTGTCCAATATAAGCAGTTACCAAGACCCGGCCCGATCGGTTGCGTGTTTACTCTCCCGACGGAATCTTCCCCCACAACGTGACATACCGACGATGAAACCCGTACCGCTCGTAAAATCGAATCACCCGCTCGTTGGTCGCGACCGTCCCGATCGCCATCTCTGTCAACCCGACCGACCGCGTGCGCGCAAATACCGCCTCCATCAGCTTTTCCCCGATCCCATGCCCCCGGTACTCCTCAAGCACCGACAGCGTCTTCAACTCCGCAGACTTTTCGTCCGTCTCATACGCGCACGAGGCCGCCCGCGTCGTCACAAACGCATACCCGACCGGCTTCCCTTGCACTTCCGCCAGCAGACAAAAGGTCCCCTCCTCACCAAAAGCCTCACGGTACTCCTCCTTCCGCCGCCGCCACGACTCCTCGTCGGTACGCATCGCCCCCAGATCCGAACCGACCGCGACATGATGCCGCTGAAGTGCCTTCCACAGCGGCCCCAAATCCTCCAACCGCTCCTCACCCGCCTCGATTATCCGCACATCCGTACCCATACCGGCCTACCGCTCGATTCCGTAAATCTCCTCATACTTGTCATACAGGTAGTCAAGCAGCGGCTGATGCGACAACTCACTCCCCGTAATCCGCTTGCACATATCACCCGGATAGTACTTAAACCCCTGCTCATGAATGTTCGTCCGCAGCCACTCAAGCAGTCGGTCAAACTTTCCCTTCGCGAAATCATCCATCACCCCCGGAAGGTCCTTCTGCACCTGGGCCCAAAACTGGGCCGCATACAGATTCCCCAGCGCGTACGTCGGGAAATACCCAAAAGAACCATCAGACCAGTGCGTGTCCTGAAGACACCCGTTGGCATCGTTGTCAACCTTGATCCCGAGATACTTCTCAAACCGGCTGTTCCACTCACCCGGAACATCCGCCGCCTCAATCTCACCCTCGATGATCGCCCGCTCCAACTCAAACCGGAGCATAATATGCAGATTGTATGTCGCCTCATCCGCGTCAACCCGGATATACGACGGCGTTACGTAGTTCATGACGCCGTAAAACTCGTCGACCGTCACACGGTCAGTTGCCTCCGGGAAAACCTCCTGCAGCCTCGGGAAAAAATACACCCAGAACTGCCGTGACCGCCCCACGATGTTCTCCCACATCCGCGACTGTGACTCGTGAATCGCCAGCGACGGCGTCCCGCCCATCGGCGTCCCCCAGTGCGGCTGCTCCGGCCGACTCAGGTTGTACAACGCATGGCCGGTCTCATGCACCGTCCCCGTCAGCCCGTCGGACAAATCCCCCTCGTGAAACCGGGTCAAAATCCGCACGTCCCGCGGCCCCAGTCCATTGCAGCACGGATGCACCGTCTCATCAATCCGCCCCGCCCCAAAATCATACCCCAGCGCCTCGGCCACCTGCTTGGAAAACGTCCACTGCTTGTCAATATCCCAGTGACGCTTCAGAATCCCTATATCCGGACGCTTCGGCGCCTCGGCAATCTTCCCGACCAACTCCACCAGGTCCGTCCGAAGCCCGCTGAACACCTTCTCCACATCCGCCGCTTTCGCCCCCGGCTCAAACCCCTCCATCAGCGCATCGTATTTCTCCGTCTCGTAGCCCAGCAGGTCAGCCTTACGCCGACACAACTCTATGATCTTCTCCAAATGCGGCCGAAACGGCTCAAAATCCGCCTTCCGTCTCGCCTCCGCCCAGACCTGATTCGCCTTCGCCGTCGTGCGCACGAACTCCTGCACAAAGTCGCTCGGCAGCTTGGTCTCCCGATCATATTGCCGCCGCCACTCCCGAACATTCACCGCCTCCTCCGATTCCGGATCCTTCACCAGGTCACTCTCCTCAATCGTGGCCAGCAGGTCCCCGACCTGTGGGTCTGTAAACCAGGCATGTGAAATCTTGTTCAACTGCGCTAACTGCTCCGCCCGATGATCCGCTGCCTGAGGCGGCATGTAGCTCCGCCGATCCCACCCCAGAACACTCTTCGTACTGCTCAACATCGCATTCTCAAGCATGCGCGATTTCAAATCACTGTAGGCTTCCTGGGCTGTCATCTGCTGCCTCCTGAAAGTTCACTTCTTGCATTTGTAAAGACCAGTATACACCTGACACCATCCCCCCTCAACCGAAAAAGCCCCGGAACATACCGGGGCTGCACACGAAATCGGCACACCCGACAGCCTACCTCTCACTCATGAACTCCAGCCGAAACACCGTGTCTCCTTTCGTTAAGACAATTTAACAAAAAATCATGTCTTAACAAACACCCCTGATTGTCCACTTACTGCTGAAACGGTACAAGGTCCAGATCAGGGGTTTAGGTATTGCGGTTCTGATCCCAGAATCGCGGTCTGTCCAAATGTTCCCAATCCGACCGAAGCATAGACATCTGAACAGAATTTACCAGATTTCCCTTCATGACGTAGTGGCCGCGAACCAGTCCTTCGCGCACGAACCCTGCCTTTTCGAAGGATCGCTGAGCACGGACATTCTCCTCGAGCGTGGTGAGCCAAATGCGCTCGAAGTGGCGGAAACCAAAAGCGAAATCGACTAGCAGGTTGGTTGCTTCGGTGCCTACGCCTCGAGACCGCCCAGCGTCTTCGGCAAGAAAGATGCTGAACTCCGCTCCTCCGAACCGCGAATCTCGGTTCCACAGCCAGACTGAACCGAGAAAGTCATCTTTGTGCAGTGATGAAATCACAAAGTAGAAAGAGCTCTTACGATGTTCGGCACGGACCCGCTTCTCATACCACTCCTCGACGTCCTCGACTCCCAGTGGGCCGCCTGCGATAAAGAGCGCCCAATATGATGTGTCATAGTTGTTCACGGCTTTTTGGTAAGCAGGCAGGTCAGTGCGTTCAAAGGACCGCAGCCAGATCCTTTTACCAGCCATTACCGGGCAATCGAAGCTTTCCACGTTCTCCTCCAATGTTGATGTGTAGTGTGACGACGGCTGCCGAATGCTAAACTTCTGCAGAGGTGCACGCAAGTTTATGTTGGAGGTGTTCAAGTACAGTCGAGGCGGGCGCGCTTTAGACCATCGATCTGTTTAGCCGCGGGAATCTGGAAATGGAGAAACGGTATACTGTTAACCCAAGAGCTTAAAGCCAGGGTGCCCCACCGCTTGGGGCGTGTTGAAAAAGGCCAGATTGTTGGCAACAGTCACCATGCGTCAACACGCGGGGCGACATAAAGTCGACCCCTACGCGGGATTACGGTACTGCCGCGAACAAGTACTTTTTCAACAGGCCCCTTGCGGTGGGATCCCTGCATATAGAAACACCCGACAAAATCAACAGCACTTTGCTGTTGATCCCGCCCCCGCCCCCTTGGGTGAACCACAATCTCAACCAGCGAGTGTCCCGATGCCGGCAAACAAAGCAGACCATGCCACTCACCTATTGCGTAGAATACGTATGCGAGTGACACCAAAAGTACCAAACAAACTCAACGCAAGTCACGCTGAGCGGAGTCGAAGCGTGACCGGAGTCGAGCCACTACCACAACCCATTAGTACCAAACAAACCCATTGGGAGAATACAACTTATGATCCCGACCCGCCTCAGCCAACCACGTGGCACCCGCGACACATGTCATCACGGTCCTCATACGCCACCAGCCGATTCGGCGTCCGCGCCGACAGCGAATGACACGTCACGCACTCCATCCGCCCCTCAATCAACATCAACCGGGGATCGATCGCCTCGCGAATCCGGTTGCCCGGCTCCCCTCGCCCCGCTTTAACTTCCATCCCCACCGGGTGCGTCCCGTGCGGATCAAACGTCGGCGCTGAGGCCTCCGCTGCCACGTCGTCAAGCGCCTGTACTCGCGACCCGCCCTGATCGTGGCACACCATGCACGCCTCCGACACCGTCAAATGCCCTGTTATCCTGAGGTCCCCATGAAAGACCCGTGTCGCCGCTCGATGCCCCTTCGATATCTCCTTCGGACTCTCCCCCGGTCCATGACAGGCCACGCACTGGGCGCGCATCCGACGGTTCCCGAACCCGAACGTAAACTCCCGCCCACCTGCCGTTATCTGCGAAACATCATGAAACGAGTGGCACTCCGTACACTGCCTGTTGCTGGTACTATGAAACTCCAGCGAAATAGCGGCAGGCTCTCCCGGATCGGAACCGTGGCACTCCCGACACTGCACATTGAAATCCGGAATGCTCGACGCCGGGCCGGCCGAGGCTGTTGCCGTATGGCACCGCGAACACGCTATATCGTCATGCGAATTAGGAAATCGGTCACCCGAATCCACTGCCGAAAACCGAAACAGCACCAGCATCACGATGCCAAACCCGGTCAGCAGCGCCAGCCCCTTTATGGATGAAAAGCCGCGCATATCCGCACTATCGGCAGACTCGCGGCTTTGATTTGGCGTTTTCTGGCTCGCAACGCTTATCGAACCCGGGAAAACCCCGACACGAGCAATATTTGACCAACTATGACAGGCACAATCGCTGCTGCCAGCGCAATGAGCCACCCGTAGACACCCGGATCGGTCAGTTCCAGCACCCCCGAAAGCCCCGGAACATAGACCGCCGCCACCAGCAGAACGGTTACCAGCACGACCGCGCCCCAGACCATTTTGTTCCGCGTCACCTCATTTCTCAGCACCTCCGACTCCGGCTCCCGCATATTGACGACATGAAACAACCGCCCGAATGCAAGAGCCAGAAAGGAAACAGTAACTGCCTGAGTGCCATCCATGCCAAGCACCTCACGCGCCAGGACCAGCGCCCCGAGCCCGCAGGCGGCTATCACTGCCCCGAGCACCCCGATAAATGTCCAGTGACGTTTCGCCAATATCGGCTCACTCGACTTGCGAGGCGACTCCGACATTATCTCGGGATCCCCCTCCCCGACACCAAGGGCCAGTGCCGGAAAGACATCCAGCACAAAATTCAAAAACAGGATCTGCAGTGGCAGCAGCGGCAACGGAAGGGCCGTCATCGACGCTGCTGCAACCGCCAGAATCTCAGCTACATTGCCGGAAAGCAGGTACAACACAAACTTGCGGATATTATCAAAAATAACCCGCCCGTGTTCGACCGCCACCACGATCGTGGCGAAATTGTCGTCCTTGAGTACCATGTCCGCTGCCTGCTTGGCAACTTCGGTTCCCCGCTCACCCATTGCCACTCCAATGTCCGCTTTTTTCAGCGCCGGCGCGTCATTGACCCCGTCGCCTGTCATAGCGACGATCGCGCCGGAATTCTGATGCACTTCAATCAGCGAGAGTTTCTGGGCCGGGCTGACTCGCGCGAAGACATTTGATGTTAGCACTGTATCCCGATTATGAACGTTACCGTCATCGTCAACTTTCAGATCATCACCCGTCAGGACCTTCCCGTCGTCGCCATCGAACAGGCCCACCGTTCCGGCCACCGCCCGGGCTGTCAACGGCTGGTCACCGGTCACCATAATAACTCTGATGCCTGCCTTCCGACATAGCTCGACAGCACCGGGAACATCCTCCCGGGCCGGATCACGAAGCCCCACCAGGCCGAGAAAAGTGAGGTTTTCGTACGGATCTATTCCGGAGTCCTCGACGTTTCGCTGCGCCAGACCGATTACCCGCAGCCCCTCGTTTGCCAGCTCGTCGTTGACCTCATTCCATCTACTGCGATCCTCATCAGTCAACTCATCTTCGCTGTCCTCTCGTGCCGACCTCGTTGAACTCGCGTCCAGGACTGCCTCCGGAGAACCTTTTACCGCCACAAAGCAGCCGTCCCCCGACCGATGAAAAGTTGCCATCATACGCGTCTTGCGATCGAACGCCTCCTCCCGCTCCTCCGGCATATCTTCAAGGATTGTTTGTCGATCCAGACCGACCTTCGCGGCGGCCTCCAGCAGTGCCAGTTCCATTGGATCACCAGTGCTCGATCCACTCCCCGAATCATCCTCACGGTCACCACCGCCGGCATTGTTGCACAGCATCCCCACCAGAAGCGCCGTACGCAGGATTGTGGACTTCCCCTCGTCTTCTGTACCTCCGCCAAAAGAATCCTCGTCCCGGTCGTTAGTCGACCGATCAAAAGCATTCCGTGTT
The DNA here is from genome assembly GCA_964612145.1 of uncultured Ignavibacteriales bacterium. Taxonomy (GTDB): domain Bacteria; phylum Zixibacteria; class MSB-5A5; order GN15; family FEB-12; genus JAGNLV01. The sequence continues at coordinate 134,092 of CAZTBP010000003.1, read as the reverse complement.
TTACCGAGAACCAGCCGGGCAACCGTCATCCGATTCTCAGTCAACGTCCCGGTCTTATCGCTGCAAATAATCGACGTTGCCCCCAGCGTTTCGACCGATGCCAGTCGATTCACCAGGGCGTTCCGCTTTGCCATGCGCAACATGCCCCTGGCCAGCGCAATAGTCGCCACAATCGGCAGTCCCTCCGGAACCGCTGCCACCGCAAGCGCAACCGCGCTTTTGATCATCAGCAGCGATTCTTTGCCGCGTAGAATTCCCAGGCCGGCAACCGCCGCTGTCAATCCCAATACAATCCAGATAAGACTACGACCAAGTTTCTCCAGAAGTGTCTGCTCGTTCTCAGCTTCCTCGACCATCTCCGAGATACTACCCAGCTCAGTCTGCATACCGACCGCCGTGACCACCCCCAGACCTGACCCTCCCGTAATCGCGGTGCCTTTAAACACACAATTGCTCCGTTCGGCCAATGACGCTTCCCACGGAAGTGTCTCGGTCTGTTTGGATACGGGAACGGACTCCCCGGTCAGCGCAGATTCGTCTGCCCAAAGCTTGTTGGCCTCAATCAACCGCATGTCAGCACTGACAACTGCTCCACCATCCAGCACCACAATATCCCCCACCACCAGATCTCGCGCCGAAATCTGTTGGGGCTGTCCCTCCCGACGCACCGTCGCCTGTACCTGTCCCAGTTGCCGAAGCGCATCCATCGACCGAACCGCTTTGAGTTCGGTCACGAATCCGATAATCGTGTTGATGACAATCGCCGTGGTGATTGCTCCGGACTCCACATACAGACCAAACGAGAGCGATACCACCGCGGCCGCCGCCAGCAATCCGATCACGAGACTTCGGAACTGGTCGACGAGAATCTCCCACGCGCTGCGCTGCTTGATTTTTCTGAGAATGTTCCGACCGAAACGTCCTCGAGATTTTCTGACTCCCTCACCAGTCAGTCCCTCATCGGGAGAGGCCCCTGCCTCCGAAAGAACTTCATCTGGCTTCTTCGCCCAAACTTTGCCGAATGAAGAGCCATTTTTTGAATCCGACATGTATTGATTACACGCGAAAGCCGGACGATTTGCGTCGACCGGCTTTCAACGCCGCCAGTAGTGGCATCTGTTTAATTGAGACACCGGCCGGGAGTGCTCCCGGCCGAAATGTGCTCCACACAAATCTACCGATTCGGCTTGTCCTTGGACACATCCTGGAGCACTTCGCCTCCAGTCTGCGGCTTCGTCGCCGTTGCGAGATCACCCAGTGAACAGATACCGGTCGCCTTGCCGTCGCGAGTCATCACAACCACCCGACGAATCTGCTTATCCTTCATCAGCTGCGTGACTTCGGTAATATCCTGGTCCTCGTAAACAGAATGGACCTTGTCCGTCATCACGTTTTTGACCGTCGTTTCCGTCGGATTCGCACCCTCGGCAACAACCCGAACCGTGATGTCACGATCGGTAAGCATTCCGACAACCTTGTCCTTGTCCATCACTGGAAGAGCACCAATATCGTTAGTTTTCATCGTATTGGCCGCTTCCTGGATGGCCGTTTCCGGGCTTACCTTCTTTAAATCACCGGTCATCAATTCTTTGATCTTCGTCATTTCCATTTCCTCCGTGGATCATACCGGCATGGGCCGGATTGATTAACACTTCCACTGTCTTACGCCCCTCGATCTCTTACGACCCCTGGACCGCCGTGCCTTTATCACACAGCCGATCGAATAAAGCAACTCTCAGCAGCTTCCTCCCCTCCTGCACCCGAGAACACACTCCCTCCCGGGACCATGATGTAATTGTCGCGAGTTCGTCATATGAGATGCCATCCACCAGTGTAAATACCGCGGCCAACCGAAGGCGATGCGGCAGTGCCAAAAACGCCTCGCGAACAACATGCCCATCCGCCCGCTCACGAAGAACCTGCGTGAAATCATCATCACAGTCCGGATCCATCAAATCGGCAACCGTCTCCACTTCAAGATCACTGCGACTGTACTCCGCCGTCTCGTTAAGCTCGTCACCGTATATGGTTCGCATCAGGCCAACCAGCGACTCAAGCAAAAGCAGACGGCCACTGATCGAACCGTTCTCACTGGCGAAACTGTATGCCTTTGAGGCCGCAGCCTGCACAAGTTCCTCCGCATCTTTGACGTCACCGAGCATGAAATAGGCCGCGCGGGTCATGGTCGGCAATGTCGCTGTAAGTTCCTTTTCGAACTCGACCCGCGTAACACCCCTTGTCACGCCCTGTTCATGTTCAGTATTTGTACTCACGATTCTGTTCCTTTCATCTATATGAGAATCGGCGCCGTAACCGGTCATTTTGACCAGTACGCCGGACGACCATAATAGTCATATAATATCTCTTCATGCTTCCGATTCACCGGTGACGCCGGATCAAAATCGGGACTCTTTTCTATGATTTCTCTCGATGGCTCCGCAATCACCTTCGACTCGACATATCGAATCCGGTCAATCCAGCTTGTGGCCAGCAGAACTTTCCGACCCGAAAGGACAGTCGAAGTGTCAACCACCAGGTAGCGGATCTTCCACAGAGTATCATCTATGATAAAATCAATCACATCGCCGGCCTCGCCATCGGCAGCATTTACCGTATAGCTCATTACCTCGTCAGCCGACCGCAAGTGCTCGGACTCCGCATCCTCTACCTTGTTCAACGAAGGATCCCGCTCCTTCCCAATCCGTTCCTGACCGGGTTTAAGTGTCCCGCGCGGCGGGTTTGCACCAAACCAGTAAGGCTCCCACTCAAAATACTTGTGGACCTTCTCTTCATGCGAACGTGACACCGGCTCGTGTTCCTCCAGCGAGGGTCCTTCCTTTATCTGGTCCTTGCTCAAGTCAATCGGCACCTCGTGGTTGTCCCAATCCGGCTGACTCGCCTCAGAAGGCGGAATCACCACTTTCCGGCCCGGCAGAAATCTCCGTGTTGAGATTACCAGATAGCGAATCATCCACTCCCGATCATCAAACAGGAAATCCTTGATTTCTCCAAAGTCATCATCTTTTGCCCGAACTTTGTAGCCTTCTAAATCTTTCAGGCTGCGTAACATTGCGGAACCACCTCCTCAGGCTATTCTCGTATTCCGGAACGGCTCACCCCGAAAGGCGCCGTCCCATCATCCTTTCCATTGTGAGTGTTAACGTCAACTCTCCCGTGTCCCAGTCAATCCGCGAAACCAGCAGTAACGGAGCCATAATCGACTGCCCTGCACTTTGAATCGAACCCTCTGACACAATGAATTTTATTTCAAACGTGGCATCATCGAAATATATATCACTGACCGTCCCAATATTCCCGTCCGGGGTCTGTACCTCACAATTCATGAGATCTGCGACACTTCGTAACAAACTATATTCCTTCAATCAAGCTGCCTATACAACGTAGCGGGCAAAGATCACTACCGCCAGAACGACCAGCAGGATCCAGAAAAAACCACCAAGAGCGGCGGCCGAAACCTTTGCCGCGTCTCTTTCCTCAGAAGGCGGCGGCGGACCTCCCCGGCGAAGGGGCGGCAGGATCGCCATCAACAGAATCGCGAAAATCAACCCCACCAGTAAGAACGGCAGCCACACAACTCCATAAGCAGCCGGTCCGAACGGCTCCACCCAGATCCCTCCGGCCCAGGTGGCCAGAAACAGTATCAGAAAGAGAAATATAGACGGCGGCGCCAAAAACTCTTCGTCGCCGCGACGACGCTGGCCAAAAATCCCTACAAGAACAAAACTCAATATCAACGCCACAATAAGGGCCAACAGTACTTCTGCAAACCACATAACCTGTCTACCTCCCGGATTTCTCCTTATAATCAATCCCGGTCTGTCCCAAAATGCTTTCTTTACGGCATCACATAATCAGGCCTCGGTACATTCGGTGCCAGTTCCAGATCATTCACCACATCCTTCGCGCCCGCTTCGTAGGCGTTCCGCTGTGCGGCAACCCGCTCCTGCCAGGAATCAACCGTACCGGTCAAAGTGACAACACCGTTTTCCACCGTTACCGTCAGGTCCGTCTCATCCACCACCGGACTCCAGCCGAACTGGTCCAGAACCGCCTTGCGTATTTCATAATCATCAGCCGGTGTCCACACATGCTCGAAGTCGATTGTCGATGTAACATCGGCGATACCATTCACTCGCCAGGCAACATCGACCGCGTGCTCGGCCTCGTACGAATTGCTGACTTCTCCGGCCAGAATAGCCCGTCCGTTCATCACATCCACGTCGATCTCATAGACTTCCACATATGGATCCCGGCGCAGCGCCGCCTCGACACGGTCCTCAAGATCGTCATCAGACGGTATCCCGTCGGGACGCACCCGGATGTAGTTGTTTACGCGCCAGACCCCGCGCGTATTCCGGGCGTCGCGCCCGGCGGCTATCTTCGCAATCACGTTGTCAACTGCTCCGGAAAGATCAACTTCACCGTCGTTGACATCGACCGTCACATTATCCAACGCCACCCGGGGATCATACGCCAGGGCGGTTCTCACCGACTTTCTTACGTCATCATCCGATAGCTCGGCATAGATTGCCTCGCGGCGCATCGTCTCCCTGTCCCACCAGTTGATTTCCAGGCCGCTGACATCAACCGAATCAACGCCCATAACCCAGGCATCCGCCTTCACCCGGCGCTTCTCCGCAACCGAACCAACAGCGCCATCGAGCATCACGACACCATCATTCACCTCAATATCAATCCCTCTGCTGCTGACCCAGACATCGGCATCGAACCGACGCTCGATCTCGGCGGCTATCTCTTCATCAGAACGCTCTGCCCCATATTCGATTATAAGATCGTTTTCGACCGCCAGTACCCCCCGAACCCCGGATGCAACATAGTCGGCCAAATCTCTTTTCTGGGCCGACTGCACCGTTCCCGTCAGTTGCACGACCCCTTCTTCGACGCTCACATCGATCTCGTACGCGTCGGTCGCCGGATCAGTTGTGAGCGGTTCGACAACATCACTCCGGATGTCCGCGTCCGAACGGTCGCTTTCGAGAACTACGATATCATTGACAACCGCTCGCACACCCTTGATCGTTCCGACGAGCTTCGCCGCCTGCTCATGCGCCAGCAGGTTACTCATTGTACCGGACAACGTCACTACGCCATTCATAGTCTCAACATCGATCAGGTGGGCCGGCACCGACTCGTAAAGGTGGAGTTCACTCTCGACCGCGAACATTATCTCACGATCGTCAATCTCCTCGCCGGCAGGAATATCCTGCGCGTATGTCGGCAGGTACAACGTCACCTGCACAACCAACAAAAGTAAAATGAGAAAACCGAAATGGGATACATTTGGAGAACGCGAGAGTAAGTTCAATAACTTGTATCTGCGATGCATATAGTTAGATACACCTCCTTAAAATCTCGTCGGATCGATGTCGCCGGTAAGTCTTTTTACCTGCTGAGCGATATCATACAAGGATCCGACATCTAGTAGCCAAAATAATCCTGCAAAACTTTTTCGTATTCACGCTCAAGAGGTGTGTTCGGCGTAAAGGCCGGCGTCTTGCGCAGCTTGTCCGCCGCGAGATCCGCGAAGACGGCTAACTGGTCAAAGCTCACCCGCTCCACCAGATGAGCGGCCAAAAACACCTGCTTGTCCTGCTCGTCCTCCATCGTATCAACTATGAGATACTTTATCTGCCAGACATCATCGTCCAGCACAAAGTCTGCCACTTTTCCGGCCTCGCTGTCGTTGCCCTCGACCCGGTAGCCGATAACCTCCCGCGCACTGCGAAGATGCGGGTCGCCCGGCTGATGGTCCCGCGGGACTGACTGCGCCTGACGGTCCCCGGTCATTTCATCACCCTCCGGAACGGGCGGAGCCTGACCCTCACGCGGAAGATCCGCTTCGGTCCAGTATGGCTGCCAGCCAAACGCCGTGTGGAGCCGCTCTTCCTCCTGACGGGACACGGGCCTGTCGTCGGCCAGCGTCGGCCCGTTGTGAAGACTAGCCGCCGGCTGATCAACCAGGATTGAATCCGATTCCCAGTCCGGCCGCTCTATGTGAGCCACTGGCAGAAGGTAACGCTGCACCTCGGCGCCCGCCTCCGGACGAGCCACTAAGTAGCGAACAGTCCAGCCGCCATCGTCGAACAGAACATCGGTGACCGCCCCAAAGGGACCGTCGGTGGAATGAACATTAATACCTTTTAACTGCTGCATGCGACAAAGCATCAGCGATCAACTCCTTTCAGTTCAATGAGTGTAATTCCAGGATGAAAGAATCTGTCAGGTCGTACGGCTGACTGCAAGAATCAGCGACCTGTCATTGAAAGCGAAGCTCTCCGCTCCGCTTGAAGATAAACGACAAGAAGCGGTCTACCCCTGTGCTGCCTGAAGAGTATCGTCTGCCTCGACCGGACGCTGCTCTACAGGCTGGATCATGTCCTGGTCGCGCAGTTCCTGAACGTACGCTTTCAATACCAGATCCTCGATCTCTCTGCGTGTGTCAGCGTTTATCGGGTGACAAATGTCGCGATGACTCCCGTCATCAAGCTTTTGACTGGGCATCGAAAGGAAAAAGCCCTTCGATCCCTTAATGATCTTACATCCCCGGACAACAAAACAGTTGTCTAAGGTGATGTTGACGAAACCCTTAAGCTTTGCTTCGTGTCGTAATCGGACTTGGATGTTGGTGATGTTCACGTCATTCCTCCTTGTAACGTGTGTAGGGGCCTACAATCGACAAAAGGAAAACAATAGCGCCGGTACCCCTGTGGTTCATTGACTCAATTACTTCCTGTATCTTCAACGGTAGTATAAAATGGATGTTCACGCAGGACAATACGGCTTAACGCCGTAAGGATTCCGTAATAAAATTACGCGGTCAAACAAAGGGCGCGTACGCTATTGCCAGAAAACAACTTAGGACAGTAGGCCACTCCCCAGTGGCTAATTCCCCGAAGAATATTGATTTTCTGACTGTTCCTGTGTATCTTGCTCAATCAGAAAGGAAGTCCGGCGGGGGCGCTGTTTCTAAGACATTGTTGGAGAAGCACATGGCCGAAAAAATCAATATCCTGATGATCTCGTTTGGCAAATCAGACCGCCAACTTATCGAAACAGAACTCCGTAATGCCAGGCTCGCTGCAAATATAGTCGGCGTGTCAGACACCGCCCAATTGCGTAAGCAAATAGCCAAATCAACCTTCGACATCGCCATCGCCGCCTGGGAGACCAAAAAACTCCCTGCCCAGGAAGTCCTTCACGTCCTTAGTGACCACGGTCAGCCCCTACCTTTGATCGTAATCTCCAAAACCAGGAGTGAAGAACACGCCGTCACTGCCATCCGTGCCGGAGCAAAAGACTACATTGTAACAAGTGGCCTTTCACGTCTTGTCCCGGCGATTCAACGCGAACTCAAAGAGTCCAGCGCCCGAAAGAAACAAGAGCACGCCCTTAAAGCCCTGCGGGAGACACAGCGACGATTCGCTTACTTCATGCTCCACCTCCCCGGCGCCGCCTACCTGAAAGACTCCGATGGCCACTTTGTGTATGTTAACGAGCGCTTCCGCTCCCTCTTCCCGGTCAAGAAAAAGCAAATTATCGGCGCAACTGTCGACGATATATGGCCGAGCGAAATGGCCAGGGCCTTCAAAAACGCCGATCGGCAGGTCTTGAGGACCGGCCATTCAGTGGAAACCGTGGAAAAACTCGAAGTTGAGTGTTCCGACCGATATTTTCTAACAATCAGATTTCCCATTCCCGGGTCGCAGCCGCTGATAGGCGGCATCTCCCTGGACATAACCGACCACCGACTTAAAAATCGGGAGATCACCCGCATTGCCGGCGAACTGCTGTTAGAACGCAACGCACTGCAAAGGAAAGACATCGCTCTTCAGCAGGTACTGGGCTCAATCGGCTCGATGTCCACGCAGACCCGGAATACCATAGCCGCCAATTTTGAGCAACGCATCATGCCCGCCTTGCACAAAATTCGGGCGGCAGTTCCTGAGTCGCTGCACCAACCACTGGATATACTGGAAAAAGAGCTGCATGATGTCGCCTCCCCCTTCCTCATTTCGCTGAGTTCTGCCAACGGTGACCTCACCGCCCGGGAAACCGAAATATGCGGATTGATTAAACAGGGGTTGACGTCTAAAGAAATAGCCGAGCACCTGAACCTTGCCCCCGCCACCATACGCAAGCACCGCGAGTCAATACGGCGCAAACTCGGCCTCGCCCATAAGAACCTGACTCTTCATAAATATCTCAGTGAAATCACCTGAGTTTCGTCCGAAAGAGCCTAGCGCCTTCCGCCAATCACCCGCGACGGCAATAACATGAGCGCCCGAAGAAACGCGAGCACTCCCTCGATAGCAAACCCGGCCAACCGAAACGGCAGCAAAAACAAAAATACAAACGGATAGGCGACAATGGCCAGCAGCGCCACCGGCCAGCAAATAACAAACAGTATCAGCCAGAGCAGAAATTTTACCATAATCACTTCCTCCTCCTGTATTAACGCCCTCTCCGAAGAAAAGGTCCGTTTTTTTTCTGTTCCCTATTCCCCGCGCTCCCGCGTAAACCTCCTGAGTTCGTCCTGAATCCTCCCCACCACTAAATCCAGCGACTGCGTAACCGACGGCGACAACTCCGCTCCCGGACGACAGTGCTCCGCCTCGATACCATAAATAACCAGCCGCGGCGGCATGATTCCCAGCGCATCCGCCAGCGCCAAGGCATCGATCACCGTAAAGGCGTGAGACGAAAACCGTGAAAACAGCTCCTGCGGAATGTGCTCCCGGCGCCCGTCGAACCGGTAAATCCTCCCCGGCTTGCGCCCGGCAACGATGCAGTCAATCACAATCACCAGTTCCGCCTCCCCCCACCGGTCGATTATCTCAAGCGCGTCACCAACACCAACCAGCACCTCCAGCCCGGGCAATCGGCACCGCTCTATCTGCCGCGCCGCTTCCAAACCGACCCGGTCATCGGAGCGATAGTCATTACCCAGCCCCACAACAAGTACCCGGTCGGCCTTTGTCATGCTCTCTCCTGTTTACATTACCGGTCAATATGCAGGCGCAGGAAATGGCAGGAACATGAGATGCACGGATCGTAGTTGCGGACCACCTGTTCGCACTGCCACGTCAACTTGTCGTGCGGCAGATCCAAATGATGTTGAACAAATTCGCCGAGGTCCGCCTCAATCGCCTTCTGGTTCTGCGATGTCGGCGGTACAATGTTCGCCGAGGTGATAATCCCTTTATCATCTATACTATACTGGTGAAACAGCAACCCGCGCGGCGCCTCGGTCGCCCAGTTACCTGTCCCGGCTCTGGGGGTGACTTCGACCGATCGTTCCTCCGGCGGCTCATAGGCATCTATCAAACGCAGCGCCTCATCACAGGCAAACGCCAACTCCACCGCTCGCACCACAATACTCTTAAACGGGTTTGTGCACCTCTCGGTCAACCCGCTTGCCAGCGCCGCTTCCTGCACCCGCGCCGGAAGCCGATCAAAATTCAAATTGTACCGCGCCTGCGGCCCGACCAAATAAAGACCCCGCTCGCGGATCCGTGAATGAAGCGAGGTCGAATGCTTCACCTGTTCCTCTTCAAAAACGTCAAGATACTCTCCATAGTCAATGTCAAGCCCATTGGTCGAAACAACCCGTCCCTCATTGAGCGGATACTCTTCTGGGTGCCGCAGCGCCACATACTCAAACTCCTGTTCGAGATCAGGAAACTCGAACCCCGCCGTCCAGCGTATCGCCTCATACGAAATCTCCAGCGCCTTTTCAAGCCGCTCTTTGATCGGCGTCAGCTCCTCCTTTGACGGCACCGAATAGAATCCACCCACCTTCACATTAATCGGATGGATCTCCCGCCCCCCTAAAAGCGCCACCAGGTCATTGCCGGTCTTCTTCAGCGCCAGCCCGTCTTTCACCACCTGCGGAAAATCCTTCGCCATCGCAATGCCGCTTTCGTAGCCTAAAAAGTCCGGTGCGTGAAGCAGGTACACATGCAATGCATGCGACTCGATCCACTCCCCACAATACAACAGCCGCCGAAGGTTCCGCAGCTGCCCGCCAACAGCCACACCACACGCCTGCTCCATTGCGTGCGCCGCACTCATCTGGTAAGCCACCGGGCAGATGCCGCAGATCCTTGCCGTAATATCCGGCGCCTCGGTAAACGCACGCCCCCGCAAGAACGCCTCAAAGAACCGGGGCGGCTCGAATATATTCAGCCGAACATCCTCCACCTTTTCATTTCGTACCCGCACCAACAAACCGCCCTCACCCTCGACCCGCGCCAGGTAATCAACTTTGATCGTCTTACTTTTCATGCGCCTCGCTCTCTTTTCGAAACGGCTCGGCATAAGCATTGAATCCCCGGAACAAACGGAGAATCTCGTCGTGATCCATCGCGTGCTCCCCAAACCAGCTCGCCAGCGACTCCGTATTCGGCGTCTCTTTTGGCCCGAAACAACCATAGCAACCGCGCTGATAGCCCGGACACAGCGCCCCGCACCCGGTCTGCGTGACCGGTCCCAGACACGGCGTACCATGGGCAACCATCACACAGATATTTCCCCGGCGCTTGCAGTCAACACACACTGAATAGGTCGGCAGGTTCGGCTTGCGGCCGTTCAACAGCGCACTGACAGTCTCCACCAGCTGTTCCTTGCTGATCGGACACCCCCGCAATTCCATATCTACAAACACATGATCCGCAATTGGTGTCGACTTGCGTAACGACTCGATATAGCCCGGCTTTGGATACACTATCGAGAGATAATCATCGATCCGCGCAAAATTCCGCAACGCCTGAATCCCACCGGCTGTCGCACACGCCCCAATGGTGATCAACAGTTTTGACTGCCGTCGAATTTTATGAATTCGTTCCGCATCATGCGGCGTTGTAATCGATCCCTCCACCAATGAGATATCATACGGCCCCCGCATCACCGCCCGCGAGGCCTCCGGAAAGTTGGCTATTTCAATAGCATCGGCAATCGCCAGAAGTTCATTTTCACAGTCCAGCAAGCTCAACTGGCAGCCATCGCACGAGGCGAACTTCCACACCGCAAGTTTCGGTTTACGTTTCTTCGCCATCGCTACAACTCCCGCCGCGAGAACCAGGGTTTAATCCTGTCAAACCGGAACACCGGACCATCCTTGCATACAAAATACGGCCCCAGCTGACAATGCCCGCACAGGCCGACACCACATTTCATGTTACGTTCCATCGAGGTGTGAATCTGCTCGTCCCCTACACCCCGCTTCTCCAGCGCCATCGCGGTAAACCGCATCATCACTTCCGGCCCGCACACCATCACAAGACACTCCGACGGATCAAACGGCGCCTTTGGAATCAATCCGGTCACCACCCCGACATTGCCCCGCCAGTCACCGGTACCCCGGTCAACCGTGATAAATACCTCGACATCAAACCGAGACCGCCACTGCTCCAGTTCTCTCCGATAGAGAATATCACTCGGCGACCGTGTTCCATACAACAATACAATCCGGTTATGAGCGTCACGATTCGCCAGCAGATGATGAATCACCGGCCGCAACGGAGCGAGTCCAATCCCGCCAGCCACCAGCACCACATCGCGCCCCGCCGCTTCTTCCGTCGGCCACGGCACCCCGTATGGTCCCCGCACTCCTATGGTCGCACCCTTTTTCAGTTCCCCCATGGCCGTCGTAACAGTTCCTACCGCCCGCGTGGTATGAACTACCCGCTCCGGCTTGCCCGGATCACCACTGATCGAGATCGGCACCTCTCCCACACCATGTATATACAGCATATTGAACTGCCCGGGTCGAAACAACAACGGCTCCTGACCGGACGGCGCGGCCAGATCCATCGAAAACGTATCATGCGTCTCGTTGATCCGCCGCGTTATCCGAAACGGCCGAACCGTCATCGAATCCGCGTTTGGCCCCTGCCGATCTTTTGTCGTTTCAGTCGTTGCCATACAAGTCAAGTAATTGCAGTCGGGTCGCCTCAAGCCGCTCGGCTATGAGCGTCGCAAACCGCGTCATTATTTCGTACCCGAGATGATGATCATCCCCACACTTCCCACGAAGGCACTTTCCATCCAGTTTAATCACCCGCGTAAGCTCGATTGCTCGCGCATCGAACCGCCACTTGTACGGCGGCACCATCCATGACCAACCCAGCACATTGCCGCTCTCCTCGGTCTGGATTGACACCGCTCCTTTGTTGGGAAGGTGCGTCTCGACCATCACCTTTCCCTGCCGAATGACAAAAAAATTATCCGCCGGCTCACCCTCCCGAAACAGGAACTCCCCTTCCTTGTAAACGGCATTGGAGGCACACCCGACCAGCAACTCGATATGCGCCGCCTCCAGGTCGCTGAAAAAGGGATGTTCCGCCAATATGCGTTGCAGTGTTTCCATAATCTATCTCCGCGCTTCACTCGTGATTTTCTCTTCACCGGCAGAAGCCAGTTTCTCCGCCTCTGCAGTGATATCAATCCCCACCGGGCACCAGGTAATACACCGCCCACACCCGACACATCCCGATTCCCCGAACTGGTCAAACCACCAGCTCAATTTGTGCATCAGCCACTGACGGTACCGCGACCATCCCGACTGCCTCACACTGCCGCCATAGATATAGGAATGATCGAGCGTGAAACAGGAATCCCAGACCCGGGTCCGGCTCGCTGTCTCTCCGGACAGATCAGTCCGATCCTCGATCGTCGTACAGAAGCAGGTCGGGCAAACCAGCGTACAGTTGCTGCAATTCAAACATCGCTCTGCTATTTTCTCCCAGTAAGGATCCTCGACTGCACCGTTGAGCCGCTCCGGGAGCCCGTCAGTTTCCAGCTTCCGTCCCATGGCACGCCGGGCCGCATCAACCGCCAATTCAACCTCGTCGATATCCTCTGGCCGTGCCGTTTCCAGTTGTAACGTGCCCAGCATTTCCCGACCCGCCTCGGAGCCGGCCTCCACCACAAAATCTTGCCGTGAATAAGAACAAAGCTCCGTCAATACCAGATCAAACCCGCTGTGCGCCTGCGGTCCGGTCCCCATCGACTCGCAAAAACAGGTACCGCCCGGTCGGGTGCAGTTGACCGCGACAATGAACAATTCGTTCCGCCGGGCACGATACGCCGTATCGACATACTCGCCCCCTATCAGAATTTTGTCCTGCCGCTTAATCGCCGCCAAGTCACATGGCCTGACCCCTATGAACGCCCGCTTCTGCGGATCGGCCTCGGTCGTTCGGATTTCCAGCGATCCCTCAAATCGCATCGACTCGTACAGCAACGTCCTCGGCTTCTGCAAGTACCGTTTCCACGACTGCTGGCCGACAATACAGCTAAAATACTCAGTCCGTCCGGTCTCCTCGAGACGAAAAAGCCCCGGTTCCTGCCGCGTTATTCTCCCGACCGGGAACTGCTCAACCGATTGCACTTCATCCAGTACCAGCGACCCGTTTCTCACCCTCGGGCCGATCACTCGATAGCCCAGTTCAATCAGCCGTTCCAACAAAAGGCCCAGGTGTTCAGCCTTGAGTATGTGTTGTTCAGAATTCTTCATAATCTTCGTCACGCTTGTGATTTTGTTCACAAACTCAGAGTGTAATTTACAAACCTGTACTCGTTTGTCAACAACTTTCGGGATGATAACTATGAGAGGCCGAGAGTCAGCTCTTTCGGCATCAGGAATGCGGCAGGCCAAGCCGCTCCTCAAGCTCCATCATCCGGCGCCAGATACGCAAAATCAGCCCCTGGTCGCCGCCGCCCTCGCACGCCAGGAACGACCGATACGCGCGAGCCTCCTCGTATCGACAGCCCATCGCCCCACAGGCAATCGCCTTGTAAAACAGTGCCTCAGGATAATTGGGACGAAGACGCAGCGCCCGATTGTAGTCGCAGACGGCCAGTAACATGTTCCCCTTCTGACGGTGCGCGTTGGCCCGACGGTACCACAGTTCGGCGTTACCCGGCTCCTCGGACAATAGCTGTGTGCAGCGGGCGATCTCACGTTCCCGCTGATATCGGCGCTTACCTGGTGATTGTCCCTTGTCCATCTGGCTGTCCCTTCTGGTTCTGCGTTCTGCTGTTTATATCGGTCGTTTCATCGACATTCAACAGCGGAACTGTTGGCCCGATGTCAAAAGACAATTCGATTTTCGTGAGTTTCTACTCCTTCTGCTCCGCCACCCAGGCCTTCATCAACCGCTCCAGCACCGTCAGCGGCACACATCCATATCTCAGCAACTCGTCGTGAAACGCCCGAATATCAAAACGCCCTGCCAGCGTCTCTTCCGCCAGCCGCCGGAGCTCCTTGATTTTCAACTCCCCGATCTTATAGGCCAGCGCCTGCCCCGGCCAGACAATATACCGATCGATCTCAACCTGAATATCGTGCGCCGTCTTGCTCGAATTCTTTCTGAAAAACTCAATCGCCTTCTCCCGTGACCATCCCTTGCTGTGCATGGCCGGATCCACTACTAATCGAATAGCCCGCCACATCTCATAGGTCAACTGACCGAACTTTGCGTAGGCATCCTGAAAGAACCCCATCTGTTCACCGAGGCTCTCCGCATACAGTGCCCACCCCTCGCCAAAAGCGGTAATCCAGTTCTGCTGCCGCCACACCGGCAGATACTCGAGCTCCTGTTGGAGCGCTATGTGCAAATGGTGCCCCGGCACCGCCTCGTGCAGTGAAAGCGCCTCCATCTCCCATTTCGGCCGCGACTTCAGATCGTACGTATTGGCATAGAAATATCCCGCGCGCCCGGCCTTCAGCGACCCCGGCTGATAGTACGCCGTCGTCTCGTTCTTCTCTGAGTACGTCGGGATCGGGATCACCCCGTACGGCAACTGCGGCAGCCGTCTGAACAACCCCGCCAGTTCCGGGTCTATCCGCTTGCAGATATCTCGGTACTCTCTGAGCAGCTCCTCTTTGGAATCAAAAAAGAACCGGCTGTCGGTTCGCAGAAACTCACAAAACGCGTCGAAATCCCCCTCAAATCCCGCCTCCGCAATTACCCGATCCATCTCACCCCGAATCCGCCGCACCTCCGACTGCCCGATCTGGAAAATCTCCTCCGGGGTCATCTCCGTTGTCGTGTGCTCGGCAACCAGGTGCGCATACCACGCCTCGCCATCCGGCAAATCACTCCAGGCAATACTCTCTCGACAAGCCGGCAGATACTCCTCCGCGACCGTATCATGCAGCACTGCAAAAGCCGGCCGTATGTGATCCTGATAAAGCGTCACCGCATCCTGGCGAATCCTCTGCCGCTGACTCTCTTCCAGCGTTACCGGAAGATTGCCCAGAAAACTCAACAGCGACGATTCTTCCGGCGCCTCCGGAATCTGATTGAGAACCTGCTGTGGAATCTCTTTTGCCGCAACCCGAGGCAACGTGTAGTCATCTGCCGCCGCAGCCTGAAGCTGCGTGCGCACATCATCCACTACCCGCGGCAGCTTCTCCAGCCGGGCCAGAATATCCCCCCGCTGATCGACTGTCCGGGTCGGCATCATCCCCAGAATACGGGCCGCATCCTGTTGAATACCGTGCATCTGGCTGATAGGAAACATCTCATACGGAAACCGCCCCTCGTCGATATCAAGCTGACTTTGACGCTGAAGCAGATCGTAGCTGAGCCGTTCCTGTACACCCAGCTTGTCCGGATCAATGCCCTCAAGAGTCTCTCCCAGCAACCGGGCATCAGCCAGTTTCCTCTTCCGACAATCCGGCGTCGGATCACTCCAGCCATCAGTGTACTTCTCGTAGCCGGTTTGTGTCGCCCACTCCGGACTGCGCTCCATCAACCGGTCATAGTATATATCCAGCAGCCGGCTCAGACGCTCCGACGGCTCCGACTCCGACGCCATTTGCCTCAACTCTCGCTCAAAATTCTCTGCCATAGAGACTCCAATCTGTAAACGGTAAACAGAACCTTGCCAGTCACAAAAAGTGCGAACTACCTGATGACCCTGCAAAATGGAAAGAACCCTGCTCACCGCACAATTCCACTGACACCGATCACGTGCTCCCCGGCGGCTTGAGAATAATCCCTTCGGACGTGCGCCCGTTCATCTTCACATGGATAGGTTCCTTGAAGCGCAAATGCCGAGAGTACTTCCGCTCCTTAAGCGGCTCGTGTGACAGCAGCCAGTCCCAATCGATAAAGTCGCTGTTGTGATGCCGGTCCACCGTAAAATAGCCAACACCAAACGCCACCAGGTTCTGGAAGAAGTGGGTTCCCTGCGATGGCGAAACTTTCATGTCCGTAAACCCTGTCTCGATAATAACCCTCGCGGCGTCAATCTGGTCCCAATTGACAGGAATCCCCAGCCACGGATCCGCCGATCCCCACCGCCCGATCCCGACCAGCAGATACGGCCGATGCGCCTGGCTCAGTTCGACATTAAACAGCCCGATTTCCTGGGCAATCTCCACGGTATTGGAGCGCTCGAACTTCGACTCATCCACCAGCACCACATCTTGCAGCCCCTCAATAATCCCGTTCCCAAACACCTGGCTGCTTCGACAAACCAGCTGTTCCCGCTCATGGTCCTCTATAGTCAGCCGCTCACGTTCATGCGTGGTAACCATCGGCCGCAGTTGCAGCACCCGGAACTCCGGCGGCTCTCCATGCGGAACGTTGAGGTTCACTGAAAACTCAATTTCGACCGGCGACGTCATTCCCCGGCGAAACAGATCAATAACATCGCGCATGATCTCCGGCAGCGGGAATATGTTCTGTTTCAGAATCGGCGCAAATGTGATTACCCGCATGCCGCCGCGCGAAACCCCGTCATACAGCGCGTTATTCTGCGCCGAATACGTCGAGGCCATCGACGCCAACACCCCATCTTCTTCCGCAACCTTCAGCCCGAACTTCACGAGCTGCGATGCCTCGAGATGATTATGTCGATCATCCGGCTCCGGCAAACGCAGGGCATAAAATTCGCGTTGGGTACAGGTCAACGCCTCCTGGGCGTCACCCCACCCGAGTATACGCTTGGGATACTTCGGACAAAACCGGATCGTCAACCCCCCCTCAACAACCGTCGCACCCAGCCCCAGCGCGACCGACACCACTCCATCCTCGGACTGGATCGGCTCCACCGGATAGAAATTATGCGACTGCGCCACTCCCGAAAAGTCAGGATAGAAATGTGACCGGTGCCGCTTCCCGACCAGCTTCTGGATTATTACCCCCATCTTCTCCTCTTCCAAACGATACGGCGTCGCGGTGATATACCGCTTCGCCCGACTGGAAAAGACCGACGCATACACCCGCTTGACTGCCGACAGCAGCTCGACCAGGCGAATTTCTATATCCTGATGATTATTGGGCACCATGTACGTGTCATACACGCCCGCAAACGGCTGATATTGCGAATCCTCAAGCAGACTCGAGGACCTCACTGCCACCGGGTACTTGATCACACGCAGCAACTGCCGCAGAAGCTCTACCGCATAGAGCGGAAACTCCGAGTTTACGAACCGCTTAACAATCTCAGCATCATTCATACAGTTCAATGCAAAGTCACCCAGATCGTTGCTTTCGATAAACTCGTCGAATATATCCGTCTGTAGAATGAAACTCGGCGGTACCCCGAGGCTCACATTGCTGTATTCACTGGCGAGCTTGGACCGGTTCAGCAGCGTTCCGGCAAACACCAGGCCGCGTCCTTTACCTCCCATCGAACCCGTCCCCAGTCGTGTGAACACGTCGGTGCCGTCAAACTGCTCCGGGTCAAAATCGACGATTGTCCCCCGATGCTGCGAAGCATGGTAGTCCCGCAAATAACCAATAAGCGCCTGCCGCAAATGGTCTACCGAGTCGTAATCAGATACCTTGCGCGGCCGAAGCTGATGCGCCAGTCCGAACTCGGTCCGCGCCTTCAACCAGTTGGAAAAGTGGTTGCGCTCCGAATGATACAGCAGACATTCATCCGGTACTTCGCGAATCCGCTGCTGAAGCTCCCGAAGGTTATGCGCCCGGCCGACCTCCCGTCCATCGGGCAGATAGAACACAAAATCACCAAAATTGAAATACCGCTTCATGAACCGTTCCAACTCATGCAGCAACCGCGGCGAATCCTTCAGCAAAAACGAGGCCCCGACATCGCCGGCAATCTCCCCCAGATCCGGCTTGTTCGACTGAAGCAGCACCGGAATATCCGGGTGCCGCGCTTTCACCGACCGCGTGAACTCCACCCCCGCCATCGGATCCGGCCGCCCATTGCGCGGGAACGAAATATCGGAAATCACTCCCTGGATCGACTCGTGATACTGCTCATAAAGATCCCACGCTTTCTCAAACGTCTCGCACAACAGGATCTTTGAGCGCGCCCGCATCCGGAGCATTCGATGCACTACATTGACACTCTCCTCGAGAACATTCTGGGAGTGCCGCATGAGCTGCGTGTAGATAATCGGCAAATACGATGAGTAGAACTTGACCGAATCCTCAATCAAGATGATCGACTGCACTCCGCCCAGCCGTGTATCGCGCTCGACATTCCGAAGATCCTCGATCACTTTGATTATCGCCAGGAGAATCCGGAAATTGCCCTGCCACAAAAACACTTTGTCAAAATGCGCGATCTCCGGCTGATTCATGAAACTCTTCAACTCGCGGTTGTCATACGACAGAAGCACCAGCGCCGTATTGTTGCCGGATTCACGAAGATTCGCGGCAAATTCCAGCACCGACATATCCTCGAGGTGCGGCGTCGTAATAATCAGGTCGTACCGTTCCGATCCCTGTGCTTCCCGCAAAGCATCCCGCCCGCTGGATACACGCTTCAACCCCGGTGCATGCGACAGATTCAGCTCGACATACTCATTGAGCAGCATCTCATACAGCCCGCCGTCTTCACCGATGATAAACGCGTCGTAAAGACTCGATACCAGGAGGATATCCCGAATGCGAAACCGCATCAGCTTCTGAAAGTCAATAAACCGGCTCTGGTAATCCTGCTTGAGATATATATCGTCAAATTCCCTCATAGCCACTCACATCATCGTTGGCACCAAACCGCCGCTTACCAGCCTATAATATACGATCCCGAGACGAAAACCTACTTTCATTCAAAGTCGATTCGGCACAAAAAGAAATGGAGCGGGCAACTGCCCGCTCCATCCATGCTAAACAGAGCGTCAAAATCACAGCTGTCTTAACCGAAAATACCCTGATCCAGCATGGAGTCGGCCACTTTGATGAAGCCGGCGATATTGGCGCCGTTCACATAGTTACCCGCCGTACCATACTGCTCGGAAGCCTCAACGCAGGATTTATGAATGCTCTTCATAATACCGTGCAGCTTGCGATCAACTTCGTCGCGCGTCCAGCTATACCGCATGCTGTTCTGCGACATTTCCAGACCGGAAACAGCCACGCCGCCGGCATTGGCAGCCTTACCCGGACCGTAGAGAATCTTCTTCTCCAAAAACAGGTCGACGCCTTCCGGCGTCGTCGGCATGTTCGCGCCTTCGGAAACCACGTACACGCCGTTGTTGATCAGGTTCTGGGCATCCTTGGCGTTGATTTCGTTCTGCGTCGCCGACGGGAACGCACAGTCAGCCTTGTGATCCCACAGCGGGTTGAAGTCCTGCGACGGATCGACCGGAATGTAGGTCGCCGACGGGAACTTCTCAACGTATTCATTGATCCGGCCGCGACGGATATTCTTCAGATCCATCACAAACTGGAGCTTCTCGCGACCGATACCGTCCGGATCATAAATGTAACCGCCGGAATCGGACAACGTCACGACCTTACCGCCCAGGTCAAGAACCTTCTCGGTCGTGTACTGGGCCACGTTACCGGAACCGGACACCAGGCAGGTCTTGCCCTCAAGGCTCTCGCCCCGCGTAGCAAGCATTTCAGCGGCAAAGTACACCGCACCATAGCCGGTTGCTTCCGGACGAATCAGCGAACCACCCCAGTTGATGCCCTTACCGGTCAGCACACCGGTGAACTCATCGCGAATCTTCTTGTACGTTCCAAACAGGTAACCTATCTCACGACCACCGACACCAATATCGCCGGCCGGCACGTCAGTATTCGGACCGATATGACGGAACAGCTCCATCATGAAGCTCTGGCAGAAACGCATGACTTCTTCGTCGCTCTTGCCCTTCGGATCGAAATCCGAACCGCCCTTGCCACCGCCCATCGGCAGCGTGGTCAGGCTGTTCTTGAAGACCTGCTCATAAGCAAGGAATTTCAGGATACCGAGGTTCACCGAGGGGTGAAAACGCAAACCGCCCTTGTACGGACCAATCGCACTGCTCATCTCGACCCGGAAACCACGGTTGACATGATAGTCAGCGTCGTCATCCATCCACGGCACCCGGAACATGATTACCCGCTCCGGCTCCGCAATACGCTCAATGATCTTCGCCTTGCGATACTCCGGATGTTTCTCCAGCACCAGCGAAATCGACTGGACAACTTCCTCGACCGCCTGATGAAATTCCGGCTCGGCCGGATTCTTGGCCTTCAGCCACGACATAAACTCGGCTACATAGCCGCTGCCGCTTTTTTTGGTTTCAGTTGTGGTAGCCATTGTTCTTTGTTACACCTTTCACAAAGAAGTATAAGTCTCGCCCACGCTTAGAATTGCTGTTTAACGATTTAAACGGAAGCGTGGTCTCTTCTGTCAACGTTAAGTACAGTAACACACAAGGTGCAGATTGAGACAATAGGTAACTACCCTTACATAGAATAGGAAAAGACCCTATTCATAGAAAGTATGTACCTTAATTTAAAAAGAGACAAACTTACGGATCGATTATCTTATTGCGAATACAGTACTTAACTATATCCGTCACATTCTTCGCATTCAGCTTTTTCATCACCGACGAACGATGCGCCTCGGCCGTCTTCACACTGATACTCAACCGCGAGGCCGCCTCCTTCGTCGAGTAACCATCGGCCAGTAAACGAGACAACTCCAACTCCCGGCGTGTCAGAATACCGTCGGAGCCCCCCTCTTGCTCTCCCGTACTCACGTACTCAAATACCATCTCCCGGCCCGCCGGCCCGGTCAAATAATAATCCCCGCCGGCTACTTTTCGAATCGCAAACACCAACTCCTTGAAATCACAACTGGATAGAAGATACGCCTGCGCCCCGGCCCGAAATGCCTCCCGCATCCTCATCTCTATATGATGCGTGGCCAAGTACACCAGCCCCGGTGCCCCCACAATCCGCCCGACCCGCCGCCCCACCGCGATGCCGTCAAGCTCCGGCATCTCAACATTGAGCACCAGTACATCCGGTTTCTTCTCCTCCACCAGCCGCACCGTCTCAAGCCCGTCGCCGGTGTCACCCACTACCAGAATCCCAAGCTCCGTCGTAAACAACGACATCAAGCCCTGCCGAAATAGCCGTCGCTCGTCGGCAATCAGCACCCGGATCTCCGACAGATGCGTTGGTTGTGTCCCTAAGGTCCGCTTTTCCATATCAATAGTCCCGCCGTTATCGACTGAAAGGTACGCCTTTCACTCCCCGAACGCAACCGCTTCTCTCCCGCTTGGCGACGCATTGACCTTGACATTTTCCCTCAAGACGGATATCCTTGCTTGTGAAAACGGTAACGAGAGCGGGCGGACCCAGATCCACGCCCGACAGCCAAATTCGGGGACTTGATGGACACCAAATCTTTCAATCCGTTCCAATCCGCTCAGCAGCAATTCGACCGAATTGCCGACATGCTGGAGCTGAACCAGCCTACCCGCGATCTCCTGCGAGAACCGGTTCGGGAGTACCATTTCAGCATCCCCGTCCGCCGCGACGACGGCACCTCCAAGGTCTACCGAGGCTTTCGCATCCAGCACAACGACGCCCGCGGTCCATGTAAAGGCGGCATCCGCTTCCACCCCCAGGAAACGGTCGACAAAGTCCGCGCCATGGCCATGCTCACCACCTGGAAATGCGCCGTCGCTGATATCCCCCTTGGCGGCGCCATGGGCGGCGTCGCCTGCGACCCGCACGACCTCTCCCCCGGCACCCAGGAACAGCTCTGCCGCGGCTGGATCCGCCAGCTCGCCCGCTCTATCGGCCCCAACGTCGACATCCCCGAACCGAACCTGATGACCACCCCGCAGCATATGCTCTGGATGCTCGATGAATACGAAGCCATCTCCGCCGGCCACTACCCCGGCGTCATCACCGGCAAGCCGGTCGGCATGGGCGGCTCGGTCGGACGTCGCGAAGCCACCGGCTACGGCATCGTCTATATGCTCCGCGAAGCCCTTAAACGTCAGAAAAAATCCCCCAGCCAAACCACCGCAAGTGTCCAGGGCTTTGGCAACGTCGGACAGTATGCTGTCGACCTCTACACCCGCATCGGCGGCAAAGTCACCTGCGTCGCCTGCTGGGATCACGATGGCCAACAAGCCCTTTCCTACATCAAAGAAACCGGCGCCGATGTCAATGAACTCCTGTCTATCACCGATCCCTTCGGCAGCATCAACCGGTCCCGCGCCGAAGAACTCGGCTACACCGTCGCCGACGGTGACGCCTGGCTTGAACAGGAGGTCGACATCCTCATCCCGGCCGCACTCGAAGAAACCATCACCACCGACAACGCCAGCCTGATCAACAACAAAGTCAGCATAATAGCCGAGGGGGCCGACTGCCCCGTCACAAGCGACGCCGACCAGATACTCAAACAGCGCGATATCTTTGTCATTCCCGATTTTATCGCCAACGCCGGCGGGATCATCTGCAGCTACTTCGAACAAGTCCAGAGTAACGCCAACTACTACTGGGAAAAAGACGAAGTCCTCGGCAAACTCGATGTCAAAATGACCGCTGCCTTTGTCGCTGTCAGTGAATTCGCCCGCAAACGAAATCTTCATATGCGCGACGCCGCCTATGTCATGGCTGTCGGGCGGGTCGCCCAGGCCTGCGCCGACCGCAGCTGGGTCTAAACTCAGGAGGGAGGCAACCGTCAGATGAAAACCGACGGATACGACATTTCGATCGACGACCTCCCGCCCTTCGACCGGCGCTTCTTTGAATCCGACGACATCATCAGCTACATCGGCCATGGCTCTATCGGAGGCAAAGCCTCCGGCCTCGCTTTCATCAACAACGTTCTCCTCGACCGGATCAGCCGCGACGAATTCCCCGAATTCGAACTAACCATCCCCCGCCTCGTGGTCATCGCCACTGGCGTCTTCGACCGTTTCATGGAAGAAAACGACCTCTGCGAAATAGCTTTTTCGGACGAGCCTGATGACCGAATCGCCCTCGCGTTCCAGCAGGCGAAACTGCCGCCCGACATCGTCGGCGACCTGCGCGCCCTCATCTCCACCGTCCGCACTCCCCTCGCCCTGCGCTCTTCAAGCCTGCTCGAGGACGCTATGTACGAGCCGTTTGCCGGCGTCTACGGCACCAAAATGATCCCCAACAACCAACTGGAAATCGACACCCGCTTTCGCATGCTGCGCGAGGCAATCAAGTTCGTTTATGCCTCAACTTTCTTCGCCGAAGCCAAAGAATACATCCGCTTCACCGGCCGCGAACCCGGCGACGAGAAAATGGCCGTGATCATACAGGAAGTTGTCGGCCAACGATTCGAAGACCGCTTCTATCCCCACATCTCCGGGGTCGCCCGCTCTTACAATTACTACCCCGTTGGCCGCGCGAAACCCGAACAAGGTGTCGTCAACCTCGCCCTCGGCCTCGGCAAAACGATCGTCGACGGTGGCCTGAGCTGGATCTACTCGCCGGCCCGGCCCAGGGTGACACCGCCGGTCGGCTCCAACTCCGAATTATTAAAAATGACCCAGACCAAATTCTGGGCCGTCAACATGGGCAAACCAACGGAGCACGACCCCATCAACGAAACCGAATACCTCGTCTCAGGCGATCTCTCCGACGCCGAAGAAGACAGCGTCCTGACCCTGCTTGCCTCGACTTACCGCCCCCGCGATGACCGGCTCGTCACCGGCACCGGCCCCGACGGTCCCCGCGTGCTTACCTTTGCCCCGATCCTTGCTGACAAAGAGCTGCCGCTGAACAAACTTCTCGAAAAACTCCTCCGTGTATGCGAAGAGAAGATCGGCGCCCCGATAGAAATCGAATTTGCCGTCAGCCTTGACGACGGTGACACCGCCCCCAATCGTTTCGGCTTCTTGCAGGTACGCCCTATGGTCGTCTCCGATGAACGCGTTACCCTCACCGACGACGACATCCAAACCGAAAAGCTGCTGGCCGCCTCCGATAAGGTAATGGGCAACGGCACCAGCGATCAGTTGACCGATATCGTCTACGTAAAACCGGATTCATTCGAACCAAAACACACCCGCCGTATCACGCAGGAGCTCGAGCAACTTAACAAGCAGCTCGTGGGCGACAACCGCCGTTACCTTCTTATTGGCTTCGGTCGCTGGGGAAGTTCAGACCCGTGGCTGGGCATCCCGGTCGTCTGGAGCCAGATTTCCGGCGCCGCCGCAATCGTCGAGGCCACGCTGCCGGAAATGAATGTCGACCTCAGCCAGGGCTCCCACTTCTTTCACAATATTTCAAGTTTCCAGATCTTCTATTTCATGGTATATCATAGTGGGGAGTATAATATTGACTGGGACTGGCTAGTCGGTCAGAAAGAGGTAGCCCAGACTGACTTTGTACGTCACGTGCGGGTTAAAACCCCGCTGACCATCAAGGTTGACGGCCGCCATCAACGCGGAGTGATTCTCAAATGAACGAGCCACGCAAATCCATCGACCGCCTCATCGCCTCCCTCCAGGAGCGCGCCAAGGAACTCAACTGCCTTTACCGGGTTGAGGAAATCCTCAAAGATCAGCACCGCCCGCTCGATTCAATCCTCCCCGAGGTCATTGCCGCCATCCCGCCCGGCTGGCAGTATCCCGAAATCTGCCAGGCCCGCATCATCCTCGAAGGCAAGACCCACCAGAGCTCCGGCTTTGTCGAGAGCCCCTGGGTCCAGAGTGCGGATATTCTCGCCCACGACCAGGTCCTCGGCTCCATTAGCGTGTACTATACCAAAGAAATGCCCAGCGAAGATGAGGGCCCGTTCCTCAAAGAAGAAACGCGCCTGATAAACACTATCGCCGAGCGCCTCGGCCACCGAATTGTGCACCAGCGCATGCGACAAATCGTCCACGAACTGGAATCCACCAAAGCCGCAGGCGCCGACAAACCCCACGGCGAGTGGTCAATTGTCATCAAGATGCTCAAACAGACCGACAAAAATCTCTACCAGAACCTCTCCCGCAAAATGCTCAACCACCTCTGCTGGGCCGGTGTCCCTGAAGCCGAAAAATTACTCGAGTCAATGGGCACCGATCCACTACCCGACAGCGACAGCGATGACTGGAACCGCCCCATGCGCCGCCGGGGCGTCGAACTCCCCCCGGACCTGAGTTTCGCCCCCTTTAAGATCGCCTCCGAGCATCTATCCGATGACGAAATCTTCACCCTCATACAACGGTGGATACAGGAAGACAAACTCTCTTCCCTCATCCAGATCGTCAACCGCAACCTCCCCCTTGCGGAAATTGCCGACGGCATCCGGCGTTACCACCACCTCGCTGTCGAGGAAGCCGATGTTTCGTCACCCAGCCGGACCGGCATCCATGTCCAGCTCATCCGTCGCCTCCTCTCCGACCAGCTCAGCTACATCGGCATCGCAAAGAACTTTGTTGAAATCACCGACTTCTACCATCTGCTCAAAAAAGTCATTTTCGGCACCGAGAGTCACGGTAAACTCGGCGGCAAAAGCGCCGGTCTCTACCTCGCGGCCCAGATTCTCAAAAAGCGCTCACGCGAAAACGAGATGCTCAAGAACGTCCGTATCCCGAAGACCTGGCACCTCGCCTCGGACTGCCTTTTGCAGTTCATGCACCATAACAACTTTGACGAAATAGTCGAGCAGCGTTACAAGGGTATCAACCAGATTCGTCTGGAATACCCGCATATCGAACAGACCTTCAAATCCGCCCGCTTCCCGGCCGACATCGACAAAGGCCTCTCGGTCGCTCTCGATGATTTCGGCGACCAGCCCATCATCGTGCGGAGCTCCAGCCTGCTGGAAGACCGCGCCGGCTCGGCCTTCTCCGGCAAATACAAAAGCCTCTTCCTCGCCAACCGTGGCACCAAGCGGGAACGCCTCACCGCTCTCATGGATGCCATCGCCGAGGTCTACGCCTCTACCTTCGGCCCCGAACCCATGGACTACCGCACCGAACGCGGCCTGCTGGACTTCAACGAAGAAATGGCCATTATGATACAGGAAGTCGTCGGCACCCGTGTCGGCAAATACTTCCTCCCCTCGTTCGCCGGCGTCGCCTTTTCCAACAACGAATTCCGCTGGTCTCCTTCGATCAAACGCGAGGATGGTCTCCTCCGCCTGGTCCCCGGTCTCGGCACCCGCGCCGTCGATCGCCTCGGCGACGATTACCCGATACTGGTCGCCCCCGGCCAGCCCCACCTGCGCGTGAACGTAACTCCCGATGAAGTCGTCCGCTATTCGCCCCACATGATCGACGTTATCAATCTCGAAACCAACACCTTCGAGACCATTCCCGCCGCGGACTTCTTCAAAGAGGCCGGCTACGAACTCCCCGGCGTGAAAAACATCGTCTCCATCTTTGCCGACGGCCACCTGCACAAACCGGCCGGCCTGAATATCGACTTCGAAGAAGACACCCTCGTCCCGACTTTCGAGAAACTTATCTCAGATACACCATTCGTGAAACAGACCGATGCCATCCTCAAGACCCTTGAAACAGAACTCGGCCACCCGGTTGATATCGAATTCGCTTCCGATGGCGAACACTTCTACCTCCTCCAGTGCCGCCCGCAGTCACATTCGGACCAGTCCCGACCGTCACCTATACCGCGCGACATCCCGAAAGACCAGACCATCTTCACCGCTGCTAAATATGTCTCCAACGGGCGCATTCCCGAGATCACGCACATCGTATATGTCGACCCCAGAGAATATGATAACCTCACCACCCGTGAGGACCTGATCAATGTTGGACGCGCCGTCGGGAAACTCAACAAGCTGCTCCCGAAACGCCAATTCATCCTCATGGGGCCCGGCCGCTGGGGAAGCCGAGGTGATGTCAAACTGGGGGTACGAGTCGGCTACTCCGACATCAGCAACACGGCAGCCCTTATGGAAATTGCCTTCAACAAAGGTAGCTACCAGCCCGACCTCTCCTTCGGCACCCACTTCTTCCAGGACCTTGTCGAATCGAACATCCGCTACCTCCCCCTCTTTCCCGATGAGGAAGACGCCCGCCTGAACGAACGGTTCCTCCGCCGCTCAAAAAATATCCTGCCCGAAGTCCTGCCCGAGTACGCCCACCTCACCGAGGCCGTGCGCTTGATCGACGTTCCCGCCTCCTCCGACGGCCGCATCCTGCGGGTCCTGATGAACGCCGAACTCGACCGCGCCATCGGCTATCTCGCTAAACCCGGAACCGACAGCGAACCGGTCGACCTCATTCAGTCCGAGGACCGCCGAGGCGATAACTACTGGCACTGGAGACTGGAGGCCGCCCGGAAAATCGCCGCCCGGCTCGATCCCGATCGGTTCGGGGTCGTCGGCTTCTACATCTTCGGCAGCACCAAGAATGCCACCGCCGGCCCCGGCAGTGACATCGACCTCCTGCTGCATATCCGCAGCACCGACGAACAGCGGGAGAAACTCGTCCACTGGCTCGAAGGCTGGAGCCACAGCCTTGCCGAAATAAACTTCCTGCGCACCGGCTACCAATCCGACGGCTTACTGGACTTCCACCTCGTTACCGACAAGGACATCGAAAACAAGACCAGCTACGCCTCCAAGATCGGCGCGGTGACCGATGCCGCCCGGCCGCTTAAAATGGGTACTGAAGTTAAACGCTCAGAGTAGCTCCCGCGTCGCCTCATCCGGCGCCCTCAGATCAAACCGAACCACCGCCAGTTCCGGTCCGTCGTGCGCCGCCGACAAACAGACCGTCTGCCCAATACGATCCATCCACGCCCCCGTCAGCCTGGCCGACTCATGCACGTGCCCGTGAAGTGTCACCAACGGCTGACGCTTTTCAATGAACCGCTGCACCGCAATCGACCCGATATGCGTATCCACCGGCACATGATCGATCATCCAACCGTCAAGCGCGGCCCGATCGAGCTTCGTCTGGTACGGTGGCGAATGAAAAAGCAATACCGCGTCTTCCAAATCATCCTCGCCCGCAAGCTCATCGAGATCCTTCGCGATGGTCTGGTAACGGATCTTCTGGCTGGGCACCTCAACAGTCCGCTCTCCGTCCTCCGGCGAAATACACCCCGGATCAACATACCGGGACACGTCATATCGCTCCCAATCCTTGAGCAAAAACGGCGACGGGTGCACGTGGGAGTAGCCGTAAACGGTGTAAGCATCCAGATTCTCCCGCCGCTTGTGCATGTATTTCAAGACCCCTTCCTCAGCCGCCGCTATAAATTTCCCCTCCTCGGCCCGAACATCATCATTGCCCATAATGACAAACACATCCGGATAGCTATCGCCCAATTTCTCCCCCAGTTCCCGAAGTCGTCTGATAAAAAAGTCTTCAACAAAATCCCCACCCACATCATCCCAGTCCGTCCAGCGCCCCCACGGCAGAAGATCCCCGCCGAAAAACACTGCCGCCGGACGTTCCTCGCCAATCAGCACAAACAGTTTTTCATACCGTTCAACGCGCCCGTGAAGATCACTGACAAATAGACACTGCACATTATCATCCCTCAAAAGACACAATTTCCGCTCCCCACAGGATAAAGCGTCGACTGCGTCTCAGCCAGCCGATATTCATCGCAACGCAAAGAAAAAGCGGCCGACAAAGCCGACCGCCTTCGGACATATCGATAAACACGCCACTACTCACTGGTCATGATAAATAGCGGCAGCATCTCAAAACTATGGAAGATCGGACGTAACCGCTCCATATTGTAATGGCGCTTTACATCCACCAGCTTCTTCGTACTCGTGACCATATCAATCGGCACATTATCATAGCGGCCATTCTTCAACACCACCAGCCGCCCGTGGATATTCTTCAGTATCAGGTCCAGCGCCAGGTTGCCGTAGGCCATCGGCACGACCGAATCGATTGCATCCGGATCACCGCCACGCACTAAATAGCCGAGCTTCTGGGTGATGACATTGATCGGCTTGCCGTTGTTATAATGCCCCGAGCGGGCCTTCAACTCCGACGACACCAGATCCCCCACACCGCCCAACTTCTTATGACCGTAAGCATCCGTTGTCAGGTCCTGAAAGACCATATCGCCCCCCTTGAACATCGCCCCCTCCGATACCATCACAATCGAGTACTTACTCGGATTGCGGTTTCGATCCTTCACCAGCAGTTCCGTCAGCAGTTCGATATCAAACTGGTGCTCCGGAATCACACACCGGTTGGCCGCCCCGGCCATCGTCGGCAGCATCGCCGTGAATCCGGCGTACCGCCCGAACACCTCGAGCACCATCAGCCGCTCGTGGGACCCGGCCGACGTTCGAAGCAGATTGGTCATCATGATCGTACGCGTAACGCACGTCGAAAACCCGATACAGTAATCCGTGCCCGGAACATCATTATCCATCGTCTTGGGAATCGCGATGACCTTTACCCCCTCCTTGTACAGCCGCACCGCGTAACTCAGGGTATCGTCACCGCCGATCGGCACCAGGTAATCGATCCCCAACCAATCAAGGTTCTTCAGCACCTCTTTGGTAAGATCGTTCCGTTTCTCCGTGTACTTTTCCTGCAAGTGCGGCGGTACATTCTCTTTCGGCACCCGCCCCGGATGCGTCCGGGAACTGTGAAGAAACGTCCCGCCGGTTCGACCGGCCTTGTTGACTATCTCTTCCGTCAGGATCTGGAAATTGTTGCTGTTGTCCGCTTTCTTGTCACGAACCAGATCGACAATCCCGGCCCAGCCGCGCCGAAGACCTACTACCTGGTATCCCTCACGCCGCGCCCGAATAGTTACTGCCCGGATCGCCGGGTTCAACCCGGGAACATCACCACCCCCGGTCAAAATTCCGATCACACCCTTGGATTTATTTACTTCTGCCACTTATTGACCTCCGTATCTTTATCACCATCTGCCACCATCACTGTTTTCACTCGAGTCGTCAGGCAACGGCAGACTCGTTATCGTCGTATATAACTTACCGAGCAAACTGCTCAAACGCAACCGCCCCCTTCCCCAACAGATACACCAATTTTAGGCGGGGAAATCAACAATTAATGCTGTGCTCCGCAACCAACCATCCCTGCCTGTTGTCTAACTTACCCTACCAGCCCGACCGGAAAAGCCTCCTGAGTAGCACTCTAACTTCGTTATGAACATATGATTATACAAAATCTACCCTTGTCGGGAACTTTTTAGACAAATCGGCCGTTTTACGGTCAGAAGTTAGACATATATTAGTCGACAACCGAGGCAGCCCGGCTGCTACCAACGGAAAAATCAAGACCAACTATAAGGACACCGCCATAATGGAAGCAGCTGAACTGCGGCTCCGGAAAGCCACCATCACCGAGCGCAACCCGCTTGGGACCCTCGAAGACAACTTTGCCGCCATAATCACGGAACTCGGCGAAGATATCAACCGCGAAGGCCTCCTGAAAACGCCAAATCGTGCCGCCAAAGCCATGCACTACCTCTGCGCCGGCTACGACATGGACATCGACGAAATTATCAACGGCGCTGTATTCAAATCATCCGCCAGCGAAATGGTCATCGTCCGTGACATCGAACTCTATTCACTCTGCGAGCACCATCTTTTGCCGTTTTTCGGCAAGGCCCATATCGCGTATCTGCCCGACGGCAAGGTTCTCGGACTCTCCAAGCTGGCCCGGATTGTTGACGTTTTCGCGCGCCGTCTCCAGATACAGGAGGAGCTTACAAACCAGATCGCTGAATGCATTATGAAATACACGGATGCCAAAGGCGTCGCAGTCGTAATCGAGGCCAGGCACATGTGCATGATGATGCGAGGCGTCGAAAAACAAAACTCCAGCATGTCGACCTCCTGCCTGCTGGGACAATTTCGCGAGAACCCATCCACCCGCGCAGAATTCTTCAGCCTCGTCCACGGCACCCGCGGATAATCCGAATATTACACGATTCTCGACCCGTCACGTCCGAGAACGACCCGTCACTTGCTCCGGCGGGTCGAGAATCTCTGTTACCACAAAAGAACCCCGGTTCCATCACGGTACCGGGGTTCTAGTTGCACTATCCAATACCCAACCGTTTCACCGGCCCAGCCCATACTGTTATCGAGATACTTCAACCTTACGCGAGATTTGCGGCAACCACCTCTTTGCGGTCCGCCCGTATCAACGCCCGGACACGATTACTGGCCGTTCTGTCCTCTTCACGGGCCAGCAGCAGCGCCTGACGATGCCACTCGGCCCCGGCATGCGGACACGTAAACCGATCGTGTACCCGAGTTATGCCCGCCAGGCCGGCTATCCAACCGGTCGCCCCCTCAATACGCCGCTCGGCCAAACAGACGCTGCCGCATACCCGACAACGCTGCTGTGCAACCGCATTCGGTTCGGTGACAAAGAAATCGTAACCTTTGAATCCCATGAAAGACTCCTTCCCCCGAATCCGCCTGCACAGCCCGCTAACTTCCCCTTGTCCACCAGACTCTCCGCGAAGATCGGAACTCCCCGCGAAAACGGAAAGCTTCTGAACACCGAGGAAGTCCCCAAAAAACGGGAAAGCCCGCGCTAAATCGCACGGGCTGTAAATGACCTGTAGCAGTCGGCTCGGCAGTTTAGCACATTGTTTATCGTGGGGGCAATTGCCATAAATCCATCCACGTCATTAGCAATAAAGCGGGATCTCCGGCGAATGTCAAGCATTCCGTACTGCCTCCGCTATGATGCATACTCCCCCACCCAGCACAATGTATTCACCAGTCGCATCTGCTCGATCGTGTTGCATCGGACATTCAGCAGCCGCGGACTCATCACCAATACCGACAGAATGCGGGCCCGGGACAACGACACGTTCAGCCGGTTCTGACTGTAGAGAAAATCAATGCCTCGCGGCACATCGTCCGGATTCGAGGTCGCCATCGAAACAATCACAACCTCCGCCTCCTGACCCTGGAACTTGTCCACCGTGCCAACTCTCGCCCGATCCCCCAGCGTCTGCTTCAACAGATTCACCTGCATATTGTACGGCGACACCACCAAAATATTATCCGGTGTCATCCGCCACTGTTTTCCGTCCTTGTCTACATACTCCTGTGCCAGCAAGTATTCATAGTGGGCTTTCACCGCCTCAGCCTCTTCCTCCGAGCGCTGTACTGAATCCTCGTGTTCGACATGCACACAGACAATCCCCGCCTTGGGCAACTCGAACGATTGTCCTTTTGGTGCCGACTTCGGACGGCCATTGTACACCAGCGTCTGCCTCTCCAGACCCGGAAGCGATCGAATCCGACCGTCGTAAATCGCATCCGATATAAACTCACAGACAGCAGGGTGCATCCGATACGTCGTTTCCAGCAAGACTCCCTCCTCCGGCGGAATCGTGTTGCGTCCTTGAAGCAGATAATCAAGTACCGACTGTCCCGATTCGCCCGGATGCGTCCCCTGAATCGGCTGCGCCAGTTGCATCTGGTCTCCAATCAGGACAATGTTCTTTGCCGCGCGCCCGGCCGCAATCAAATGCGCCAGCGACAACTGCCCGGCTTCATCGATGAACAGGTAATCCAGTTGGTTGCTCTCCTCCATCGCCGCAAACAACCACGCCGTCCCCGCAATCAAATTCGCACGGGCGAAAGCAAGCAGAGCCTCGTCGGTCGACCCCACTGATTCAATGAAGTCACCCTCATACTGCGATTCATCTTTGCTCCACGACGACTTCTTAATCCCCTTGAACTCAAATTTCTGCTCCTTCGCCCGCTCCTCGACCGCATCCAGCAAATTGTGAATCACCTTGTGGCTGTTGGCCGTCACCCCGACTTTCTTGCTGTCCTTCATCAAACCCACGATCAGATGCGAGGCCGAATACGTTTTCCCCGTCCCCGGCGGCCCCTGGATAAACAAACAGGTGTCCCCCATCCGACGCACCAGGTCAAGATAGTCAGCTATCTGCGGCTTCTCCTTCTCTATGAGGGGCGTCCCTGTTTTGTGCCCCTTTAGCCTCGGCGGTCTTCGCTCCAGCAAATCATGTACCGCCGATGATGGCCGCTTGTCGGAACCCATCGCTTCTATAAAAGCCTTCAGGAAAGCCCACAGTGAACGTACCAGTGAATCGGTACGAACAACCTTGTCCGACACTAAGTCGAGCGATGCCGGCTGCTTCTCCACCGGCACGGTGTTCTTCAACTGGAGCCGCCGTTGGTCCGCATCGATATCGAAGACAGTACCTGCGTAGCCAAGCGTTTCTACATTGGAAACCTGGTCCTTCACCGCAATCTTGAAATCCTGCTCCGGATACCGGTACGTATACACCGTCGACCGCTTCTCCTGAAACGGTGCCGGATCATCACACAACACCAGACCGCCAAGGCATTCACTGTCATCGATCAGCTCCTCGGTCGTCATCGTCTGCCGCTCGAACATCCGCCACCACGACGGCTTCGCCTCCCGCCGATAGAAATCGGCGAGGTCGTTCAGGAGCTTTCGCACCCGCTGCGGCTCGGTCAACTCCGCGTCTTCGGCAATATCACCCACCAGTGCTTTCGCGAACTCCTCGAGTTGCCTCTGGTATTGGTTCCGATTTTCTTCCCGCTCCTGCCGTTTTTTTTCATCAAGCTCATCCGGCTCGTCCGGTACGGACACCACCGGTCCCTGCTCCTCCCGACGTTCTAACAGCCAGTCCCGAAGCTGCTCCAGCGACCGGCAGTCCTCCTCATTGTAGTCACGAATATCATCGAGAAGCTTCTGATCATGACTCTCAATCCACTTCTCAAAATACACAACACTGGCTCCGGCCGTCTTGACTTCCGCCTCCCGCTCCATGTAGAAATGCTCGAGATTCTTGATCGAGTACTTCGGCTCGGACACCTGCACATTATGCCGCACGTACTTGTAGAGGTCCACGAGCACGCCGCGCCGCAGCAACTCATCCACCTCGAACTCCATCGTGCCGTACTTCGACATCAGCCGCTTAAGTGCCGTCTCTTCGTACGAGGCATAATGGTAGATGTGCATATTCGGGTACTTTTCAAGCCGTGCCGTAAAGAACGCTACCAGCCGCTCAAACGACGCTTTCTCCTCAGCATGACTGTGCGCCCACATATCCAGGAACTTCCCCTTACCGTTATCTTTGTAATATATCCCATGCAGGTACTCCAGCCCCTCCGGATACAGCGGGTCGCCTTCGATATCGTAGAACAGATCGCCCTCATCCGGCTCGGGAAGCGTGTGCAGGGTGAGATTCGGTTTGCGCGGCTCGATTACGACGTACTTGTTTTCGTTCTTGGTGCGCTTGTACAGCTGAAGGTCGGCCTGACGTTTCAGCCGCTCAAATGTCTCGTTCCCGACTCCTTTCACATGCTCGAGCTTTGTCGTTGCCAGGGCCTCGAGTGTCCTGATCTTAACACCAACGAGCTTTTTAATCTGGGTTTTTCGGATGTTGGCAACCAGCGACAGATGGTCATCCTCGACCCGCCGCTTTTCGCACAACGACCTGAAATGGCACTTGTCACAATGGTTGCACGGCTCCGGATAGGTATCGGGTCTCGTCCCGACGTGCTCCAAAAACAGGCGCTTCAAGTGCGAATAATAGTGAAAGAAATCCTGCCGACGGTAACTGTCTACCCGGTTGTCGCCCAGCGCAACATGAATCCGATCCGGCATCACCCCCTGCAACTTTTCGAGCAACTCGGAATAGAGACAAAGCTGAATGATATAGTACGATTTGGAATGCTTGGCCAGCTTCGCATCCATCACCTCGTAAGAGAACTCACCCAGCTCCGACGGCCTCTTTGTTTTAATCAGAAAGTCGGAGTAGCCGTGAAACGGAGGATCGTACAGGAAAGCCTGATAGACAACATCCGCCCCTTCGGCCAATCCCTTGCTTGTCGCCTCCAGCCGCGCCTCAAACGAGTCGTACTTCCCGTCCAGGTCGATAATACTTTTGCCCTGCTCTCGCAGCCGTTCGAGGAACTGGAGCTCGTGCTTGACGCCCTTGTCGGCGATCAATTGCAGCTCTTCGTCTTTTTCGTCCTTGGGCAGTTCTTCCTCGAGGTCACGCAATCCAAGCGTAACCAGGTGCTCGCACTCAAGGTAGTTGCACAAATCGGTGGCGGAGAAGAGGGGGCGGTCACATGATTTTCTCATAATCTGTTCATTGTCGCCGGATCAAGGAAAGAAGTGATTTCCAGTCCCCGAGTTTAGCCTGGCTGAAATTTCTACTCTTTTTCCTTTAGAATGATGGCTAAATCATCAAGCTGCTTGCTAATAATCCCACGGATTTTTTCAGTTCGGTCTGATTTGTACTCTCGAATCACCCAATTCGTCACGTTGTCTGCCAAGCTGTCGATATCAGACCCCTCCAGATCATCCATCGAAATTCGGCTCGGGACTGAATGCATGATGATCCATTTCTTGGGTTGCTTCCCCCGCCGATTCCTGACAAAAGGTTCGGAGGCCGTGAGTTCCCACAGACCGGTTGACCACTCCAGAGGAGCCTCTCCTACTACCACAGTGAAGCGGGGGGACTTAGTCCAGAAATTGATCTCAAAAAGTATGTACGACGACTCTTCCTTACCCCATGCAGTGCCTCTCCTATTAGCCGGAGTATTCCACTCGCGCGGTATAAAGCGCACGTAACCCTTGTTAATGGCCATGGGAATAATGCCGAGTTCGTCCTTTTGAGCCGCTAATCTCTCCCGAACCGCTACAGATATATCTGCCAAAGCATCCGGTCTGTGCTCAAATATCAGATCTAATGCCTGCTTGTGAGCCTGATAAATTCGGCGCGCGAGTTGTGCTACTTCACTATTCTCCATAAACACCTCTGAGAGGATTTCAAGGTAGTTTTCCATCAGAATTCGGGGCTCCGGTCCGATCGAATCCGATTTCTCGTCAACCGAACTCTTTAGGGCGTCAAACACCTGATCATAGTCGGCTGAGATATAGAGTTCATCATCGGGATTCTCGCGGTTCTTTGTCAGGAAGACGAAGACTCTGTGAGTCGCGTTGGGAAAGTACCGGTAGATACGAGTCCGGTAGTCATTGAGTTGAGTTGCTCCCTGTGTGCTTTGTACCTTGTTTTCAATACAAATAATCCAGTCGCCCTGGTGGCGCGTCGTTATCTTTATCAGGATATCGATATGGCGCCATTCGCGGTATACATCGACTGACATGAACTCGCCACAGTCAACATCGACGGGGCTGGGATACCCGGCATTCACAGTCGAATCGAGCAGAATTCGCATGAGCCATTTGCGCAGGAACAACTCACCAAGTCCGTGTGATTCGTCGGGCTGAAACAGCCACGAGAGCACGTTGGAGTGGCGGAGCTCACCATATTCAAAACGCAGAATTCGGAAAACGTTGAACTTGCCGAGCTTCTTTTCAAGTTCATTTAGTTCAGCACAGTTGACTATAAACGCATTCAGAGCGAGAAGCTCGCTATCTGCTTCTCGTTTTTCCATCAATTAGTTTTCCTTTCTCCATCCCCCCCACCACCTCCACCTTATCCAGCCAGCTCCCGATCCAGGCCCGCAACTCATCCGACACCACCGTCTCAAGCTCCATCGTCAACGAACCATCTCCGTTGCGCGTCAGCTTCTGCGACGGATGCCAGATCCGCTCCGCCACAATATCCGCTATCTCCGGCACAAACCGAAGCACCACTCGCTCCGGCGCAAGATCCGGCCCCCCAAATATCCCGAACCGACCCTCACGAAGCTTATCCAGGCTGAAATCTTTATCCCGCTCAAACTTCTCCCCCGTAAACTCCACCGACCGGATCCGCTGCACCGGCAAAAAGATATAGTTGTCGTGCGCCGAGACAAACACCACTGCATACATCGCCCCCTTATGATAAAGCAGCAAGTACGGCTTTGCGGTAAACTCCGACTCCTTCTCCGCCGTCCCCCGCTTGTACACAAACCGGCACTCACGGCATTCCGAGGCCGCCGTCACCAGCCTGTCAATCTTGTCCGAATGATCGGTGTAATCGATGTACCCCATAAAAGTTGCGCCAAACATATCGTGCGGAAGGTCCTGCCCATCCGTCGACTCAAACACGCTCGGCCTGACCAACTGCTTCGCCTTCTCCAACAATGACAGAATGTCCTGCTCCAGCTTGGTCCCGCGCGCCACCACCGCCAGCCGCTCCAGAAAGAACGACGCCAACAACTCCTGGTTGCCGATCGTCTGCGGAATAAACCGAAGGTAATTCTTTTCAACATACCAGATTCGCTCCCGACCATGCCCCTGCTCATCGTGCACAGGAATCCCCGCCCCCGAAATCTCAATCATGTCCCGCTGAAGAGTCCGCTTCGGCACCCGCCGATCGAAATACTCATACAACTCATTAATAGTAACCTGGCCTTTGAAATACAGCCGTTGCAAAATGCGGATTACGCGATCGATCTGTTTGATTTCCGGCATGGGACCCCACGTTGTCGTCGTTAGATTTTGGGATAGTGCCCTTTTTTTTCTCAAATATATGACAGTATGCGTCATCAGATGACGCAAAGCAAGCGATATTGTGGGTGTAACAGGCGATCATCGGACTTTTTCCGAAAACATTGCCACAATTTGCAGGGAGGTACCCTTTAATGAACACCTTTGTTACTCACTTTCTCTCCAACATCAGATTCGGCTCCATGCAACAGCACCAGCGCATGACCATCGTGCCGCTGATAGGGCCGTCCAACGGCCCCCTCTACCTGACCCTGGCCGAAGCCCTCGCCGAGGATCTCCTCAAAGTCACCGAGGTCGACGAGGGCGGCTCGGTCCCCGAACTGCGCGTGCACAACACCGCCGATCTGCCGGTCTTGCTGCTCGACGGCGAAGAGGTCGCCGGCGCCAAACAGAACCGCGTGCTCAACACCACCATCCTGCTCAAGAAGCAGTCCAAAACGATGATCCCCGTTTCCTGCACCGAGCAGGGCCGCTGGTCCTACACCAGCCCTGAATTCGCCGACTCCGACACCGTCATGTCGCCCCGGATGCGCTCCACCAAAAACCGCAGCGTCTCTGAATCCCTTGACCGAAGCAAACAGTATCGGTCCGACCAGGGCGCTATCTGGGACGACATCGAACGACTCCACCTGCAGGCAGGCACGGAGTCACCGACATCAGCCATGCGCGACGTCTACCAGTCCCGCCGCGCCAATCTCGATGACTACCTGGCCGCCTTTGAGACTGGCGACAGTCAGACCGGGTTGCTGGTCATGATCGATGGCGCCGTGGTCGGCATGGACATTCTCTCACAGGAAACCGCCTTCACCCGGATCGGCCCGAAACTGACCCGCAGTTATGCCATGGAGGCACTTCTCGGCGAGCCGGCCAAAGGCGCCAAACCATCAATCAAAACCGCCGAGCGGTTCCTGGCCTCCATAGGTACTGCCTCGGCCAAACAATACGAATCCATCGGCCACGGCAATGACTACCGGTTCACCGGCGCCAACCTCGTCGGCTCAGCTTTGATCTACCGCGAAACCGTCATCCACGGCGCCTTTTTCCCGACCGATGACTCTTCGCAAAACGACTCCATGCCGGGACCGAGCTTCCGCCGACGTTTCAGGATGTAATACCCGGTTGCACTCCACGACCGATAGAGCCACGGGCATTCCGGGGGACAGCAGGTTTCTTCGGGGGTAACAGAGGGTGAGACAGAGGGGCCCTTACCGGTGGCGGGCTCGCCCCGCCACCGGACCAAAGATTTTTCCGCGCCCAACGCAGGCTACCCGGGAGGATTGAAACTATGACCACGATCTTCCACATGCTGATCTTGATCGGCGCCGCAATTGCCGGCCTGGCCATCCTCGGCTGGGCGATCTTCGAGATTATCGATTTTATCAAATGGGTCTTCCCCTGGGATCGGGATGACCCCGACAAATAGAGTCTTAACCAACAGTCCAACAACCCCAATCCATAGGAGGCCTCTCATGGCTTTCTCCGTGCGAATCGAAGCTTACCACCCCCCGTGCACTTCCCCCATGCTCACCCTCGAACCTAACTGGTGGGACGCCAATAAACTCAAAGACGAACCGCGCTTCAAATGCGAACCGGAGATACAGGGCTACGACGACTACATCGCCAAACTGACCCCGGCCGAGTTCCGGGAACTACACGAGCGCTTTCGCCCGGATGCTTTTTGGCCGAAAGGCACCGAGGACAACCACTACCCCGCCCTGCCGCTCCTCGACGCCATCGTTGACGACCTGGCCGATGACCGTCATCACTTTGTCGTCACCGTCTTCGAATGGGAAAGCGGATTTTGAAATCAGCGACTTGACGCGAGATTCACGGTTCCTTTACAACCTCAAACCCCGCCCCTTTCAACCGCTCATACAACTTCCCCGTCGCCAGCCCAATCACCATCCCCGTCGAACGCGTGAGCCCGATATAAAGCACATCAATCGCCCGCTTCTCGCGCTCCGACAACTCATCGTCCAGCTCGCATAGAATAACAACCGGCGCCTCGAGCCCTTTGAACCGATTCATCGTCATCGTCACGATATCCTTGCTCGTCTCCGGCGTCTCAACCAGCGGAAACGGCCCAATCTTCTCCCCCTGCTTCAGCGCCGATCGTTCCTGCGACTTGGTCCCGAGGATAACAATGTCATTGGGCGTCATTGCCTCGGTAATCAGCCGTTCATTGATTGACTTGATCGTCGCCAGCATTTCGTCATCGTCCCGATAGTAATACAACTCCGGCCGCACACCCGAGACGCCACTCGGCTCGATATCATCCGCTATCTCGCAACACTGCCGCACCACTTTGAACACCTCGTTGGTATTGCGAACATTCTGGTTGAGCGTATACGGCGACGGTTCAAACGACAGGTTCATCTTGCCGTGGTAGATGTTCTGCCCCTTGTCAGCGAATACATAGAAAACGGCCTCATCCGGGTTCGATAGCATCAGTTCGATCACCGGCCAGTAATTCTCCTTGATATCCTGCCCCTCATCTACCACGACCGCATCAAACCGGTGCGGAATCCTGTCGAGATTATCGAATACCAAATTCGGCAGCGTCTCTGCCCACCACTCATTCGTATTTCCATCCTTGATCTGTACGCCTGCCTCCCTCAGCCAATCTTGAAACAGCTCGGCTACACCACCAACCGTTATCGCCTCATGCCCCGCACATTCACGCACCAAATGCTCAGCCAGTGGAATATTGAAACAGAAAAACCCGACTCGCTTGCCTTCCTCAGCAAGCATCTTCGCCTTATGCACTGCCAGCGTCGTTTTCCCCGACCCCGCACACCCGCTGACCCTGACCCGCTTTTGCTCAGCCAAACTCCGAAGTACCTTCCGTTGATTCTCAGTGAGCGCGACCAGCTTCTCATACGAATGCCGCAGCCGCAGATCGAGCCGCCGGCGACTATCGGCGTCGTGCACGCCCCAAAGCTTTTTGAGAAAATCTATGATCTTCAGTCCATCGGCCTTTTTCAATTTTGAATCCGGAAATGCGCTATCAAAGAGCTTCCTGATGGTGTGCCCGAAATTGAACAGGTCCTCCTGATCGAGTATCTTCCAGACGGGTATATCTCCCCGCAGCTGCCTCTTGGACATCGTACAGTCTGGAAAGACCACGGCCGACTGTCCCCACGGTACGCGGAGCTTACCCCAGGACCGTCCCCGTACCATCAACTTATGAATCACCCGTGCCCCTGTAGCCGACTGCTCGAACGGGTCTTTTATACCGGCATGCTTCCCACGTCGATCTTCGGTCTCCCAAACCCGGTCGGCGGCATGATACGAACACCGCCCGCCTTTAACCTCAAGCACCAGAAACCCGATCTGTGGATTGGCAATGACAAAGTCCGCCTGCCCCACCCGTTGATCATCGGCTACCCGCGGATCATCCCACGCCAGGTCATGGAAAACATACCAGTCGTCATCGAGTTCATCGCGAAGCTTCTCGTAAACCCGCTTCTCCCCGCCGGCATACTCATGCGCTGCTGAAAAATTCTCGTTCAATTCTTCCGGATACATGTGCGCCATATCGCTGATGTCCGTCCCTTCCCCACCGTTGATGGTGCTGGAAGCCGGAAGCCCCGGTGGCTGGCCCCTGCTCTTGTAGCACAATATACTGCGATTTTGAAGAGATGAAAGTGCACACAACGTTCGAGTCCGGATCGGCCCACCTCGGGTGAGTCCAATGGCTTGCAACCACACGGTGGAAGGATTGTGACATAATTGCGCCAGTTGCACTCCATTTCAACCAGTTCGTTCCAAGAATGTGATACCAGAGAAACCCACCAACTATCCCGATACGTGCGAGACTCACAGATCCCCTTCAAAAAGAGGGCCAATCGCGGCCAACGGCCCCATAGACAGACTACACTAATCCTCGCCCCCGATCCGGTTTCCGGAACACTTCGCGATGGTGCCATCGCAAGAATTCATTGTGCGGTAGCAGGGTCTCGTCCGATGGGGCGAGGCGCTGTCCCTGGAGCCGAAGGAACATTTCGTCGAAAAAAACACTGCCGTTCAGGTCGGCCGAAATCAGGATTTTGTGCTCGAACGAGATAGTAATCGCACCGCGATCAAGCGCCTTGTGGTGCAACGTACACAGAGCGAGCCCATTTTCGACGGCATCTGGACCTCCGGCCTGATGCCACTTCACGTGGGCTGCCTCCAGCCCAATGCTGACCGTCCCCAAACGAGCATTGAAACCGCAAACCGAGCAGCGGTTATCATAGCTCTGCAGCACTCGCTGGCGAAAGGATGCGTCGCGCTTCAATCTCGGATAGAAAGAGCGAGCGAGCATCACTCCCACTCTGGCCGCTATCTCGTCATGAAGCGACCCGGGGAAATTGCTTTCCAATAGTAATTCTGCCGCTCTGTTCAACTCCAAGGGGTTTTCTCGAAGTGCTTTATAGAACGGCTCAGATAGTCCACCTACCGCATTGTGCTTTAGGAGCTCGTTTTGAGGCACATCCGTATTCCCCTTTCGCCGTCTGAGCTCAACCGGAGCGTGAACCTCCCAGATTCCATCGTTCTGCAATCTCCAGAAAGGATACTCGGGATGAAAGGACTTGCGCGGGGGGCCGTACTCAATAAGCATTTCCCGAAGCGGCTCACATAATTCAGAAAACGGCACAAGGCGTTCTCCGCCTCTTTGGACGTGGCCCAGATACCATAGGAGGAGGAGCGGCTTGTGCGGCGCGCGCTGATCGCCGCGCTTCCACACATTCAAATTTTGTAGCTGCTTCAGAAATTGGTCGTGTCGAGATTTGGCCATTAACCTCAAACTCCATCTGCATCGGTGCAAAAGAAGTATAAAGTTGTTCTATTACATCGAGCAACCGGCAATTCGGACGAGACCAAATCGTTTCTACTCCTCATTCAATTTTGGCCGCCGGCGCGTACAGACCCTTTGCCGCTGCGTGGCCCACCAGCCCCCGGAAAAACCACCACCCCACAAATTCCCAAGCCGGGTTGACTGAATTCAACGCTTCACGATTTTAGTGGATAAAAAATAATAGCGGTGCAGGGACTTGAACCCCGGACACGCGGATTATGATTCCGCTGCTCTAACCAGCTGAGCTACACCGCCATTATCAAAATTCGCACGCGCACCTCTCAGCACGCACTACCGAGCTTCCAAATGTAATATAAAAATCACCCCTGTCAAGACCAATGCCCCAACCCCCGGCATTATATCACCCCACCAGCACAAAAAAAGAAGCCACCCATCACTGAGTGGCTCCTTCTCAATCCCCACCTCTTACATACCCTTCACCGCCATACTGACTATGTAAGAGTAACTAACTTCATACTACCTATATACAACAACCATGCCAAATCTTCACCCAATCCCTCTCAACCCCACTAATCATCTGCCCGCCAACACACTACACCAAGGCCCGGCCTCTCCGCACCTCCCCCACAACCACCTGAATCGCAATTTCTGCGCCACTCCTGACCTCGAAAGCACCCCTCCCTCCCTTTCAACCACCTCCCGCCCAATAGAATAGCCGCCCGCACAACATGCGAGCGGCCAAATCTTCAATCTCACGGCAAATTAGCCCGATTTCAACAATTTCTGCGCTACTTGCGCTTCTTCGCAAGATGAACCGACATCCCGTGAAGATCATGCGCCGCTTCCATCACCGCCTCCGAAATCACCGGATGACCGAATATCAAATCACCCAACTGCTTTACCGTCAGCTTCCTATTTATAGCCAGCGCCGCCGTGTGAATAATCTCCGTTGCATGCACCCCCACAATATGACAACCAAGAATCTTGTCGGACTTCTTATCCCCGATAATCTTCACCTCCCCGGCAATCTCATTCTCCGCATGCGCCTTGCCTAACGTACGAAGCGGGAACTTGCCCACCGCGATATCATGGTCCTTTCCGGCGTCTTCCTCGCTCATCCCAACCGAGGCTACCTCCGGATGCGTGAATATGACCGACGGCACCCCCAGATAGTTCCTCTTTGCCTTACCCCCCAGCGCGTTCTCCACCGCGACATCACCATCATGCACTGCCGTATACGCCAGCAAAATCT
Organism: uncultured Ignavibacteriales bacterium; assembly: GCA_964612145.1. GTDB lineage: Bacteria > Zixibacteria > MSB-5A5 > GN15 > FEB-12 > JAGNLV01. Next base: position 90,394 of record CAZTBP010000003.1, on the reverse strand, counting down.
CCCCGCGCACATCACCAATCGCAAAGATGTTCTTGATATTTGTCCGCATCTCCTGGTTGGTCGGAATCGAACCGTTCTTGTTCAATTTTACCCCGACCTCCTCCAGCCCGAGATCCTCGGTATTAAACGCCCGACCAACCGCTACCAGCACCTGGTGCGCCTCAACTGTCTTGCCGTTGGACAGCTTCGCCTTCACCATTTCCTCACCTTGCTCGATCCCCTCTACCATCGTCTTGGTGTGCAGGTCGATTTTCAACTTCTTCATCTCGCGCTCGAGCAGCTTCGCCGACCCTCCATCCTCCAGTGGGAGCGCCTGTTCCAGCATTTCCACCACCGTCACCTCAACATCGAGCAGCGCCGCCATACAGGCCCACTCACAACCGATCACGCCCGCACCGATAATCAACATCGACTTCGGCAGATGATCCAGTTCCAGGAGGTGATTGGAATTGAGAATCCGACGGCCATCAACCGGGAATGTCGGAATATTCCGCGACCGCGACCCGGTCGCTATGATGATATTGTCCGCTTTAAGCTTGGTTTCATGACCATCATTGTCAATCACCGTCACCTGGTTCTTGCCGGCGACTTTTCCCCACCCGTCAAAATGCTTCACCCCATGCGATTTGAACAACTGCCCGATCCCCCCCGTCAGCATCTTGACTACTTTGTCCTTGCGGGACCGCATCGCGGGCCAGTCGTACACCGGCGGCGAGGCAAGATTGATCCCGAACGTGTCCGCATGCTTCATCTTCTGATACTGTGTCGCCGATGCGATCAACGTCTTCGACGGAATACAGCCGCGGTTAAGACATACCCCACCAAGTTCATCGACTTCCACCACCGCCACCGAGGCACCCTTCATGGCAGCCTTTATTCCGGCCGTATACCCGCCGGGGCCACCGCCTATAATAACTATATTATAGTGTTCTATGGGTCGATCTCCTGTTCGTTTGCTATTACCTTCTTCAGCCCCCTAATTTATGTCATTTGACCACTATCGCAAGCCTCATCGGCACAAAAAAGCCGGCCGCCTGTCGGCGACCGGCTCACTCCGAGATCGCTCCCGCTGCTTACTTGTGTCCTGTCAACGTGATAATGACCTTACCGCTGTCAACCGTGAAGCCCGCCGCAGTACCACCACTGGCCGTACCGTAGGCGTGGAATCTCCCCTCTTCCGTCAGCGTTTTCAGAGTCTCCACATTCTTCAGGTACTGAAACGAATTGCCGTACGTCAGGTGCGTCTGCACCCCGGGACCTGCCGGAAGCGTGAAATTGTCCAGTACAATGGTGGCATTGGCATCCAGATTGGCCGCATCGGTGATAATCGGCTCCCCATACGGATCAATATAGACCTGGAACGTTACCGCAGACGCCTCATTGTTCGTTATGTACGCTTCGAAACCGACCATATCGACTTCGTCGATATTATCCTTATAGTCTTTCCAGTCATCGTCGTCAGTTATGTCCACAGCGTAAAAATACAAATTTGAATTCTGTGCGGTAAACGCGAAATCATCAACGAAGATAATCGTCGCCGAAACAAGACAGCCGCCGACCAGAAGCAAAACAGCTAACAGGGCAGCCGCGGAGAATCCTGTGCGAATCGTTTTCATGATAACCTCTCCTTACTTCTGACCCAGATAGTAGTTTAAGCCAACCAGCGCAAACACCGACTTGCGCGAACTGCTGCCCTCCACCGGCACAATATTGGCCCGCCCGCGAACATCCAGCGCCAGGTACGGCGTCAACCCGAACCCGATACCAAGCCCGGCCGAATAACCAAACTCGGTATCCTGCTTCTCAAAAACCTCCGTCTGGTCGCGTGTCGCCTTGAAAAAACCGATACCCGCCAGGAAAAACGGCTTGATACCTCTACCTGGGCCACCGCCCAGAACAGCATCAACACCGTAGCTGGTCAACGATGATCCCTCAAGGTCATTGGTGACACCGGCCACGTCAATATCCGGATCACCATACTTGGCGAAGTTAAGATTCGCCTCAAAAGACAACAAATTCAGCGGCCGAACGATGCCGCGAATACCAAAATTCGTCCCCTGCCCCTGGTCATCCTGGGCCACCGGGATATTCAACCCGCCTGACACACCGAACCCAAGCGATACGCCCTGCGCACTCGCCATCGTGGCTGCCAGGAGGAAAATCACGGCCACAACTATCATTTTAGCCATAGCACGCCTCCTGATGAAATAAAGTTCGTCTCTGGTTTGTTTAGCAAATTCAGCGGTTAGTCCGGACCCCGACAAGATACGTCAAAATCGTAACAGACGTCAAGTTCGGCGCTGTTAAAAAAAATATGAAATTATAAGCCCCTCCGCCCAAAAAACCCCTTGACAAAACGCCTGTACATTGTATCTTCTGTCCGCTTTATTAACGCAACGTGTACAGTTTACTGAACACGCAAGTAGGAAGAAAAACAAGGAAACCATGAAGGTTCGAATCGGCGAAAAAATCAAGTCGCTCCGGAAGGCCTCCGACCTCACCCAGGCCGAACTGGCCGACCGTGCCCAGCTCACGAGGGGCTTTATCAGCCAAATCGAGAACGATCAGAGTTCGATCAACCTCGAGTATCTGGCTGATATCCTTGAGGTACTTGGAGTTACACTCGCCGAGTTCTTCTCCGATGCCCAGAGCCGCAAGGTCGTTTTCCGCCCCGGCGAGCGCGTGCTGGTCGAAAACCGAGGCGCCGACAAATTCGAGCTGCTTATGCCCGGATCAACCAACAATCTCATGGACCCGATCATGCTCGAACTCGGCCCCGGCCAACACCTTGACCCGTGCGACCCCATGCCCGGAGAGCAGTTCGGCTTTGTCCTCAGCGGCTCAATATCGCTGAGAATCGATGGAAAAACATTCAAAGTGCCCAAAGAGCACTGCTTTTACTTTAAATCCGACCAGAGACATCAGATTGGAAACGCCGGCGAACGGACAGCCAAACTGCTGTGGGTCACAACACCGCCGCAAATGTAGCAGGATCGGGCCACGGCCCGAGAAAGGAGAAGGAGAATGAAAATACTGGGTCGCCATCTGGTCGTTGAACTCTGCGAGTGCAACCCGGCCAAACTCAATGATCAGGCGTTCCTCGAAGAATGCCTCGACGAGGCCGTGCGCCGCTCCGGCGCAACCAAAGTGCGATCGGTGTTTCACCGGTACAATCCTCAAGGTATCTCCGGCGTTGTGGTGATTGCCGAATCCCACATCTCGATCCATACGTGGCCCGAATACGGCTATGCCGCCGTCGATTTCTTCACCTGCGGCACCTCGGTCGATCCGTATCTCGCCATGGAACACGTCAAAAAGGGACTTGAGTCCAAAGACGTCCAGGTCTCTGAAATCAACCGCGGCATGCCCTCCAGTGCCGACGAAATCATCGACCACAAACCCGCCCTCCAGCAGCGCCTCAACGCTGCCGCAATGGGCTAAACGAGGTAATACGATGACCCCGTGTGTTGATCTCTCCGTCATGGAGCAACGCGCCCGCGCCACCGGGCACGACAACGGTCTCCTGCGTGACCTGCTCGCCGGAACGACCGTGCCAACACCCTCGTTTTTGCTCTCACGGTCCGCCGTCGTCCACAATTTCCGAGCCCTCAAAGTGGCCCTCCCGCGGGTGAACATTCACTACGCCGTCAAACCGAACAACCACCCCGTCTTCATCGAGGAAGTATTTGGTCAGGGCGGAAGCTTTGACGTCTGCTCGGCCAACGAAATCGACCTCGTACTCTCCAAAACCGCCATTGACCCGGCCACCCTCATCCACTCCCACCCGATCAAGTCGATCCGGGAGTTCGATAAGGCCGTCGAAAAAGGTGTCGAGATCTTCGTCGTCGACAACCCGGCCGAAATCGCCAAGTTCGACCGCTATACCGACAAGAAACTTAAAGTCCTCATACGCTTCCGAACCGCCGTGAACACCACCGCCGTGGTCAACCTGCAGTACAAATTCGGCTGTACCGCCGACGAAGTCCTGCCGCTGGCCCGCCTCATCCGCGAGACCGGCCACGAATTCTACGGCCTCTGCTTCCACGTCGGATCCCAGTGCATCTACGCTGACAACTATATTAGCGCCATCGAAACCGCCCACGAGCTTATCAACGCCCTCGACCTCGAAGGCTTCGACACCCGCATCCTCGACATCGGCGGCGGCTTCCCGGTCGAATACGTTGAGCCGGTCCCGGCTATCGACGAATTCTGCCGACCCATCGCAGAGACCCTCGACCGGCACATCCGCCCCGGCGTAAACATTGTCAGCGAGCCCGGACGGTTCATCGCCGCCTCTCCGGTCACTCTCGTGACCTCGGTCGTCGGTAAATCCTACCGCGACGGCAAGATCTGGTACTATCTCGACGACGGCCTCTATTCCTCCTTCTCCGGCATCGTCTTCGACCACTGCCAGTACCCCGTCGTGACCAACAAAAACGGCGAACAGCAGCTCTCCGTCCTCGCCGGACCAACCTGCGATTCCTTCGACGTCATGTACGACGGCCTCATGATACCTGAACACAACGTCGGCGACCGTATCGTCTTCACTGCCACCGGCGCCTACTGCTCGGTCTCCGGCTCAAGCTTCAACGGCCTCAACCGGCCCGAGTATACCGTAATCGACTAACCGTTACTATGGGAGACTCAGGGGACATGGAGAACAAGCCCAAAATCAAAGACGTTTACATTCACGAAGAAGGCATGCAGGACCTCTGGAATGTCTGGTACAGCGAACTGCACGACGGCCTCTCCGGCCTCTCCGTCAAGGTCGACCGCATCATCGAGTCGCACCAGTCCGACTTCCAGCGCATTGACGTCCTCGACACCCGCGACTTCGGCAAAATGCTCGTCCTGTACGGCTCCCTCATGGTCTGCGATAAGGACTTCAACTCCTACAACGAAATGCTCGCCCACACCCCCCTGTTCGTCCACCCCGACCCCAAACAGGTCCTCATCATCGGCGGCGGCGACTGCGGCTGCCTCACCGAGGTCCTCAAGCACCCCGAGGTCGAGCAGTGCACCATGTGCGAGATCGATAAAATGGTCGTCGAGATATCAAAAAAGCACTTCCCCTACCTGACCGAAGGGACCAAAGACCCGCGCGCCAACCTCGTCTTCGAAGATGGCAAGCTACACATCGAAAACAGCGACACCACATACGATATCGTCCTGCTCGACCTCTCCGACCCCGTCGGACCCGCCGCCGACCTGTTCCAGAAGTCCTTCCACCGCCAAGTCTTCAACAAGCTCAACGACGACGGCATCATGGTCGCCCAGTCCGAATCCCCCTATTACAACCAGGACACCGTCCGCATGATGTACGCGAACCTCCGCCAGATATTCCCCGTCGTCCGCATGTACACCTGCTTCATGCCGATCTACCCCTCGGGCTTCTGGTCTTTTGCTTTCTGCAGCAAAAAGCACGACCCGATCGACGGCTTCCTGCAGGATCGCTATGATAAACTGAATCTCGAAACAAAGTACTACAGCGACAGCACCCACAAAAGCGCCTTCGGCCTCCCTCGCTTCGTGCAGGGACTGATCGGCGACTAACCGGAAGCAGACCTTACGTCATGCCCCAAAAACCGATCCTGATCATCCAGAATCACCCCGTCGAATCCGCCGGCACCATCCTCGACTGGCTGACCGAGCGTGCCCTCGGCTACACCGTCGTCCACACCTACAGGCACCAGGCTCTCCCCGCCCACGACGACATCGAGGCTGCCATCTGCCTCGGCTGCCCTCACACCGCCGTCAAATACTACGAGCTCGACTACCTGAAGAACCTGCACACCTGGCTGACCAGACTCGTCCGCGAAAATCGCCCCTGTCTCGGCCTCTGCTTCGGCGCACAGATCATGGCCGCCATCCTCGGTGCCCGCGTCGAACAAAACAAAGCCCACGAGATCGGCACCTATACCGCTAAACTCACCGACGACGGCAAATCCGACCCGATCTTCGACGGCTTCCCTGACGAGTTCCCCGTCTTCCACTGGCACCACGACACCTTCCGCACCCCCTTCGGCGGCGCCCACCTCGCCTCCACCAAAGCATGGAAACACCAGGCTTACCGCAAGGACCGCCAGGTCGGCCTCCAGTTCCACCTTGAGGCCCGCCTAAACGACGTCCCCAAATGGTGCGACACCTACGCCACCGAACTCACCGACGCCAACCTGATCAAAGAAAAGATCGTCGCCGACTTCACGGACGTCGCCGACACCCTCCGCACCTTAAATTACCGCCTCCTGGACAACTGGCTGGGTGAGTAGCTTACGCCCCCTTAGGTGCGTGACGGCATGACATGCGTCACGGCCTCAGCCCCCCGCCCTGACACCTGCCTCCCTGGCTCACCCGCTCAACTTTCTTCACCTGATACCCTTCCCAACCCCACAGAATCTCCTTACCTTCCAAATCAGACACCGGCAGCCTCCGGTGATTCTTAGTGTCTTAGATACCACCAAGATATCACCGCGCTGCCGTTGTCACTACTGACTCCCCGATATTCCCGGATGAACCAAAAAAAGGCCCGTCCGCATCCACGGACGGGCCCCAATCAAAGAGGTTATCCTTACATTACATCATCTCGTACACAGCCGAGATTTGGAAGTTCATGTCTTCATTCCCACCGGAGATGAAGTTGAAGCCTTCCAGGAACAGTTCCGGATCGGTGTACGTGTCAACATGGAACCGACCCCAATGGAAACCAAAACCAAGGTAGGTCTCGTTGTTCGCATAGTTGGCCTTGTCCTTCTGGCTCAATGCCGGAGCCAGCTGCTCAAACTCGTCGGTCTCACGATTCCAGAAAGAAACCGCGCCCATCCGGACATCGAGCCACTTGAAGATGTCGGCGTCCAGACCGATCTTGAAATACGGCAAGACGATCGTCGTGAACGTCTCCTCACCGGCCGGGCTGGCCAGACCGCCATCATACGTGTCGGTCGTGTCACGCTCGGATTTCAGCTTGCTGTAGGCAACACCAAAATCAACAACCGCCAGCACATTCGTCGCCGGTGTGTAGTTGACACCCAGGCCGAGGTCAAACATGGTGTGCTTGTTGCTGAACGAAAAGTCCTCGTTGTCTACGTTACCGTCGTCATCGAAGTTCTTCAAGCCGCGCTTCGAGTACATAATACCCGCATGCGGCACCAGCGTGTAATTCGGGTTGACCTGATAGAACATACGGCCCGCAACACTCAGATCAAACAGACCGTCGGCTTCGTTTTCGGCCACACCGGTGGCATCCTCGTCTGTGAACGAACCAAAGCCCAGATTCGCGGCGATATCCCACGAACCATCGTCAGCAGTCAGACCAAAATCAAAGTCATAAAAACCAAACGACTCCTTGGACTCATCAGTCGTCTCATCGGTGGACTGGCTGCTGTGCAGCAGGCCAAGACGCATACCGAAATTCAAGTCACCAAGACCACGGCCGTAGAACAAGTTGATCCGACGGTTGTCCATCAAGGCCATATCAAACGGCACCAGGTTGCTGCCAAACAGGTCCATCGGATTGACCGCCGGGCCGTCATCAAAATAACCGCCCAGAATCCACGGATTGTCACGACCCAGCTTGAAATGAATACCAAAACGGGTGAAATCATTATTGAACGCACCGGTGTACGCATCATGACCGAATTCACCAACCGCCAGATTCGGGTAGTCATTAATACGGCTCGGATACAGCCAGATATTCGCTTCGTCTAAAAGGACATTGTTGTTCTCGCCCATCGTCTTCACGCGGGTATCGGTGGCAAGAGCGCCTGTGCTCAGCACGAACAGCCCCAGCATGGCAAAAATTATCAGTTTCTTCATCGTTATTTATCCTTAGTGTTTTGCTTTTCCTGATCAGGTTGTGATGTCTCTTCTCTAACTTGTTGTTGTTACCAAGAATAGATAACCCCTGATTCGGCTTCTACCCTCGCGTTTCTCCAGTCCTCAAACCATAGGCAAGCCTCCTCTAAATCCCTTCCCAATCGAAGGGCTTCCACATGTTCCCTCGTGACAGGTCCATCCGTCTTATCTATTTCCATCCAACGTTATCGTAACACTTCGCTGCAAAAGGCACTTCGCCTTTGATCGAGCAAATTGTACTTTTAGGCACAAACCAAAACAACTAAAAAAACTAGCTAATTTCGGCCCATATCACGCACCTCTCGTTGTCGCTGTAAACGTATGCATACAAAGGCGTTACGATTTATGAAATTTTACGAGAAGATAGCCCCGAAAATCCCCAATCAGATCCGTCCCCTACTTCACCGACTGCCAGATCTCCTCCAGCTCCGCCAGCGTATACGCCCCAAACCGCCGACCCGACTCGTTCACCCGATCCTCCAGACGATGAAACCGCTCAATAAACTTCGCCAGCCCCTTCTTCAACGCATGCTCCGGATCAACATCGACCTTACGGGCCAACGAAGCCGTCGCGAAAAGCAAATCACCGATCTCCTCCGCCACCCCGTCGGCATCACCCGCCGCCAGACTCTCCCGAATCTCGGCGATCTCCTCCTCCAGCTTGGCCAGCACATCCTCCGGCTTCTCCCAGTCAAACCCTGCCCCGCCGGCCTTCTCCCCCACCCGAAACGCCATGTTCAACGCCGGCATCGACTTCGGCACCCCCGACAACACATATTTCTTCTCCCCCGAATCAACCTTAATCTGCTCCCACTGATCCCGAACCTCCTGCGGCGTAAGGTCTTTCTTGTCCCCGAAAACATGCGGATGCCGCGCAATTAACTTCTGCACTACCTGCTCAATCGAATCATCAATCGTAAACCGCCCCTCCTCGGCCGCCAACTGGGCATGAAACACCGCCTGAACCATCAAATCCCCCAACTCCTCACGCAAATCACCATCATGACCCGACTCAACCGCTTCCACCACCTCATACGCCTCCTCTATAAGGTACGGCAACAGGCTCTGGTGCGTCTGCTTGCGATCCCAGGCACACCCCCCCGGTGATCGCAGCACCGCCATCAGCTTCACCAGCCGCTCAAACGGCGGCAAATCAGGATTCAGAACTTGCTCTTTAATGTCCGGCATAATTGTCGATATCCATTGTGATCACGTAATGAAGCAGTTTTGCGGGCCCCGGATGTCGCCTTGACAAAGCCGCAGGCCGCCCCTATACTTGGAAGCTTAAACCTGACAGCTTACCGACCGGTCAGCCCGGTCGGCGAATATACGGAACGACCAGAATATGAGCAAGGAAAAGCAAAAAAATACCGACAAGTCGGCCGCCTACTCCCCCAAAGAGGTCGAGGAACGCCTGTACCAGAAATGGCTGGACATGAACGTCTTCACCGGCGACCCTAACTCGGACAAAGAGCCCTATACCATCGTCATCCCGCCGCCGAATGTCACCGATGTCCTCCACCTCGGCCACGCCCTCAACAACACGATCCAGGACATCCTCATCCGGCTCCACCGCATGCGGGGATACGAGTCTGTCTGGATCCCGGGCGCCGACCACGCCGGAATCGCCACCCAGGTGATCGTCGAAAAGAAAATCGCCCAGGATGGTACCACCCGCCGCGAAATGGGCCGCGAAAAATTCCTCGAACGAACCCATCAATGGGCCCGGAACAACAAAGAAAAAATCCTCAACCAGCTCGCCAAAATCGGCTGCAGCTGCGACTGGTCGCGCACCCGCTTCACCCTCGACCCCACCCTCTCCAACGCCGTCGCCGAGGTCTTCAAACAGCTCTACGAAAAAGGCTGGATCTACCGCGGCCACCGCATCGTGAACTGGTGCCCCTCCTGCCAGACCTCGCTGTCCGACGACGAGGTCGAACACGAAGACTTCGACAGCAACCTCTGGTACATCAAATACAAGCTCAAGGGCTCCGATGAATTCCTGACAGTGGCCACCACCCGGCCCGAGACAATGCTCGGTGACACCGCCCTGGCCGTCAACCCCAAGGACACCCGCTTCAAGAAATTCGTCGGCAAAACCATCATCCTGCCGATCCTCGAACGCGAAATCAAGGTCGTCGCCGACAGCTACGTCGACCCCGAATTCGGAACAGGCGTCGTCAAAGTCACCCCCGCCCACGATCCCAACGACTTTGAAATCGGCAAACGACATGACCTCGAGGAAATCAATATCCTCAACACCGACGGCTCCCTCAACGAGAACGCCGGCAAATTCAAAAACCTCGACCGCTACGACGCCCGGAAACAACTCGTCGAGGAACTCAAGAAAAAAGGCCACCTCGAAAAGACCGAAAAATACAAACTCGCCGCCGGCACCTGCTACCGCTGCCACAACGTCATCGAACCCTACCTCTCCGAGCAGTGGTTCGTGAAAATGGATGAACTCGCCCGGCCGGCTATCGAAGCCGTCAAATCCGGCAAACTCCGCTTCCACCCCGACTACTGGTCCAAAACCTACCTCCACTGGATGGAAAACATCCGCGACTGGTGTATCTCGCGCCAGCTCTGGTGGGGCCACCGCATCCCCGTCTGGTATGCCGAGGACGGCACCATGTTCATCTCCACCGAGCGCCCCGAACAGAAAGACCTCCCCGACGGCTACAAGGCCGAGGACCTCGTCCAGGACGAAGACGTGCTGGATACTTGGTTCTCCTCCTGGCTCTGGCCCTTCTCGACCATGGGCTGGCCGGAGAAAACCCCTGAACTCGAGAAGTTCTACCCGACCAAAGTCCTCTCTACCGCCAGTGAAATCATCTTCCTCTGGGTCGCCCGAATGGTCATGGCCGGCTACGAATTTGTCGGTGAACTTCCGTTCTCCGATGTGTACATCCACGGCACCGTCCGCGATGCCAACGGCGTCAAAATGTCCAAATCACTAGGCAACGGTATCGACCCGCTCGACATCATCGAAAAGTACGGCACCGACTCCCTGCGCATCTCGCTGACGCTTGCCACCCCCGACGGCCAGGACCCATGGATCAGCAAAAACACTTTCGAGGTCGGCCGCAACTTCGTCAACAAGCTCGTGCAGGTCTCCCGCTTCGTACAGATGCGCCTCGACGACCGCAAACCGGTCCTTGACACTATCGATGATTCCGATCTCGTTATTTTCGACCGCTGGATCCTCTCCCGCATGGAACGGACTATCAAAGCCGTCGATAAAGCCTTCGCCGAGTACCGCCTTTCCACCGCGACCAAGACCCTTTACAACTTCGTCTGGAATGACTACTGCTCGTGGTATATCGAGCTGATCAAACCCGACAAACCGGATCAGCCCGTCCGCGAAGGCTCCCTGAACGTTGCCACCTATGTGCTCTACCGGATCCTCCGCCTCCTGCACCCGTTCGTCCCCTTCGTGACCGAGAAAATCTACCTCGACCTGACCGGCCGCGAACTCGACGACAAAGAAACCATCCAGTTCGGCCCCTGGCCGACCACCGACGACAAGTACATTGACGACGAACTCGAAAGCAGCCTCGAACAGATCCAGGCCGTCGTTACCGCTGTCCGCTCGGTGCGGGCCGAACTCAACGTCCCGCCCGGCAAAAAATCCGATCTGTACGTGCGTGTCGACAACAACGAATTCGGAGAACTCCTCCAGAACCATATCCAGTACTTCCGCTCCCTGGCCCGTGTCGAGAATCTCCACACCGGCACCGACATCAAAAAGCCGAGCCCCTCGGCCTCGGCCGTCATCTCCGGTGCGGAAATATTTGTCCCGCTCGAGGGCCTGATCGATCTCGAGGTTGAAAAGCAGCGCCTCGAAAAAGAACTGCAAAACCTCGCCAATCAACTCGAGAAAGTCTCCAAAAAACTGGCCAACGCCGACTTCCTCGCCAACGCGCCCGCCGACGTCATCGACCGGGAAAAAGCGAAGAAGTCCGACTACCAGGACCGCGTGGAAAAAATCAACCGCAACCTCGAACAGATCATGGGCTGGTAATCCCCCGCGAAAAGTAGCCTTGACAAGGGCGAAGCCCTCTTGTAGTTCCGCCAGTAGCCCACGCACCCTTAGGTGCGTGGGTTGGCTCTTCCAGACTGGATCAACACCCCTGCGGCCGGACGTAGCCCACGCACCCTCAGGTGCGTGGGGCTCTCACCCACAATCACCTTCGACATCTAACAAAGACTAAAAGAACTGCGAGGCGGGCCGACGAAGCAGTCTCTCCCCTTTCCTTTGAAAAATCTCCCGAATGTACTATAATACCACCGAGACAGAACAACCGAGCGACATCCAATCCCGTGGGAGAAATCGCATGCGGACCAGATCGCCACTCCACTCTATTCGACTGGTAAGCCTGTACTTGCTGATTGCCGGACTCGGCATAACTTTGCTCCCGGCCACCGCCACCACCATCGACGTTTATACTGAAAACGCCGTCCTCGAAGGCAACTGGGAAGAAGTTCTCAAGCTCATGTATCGCGATGGACAACTGCTGGACCCCGTGCGACGCTTCCTCGCCGAACAGGCAATGCTGGCCCTCGACCACAAAGAAGCACCGGTTTTTCTGATGACTGCCTACGAACCCTGGTTCGGCATCCCCGGCATGGCTCCCAAATATGCTTCGTCCCTGCTCGCTCGACACCCGGACAACCCCAACGCCATGTTCATCGCCGGCGCCGCTGCTGCCACGACCGACGATCTTCATCAAGCCCGAGCGCTCTTTACTGAAGCGCTCACGGTCTCCCCGGATCAGCCACACGTCCTCGTCAGCCGAGGCATTATCCATTTCCGCCTCGGCAACCACAACCTCGCCCTGGCCGACTTCGACCACGCCCTCGAACTCCGGCCCGACTACGGCCAGGCTATGATCAACCGAGCTGTCCTCCTGTGGAACATGGAGGAACACGATCTCGCCGTCAATCAGTTGAAAGTGGTTCAACGCTTTGAAGAACTCGCGCCTTTAGGCTACTATACCCTCGGCCTGCTGTACGCCGCCATTGACCGCCACCACGACGCCATCGCCGCCCTCGACTCCGCTATCGAACTCGATGACGACTTTCTCAAGGCCTACTACGCCCGCAGCCTCGAAGCAGTTGAAGCCGGCGATTTAAAGCGGGCCCGCGATGACCTCAAACATGTAGCAAAAAAGAAGGAAGCGGCCACCACCTTCTCCTGGTTTGGCGCCCGGACTATTCTCCATAACTTCAAATTGATCGAGGACCTTAACGATGTCGGTGGCAAGACCCGCGATGCCGTCCTCTACATCACGTTTGGTCACTACGGCAAAGCTCAGGAGATTCTCGACGACGAAATCCGCCGTCACCCCCGCCGAGCCGTCAATTATCACTATCGATGCGTCGTCCGGATCGGCCTCGGAGACTTTGACCTGGCCCGGCATGACATCGACAGCGCCATCAGCCTAAATCCTCACAGGGCCAAATCGTACATTGCACGGGCCTTCCTCCATGAAATCAACAACGATATCGACACCGCGATAGCCGACCTCAATCACGCCCTCAGCCTCAATCCCGATATGCTCGATGCCTACGACAGCAGAGGCTGGCTCTACCATTGCCGGGGCGATACCGCCAAAGCCCTGGCCGACTACAAAAAAGTCACCTTTGCCGACCTCAAAAACCAACTGGACCTCTTACCGGAACTGCGTCGCGAGTTCACCGACATCCTCGAAACCGTCCTGACAAATCTGATGACACTCGGTGACTGCTCCCCGGACACCACCGAGCTGATCGCCCTGATGAAAGACACCATCGCCGCCCATCGCAACCAGAACTACTATGAACTGGCGGAATTGCTTTCCGCTGAAGGCCTCCGCACGTTTGAAGAATTCGCCCCGCGAATAGTCAACGGTGAAATTCCGCAGAAACGTGCCTTCCGTGTAGTCAATCTAAATACCTGGGAAGACTCACCGGATATGCGCACCGCTCCTGCCGGAGATTTCTTTCAATGGATTATGGAACTCCTGTTCTGCAGCCCCCTCGGCCCGACCGAAATCAGATTCGAACGAATCGTTGAAATCGTCTGTACCGGCGACAACGAACTCATGCTCTCCATGATTGTGTCAATGAAAGAACGCAGAGAATGGCATTACTACATGATGTACGAGACTCTGCAAAAAGAAGCCGGCCGATGGAAAATAGCCTATTCTCCCCTCATCCACTCCGTACTCGCCTCCGCCGGCCCCCCCTTGTAAAGCACATTACTCGGAACATCAGACTGAGTCAAAATGTACTCGGCCACTACCTCAGGCGGTCGCGTTTCCACGAACTCAGGACGTTCGACCAGCTCATACGACGCATAGTCGAGACTGGACTTGGTCGGCGGTGTCTCACTGCAGCCAAACAGCAACAGCAAAGCCACAACTGACAACACAAGAGGGAACAGCTTCTTTATGGGAATCTCCCCAAAAGTAAGGTTGACGTTGATGCGGATATATTCTAAAAATACCCCAACCTCACCCGCACGCAACTAAAACCTGTTGCGCCCCAACGACATACAAGTCATTTTCAGCCTTATTTATCCGCTGCCAACGTGCCCCCAAAAAACAAAAAGAGAAGATCGCCCGAGGGGAGTGGGCGATCTTCATGGGAGGTATTATGCAAAAAGGCAGGGGGGTCAATTTCGATGACTCTCAGAGTACTCCCGAAGGAAATCCCTGATAGTACGCGCTCCCGCAGCATCCGGATACGATGCCATTTCCATCGGAATCACGTGGTCAGCCAACTCTCCACTCTCAGCCGACAGCCGATCCCGAAGCAACTCGCGAATGCGCCGCCCGGCTATCTCGGCTCCCTGGCGGGGCGTTTCCGGCATCAACAACACAATCTTCGACTCGTCGGTCATCGACAGAATATCAACCTCACGAACATTCCGACGAGCCGAGGCAAACAACCGACTCATAATAGCCGCCGTATCCGGTCCTGAATACTCCTGCAAAAACGAAAAATCAAGCACCACCAGTGACACAAATACACTGTAGCGCTCGGCTCGCTTTAACTCAAGATCAACCTGCGAAAAGAAATTGTAATCTTCCATGAGATGGACTTTTTATCCTGTCTGTTGCACCAGCGTTGCGTTGTGATTGTCCAAGAATACTACAGCAATATTCGTTCCATCAACGAAACCACACCCCATATCCGGAAAACATTTCCGAAGCAAACGCCTGATAAAAAGCGCGCGAAATCATAAAACACTATGAATCAGCCTGTTAAAGCAGACACCCGCTCACAAACAATCCGCCAAAACCTGCGAATACAACCCACCATCTATGCAGCTATCTGCACATTATCAGTCTTGCTTTGCAGTGAAAACACCCCTGAAACAGGGAGAATCTACTTCGCAGCGTTGAGATTATAGTCCTTGATCTTGTATAGCAGCGAACGGTAACTGATCTCGAGCATCTCGGCAGCCTTACGGCGATTCCAGTTCGTCTTGTTCAACACTTCCGAAATCAACCGCTTCTCTTCCTGTGCCACCCTGCGCCCTACTCGCTCCTTAAGCGAATACGTATCAAGAACTTCCTCCGGCTCATGGGCCGCCGATGAGGAGCCGCCCCCCGATGAAGTTGTCAGCCGCTTCGCGGTCGCCGACGCCGAATTTATCAGATCCAGAATGATCGACTCGTCGCCCCGCACCACTACCTGCTTGATCATATTCTCCAACTGGCGAACATTACCCGGCCAGGCAAAATGAATCAGCTTGTCGATTGTCTCCGACGACAAACTCTCAAATTGCTTCGAATACAACTTATTATACTTTTCCAGAAAATGATCAACCAGAAGCGGCGTATCGCTCGGCCGCTCCCGCAACGGCGGCAAAAACAGCGTAATCTCATTCAAACGATAGAATAAATCGTCACGGAAGGTCTTTTCATGAATCGCTTCCTCGAGATTCCGATTCGTCGCACAAACTATCCGCACATCAACATGAATTGACGTAATCCCGCCGACCCGAACAAATTCCTGCTGCTCCAACACCTGAAGCAGCTTCGACTGAAGCTCCATCGGCATATCACCGATTTCGTCAAGAAAAATCGTCCCTTTGTGCGCAATCTCAAAACGCCCCTGCTTGGTCTTATGCGCCCCCGTAAACGCCCCCTTCTCATACCCGAACAGCTCCGCCTCCAACAGGTCCCGCGGAATGGCAGCACAGTTCACCTTGATAAACGGACGATCCTTGCGCGAAGACAACTGGTGCAGCGACCGGGCCGCAATCTCCTTGCCGGTGCCCGACTCGCCCCGAATCAGCACCGTAAGCTCCGAATCAGCCACCTGCTCAATAATCTCCTTCACCTTCACCATCGCGTCGGAATCACCAATGAACCCCGCATACGCACTTTGAGACTGAAGCTCCGTCTTGAGCTCATTGACCTCCCGCTTGAGATTGCGACGCTCCAGCACACCGTTGATATGGATTTCGATCTCCTGGACATCAAACGGCTTGTTCACAAATTCCGCCGCCCCCAGCTTGATCGAATCCACCACATATTCAGTGTCGCCGTGACCGGACACCATAATCACATCCGGCCGCGTCTCCAGCTTGTTGAGCTTCTCCAGCACCTCGATACCGGTCATCCCGGGCATCTTGATATCCAGCAGAATCAAATCCGGTTTCTCGGTTGAAACCATCTGCAGCCCTTCACTGCCGTCACGCGCCGAGACAAACTCAAATTTCGACCCCAGACCCTCCGACAACAGCCAGGCGACTTTCGGATCGTCATCTATTACAAGGATTTTCGTTTTCTGTTTAGCCATACTATTATTCCTATCCTATGCACCAAGTATCGGCAACTTGCAAAAGAAATCAAGGTAACGCGACAACATTTTTGCGCCTTTTGGGCAAACTCATGCACCGCGCAAACTAATGCTGATACGGAAAATAGAGCGTGAACGTCGTCCCCTTCCCCGCCTCCGATTCAACATGGAACGTTCCGTTGTGCGCCGAAATTATCCGCTCTACCACAGCTAGCCCAAGCCCTGTTCCCGTTTCCTTACTCGTATAGTACCGATCGAAAATCCGCGACATGTCCTCTTTCTTGATCCCGCAGCCCGTATCGATAACTTTCACCGCAAGATATTCATCCTTCCGATGTTCCGGCTTCTCGACCATCCCGTGAACTTTCAACGCCCCGCCCTCGCCCATCGCATCCATCGAATTCATGAACAAATTCAGGACCGTCTCCAATATCTGGTTCTTATTGACGATTAGCTCCCAATCGGCATCGTCGAACTCCGAGGAAAACTCTACCTTCTTCTTCCGCAGATCCGGCCCGATAAGGTCCGCTGCCCGTGAAATCACCTTGCGCAGATCAACCTTCTCCGTCTGGTATTTATTCGGATTGGAGAAATCCACCAGCTCCCGCACCAGCTCGTTCATCCGGTGTACTTCCTCTTCCGCCGTTTTCAACAACTCGGAATCTTTGGCAATCTCCTTGTGCTTCATTGCCAACACCTGCAGGCTGCCCTTGATCGACGTTAACGGCCGGCGCAAATCATGGGAAATCTCACTGATCATATTCCCCATCGTCAGCAGCCGCGTCGCATTCAGCAGCGACTGCTCCCGCTCAAACAACAACGCCGCCTGCGAAACCACCAGCCGCGCCAGCGAGATATCATCCATCGAATACCGCTTCGCACCCCGCGCCCCGATATAGAAAATATGCGCCAACTGCCCCTTCCGCTCGATCGGTATCGCCATCACGGCCATTTCCGGCTGTGGAAACGCCTCCCGTCCCTTCACCTCATTCGCAATCAACTCCGACAACGCCGGAATGTTCTCTCGGTCAAACTCTTCCAGCTCAAGTGGCCCAAACGTAATCTCCTCGCGCTTTACCTTCCGAAGATCCACGCCGCCGCTTTCGGTCTGCGGTATATCCGCCGACCCCGATATGCCCTGCGCCGTCAGCATCTTCGTCGGCGCATCCCAGTTCATCCAGAGCGAATAATCTATCGGAAACAACCGATTGAGCTTCTCCACCAGCATCGCCCGAAACTCATTCATCGTCTCGATACTCGTCAACTCCCGATTGATCTCATGCAGGATCTCGAATTCCACCAGCCGACGACGGTTCTTCTCAAACTGGTTAGCGTCATCCACAGCCACTGCGGCCTGCGAGGCAAATGTTGTCAGCAACCGAAGATCATTCTCCGTGAACGACTCACCGTCCGCCTTATTCGCCATATTAATGACGCCGATCACCCGATTTTTGATAATCAACGGACAGCACAAAAGCGAGGCCGCTCCATAACGCTCCTTGTTTATCCGCTTGAATCGCGAATCCGCCTCAACATCAGTCACTATCAAAGGCGCCCCATCCCGAGCAACCGTACCGGCAATCGATTCCCCGATCGGCAGCCGTGTCTTGGCGATGATCTCTTTGTCCAGCCCGATCGCAGCCTCAATCGTCAAATACTCACCGGCCTCATCCAACAGCATGATCGACCCCACCTGCGCCTCGGTCACGGTCGACGCCAACACTACAATCTGCCGCAGCAAATCATTCAAATTTGCCGTCGACCCAATCGATTTCCCCGCCTCGTACAACGCATTGAGATCATCCATCCGACGCTTGAGAATCATATTGGAGAGCTTCAACTCCTCCAGCAGCCGCAGCCGCGCGATGTCCGACCGACGTTTCTCCAACGCCCGATTCACCGCCAGCTCCAGATACGAGAACTCCACCGGCTTCAGCAGATAGTCATACGCCCCGCTGGCCACCGCCTCAATCGCCGTATCCAGCGAACCGTAACCGGTCATCAATATCACCGGAATATCAGAGTCGATCTCTTTGACCCGCCGCAGCAGCTCGATCCCGTCCATCTCAGGCATTTTGATATCCGAAATCACCAGGTCTACCTTTTTCCGGTTGATCGCCTCAGCTGCCTCCGGCGAACTCTGGAATGCCTCGACCTCGTAACCGTCGCCGGTCAACAGCGCCGTCAACGAGTCACACATCCGTTCCTCATCATCAATGATGATTATCCGTTCGCCCTTACTCTTCATTATTGTCTCGTTCGATTCCAGCAGGTAAGGTGATTTCAAAGCAGCCGCCCTCGTCGGTATTTTTATACGTTATCGTCCCATTGTGCCGTTTTATTATCCCATAACAGACCGCCAGTCCCAGCCCGGTTCCTTTTCCCTCCGGCTTAGTCGTAAAAAACGGCTCGAAGATGCGCGGTATAACATCCGGCTCGATCCCCTCCCCGGTGTCACTGAATCTCATCGCGACATTCCCGTCATCATTTGCCAGCTCAACGGTCAGCCGCCCCCCCTCAGTCATCGCGTCACAGGCATTAATGATGACATTCAGCACCACCTGCTTGATATTCTCCGGCGAACCCTGAACCAGCGGCAGGTTGCGCGAAAAACGCCGCACCAGCTCTATACCCAACTTGTCAAACTGACGGTCCATCAGCACCAGCACATCCTCGACAACCTTGACAACATTGATCGGGGACAATTCCGCCTTCTCCGGACGATGAAAATCAAGCAGTTCCCGCACGATCCGCGCAATCCGGTCAATCTCCTGCCCTACGATATCCAGGTAGTTCCCGGCCTGCACATTCCCCCCGGCCGACCGTTTTACCAAAAGCAGGTAATTCTTAATAATCCCCAGCGGATTGTTAATCTCATGCGCCACCCGCGCCGACATCTCCCCCAGGGCCGCCACCCGCTCGGTATGCACC
This sequence comes from uncultured Ignavibacteriales bacterium, assembly GCA_964612145.1. Classification (GTDB taxonomy): domain Bacteria; phylum Zixibacteria; class MSB-5A5; order GN15; family FEB-12; genus JAGNLV01. The sequence continues at coordinate 70,816 of CAZTBP010000003.1, read as the reverse complement.
AGCTGCTGCTGCGCCGCCCGGAGTTCCTGCGTCGCCACTTTCTCCGCCTCGAACAACCGCGCGTTCTCAATCGCCACCGAGATTTGATTGCCCAAAATCGACAGGAACTCGATATCATCCAGCCGGAAATCTTTCGCCCCCATCTTATCCCCGATAAGCACCATCCCCGTCAGCCGATTCTGGTAAATCAACGGCACCACCAGCCCCGGATCAAAAAGCTTCAAAATCCGCACTTCGTCATCCGAGGCCAACCCGTCAACAACCTCCGTCGTCACCACCGGCCGATTCAATTTCGAAAGGAACTCGGCCAGCTTCGAGTCGGCCTCGAAATACGCATCCCCCGATGGAAACTCGCCTGACCCCTTGCTCTTCGCCATCGTAAACCTATCCGGCTGACCGTCCGCCTTAAGAAAGATCGCTCCCTTGGACGCACTCACCTGCGCCACCGACGTCAGGATAAACGAATCAAGCAGCGTCTGATAGTTCAGCACCGAACTGACATTCCGGGATATCTCAAAAATCGTGTAAAGATCGAAAATCTTGCGCTTGAGCTGACGGTTCGTTTCGGTTAAGCGGGTGATCTTCTCGGCAGCATCCTCTTCGACCTCCGTAGCAGCCCCGTTATTCAGCACGTTGCTGCTCACCGCTTCGGCAGGTGTGGTCGGCGCCCCAGCCGATGTTGATTCCCGCTTTTGCTTGGCCGACTTTTTTCCCGCCGCCTTCTTCACACTGTTCCCCCGTACCGTCATCTTCTGTCGCGACTTTTTATCGCTACGTCTCATTTAATACCAACCTTCTCAAAAAACTCCCCAACCAGATAGTGCGACCCCAGAACCGCCACCACTTCATCCGGCCCCGTCGTTTTTTCCAGGTGCCGCCACCCGCTGCTCATAGAACCAAAGCGCCGCATCGGCACCCCCCTCCAGTTAATCGTTTCGCATAACTCATCCAGATCCATAGATCGCTTCGTCGCCAGCGGCACAATCATATATCGGTCCGCTATCTTCGACAACAGGTCAAACATCTTCTGGTGTTCCTTGCGTTTCACGAATCCCGTCAGGATTTTCACCCGCTGTCCCGGATACCGCGCCTGAAACGTCTGCACAAACGTCTCCACGCCACCCACATTATGCCCCACATCGAATATGATCGTTGGCTTGCCCCGCTTGCGAATCACCTGGAACCGCCCCGCCCATTGCACCCCCGCCATTCCCTTACGAATCGCCCGCTTGCTTATCCGCATCCCCCGCGCCCGCAGAATTGCCGTCGCCTTGAGCACCAGCGCTGCATTGCGCAACTGATGCGGTCCGGCCAATCCCGGCCTCACTCGCGCCAATGACCAGCCGTTGTCATGGAAATCCAGCGAGTTCTTCTCCACGGACGCCACAAAATCCGCCGGCCGCAACCGGTACAGCGGTGCCCCAACCTTACGGCACTTATCCTCCATAACCCGCTCTGCCGCCGCCGGCAGAATCGCGATCAGATGCGGCACCTCCCGCTTCACTATCCCGGCCTTTTCATACGCTATCTTCTGAATTGTCGTCCCGAGGATCTCCAGATGGTCCCGGCTGATATCCGTCGTCATCGTCAACTCCGGTATCAACACATTCGTGGCATCCAGGCGCCCCCCTAACCCTGTCTCGATCACCGCAATGTCCACCCCCACCCGGCTGAAATGCACCAGCGCCATAGCCGTCACGACCTCAAAAAACGACAACTTCCGCCTCGTGAGTTCTTTCCGGTGACGGTCCACAAACGACACCAGCGACCTTTGCGGAATGAGCCGACCGTTTACCCGTACCCGCTCCCGCAGCGAAACCAAATGCGGCGAGGTGAACAGACCCGTCTTGTAACCCTGCTCGCGCAAAACCGAGGCCAGCATGCTGGCGCACGAACCCTTGCCGTTCGTGCCGGCCAGATGAATCGTCTTGTAATTGTCCTGCGGGCGACCGATCGATTCCAGGAACTCGGTAATATTCTCCAGCCCGAGCTTCATACCGAAAAACTCACGGGAAAGTAAAAACCGCTCGGCAGCCGAATAGCTATGCCTGCGCATCACTTTCTCCACATGAACTTCAGCAGCGATATGACGGTATCGCGAAGGTCCTTCCGATGAACAATCTTGTCCAAAAAACCCTTATCCTTGAAAAACTCCGAGGACTGGAACCCTTCCGGCAATTCCTGCTTGATAGTCTGCTGAATAACTCGCGGCCCGGCAAACCCCAAAAGCGCCTTCGGCTCGGCAATGATCACATCACCCAGCGACGCATACGAGGCCATCACCCCGGCCGTAGTCGGATTGGTCAGTATTGAAATATATGGAATACGCTTCTCATGAAGCCGCTGAAGCAGCCCCGACGTTTTCGCCATCTGCATCAGCGACAAAATCCCCTCCTGCATCCGGGCCCCGCCCGAGGACGACACCACCACCAGCGGAATCTCCCGCTCAATCGCCCGCGCAATCGCCCGCGCAATCATCTCCCCCACTACCGAACCCATCGAACCACCGATAAAGGCAAAATTCATGATCGCGAACGAAACCTCGATCCCCCCCATCTCCCCGATACCGGAAATCACACCCTCCAAACGACCCGTCTTCTGCTGCGCCGCCTTGATCCGATCCGGGTACTTTTTCGAATCCCTGAACTTCAGCGGATCTTTCGACGTCAACTGGGTGTCAAACTCCTCCAGCCGCCCGCCGTCAAGAAGGAGATTGATGTACTTTTCCGAGGAAATCCGAAAATGGAACTCGCAGCTCGGACACACCCACAACAACTGCTCCATCTTCTTGCTGTAAATAATCTCCCCGCAAGACTCACACTTAATCCAGAGCCCTTCCGGGATATTCTTCTTTTCCTGCGGCGTCGGGCCGCTTCGTGTCTTTCTAAACCACGCCATGCGCTGTATTTTACTGCTTAGTGTCCCGGTCGAAATAGTATACCATCACGACAGCATCCTCGGCCGGGCGACGATAATAATTTGGCCTCTCGTACAACAGACGGAAGCCGTGTTTTTCGTAAAAGGCCCGCGCGGCCGTATTCGAACGCCGAACCTCCAAAATAACATACTGGCAGCCGGCCTCGACTGCCCGCTCTAAGATAGTGTCCAGAATACGATTAGCAACCAATTTTCGGCGCTGCTCCGGGACCACCGCGATGTTCGTCAGGTGCGCCTCAACATCCACTATATAGTAACAACCATAACCAACCACCTCGCCGCCCCATTCCGCGACAATCGCCCCCCAACCCTCGCCGCTTATCTGCTCCTCAAACGCCGAACGCGGCCACGGATCAGGAAATACTTCGTTTTCAAGCTCCTCCACCCGGTCAATGTCCTCCGCGACCATATCCCGGATCTTCACCGCCGCGTCAACTGCTCTTCTGGCGCTGCTCAAAACGGATCTCCGCGATCGACTTCTGCAAATACAACGGCTCCAGCGACTCTATCTCCGCCACCACACCGTCGGCTCCCTTCTCCAACGCAATCTGCACCAGGTCAGCCCCGTCATAATCCAGCCGATCCGACCAGTCCTCATTATTGATGCTCGGAAACTTCTCCAACAGATCCAGTCCGATCCCCGCTATCGCTTCGTTTCCTACAACCTCAAAAAACCGCTCGTACGGCACTATCTTCATTTCCCCGATCACATCCGCAACCGCATCAATCGGACACAAAATACACTCGTCCCTATTCAACGGCACTACCACATGCACCACCTTCTCCGCGGTCCGCAACCGATACGCTGCGACCTCAAACGCATTGACCGGTATAATAGCCGTTTCATTCGCAATCGCCATCCCCTTCGCCGCCGCTAAACCGATCCGAAGGCCCGTGAACGACCCCGGCCCGACATTGACTACGATCGCGTTCAACTCCGATGGTTTCGTATCCGCCGAATTCAAAAGTCCCTCCAGCTGCTTCATGATCATCTGACCGTGCGACTTCTCCACCGGAATCGTCGCCTTCACCACCCGATCCCCGCCGTACTGTACCGCCAGAATCAGTTTCGATGTCGACGTATCAATCACTAAAATGTTCTCCATCACTACCGCTTCCTACTCCCCGATATGCGATATCTCAATTTTGCGCTGATCACTGTCAATCGTCTCAAACTCCACGAGGTAGTAGCTCGACGGCATCAATTCTTCCGCCTTCTCCCCCCACTCTACAACCATAATCCCGTCCCGCTGCTGGTAATCATTCCAGCCGATCTCGTGCAGCTCCGACCGATCCCCCAGCCGGTACAAATCAAAATGGTACAGCTTCCGCTGCCCACCCGGATATTCGTTGACTATTGTAAACGAGGGCGAGTTCACCAACTCCTCATCAATTCCCAGCCCGCGCGCCATTCCCCGCACGAACACCGTCTTCCCCGCCCCAAGCTCGCCGGAAAGCACAATGATATCGCCCGGACGGAAAAACAACAGAAGCTTCTCCGCCAGCCCCATCGTCTCTTCCTCAGAATGCGATATGACGTTGAGAACCGCTCCCATACTATCGCGGATTGAGCACCGCAATCGGCACCACCATCTCCTCGAGTGAAATGCCGCCGTGCTGGAACGAATTCTGGAACTGGCGGACCATCTCATTATAGTTGTTCGGATACACAAAGAAGAAGTCCTCTTTGGCTAAAATATAGGTCGTCGCCAGCGAGAGCATCGGAAGCCGCCAGTCCTGCGGCTTCTTGATCAATATCGAGTCGTTGGTGTCCGAGTTCAGGTTGTCACCGTACTTGTACCGAAGGTTCGTCGACGTCGACCGCTTACCGTGCGCCATCGTCCCCCGCTTACACAGCACCGAACCGTGATCCGACGTCACAATCACGGTCGCATCCCCCCGCTCCGCAAACGACTTCAGCATCGTAAACAACGGCGAATGCACGAACCACGACCGCATCAATGACCGAAACGCCGACTCCGAACCGGCAATCTCTTTGAGTATCACATTGTTGGAACGACCGTGCGCCAAAATATCCAGAAAATTGAACACGAACGTTGTCACCGGCGTATCATAAAAATCCGACACCTTCTTGGCGACCTGCTCTCCCTCGGTATTATTATATATCTTCACATACTTCATCCGGTCGGCTTCTTTGTTCAACCCGTTGCGCCGGAGATTATCCGCAAACAACTCATCCTCGAACCGATTCAGCGAACCCTCGGCCTGCGTCTTGTACAGGTCCGGATTGTTCTCCTGAATATCATCCGGCCACAACCCGGCAAACAGCGCATTCCGGGCAAACGGCGTCGCCGTCGGAAGCATCGAAAAATAGTAGTCCCGCGAAATCTCAAAATACTCCGCCACCAACGGCTCTACCAGCATCCACTGATCCAGCCGCATACAGTCCACCACAATCAGCACCACCTTGCGCCCTTCCTTCAGCGGCGGAAAGACATACTTCCCCGAAACATCCGGCGAGAGATCCGGACGGTCCTCACTATGCAGCCAGTTTGGATAATGCTTCTCGACATACTTCGTAAATTCAAGATTCCACTCTTTCCGCGTCCCCTCCAGAGCCTGCTCCAGCCCCACGTCGTTATTCTGATCCAGCTCGAGATTCCACGTCGACAGGATCCGGCCCGCCTCATGCCAGTCCTCCGGCTCCATCGCCCCGAACAACTTCTGGTTAAACTTGTTGATTTCGACGATATACCGCTGCATCGTCGAACCGCTGATTATCTTCTTCGCTTCCAACCGCCGCTTGATCACCGAGAGGATCTGTGTCGGATTCACCGGCTTGACCAGGTAGTCATCGATCTTCTGCCCGATCGCCTGGTCCATCAAAGACTCCTCCTCGGACTTCGTCACCATCACTACCGGCATATGCGGACGAATTTCCTTGAGCTCCTCCAGCGTCGTCAACCCGTCCATCCCCGGCATCATCTCATCCAGCAACACCAGGTCAAACGGCTCTTCCCGGACCATCTCTATCGCATCATTACCAGATACCGCCGCCGAAACCGCATAACCCCGCTTCTCCAAAAACAAAATATGTGGTTTGAGCGAGTCGATCTCATCATCGACCCAGAGTATCTTCTTCTGTTCTGTTTGTGCCGCCATTACGACCCTTTATTGTTCGCCACCACCGGCAGCGTAATTTCAAATACTGTCTCGCCCGGCTTCGACCGCTTGAGCACGATCCGTCCGCCGTGATATTCTTCTACAATCCGACGCACCAGCGTCAGCCCTAACCCCCAACCCCGATTCTTCGTTGTGAACCCCGGCCGGAAAATCCGGCGTTGCGCAGGAGTCGGAATCCCCGACCCGTTATCCGCAATCTCAATCACCGCACAATCACGGTTCGGTGTCATCGAAGTGCGTATATGTATTGTACCCGTCTTCGGATCTACCGCCTGAAGAGAGTTCTTGATCAAATTCTCAATCCCCCAGCCAAACAACTCCGGGTTGACCGCTACTTCCGGAACGTCACCCGCCTCGAAATTGATCCGCACCCCCTTGCCCTCAAACGGCAGCCGACGACGAAAATAATTCACCGCCGCCTGCACCGCCTGGTTGACATCCGCCGGCGCCAACTCCGGAACCGAACCAATCTGACCGAACCGGTTCGCCACCTTCTGCAATCGATTCACATCCACCCGCATATTGTCCAAACCATCGGACAACGTTTTTCGCATCTCGTCCTGCGGATCACCCGCACAGTCGGCGTCGATCACCTCGATCCAGCCCATCAGCGACGATATCGGCGTCCCCAACTGGTGCGCCGTCTCTTTCGCCATCCCCACCCAGATATGCCGCTCCTCACTCCGGCGGATATTGTGGTACCCGATCAGCGCCACCAACAAAAACGCCAGCACAATCCCGATCTCAATAAACGGCATCATCTGGAGCTGCTCGATCGCCTTCGTATTGCCGTACAGGAAATAATTGACATGCCCCTCACCAAACACCAGCGGAAACTCCTCGTTCGTCTCGGCCATCTCCCGCGCCCGCGACCGCAACTCATCGATCGCCTGCGGCGTGTTGTCGGTCGGCTCTATCCCCTCAATGTTCCGCCAATGAATTGGATTGCGATCCGCATCCAGCACAATAATCGGAAAGTCTGCTTTGACAATGATCTCGTCGAATATGAACTGAAGTTCCTCGCCCGATGTATCCGAACTCGCCGCCAACTGCCACATCTTGACGTACTTCTCGACCTGGCTCCGGGTCCCCTCCTTGAGCTTCTCGATCAGATCAAACGTGTACCAGATAAATACCAGGGAGATTACAACCACTCCGCCCAGCAAAAAGACCTTAAAAAACGTCGATTTGCCAACGTACAACCGATTGGTCAACCCGCGTCTTTGTCCTGTACGTGGCATCAGCCGATCTTCGTCACGCCGCCCATGTACGGTTGCAGCACCTCGGGGACACTCACCGAACCGTCGGCGTTCTGATAATTCTCCAAAATGGCCGGGATCAGCCGCGCCAGCGCCGTCCCCGACCCGTTTAACGTGTGTGGGTGCCGCACCTTCTTCTCCTCGTCGCGGAACCGACAATTCATCCGCCGCGCCTGAAAATCCTCGAAATTCGAACACGATGATATCTCCAGCCACCGCTCAACACCCGCCGACCACAACTCGATATCATAACAACGTGCCGCCGCAAACGACAGATCACCCGTCGCCAGCTCCCCCACCCGGTACGGTATATTCAGCGCCTGGAGTATCTTCTCCGCCTGCGTCACCAGTGACTCCAGCTCTTTATACGATTCCTCCGGCCGCACAATCTTCACCATCTCCACCTTGTCAAACTGGTGCACCCGGATCATCCCCCGCGTGTCCTTCCCGGCCGCACCCGCCTCCCGACGGAAACACGGCGAGTGACCCACCATATAAATCGGAAGCTTCTGATAATCTAAAATCTCCTCCCGATACAAATTCGTCAGCGACACCTCCGCCGTCGGAATCAGCCACATATTGTCCTCGGTCCGGTACATATCCTCCGCCATCTTCGGCAACTGCCCCGTCCCGAACATCGTCTCCTCATTGACAATAAACGGCGCCGCATGCTCAACAAATCCATCCACCGTATGCGTATCCAGCATAAATGCTACCAGCGCCCGCTGAAGCCGCGCTCCTGCCCCCCGAAGCGCATAAAACCCGGAACCGGACACCTTCGTCGCCGCCGGAATATCCAGAATCCCTAACTTCTCTCCAATTTCCCAGTGCGGCAGGACGTCAAAATCTCTTCTCTCCGGCTCCCCCCAGGTCCGGACAACCTTCATATCCTCTTCGCCGCCGACCGGCGCCTCCGAATGCGGGATATTCGGAATCCACGACAACCGCTCATGCAAATCGGCCTCGACTTCACGCAGCTTCTCATCCAGCGCGCTGATCTTCTGCCCCACCTCTCGCATCTCCGCGATTATGTCATCGGCCGGCTCTTTGGCCTTCTTTTTCCTGGCTATCTCTGCCGATACACGATTCCGGTCCGCTTTCAGCGCCTCGGTCTGTTGGATAATCTCGCGCCGCTGCTCATCGACCGCCAACAGAGCGTCAATATCCGACTTGTCGTTTTTCTTGCCGATCCCGGCCTTGACCGCATCCGGGTTTTCTCTGATGAATCTAATGTCAAGCATCTGTAATTACTGTCCTGCTAATCAATTATAGCTATTTCGGGCCAATCGGGTTTCCCAAGTATAGACAATCGATTCCCCCGAGTCAAACCAACAAACTACCCCCGCATCACCGCATTCACCCCCCTTTTTCGGAACCGGGCCACCCTGCCGATGTTATCCCCAAAGTGGACGAGCCTGGGTGAAAAAGCTCTTGCCTTTGACAAATTATTGGCTAAATTAGAAGGCTCTGGCTCGAAAGGAGACAATTAGCAATGGCGAAAGTATGTGAAGTTTGCGGCAAACGGCCGGCGTCGGGAAACAACGTATCCCACGCGAATAATAAGACCAAGCGGCGGTTCTACCCCAACCTGCAGCCCGTCCGGGCGCTCGTCAACGGCGCACCCAAACGGATCCAGGTCTGCACCTCCTGCCTCAAGGCCGGCAAGGTGACCAAGAACATCCGTGGTCGTCGCTCCCACTACCTCTCTCGCGTACTCAACACCGAGACCGAGGCGTAAGCAGATACTCCGAATTTCACGGGACAACTGTCCCGACCCAAAAACCGCCTCCGGGCGGTTTTTTTCTGCCCATAAAAAGAACCGCCGGGCGGGGGACCCGGCGGCTGGTGCAAACAGGGGGCAATCCTATTGCCTGCTACGGGGAGAAGGAGCTTAGGAGTCCAGCATTGAAAGCACGGCCTCGGCATTGATCCGCGAATGAGCCAACAGCGCCACACCCATCCGCATCCGCACCGATTCCGCTAAAAAGTTCGTGTACTCCATCACAAAATCCGCATCACGCAGCCGACTCTCGGCCGCCACCAGATTCTGCTTCGTAGTTTCCAAAGATGCCCGCTGAGAATCTATCTGGTTCTTTTGCATCGCCCCCAATTCTATCTGTACCTGATCCAGTTCCCTCGTCGCCTGCTCAATCACTTCCATCGATCCCGCCACCGCCTCCGGACTGGAAAAATCTATCCCCTCAAGCGCACTCACCGAGGCTAACGCCGCCTCCGAACCATCAAACAACGGCTTCCCGTTATAGGTCGCCGTCCGAACTATATGATTGTAACTCGCGACTATATTCTGTGCCGTGCTGTCATACGCCGCCTGCATCGCCTCATCATTAAGAGCCTCATTGGACGCCCCCACTGCCACTAGCTGCAAATCACTCAGGTTGGACCGAAGCTGCATTGCTGTCGACGAGGCATACTCGTATTGGTGCCCCTGGTTGTACAGATTCTCCACCTCTTGATTAAGCGACGCTATCTGCGCCCGAAGCCTTTCTGAGACCACCAGCACCGTCGGCCCGTCTGAGGCCCGGTTGATCTTCAAACCCGAGGACAACTTCTCCATCGAGGAATACAGCGCCAGTTCGCCGGCATTAAGATGCCGGACTAGATCCCAGGTACCCCTATTAATATGTACACCTAAGCTCATAATAATCCCTTTCAGCCGGCACCCCTTTTCGTCCAGCCACGTCATATCCATGCAGGATTCGTGCCCACCCGCCTCGAACCACCTCAACTCGCTGATTTATCACGACTTAACCCACCCCATCCTGACCCGACCAATAGACAAGAATGGCAAAATCTATGGCAATAATCCAATACCCTGGCGAAACCTGCTTACACCCCGAGCCATTTCCATTTGCATTCTCCCTGCAATTGACTTAACCCTATAGCAAGGACCGAAAAATCCGGAGACCACCAATGAACGACCGAACTCTGCGTCAACACCTGCGCGACCTGCTCACCAAAACCAACGCCCACCTCATGTTCGATGAAACCGTCGAGGACTTCCCACCCGCCCACCGGGGGATCCGACCAGACAACGCCCCCCACTCCGCCTGGGAACTCCTCGAACACCTCCGCATCGCCCAATATGACATCCTCGAATTCAGCCGCTCCGCCGACTACCAATCACCGGCCTGGCCCGAGGGCTACTGGCCCGAACAACAGGCCCCGCCCAACGCCGCCTCCTGGGCCGAAAGCACCGCCAAATTCAAAGCCGACCTCACCGCCTTCGTCGACTTGATAATTAACGACTCCAACGACCTCTTTGAACCCATACCTTACGGCAACGGCCAGACTTTGCTCCGCGAGGCCCTCGTGCTCGCCAAACACAACTCCTACCACCTCGGCCAGCTGGTCCAGCTCAAGCGCATGCTCGGAGAAAAGGCGTGACCCTCTCCTTCCTGCTCTATCTCCTCACCGGACTCGCTTTGGCCGCCTTCTTCGCGCTCTTTGCCCGCAGCGCTCTCCGTGAACACAAACCACGTGCCTTCTCGCTGAGCGTCACCGCCGCAGCCGTCATCATTTTCATCTGGCTCGGCTCCACCCTCGTCCGCCCCATCTCCGAGACCGCCATGCTCAGCGTCGTCATCGCCGTCGCCGCCCTCGCCCTTCTGTTTTTCGCTCCCATCGGGCGCACCCGCCCCATGAAAATGGGCAACATCACCGAACGCGTCGATGAGCGCGACACCATGTTCGCCCGTGAGGAATACGCCCCCGGCTCAGACAAGCACACTCAATACTACGCTATGCACCCCGAAAACAAACGCATCGATGACAAAATCCGCTCCCTCCCCCAACTCCTTTCCCCCGGCGGCCGCTACTACGATCCCGAGGCCTCCGCCAGGGTCGTCGCCACCTTCCGCACCATCGCCGACATGACCATTCACGTCGTTGGCCCCGTTGCCTCTCGTGACAACAGTCCCGACCCCGAAATCGCCACCGCCTGGGTCAAGCAGTTCCTCAAACGTCTCGGCGCCAATGACGTCGGCATCGCCCAACTAAACCCCATGCATGTTTACTCCCACGTCGGACGAGGACCGGAACCATGGGGCCGACCAATCGACCTCAACCACAAGTTTGTCATTGTCTTTACCCTGGAAATGGACTACGACGCCGTCGACACCGCCCCCCGCCTCCCGGCCGTCGAGGAAACCGCCGCCAAATACCTCCAGGCCGCCAATATCTCCGTTCCCTTCGCAAGGTTAATCCGCGAGATGGGCTTCCCCGCCCGCGCCCACATCTCCGATTCCAACTACCAGGTCATCCTCCCTGCTGTCGCCCACGATGCCGGCCTCGGTGAAATCGGCCGCCTCGGCTATCTGATCTCCCCCACGCTCGGCCCGCGCCTGCGCCTCGGCGCCGTCACGACCGATCTCCCGCTGGTCCCTGACAAACCGATCTCCTTCGGCGTCCAGGAGTTCTGCGCCACCTGCCTCAAATGCGCCGAAAACTGCCCGCCCAACGCCATCCCCCACGGCGACAAAGAAATCGTCCGAGGCGTCGAAAAATGGCTGCTGAATTCTGAAATGTGCCTCTACTACTGGCGCGTCGTCGGGACCGACTGCGGCCTCTGCATGCGCGTCTGCCCCTACAGCCACCCCGCCACCCCTGTCCACAACGTCGTCCGCTATGCCATCAAACGCTCAGCCGTGGCCCGCAAAGTTTCCGTCTGGGGCGATAACCTCATGTACGGCCGCAAAGTCCCCGCCGCTCGCAACGAACGTCAAATTCCACCAACCTCATGAACCGCCATCCAGACCGAGTCGGCAACCGGCAAATCCAGCACGATCCCGATTGTATCACCCGGCGCATACGCACTATCCGATAGCTCCACCTTGTACGAAATAGGTAGCTGTCCGCCGCCAAGTGCCGTATCGCAATTCGGGCTCCCCGCCGATGGATTCGATGCGCTCAACCGCACCGAAGTAAACTCACTGAACCCGCCCGTCGTCTGCACCTCTACCGCATACGATCGATCGAGAAACACTTGGTCACCGTCTCTGTCCTTTTGATCCCAGCAGAACATATACCGCCCTGCCATGAAGCTGCTGTCGGCGAGGACCACCGGCATACTCTGCGTCTCCGGACGGTCGTCATCCTCATCGCATCCGATGCCAATACCAAGCACGACCATTGATAGGACCACTACTGAAAAAACAGCGCGACTTATCCTCATAATACCTCCCTTAGAGCTTTGCCATAACTATCCACGTTCAATTTATACAACTGCCTCCGATGTGTCACACACAAAAAAATGCCGCCGGCAGGGTAGTTTGGCCGGCGGCACTGTGGAGGAACCAAGTACAATAGAGCTTTGCTCTATTCTAACGGTCGTTCTTAGGTGTCCATTGCGGTCGCCCGGTGTGGAGCATCCGACCAACCGCCACCGTTATTGCATTGGTTTTATTCTTTCGTTCTAATCTCTCTTCGTCTATGCAGATCTTCTTGAGTTCTAATGCTGATCGTTCAAACGGCGCAGATAGGCCGGGACCTCACGATCATCGCCGGTAAACATCGGCACATCCCGCTTGCCATTCCCGTTCCCATTGCCATTACCACTGGTCGGCTCCGGCGAACTATCCGCAAATGCCGCGACCTCTTCCACTTCACGCGGACCGGAGGCTTCAATCGGGCGCTGATGTTCCGGAAGACTCTGCTGCTTTTCCGGGAAAAGCGATATCGGCGCTCCCTCCGGGCTCTTCTTCGCCTCACGTTCCCGAAGTTCCCGCTCGGACCGTTCCGCTCTGAGCTTCTTCGCCGACTCGTCACCAAATCCGGTCGCAATCACCGTGACCCGCATCTCGTCGGTCATAGTCGGATCGATCACGGCGCCGAAAATGATATTCGCATTATTCCCCGCCGCTTCGTAAATCAGTGAGGTCGCCGTATTCACGTCAAACAGCGTCATATCCTCGCCGCCGGTTACATTGATCAGCACCCCGCGTGCGCCACAGATCGACACATCTTCCAGCAGCGGCGACGAAATCGCCTGCTGCGCCGAGTCAACCGCTTTCTCTTCACCCTGGCCGTACCCGGTACCCATCAGCGCGTCACCGCGCTCGAGCATCACCGTACGCACGTCGGCAAAGTCACAATTGATCAATCCGGGGATCGTAATCAGGTCAGAAATACCCTTGGTCGCCTGGTGAAGGACCTCATCGGCCACCTTGAACGCATCGGCCAGCTTGGTCCGCTTGTCAACTATCTGGAGCAGCCGCTCGTTCGGGATCGTAATCAGCGTGTCAACTTTCGAACGCAGCTCTTCCAGGCCGTCGTCGGCCCGTTTAATCCGCTGCATCCCCTCGAACCGGAACGGCTTGGTGACTATCGCCACCGTCAACGCCCCGGCCTCTTTGGCGATCTCAGCCACCACCGGGGCCGCCCCGGTGCCGGTGCCGCCGCCCATCCCGGCGGTGATAAACACCAGGTTCGGTCGACCCAGCGCCTCGGCGACTTCCTTCCGGCTCTCGTCTATCGCGCGCTTGCCGATCTCGGCATTGGCGCCCGCCCCGAGTCCACTGGTAAGTTCCGCGCCGATCTGTACTTTCTTGTCCGCCCGATTCGAATCGAGCACCTGCGCGTCGGTATTGACAGCCAGGAAATCGACTCCCTGCAGACGGGCCTCGATCATCCGATTGATCGCGTTCCCGCCGCCGCCCCCGACGCCGACGACTTTGATATTGGCATAGCCAATAAAGTCTTCAGCAAAGTTAAAGGCATGTTTTTCAGTCATGGGTTCCTCCTTTGAATCCATATGTTAAAAGCGCTTCGATATCCATTTCTCGAATCGTTTAAGCACCCCCTTGACCTTCCCCCCCGCCGTCGCCATCTGTTGCGGTTCATGGCCGAATCCGTACGACAACAGCCCGTGCGCCGTCGCATAACACACATTGTTCAACTCATCCGGCGTACTCTCAAAATTCCGGATCCGCCCCGGCTGCACCGGCATATCAAGCATCTGCTCCGCCAGCTCGATCGTCCCCGGCAGAAGCGACCCGCCGCCGGACAGCACCAGCCCGCCCGCCAGCATCTCATCGATATTCGCCCGACGGATCTCCCGAATCACCAGCGAAAGGACCTCCTCCATCCGCGGCTCGATAATCGACGCCAGCACATTCCGCGAAATCTCGCGCGACTCCCGCCCCGCAGCACTCTCTATCCGAATCATCTCCTCCGGATTCACCAGCGATGCCATCGCCGCCCCCTGCGCGATCTTCAGCGCCTCTGCCTGCTCCACCGTGCTGCGCAAACCAATCGCAATATCGTTTGTCACATTCCGCCCGCCGAGCGACACCACCGCCGTATGTCGAATCGCACCCTCGTGAAACACCGAGATCTGCGTCAACTCGCCGCCGACATCGACCACCGCAATCCCGACATCCATCTCGTCTTCAGTTAACAGCGACTCCGACAACGCCAGCGACTCCAGCACGATATGATCCGCATCCAGGCCGCACCGATCCAGCGCCCGATGAATATTGCGCGCTGTTGCTATCGACGCCGTTACGATATGCGCCTGCACCTCCAGCCGCACCCCGGACATCCCGATTGGATCCTTCACCCCCGACTGGTCATCAACCGAAAACTCCTGCGGAATCACATGTATAATCTCACGATCCACCGGAATCGCCACCGTCCGCGCCGCGTCAATCCCCTTGTTGACATCGGCCCGCGTAATCTCATTGTCCGTCCGGCTCACCGCGACCACACCGTGCGAATTTATCGACCGGATATGCTCCCCGGCGATCCCGACGGTCACCCGGTCGATCTCCGTCCCGGACACCAGCTCCGCATCCTTCACCGCCTTGGTGATTGAACGCACTGCCTTTTCCATGTCCACCAGCACGCCCCGACGGAACCCCTCGGCTGAAGCCCGACCGTGACCGATCACATACTTCCGCTCGTCACCATCCATCTCACCCACTAAACAGGTGATCTTCGTGGTCCCGATATCCAGCGCGGCTATGATGTTCTCAGTCGCCATATTCGCTCAGTCGTCCTTCGCACAAATGACCATATCGTCATACCGAAGATCCAGCCGCGTAACCCCGGCCAGATCCGTCTCATAGTTCAGCGTAAAATCAATGAATCGATCGAAATCCTCCAGCAAATGGTCCGTCCGAACCATCAGCGGGTAAGACACCCCGGCAAGCGTCACTCCAAGGTGATCCTTCCGGCTGAAATCCAGCTCATCGATCAACCGATACAAATCGCCCCGCTCTTTGCGAAGCTGCTCCAGCTGATCGATAACCGGTGCCACCCGTGGATCCTCACAAAACGAATGTACCGCCCCCGTTTTAAGACCGGTAAAAACCGGCTGTTCGAAATCAATCCCGTCCCCATCGAGATAAATCAACCGTCCCTTCCGATTCAGTCCAAACAGCTTGCCGCTCTCCTCGCCGACTACAAAACAGACCGGCTCAAACCTGTTCGTCGTAACCTCAAGCTCCCCCGGCAGCCGATACGAAATGTCCACCCGATAGATGTCACTCTTCGCCAGCAGCAACGAGGCCAGGTCATCCACCGGCTGATTGATCACCGCCGCGGACCGAAGCATCTCACACGTTCCAGTCCAGTCCGGCAGCGGCTTACCATTAACCCGCACCGTCTCCAACTTGCAGGCATCGGTGAAATTCACCACAATTACCAGCGCCAGCCCGAAAACGAGCAGCCCTGACAGCAACAAACGGAGATTTCTCGGCGTCCAGCTCACTGCTTCTTCAGCGCCTCCAGAATATTTTTCTTCTCCAGCGTGATCGAACCCGCCCCCATCGTCATCACGATATCCCCCGGCTTCGCAATCTTCACCACTTCCGCCGCCGCATTATCCCGCGCCCCAATCGTCCGAAACTGCGAATGACCAAGTTCTTTTGCCCGCTTCGCAAGCATCTCAGAACTCACCCCCGCGATCGGCTTCTCCCGCGCCGGATAAATGTCCGCCAGCAGGACCTCATCGGCCCGCGACAACGCCCCCACAAACTCGTCAGCAAAGTCCCTCGTCCGACTAAACAAATGCGGCTGAAACACCACAATCACCCGACGACCATAAACATCCTTGGCCGTCTTCAGCGTCGCCTCAACCTCCGTCGGATGATGCGCGTAATCATCAATCACCGTAATCTCATTCGCCTCCCCCACGATTTCGAAACGCCGACCCACCCCGCTGAAACCGCGCAGCGCATCGGCAATCGATTCAAACGGCACATCCAGTTCCGTGCACGCCGCCACCGCCGCTAATGCATTCGCCACATTGTGCGCCCCCGGCACGTGCAGCAGGATGTCACCGAGATAGTCCCCTCGACGATACACCGCAAACAACGACCGCCCCGGCTCAAGCTGTACATTCAGCGCTCGATAATCCGACTCGACCGAAAAACCGAAAGTCACAAACGGCCGCGCCACCCGGTCCCGAAGCCGCATCAGCGCCTCATTGTCTGCCGAGAGAACCACCGACCCGTAAAACGGCACCCGGTTCATGTAGGTCAAAAACGACCCCCTCAAGTCATCCATATCTTCATAGCAGTCCAGGTGATCCGCCTCGAGATTCGTCACCACCGCCATCGTCGGAAACATCGATAGAAACGACCGATCGTACTCGTCCGCCTCGGCCACAAGGTACTCACCCTCACCCAGCGCCGCTCCGGTACCCAACTCGGCCACGATCCCTCCGACAATAATCGTCGGCATCAGGTTCGCCATCCGAAGGATCCGCCCGATCATAGAAGTCGTCGTCGTCTTCCCGTGCGTCCCCGCCACCCCGATCGAAAACTTCAATCGCATCAACTCACCGAGCATTTCCGCTCGCTTGATAACCGGGATCCCCTGCCGCCGCGCCTCGATCACTTCCGGATTGTCCTCGCCAACCGCCGAGGAAATCACGACCACTTCCGAGTCACCGAGGTTCGCCCCGCTGTGCTCCCCAAAAATCGTAATCCCGCGACTCACAAGATAACGGGTAATGTCCGTCTCGGTATGATCGGAACCGCTTATCTCAAAACCGAGATTGTGCAGGATCTCCGCTATACCGGACATGCCGGAACCGCCGATCCCGACAAAATAGAGTTTGCGTATTTTTCCAAACATGAGCTTTTCATTCGCAAATTGGGTTATCTCACCGGCTATCGTAAATTCTGTCGTTCTCACTGTCCGCCTCGTCGGGTTTCTATCAGTTCAATGATGTCCTCGGCGATCACATCGGCCGCCGGACGTAACTCCCTGCGCACCCGGTCCAACTCAGCCTTCATCCCCCCATACTCCTCAGACTCCATCAGCACTATCGCCTCCGCCAAAATATCCCTGTCCCGAAAATCGTCCTCGTCGATCACGCGCGCCATCCCGGCCTTCGCCACTTCCTGCGCATTCTTCCGCTGATGGTCCCCGGCCGCATGCGGATACGGTATCAAAATCGACGGCACCCCGCACATTTGCAGCTCCGCCAGCGTCAACGCGCCGGCCCGCGCTACCGCAAGGTCCGCCGCGGCGTACACCGCCGCCATATCATGGGCAAACGGAAAGAGAGTGCAGCCTGTTGCCCTACTGCCTGCCTGTGCAGCCACGTCCTTGTAATCCCTCTTTCCGGTTTGCCACAAAATCTGATAGTTCTCTTTCAATGACCCTCGCTGCAGACTCGCAAGCACCGCGCCATTCACCGCCCGCGCCCCCTGACTGCCGCCAAGCACCAGAATCGTCTTCTTCGCCGGATCCAGATCGAACTCCCGCAGTGCCGCCTCTCGATCCCCATCCGCCAGCGACAGTCGCACCGGATTGCCGGTCACCATTATCTCCGCCGACGTCGTCAGATATTTCTTCGCCCCCGCAAACCCCAGATAGATCTTCTCTGCTTTCTTGGCCGCCTGCCTCGTCGTGATACCCGGAAACGAATTCTGCTCCTGGATCACGGTCGGGATTTTCCGCCACGCCGCCGCCCGCAAAACCGGCATCGCCACATATCCGCCCGTCCCGATCACCACATCCGGACGGAATCGCCGCAGCAGCAGCCACGACTGAATCAGCGCCCCCGCCAGCACAAACGGCACCAGCACGTTCTTCAACGACAACGACCGCGCCAGCCCCCGCACATTGATCAGCTCCAGCGGATAACCCAACTTATCCCGCATCCGATACTCAATCCCCCGCTGCGTTCCGACAAACATAATCTCCACCGACCGCCGTTCGGCCAGCAGCTCCCAAATACGATCCGCTATCGCGATCGCCGGGAAAAGGTGCCCGCCGGTACCACCGCCGGCAAAAACCAGCCGCGCTGTGCTATTCGACATCGTCACGCCTTCACCCTCCGCGAAAGATTCAACAGCACCCCCACTGCAATACTCGACATCAGCAGCGATGAACCACCGTACGAAATAAACGGCAGCGGAAGTCCCGTCACCGGGAGCAGACTGGTCACAACCCCGATATTCACCGCGATATTGATAAACAGCGACATCGCCATCCCGGCCGCCAGAAGGTACCCGAACCGATCCGGCTGCGCCCACGCAATCTTGAATCCACGAAAGATGATAAACCCGAGCGTACCCATAAGCACCAGCAGACCCACGAAACCAATCTCCTCACCCGCCGCTGCGAAAATGAAATCAGTATGCGGATACGGCAGGAAAAACAGCTTCTGGCTGCCGTCCCCAAGACCGGTCCCGAACAACCCGCCCGCTCCCAGTGTCAGCGCCGCCTGCATAGACTGATAGCTGCCTTGCAAAGGATCGACTATCGCATTGAGATAATCCACGACACGCGCCTTTTTGTAGCCGAGCACAAACACCAAAAACGCCGCCGCACTAACCGTCGGTACCGCCGCCGTTAGCAAGTGCGATATCTTCGCACCGGCCAAAAACAGCAAACCAACCGCCGTTGCAAAAATGACAATCGTCGTGCCAAGGTCCGGCTCAAGAACTATCAAAAGTAGCCCCATACCCAGCATCGGCATATACGGCAGCATCAACTGCCCAAGCTTGGTGATGTCTCGCGTACGATTCGACAACGAAAACGCCAGGTAATATATCATCACCAGCTTGAACAGCTCCGACGGCTGCACCGTGAACGGCCCCAGTATCAGCCACCGCTGTGAGTCGTTCCGCGCCGGCATCAAAAAGACCATCGCCAGCAAACCAAGCGTCACCATAAACATCGGCCACGAATACACCGCGAACCGCTGAAGGTCTACCCGCGTAATCACCAACACCGCCAGGATTGACAGCACCGCCCAGACAAACTGGTTCTTGAAAAAGAACAAATGCGAATCAAAACGACTCTCGGCATACATCGACGATGTCGAATACACCAGGATCAATCCGGCTAGAAGCGCCAGTAAATACGCTCCCAGCAGCCGCTCATCGACTCGGCCCCTGTTAACCGACCGGGTTGTGGTTCTTTTTACCATTCTTCAAATCCGCTACAGCTTTTTTGAACACCCGCCCGCGGTGCTCGAAACTTTCGAACATGTCAAAACTGGCGCACGCTGGCGACAACAGTACCGTCTCACCCGGATACGCCATCTCAAAACTCTTCTGTACCGCCTCCTCCATTGTCCCGGCAAACTGGACCGGAATCTGCCCGCCCAACTGCTGAAAAATGCTCTCCTTCGCCTCGCCAATCGCGATAATCCCCTTCACCTTGTCACGCGCCGGCTCCAAAAGCGGCGTATACGGCGCTCCCTTCTCACGGCCACCGAGAATCAAATACACCGGCGTGTCCACCGATTGCAGCGCAAAACGAACCGAATCCACATTAGTCGCCTTCGAGTCATTGATAAAAAAGATCCCCGCCACCTGGCCGACCCGCTCCATCCGATGTTCCACCCCGGCAAACGTCTTGAGCACCTCGCGCAGCACATCGGCCTTAATTTCGAACGGGAGCGTCAACGCCACCGCTGCTGCCGCATTCTGAAGATTGTGCGGCCCGGGAATCGCGATCTCGGCCGTCGAAATGACCCGCTCCTCGTCGCCCTCCCGGCGGCGCCAAAGCTCGCCGTCACGAACAAACGCCGCCGCTTCCGTATGTTTCGCTGTCGTGAAAAACGCTCGCCTCGCCGAGGTCGGAACTTCTTCACTCATACTCTCGGCGTCATCAAGATTCAGCACCAAAAAGTCATCCTCGGTCTGGTTCTCGGCGATACGATGCTTGATCTTCTTATAGGCCTCCATCGAACCGTGACGGTCCAGATGATCGGCCGTGATATTGAGTATCGTCGCCACGTCCGGACGGAAATCCGCAATCGTCTCCAACTGGAAATTCGAGACTTCCACCACCGCCACACCATCCGGCGGCACCTGGTTGGCCACATCCGCAAACGGCGACCCGATATTACCGCACACAAACGTCTTGAAACCGGCCGCTTTAAAAATCTCGCCCACCAGGGTCGTCGTCGTCGTCTTGCCGTTCGAACCGGTTATGCCCACAATCCTGCCGCGACAGATCCACGACGCAAACTCGATCTCGGAAAAAATCGGAATCCCCCGCGAACGAATCTCGGTGACTATCTCAGCCGTCGGCGGAACTCCCGGCGAAATCACGACATAGTCACTCGCGAGGATCTTCTCCGAATGACCGCCTGTCTCATACGGAATCTTCGCCGCCTCGAGCTGCTTGATCGGCTCGGCCAGCAGTTTCCGATTACCGTTGTCCGTGACAAACGGCACCCCGCCTGTCTCGCGCGCCAGCATGGCCGCCGCCAGACCCGACCGGGCCATTCCAATGATACCTATCTTACGTCCGCGTATGCGTTCTGCTACTGTCATCGTACCTTCAGTGTTGCCAGGGTGGCCAGCGCACACAACGCCCCGATTATCCAGAATCGCACCACTACTTTCTCCTCGGGCCATCCAAGGAGCTCGAAATGATGATGAATCGGCGCCATCTTGAACACGCGCTTGCCGCCGCGATATTTATATGAGAGAACCTGAATGATTACGGATAGGACCTCTATCACGAAGACCCCGCCCACAATCACCAGGAGAAGTTCCTTCTTGAGCATTATTGCCACCGCCCCGATCGCACCGCCCAGCGCCAGCGATCCGGTGTCGCCCATAAATACCTCCGCCGGATGCGAATTAAACCAGAGGAATCCCAGCGCCGAACCAATCGCCGCCCCGCAGAAAATCGTCAACTCCCCGACTCCCGGCAGATATTCAATCTGCAAATAACTGGAAAAGTCCAGCCGCCCGGCCAGGTAGGCAATCCCGCCAAAAGCCACAAACGCCAGCCCGCTCAACCCGATCGCCAGCCCGTCGGCCCCATCCGTCAAATTCACCGCGTTCGAGGACCCCGTAATCACCAGGACCATCCACGGGATATACAAAATTCCTAGATCCAGCACGAGATTCTTGAAAAACGGAATATCGGTCATACCGTTGTACAATCCCCTCGGCGCCACCCAGAGCAAAAATGCCCCGAATACCGCTCCAAGGAATACTTGCCCGAACAACTTCTTGCGTGCCACCATCCCTTTCGGCTGGTTCTTGATCGCCTTGAGATAGTCATCCATATACCCTAACAGCCCCAGCCACGCCGTCACCAAAAGCGCCATCAGAACATAGAAATTGCTCAAATCGGACCACAGCAGCGTCGGAATGATAATCCCGCACAGAATAATTAACCCGCCCATCGTCGGTGTACCCGCCTTCTTCTGGTGCGACTCCGGCCCCTCCTTGCGAATCTTCTCCCGCACCTGAAACCGCTGCAACAGCCGAATAAAGAGCGGACCTAAAATCAAACAGATGATGATTGCGGTCGCCATCGCGCCGGCCGTCCGGAACGTAATGTACCGGAACAGGTTCAGACCCGACACGTGCTCCGCGAGCGGAAACAGCAAGTGATAAAGCATCAGGCTTCCTCCTCCTCATCATCGAGACCGCGCCAGATCTCCTCCAGTCCGATTCCCCGCGAACCTTTGATGTATACAAAGTCGTCAGTCATCAATATCTCATCGATATTCGCCGCACACTCCGTTGTACTCGCGTAGTGCCGCACCTTGCCTTTTTCGACCCCCGCTCCCTCCGCGCCCGCTTTCATGTGCTCCGCCAGTGGCCCCACAAACACGGCCAGATCGAAATCGTATCCCGCCAACTGCGCCCCTGTCTCCCGATGATACTTCTTCGCATCCTCGCCTAACTCGAGCATATCCCCCAAAATCACCACGCGTCGTCCCGCCGTCCCCGCCGCAAAATACGCCGCCAGTCCCGCTTTTACATTTTCCGGATTGGCGTTATAACAGTCGACCAGCAGCCGCACCCCGCCCCGCGTAATCATCTGCCCACGCATCGGCGCCGTCTCCAGCCGGATTTTCTGCGTATCGATATTTTGGAAATCAAACCCCAGCGTCCGCGCGATTGCATACGCCGCCGTCAAATTGTACACCTGGTGCTTCCCGACCAGCGGCAGCACAAACTGATTCCCCTCCAGCACCACCTCCATCGCCCCCTCCGAACCGATCTCCCACGACTCCGGCCGGAAATCCGCCTCGTTGTCAATCCCGAACGTGACATACGTCTGGCGAATCCCCGCCGCCTGCGCCATCAGCACCGCGTCATCGGCATTGATAATCGCCGGCACCTCGTCCCGCGCCGCCCGCACTAACTCCAGCTTCGCCTTCGCGACATCTTCTACCGTCTTGAGGAATTCAAGATGCGTCGCACTCACATTGGTAATCAGCACCACATCCGGATCGACAATCTCTACCAGCCGAGGCATTTCCACATTCGTCGAGATCCCCATCTCCAGCACCGCCACTCGACAGCTCTCCGGAATCTTGAACAGCGCCAGCGGGACTCCGTACAAATTGTTCAAGTTTCCCGGCGACCGATATGTGTGCTCCTCAACCGCCGCGATCAGATGATACGCCAGCTCCTTCGTCGTCGTCTTCCCGTTGGAACCGGTAATCCCGACAAACCGCGCCGCCACCGAATGACGGTACTGCTTTGCCAGCGCGATCATCGCCTCGTGCGAATCATCCACCGCCACCACCGGAAGGTCCGTCGACACCTGCTCAAGCTCCGAATAAGCAAACTCCGCCAGCACGCCGGCGGCCCCATTACTCACCGCCTGCGGTATAAACTCGTGACCGTCACGGTTCTCACCCCGAATCGCCACAAACAACTCCCCCGCACCAAGCGTGCGGCTGTCGATTGAGACGCCTCGGAATCGCTCCGGTCCCTCTGCCGTCCCGGTGAAAAGTCTGCCGCCCGTCAGGGCAGCCAGTTGATCAAAGCGCAACGTTATCACTTCCGTGTCGTTGAATCAGTCGTTGTGTATCCCATCGAGGTCAGCGCTTTCTCTGCTTCGGCAGTATCGTCGAAATCGTGCCGAACCCCGTTAACATCCTGGTAATTTTCCGCACCCTTGCCGGCCAGCAGGACCACATCGCCCGGCTCGGCCTTTTCCAGTATCAACCGAATCGCCTTCATCCGATCCGGCTCTATCTCGTAATCACCCTGCAACCCGGGCTTGATATCCTCTATAATCGCACTCGCATCCTCGGTCCGCGGATTGTCCGACGTCACCACTGCAAAATCCGCATGCGTCGTCGCCGCCGTCCCCATCAACGGCCGCTTCCCCTTGTCACGATCCCCGCCGCAGCCGAACATAATCAACACCCGACCCGCAGCCAGCTCCCGCGCCGACTGACACAACCGCTCGATCGCGTCCGGCGTATGTGCAAAATCCACAAACACCGCAAACGGCTGACCCTGATCGACCAGGTTAAACCGCCCCGGCACCGGCTGCGCCGATTCCAGCCCCTCCACGACATTGTCTATATCTACACCACAGGCCAGCCCCGCCGCCGCCGCCGCCACCGCGTTCATCAAATTGAACCGCCCCGGCAGCGGGAACGACACCGTCTGCGTCCCCATCGGCGTCACCAGATCCATCACTGTCCGCGTCGGCTCGATCTCATACCGCGCCAAATACACATCGGCATTGCTGTCCTCCATCGAAAACGTCATATGCGAACAATCCAGCTCCCCGAACATCGGCCGGAACTCCGGCACATCCAGATTGATCACCGCATACGACAAATCTCCATGCACCTTCTCCAACAACAGCTTCTTCGC
Organism: uncultured Ignavibacteriales bacterium; assembly: GCA_964612145.1. Lineage (GTDB taxonomy): Bacteria > Zixibacteria > MSB-5A5 > GN15 > FEB-12 > JAGNLV01. The sequence goes on along the minus strand of CAZTBP010000003.1, from coordinate 46,401 downwards.
CGCCAGGTACTCATCCATCGTTCCGTGAAAATCAAGGTGGTCCCGCGTGATATTCGTAAACACCGCCACTCGAAAATTGATATGCTCCACCCGCTTGAGCACCAGCGAATGCGACGATACCTCCATCACTGCATTGACACAAAAGTTCTTCCGCATCAGCAAAAACAACCGCTGCAAATCGAGCGACTCCGGCGTCGTCCGCTCCGCCTTGAACCGCTCCTTGCCCGTATCGTAAATGACCGACGAAATCAATCCCGTCGTCTTGTTGCGCGCCTCAAGAATCGTCCGGAGAATATGACACGTCGTCGTCTTTCCGTTAGTCCCTGTTACCCCGCACACTTTCAATTTTTCACCCGGATAGCCGTAGAACTTGGCCGAAAGATCCGCCATCGCCAGCCGCGCATCCGGCACCTGCACATGAGCCGCTATACCCTCGCACGACTCCCGCTCGCCGACAACCGCTACCGCCCCGCGACGTTTGGCCTCATCTACGAAATCGTACCCGTCACGCTGAAAGCCCTTCACCGCAAAAAACAGACTATTCGGCTGCACCAGGCGGGAATCGTAATCCATATGCTCGATCTCCACCTCGGCGTCGCCGGTCACCACGGCCCTTTCGTAACCCTCTATCAGCTCACGTAACGTAATACCAGCCTCCTATATCGGCCGACACTCAAGTCGGCAGACGGTTTCTCGGGTTACCGGTGTTCCAGGTTTGATGGATTGACGAAAGACTTTGCCGCGCCCCTCAATTCTGCTCTTTATACCGGCGAACTGCAAGTACGCCGACGCTTTCCGAATCGAAAGCCCTTCCAGATCAGCCATCTGCAGCCCCGGCTGAACCGGCGATTCAACCGCCACTACTATATCATCACCGGCAAACATGATCCGGTCCGCCGGCGGATACTGCCAGACAACCGTCCCGTCCTCGGCATTGGTCCTCAACCTCACCCCGAGCTTCTCCGCCTCGGCTTTCGCCTCCGCGGCCGTCATCCCGGTCAGCAGCGGCGCCACCATCGTGTTCTCTTGCGCCCGATGTTTCTCGGCCAGCTGCCGGTCCTCTATATCAAACAGGTCCGGATTGAGAACCATGTACCGCTCCGCCACCCGCCGCATAACCGGCCCCGCCGTATGCCCGCCGTACCGCACCGGCTTCGGCGCAATCAGCACTACCACGGCGGCGATCTTCGGCTCATCGGCCGGGAAAAACCCGGCAAAACTACCAATATAGTCCCGCCAGGAATACCGCCCCGTTTTCGGATCCAGCATCTGCGCCGTTCCCGTCTTACCGGCGATCTGGACAGCCGGCGAATTCACCTTCGTAGCTGTCCCCCTCTCTACCACACCGCGCAGAAACGCCGCCAGCGAATCGGCTGTCTCAGCCTTCATCACATCACGAACCTTCTGCCGCTTGCACCGATCTATCACATCCTGATTCTGGCCGATACAGCACAACACCAACTGCGGCTGAAGCAGCTCGCCACCATTGGCAACGGAACCCATCGCCGTCGCCATCTGAAGACAATTCACCGCCACCGCATGACCCATCGAAAGCGACGCGATCGTATAATCCGACCACTTCTGCGGACGATACACCGAACCCGCCGTTTCACCCGGCAGACCGATATTCGACTTCTCCCCGAACCCAAACTTCCTCGCCGCTTTATAAACCTCGTCTCCGCCCAGCTCGATCGCGTACTTCGCAATCCCGATATTACTGGACAGCTCGATAATCTCACGAAACTTCAGCCACCCCAACTCCTTGTCGTCATGAAGGATCCGGCGGTCAATCTTCCACTTCCCCTCCTCGCAGAAAACCGAGTCACCAAAATCAACCAGCCCCGCATCCATCACGGCCGCCGCTGTGAAGGCCTTGAAAGTCGATCCCGGCTCGAACTGATCCGAAATCGCCCGAAGCTTAAACGGCTTGTCCGGATGCTTCTCCTTCGGATCGTAATGAGCCATCGCCAGAATCTCACCCGTCCGACAGTCGATAAACGCCCCCATGCCCGACCGCGCATTGAACTCCTCGACTCCCGCCCGAAGCTCCTCTTCGAAAATCTCCTGCAAACACCAGTCAATTGTCAGCACCACCGACTGACCTGTCTGCGGCTCCAGCAGCGCCTGCTCTTCTACTTTGTAAATGTTTGACAGACCATCCCGGCGCACATCCGCATGTCCGTCCGTCCCGGCCAGAACGCCCTCCAGCGACATCTCGACACCCGCCCGACCGGTGTTGTCTATGTCACAGAAACCAAGAACCTGCTTGCCCACTCGCCCATACGGATAGATCCGCTCCGGCTCCTGACGAAGTTGCAGTCCCTGGGGCGCCGTCTCCCGAATATACGCCGCGAACTCTTCGCTGATATGCCGGTCAATATATGAGAACCGCCGAACCCGAAGATTGTACTTCTTGACCGCCGTGCCCCGCTTGAGCCCATACGTCTTTTCCAGGTAACGAGCAACCTCCCGCACTTCCTCCTCACTGACCGGCCAGGCATAAATCGACGATCGCGAAACATTGTACGCCACCAGCCGCCCGTGCCGGTCAAATACCTGCCCCCGCTCAGCCGGAATCTTAATCGATCCTTCCACCTGCTCCTTTACTTTCTGCGCATAAGTCGGATGCATTATGATCTGAAGATGCACCAGCCGCACCGTCGCAACCGTGAAAAACAGGCAGACCAGCGCGAATACAATAACCAGACGTACTTTCTCGGTATAGGTCCGCTTCATCAGTCGTCAGCCCTTTTCGCCAGTGAATCAATTACCGGATTGCGCAATTCCCCTGCGTTCGCCTGCGTCTGCTCCACCGTCGGGAAATAATCCACTATCCGCTGTACCGCCGCTATTACCCGGTCCAGATCGTCTTTCAACGGCTCCGACTCCCCATCCGGAACAAGCGTGAACATCGCTTCCGGATTCACCGGGACCAACCCCAGCGAATCGGCCGCATACGCTTCGATCCGCGACGCCATCGTCAGACCCGCGATATCCGAATACACCTTCCGCACTTCGTCGGCGAGACCCTCGTTCTCCTGCTCCAGCAGCGACACCTCATGCACCATCTCCAGCACCCGTACCCGCTGCCAGATATGCACCACCGACGCTGTCAAAAACGCCGCAATAAGCAACCCGATCGGGATATACCGACTGGACCGAAAACGGTTCAGCAGCGACGATTGCATCTCGATTGTCTCTTTGAAATTCCTGATCGTTCGTTTCATGCACCCACCTTCTCTGCGACACGAAGTTTCGCGGAACGAGCCCGCGAATTAACCCGAATTTCCTCCTCGCTCGGCGTGATCGGCCGACGCGTCAAAATTGTCACCTGCGGCACATGCCCGCACACACACACCGGCACCTCCCGCGGACAAAGACAGCCCTTGGCCTCCCGCGCAAAAAACTGCTTAACCATCCGATCCTCCAGCGAGTGATACGAGATCACCGCCAGGCGACCACCCGGACGAAGCAACGATAAAAGCTTTGGAAGAGTCTGCTCGAGATGTTCGAGCTCACGATTGACTGCGATTCGAAGTGCCTGAAAAACCCGCGCCAGCGTCTTCGTCCGTTGAGGCGGGGGTACGATCGATTCCACTACTCTCTTCAGGTCGGCGGTGGTGAGAATCATTCGCTGTCGTCTCTCCCTGACTAGTTGTTTTGCCAGCCGACGCGCCCGGCTTTCCTCGCCGTAGCGAAACAACATGTCGGCCAGCGCCTTCTCGGTGGACGTATTGACCAGATCCGCTGCATTGGCCCCGCCTGCGGAAGGGTCAAACCGCATATCAAGCGGTCCCTCAAACCGAAATGTGAAGCCGCGCTCGGGATCATCCAGCTGTAAGGATGACAACCCCAGATCCAATAGGATCCCGTCAAGATGTGTATCGTCGAAAGCGGCTGCAACCGCTTCGGTTTCGGAGTAGATACTGTTGATTATCGTCACGGCCTGCGGCACGTCGGCAAGATTCGCTCGGGCCGCCGCTACCGCCGACGGATCCCGATCAACCCCATACAGACGAGCCGATGAACCCAGCACAAGACTCAGCGCCCTCAGATGACCACCGGCGCCCGCCGTCAAGTCGCAATAGGCGCCATCGAGACGGGAAACAAGCAGCCGAACAACATCGTCGACCAATACCGGTACATGCCCTCGATCATCCTTGCTGCCCATCGCCGCCGTCGTTTCCGGTGAAGAGGCGCTCGGCTACGTCTTCATAACTGCCCGAGTACTGCTGAAGATAATACTCGAACCGCTCCGGGTTCCAGATCTCAATCCAGTTGTTGACGCCAATCACCAGCAGCTCTTTCTTTAATCCAGCCTCTGCAATCAGATGCGACGGCACCAGGATTCTGCCGGATCGATCCGGGGACACCGTAGCCGCCGATGAATAAAATCGACGACTGAAAAAACGATAATCTTTTTGGGTAAAACTCAGCGAAGAGAGACGCTTTTGAATATCCTGCCACTCACTGTCCGGGTACAACGTCAAGCACCCCTCCAGACCCTTGGTCAGGATCAGGTCACCCTCCAAAAAAGGCTTCCCATCTGTGTCGGTGACACCACGAAGCTTTGCCGGAAGAGCAAACCTCCCTTTGTCATCCATCGTTGTCTGAAACTGGCCATAAAAGCCACTCACGTTGTTCTCTCCACATTCTGCCATTTTCACCCAGGAACACTCCAATTATCACACTTTACCCCACTAAGTCAAGCTGTTTTTCCGCCATTTCCAGGAAAAGTCTTACCGCTAAGTGTCATAGCCGCAACAAATAACGAGGTCGTGAAAATTGAATGATCAGTAACGAACTGAACCCCTTAGCCACTAGCGAAACACCCCACTTCTTACCCCAGTCAACCGACCCGACAATTCCCCCTACCCTCTCGACCAATCCCCACTATCGATCCAATTTCCCGACCCACGTCCGGCTTAGTGAGCACCCGCACTGCTCACGCAAGCCGCTCTAAAACATAACCTTACGAATCCTTAATCACTGCCCGAATATCGCGGCCCGCCCCTTGCACTCTATCCCCCCAGATCATCTTGAAACAAGGGGCAACATGAAGATCCTGACGTCAACAGCAATGCTCATCCTGTGGTCGGTCACCGCCTCCGCCGTCAACTTTGACCCGACCCAAACCACCGTCGACCCGTCCGGCTCCTCGGTCCGGGTCAACGATTTGAACTCCACACCGGTCGGCCTCGGTCTCCAACTGCCTGTCGATACCCGGTATATCGAGCTTGCTCCCGGCCAGTCCCTGTCCGACCTGATCTTCACCACCGGCTCCGCCCAACTCATCGGCCAGACCGACCCGTCCAGGCTTTATGATCTTCCCACCGCCGCCGACCCGGATCAACTGCCCACAGATCTTAACCCGCCAACCGCCGGTCGCACTCCGGCCGTCGCCCCTTTTACCGTCACCCGCAACGGCACCCGCTACGCCCGCGCCGACCTCTACCCGGTCACCGTCGACACCGCCGGCCGCCTCTGGCTACACTCAGATATTACTGTCTCGATAGACAAGAACCCGATCCCCGACTCCCGGCTGCTCCTCCCCGCCCAGCTGCCTAAACCCGACCGCCGCTCCAGCCACGCCCTCACCGCCGGCAGCCCGCACCCGAACTACATCATCATAACCGCCGAGCCCCTTGCCGAACAGGCCGCCGCCCTGTCCGCCTACCGCACGGCCGTCGGCTACGATGCCTCGGTGAAACTTATCGAGAATATAGTGCCCGCATACTCCGGCGCCGATGACGCCGCAAAACTCCGCGAGTACTTGAAAGACTTCCACGCCAACGGCGGCCGGTATGTCCTCCTCGTCGGCGATGAATCCGTACTCCCGATCCGCTACGCCTACGACCTCTACACTTCCTCCACCGTTGAACCCGATCGCCTCCAAATCTGCGACCTCTACTTCTCCGATCTTACCGGCGACTGGGATGTCGACCACGACGGCGTCTACGGTGAGTGGTTCGAGGACGCCGCCGATTTTGAACCGGAACTCCGCCTCGGCCGCCTGCCGTTCGACTCACCCGAACAACTCGCCACCTATATCAAAAAACTCATCCGCTACGAGACCCTTGACATCGCCGACCCCGCCTACCTCCAGCGCGCCTTCTTCTTCTCATCCGATGAAATGCGCGACTACGGCGCCCACGGTCAGCACGCCCTGATCGCCGACGCCTACCCCGATCACTTCACCATCGACACCACCGGCGGCGTGGAACTTGCCGCCGGCGACGATCCCTCCCCCTGCAACGCCCCCGCATCCGAAGCCCTCGACACCCTGGGCAACGGCTACGGCATCATTAATATCATCGCCCACGGGCGTCCCGACGGATTCGCGACGCGCACCTCGGGCTACAACCACTGGCCGAAATCATATATCATTACCGAGGATCCCCTCCCCCTGAACGCCACCCCCGACTCCCTGACTCCCAATGGAAAAGTCGGCCTCTACTACTCCCTCGCCTGCGACCACGGTGGCTTTGACAAAGACTCCCCGCCGTTTATCTACACCAACCCCAACCTCGTCACCACCCTCCTCGCCCAACCCGACGCCGGCGCCGTTGCTTTTGTCGCCTACTCCCGGTGGGGCTGGGTTGGCGCCAGCCACGTCCTCCAGCGCGAATTTTTCGCGCAGCTCTTCGCCCACCCCGACCGCCCCGCCATCGACGCCATGAACACCTCCAAACTGACCTCTAATGCATACCGCGACATGATCTACGGCCAAAACTTCTACGGCGACCCCGCCCTCCGCATCCACACCGCTATCCCTGCCCGCCTGACGATCAGTCTCGACCTCGACTCCGGCGGTCTGCGCGTCACCGTCACAAATGACGCCACTCCCATCCCCGCCTGCACCGTCCTCGTCTCCACCGACTCCGGCCGCGTCGCCTCCGCCGTGACCGGCACCGACGGCTCCGTCGTAATCGTCTATGACTTCCCCCTCGGCCGCCAACACACCATCGCCGCCCGCCACAATAACTGCGCCGTCGGCCTGACCACCTTCACCCCTAACCTCGCCACCGACATCGACAACGACACCGATCCCCTCCCGGCCAGCCTCCCCCTCTTCCAGAACTACCCCAATCCCTTCAACCCCTCTACCACCATCGACTTCACCCTCCCCACCGCCGCCCGAACAGACCTCACCATCTACGACATCACCGGCCGCCGCGTACGCACCCTGCTCGACCGCACTCTCTCGGCCGGTTCACACTCTGTTGTCTGGGATGGCTCCGATCACTCCGGCTCCCCCGCCGCCTCCGGTGTCTACTTCTACCGACTCAGCACCGCCGACTTTACCCGCACCCGCAAAATGGTCCTCGTCCGCTGATCACCGATACGGCTTGAACTCGATCTCATCGAGTATGTGCACAAACCGCCTCGTCATCTCCCCCGAGGCATACCGCTTCGCATACTCAGGATTCGGCTCAACAATCCCCTCTCCCCGCTCACTCCGCTCCATCAAACCCGTCAAAAACGCCGCCGCCGCTCCCGTCTCCTCTCCGAAAAACCGCGTGTGCTCCTTAACCGGTTTGAGCAATTCCGCAATCTCAGACTCCGCCGGCGCATGCGCTAAAATCGGACGTCCCGATGAAAGCATCGTATAAATCCGCCCGGTCGAAAGCCCCGCTAACTTCTCCGACGACACCCCGGCATACAGCACCGAGGTCTCATTCAGCAAATCTATGGTATAGACCCGATGCTGTACCCCGTGCGTCGTAAACCGCTCTGCCATATCAAACCGCCCCAGTTCCTCCGTCAGCCAGTCCGGATCGGCCTCCCCCACCTGCACTACCTCAATCCGATCAAACAGCGCCCGTTGCTCCCGCCGCATCCGCTCCAGCACTCGCAGCAGCGGCTCTATCGGCGTGTTCTCATTCAACGCTCCTAACACCCCAATCGTAAAAGGACCGTCCCCCGACGGCTCCTTCCACCGTCTCGCAATCTTTTCATTGTAACAATTAAAAATCGTCTCCCCCGCCCCCACATACGCCGCAACCGACTTGTTCACCGCCGTTATCGCCGTCGCATCCCGCTGAAACTGCTCCAGCAGTTGCCCTATCCGCCGAATCTTCCCCGGATCATTGGCAAACTCTTCCTCCGGCTTTCGCACCGTCGTAGCCCAGTAATCCCGAAAGTCGGCTATCCACGGTCGACTGAACTCTCTGGCCAATTTGTGACCCACCAAATGCGACGAAATCGGCGGCGACGTCGATATGATTGCATCATAATCCCTGTTATTCAACAAATCCCGCCCCAACTTTACCGCCTTGCGCACCCACCCGATCTTCGTATCCGGAAAATACCGATCCGCCACCGACCGCCCCCGATCTATCATGCTCCCCTTCACCTTCCGTAACCCCATCAACCGCATCAACCGCTGCGGATCTGTGGACCCGGCCCGATACACATGCTCCGTCGGCAGCCCCTCCAAAAGATCCTCCTCAAAGACCCGATACGCCACCGGCTTCACCGTCAACACGTGACACTCATACCCGTGCTCCGGCAAATGCTCAAACAGCGCCAGTGGACGACCAATCCCCGCCCCGCCCATCGGCGGAAAGTAGTAACATACCAGGAGGACCTTCCTCAACCTGCCCGCCCCCTCTCCGCCAACTCCTTCATCATCTCAACCTGTCCCGCTACATTTTTCTCAAAGATCCCCTCTTGCTTTACCTTCTCCAGATTTCTCCTCCGCATCGCCTCATGCGGATCCCTGGCCGTCACCAGTTCGTGAAAAACCGCCTGCAGCTCCGTGGCGTCATCCTGTCGAAACCGAATCCCCGAGTCCTCCGTCAACCACTCCCGCACCCCCGGAATATCCGCCACCACCGGAATCAATCCTAACGCCATCGATTCAATCAAACTCACCGGCGAACTGTCCGACTTCGCTGCCGAAAGAAACACGTCATGCGACGCCATCAACTCCAGGAAGTCCCTCCGCGACAACTTCTCATAATACCGCACCCGGCCTCCAACCGCTTTCCTCGCCCGACGCCGGAAGTCCTCGTACCGGCTCCCGAACGCTGGAAATGTCACCTCGATCTGCTTGTCACGAATAAACTCCGCCAGCGCCTTCACAATAAAGAAATTGTTGTATACCGGCTCATGCAGCCGGGGTACTATGACTCTCAACGGCTGACCCGGCTCGTAACTCGACTTGTGAAGCCCGAGATGCCGTTCTTCAATCCCCCACGCAAACACCCTCGGCCGCTGAACCGCCCCCAGCACCTCCGTCGCCTCCGCCAAATACGCCGAGTCCGCCACTATCGCATCCGCCCCTTTCAAAGCCGACACTACTTTGCGTTTATGCAAAAACGACTTCTTCGGCACCACCAGCACATCCGAGCCCCACACATGCAGCAGCACCGGCGGACGGTTCCTTTTCAAATGCGCCGCTAAATACCCATAACCCGCCGCATAGTGCGCACTGATACAATCCGGCGCAAACTCCGCAACCAGCTTCCGCACCCGCCCCACCGCTGCCCTGTACGCGACCGTCGACACCGGACCCCGCCGAGACAGCCGCACATGCTCAATCTCCCCCGCCTCGAGCGAGGCCAGCCGCACCTCCACCCCCTGCCGCTTCAACTCCGCGACAAACCGCTCGGTGTGAAACGACCGGCTGTCCGCCAGCACCAAAACCCTGAACCGCTCCGCCATCACAACACCCTTCCCAACCCCTTCTTCTGTATATAGCCGCTGTAAGTGTATTCGTACCCACCCCAGCGCCTCTTAAAGAACTCGGTTCCTTCCGCCTCCGCCGGCGACGCTCCTAAATTCAACCGCGTCACCCCCTCCCTTGTCAGCTCTCTTACGGCCGTCGCGATCAAAAACTGATTCGCCTTCGCCGCAGCCAGCTCCCGATCATAAAACATCTGCCAGCCCAGCATCATATCTCCTTCGACAAAATAGATATGCGACGCCGCCGCCTTCCCCTCATGTTCACACCAGTACCACCGTATCGTTTCACTCTCCCTCGCCGCGCCTGCCAGCGAAGAAAAGAACTCGCTCGGATACTTCCGTGCCGAACCCCGCTCACTCTCCCCCCTGGCCACTAACTCCATAAACCCCTGCCCATGCTTCCTCCAGTCCAATGCCTCTACCGTAACTCCTTCCCGCTCCGCCCGACGAATCTCCCCTCGCAGCTTCCGATCCGGCGGTTCCCAACCCGGCGCCACATCAACCAGCGTCGTTCGATACGACTCCTTTTGAAATTCATCATGCCCCCCGATTTCCTCGAAAAAATCATACAAAAACGCCTTGGCATATCCCTGTCCCGCAATCCCGGTCATTAACTCTCTCCCCGCCTCCATAAACTCCCCGCCCTCACCTCCCAGCAGCCTGGCATACAAGCCATCCGGCATCGCATAGAACCGGCGCATCGGCCCGATCCCGAACTCAACTCCCGGCATCGCCGCTTTTATCCTGCCACCCTCGCGCCCTATCCACACTGCCCGACTGCCCCCCAACGATTCCCACACCCGCGCAAACACCGCCGATCCCAGCAACGATCCGCCCGCTAACTCGCTCAACTCTGTCTCAGGAATGTCGTCTCTGCGAAGAACACCGATATCCATCACTCGCGCACCAGCAACAGTTTGCCCCGATGCGTCTCGCCCGAACTTGCCGTAACCACGAATAAATACACGCCCGACGCCACCGCACGGCCCGACTGGTTCCTCCCATCCCACGACTCATTCACCGGAAACTCCGCCACCGGTTCGCCCGCCACCGTGTAAACCTTCACCGTCCCCGGTGCATCAAAATTAAACGTTACCACCTCATCCGATGACCGAATCACATACGGATTCGGAACCGCCACCACCGACCCTAACTCCGTCGTAAAATTATCCACCTGCGTCTGAATGATCGAGATCCCCCCCGCCGTCGCGATATACAGGTCCCTCGTAGCCCTGTCCAGCCACAGATCATTGATCTGGTCCGCCACTAAATCGGAGTTAGTTTCCGTAAACGCCAGGCTCGCCCCTCCCCGTACATCCAACCGCGCCAGCCCCGACCGCGTCCCCACCCAGATATTCCCCAGCCCGTCAAACGCCAGCGACGTCACATCGGTACTCACCTCCGGCGGCAGCGTTACATCCACAAACCGCTCGATCCCGTCATCCCACCGCGAGACACCCAGATTGGTCCCCACCCACACATTCCCGAACGGCGAATACTCAACGACCCGCACCGAGTTTGACAGCAACCGCGAATTATCTTCTGTATAATGCGTACACTCGCTCCCGTCAATCCGACATCGGTACACCCCGATCCCCAACGTCCCCACCGTAAACTCAAAGTTGCTCACCGCCAGCGTCGTCACCAGGTCATTGGTAAGCCCCTCGGCTGTCCCGTAAGATCCCCACGCATTCGGATTGTCAACCTCATCCAGCGGTACAAACGCCACCACATCATTATTTGCCGCCTGAAACAACGATGCATACAAATACTCTCCATCCGTCGCCAGGCTCCGCACCACCACATACGACGCTGACCCGAAAACACCGCTCAGCGTCGAGTTCCGTTCATCGTAATTGACCAGCGTATCCTTTCCCAGCAGCCACAACCCCGATCCCCACGACGCCGCCCACACCCGATCCATGGGATCAACCAGTACATCCATAGCCCCGTCAACAGCATTGAATGCCCGCCGCTTCCAGATACTCCCGTCAAACTGTGCATACACCTTATCCCTGAACCCCGCCGTAATCATACTGCCCGGACCGTAGCCAATCGAACGTACCGTGTTCCCCGGCGATCCTGTGTACGGATACTCTTCAAACGCTGAACCCGCCCCCACAAAAATCCCGCTGTCTCCCGCCCCAACCCAGCGCAGCCCCTCAAACACCGTCCCCGTCACCGGCCCGACCGGCACCCCGGTCACGACCAAATCCGCCGTGTCCGTCGCCGTAACAACACTCACGCCGTTCACATGATACAAAAACATCGTGTCGTTCTCGGTCACCAGGTCGTTGACCACCACCCCACTCACCAACCCAACCGCCACAAACTGCGTATCCACCGCCGACTGCTCCAATCGAAACGCTCCCTGCGACGTCGCCACATAGATATCCGAACCGAACACCTCCACCTGGCGGATCGTATCACTCCCCAACCCCGGATAATCGGACACATCATACGTCGTCCACACCGATGGCGACTTCAGCAGCACCGGATCAGCCGTCGGCGCCGCCGCCAGCCCCGATGATGTCGCCAGCCAGATAGTATCCCGCAGCAACTCGATATCGAACACAATCGGCGACGGATTCAAATCGCCATACAACGTATAACTGTCCTGAATCTGCCCCCCATCCTCAATCTTGGAAAACAGCACCAGCCCGATCTCTGCGCCGACCCACAACTCATCTCCGTCATCCACCACCGAATACAATTCCAGCGGCTCACTCTCACTGTCGAAAAACAAAAACCGCTGAGAACCCAGCGGATTAAACCGGATCAAACGCCCGTTGCCCGCCAGCCAGACAGCCCCGTCAGTGTCGACTGTAATATCGCGAAGGTCCGTCGTGCCCAAACCATCAGTATGGATAAACTCCGACCCGGGCGCCGTCGCATCATCGATCACCAGCAGCCCGCCGGAGGTCGCCACATAGAGCGAATCCCCGATCACCTCCATACTCCGCACCGCCTTGAATGACGTCAACGTCTCAAAACGATATCGCTCCGCCGCCGTCGTCGTGACCGCAATCGCCAGCAGCACGAGTATTCGCAGTGTCAGTGTGAACGCTTGAATTTGGAACCTGTCCATACGCCGACCAATATACCCAGTACCCCGATGGTTATCAAGAACGAGAAGCGACCCGCCACATCCCCGTAACGAACAAATATCGTATACTCATCCAGCAATTGGACCTCTCCCGTCAATACCGCCACCTCATACAACTCCAGCGCCTCCCGAATCCGCCCGTAGCCGTCCACAATATACGTCAACCCCGTATTCGCCGCCCGCGCCCCCCAGCACCGCGTCTCCACCATCCGCGTGATAAAGATCCGCGAATGCATATGCACCCCCACCGATCGACCAAACCACGTGTCATTTGTAATTCCCACCATAAACTGTGCCCCGTCACGAATCATTGCTCGCACATACTCCGGAAACGTCGCCTCAAAACAAATCAGCAGCCCATAGTCCACGTCGCTGACATGAAACAACTTCATCGAATCCCCCGGATAAAAATCCGACCACCACTGCACCCCGCGGTCAAGAAACGTCAGGTATTGCTGCAGGAACTCCTTCTGCAAAAACGGCAGATGATCCTGATACGGCACATGCTCCGAAAACGGCACCAGTTTTACCTTATCATACCGACGAATAATCTGCCCGAGCGAATTGAACTGGAACGACGAATTATATGTCTTGGTCCTCCCTTCTATCTCCGTCGCCGCCAGCGACCCCACCAAATGCGGCCTCCCCGAACGGCGCGCTATTTCCCCAACCTCCCGACGACAATTGAAATCATGCGTCATATAACACGGCGCCGAGGTCTCCGGCCAGATAAACAAATTCGTCTCCTCCTCCACCGACTGCGCAAGCGAATCATAACGCTGATAACTCAGCGCCTGCTTCTCATCCGCCCACTTAATCTCCAGCGGCACCGACCCCTGAAGCAGCGTCACAGGGAACGACCCCGGCTCCGGATACGCCGGCATCACCACCCAGCCATAGCCGATCAGCACCACAACCGTTCCCAACGACAAGAAAAACGACGCCACCTTCTTCTCAATCGCTACTTCTTTTCGAAAAATCTGCGCCAGAAGCACATTCACCCCGACAATCAGCAACGCCAGCCCGTGCACCGAAATCACCGACACGATCTGAAGAACATACAGATAGTACCCCTGCGTATAACCTATCCCCGACCACGGAAACGCAAACTCCGACAACGTCCGAAAATACTCAATCCCGACCCACAAAAAGGGCAGCAACGCAAATCCCACCCACGCCCGATACTGCACAACTTTGACAAAACCATACAGCACAAACGCATAATAAAACGCCACAATCAGCACTGCCGTAATCATCCCCGGCGGCGTCACCAGCGCCACCCAGTAGATCGTAAACAGATTGTAAAAGAATCCGAAAAAATACGCCGCGTTAAATGCCGCCCGCCCGCTCAACCGAGATAAAATAATAATCGGCCGCACCAGAGCAAACCACGCCAGAAACCCAAACGGCCCCGGATAATACGCCAGCGACAACACAAACGCCCAGATCATCAGCTCCAGCCGACGCCACCGTATCTCATGACTCTCCGGCAGAATTACCCGCCAGATCCGCTTGGCTAAACCGCGCAATGAATTTTCCTCATTGAAGTTACCTGAATCGACAACAACCTACCCCCACAGCCGCCCCGGTTCAAGCTTTTTCACCAGCCACACACCACAGAAAAACCGGCGAACCGCACTACCCCGCCGGCTCTTATACGCCTTGTCTCCCTTTCTTACGCTCCCTCGAGATGCAGCTTCCCCAAATAATTAATCACCTGGTTCATCACCTCCCGACCCAGCATGATCCCCATCCCCCCTTGCGCACACGCCCGCTCCCCGAACGCTTCCACCGCATCCACCCGCACATTATTCCCGTGAAATATAATCGGCACCGGCTCCGCTGCATGCGCCTTCATCTCACACGGCGTCGTATGATCCGCCGTGGCCACAAACAGCGCATCCTCCGGCAATCCCTCCACCAGCAACTTCGCCGCCTGGTCGATCTTCTCGATAAAGTCCCGCTTCCCCTCAAAATTCCCATCCTCGCCCAGCGAATCCGCCGCCTTCACATGCACAAACACAAACCCGTACTCGTCCAGCTTCTCAAGCGCCGTCCTGAACTTCGCCTCAACGTCCGTATTCGGTAGCCCCGTCGCTCCCTCGACCTCGATCACATCCATCCCCAAAAACGCTCCCACTCCCTTGTATAATCCTCCCCCTGCAATACAACACGGCTTCAACCCGTACCGCTCCTCGAACGACGGCGCCTCGATATGCTGCCCCGCTCCCCGCACTAACAGATAGTTCGCCGGAAGCTTCCCCTCCTGCTCACGCTTCTTGTTAAACTCCTGCTCCTTGAGCACCTCGTGCGCCTTCGCCAAAAACTTGTTAAGCACCTCCGCCGTCTTCTTCGCCTCCTTGGAATCATCCGTCGGCGTCACATCCCGCAGCGGAACATCTGGCGCATGCGGATCGGCATCGATTATCGCATCCGACAACCCCTCCCCGCGCATTATTACTCCCGCCCGATGCGCCGTCCCCTTACGCACGACAAACTCCACCCCGTCAACCTCCATCCCATCAATCGCTTCCGCCAGCGGTCCCACCTCCGTGATACGCCCCGCCCGACGGTCCTTTATCTGGCTCCCCTCCACCGTCCCAAAATTCCCCCGCAACGCAACATCGCCCCCCTTCAGCTTCATCCCCAACCCGGCCACCTCAATCGGCCCCCTGCCCGCATAGTACTCCTCGATCGGATACCCGAATATCTCCAGATGCGCCACATCCGACCCCGGCGTCCGTCCCCGCCCTAAAGTATACATCATCCCGCAGATCGACCCTTTCGCCAGCTCATCCAGATTCGGCGTCTTTGCCGCCTCCAGCGGCGTCTTGTTCCCAAGCTCCTTCACCGGACGGTCCGCGAGCCCGTCGCACACCAGAAACATCACACGATTTACCATAGTCTTGTATTCTCCATCTCCGTTTGCACTATTTACAACCGACAGCCTCACCTTACTCCACCAGCCGCACTTTTCCCTCTCCTTCAACTATCTTGCCTATCCTATACGGCTCCTCCCCCAACTCCCGCAAATACCCCGCTATTTTATCCTCATCCTCAACCGCCACCACCAGCACAAACCCGATCCCCATATTAAACGCCGAGTACATATCATCCGGATCAAGCCCCCCCGTCACCTTCAACCAACTGAAAATCGGCGGCACCGGCCATGTGTTCCTCCCAACCTCCGCATCACAGTTCCCCGGCAGAATCCGGTTCAGATTCCCCCGCATCCCCCCGCCGGTTATATGCGCCATCCCGTGCACCCGATACTTCTCCAGCACTTTATGTACCGGCTCCCCATAACTCCGATGCACCGCCATCAACGCCTCCCCGATCGTCGCATCCAGCTCCGGCACCTTGTCACTGGGCTTCAGCCCCGCTATCTCAAACGCCACCTTCCGCGCCAGCGTGTACCCGTTCGTATGAAGTCCCGTCGACCGAAGCCCGATACACGTCATCCCCGGCGCAATACTGCTCCCATTGACTATCCTGTCTTCATCCACCACCCCCACAATAAACCCCGCCAGGTCATATTCACCTTCCGAATAAAAATCCGGCATCTCCGCCGTCTCCCCGCCCAACAGCGCCATCCCCGCGTTGCGACAGCCCCGGCTCAGCCCGGCCACCACATCCGCTATCACCGATGGCTCCAGATCCCCCGTCGCGATATAATCCATAAAAAACAACGGCCGCGCCCCGTGCACCAGTATGTCATCGACACAATGATTCACCAGATCCTCCCCGACCGTGTCATGCTTCCCCGTCATAAACGCTAACTTCAGCTTCGTCCCGACCCCGTCCGCCGACGATATCAGTACCGGCGACTTGATCCCCGCCATGTTCGGCTTAAAAAACCCGCCGAACGACCCGATCTCCGTTAGCACCTGGTCGTTAAACGTCGCTTTCGCCAGCTTCTTTATCCGCGCCACCGCCTCATCGCCGGCCGCGATATCCACCCCCGCATCAGCGTAGGTGAGTCCTTTTTTCGGTGTCTTTTCTGCCATGCGTTTATATACGCTGTCGCCCGGCCATTGTCAACGACCGCCGATTTTCGGTTGAAAAAACCACGCCCGGTATACTACCTTACCCCGACAAGGAGATGATGCCAATGCCCGACACCACATATTCACTGCCCGAAATCTACGAAATCGCCTTCGACTTCCGCGACTACGAAAAAGCCGTCGATTTCCTCACCGACGCCGCCGCCCGCGCCGGCCTTACCCGCATCGACTCCATGGTCGAACTCGGCTGCGGCCCCGGCCAGTACTGCCGTGAATTCGCCCGCCGCGACATCCGCGCCTTCGGCGTCGACCTCTCCCCCGAAATGGTCGCCTACGCCTCCGGCATCTGCCAAGAGAACGACCTCCCCTGCGAAATCCTCCGCGCCGACATGACCGACTTCTCCCTCCCCCAGAAAGTCGACCTCGCCTGCTGCATGATGGCCACCATCCACCTCCTGTTGACCAACAACGACCTCATCAACCACCTGCGCGCCGTCGCCGACTGCCTTACCGGACGCGGCCTGTATATTATCGAACTCTCCCACGCCAGCGACATCTTCGGCAAATCGCGCGCCAAAAACCAGTGGACCATCAAACGCGACTACACCGAAGTCACCACCAACTGGGCCTCCGACGCCGTCACCGACGCCACCACCGAGATCGCCACCGGCACCGTCACCTTCGATGTCAAACACCCCACCCGCACCGACCACTACGAGTTTACTGAGCGCTTCCGCCACATAACCGCCGGCCTCCTCCGCGCGCTTATCGCCCAGTCCGGTTGTTTCGAGATCGTCTCCTGGTACGGCGACCTGGATTTGGACATCCCCTTCGACAACAGCGACTCCGCCTGGCGCATGCTCCCGGTGTTGAGAAAGAGATAGCTTTGGTTTAACCTGCGTCCGGTGGCCCACCATTTCATGGTGGGGAACTCTTTCGCCACGATTATTCACCATCCCAGCATGTTCAACCTGGCCGCCTCTACTTGCAGAACTGGGGAGTGGCTAGTATATTATATTCTGTGACCATATGGGAGGCTCGGTGGTCCACCCATGATTGCTAAGCAAGAGCATAACATAGGTACTTAGTAATGAAAACGCACACCTTATTTCTGTCCTGTTTTCTCTGCGCTATTCTTTTCTCAATCAGCATGGCCCCTATCCCTGTTCAATCAGCAGAGAACTCCAATGAGGCTCAGATTCTAACGAGAGCCGCTCAATTCTTGGGAGTTGACCTGAAGTCACACCGTAGTCAACCTGCAGTCGAGTTTGTCGCTGCGGACCAACTCGGTACGACCCCCAAATCCGTTATGCGTCGCATTCAGAATCGGAAATTGTATATGCTGTCGTTCGACATACACCCCAACACCTCACGCCCCCCTACTTCGCCTTCACCTCCTCCACCGACCAGTCCTCCCCGTTCACCCACAACGCCACCACTTTCACATTAAACCCCCAGTCAACCACCCGCGTCACCGCCGAATCCAAATCCGCCAGATGCTCATCCTTGCTCTCCGGATTCCCCGCACAATCATCATGCGCCACTATCGCCACCACCTCAGACCCATGATTGTCCACCGATATCCTCACCCGCGCCCGCATCGACTCGCACTCCAGGTGATCACCTTTTGCCAAAATCCCGTCCGGCCCCGCCTCGGTAATCGTATCCACGTAGTCCGCCCCGTAGGTCTCTTTCATGTAGGCATTGACCGGAAGCTGCGTGCGCCCGTCCATGCAGTTAATCACCGTCACGAATTTACCTTCAGCCATGTTCGTCTATCTCCTTGGTTTGCCGGCCCCTGCGGCCGTCAGGTTCCTTCTTCATCCAGTATACTCAACACAGTGCGGAAGTCCGCCGGCGGTTCCGCCGAAAATACAACTCTCTCCCCCGAAAACGGATGCGTGAACTCCAGCCTGTGCGCATGCAGCGCCTGCCGCCCCAGCACTTCCAGCAGCCGCTTCCCCAGCGGACGTTCCGGCCCGAACATCCCCTTGTGCCACTTCTCCCGCCCCCCGTAATCCGCATCCCCCAACACCGGGTGCCCCAGCGACGCAACGTGCACCCGGATCTGGTGTGTCCGCCCCGTCTCCAGCCGCACCTCCAGCAAATCGTACGACCGATACCGCCGCAGCAATCTATAGTGCGTCACCGCATCCTGCGGATTCTCCCCATCCACCCTGCGAAGCTTCCTGTTATGTGGCGACCGCCCGATCGGCGCCTCGATCGTCCCCGCTTCCTCTTTCATGTGGCCGCACACCAGCGCCAGGTACGTCCGCTTGATCTCGCGCGCCTGCAGCAGCTTCTGGAGCTTCAGATACGCCTCGTCATGGCGCGCCACCACCAGCAGTCCCGAGGTCTCCTTATCCAGCCGATGCACAATCCCCGGCCGCTCCATCGCCGATCCCCCGGCCAGCTTCCCGTACCGGTACACCAGCGCGTTAACCAGCGTCCCGGTCCGGTTTCCTGCCGCCGGATGCACCACCATCCCCGGTTTCTTGTTCACAATCACCAGGTGCTCATCTTCGTAGACTATCTCCAGCGGAATGTCCTCGGCCGCAACCGCCCGGGGCAGCGGCGGCAGAATCCGAATCGCTATCGTATCGCCGGCCGCAATTTCATGCCGCTTCGGCACAACCTCGCCGTTGACCGTTATTTCCCGCTGCTTGATAAGCTTCTGAATACGATTCCGGGTGAGATCCAGATCAGGATGATCCGCAAGAAACCGATCTATCCGCTCAGTCGTAACCGACTCCGGAACGATTATCGTCATCTCACGAATCTCATCCATACGCTTCACGACCCCTCCGGGTCAGGAATTCTGAACAAGCTGCAGCATTTCGCGCACCGCCCGATCCAGCCCGACCAGAATCGCCCGATAACACACCGCCGCGCCCACAAAAAACTGGTCAACATAACCCAGCTCGACCAACGGCCTGGCATTCCGGTACGAAATCCCCCGCCCTAAATGCACCGCCAGCCCCGCCTTCCCCGCCGCCCGACCGGCCGCATCGATCCGGTCCAGCTCCGTCTGCGCTTCACCCACCGACCGCGCCTGCGTATAACCCGAACAGTCGATCAAAACCGCCGTCGCACCCGCTTTTGATACTCCCCGGATCTGATCCGCCTCCGGATCAACAAAGTACCCGACATCTACCCCGACCGCATGAAATCGCTCCGTCAAATCCCGAAAATCAATCTGCGCCGTCCCGAAATCAATCGCCGAAACCGGCGTGTCGGTATCGGCATGATCCGCAACCAGCGTCACCCCCTTCGGCTTGACATCAAGCATCCGCTCGACAATGTCATCGGCCGGCGGCATCTCCACCGTCAGTCCCGACTTTACTATCCCCTTGAGCATATACAGATCCCGATCTCGCACGAACCGACGGTCCCGCCGCACCTGCACCGTGATACCGTCGGCGCCGCCCAGCTCGGCCAGAACCGCCGCCTGCGACGGATCCGGTTCGCCCAGATGTCGAATTTCTCGAAGGGCTGCCAGAAGCGTTAGATTTATTGATAATGACGACACAGTCTCCTCCTGTCGGATATTATTCCCTTACCAAAGTGACCTTGGCGCGATGTTTACACTATTCTACGCGCGCGAAGAATCCGCGTCAAATTGAAAAACTGCCCAATCGACACCTGTTCCGCCCGCACCTTTTCCGCCAACCCTGCTTCACCGATCGCTTCACGCACTTCCCCGCTGTCTTTGTCAAACTCCACGGCAAGATTGTTGACAAGTTGCTTCCGCCGCTGGCGAAAAGCCCCTCGCACCACACGCTCAAACCCGTCCGGCGGCACCGGCCCCACATCTTGCCGAGGCTCCAGCTTCACTACCGATGACGTCACCTTCGGCACCGGCCGAAAATGCTCCGGTTTCACGTCAAACATCTTCACTGTCTCAAAATGCAACTGCGTAAAAATCGCCAGCGGCGACCAGTTTTTCCCGCCCGGCGACGAACACAACCGCTCCGCAACCTCCTTCTGTACCATAAACACCGCCCGGGCTACACTGCTCGCATGGGCCACCGTCCAGTCTATCACCGGCGAGGAGAGATTGTACGGCAGATTGCCGACAAGCTTGAAAGTGCCGATCCCTGCGGTTTCCGGCTCGAACCCAAGAAAATCCTGATTGAGAACTTCCACATTATTATACCCCCCCATCGTATCTTGCAAATGCGGCATCATATCCCGATCAAACTCAACCGCCACCACCTTTGCACCCGACCGCCCCAGCGACAGCGTAAGCGCCCCCCGCCCGGGCCCGATTTCGACAATCGTGTCCGCCCCCGAGGGCGCGATCAACTCAATAATGCTGTCGATAATGGATTGCGTGACAAGAAAATTCTGCCCCAACCGTTTCTTGGCATGGTAGTCGGGCACAGTCAGCCCCCGAACGTCTCGGCCAGACCAAACAGCTTCTCAACCGTCCGGTCAACCGTCTTTTCGACTTCAATAACCGAAAGATCCTTCAGGTCAGCCAGCTTCTCATAAACAAACCGGACATATGCCGGAAAATTCTGTTTCCCTCGATACGGCACCGGCGTGAGGAACGGCGCATCTGTCTCCAGAATAATCTTGCCCAGCGGAACCGCTGCCGCAACCCGCGCCATGCTCGCCTTATCAAACGTAATCACTCCCCCGACCGAAATCACAAACCCCATATTTATCACTTCATCCGCCTCCGGCACATTCCCCGGAAAACAGTGAAACACCCCGCCCGTCAAGTCACCCGCATACTCCTTGACAATCCCCACCGTCTCACGAAACGACTCGCGTGTATGAATCACGATCGGCAGCTTCGTTTCTATTGCCAGTTCCAACTGCTTCCGAAACGCTTTTGCCTGCACATCACGAGGTGAAAGATCCCGGTAAAAGTCCAGACCGATCTCACCAATCGCAACCACCCGATCGTGTGCCGCCAGTTCCCGCAAGCGACCCAGCACCCGTTCGTCGAGCCGTTTGGCATCGTGCGGATGAATCCCCACCGTGGCATAGACCATATCAAACCGTTCGGCCAGAGCGACTGACTTCTCCGAACTCGGTACGTCCGTGCCGATATTTATGACCGTATGCACGCCGGCCTCGCGCGCGTCGGCCAGCGCCTGCTCGCGCTTCCTGTCGAACTTATCGAAATCGAGATGACAGTGAGAATCAATCATCAGCTGATCGACGCACCGGCCGGAATATCCTCATGCGGACTGACCAGCGTCAGCTTCTTACCCGTCTTGGCAGCCAAAAGCATCCCATTGGATTCAATCCCACGGATCTTCGCCGGCTTGAGATTAGCCACGACAACAATCTTCATCCCCGGAAGTTTCTCCGGATCATAATGCTCGGCGATTCCGGCTACAATCTGACGCTTTTCACTTCCGAGATCTATCTGAAGCCTCAACAGCTTGTCGGCCCCCTCGACCCTCTCAGCCGCAATCACTTCAGCAACCCGCAGCTGAACTTTTGCAAACTCCGATATATCAAGCAGACCATCCTCGGACTTCGCCTCAGTCGTCGCCTTGACCTTGCCCCCCGCTTCCTTCGGTCGTCCTTCTTCATCCTTCTTCGGCTTTAACCGTGGGAAAACCGACTCCTCGAACGACAGCACAATCCCCGGCTCCAGCAAAAAGAACGTTCGCGCCTCATCCAGCGACAGGGTATCGTCCTTCAGCCCGAAAATGCCGCGTACCTCTTTCATCTTATCCGGCATGACCGGGTACAAACAGATCGACACAATCCGAATCACCTCACAACAGGCGTAAAGCACCCCGCCCATCTCATCGAATTTGCCCGCCTTGGCCATCTTCCACGGCGCCGCGTCATTAAAGAACTTATTTGCCGCCCGCACCAGGTTCATCGCCTCGGCAATCGCCTGGCCGACCCGGAAGTGGTTAATGTGTTCATACGCTTTCCCCGGCACCAGCTCGGCCTGCTCCAGAAGCTCCTGCAAACCATCAAGTTCTTTATGCGGCGACGGTAAGGTGCCGTCAAAATCGCGTTGTATCATCTTGACCACCCGCGACACAAGGTTCCCCAGGTCATTGGCAAGATCGGAGTTGTACTGACTGATAAACCGATTGGCCTGAATATCACCGTCGACCCCAAACGGATACTGCGTCAGCAGCAAATACCGGGTACCGTCGGCCCCAAACTGCTCAACCATATCATTCGGATCGATCATGTTCCCTAAGCTCTTGGACATCTTCTGCCCGTCAACCGTAAAAAACCCATGCAGGAACATTGTCTCCGGAAGTTTCACGCCTGCGGCCATCAGCATTGCCGGCCAGTACAGGCAATGGAACTTGAGGATATCTTTTGCCATCAGGTGCACTACATAAGCCTGATTCCACCACTTGTCAAACGTCTCCGGATCATCGGCATAACCAATCGCCGAAATATAGTTGGAGAGAGCATCGACCCACACATAGGCCACCTGGGACTCATCAAACGATAGCGGGATCCCCCACTTCACCCGTTCGCGCGAAAGCGAAAAATCACCCAGGTCCTGAGCGATCAGCCCGAGCACCTCACGGCGGCGCTCATCCGGCAGAATTGTCAGTTCACCTGATT
Source organism: uncultured Ignavibacteriales bacterium (assembly GCA_964612145.1). Lineage (GTDB taxonomy): Bacteria > Zixibacteria > MSB-5A5 > GN15 > FEB-12 > JAGNLV01. Next base: position 23,037 of record CAZTBP010000003.1, on the reverse strand, counting down.
CAATCTTCTCCTTTATCTTCGGCAGGAACGCCGACAGCCGGAAAAAGTAGTTCTTTTCTTTCAACCGTTCCGGTTCCCGGCGATGATCCGGGCACAACCCGTCGACCAGCTCCTTTTCCGTAATGAACTTTTCACAGCCGGTGCAATACAGTCCCTCATAATAATCGCTGTATATCACGTCCTCGCCGTCATCGGTCTTAGCCGACCGCATCGCATCCAGGATCTTCCGCACCGCTTCGTTATGGCGCTCCGAGGTCGTCCGCAGAAAGTAGTCGTAATCTATCGACAGGTTCTCCCAGGCATGCGTGAACGTCTTGACCGTCCGGTCGCAGAACTCCTGCGGCGAAACTCCTTTGGCCTCGGCCGCGTCGGCCACCTTCGTGCCGTGCTCATCGGTCCCCGTCAGGAAGAACGAGTCGCGCCCCGCTAGCCGATGATACTTCGTGATCAGGTCGGCAGCGATAGTCGTATAGGCATGCCCGATATGCGGCTTGTCATTGACATAGTATATCGGAGTTGTGATATAAAACGGTTTCGGCACAGTTATTCTCCCGGTCTCGGGCCGTTGCCTCGATTACTTGCCTTCGTCTTCATCCAGTCGCTTGAGCTCTTCGGCATCGGTCCCGGAACTGTCCAGCTCCTTAGCCGGTGAAACCGGCTTGCCGCGACGGTCATCCTTCTTTGGGTCGTGCCCGACAATGTCGTTCAGACCGGCTCGAAAAAGCACCCGCTCAGCATCACGAACCAGCGCTTCTTCATTGAACACGTCAATCCGCTCGACTATGCCCTCGCCGTGAACCGTACGAACCCGTGTCCCCGGTTCCGGGAACTTCCCTTTCGCCTGGCTGTACATATCCGCCTCATAACGCAGACAGCACAAAAGCCGCCCGCAGTTGCCGGAAATCTTCGACGGGTTCAGCGGAAGGTCCTGTTCGCGGGCATGCTGCGTTGAAATCGGTTCAAAATTGCGAATAAACGACGTACAGCACTGCTCCCGCCCGCAAATCCCGTAACCGCCGATCCGACGGGCCTCGTCGCGCACACCGATCTGCCGTAACTCAATACGGGTACGGTACCGCCCGGCTAAGTCCTTGACCAGCTCACGGAAATCAACCCGATGATCCGCTGTAAAAAACACGGTCATCTTGTTTCCGTCATACTGGCACTCGACATCAACCACTTTCATCGGCAGCCCGTGACGCGCGATCATCTCGATCACCTCGAACTTGTACCCTTCTTCCTGGTCGCGAAGATACTCCCAGCGTTTGGCATCCTCGCCACTCGCCGGCCGCAGAATTGAGCGGGGTGTCCCGTCCTCAAATTCAATTTTCTTCTCGACTTTCTTGATAATGAAGCCGAGATCCTCACCACGCTCCACCTCGACTATCACATAGTCATTCACATTGAGCGCGTGATGGTACCTATTAAAAAAGAACTCCTTACGGGAGCCTTTGAATTCTACAAGAAATAATCCGGCCATATATAAAGTCCCTCGATTCTCGGGGGATCAACAACATTTCAAACGTCGCTACAGGAGGTCCTCCTTTACCTTGAGAACCAGCGACGCAAGTGCGCCATGAATATGCACGTTGAGCCGAAAATGGGCAAGAGCAATCTTGATATCCTCGGTCGTGTTAACCGCCACATTGGGATCACTGAAATAGGTCGACAGGGTTTGCAACTTCGACAAGTAGTCGACATTGACCACACCCTCGGCATCACCCGTCATCGCAATATGCGTGCAATCACGCACCAGCGACTGCCACAAATTCAGCAAATGCTCCGCCTCACCCCGATTCCGATCCCCGACCGCATTCATGATCTTCGCTACCGTATCCGGCCCCTTTTCAGTAAACAGCGAATCAAATAACGCGAAACCAACCTCCCGACGGTCCCCGTCCTCGGCCCCATCCCCTTCGGCCATATCCACCGCGCGCCCGGTGACGCCTTCGGCAATCCGCGCCAGCAGGGTGGCCCGCTCGTCGGATACCTCATAATTCTCCTGCAGGTAGTCCGCAACAACATCGGATGCCGATGAATGCAGCGTGATCTTCTGAGACCGCGACTGGATGGTCGAAAGCAGCCTCTCCGCCTTTTCCGCGATCAACAGAATAACCGCGCGCGGCGGCGGCTCCTCGATCAGTTTCAGCAGCGCATCGGCCGCCTCCGGCCGCATCCGCTCCATCTGATAGAAGATGATCGCCCGGCACGTCCCCTCCGGCGCCCGACTCGCGACATCCCGCTTGATCCGGCGACCCACATCGATCGGAATTGTCAGATTCGCCGCTGAGGAAAGCAGCGCAAACGGCTCCTCTCGCTTGAGCGCGAGCACTTCGTTGGTCAGAAGTATGGCGTCGTCCGGCTTTTTCAACGGCGGCATCGGTACCGCGAAATACAGCCCCTCGTGATTCAGCCCAAAAATCACCCGGCAGTTCCGGCATTCTCCGCACGGCAATTTCACCAGCGGATCATCACCGCCCTCTACCGGCTCATCACAATTCAGCAGCGCCGCAAATGAAACCGCCAGCGCCCACCGGCCACAACCGTTCGGGCCGCACAAAAGATAGGTCCCCGCCACACGATCTGAGGCAAACGAGCGCGCCAGCACCGACCAGGCACGGGGTTGAAATCGACTTATATCAAAAGGAATCAATGCGTATCCATGTCACCGGATCGAGCGGCTCGCGCCCTTTCCGAAGTTCAAACTTGAGCCGGCCATCCTCGTCAAGCGGACCGAGTACCGTCGACGACGACACGAAGTCACCCGTGACAACATTCAACTCCTGAAGACCGGCATACGTCGTGTAGTATTGGTCGTCGTGATTAATGATAACAAATTGTCCATAGCCGCGCAAATTGCCGACATACGCAATCTCGCCCGCCCCGACCGCCTTGACCGCTGAACCGGGACGCGCTTTGATCGTCAACCCCGGGGAAAACGACTTGAGCCGCGTAATCGGGTCAGTCGCCGGTCCAAACGGCACCACAATCTCGCCCAGAAGCGGCGCCGGAAGGCTCCCCTTGAGCGTCGCAAATACCGACGGCCCGCTCGATTCACCTCGTTCGGCCAGACTTTTCTGACGTTCGGTTTCCAGTCGGGCGATAACCCGCTCCATCTCCTCCGCCGCCTGCTTGAGCGTCAGCATCCGGTCGCCCTCGGCCAGCTTGGTCCGCCGAATCTTCTCCAGCGCCTTCTCCCGCTTCTCCTTCTGGCTTAACTCCAGAGCCGTCGCCACCTCTTTATCTTTCTTCAGTGACTGGACCTTCTTCCGCTCACCGGTCAACTCATCCAGCTTGTCCAGGGTCTGGCTCAGGTACTGCCCGGCTTCGGCCACATTTTCAGACTGAAAGTCCGCCAGCGCCGCAAGATACACAATCTGCCGATTGGACTCCATCGAAGCCTGCGGCGACTCGTACAACGGCCGGGCCGTACGCTGTGTCCCACGCATATAAAAATGCCGGATGTCCCCGAGATACCTCCGCTGGGCCCGCGACAGGCTCTCTCTACTCGCCTCCAGAAGCTGCTCCGCAGAGGCGATCTGGTCTTGGAGTCCGCCCAGAGTACTGTTCAGCCGACCGATAATCTTCCGATTGGCCGTGATCTTTTCATCGTACTGCGATACCTGGCCCTGTGTCTTTATCTCCGCCTGCTTGAGAGAATCCAGCCGCGCCTCACTGCGCTTGACCTGCTCGCGAATCTTCTCCAACTCCGACCGCTGGTCCAGAATCCGGTCCTTGTCATCGGCGAGTATCGCCGCTGCCGACAGCAGCAGCAGCCCTGTAATGAATAGTAGTCTCATGTTCTATTTCAGCAAATTACGCACACCTAAATATCCACTGATTATTCCCAGCAGCCCGGTACCAACGCAAAATGCAACAATTTCCACCGTTGTCGGAAAGACCAACTCAAGCTGCGTAAAACTAATCTGGCTGCGCGCATACAAAAGCCCGACCCAGCCGATCACCGCCGACAAACCACCGACAACCAGTCCCTCCAGTAACATCGGCGCGAATAGAAACATCCGGCTCGCTCCCAGCAGACGCATCTGCGCCAGCCCCTCCGCCCGAATCCGCGACATCAAACGAATATTGTTCACCGAACTTATCAACGCCGTCACTATGATCAATATCCCCAGCGCCATCCCGAACTGAAGAATTATCCCGCGCGTGTTTTCCGTCTTGGCCAGCCAGCCTTTGCTGTAGTACACCTCGCTAATTGCCGGCATCGAGCCGAGCTGCTGCTCGATCTCCGCCATATGATCGACAGTGAGATAATCCACATCAAAATCGAGAATGAGCGACCTCGGAAGCGGATTGAGCGTATCGTACCCGGCCAGAAGATCCGTGCCCATCGAGGCCAGCATCAACTCCCGAGCCTGCTCCTTGGAAATATACGTCGTTTTCGACACACCCTCGACAGCCGCTACGGTTGCCCGCAACTCCGGAATCTGAATCTCCTCGACATCTTCGGCCACGAATACCTCCATCTGCAGATCAGACAGCAGACGATCATATACGCGGTCGAAGGTATTGGCACTGATCCAGTACAAGTCAAACAGCATAAACAACAGGGTCAGCGAAAGCACCGAGCCAAGCGCCGTCCACGGCGACCGGTACAAATTCCGCCCGAACTCCCGCAGGATATGCCCTAACCTGATCACTTGAGCGACCCTCGCCTGATCTCGTAATACCGACTGCCCGGGATTTCTCCCGGCGGACGGTCCGACACGAGCAGGATCATTGTCCGACCCGACAACGACGCCTTCACCAGATACTCAAACACCCGCTGGGCAGTCACCTGATCCAATCCCGCCATAGGCTCATCGATCAGAAGCAGCGGCTGGTCATCGATCGACGCCCGCGCCAGTTGGACCAGCGTATGCTCGACCCGCGTCAAGGTATGGGGATAGTCACCCGCCTTCTTCAGCAGCGAAAACTCGGTAAGCATCTTCAGCAGCCGCTCCTTGCGCCTCCGTTTGCGAACCCCGCCGATAATCAGCGGAAAAGTGATATTTTCAGCTACCGTGTACGAGGGCACCAGGCCGAAAATCCCGCCTACCCCGCCAATCTTCCGCCGAATCCGATTGAGCACCCGTTTGCGCCCCGGCCGCAATATTTCGTCGAACAGCTCTACCGCACCACTTTCGGCAAACTTAATGCCGACAAGCAATTCCGCCAAAGAAGATTTCCCCGATCCCGGCCCGCCCGTAATCACCGCCGTCTGCCCCGCCTCCAGCGTCAGGTTCAGGTTGCGAAAAATCTCACCCCCACGCCGATAGCTGACATCAACATTACTCAATTGTACGATAACTCGATCGGACACAACAAATTTCCCTACCGATCGACCATTGACCCCGACCGACCGGTTACGTATACTATGGCCTGATTTCCGCTTGCCCGGCAGCGGACTACGGTAAACTTATTCCGCTGTCGATAGTACAAAGGAAAACACTGGAGTTCAATTAAAACTGCCATGAAGAAATATCTCATAACCACCTTCATATCAATCTTCTTTGGCTCGGGCGCAATAGCCCAGGGCTGGAACACAGTCGATTTACCAACCACCGCCACCATCACCGGTATCGACTTCCTGACCACCGACACCGCTTTTCTCTGCACCAACGACGGTGAAATGGCGTACAGCTCCGACGGTGGCCAGAACTGGCAGATGCGCCGCGTCAGCTTCGATGCTAACCTCCAATCCATCGACTTCGTCAATAGCAAAATCGGTGTCGTCTGCGGTCAGGCCGGCCTTGCGTATCGCACCACCGACGGCGGCGAAAACTGGGAACAGGTACTTCCCGTTGACTCCTCACGAACGCTTATCAGTGTCGAATTCTTCGATAACAGCACCGGCATGATAATCGGCATGGACAAAAGCGACGACAACCCCTATCGCGGCCTGGCCATGCACACCACCGACGGCGGCAAAACCTGGGAAGAACTGCCGCAAATGGGCATGGGCTTTTCCGAACTGTTCTACTCGGAACAAAACGGCGTCCTGTTCCCCGCCTTCGGACAGATTATCCGCTCCCACGATAAAGGAGCCTCCTTTGATCACATCAGGATCGCTGAGGTCTCCCTCGGTCGCGACATAACGGCCTATGGCAACACCATTCTGGTCGTCGGACCGGGTGGATTCATCGTGGTGTCAACCGACGGCGGCGAAACATGGCAAGAGCACAAGCAGGATCCCAAAGCCATGCTCCTGGCCGCCGTAATACTCGACGAAAATACCGCTTTTACCGGAGGCGCCAATTCGGTCATGCTGATGACCACCGATCGCGGCGCCACCTGGAGCAAAGAACTGCTGCCCCGTTCCATGTCCGTCCACGACATGGCCTATGCCGGCGGCAAAGTCTGGGCCGTGGGGACCAACGGCGCTATCGCCTATAAACAGATTCGCTAAAAAATTCCGCCCCCACGCCATGCCACGCTTCGATAAACTCCTCATCCTCGATATTGATGAAACCCTGGTTCACTCCCAAAACGCCGTCAAAGGCCGGCAGTACGAATTTCAAATCGGCCCCTACGGCGTCCTCCTCCGACCCGGAGCAAATGAATTCGCCGACCAATGCACCCAACTGTTCACCGTAGCCATCTGGACTACCGCCACCATCGCCTACGCCACCGAAATTATCAAATTCGTCTTCCCGAATCCCTACGCACTATCATTTATCTACGCCCGAGAAAAGTGCACGCTTCATTTCGACACCGAGGAACGGCGCCAGTACTATGTGAAGGACCTCTCCAACCTGCACAAAACTCAGTTCACCCCCGCCAATATCATCGTTGTCGACGATACCCCCGATGTTGTCCGGCGCAACCCCGAAAACGCTGTCCTCGTAAAACCGTTTCACGGTGATCCCAACGACGACGAGCTGCCGGTCCTGCTGCGCTACCTGGAATTTCTTGGCCCTGCCGAAGACATTCGCACTGTCGACAAACACAACTGGCGCAATCAAATGTAGTTTACCCGCCCCGGTCACTTCGATGACCCTTCCGAAATGTGACCCGTAATTACTTGCATTTTCGATCTATTTACTCTATTCTTTTTGGCGTAAACACATACGAAAGGAGCTATCCAAGTGACCAAAACCACTCCTCTCACCATTGCAGTGCTGGTCTGTCTTCTGGCCCTCAGCGTGTCCGCCTCGGATGAAAAACCCTGGTTCGACATGGAAAACTGTGTCTTCTGCAAACACATCGCTGAAGACATGGAGATCATCGAGCACATGTCCACTAAGTACCATATTATCGAAGAAGGCGCCCTTTCGGTGACCGTTGTCGACCCGGAATGGAAAGACAAGATGCTCGCTATGCAAAAGAAGATGCAAGAGACCGGCGAAAAAATGATGACCGGAACTGAGATGCCCCCGATGTGCCGGCATTGTGCCACGTACGGTGAACTCTTGATGGCCGGTGCACACATGGAGCGCGTAGACAGCGAGGCCGGGCAGATTGTCCTGTGGACCTCGGAAGATCCGGAACTCGTGGCTAAAATCCGGGCCTTCGCACAGCGAACCAATGCGGAGATGGAAAAGTTCATGGCGGAGTACCGGGCCAACAAGTAATCCTGATAATCGACCGACTCAAATCAACAAAGGCAGCGCCAACCCGGTCCTGCCTTTTGCAATTCCGGGAACTCAAACTTCCCCATACTAGGCCTGTTTGGCAGCCCGCATGTACTTCCCTGCCCCCAGAACCAATCCAATCCCGATCGCCACATAAATCACGACCAGTACCGCCGGTGACAACCCCACATACCGCAACAACATCCCCAGCCCAATCATCACCATCACCAAAAGATATGACTCCAGCGACTGAAACGCAAAAAGGCAGATCCTGTCCTTATGCGGAGATAGCTTTTCGATCCGCTGAAGGTTCTTCGACACAACCTTCCCGAACGCCACCCGATACTTGATTAGCCCCAGCAGCACCCCGAGCCCCCACACCCACTCCAGCCCCGATGCCATCCCGTCGGCCGCCAAAAAGGCCCGCCAAAAAAGAATCACCGCGCCAATTGCCCACGCTGCCGCCGCGCCGGCGACCAGCGACTTCCGTGAGACTGCCGGTTCAGGTACACTCACGCCGCACTCCGCCGCAGTCCGGGACTAAACGGCTTTCCATCAGTTCCAAGTTAGTAGATAAGACATTCTTAATCCAGAAAACTCCCGTGAGTAATGGCTGTATGGCATTGGACATGAAACCGTCAAAAAAGCGGGGCCGCATACCCGGCCCCGCCCTACATACTCCCTGCAGTCCCTTCTCGATCAGTCTTTCATCGAGGCCAGGAACTTGGCATTACTCTTGGTCTTCTTCAGCCGACCCAGCAGGAACTCCATCGCCTCGATCGGATTCATCTCGGCTAAGAACTTCCGCAAAATCCAGATCTTATTCAACGTATCGGCATCCTGCAGGAGCTCCTCTTTTCGTGTCGAGGACCGGTTGATATCCATCGCCGGAAAAATACGGCGATCGGACAAACGGCGATCAAGCACCATCTCCATGTTACCGGTTCCCTTAAACTCCTCGAAAATGACCTCGTCCATCCGAGAACCGGTCTCGATCAGCGCCGTCGCAATAATCGTCAGCGACCCCCCCTCCTCGATATTTCGCGCCGCTCCGAAAAACCGCTTTGGCTTATGCAGGGCGTTCGAATCGACACCACCCGAGAGAATCTTACCCGAGTGCGGCACGACCGCGTTGTGCGCCCGGGCCAGACGGGTGATGGAGTCAAGCAGGATCACCACATCGTGACCGTACTCGGTCAGCCGCTTGGCTTTCTCCAGCACCATATGTGCAACCTGCACGTGCCGTTCCGCCGGCTCGTCAAAAGTCGAGGAAACAACCTCGCCGTTGACCGAGCGCTTCATGTCCGTGACCTCTTCAGGTCGCTCGTCGATCAGCAGCACAATCAGGACTACGTTCGGATTATTCGCCGTGATCGCCTGCGCAACCTTCTGCAGGATAATCGTCTTGCCGGCTTTTGGTGGCGACGTAATCAGCGCACGCTGCCCCCTGCCGATCGGACACATCAGGTCGATAATTCGTGTCGTTACCTCTTCGGCGCCAACCTCAAGCTGAAAAGGCTCCTCCGGATAAAGCGGCGTCAGGTTGTCAAACAGCGTCTTGTGCTTGGCCGCATCCGGATTCTCGAAATTTACCGACTCAATTTTCAGCAGCGCAAAATACCGCTCGTTGTCTTTTGGCGGCCGGACCTGACCCGATATCACGTCACCAGTCCGCAGATCAAACCGCTTGATCTGCGACGGCGAGACGTAAATATCATCCTGGCCCGGAAGGTAATTGTAACCCGGCGACCGAAGAAAACCGTAACCCTCCTCCAGTATCTCTAAAACACCCTCCGCCAGGATCAGTCCTTCCGTCGACGATGTCGCTTCCATAATCTTGTAAATCAACTCGGATTTCCGCAACCCCGAAACACCCGGAATATCCAGCTCCTCCGCGATCTTGAGTAGATCGGAGATGGTCTTTTGCTTGAGGTCCCCCACTTCGATTTGCTTGGGCATAACTTACTCTCTATTCTCGTAACCGTTATTATTAGCGTGATGATACGTCTGTCAATTCTTCGACCGGTGCGTCACCCCAGAGTCGCTCGAGCTGGTAGTGCTTGCGGGTCGGCTCGTAAAACACGTGAACCACGACATCAACATAGTCCAACAGAATCCAGTTTCCCCGATCCTGCCCCTCGGACTGAAAAGGCTTAATGCCCTGTTCACGCAGTCCTTCCTCGACCGCCCGCCCGATTGCCTTCACCTGAACATCCGCTTCTCCGGACACAATCACAAAATAATCGCAAACCGAGGAAATATCTTTAAGTTTGAGGATTCTGACATCGAAGCCCTTCTTGGTAAGCGCCAGCCTGGCGGCATGCTGGGCGAGCTCGCGGGAGGATAATTCTTTCAAGACTGCCTTTATTTCTCCTTTTCAACCTCTATCGTCGAGAGGATATCGTCAAAATCAGGACCGACAATCAAACTCGCCGAGACCTGATCGGTGTTGTGTTCGAGCGGCTGGTATATAACGCTCGACGGGTCCAACCCCAGCCGACCGGCCAGCAGTCTGGCGCCCGTCTCATCTTTCATACGGGATACAACTACCGTCCGCGTCACGGTCCGGATAGCGTACGACTCGACCGAAACGACATCAATAGCCAGCGTCTCGTCCGCCAGCCCCTTCACCACATCCGCAGCCTCACGAGCCTCGCCTGTATCGTCACCGGCATACACTACCTGTAAACGAACAGTGTGGTCCGGTGGTCCTTCTACTGCCGATACACCACTGACTACCTTGACCCCGACGGCGCCCAGGTAGATCACCACCGCCACCAGGGCAATAGTTATCAGGCCGGTAAAAATGACAGGAAAACGACGCTTACTCATTCATCTCATTTGGGGGTTCGGACATTTACGCTGTGGCAGGACACTATTGCCGGGAGGGATAAATTGCAGCGCACAGGAGGGAATTATCAGTTCTTCAGTTCACAACCTCATCGACGTTCGGGTTAGAAGCCTCCGTACGACCCAAGCCGATACAACCCACGGTTCGTGTACGGCCCATAATATCCGCCGGCAAACGTCTGCATGCCGATTACCATTCGGAATTTGTCAGACGGGTGATAGTCCAGCACAAAACCCGGCAACACGGTCGCATCACTCGCACCGTTACCCCACAACGCCCCCGCGTTGTGCGCCACTCCAACATTCAACAGCAACGACAACTTCGGAGAAAACTCGTACAACATGCTCGTATTAAGCATCCCCACCGAAGCCGAATTGCCGCCGCCTGACATATATGACAACGAGTAACTGTGCGACCACTCAAGCCGCGACAGGTCGATCAGCGACGACGGCGTCGAAACCGGCTGTACGCCCAACGCGTTCGCCCGGGCCGCTTCTTCGAGTTCCGCCCGGTCAGCCATCTGCGCCGTCACCGGCACCGCCATCAATATCACTGTCAGGATTGCGAGTAGGTTTCTCATATGCCTCGTATCACCAATTCGTTCACGGAATTAAGGTATTGCGGGTTATCTCTCGGGTCAATAGAAAAATCCCGAACTCTTTTCCTTTTATCGGCTATACGCCTCACCCTTTATAACGAACACAACCCCTTATATGATCAAAATTTCCGCAGAAAATCATACCGTCTTCCCAAATTTTCCCGCCAGCAGAGACAACTGCTCCGTCGAATTAACCCCCCGAACCTCGTCCGGGTTGACAGCCGTCGTCACCGCGACCCGTAAACCACTGTCATTCATGATCTTGATAGTATCCGTCAGGTAGTACTCCCCCTGCGCATTATTCTTGTCCACCTTCTGAAGCGCCTCGAACAACTTACCGTTATCAAAACACAAAATACCCGTATTGATCTCCTTGATCGTCCGGACTTCCTCGTCGGCATCCTTATGCTCCACAATCTCCGCTAGCAGATTCGTATCACCCTTCCGCACAATCCGACCGTACCCGGTCGGATCCTCAAAAATCGCCGACAGACAAGTCGCCGCCGCCCCCGTCTCCTCGTGCACCTCAAACAGCTTCTCGATCGTCCGCCCGGATAAAAACGGCACATCACCGGCCGCAACCAGCGTCGTCCCGTCGAAATCAGATAGCACCCTCTCGGTCATCTGCACGGCATGACCTGTCCCTAACTGCTCCTTTTGCCAGGCAAAGTCAACCGGATAATCGGCCAACGCCTCCTGCACCAACTCGCCTTTGTACCCGACCACAACAACCGTCCGATCGAAATTCAGCGCACGCAGTGTGTCTAAAATTATGCCCACCATCGGTTGCCCGTCAATCCGATGCAGCACCTTCGGTATATCCGACTTCATGCGCTTGCCCTTACCGGCAGCTAAAACTATGGCAGCCCGTTTATCGGTCATGTATCAGCTTCCTTATTCGTGGGAAAATGCACGGCCCCATAAATCGACCGCGACGTTGTACTCTATTTGTTCGTCTGCTTGTTGGCGCTGTCGACATGTACGACCGACGGTTCAAACCCGGCCGCTTCCGCTTTGTCGAGATGACCATAAGCAATGATAATAACTAAATCACCAATCGCCCCTTTTCGTGCGGCAGCACCGTTCAATCCTATCACTCCCGACCCGGCCTCACCCTCGAGCACGTACGTCTCGAACCGTTCACCGCTGGAAATGTTGGCCACCTGGACCTTCTCAAACGGCACCATATCAGCCGCCTTCAACAAGTCGGCATCGATTGTGATCGACCCGACATAATCAAGACTGCACTCGGTGATTGTCGCGCGATGTATCTTTGATTTACAAACCGTTATCAACATGCTGTCCAACACTTTCAGCGACTCGACATCAAACAGTAATATACCCCGCTGACGCCGGTCGTCAAGACGATTCGCAAGCCCGACGGCTTGCCCTCCTTCCACGTCTCTCGAACGATTCAGCCGCCAAAAAGTTCCATATCATCCGGCCGCCGGAACCGACCTTACGGCTTGATTTGCACCCAGTTACGGGCCGGGTAAATCTCCAGCTCGTCGCTGATTTCCTCGATTGCCCGCTCTAAATTCTTCCACGACACCAGATGCTTCGCCTTCGTTGTCGGCAGCCACCGAAAATCACTGTTCTCTTCGGAAAGTCTGACCTCCGAATCCGCGTCCACCACCGCCACTATCACCGGCAGAATCCAGATCTTATCTTCCTCCGGCTCATAGAAATGCACCATATACTCCGTGGCCCACATACTCCTGGCAGCCAACCCCGTCTCCTCATCGAGCTCTCTTTTGACCACCTGCGCGACTGTCTCATCGCCGCGCTTGCCGCCGGTCATAAATCCCCAGTAGCCGCCGTACGATTCCTTCTCGGAACGCTGCAAAATCAAAAACTTCCACCCGTCAGGATCCTGCTTCACGATAGCCACGTTTACTCCGGGGGATTCGATCGGGATGTGTGTCGGTTCACTCATGTCTTTTCTCCCGGCCACTCCAGCAGCCGAACTGTTCAATTCAGTCATGTTCGCGGTAATGTACGCCCCTCATCACGCGCGTCAAGCGGGAATTCCCCACCAGGAAATCCGGGTGAGACAACGACAAGATTCTCACCGCTCCTTCGGCAGCATCCAGGCGTTCGGCACATGCTCAAACCCGATATGCCCATAGTAATCCCTCGCCGTCGCCGCCGCCAGCAGCAGAATCATCACTTCCTCCCCGAGCTGCCCCTGTGTCAGCCGTATAAGCTCTCTCCCGATCCCCTTCCCCTGACAGTCCTTCGCCACCGCCAAATCCGATAAATAACAGCAATAGGCGAAATCCGTAATCGAACGAGAGATCCCCACCAACCGCTCCCCCTGCCACGCCGTCCAGACAATATCCGCCTCGTCAAGCATCCGCCCAATCCGCTCCGGCTGATCGGTCGGCCGAATAATCCCCGAATCATCAAACAACTCGCACACCGCTTTAATCTCCGGCCGGCGCTCACTCGTGTACGTGATCTCCCCCACTGACTACTCCAGCTTCATGTTATCAATCAGCCGCACCCCGTGCACCCGCACCGCCAGCGAACACACCGTCCCCTTCCTAACCATCTTCACCGGCGCCAGCGTATCAATATCCGTAAACGCTATGTAATCAATCCCCGAAGATGGGCACGTCGATGAAATCGCCACCTCCATCTCCTTGCGGATCGAACTCGTACGCCTCTTTCCCGCCTTGACCATCTCCTTCGCGGTCCTCAATGCAAAATAAAGACACAGCGCCTCCGACCGCTGCTCGGGCGTCGTGAAGTAAGCATTACGCGACGACATCGCCAGGCCGTCCGCCTCACGAACAGTCGGCGCAATAATCATCTTGATCGGATAGCCAAGATCGGTCACCATCCGCCGAAGAACCGTCGCCTGCTGATAATCCTTCATCCCGAACACCGCGACATCCGGCCGCACGATATTGAACAGCTTCGCCACCACCGTCGTCACCCCCCGGAAATGCGTCGGCCGCTTCTCGCCCTCCAGCACCCTCGTCAGTCCCTCCACCGTCACATACGTCTGGAAATCGTCCGGGTACATCTGCTCCGCTTTCGGAATAAACACGATATCGCCACCCGCCTCTTTGATTCTCTTCAGGTCCCCCTTCTCATCCCGAGGATATCTCTTGAGATCCTCCCCCGGTGCAAACTGGGTCGGGTTCAAAAAGATCGTCACCACCACCACATCCGCCGCCTTCTTCGCCCGACGGATCAGCGACAGGTGCCCCTCATGAAGGAACCCCATAGTCGGCACCAGCCCGATCGTCTCTCCGCGCGCGACGGCTTCACGGGCCGCCTTTTGCATTGTTGAAATGGAACGTATGGTTCGCATGAACCGTAGATAAGCGATTGGCAGTGAGAAAGCAAGACGGGACTACTCCCGCATAAAATACGTCCGGAAATCCCCCGCCCCCTGCACCGTTGACCACACCGCAAAACCCTTCTCCTTCGCCCTGTCTATCAACGGCGCCGGCTCAAACGGCGTGATCAATTCATAAATCGCACCTTGAGGCAGCTTTCGCAAATCACCCATGACCGGCCCCAATGGCTGCTCCCCCTTCTCTATAATCGGCCGGGCATCAACTGTCTGCTCAATGGCCCCCTTATCAAACCACTCCGGCGGCTCACCCGGTTCTGCCCCAGACGCCTCGTGATCCTCCGCCACGAACTCCGGCTGCCCCACCTCTCGCCGAAGCCGCTGCACCATCTCGGTCACACTCACATTCCCAACCCGGGCCGCCTGGGCCAGACTCGTTACTCTCGCCACCGTCCGCCGAAGCACCGGATTGCGGAGCTTCTTAAATGGCGCCGCAATCTCGATCAGGGTCGTTTCGAGTTGAGGATACGCCTCCAGTAACTCGGCAACTTTCGTCTGCGGCGTAATCAGCAACCGGTCCCTGCTCACGAATCCCCATCCTTCTCATAGGACAACAGCCGTTGCTCACCCTCCAGCGCCCGCTTACCGGTTAGATCCTGGCTGACCTCCATCGTACCGAGATATTCGCCGTCGTCATCCCGAATCGCAAAGTACTCTATATGGATGAACTTTCCGTGCAGCTGAATCCAGAACGGCGCATGGCTCGCCCGGCCGGCCTTGAAATCCGCCACGATCTTTTCAACAATATGCACACTGCCCGGCGGGTGACACATCTGAACCTTCCGACCGATAATCGCCCGATTCCGCTCGAATATCCGCTCCCGACCCTGCGTGAAATACTTGACCCGGTCATCGGCCCCGACAAACGTCAAATCAAACGGGATCGTGTTGAGAATATGCTTCAGCTCTTTTGGCGAGAGGCTCCCCGAAGGAAACTGCACTCGCTCATTAGAAACCGCCTCTGCCTGCTCCGGCTCCTCTTCCTCCACACTGAATGCTTTCGTCGGTTTCCACTCCGCTTCGGGATCGTAAATACAAAACCCTATCTGCGGGCTGCCTTGATATACAGCATACCATTCCCCCTCACTAAGCGTATCCAAACACATCGGGAACAGGATCTCTTCTTCCTTGAAAATCATCTCCCGCACTGCTTCGAGCGCCGGCCGCAACACCAGGTCAATCACTCCCTGCGCCTCCTCCACTGAACTCCCCTCAACAGCATCGAGCGCTTCGAGCGCTCCACGGATCAGCTCCCGCACCTCGTCATCCTTCCCCCACATCACTGTCGGCGGCCCCGTAATACCCTTCTTCTCCAGAAACGGAAACACGAGGTTCTCCTTCCGGCTGTAATGCTTGTCGATATCGGCAAGACGATTGAACCGAACCCGAAGCTGCCCGAGCGGCTCACTGATATCGGCCTGCTCCGACGCCTGTCCGATTTCCCCGATCAGTTTCTCTGCCAGTTCAATTTCCCCGACCAGCGCCTGGTTTTCCCTGCGAAACGTATCCACCGGGTGCCCCTCCGGAACCGTCTTCTCCTGAGTGGCCTCAATAGCCCCTTTCATCGCCTCCGAGTGCATGTCGCACAGTTTGAGAATCTCGTTGGGATCCATCCCCTCCGCAATCAGCTCCTGCTCAACCTCGACCACCTCCTGGTACGGCACCCGCCCCAGCAGCTTGATCAACTGCGGACGTACTTCCTCCGGTGCTTTCCCCTCGTGCAACTGGAGAATGAGGTGCTTCAGTACTTCCCGCCGTGCCTTGGCGTTTTCTATCAGTTCGCTCATCGTGAATCTCCTCTCCGGGATATTCGGGCTGTGAGAACATCGATTGGTGCTGTGATCGTTTGCCCCAGGATAACAAAAGTCAGCGCCAATCACAACCTCCGGAAAAACATGAGATCAGGCCCTGAAGCACGGAACGCCTCAAAGCTCCGACATCTCTCTTACGTCTCCGCCGGCCCCCCTTCCGGTTCTCCCTTATTTTTTCTTCGCAACCCCGATCACATTCGGCACCGGCCACCGAAACAAATTGTCGTCCGACTGGTCAAAGCCCGTCTCGAAACTCCCCACCTCGCTTATCACCGTGTCCGCCGTCTGCAGATGCAACTGCGCCTCCGGCCCGCCCTCCAGATGCTGCGCCGCGACAAGACCTATCGGCAGCTCCAGCAATATATGATTCAGGTCATACATCGAGTACGGCTGACCGCTGAAAATCCACAGCATCTTCCCCGTCGAATCCTGCCCCAGCGCTACCTCGCTCCACCGACGTTCCTGCTGCGACCAGCGGTTCTCACCCGGCCGCTTTATCAACCGAAGGTTCTGCACCACGCACCGATAATCCTCCCTGATCGCCGCCATACTGTCCACATCCAGATCAAAAATCCAGAACGGCGGCAACGAATCATGCACCGGATCAAACGCCGCCGCCGACTTGTAATGATTCACCCCCGACGAATTCACCTCCTCCCCGCACCCCATATACCCCACATGCGTCGTGTAATCCTGGTGAAACATCCCCGCATTCACCGCCCCGACCAGCCCGTACTCCTCGCACCACCCCGCCACCGGCAGCGGCTTTTCGCGCCCCGTCCCGCTCTGCGACAGCAGCCTGATTTCGAATTTGGCCGGATCAATCCGCACCACCGTTATCGGATACACCGCCTCGACCGTATCCCCAGCCACCTCAAACGCCGCCACCTCAATACCGGCAGTGATTCTCATGTAGCGACTTTCGGTATACGCCGTTCGGCCTAATCCAATTGCGGCCAATACGCATAGAAAAACCAGGGTGCTACAAGAGAGTCTCATGCCTGAGTAGCTTCTCCCCATTCTATCCGACCCTCTAGCTGCTTCAGCAATCGCCGCCCTTCTTCCTGATGATCAGCAAGCTTGTTCACCCAGTATTCCAATGAAACGTCCAAATGAGTCGCCAGCTTGGCCTCAACGAAGGTTGCATTTTTCTGTTCAGAAAGCACTTGTATGAAGCCCAGATGAAATCGGTACTGCAGCAGCAGAGTCCTAAACAACGAACTAAAATCTTGTATTGCTTCAGCAAGTGAAGTGAATGCCGAAAAAGCATCTTCATCACTGCTGCTCGAACTTGCCAAGACTTTCTCCGCTTCCGATTCACAGCTCTCTAGTAAAGGGAAGAGATTTGAAGCAAAATCCCAAAGAGTCTTCATACCATTTGTAAGGAATTCATACACTGTGGGACCTATATGCAGGTTTAGAACAAAAGTCGAGCCAATTTCGTCGGATACTCTGTTTAGAATCAGATCTGCCTTCATATTTCTTAGTTGGCGGGCCACCCCCCGCTCGACACGGTCAATGTACAGTTGATAAACTGCAAATACTCCAGCTGCTGACATACCTAACAACGGTGCTATAACTCTGCTATATTCGATTGTCATCTGGCTGCCCATTTCTACGGCAACTGCCACCAACAACGCTACACTGATCAGGTCAACGAGTAAAGAAGCTATTCGCCTTCTGGTCCTCACTATTGCGTTCAATTCGAGCAAGAGCGTAAAGTCGGGTGATAGGCTCTGGATACTTTTCAGCTCGCGCCGCCGTTCCCATATCCTCCAATTGATACCTATCACTCTCCATATAAGGAAAAGACTGACGATACTCACACACCAAGTCACCCAGCGCGGCGGTTCCAAGAGAAAGATGCTTATTAGTACTTGTACTGCAATTAGAGTACCGGCAATTGCAAATATCTTCGCGGCAGCGTGAATTCTCATCTCCGTGCTTCGAGACAATAGTCTTATCTGACTGGGGTACGTTTTTACAATCAACGCCAAGTTTCCAAAGGTGAATGATAAAAGAACAAATGCCACCGTCAAAACCGTGCTGTAGACTAGGAACTCTTTCAAGAAAGCAATCGAATCACTCGCTGATAGAATCTGATTATAGATGTGATAGGCTAATAGTGCGATTACGGAGAGGAGAACCCATTGCGTCATGCCCCTCCGTGACCCGAAGCTTTCATGTCGATTCACTTCGCTATTCAAGAATTCTATTAGTTCAACTCGCTTTGGTGACTTGTTGAGTTTTCTATGAGGGCGGTTAGCCCAGCCCTCCGTGTGCGCAGATAGCTGCCGCTTTCGTATGGCACGTTGACGTAGGTGCGCAGAGCTTTTACATGTTCTTTGAACCACCCTCACCCTCACCCGACTTCGGATTCACCCACTCCTCCTCAAAAAACAGCGGCTTCTCGTCCTCGATCTTATAATCATCCTTGAGATACCGAATCACCGCATACCCCCGCGCCTGCGCCGTCGCCACAACCGCCAGCGCATAGCCGATAATCGACGCAAATATCAAAAACAACATCACGGCCATCAAATGCCCCGCCGCATAATCCGTCCGCCCCACCCACTGCGAAACCGAAAACGACCAGTCCACCCCGGGGAACACCTCAAGCATCCCGCGCACTAAATCCGACCGAAGCGGCAGATGCGACAACCCCGACCGCACCACATCGACCCCCTTGTCCCCCGCCGTAATCGACACCGACCACGCTACAAACTGCACCGCCCGATAACAAAAATACGCGTACACCCACGAACACACCTTCGCCGCCGTCAACCCATACGCCGTGTACAACACCCACCGCACCGGCTGACGAATCACCGTCGAGAACGTCTCCAGAATCGCTGTGAACGACTCCCCGTTGTGCTCCGCTGCCGCCGTCGACGGCAACAGGACCACCGACACCTGAAGCACCGCGAAAATAAACACCGTGAAAATTGCTATAATAAACCCTGGAATCAAAAACGTAATCGAATATATCCACTCCCCGATATACGGTATCCGCGTTACCAGCCCCAACACCAGAAACAGCACAACGATCAACGCCACAAACGCCAGGATCGACACCTCCGCCGTAATCAACTGCCCCAGCCGACTCAGCGTAAACCTCACCGACGCCCCGATCGAAAAAAACCGATTCCCACGAATCTGCTCCATCTCAAACGCACTGACCGCAAAAAAACCCAGCATCAACGCCAGGACCCCCAGCACCAGCCCGAGCCCGTAAATCACCTCCGCCCACAACGTGCCGAAATGCAGCCACTTCAGCGGCAGCAATCCATACAAATCCCAGAACCTGCCGACCGACTGCCCGTCGACCGCCACCGCCAGATAGGCCAAAATGTCGTAGACAACGATCCCGACCACCAAAAACAGCGTCATCACGAAAATCCGCTTCGCCGACAACGCCCGCGCCGGTGCAATCAGCACATCGCGAAAATCATAAAACAGGGGAGTATTCATGTCTACAGGTTGCCTCGACCGCCCTGAACTGTCAAGTTATAACACACTCAGATATGGAACTCGACTATATCCTGATCCGTCAGCCCGAAATCATTCTGCACCCGCTGCCCGTCGTGCTTCCCCTCCCCCCACACTTTCGCAAACTTCAGCTTGGCCAGAAAATCCTTATGCAGCGCCAGCGCCGCATCGGCTATCGTCCCCCCGATCGGCAAAATTATTGGATCAGCGTAATCCGGGTCATCCCCGACTTTCTTCGTATACACCCGCATCACCCGCAACTCCTCGAAACACGCCCTGCGGAAGTCATCCAGACTCGCCTCATCTAAAATCGAGGTCGCCACAATCCGGAACCCCGGAAACAGCTTCTCCAACTTCTTCCGCTTGGTCCCCTTCTCATCTTCGAACTCCTTATGGGCACAGATGAACGTCCGCTTATAGCAAAACCGCGGGTCCTCCGGCTCCTCGGCCACCTCCGGCTGTAAAATGATCCGCTTCTCTTCAAGCTGCCCGATTACGAATTCGAGATCCTCGATAAACTTCGGCGCCTCAAGATCGGCCACCAGCACCACCAGGTCCGCATTACGGATCAACCCGGAGAGATAGTTCTCGTACAACTCCGGCGAGATCGGCGGCGTGTCGATCAACTGGATCTGCACCGTCTCGTACTGCATCATCCCCGGTTCGGGTTCACGCGTCGTGTACGGGTAGTCGGCCACCTCCGGCTCGGCCCCGGTCAGGGCGTCGATCAGCGACGATTTCCCGCCGTTGGGCGGCCCGATCAAAATCACCTGCCCCGCCCCTTCTTTTTCGATATGGTCCTTGGCCGACACCTGCCGCGCCGGCCCGCCCCCTTTGGTCCCGCCGCCCTCGATCTCTTTGCGGTGCCGCGAGATTTTGGCTTTCATCTCGGCCTGGAGCTTGTCGGTCCCCTTGTGCTTGGGCATGATCCGCAGCAGTTCCTGGGCCAGCCGCAGTTTTTCGCGCGGGTCCCGTTCGGCGTTGTACTCACGCTCCAGCTCGTAGTATTGTGGCGGTAGATTAGCCGGCATACCCTCATATTAATACCCCCCGCTTACCTTTGACAAGCCCGTAGTTGGTATTTCTTATAGGTCAAGACCCCTGTGGTCTTGACACAGACGCCTAAATCATGTCATTCCTGCGAAAGCAGGAATCCAGTCTTAATCTTGGGTAGGTCAAAACCCTTGCGGTTTTGACGAAAACGCCCCGCAATTGTCATTCCCGCGAAGGCGAGAATCCAGACAATCCCGAAAATGTCATTCCTGCGAAAGCAGGAATCCAGTCTTAATCTTGGGTAGGTCAAAACCC
>CAZTBP010000003.1:0-1939 GCA_964612145.1 uncultured Ignavibacteriales bacterium | reverse complement strand
TTGCGGTTTTGACCCCGCATGTCATCCGCCTGAGGCGGATGACAACCTCATGTAGAGGGTGCGTTCTTGACCTTTCAAGTGGGGCTACTGTTACCTATGTCGTGACGCTGGAGTGCTACCCATGTTCAGGAACATTCAGTTACCCCGGAAACCCACCCAAAGGGTGCGCCACCCGGCCTTCAGGCTTTCTCCCACCGTGTATTTGAATTCCCTGTTAAACTCCTTTGTGAAACGGAATATCTCCAGCAGCAAGTCGTAGCTCGCCTTGTAAACCGGCAATTCATCGTACTTTGCCATTTGCAAAAATCAAATTCGACGGGGCTTCGCCCCGTACCCCAAAGTGTCAAATAGACAAATAGTCAATTAATCCCGGACACAACGAACCGAAAATCCGAGAGGCTTAAGGTCGTTGGAACGGTAGACCTGTGAACTGTTGTAATACAGGCGTCGGAACCACGCGTAGTCACTACTGTACTCCGAAGAAGACCAGAAGTAGGCGAGGTAACCCATATCGTAGAAGGGACCAGAGTAGCGGTACCCGCCCGGCAACGCGGTGAATCCACTTTCGTTGGTAGCGCCTTCGTTGGGGCTGTTCCAATGCGTTGTGCCCGTTTCCTTTAGCTTTCCGCCTTCATCAGTACCGCGCCAACCAGTGCCATCAGCTTCAGCCTGGCTCATGCCCAGATACATCTCCAACTGTTTCAACTCTTCATCTGTCGGCACATGCCAGCCTTCAGGTGCAATGTTCCGGCTGTCAGCCACCGCATACCAGTTATATAAACGGCCATACGTAGCTACGTTAACTGAATTATTATCATACTCGCAGTAGGCTCCTGTAGAAAGAGCGCCCCAGGTGCTACCGTCGGTAACATGCGGTATCGGGTCGCCGTTGCGATAATGGGTCACCTTCAGGTTCTCCATCATCCACCACTGGTCGCCAATTTTGATGGTCTGGTAAACGTTGCCATCAATGTCGGTTACTGTGCCAGTCCCGCCTTCCTCAACGTAGGTGCCACTGAACGTAATTGTCTGATCCGCAGCCAGGGTCTGGGTCGAATTCGACGGCGTTATCCAACCGGCGACAGCCCCCCATGTTATGGTATAGTCACCAACAGCCAGTTCAGTCAGAGTCTCGTCGCCATTCCCACTCGCGTTGTAGCTGTCCGGGCCGGACAGTGACCACGGTGCATTTAGGGCGTCTGGCGATGGATCAATCACTATGATACCGGTAGCCGGTTCTTCAGTATAGGTCCCGCTAAACGTGATCGTTTGGTCCGCATTCAGTGTTTGGGTCGAATTCGAGGGCGTTGTCCAACCTGAAACAGACCCCCAAGTGATGGTATAGTCACCGGGTTCCTGGTCTTGCAAGATCGCATCCCCATTACCGGATGCAGTATAGCTGTTAGGGCCGTCCAGCGACCAAGGCGCATTTAGAGCGTCGGGGGATGGATCAATTACAATTGTGCCACTCGGTGTCGTTTCTGTATACGTAGCACCGAATGTAATCGTCTCGTCCGCTGCGACATTCTGCGTAGAATTCGACGGTGTCTGCCATCCGGAAACTTCTCCCCAAGCTATGGTATAGTCACCGGGATCAAGACCGGACAAACTGTTGTCGCCATTTCCGCTATAACTGTAACTGCATGGTCCGGTTAAGGACCAGGGGGCATTTATCGCATCGGGCTCGGGGTCTACGACAATAGTAGCCGAACCGCCCAGCGGATATATCCATTCGCCGACAAGATGCCGGTACAGTTCCCATTGGTGATTGTAATCAAGTCCCAGAATATCGCATTCTATGCCAATAACCGCGTAAAGGATAGCATCGAGATCAAAGGTCAACTCGACATCGCAGGGATCGATGCTCAGCAGTGACTGGAAATTAAAGGTTCATCCGGTATTTCCGGGGAATGCCGCTCGTATTTTGAGGAAGAAGTAG
>CAZTBP010000002.1:0-236003 GCA_964612145.1 uncultured Ignavibacteriales bacterium | reverse complement strand
GCAAGAGGACATTTCTACATTGCTACTACAGGACAGTATCACTTTGCGGTAACATATCGATTAGATTATCGATTAGATTATCGACGCAAAAGGAGGATATTGTGTTCGCCCTTGATCGGTGTTTCGTGTTCGGCGGCGATGCGCAGCGTGTCGCCGGTGAGTACGCAGGAAAACTCGCCCTGGAGAATGATCGCCGGGCGGAGGATTTTGGGATAGACGCCGTCGAATGTGATGGTGCTGTCGGTGCGTTGGCAGGGGCCGTGACCGAAGGCAAATTGGGGGGCGGGTTCGGGGGTGGGGAAGGCGTCGCCGGGGCCGTACATGTAGGTACTATCGGTGGCGGTAAACCAGATGGCAACGGTGTCGGCCGGGCGGGAGGTGTCGGCCGGTGTGAATAGGGAGGTGCCGAGGTAGTCGCCGGCAAATTCGGAGGGTTCGGGCCGGTCGATAATTTCGATGCCGACAAGAAGGCGACCGGCTATCAGCAGTGTCAGGATGAGAGATGCCATACACTTATTATACAAGAAGATAGTATTTTTGCTACGGTAGATTTTAGTGCGTGGTGGCGGGTGGAAAACTGGTTGCATCGCCGGTGAAAACCCGTTATTATGTGAAAGTTTTCACAGAGGAACCGGACTGTATTTGTCCGGTGGATTATATGCGGGTACAGACCCGCAGCAGTTACTGAATATACATGAGGATTAGAGTAATATGAGCAGTCCAACAATCAGAGAACTCATGTCGGGCAATGAAGCCGTGGCGCGGGGAGCCTACGAGGCGGGTGTTCGTCTGGCTTCGGCCTACCCCGGCACGCCGTCGACAGAGATTCTCGAGACACTTGCGGCGAAATATCGCTCGATATATTCGCAGTGGTCGCCGAATGAGAAGGTGGCCTACGAGGTGGGGATCGGCGCCTCGCTGGGTGGTGCGCGTACGCTGGTAGCGATGAAGCATGTCGGCCTGAATGTAGCGGCAGATCCGTTTATGACGCATGCGTATACGGGCGTCAATGCCGGCTTTGTGATAGTTTCGGCAGATGACCCGGAGATGCATTCATCGCAAAACGAGCAGGACAACCGGTTCTATGCGAAGTTTGCGCAGGTGCCGATGCTGGAGCCGTCGGATTCGCAGGAAGCGAAGGATATGATGCTGACGGGATGCGAGTTGTCCGAGATATTTGACACGCCGGTGCTGTTGCGGTTAACGACGCGGATTTCGCATTCGAAAAGCGTGGTTGAGCTCAGCGATCAGGTCAAGGGTCCGGATTCGAAGTTTGTAAAAGACCCCGGCAAGTATGTGATGGTGCCCGCCAACGCCCGTGGGCGTCACGTGGTCGTGGCCGAGCGGCTGGAGAAGCTGCGCAATTTCAGTGAAGAGACGCCGCTGAATTTTGTCGAGGACAACGGTTCCAGGGTAGGCATTATTACCGGCGGGGTGTCGTACCAGTACGCGAAGGAAGTGATGCCGGATGCGGATTACCTGAAGCTGGGGTTGAGTTTCCCGTTGCCGATGAAGAAGATCGCGGAGTTTGTGGAGAGTCATGAAACGGTGATAGTTGTCGAGGAACTGGAGCCGTTCTACGAGGAGCAGATCAAGGCGGCCGGTATCAGGATAGAAGGGAAGAAGTACTTCGGGCATTTGGGTGAGCTTTCGCCGCACCGGGTGGCCGAGGGGTTGTTCAAGGCGGGTGTGATCGATGAACCGGCGGCGGCGGAGATTCCTCCGGCGCAGGACATGTTTCCGCGTCCGCCGGTGTTGTGTCCGGGGTGTCCGCACCGGGGAGCGTTTATGGCGCTGCGTAAACTTGGTGTGGCGGTGACCGGGGATATCGGGTGTTACACACTGGGTACGCTCAAGCCGCTCAATGCACTGGATACGTGCATTTGTATGGGGGCCTCGATCGGCAATGCGATCGGGATGGAGAAGGTACAGGGATATGAGAAAGGTGTGGTGGCGGTCATCGGTGACTCGACGTTCCTGCACTCCGGGGTGACCGGGCTGATGGATGCGGTCTACAACCACAGCAACGTGACGGTTATTATTCTCGACAACCGGGCGACTGCGATGACGGGGGGGCAGATGCATCCGGGAACGGGTCACACGCTGATGGGTGAACCGGCGCACGAGATTGATATCGCGGCTCTGGTGAAGGCGCTCGGGGTGAAGAATTTCCGCCAGGTTGACGCGTATGATTATGATGCCGTGCAGTCGGTGGTCAAAGAGGAAATGGAGAAGGAGGGACCATCGGTGATTCAGACCTCGCGGCCGTGTGTGCTGATGCCGAAGCGGATCATGGATGAGCCGTATGTGGTGGATCTCGAGACCTGCAACGCCTGCGGGGTTTGTTTCAAGCTGTCATGCCCGGCGATTTCGGCCTCGGATGAGACGAATAAGAAGGGGAAACCGAAGGCGGTGATTGATACGACGCTCTGTACCGGCTGTACGCTCTGCGCGCAGGTGTGTGCGGTTGAGGCCATTGTCCTGCAAAGTCAGCACCAGAAGCAGGAGGTGTAATTGTGAACGACAACGACTTTGGAATACTCATTGTGGGTGTCGGCGGCCAGGGGGTTCTGTTGGCGAGTGAAATTATCTCCGAGGTAGCGATTCAGGCGGGTCTTGATGTCAAGAAGTCGGAGGTCCACGGGATGTCTCAGCGCGGCGGCGTGGTGTCGTCGCACGTGAAGATTGCTCCGAAAGTGTATTCACCGACTATCGGTCATGGGCAGGCGGATGTTTTAGTGTCGTTTGAGCAGGCCGAGGGACTTCGGGCGCTGGACTGGTTGAAGAAGGATGGTGTGGCGATTGTCTCGCAGACGAGGCTGATCCCGGCGATTGTGACGTCATCGAAGGAGTTTGATTATCCGAAGGATGCGATTGGTGAGATGAAGAAGCAGGTAGATCGTGTGATTGGCGTGCCGGCCGACAAAATCGCCGGTGAACTGGGTAATCCGCGCCTGGTTAATACGATCCTGCTGGGGGTGCTGTCGAATTACCTGCCCTTTGATCATGATTTGTGGGAGGAGGCTATCAGAGCCCGTGTCAAGGAGCGCTTTGTTGAGGTCAATCTCAGGGCGTTTAGCCGAGGGCGGCAGATTAAGCTGGCGGCGGTCGAGGCGTAGCTGAAGAAGGGGAGGCGCTTTGGCTGAGAAGATGCTGATTATAAATCCGGGGTCCACTTCCACCAAGGTGGCTTTGTTTGATGGACCCGAGCGGGTTGCGGAGGAGGCAATTCGCCACGATCCTGAGCAGCTTCGTTCTTTTGACAACGTCGCGGATCAGTTTGATTTTCGGATGAGCAGTATCGACCCGTGGATCGAATCGCTGAATCTGGACGAGGGTGAAATCGAGGTGGTCGTGGGGCGCGGGGCGCCGCTTCGGCCGCTGGAGGGGGGATCCTACAAGATCACGCCGCAGCTGCTCGATGATGTTAAGACGGCCCGTTATTCCAACCACGCGTCCAATCTTGGCAGTATTATCGCACATCATTTGGGCGAGCGGTACGGGGTGCCCTCGCTGATATCGGACCCGATTACAGTCGACAATTTCACCGATATTGCGCGGGTGTCGGGGGTACCGGAGATACCTCGCAAATGCCGGGCGCATGCGCTTAATATCAAAGAGGTGAGTCGGCGCGAGGCGGAAAAGATGGGGAAGAGCCTGGAGTCGGTGAATTTCGTGACGTGCCACATGGGGGGCGGGATTTCGGTGGCGGCGCTGCAGGGCGGGAAGATTGTTGATGTCAACGACGGGTTGTTGGGGATGGGACCGTTCTCGCCGGATCGAGCCGGAGCGCTGCCGATCGGCGGTCTGGTGAAATTGTGTTTCTCCGGAGAGTATACCGAGAAAGAGCTGGTTGACAAGCTCTCGAAGGGCTCCGGGCTGGTGGCGTATGTCGGTCAGTCGGACCTTCGGGAAGTGGAAAAGATGATAGATTCCCGAGACAGGGATGCGGAATTGTATTTTGATGCGATGGCGTATCAGATCGCCAAGGAAATCGGGATTGCGGCGGTGGCATTGAGAGGGAAGCATGACGCCGTGATCCTGACCGGCGGCATGGCCAACTCGAAACGGCTCTGTGAGAAGATCCGTGAGTATGCAGGGTTTATTGGAGAATTCAGGATAGTTCCGGGGGAGTTCGAGATGGAGGCGCTGGCGGCGGCCGGAGTCCGGTTTCTTGAAGGGCTTGAGGAGCTTAAGGAGTATTAGGCGGCTCTGAAAAGGCCGCGTGCACCATAGCGAAGCAGGGAATGTTTGTATGGAGAGCAAGCCTGTCCATTCTTACGATGAGTTGGTTGATCGAGCGAGGCAGATTGCTGCTGACGGTCGGAAGAAGACGGTGGCGGTAGCGGCGGCACAGGATGTGGATGTTATCGGGGCGGTGGCCGAGGCCAAAGCCGACGGTCTTCTTGACGCCGTGCTGGTGGGCGATCAGACCAAAATTGAAGCGCTGGCGAAGGATGGGAGTATTGATATCGGCAAGCTGGAAATAGTCGATATGAAGGATGTCAGTCAGGCGGCGCATTATGCGGCGCGTCTGGCGGCAGAGCACAAGGCCGACGCCATCATGAAGGGGTTCCTGCCGACCTCGTCGTTGTTGCGGGTGGTGCTGGATAAGGCTTACGGGCTGCGCGGTCCGAATACGCTCTCGCACTGCGCGGTGCTAGATATTCCCGGTTATCACAAGCTGCTGAATTTTACCGACGGCGGGATGGTGGTGCGTCCGGAGCCGGATCAGAAGCTGCAGATTCTCGAGAACGCAGTTCTGGTGGCGCGGGCGCTGGGGCTGTCGCCGGTGCGGATCGCGGTTTCGGCCGCGGTTGACAAACCGACCAACAACGTGGCCCACACGCTGACCGATATTGAGCATGTTATTCCGAAGGCGCTGGAGAAACTGGATAACATTTACATACAGGGGCCGATGACGCTGGAGATTGCGACTTCGAAGGAGGCGGCGGATCATTACGAGGTGACCGGGCACGTGATCGGCGACGCTGACATATTTCTGGTCGACTCGATTGAAGAGTGTAATATCGTGTGCAAGTCGCTGATCAATTTCGCGGATGCGATCTTTGCGGGTGTGATTGTGGGGGCGCGGGTGCCGGTGTCGCTGGTATCCCGCACCGATACGGTTAAGAATAAGAAAGCCTCGCTGGCGATAGCGTGCGTTCTGGCAGACTATTATCACACGAATAAGGTGTGGGACAGAGGAGGCGGTTGATGAGTGAACAGAATAATGACGCTGCCGAAGTTCGCACTTTTGAGCACCTGCTGGTGCGGGCGCGCAGGGCGACCGGCGAGACGATGCTTCGGGCGGCGATAGTGACCCCCCACAATGAGGATGTGTTTGTTGCCTGTCGTAAGGCGATTGATGCGGGCTTGATAGTCCCGGTGATGATCGGTGATAAACGGAAGACGGCGGAGGCGGACGCGAAGGCAGGCCAGAATTTCGGAGCAGTTGAATTAGTTGAGGCTGCAAGCGATCAGGAAGCGATTCGGACGGCAATCCGCATGGCGACTTCCGGGGAGGTCGATATTATCGTGCGGGGTGCTGTCCCGGTACGGGATTTCCTGCCGGCATTGGTGGACGACGGGACCGGTTTTGTGCCGAAAGGGGCGGTGGCCGGACTTATCGGTGTGATGAAGCCGGAGAAATACGAAAAGCTGCTGGCGATTACGGACTGCGGGATAATTCCCGAACCGAATCTAAAACAGAAAATTGCGCTGACACAGAACCTGATAGTCGCCTGTACGAAATTTGGAATTGAAAATCCCAGGGTGGCGGTGATTGCGGCGGTGGAGGTAGTTTACCCGCAGATGCCGGTGACAGTTGACGCCGCGGTATTGTCAAAGATGAACGAGCGGGGCCAGATTAAGGGGGGTGAGGTCGACGGGCCGTTGTCGTTCGATTGCGCGATTGACCCGGTGGCGGCCAGGAGCAAGGGGATTACCAGAAGCGAGGTGGCCGGGCGAGCTGACGCAATGGTGGCGCCGAATACCGAGACGGCGCATGGGGTGTATACGGCAATGGCGCTGTATGGGAATGCACAGGTCGGGGCCATCGTCTACGGCGGCCGGTGTCCGGTGGCCTGTCCGCGCCGGGCCGGGTCCACGGACGCGATGTTTAACTCTATCGTGCTGGCAGTACTCTGCCGGTAATCGGAACATACGGTGTGGCGGCCTGTTAAGGAACCAGCGAGCAAGTCGTTGCGTCCTTGTGTATGGTGCTGATTTTTGTACATTGAGGGTACAGTATCGCTCGTTTCGATCTGAAGAAAACCATTCGGAGGTTAATTATATGTCTGGTTCAAATGGAAAAGGAAGTGGACTTGCAGCCACTCTGGGGCTGGCAATTACGCTCGGCGCCGCAGTCGGCTGGGCGATGTACGATTTGAAGCGCCCGAACAGCACGTTGCGAAACCTGATCGAGATTGGTCGCACGAAGATGGAGGGAACCTCGCTGGCGGAGGCCGAACCGGCCGAAGAAGCAGCCGAGGTGGCAGAGAATGTCATGGAGGCGAATGAAGAGGATGTTGAGGTTCCGCCGCCGGAGCAGATTCCGAGTTAAGACTGACAGCGAAGTTTTGATGAAGCCGCCCGTGGAAATCGGGCGGCTTTTTGTGTAAATGGGGAGAATGGGCTTGACAAAAGGGGTTGGTTTGTCGATAATGATTTTGTGCATATGCACAAAAACAAAGGAAGGATATGCCGCGACCACGGAAACTCCGACATTGCTGCCATTATCCAGCGGACCGGGTATTTAAGCCGCAAGGGATTCCGATGCAGGATATTGAATCGCTGGAGCTGTCGCTTGACGAGTTCGAGGCGTTGCGATTTTGCGATCTCGACGGTTTGGATCAGTCTGAGGCCGGGCGGCAAATGAAGATTTCGCGGGGTACGGTGCAGCGTTTGCTGTATTCGGCGCGTCGCAAGTTGGTAGCGGCTATTCTCGACAATCACGCCATTTTGGTTAATCTCAAAGAGGGAGAAGCATGCCATGTTGGTCTGCATTCCCACGAACGACGATCGCGGCGCGAACGCCGCGCTGTGTGATCATTTCGGCAGCGCGCCCTATTTTACGCTGTATGATTCCGAGGCAGACCGTATTTCGGTAGTGCCAAATACTAACGCCCATCACAGTCACGGGACGTGTCACCCGCTGACGATGCTGGCTTCACTCAATATTGATGCCGTCGTCTGCCGCGGTATGGGTCGTCGGGCGATTGACACGATGAACCAGCAGGGGATTAGGGTGTGTCGGGCGTCGGGCAAGCTTGCCGGCGAAGCAATCGAGTCGGTGAAAAGCGGTACACTTACCGAAATCCCGATACGTGAAGCATGCGCTGGTCATAGCGGACGACGACTGCGGGCTGGTGAAGGTGGCTGCGACGGATCCGGTCCCGGTCACGGGCACTCTCAAGGCGGTGGAGGCGGACGGGGCCACTGAACAATAGACTATCTCACGAGATGGTCAATGTGAAAGATTCGATTCCCGTGCTGAGGGAATTGTCCAGCCGGCTGTGCATTGCTACCTCCAAATCGTGAAGTCGTGCACGGCCCTGTCGCAATCGGGCGGAGTCTTAATTTGGGGAGACTTCGCCCGCTACATTAATTGGAGGTGAGGGCAGGGTCGCAGACCTGCTGGAAGACGCGCATGAAATTCCCACCGAGGATCTTCTTGATATCTGTCTCTGAATAGCCCCTGGCGGCCAACTCATCGGTAATATTTGGCAGCATGGAAACGTCGCCAAGCCCTTGCGGCATGGCCGGAACGCCATCGTAGTCCGAACCCAGGCCGACGTGATCGGGGCCGACGAGGTTTACGATGTAGTCGATGTGGTCGACGACGGTCGCGACGTTGACGGGAGCGAGCGTGTCGACCTGGGCGCTGACGAGTCGATAGACGCCGCGGACCTCGTTGCGTCGGAGGCTGTCGTTGTCGGCATAGAGCGTTCGCAGGGAGTCGATCTCGGGTCGGTGCAATTCCCAGAGGGAGTCAGCGACGCGGCTCCATTGCTCAGAAAGATAGCCGTTGTAAAAGTTAATTCCGATTACGCCTCCGCCGGCGGCGATAGCTTTGATTTGTTCATCGGTCAGGTTCCGGTCGTGTTCGCAGAGTGCGTGTACGCAGGAATGGGAGGCGATGATGGGGTCGTTGGTGATTGAGAGGACGTGGTCAACGGCGGCCGGGTGGGCGTGGGAGATGTCGATAATCATGCCGAGGCGGTTCATTTCGCGCACGACGTTGAAGCCGAATTCGGTCAGGCCGTCGAATGCAGGCATCGTATCGGCCGAGGAGATGACCCAGTCGCTGGAGGCGGTGTGGGTCAGCGTCATGTACCGGACACCGCGATCGTAGAAGTGTTTCAAGTTATCGAGATCGCCGGCGATAGCGACACCGTTTTCGATGGCGAGGAAGGCGGCGATTCGTCCGGAGCCGACTATCTGCGCGGCCTCGGCGGCGGTGCGGCAGATGTCGAGGCGATTCTGGTTGCGGGCGACGGCGGCCTCGAGTGTGTCGAGCATTCGATCGATGAGCACGACACAGCTTTCGGGCGGGGTATCGGTGTCAAGCCAGCAGGCGAAGGCCTCGAGGTCCACGCCACCGTCGATGAGTCGTGGCAGGTCAATGTCGCCCTCGTCGTGCCTCTCGGTTATGTCGTAGCCGCGCAGCATTCGCAGGACCGTGTCGCAGTGCAGGTCGGCGACAAAGGCGCGGGTGTGGAGCTCGGCGATGCCGAGCTTGCTGCCCCGGCAGCCGAGGGCGAGACTCGCTACGAGCAGGATGTACGCGAATTTCTTCATCAGAAGTTGGCCGCCACTCCGATCTGCAGCATTAAGAGATTCGTCTCGGATTTGGTTACGTCAAAGGTAACCTGGCCATTCTCTCTGCCGATAGATCCTTTTTCGAGATACTCAGCTTCGCCGCCGAACAGGTAGCGGGCGCCAAGATCGATAAATACCGTGTTCCTTCTGCCCGAATATACTCGGATCAACAGGCCGCCGCCGGCGCCGTAAGAGAGCACGGCGTCGTCGAAGTTAGTCGTGCTGGCGATTTCTTCGGAGATTCCGTCGGCATCCTGAATGCTGGTTTCAGTAAAGAAGTAATTGAAGCCGAACAGCAGGTCGCCATAGGGCCGTATGTCGCCTTTAGGTAGTTGGGTGCGAAACAGGATGTGACCGTTAAGAAGATTGTTGGTCGTTTCGACCTCGACGGTGACATCGGGAATAGTTGTCGAGAATGGTTCACGACGGGTTTCCCGGCCGTAGTTCATGAAGGCCAACGAAAGGCCAATACCAAAGGGAGAGCGGTTTGGTGTCCAGAGGAACTGGCCGCCGATGCCGTAGGCATCCTTCTCCACCTGGTCATCGAAATCTCCCTGAGGCAGTCCGGCCGCAAAGTTCAGAGCGCCCTGGAGGTTTTGTGCGGCGCAGAGGTTGGGATTCATGGCGACCGAGAGCAGCAGACCGGCTGTGAGAACGGCCAGTCGGCGTTTTTTGAAAGTCATTGTGAGCGGTCTCCTTCGTGCGGATGGAATCCCAATCTGGATAAACTATTCAGCGTTTGCGGGGAATATATTCCAGATGCGGGCAGAATGAAACAGTTTTTGTATCAGTCGCACAAAGAAAAGCCCCCGGTTGAGAGACCGGGGGGCTGGATGTCTTCAGGTTTTGTTTTACTACCTGGCCGCGGGAGTGATAGCTCCTCCGTTGGCAGTAACGGCGCCGTAAGATGTCGGGACAAAGATGCCGGTCAGGGAGGGGTTGCTGATCGAGGAGATGGCGTCGTTGGGGTTCAGCGGATTTGCTTTACCTTCCAAATAGAAGGTATGCGTTCCGGCTGTCACGGGGAAGACGCGCTGGGAGGCCATGGACCAGAAGTGACGAGCGTTGGGGGAGTCGTGGTCGCCGGCACCAGCGACGCTGAAGAATGGCGGGATGGTTCCGCCGCCCTCGGCGTCGTCGATCTGGATAAAAGCCTGGTTTCTCGCCTGGGTGCCCCAGGTTTCCAGCACGGCAGTGGCATTGAGGATGATGTAGCCGTCGGCCGGCGCGGTGATAGTGATAGAGGTTAAGGTGGCCATTTCAGCGCCCTGGATTAAGCTGATTGTGTTGACGGTTTGGGTCGAGGCTACTCCCGACTCATCGAGTATTTCCGGGGACGCGATGGCGTCGCCGGGGAGATTGACCGAGCCGTCACCATCGGGAGCAACGACGTCGAGCTGGCCGCTGGGATTGTTAGTCCCGATGCCGACACCGCCGCCGGCACGAATAACGAACTGGTTGCTGTCGGTGGAGGTGAAGTCAGCGTCGGTATGGTCGGCCCAGACGAAGCTGCCGTCGTGGAGTGACTGGGCGCGGCGTCCGGCGGCGTACGAGAAGCCGCCGTTGGTGGTGTTGTACTGGCCACCGGGGATCACGGAGTATTCACCGGTAGCGATATTGTCCTGGCCGCCGGCGATGACGGCATATTCACCGTTGTTTTCGTTATAGCTGCCGCCACTGATGACGGAGCCTTCGCCGGAGGCGGTGTTGGCATGTCCGCCGGCGATGACGGAAATTGTGCCGGTCGTAAGGTTGCTCGAACCGCCGCCGATGGTTGACGAGTCACCTTCGGCAGTATTGCGGAAGCCCAGGACAGAGGTTTCCGTGCCGGAACTGGAGTTTTCACCCATAGTGATCTGGCCGACACCGATAATGTCGCCGCTGGGCGTTACGACAAGGGTTGTGTCGGTTGAGTCGACGCCGTACATGACGAGGCCGTTTCTGAGGAGTTCGACGCGCTTGACCACGGGGACCGCGCCGCCGGCTTTGGAGTCAACGGGGTCATACAGGGCGATAGAGCCACTCGGGTCAAGTTCGATACGGGTGATGTCGCGCAGCAGCTTATTGGCAAGGAGGTCGTCTGGGTCGAGTATTGTGAGCTTACCGATAATGTCACCGCCGGTGGAGCCATCGACGGTTGCGATCCGGTTAGCGTAGGCGGTGGCCGTAATCCGCGTGCGGGGGAGAACCGGAACGCCGTTGACCGAGACACCGAGGTATCGTTCGGGGTCGGCGAAGGCGGAGTCGGTCAGCGGGACACTGGTGCCAAGGATAACTGCAAAGAGGCCGTTGGAGACCGGAACGGCTGTCTGGGTTTCAGACCAGTGTTCAAACCCGTTTGTCTGGGCGCCAAAGATACCAAAGGTCAGGTCGTAGGAGCCGTCGGCAAGTGCTTCGCCGGTGGAGTCGGTGAGACGTCCCTGGTAGGCCATCAAGGACGGGATTTCGGCCCGGGCGGGAGCGCCGGCGAGGATAATTGCCATGAGAGAGGCCAGAACCAGGAATCGCGGAGCTTTCATATTTCTGTTCCCTTACGGATGAGGTAATGTGTTTTTCTGTTCTCTCAGCTGTGCCACAGTCGAGAATAAATATTTTCGTCAACAACACCCTGCGGGATGCGATCGACCGGGGTCTGAATGAGTAATTAGAATTGGATTTAACAAATCCATTATCCCCTGTTAATTTCATGGCTAAACGGCGTTTAGTCAAGGCCTTTCGATGGTCGAGCCTGAGAATTATTGCCCCCGGGTCGAGTTGGGAAAATTCTGTTTCCGATAACCTTTGACAAATTTCGGATTTCGATTATATTTTCATGAGAGTAGGCCCGGTATTCGGGGGATTGTCCGTCGATCATTCCGTTGACCGGCTAAATAGTACTCACCGATTTATAATCAGTCTTACCGACCGCTGATGGTCCGCAACCAGATTATGTACTTGTGTCAATAAAACTTACGGAGTGCATTGTGAATCGTTCGGGGACAGCGGCGGTTGTTGGCTGTGACGGGTTGACTGCCGAGCGGCAGGCACGTTATTCTATTTTGATGCATCAGGAAAAATCCGAGGAGAACATTTGATGAAAAGACGTCTCGGCAGGCTGTTCCTTACTCTTCTGATTACCGGACTAATTGTGGCTGGAACGATACCCTCGGCTAAGGCACAGGATCAATCGGTTGGCCTGTTTCTCTATGACAGCCTGGCTTTCGAGGGCTACACGATGTTTTATCCGTTTGCTTCAACATCGACTTACCTGATCGACATGTGGGGTCGGACGGTACATGAATGGCCGTCGGATAAGCAGAGTCGCGGCGGTGCGTATATGCTGGATGATGGCAGTCTTTTGCGAATGGCTCAGGATACGACCAGCGGGCTGGGGTACATTCAGCGGATTGCTTGGGACGGGACGCTCATGTGGGATTTCCTGTATGACGACAGTACCGTGACTCGCCATCACGACATAGAGTATCTGCCGAACGGCAATGTGTTGATCCTGGCTTGGGAAGTGTATTCTGATTCGGCTGCATTTGAGGCCGGGCGGGACCCCGCCTTATTGCAGGAGCCCCAATTGTGGCCGGAGCAGATTGTTGAAGTGCAGCCGACCGGACTGACGACTGGTGATATTGTCTGGGAGTGGCATCTATGGGATCACGTAATTCAGGATTTTGATTCAACGAAGGATAATTACGGGGTTGTGGAAGATCACCCGGAGTTGGTCGATATCAACTATGCGCCGAATCCGGTAGCGGACTGGATTCATGCTAATGCGATAGACTATAATGCAGAATACGATCAGATCGTGATGAGCAGTCGGGTATTCAGCGAAATCTGGATCATTGATCACAGCACGACGACTGCTGAGGCGGCCGGGCATGCGGGCGGCAATCAAGGCAAGGGTGGTGATCTGCTGTATCGATGGGGCAACCCGCAGACCTATCGCCGGGGAGATTCGACTGACCAGATTCTCGATAAACAGCACAATTCCCACTGGATAGCAGATGGGCTTCAGGGCGCCGGGAATATGTTGATCTTCAACAATGGAACCGATCGCGGTTGGTCCGCGATTGAAGAAATCGTAACGCCGGTTGATATTTCAGGGGCGTATCCGGAACTTGGACCAGGGGAGGCCTGGGGCCCGGAGGCAGTGCACTGGACTTATCCGGAGGGGCCGGACTCGAGTTTTTACGCCCAGTTTATTTCCGGGACGCAGCGTTTACCCAACGGCAATACGTTCATTTGCGACGGGCCGAGCGGCCATTTGTTCGAGGTCACGTCCGATGGGCAGAAGGTCTGGGAGTATTTCTCACCGATCGGTTTCCAGGGTATTGTTTATCAGGGCAACTATCCGATTGGGGCCGGGACTTTCCGTGCATTGCGTTTTAGTCCGGATCATCCGGCATTTGTCGGCCGTAGTTTGATACCGGGTACGGCAATTGAGCAGTACGACATTACCCTTGCCGGAACGTCGCATTCGCCGCCGGATCCGACGCTTTTCGACTCGATTTATGTTACTTCGGCAGTTGCTTCAGATACGGATCTGGTGAACGTGGAGCTGTATTTTGACACAGGTCAGGGGTTTTTGCCGACAACAATGTACGATGATGGCGCTCATGGTGATTCGGCGGCCGGCGACGGGATTTACGGGGCAGTATTGCCGCCGATATCGGCCGGGACGCTGGTTCGGTACTATGTGCATACGCTCGATGTTGCAGCGAGAGTTGTCTCAGACCCGATTAACAAGCCTACAACCACTTACTGGCTGCGGCCAACGGGATTTGAGTGTGCCGATATCGACGGGAGCGGCGACGGGCCGAATATTGGTGACCTGACCTATCTGGTTGACTTTCTGTTCAGGAGTGGTCCGGTTCCGGAGCCGTGGGAAAATGGGAACTTTAATGGCACCGGCGATATCGATATCACCGATTTGACCCATCTGATTGACTTCCTGTTCCGCGATGGGCCGCCTCCGGCGTGCGTTACGTAACTGGTACGGAAGTGCTGCAAGCGCAGTCTTCATTCAAAAAGATCGTCTTTTCGGGCTCCGATGATTCTGTCGTCGGAGCCTTTTTCATTGGTCCTCGGCTGCACCGGGGCGGCGTCTGATCTTTATCTTGACTCTGCCTGTTATCCCTGCTATCATCAACAGATTAGCCAGACTGGGAAGGAAAAATTCCGTGATCTATGGTGTAATTCTGGCCGGTGGGCGCGGTGAGCGTTTCTGGCCTCTTTCTCGTTTACAGAAGCCGAAGCAGTTTCTTCGATTGACCTCGGAACGCATGATGCTCGAAGAGACGATGGATCGTGTTGTTCCCCTGATTCCGCGCGACAAGATACGGGTGGTTACGGGTGAGGAGATGCGGCCGTTTGTTTTGGAGCATTGCGAAGAGATTAACGACGATCATATTCTGGCGGAGCCGGTTGGGCGCAATACAGCTCCGGCCATTGCGCTGGCGGCGGTGCATCTTCTGGCTGAGGATCCTGAGGCCGTCATGGTAGTGCTGTCGGCGGATCATCTGATTCGACCGGCCGAGAAGCTCCTGTCGATTTTGGAGAGCGGGGCTCGAATTGCCGCCAGTGAAGACAGCCTGATCACGATAGGCATTGTGCCCACCCGGCCCGAGACCGGTTATGGTTATATCAAGACAGGTGATCTGTATAAGCTGGAGGATGAGATACCGGTTTACTACGTGTCTGGTTTTGCGGAGAAACCGAGAGCCGCGGTGGCGCTGGATTACTACTATAGCAACAAGTACTTCTGGAACAGCGGAATGTTTATCTGGTCGGCCAAGGCGATCATGAAGGCGATCCGCAGGTGCGAGCCGGAACTCGGTGCGCTTTTTGACGAGTATGCCAGGCATATCGGCCAGCCGGATCAACTCGAGGCGCGCCGAAAGCTGTATGAAGAGGCGAACAGTATCTCAATAGACTTTGCCGTCCTGGAAAAGGCGGACAATGTCCTGACAATCAAGGCTGACATCATCTGGGACGACGTAGGGGACTGGCGGTCGCTGGAGCGGTATAAAAAGGTCGACAGTGAACGGAATGTGATTGTCGGCGACGCTGTGACACTGGAGTCGTATGAGTCGACCATTTATAACGACACCGAGGGCCTGATTGCGGCTCTGGGTGTTTCGGACCTGATAATAGTCAGGGCCAACGGGATAACTCTGGTGGCGCACAAGACGCGCGCCCAGGATATTAAGAAGCTGCTGGCCGAATTACATGAGAATGAAGAATACAAGAAATATTTGTAGTATACTGGCGGCCCTGAGTCTGCTGCTGGTGTCAGGCTGCCAGAAAAAGGCGGCGATGACGACCACCGTTGGGGAAGAGGGCCGGGCGACCACTGATTCCCTGCGGTTTGATCCGCTTGAGTTGGTGGAGGATCGCACTATCGTTCCGGAGGAATATCCCGTTTCGGCGGATGTGTCGGGTCGGGAGACAATTATTGTGGACGATTCCGAGCTGGGCACCGACAGATCTTCCCCGGAAGAACTACCTGATGAAGTTGTCGATGAAGTGGATTCGGTCACGAGTCAGTCTTTCCAGGTGCAGATATTCACCAGCGAGTTGTACGGTGAGGCGAAACATGCGCGGCGGGTAGCCGAGGAGATATTCGATCGCCCGGTATACGCGGATTATGAAGTGCCGTATTTCAAGGTTCGTGTGGGTGGATTCGCAGACCGGTACAAGGCCGAAGAGTATGCTCAGCGGGTTCGAGCGGCGGGGTACACCGATGCCTGGGTCGTGGCAACGACGATGTCGGCCCGGCAGGCGGCGCCGCTTTATGACGAAAGCAGCCCCACACCGGGGTTTGAGGATACAACCGCTGTTTCGGACACGACGAATGTTGAAGAGGGCGCGGGCAACGGTGGGTGACTCCCGAACGGTAACTATTGACCCGGAAAACCCGGACCCGGCCGTGATCGAGGAAGCAGTGGCCGTTCTGGAAGCGGGTGGTCTGGTTGTTGCCCCGACGGAAACGCGGTATGGATTGCTTGCTCGTGCAGATAAAGGACTTCCGGCCGAGCGGCTGACTGAGGTTAAACGTCGGTCAGAGACCAAGCCGATCTCCGTGTTTGTTGGGAGTTTTGAGATGATCATGCACTATGCACGCATGAACCCAACCTCGCAGCGACTGGCGCAGCTGTTTCTTCCCGGTCCGCTGACGCTGGTTGTGCCGGCGATCGGCACCTGGCATGAGATGATTGTGCCACAGGACAAGATAGGAATCCGCGTGTCATCCTCGCCGGTGATACAGGCGATCATGGAGCGGGTTGATTTCCCGGTGACGGCTACGTCGGCCAATATCTCCGGAGAGGATGAGGCTGAGACGGTGTCTGAAATTGCGGAGGCTTTCGAGGATGGTGTTGATTTGTATCTCGATAGCGGGCGGCTGGCGGGGATGCCGTCGACGGTCGTTGAGTGTATCGACGAGACCCCGAAGATTCTTCGAGAAGGGGCGATAGACCCGAACGAGATCATGGCCGCAGTAAAGGAATAGAAGATGCCTGACAAGATATACAGAGTACTGTTCGTGTGTACCGGGAATACGTGTCGTTCGCCGATGGCCGAAGGGGCTATGCGGATGCTGCTTCAGAAGGAGCGGCCGGGCAAGGCCGAGGTACAGTCGGCGGGGATTTCGGCCGGGAATGGGACGCCGCCGACGTTGTTTGCGATTGAGGCGGCCAAGATCTGGGACTGCAATATTAGTGGGCAGCGGTCGCAACCGCTTACCAGTGAGCTTATTGACAGGGCCGACCTGATTTTTTGTATGACTGATCAGCATCATGCGG
This sequence comes from uncultured Ignavibacteriales bacterium, assembly GCA_964612145.1. Taxonomy (GTDB): domain Bacteria; phylum Zixibacteria; class MSB-5A5; order GN15; family FEB-12; genus JAGNLV01. The sequence goes on along the minus strand of CAZTBP010000002.1, from coordinate 219,390 downwards.
AAGTGCTTCGGATTCGACCGGAGGCACAGGATAAGACGTTTCTGCTCAAGAACTTTCCGGACCCGTCACCGGTGGGTGAGCCGGTTGCGGACCCGGTTGGGCAGTCATTGGACAGATATAATGAGACATTTTTGGAAATTGGAGAATACCTGGGCAAGCATTTGCCGGAAATTGTAAAAAGGATAGACGAAAAAGCAAATGCCGACTAAATCAAGATTGCAGGTGACCGTGATTGGATTTCTTATCACCGCCGGTATTCTCCCGGTGTTGTATTTTGCGACGGTGCATATCGAGGGTGCCGCTGCGACCGGTAGAGCAGCGATTGTGCAGGACGGGAACTCCGGGCCAATCGATCGCAGTGTCGATAATGTTGCGTTTGGGGTGGGGGAACGGCTGGAGTTTGATGTCGGGTATGGATTTATCAATGCCGGGACGGCGTCGATGGAAGTTGCCCGCCTGATCGAGTACCAGAACCGTCCGGCGTACCAGATCAAGACCCGTGCCCAGTCCAACAGTTTCTTTTCGACTTTTTATCCGGTTGATGATCGGGTCGAGTCGATTATTGATGCGATCGGATTGTTCAGCTGGCATTTCGAGAAGAAACTGCGTGAGGGGAGTTACCGGGCCGACCGATCGTACTCGTTTAACCAGCGCGAACATCTTGTGTACTACGAGGGCGACACAATTGAGGTGCCGTCGTATGTGCATGATCCTCTTTCGGTGATGTACTTTGTGCGCACGCAGGATATGACAGTGGGCGAGACGATCCGGATCGACAATTTCACAGATGGAGAGTTGTATCCGCTGGAAGTCAAGATTCTCAAGAAGGAGCGGATCAGTGTCAAGGCGGGCACGTTTGACTGTGTCGTGGTCGAGCCTCTGTTGCGCGGGGCGGGGGTGTTCAAGCACGAGGGTAAACTCAAGGTGTGGCTGACCGATGACCGGGTGAAGATGCCGGTGTTGATGAAGGCCAAAGTGCTGGTGGGATCGATTTCGGTTGAACTGACAGATTTTACGCTGGGCGATATCGACGCCTTCTGATTATGGCAGAGAAGAAGGATAAACCTGAGCCGACGGACCTCAACCGGGTAACTCGCTACGAGTATGCCCGTCGCGACAACAAGACAAGTATTGAGGCGTTCGGGCGACCGATGGAACAGGTCGACGGCGTCGATTATTTTGAATCCCTTCCTCAATTTCTAAAAGCATCCGACCTTCGCGAGTTTATCGATCTGACGGCGAAGGCCAGGGCGAAAGACAAACCGTTTCACCTGTTAATGGGTGCGCATACGATCAAGGTGGGACTGTCGCCGATTTTGATCGATCTGTTCCGGCGGGAGATCGTGACCGGGCTGTCATTTAACTGTGCGGGGATTATTCACGATTTGGAACTGGCGTTTTTCGGCGGGACATCGGAGGATGTCCAGGCCGGTTTGATGGACGGCAGTTTCGGGATGGTGAAGGAGACCGGCGATTTTTTTGCGGAAGTGACGGCGCTGTCGAAAGAGAAAGAGATCGGTTTGGGTGAGGCGACCGGGCTGTTTATCAACGGGAATCAGGCACCGAACCGTGAGTATTCCGTTTTTGGTGTGGCGGAGTCGCTGGGGCTTCCGATTACGGTTCATATTGGAATCGGAACCGATATTGTCGCTCAGCATCCGAACTATGATGCAGCCGCAGCCGGCGCGGCCTCGCATATAGATTTCCGGATTCTTTGTGCCATTTGTGCCGATGTAGACCGGGGAGGAGTAGTTGCGAATATCGGGTCAGCGGTTATATTACCCGAAGTTTTTCTCAAGGCGCTGACGGTGGCTCGAAATATCGAGGGCGGCGCCGGCAGTTTGACGACTGCCAATTTTGACATGATTACACACTACCGGCCGACGGTTAACGTGGTCAACCGGCCGACTTTCAAGGTCGGCAAGGGGTTTAATTTTGTTGGTCACCATGAGTTGATGATACCGTTGCTGGCGTGGGGTCTCAGGCAGGCTTGTAACAAATAATGCGTACGGAGATTTTTTGACATGGCTAAGCTCGTTGAATGTGTGCCGAATTTTTCCGAAGGCTGTCGGCCGGAAGTTGTGGATGCCATTTGTGATGCGATAACGTCGATCGAGGGCGTGGTTCTGCTGGATAAGGAAATGGACGGGGATCATAACCGCGCGGTGGTGACGTTTGTCTGTCATCCGTCCAAAGCGGTCGAGGCCGCGTTTGAGGGATACAAGAAGGCGGCAGAGTTAATCGATATGCAGACGCACCGTGGAGAGCACCCGCGGATGGGGGCGTGCGATGTTTGTCCGTTTATCCCGATCAGCGATATGACGATTGAAGAGGCGGTTGAGCTGGCCAACAAGTTAGGTAAGCGAGTCGGCGACGAACTTCAGATACCGGTGTATCTGTATGAGGACGCGCGCACGACTCCGAAGCGCAAGAATCTTGCGAAGGTCCGTCAGGGGGAGTACGAGGGGATCCGTGATACGATTGAAACGGATAAATTGCGTAAACCGGATTACGGGCCGGCCAGGATGAATCTCAAGGCGGGTGCGACTGCGATCGGGGTGCGGTTCCCGCTGGTGGCGTTTAATGTCTATCTGGGTACGAACAACAAGACGGTGGCTGACAAGATTGCCGACGCGGTGCGGTCGCTGAAGGGCGGCTACCGGTTTGTAAAGGCACTTGGATTTGAGATCAAGGAGCGCGACCAGGTACAGATTTCAATGAATCTGGTGAACTATGAAAAGACGCCGATTTTCCGAGTTTTTGAGACGATCAAGAATGAAGCCGAGCGCTACGGCGTGCTGGTGACATCATCGGAGATAGTCGGGCTGGTGCCGAATGATGCCATGCTGGCGGTCAGCGATCACTTCTTGCGGCTGGAGAATTTCAGCAAGGCGCAGGTCCTGGAGGAAAAGCTCAAGGAGGCCGGAGGGAGCAGTGCGGCTACGGATGTTCAAGAGAGCTTTTTTGATAAAGTAGCCTCGGCCGAGCCGGCCCCGGGGGGTGGATCGGTCTCTGCGGCGGCCGGTGTGTTGGGGGCGGCCTTATCGGCGATGGTCTGTCGGCTTACGGTCGGCAAGAAGCAATACAAAGATGTGAAGGATGAGCTCAGCGGGGTCCGGGACCAGGCGGATGCGCTTCGCGAAGAGCTTGAGAAGCTGATCGAAGAAGATGAACAGGCCTTCAACGCAGTCATGGAAGCATTCAAGCTGCCGAAGGGGACCGATGAAGAGCAGGCGAAACGTGACAAGGCGGTTGAAGCGGCCAATAAGCATGCGGCTGAGGTGCCCCTGACGGTCATGCAGAAGTCGCTGGAAGTTCTTAATCTGGCGAATACGGTTGCTGAAAAAGGCAACCAGAATTCGATCACCGACGCGGGGGTGGCATCGCTGATGGGCATGTCGGCGATCGAGGGTGCGGGGTACAATGTCCGGATTAATCTCACGTCGATCGAAGACAAGAGCTTTGCTGATAAACTGAAAGCTAATGTAGAATCTATTACCGCTGAGGGGAGGAAGCTCGCCGAGGCTACGCGCAAGCTGGTTGAAGCAAAGTTATAAATGGCCTGTCGGTTTATCGACCTGCACATGCATACGACGCTGTCCGACGGACTCGCGACGCCATCACAGGTACTCAGCAAGGTTCGGCGGGCCGATATAACGGCCTTTTCGATTACCGATCACGATACGCTGGCCGGTTACCGGGCGGTCAAGGAACTGCTCGAACCGGGTGATCCGGAATTGATTTCGGGTCTGGAGCTTTCGGTCCAGTACGGCGAGCACGATCTGCATATGCTGGCGTATTTGTTTGATCCGGAGAATGAGACGCTCAATGAAGCGTTGAATCTGTTTCAGGCCAGACGGAACAACCGGGGTCGTGTGATAGTAAGAAAGCTAAACGAAATGGGCTATGATTTTCCATACGAGGCGGTTGAAGAGACCGCCGGGGAGGCTGCGGTCGGCCGACCGCACATAGCCCAAACGATGGCAGAGCTCAATCTCGTGAAATCGTATCAACAAGCATTCGATGATTTGATCGGCAACGGCAAACCAGCCTACGTTCCCAAGAAGAATTTTACACCGAAGGAGGCGATCAAGACGATCCATGCCGCCGGTGGTGTGGCTGTGCTGGCCCATCCCCAGATCGACGAAACCTATTATCACATAGAGATGTTGATGGGGTTGGGACTGGACGGCATAGAAATATATCATCCGTCGCACCAGCAGCGTCATACGGATCAGTTTCGGCATCTGGCCAAGCGGCATCGGCTGGCTGTTTCCGGCGGCTCGGATTTTCACGGGCGGGAGAGTCGTCACGGTGCGATCGGGTCACAACGAGTCCCGGAGGAATGCCTCGAACAACTCAGGCGACGGGCACAGTTACGAAAGGACAGAGTGTGAAACAGCTCCTTGCATCGATCCTAGTCCTGCTGATTCTTCTGCCGGCGGCGCAGGCTGAACCCCTCCCCAAAGAACAACAGATTGAAATTCTCGAATACTTGCAGTATGTGACCGGGCGGTCGGAGGAGATGCCGGAAGGTCTTGCGGCGGCGGCCGAGGAGCTGGAGACCGAGCCGAGGATAAAGTGCGGCATGTCGATTGCGGCTGAATTTGTCATGAATCGGCATCGGTTTGACAAAGAACTGTTGGCGTCGCAGGGGCTGCAGATTTCAACCCGCCCGACGCTGACTGGTGATACGGCGACCCATACGAGTCCTGCGGGATTGTTTAAGATTCATTACACGAAAAGTGGTGATGATGCTGTGCTGCCTGGTGATCTGGACGAGAACTCAATTCCCGACTATGTAGAATCGACGGCAATTATTTTCGATTCGGTATACAACCAGATTGTGAATGTCCTTGGCTACAATCCTGCCCCGCGCGACGACCTGTATCCGGCAGCCGGAGATTCGCTCTATGACGTGTATCTGCTTGATCTGGGTACCGGCGTATATGGGTTGGCGTATCTGGACTCGATCTTCATCGATGGTCCGACATCGCTGCGGGCTACCTCGTATATTATACTGGATCGTGACTACCAGAACTTGACTGAGTACCAGGATCGACCGTTGGATGCTGTGCGAGTCACGGCGGCCCATGAGTATTTTCATGCGGTCCAGTTCGGGATTGATTTCACGGAATCGGATTTTTATGAAATCGGACAGGACACAATGGTCGCTCGGTACTGGATGGAAATGTCGTCGGTGTGGATGGAAGAGGAGCTGTATGACGATATAAATGACTTTTATTCGTACCTGCCGTTTTTCTTCAATGACCCGCGCATGTCTTTGCAGCAGTTTGACCGGTTCTCGGATCTGCGGCCGTATGCCGCCGGGATCTTCCCGATGTTTCTCGACGAAACATTCGGTCCGGGTGTTATTAAGGCGATCTGGGATCGGTGCGGTGACGGTGGGTTCGGTGGATTCGGACCGGACTTTTTGCTGGCGACCAATAGCGCGATCGATTCGGCGACGGGCGGGGGAGAGGACTGGGGAACGACCGTGCGGGAGTTTACACTGTGGACCTGGTTCACCGGTTCACGGGCCAATGAAGCTCCGGCTGGAGTTGGATTTGAGGAGCGGGTAGCGTTTCCGAATTTCGAGGACCAGACGTTTGCGCACATTGAAACCTATCCGACCATCCAATTGGCCCGTGAGAACCCCTACAACCCTCTTCACAACGGGGCGACTTTTATTCGATTTGAGAATACGTTTCTGCTTCGACCGGACACGGCGTTTTGGATTTGTGAGGACGTGCTGGATTCGACGTGTGTTGACTCTACCGAAGTGCTGGATCCGGGGTTGGGCTATGACTTTCTGCGTGTCGATTCTTTGAACCGTCCGGCATATGACACGACGTATTGGAATTGCTTTGACTATAGTGACAGCGTGTGCGGGGACTCCACGCAGGTAACCGTGAACGACCCGTGGGACTTTACTCATGTTCGATGCCCGCTCATAGGTGACTGTTCCGTGACCTACTGGGTATGCGACACACTGGTTGACTTGCGGTGTACGGACTCGACGAGGTTGATAGACTCGGTCGGGGCCGAGTGGGTAACGGTCGACAGTGTGCTTGATATTACACTGGCTTTGGGGACCGATACTCGCGTGCCCGAGTTGCCGGGACCGTGGGGTGCGACGTTCATATTCGATTTTCCCGATATCGGGACGCCGATAGAATTCAGCCGTTTTGAGCTTGCGGATAATGCCGTGAGTGTGCTTGGCGTGCCGAACCCGTTCCAGTATGAGTCGGTCACGCTGGCGCTTTCGCCGGCGACGCCTTCCAATTCAAGTAACTACTACCGGCCGTTTCCGTATTATATACCGATGGATGTTGGATATTATATTGATACTGCCAACGTGGAGCCGGTCGACCCGAATCTTCCGGCTATGGTGATGGCGCCGTACCCGAATCCGGCTGTGGTGTCGGAGATGCCGGAAGAACTAATTACCTTCAGGTTCGAGGCGCCGACCAATGATATCGGCGTACCGCCGACAGAAGTGCGGGTCGTTGCGGATATTTATACGGTAGCGGGAGAGCGGGTTCGATCGCTGGAATCGGTGGAGTCTCTTTCGACTGTAGATAATGTCGTTGAGGCGACGTGGGACATGCGCAACGAGAGCGGCAACGAGGTGGCTTCGGGGGCGTATATTGTGTATGGACGGCTGTATGACTCCGCGACCGGCGGCAGTGTTCTGGTGGAGGACAAGACCAAAGTAGCGATTATCCGATGAGCCAGGGGCCGTCGATGATAGCGCGGGTGGCGCTGTTTGCGGCGCTGGTTTACGTGCTGTCGTGGGGAACGTCTTACCTGCCTAATATCAATTTCATCTTCTTTATCGTTTTTTCGGCCGGGTTCCTGTGGGGGATTGGGCCGGGAGTGCTGGTTGGAGCGGTCGGGATGGTGCTGTGGACGTTGTTCAACCCGTACGGTCCGGCGGCGCTGCCGGTGATGATTGCCCAGGTTGTGGGTGCGTCGCTTTCCGGTCTGGTGGGCGGTCTATTCAGGAAGACCGATTGGAGTCGGTACACCCGTTATCGGCTCACGATGAATCTTTTGGTGGCGGCTACGGCCTGTACGGTGCTGTTTTATTTGCCGGTGAATGCCGCTGATGCGTGGGTGTTCGGGCCGTTCTGGCCGAGGTTTATCGGAGGGATGATCTGGGCGGCTATCTCGCTGGCGGCCAACATTGTCATTTTCCCGTTGCTTTTCGGAGCCACCCGGTATTTATATGACCGAGGATGGGCGCTGCAATGAAAAGCCGCATCGTCGGCCTGGTTCTCTTACTCACGGGGAGCGTGTGCCTGGCAGCCGAAGAGCCGTCCGATACGACCCAGGCCGCACAAGCCGATACCACAGTCACTGTCGATACGACTCAGGCTGCTCCTGCAGATACACTCTCCGATACGCTTTCGGCTGCGCAACGGGCGAAAGCGAAATTTGAGGCGCGCTACGAGCAGTACCAGCAGGAGCAGCTCCAGGAGAAGCGCCAACCGGCACTTTCGGTGTTTGATACGCTGGTGGTTTATTTCACCAGTGAGCGATTGAACATGCGCGATGCTGTCGATCGCGGTTTCTATCAGGATGCCGGCGACTACTTCCGCTACGATCCTACGTATCTTGATATGCGATATCAGAACACACCGATGCGAACGACGGTGCAGCCGTTTGGTCTGAAGGGGGACCGGATGCGGTTTATTTCGTACGGTTACGAGATTGAGCCATTTGGGAATATCCCGGAGCCGGACGGCCTGACCGATATGAACGCAATACCGACGGCTTTGGACGACGAGATCTATTTCCTGCCGGGGCCGTACGGGCAGTTGTTCGGCGGTGGAGGTGTCGCCACGATGGTAACGAGGCCGCAGCGGGTAGATGATTTTGATTATCATTCGGCCCTGCTGGCCGATCAGGGCGGGTTTGACTACGCGTTCGTGCGTGGTCGGTTATCAAAGAACTTCACTGATGGCCGCACGGTCGATGCCTCGATAGCTTATCGTAATGCCGACGGGGTGACGTTCAGCCGGTCATCAGATCAGTACAAGTACTACGGAGATTTCTATTTTCCGCTGGGTGGGAATACAGGGCTTCGGACGTGGGGGCACCTGTATGATATGGAGGGGCCGTTGTCGATTCGTCCGGAGCGCAGCGGGAGCAGTGTAAATCGATCGCGATTTGACCGCAAGGCGCGCGTGTCTTATTCTGCGGAATCGGGGAAGCGCACTACTCACTTTGAGTTAGGCTATCAGCACGAGCGGAAAGGGTCGGATTTCACCGGTACGCTGGAGAGCCGTTTCAACCACACATCGCACGGAGGCTTCACGCAACTGGCGTGGCTTGGCGGGTCTCGATTGTATTCACTGGAGGTGTCCGGCAACTGGACGGAGTATGACCACGGCCGCGGGCAGTTGCACCAGATTGATGGTGACGCACTGCTTCGTTTGGCGGATATTTCCGAGGGATGGCGCTGGGCGATGACGGCCGGCACGAGGGTGGTGGTTCACGAGTCGGAGGATCCTTACGTGCTGCCGAATGGTATGCTGAGTTTGTTCCGGTCAGGAGAGGGTGGATTGCTGATGTTATCAGCGGGATACGATTCGCGGGCGCCCAGACTTCACGAACGATACGAGCCGGAAGTGTTCGGCTTCATCTACGGGAGCACCGGTGCCTATTCGGAGGTCGGGAATATCGATCTTAAGAAAGAGCAGCAATTGATTGGATCGGTTCTGCTGCAGCTCGGCAGTCCGACAACGAATATCGGGATCACAGCGGCGGGAGGAGAGATTATCGACGGGATCGACTGGAAGCCGGACACGTTAGGTTCGGGCGAGGTGCGGTTCTCGCCGATCAATGGTGACGTGACCTTTGCGACGGCGTCGGTGCTGCCTCGGCTGAAGATTGCGGATTTCCTGTCGTTTTTGGGCGGAGCATCGTACTACCATATTGATTACGATGCGTTTGAGAACCGATCTTATACGCCTGAATACAGTACGTTTTCCGGGATGGAGCTGCATGTGTACTGGCCGCAGCGGTTGATCGACCTGTTTGCCTACGGCGAGATTACTTTCACCGGTTTGTATGACGGGTATTTTGAAGAGGACCTGGGCGAGCAGCTGGTGGCGAATGCCAAGCTCTCGTTTGCGTTGAAGAACTACCGTATGCACTTTGTCTTCCAGAACGTTTTTTCGACAGCGTATCGTCAGCGTGAGTACCTGACGATTCCGGGTCGGTACTTTTATTTTGGTTTTGACTGGCGTTTCCTGAATTAGGCCGCGATGCTGGCTGCGGGTGAACCTTGACACCGCGCGTTGCGAGTGGTTAATTACTCTCCATGACTGACTTTGGCATTTCCCGCAGTGATGCATACGATCTGGTTCTGGAGAAGATCGGCAAGAACAATCTCCTGAAGCATATCCTCTCGGTCGAGGCGGGTATGCGGCGGCTGGCTGAGCACCTTGGCGAGGACGTTGAATACTGGGGGCTGACGGGCCTGCTGCATGATCTGGATTACAACGAGACCAAGGATGACGAGAGGGCGCATACCTACGTAACTGCCGACTGGCTGAAGCCGTATGATCTGCCGGAGGAGATGATTTACGCCATTCACGCTCATCCGGGGCATGTGCCGTGCAAGTCCAAACTCGACTGGACGTTGTTTGCCACCGATCCGGCCACGGGGTTTATCGTTGCCTGTGCGCTGATGCATCCAGACAAGCGACTGGATGCAATCGATGGTGAGTTTATGCTGCGGCGGTTCAAAGAGAAGCGTTTTGCGGCCGGCGCCTCGCGTGAAAATATGGCTGCCTGCTCCGCCCTTGGTCTCGAACTCGAGCAATTCCTCCTGCTGGTGCACGAGGGGATGATGAACATTCGCGACGATCTCCAGTTATAGGCTTCCGCGTGGCTGATACCATCTGGCGTAAGGACGTTGTCGGATGGTCGTTATACGACCTGGCCAATACGATTTATTCCATGAATATCGTATCGCTGTATCTTAAGCGATACATCGTACAGGATCTCGGTCGGGACGACCGGTGGTTTGATATTCCATTTTCGCTTTCCATGCTGGTTGTTGCCGTGCTTATCCCGGCGCTCGGGGCGATGTCGGATCATTCTACCAAAAAAAAGCTCTTTGTCCTGCTGTTCACATTTACGTGCTGCATCGCGGTGGCCGGGATGGCGGTGGTGCCGGCGACATTTATTGCGGGGCTGGTGCTGTTGTTTATGATTGCCAATTTCTGCTACGAGGCGGCGCAGCCGTTTTACAACGCTTTGCTTTACTCAGTTGCCGATGGGACGAGGGCGCGGTTTGTGTCGGGCGTGGGAGTAGCGCTGGGTTATGTCGGGTCGGTCCTGGGGATGATTCTCGTGCTGCCATTTGTGACGGGGGAAATGTTTGGGTTTGATGTTCCGGTACTTGAGGGAAGCGGCAAAATGGGGGCGTTTATTCCGACGGCGCTGCTGTTTTTGGTGCTGTCAATTCCGCTGTTTGTCTGGGTGCATGAGAAACCATATGTGAAGCCAAGGTCTGCGGGGCTGAAGAAGGCGTACCGGGAGGTCTGGGACGGTATCCGTCAGACGAAGAAGTATCCCGGGGTGCTTCGGTACCTGATTTCGGACTACTTCTTTGAGGATGCGGTTACGACGGTGATTATCAATATCGGCCTGTATTGCTCGATTGTTCTGGGGCTTGAGGAAGGGCAGATAACGACGTTTTTGATTATTTCGACCATTACAGCCGTGATCGGGTCGTTTGCGGTTGGGAAGATCGCCGAGAAGGTGTCGTTGAAGTCGCTGATGGCGGCAATAGTGTGGGGCTGGATGATTGTGTTGGTGCTGTTTGTATCGACTGATTCGATGGCAGTGATCTGGGTGCTGGGTTCGGTCGTGGGAGTGCTGCTGGGTGGGTTGTGGACGGTGTCGCGGCCGTTGCTGGCGGAGCTGGTTCCACGGGATGAGCTTGGTCGGTTTTTTGGTTTGTTCGCACTTTCGGGTCGGGCCGCGGCGGTGATTGGACCACTGATCTGGACGACCACCGTGTATCTGTTCCGGCCGGAGCGTCCGCTGGGCGCGGCGGCCGTCGATTTCTTTTCGATTTCACCCGTCGATGCCGGGAAACTGCCGTACAAGGTTGCAGTTATAACGCTCGTGGTGATGATGGCGATCGGATTGGTCATATTCCGCAAAGTACCCCGGACGGAGAAGATGCTGCATGAGTAAGCGGGTCGGTGACTGGTATCAATACAGCGGGGCGGTCCATATTCACACGACCGAGTCTGACGGTACCAAGACGCTGGAAGAAGTGATCGAGATCGGGCAACACACTGATTGCGATTTCATGATGTTTGCCGATCACATGACCCTCTCGAACCGTGATCGCGGGGGAGAGGGGCTGTATGGTAAAACCCTCGTTGTCATTGGCTACGAGCATAACGACGAAGCGGACCATCATCATTACCTCCTGTTTGAATCGCCGAAAGTGTATCCGGCTGATATGACGGCCAAAGAGTATGTTGCGGCCGGGGCGAGAGACGGCGCGCTGGGGATCATGGCGCATCCGGATGAGATCCGTGATGAGATGGCCGAGTATCCGCCGTATCCATGGGACGACTGGACGGTCAATGGGTATCATGGTATCGAGTTATGGAATCAGATGTCAGAATGGATGGAGTGCCTGACCCGGTGGAACAAACTGATCATGGCGTTTTCGCCGCGTAAGTCGATGGTGGGTCCGACCGACCGAATACTGCGAACGTGGGATGACCTGAATATGGACAAGAAGTTTGTGGGCATTGTCGGGGTCGATGCGCATGCCTTCCCGATAAAGATCGGACCCTTTATGGTTGAGATATTTCCGTACAAAGTTCATTTTCGGTGTCTTCGGACGCATGTTATTCTCCCGGAGCCGATGTCTGACGATTTCGGAAGAGCGAAGCGACAATTGTACGATGCCATTCGGGATTGCCGCGTGTTTGGTTCCAACATGCGCTGGGGAGCGGCGGATACGTTTTCGTTCGTGGCCCGCAATGCGACCGAGAAAGCCACGATCGGGGGGACGCTTTCGTCGGCGGACAATGCGACGATAGTGGTCGAGTTGCCCTCGCGGGCGACAATAGAACTGGTTCACAATGGTGAGAAGATTGTTCAGACTGACAGTAACAGACTTGAGTACCGTATAGAGAAACCGGGGATTTACCGGGTCGAGGCCTGGAAAGGCGACCGCGGATGGATCTTCTCTAACCATATTCGAGTAGGAGTGTGATGGCGTCCGAGAAGTCAACATCGAAGGTGCTGGACCTGATTGAGGGAGAGCTGGCTGAGCAGACAGGGACATGTAAATTTGTCGTGATTGGTTACGATAGCGAAAATCATCTGGTTTTCGGTCCGGTGCGGGAATATCCCTATCACGCTAACCTGGTGGAGGTGTTCTGCAGCCAGAACGAGCTGGCCGGCTCGTGGGAGCGAAAGCCGGATATGTTCAACGTTTTCGAAGAGGATGTGATGTTGCGCGGCGGCGGATATCTGGTTGTCCAGTCAAAGACGCGGAAGGTAGAGTTTTCCGGCCGATCGACGGCCTATGGCGCGTTTCGGGCGGCGGATGTGAAGGCCATTGTGACCGGCAGCCCGCTTTTTGCGGACTTTCGTGTCGTTATACGCGGTTGACGTAAATGATACTTTTTTCACAACCCTGTCGGTTCGTGTCGGGTTTTGGCTTTGCATGTAAGGCTTTGTAATAAATATAGATAGGTATAGGATTGCGGGCACGCAGCGAGGGGCCGAATCGAGCTGGAAACAGCCAAATATACTTGACAAAGCTGCGTACATAGACTAAAGTTGGGGAATTCTGAGAGGAATGAAGAGTAATTATGTTTGATACGTTTTTCCCAATCCTGTTGTTGGTCTTTGTGGCGACCGCCATTGCCGGTGTTCTGGTCGGTATGTCTATATTGTTCGGCCGGAAAACCACGCTCGGTAAGAAGGGTGATCCTTACGAGTGCGGTGTCGAGCCGGTGGGTTCGACGAAGAATCCGGTGTCGGTGAAGTTCTACCTGATTGCTATTTCATTCATCTTGTTCGATATCGAATTGATATTTCTGCTCCCGTGGGCCGTAGTGGCCCGTGATTTAGGGGCGTTTGGATTCTGGTCCATGGCGGTGTTCGTGACCGTCATCCTGGTTGGCTACATTTATGAATTGAGCCGCGGAGCGCTGAAATGGGATTAGAAGAGAAAATACCTGATTCAATAATAATGACCACGCTAGACAAGATGGTCAACTGGGCCCGCAAGCGGTCCATGTGGCCGCTAGGCTTTGGTCTGGCCTGTTGTGCGATAGAGATGATCTCGACGTTCTCGGCGCATTTTGATCTGGCCCGATTCGGCATGGAGGTCATGCGGCCGTCGCCGCGTCAGGCCGACCTGATGATCGTTGCGGGGCGGGTTTCCAATAAGATGGCCCCGGTGGTCAAGACCCTGTATGAGCAGATGCCCAATCCCAAGTGGGTGATCTCGATGGGTGCCTGTGCGTCCTGCGGCGGGGTGTTTAACAACTATGCGATTCTTCAGGGTGTCGACCGGATCATTCCGGTTGATATTTACGTGCCGGGCTGTCCGCCACGGCCGGAACAGTTGATGGATGGCATCCTCAAGCTGCAGGAAAAGCTGGAGAAGGAATCTCTGAAAGACAAACGCGACGAGTGGGGGCGGCGGGCGTCCTGATCGACTGTTGACAACTATCATGGCAGTAGCTGACGACGAAAAGATTGTGAATTCCGGAACAAACGCCGGCATGGATGAGCGAATCCGGAAATTCCTGACCGACAAGTTCGGTGAAGATATTACCAAAGAAGAGATTTTTCGCGGCGACCAGCAGTTTTGGGTCAAGCCCGAGAAAATCTTCGATATTTGCCAGGCGTTTTTGAACGAAGACAGCCTTGATGTACGCTTCCTGGCTGACATTACCTGTGTCGACTGGCTGGGTCACGCCGAGTCTGAAGGCGGGCGGTTCGAGGTTGTCTACAATCTCTGTTCGTTCAAGCACAAGTATCGCTTTTTTCTGATTGTCAAATTGCCCGGCGAAGCTCCTGAGGTCCGGTCGCTGATTGACCTGTTCGATGGCGCCAACTGGATGGAACGTGAAATATGGGATATGTTCGGCATCACGTTTACCGATCATCCCGATTTGACCAAAATTCTCACGCCGGATGAACTTGAAGGTCATCCGCTCCGCAAAGATTTCCCGCTTACCTGGGAGCAGCCGCGATTCAGCTGGAACAAGGATGAGCCGCCCGAGGTGATCAGGTAATGGCTGTTGACGAGAAGAACATCACCATAAATATGGGGCCGCAGCACCCGTCGACGCACGGTGTCCTTCGGGTTATTCTCGAGCTCGACGGCGAAACCGTCGTGCGGGCGCGGCCGGTGATCGGCTATCTCCATACCGGTATCGAGAAGACGATGGAGTCCAAGTTGTACTACAAGGCGCTGCCGTGTACGGACCGGATGGATTATCTTGCCCCGATGTCCAATAACCTCGGCTACTCACTGGCGGTGGAGAAGCTGATGGATATCGATGTGCCGGAGAAAGTGAAGTGGGCGAGGGTGTGCCTGGCGGAACTAACTCGAATTAATTCGCACCTGGTGTGGCTCGGTACCCATGCGCTCGATCTTGGCGCCATGTCGATGCTGTTGTACTGTTTCCGCGAGCGTGAGATGATTATCGACATCTATGAGGCGTGCGGCGGGCAGCGGATGATGACCAGTTACATCAGAATCGGTGGTTTGGCCAAGGATCTCCCGCCGGATTTCGACAAGAAGGTGCGCAACATCATCAAGGTGATGAATGAGCGGCTCGATGATTACGAGGGGCTGCTGACGCGCAATGAGATATTTATCAATCGGACCAGGAATGTCGCGGTCATTTCGGCGGAAGATGCGATCAATTGGTCGCTTTCCGGGCCGATGCTGCGGGGCAGCGGCGTGGCGCGTGATCTTCGCAAGGACGCCCCGTATTCCGGATATGAGAATTTCGACTTTGATATAGCTCTTGGTACGCATGGTGATGCTTACGACCGTTATCTGCTTCGGCTGCAGGAGATAAGGCAGTCACTGCGGATTTGCCAGCAGGCGATTGACGGTATGCCGGAGGGACCCTACCGGGCGCATGTCCCGGGGGTGGTTTTGCCGCCGAAAGAAGATGTGCTGTACAAGATGGAATCGATGATATTCCATTTCAAGATTATTACCGAAGGTTTCCCGGCGCCGACCGGGCGGGTGTACCAGGCGATCGAGTCGCCGAAGGGTGAGATCGGGTTCTATGTAGTCGGCGATGGTACCAACCGGCCGCGGCGAATTCGGGTCCGTCCCCCGTCGTTTATCAACCTTGCCTGTCTGCCCAAGCTGGTCGAGGGCAGCCTGTTCTCCGATGTCGTGTGCGCCATCGGATCGATTGACATCGTACTCGGAGAGGTAGATCGATGATCCTGACTGAAGAATCGGTCCAGCAGATAAAAGAGAAAGTTCCGTTGTATCCTCGGCGCAAGTCGGCTATTCTTCCGGCGCTGACGATTGCGTATCGCCAACTCGGATATGTCGATGACGATATCTATCGGGAGATTTCGAAGATAATCAAAGTGCCGTATCTGGAAATTGCCGAGGCGGCTACGTTTTACACGATGTTTCCCAAGGCGCCGCGGGGCAAGTACCTGATACAGGTTTGCCATAATATTTCGTGTGCGCTGATGGGAGCGGACTCGCTGATCGAGTATTTGGAGAAGAAGCTCGAGATCAAAAAGGGGGAGACGACTCCGGATAAGATGTTTACGCTTATTTCCATGGAATGCCTCGGGTCCTGCGCGACGGCCCCCATGATGCAGATAAATAACGATTTTTACGAGAACCTGACACCGAAAAAGGTCGATGAGATTCTCGAAGAACTGAGAGCTAAAGCCTGATGTTTTACTCGCCCGTTATCACCAACGCGGCCGAAGCCGCCAAAAGTGACAAGCTGCACCTCTTCCGGCACGTAGAGGACGAGAAACAGCACGAGTTGTCGACCTACGAGCAGCACGGTGGCTATAAGGCGTGGAAGAAGGTGCTGGACGGCATGAAGCCGGATGAGGTAATCGAGACGGTGAAATCATCGGGGCTTCGTGGTCGCGGCGGGGCCGGTTTCCCGACCGGCATGAAGTGGGGCTTTGTCCCCAAGGATTCGCCGAAGCCTCGTTATCTTTGCTGCAATGCGGACGAGTCCGAGCCGGGTACGTGCAAGGACCGGGTCCTGATGGAACGCGACCCGCACGCGGTGATCGAGGGCATGGCAATCGGGTCGTATGCTATCGGCTGCCACTTGATGTTTATCTATATTCGGGGTGAGTTCGGGCACTGTATCGAGAAGATGGAAAAGGCAATGAAGGAAGCGTATGCCGCGGGTCATCTCGGGAAAAACATTTACGGGTCCGGGTATGATCTTGACATGGTGGTTCACACGGGCGGCGGCGCTTATATTTGCGGTGAAGAGACGGCGTTACTGAACTCGCTCGAGGGTGAGCGGGGGATGTCGCGGATTCGCCCGCCGTTCCCGGCCGTTGAGGGGTTGTATGCCTGCCCGACGATCGTGAACAATGTGGAATCGCTGGCGGCGGTGCCGCACATTATCAATCGCGGCGCCGAGTGGTACCGGTCGATGGGGACGGAGAAATCGGCGGGGACCAAGTTGTTTTCGCTGTCCGGGCATGTGAAACGGCCCGGTAACTACGAGGTAGAGCTGGGTTTCCCGTTGAAGAAGCTCATTTATGATCCGGAATTCGGCGGGGGGATCCGCAATGACAAGAAGCTCAAGGGCGTCATCCCGGGCGGCGCCTCGACACCGTTTTTGACGCCGGAGATGGTTGAGGAAGCTAATCTGGATTACGAGTCGCTCCAGGGAGTGGGCTCGATGCTCGGTTCCGGGGCGGTCATTGTATTCGATGAAGATACGTGTATCGTCTGGACAATTCTCAAGCTCATTCATTTCTTCCGTCACGAGTCCTGCGGCAAGTGTACGCCGTGCCGTGAGGGCACCGGCTGGCTCGAGCAGGTGATCAAGCGAATCGAGGAGGGTGGCGGTAAAGAGGGGGATATCGAGAAGATTGAAGATGTTTGCGGCAATATTCTCGGTCGGACAATATGTCCGCTGGGCGATGCCGCCGTGATGCCGATTCAGTCGGCGGTCAAACACTGGCGTGATGAGTGGGTGCATCATATCGAGCACGGGTCATGCCTGGTGAAGTCACAGTTTGCGTTTGAATAAGAGACAACATGGCTCAGGACGTCAAAGATACAAAACAGGAAACGAAACCGGACGTGCCGACTATTACGCTGAAGATTAATGATAAGCAGGTCACGGTCCCGAAGGGCACGACGGTTCTTGAGGCAGCCAGGCAGCACGGTATTAATATTCCGACATTTTGCTGGCACCCGAAATTGAAATCGGTCGGCGCGTGCCGGATGTGCTATGTCGAGATCGAAAAGATGCCCAAGCTGGCTGTGTCATGCGCCACCGAGGTGATGGACGGCATGGTGGTCTATACCGAGTCGGACCAGGTCAAACAGGGGCGCAAGGCGGTGCTGGAGTTCATTCTGCTCAACCACCCGCTGGACTGCCCAACCTGCGACAAGGGCGGCGAGTGTGATTTGCAGAACCTGACTTTCGCCCACGGCTACGATGACAGCCGGTTCGAGTTCCAGAAATATCGCTACACTGAAGGGACCGGGCAAACTACGTTTGATGACAAGCGGATCGGCCCGGAGATTATTCTTAATCGGAATCGTTGTATCCTGTGCTACAAGTGTGTCCGGGCCAATAAAGAAGCGTTTGGGGAGTTTGATCTGGGCGTTTATGAGCGGGGCAATATAGCCGAGATTAACGCGGCGCCGGGCGAGGAAGTTGACAATCCGTATTCGGGCAACCTCGTTGAGATCTGTCCGGTCGGGGCGTTAACGAATACCGACTGGCGTTACAAGATCCGTGTATGGCTCACCAGCACGACAGCTTCGGTTTGTCCGTATACAAGTTCCGGCACGAATATTTTGTTCTATAACGAGAAGCACCATAACAAGATTTACCGCGTTACTTCGCGACCGGTTGATGATATTGATGACGGCTGGCTGGCCGATCTGACTCGCTACGGTTACCAGATTGCGAATTCCGAGGAGCGTCTGACGAAGCCGCTTATTAAGAAGGGCGGAAAGCAGGTAGAGGCCACCTGGGACGAGGCGCTGGAGTTGATCCGCACGAAGTTTGCCGAGATAACCGAGACCAAGGGCAAAGTGTGTATCGGCGGGCTGGCCTCATCGGCGCTGGACAACGCCAGTCTGTATGCTTTTTCGAAGCTGTTTCGCACAGAGTTGAAGTCGAACAATATCGACTATCGCAGTGATTACCGTATGCTGCCGGTTGATCCGCGCAGCACGTTCAGCACGTTGTGCCGCCGGCCTTTCAGGATTGCCGACATCGATGACAGTGACGTAATTGTGACGCTTGGATCGGACCTTATCCGTGAGCATCACAACGAGTACCTGCGGATTCGCAAGGCGTACAATTTCAATGACGCGCGGTATTTCTCGTTGAATCCGTATGAAGTGAAGTCCGCTGACGTGGCGGAATCTGAGTTGGTCTACAAGATCGGAACCGAAGAGGTTCTGTTGAATGCGATCTGTCTGGCTGGAATCGAGATGGGGCTGGTCGACGAGTCGGCTGCCGCCGGTCTCAAAGAGAAGATTGAGCCGAAGAGTCTGGCCCAGGCGGCAAAACAGTGCGGGGTTGACGAGGATGACATTAAGCTGGTGGCACGGGCGCTTGTTTCGGCGAAAAAGATAACGTTCTTTGCCGGGGAGTTAGTGACCCGATCCCTGGCCCGGGAAACGATTGCGGCGGCGATGCTGAATGTGAGCCGCTTGTTTGGTATTGATATGCGTGGTCAGGTGACGGTTCTCGCGCGCTACGCCAACTCGGTAGGCGCCGAGCGGTTGGGTCTGGCGCCGATGCCATCAAAGGCAATTGTCGACAAGCTCAGCGAACTGTGGGGATCATTCCCGGAGTGTGAGCCGCGTACGACCGACAAGATGATGGCCCAGATGCGCAAGGAGGAGATCGACGGGTTCTTTATTTTGGGCTCCAATCCGGTGATGCTCTATCCGGACCGGAGCTTTGCGCAGGAGAGTCTGGAGAAGCTGGATTTCCTGGTGGCAGCGGACCTGTTTGAGACGGCGACGACGGAGCTGGCCGACGTGGTACTGCCGATGTCCAGTTGGGCTGAATACGAGGGCGACTATATGAATCTCGAGGGTCGGGTGCAGCACGCCCATGCCGGCATCAAGCCGTTGCATGAGTCAAAGCCGCCGCTGGAGATAATGGAAATGGTGGCGGAGAAACTCGGGGCTGAAGGCTTCGGCAGCAGGGAACAACGGCAGAAGGAAATCGACGCGATCCTTGCGGTGGCCAATGACGACGGCGAGGTGGGCGAGTACCTCGAGGTGACGCCGGTCACAGAAGAGTCCTCTGAGGAGTATCCTGTTTCAGCGCTGCTTTGTGATGATCCGCATCACAGCGGTCATCTGTCCGAGAAGGCGCCGTCGCTGGTGAATTTCTGCGCCGAGCCATATATTGAGATGTCCCGTGATCTGGCGGCGAGGTATGACATTTCTTCCGGCGACCCGGTGCGGGTTGAATCGGAGGTTGGAAAGGTAGTGGTCCCGGCGCGTATTTCCGAGCAAATTGACAATGACGTGGTTTTGTTGCCGCGCAACTTTGCGTCGACAGCGGTAAACTCGCTGTTCATGCGGAAGCGCCGCATCGATCGGGTGAAACTGTCCAAGGTGGTTGACTAAGAGGCGTCATGGTAGAGACCATAATCATATCTTCGATTAAGGTGATCGTAGTGGTGGTCACGCTGCTGACCGGGTGCGCGTACTCGACGTATCTGGAGCGAAAGGTTCTTGGTCACATTCAGCACCGGGTGGGGCCGTCGTATGCCGGACCATACGGGTTGCTCCAGCCGCTGGCTGATGGTCTCAAGTTGATTTTCAAGGAAGATATTGTTCCCAATGCCGCCGAACGTTTCACCTATGCCCTGGCGCCGATTGTCTCCTTTGTGCCGGCGGTGCTGTCGTTTGCGGTGGTGCCGTTTGCGGCAGATTTTGAGATGTTCGGGTACCAGATTCAAGGGGTCATTTCCGATTTGAATATCGGTGTCCTGTTCATATTTGCCGTGACATCGTTGGCAGTGTACGGTATTGTGCTGGCCGGCTGGTCCTCCGGGTCGAAGTACTCCCTTTTGGGAGGTATCCGCTCCTCGGCCCAGATGATTTCGTATGAGATCAGCTACGGGTTGTCGATTATTGGTGTCATCCTGATTGCCAATACGCTGTCGATGCGCGAACTGGTTGCGCAGCAGGCCTCGATCGGCGACTGGTTCGTCTGGCGGCAGCCGCTGGGCTTTTTGCTTTATCTGATTTGTGCTATCGCGGAAACGAACCGTGCCCCGTTCGACCTGCCTGAGGCGGAGAGTGAACTGGTGGCCGGTTATCACACCGAGTATTCCTCGATGCGGTTCTCGACGTTTTTTGTCGGTGAGTATGCGGCGATGATTTCAGTCGCCGCGGTTGGCACGACGCTGTTTTTCGGTGGCTGGCAGGGGCCGTTTTTGCCTGGGATTCTCTGGTTCCTGATCAAGATATTTTGCTTTATGTTCTTTTATATCTGGTTGCGAGCGACGTTCCCGCGTTTCCGGTATGACCAGTTGATGGCGTTTGGCTGGAAAGTGCTGTTTCCGCTCGCGTTGTTGAATACGATGGTCACGGCCGCATTTGTGATGCTTTGAGTAGGTAAGTGAGGTAGCAGGCCATGAACGATGTAGCAAGAGCTTTTATAAACGCGATTATCAAGACCCCGGCGGGGCTGCTGATAACGATCAAGCACCTGTTCAAGAAGCCGGTAACGCTTGACTATCCGCGTAAGAAGAAACCGATGGCCCCGCGATACCGTGGTCGTCATTATTTAGAGCGATACGACGACGGTACCGAGCGTTGTGTCTGCTGCGGCCTGTGTGCGGCGGCCTGTCCGGCTGACGCCATTTATATGGAGCCGGAAGAGACCGAGAAGGGTGAAAGGCGCGCCCGACTGTATGAGATCAATCTCCTTCGCTGTATCTTCTGCGGGTACTGCGAAGAAGCCTGTCCGGAGGAGGCTATTTTCCTCGGGCAGGAGTATGAGTTTTCCAGTAGCGATCGCAACTCGTTTATCTGGACCAAGGAGGACATGCTGGTGCCGCATCCGCGCAAGGATAATCCCTTCAAGAAGATGTACCGCCGGGTGCGCAAAGTTTACGGAGTAACGGACAAGGCAAAATGAGTCTGGATATTGTCATATTTATTGTCTCGGCGGTTGTGGCCGTCTTTGGCGCGACCATGATGATTGTCCAGCGCAACCCGGTGGCATCGGTATTGTACCTGATACTTTCGCTGTTGGCGCAAGCAGCGTTGTACATCCAGCTCGGCACCGTGTTTATGGGTGCTATTTTAGTGGTGGTATACGCCGGGGCAATCATGGTTCTCTTCCTGTTTGTCATCATGCTGCTCAACCTTCGAGGGAGAGAAGACCTGGGGAAACCGTCGCCGCCGATAAATCAAATTACCAAGTACCTGTTCTCTATTCTGTTTGTGGTGGAGTTGGTGTTTATCGTCCGGTCCGGTTTTTTTGCCGAGACGGGGGCGGTTGGGATCCTTGGAGCGCCGGTGGCTGACAGTTTTGGATCGGTGGAGGAAACGGCCATCTTGTTGTTCACGCGTTATCTGTATCCGTTCGAATTGACGGCGATTCTTTTGCTGGCCGCCGTAGTCGGCGCGGTGGTGATTGCCAAGCGCGAATCTCCGGCGCCATCGGTCCCGGTCCAGGAGTTGACGAAAGATGATGAGCGGCCCTCACCGCCGAAGATGGAAAGGGTTGAAGGTTAGGTATGGTTCCGGTTTCGGCATATTTGATTGTTGCTGCGGTGATTTTTGGTATCGGCACAGTCGGGGTGTTGATTTCGCGCAATATCATCATCCTGTTCATGTCTGTTGAGCTGATGCTGAATGCGGCCAACCTCGCGCTGATTGCCTTTTCACGGGCGCTGAATGTGATGGACGGCCACGCTTTTGTGTTTTTGGTCCTGACCGTTGCGGCGGCCGAGGCAGCGGTCGGGCTGGCGATGGTGCTTACTGTCTTCCGGAATCGGGAGACGATTAACATAGATCGTATCAACCTGCTAAAATGGTAAACTGACGGGACACCATGGCAGACTATTTATATTTGATTCCGCTGTTTCCGCTGATCGGTTTCGCGATCAACGGGCTGTTGCTGGGTAAACTGCCGCGCAGTGTGGTGAACCTGATTGCTTGTGGTGCGGTGGGGGCATCGTTTGTCGTCTCCGTGCTGGCGTTTTTTGAATTGAAAGCGCTGCCGCCAACGATGCGGGTAATCGAGCAGACGCTGTTTGCCTGGATTCCGGTCGGTAATCTCGATGTCAATTTCGGTTTCCTGCTGGACCCGCTCTCGGCGGTGATGATTCTGGTCGTGACCGGAGTTGGGTTCCTGATCCATATTTATTCGACCGGATATATGTCGAATGATCCTGGATTTGGTCGCTATTTCGCCTATCTGAACCTGTTCGCGTTCAGCATGCTCACCCTGGTCCTCGCCGATAACTACCTGCTGATGTTTGTCGGTTGGGAGGGAGTAGGGCTGTGCTCGTATCTGCTGATCGGGTTCTGGTTTGAGCGGAAGTCGGCCTCGGATGCCGGGAAGAAGGCGTTTATTGTCAACCGGATCGGTGATTTTGGCTTTCTTGTCGGGATGTTCATTATCTTCTGGGAGGTTGGGTCACTCAATTTCACGACGGTAATGGCCGAGGCTCCGATGGCGTTTGTGGCCGGTGGGGGATTGATCACAGCCGCCTGTCTGCTGCTGTTTGTCGGGGCGACCGGCAAGTCCGCGCAGATCCCGTTGTATGTCTGGTTGCCGGATGCTATGGAGGGTCCCACGCCGGTGTCGGCGCTGATCCATGCCGCGACGATGGTAACGGCCGGAGTTTATATGATCGTGCGGTCAAACGTGCTGTACATGATGGCTCCGGATGCATTGCTGGTGGTTGCGATTATCGGTGCAGCGACGGCCTTCATAGCGGCAACGATCGGTCTGGCCCAAAATGATATCAAACGTGTGCTCGCTTATTCGACAGTCAGCCAGTTGGGTTACATGTTCCTGGCCTGTGGTGTGGCTGCTTTCACGGCCGGGATTTTTCACCTGATGACGCATGCCTTTTTCAAGGCGCTTTTGTTTTTGGGCGCCGGCTCGGTCATTCACGCGATGAGCAACGAACAGGACATGCGCAAGATGGGGGGCCTGAAGAAGTACTTGCCGATTACCTTCGGCACTATGTTTGTCGCGACGCTGGCGATTGCGGGGATTCCCGGGTTCTCAGGATTCTTCAGTAAGGACGAGATTCTCTGGAAGTCGTTTTCGTCTGAGTTCGGCAGCCCGGTATTCTGGGTGATCGGCTTTGCCACGGCCGGGCTGACCGCTTTTTACATGTTCCGGCTGGTGTACCTTACGTTTTACGGCAAGGAGCGGATGGACGACGAGACGAAGAGTCATCTGCACGAATCACCAAAGTCGATGACGGTTCCGCTGACGTTGTTGGCCGTGCTGTCGATTGTCGGCGGCTGGATTGGGATCCCGCATGTGTTTGGCGTGACAAATCATTTTGAGCACTGGCTGGAGCCGGTGATGGCCGGCGCCGGTGGAGGACATGGTGGGGCGGGGGAGCATGCTATGCTGGCCGCGGGCGGCTATGGCGCCGCGACGGAGTTCCTGCTGATGGGGCTTTCGGTGGCGCTAGTGCTGGTGGCGATCTATTTCGCCTTCCTCTTCTATAACCGGAAGCCGGAGCTCGCCACCGCCTGGAAAGAAAAGCTATCCGGATTGCACCGGATTCTGCTCAATAAGTACTATGTCGATGAAATCTATCACGCCGTGGTAGTTCGGCCGCTGATCGGGGCCTCGGTGTTTATGTGGAAGTTCATTGATGTCATGGTGATCGACGGCATTCCCAACGGGTCGGCTTTCGCGTATCAGGTTATCTCCGAGGGAATGCGGAAACTGCAAACCGGACGAATTCGTAGCTACGCCACAGCGTTTATGGTCGGTGTCGTGATAATCGTAGCCTACTTCGTAGTGGATTAAGGTAGGGGATGGAAAACCAGATTCTGACACTTGTCACGTTTTTCCCGTTGCTGGGAGTAGTCCTGTTGATGATGGTGCCGAAGGATCGCGGCGATACGATTAAGTCTGTCGCGCTCATAATAGCCGTCGTCACGATGCTGCTTTCGTTCTGGCTGTACGGGATGTTTGACCCGGTAGCCAACGGGATGCAGTTTGAGGTCGATATGCCCTGGATTACCTCGCTGGGGATACATTACCACCTTGGTATTGACGGCATCTCACTGCTTTTAATCGTGCTTACGACGGTTCTTACGGTGCTGGCGATTCTCGCCTCGTGGACAAATATCACGCACAGTATCAAGGGCTATTTCATTTCGATGCTGCTGTTGCAGGTCGGGATGATCGGTGTTTTTGTCTCGCTCGATCTTTTCCTGTTCTATGTGTTCTGGGAAGTAATGTTGATCCCGATGTATTTTATTATCGGTCTGTGGGGCGGGCCGCGCCGGGTGTATGCCGCTATCAAGTTCGTTTTGTTTACAATGTTCGGTTCGCTGCTGATGCTGGTCGCGGTGCTCTGGCTCCTGTTTGCCTACCAGGCGTACTCGGGTGAGTACTCGTTTAGCATCCTGAAGCTCACGGAAATGCCGATTGACTACAAGACCCAGTTGCTGCTGTTCGGTGCGTTTGCACTGGCGTTTGCGATCAAGGTGCCGCTGTTCCCGTTCCATACGTGGCTTCCCGATGCCCACGTGCAGGCGCCGACCGCCGGATCGGTTATTCTGGCGGGGGTGCTGCTGAAGATGGGGACGTACGGTTTTCTCCGGATTTGTATGCCGATGTTTCCGGACGCGACGGTGGCGTACTTGCCGTATATTGCGATCCTGTCGATAATTGCGATTATCTATGGGGCGTTGGTGGCGATGGTGCAGAAGGATGTGAAGTCGCTGGTGGCGTTTTCCTCGGTGTCGCATATGGGGTTTGTCATGCTGGGCATGTTTGCGCTGAATCTTCAGGGTATGGAGGGGGCGGTGCTTCAGATGCTGAATCACGGTGTGTCGACCGGGGCGTTGTTCCTCCTGGTAGGCATGATCTACGATCGGCGGCACACGCGGTTGATACAAGATTTCGGCGGTATTGCCAAGGTGATGCCGGTGTACTCGGTATTTTTTGCGATTGTGATGCTATCCTCGATTGGGCTGCCGCTGACTAATGGATTTGTCGGGGAGTTCCTGATATTGCTTGGAGCGTTTGCCCGCAATTATGTGTACGGGATACTGGCAGCATCGGGCGTCGTTTTCGCCGCCTGCTATATGTTGTGGATGTACCAGCGGGTCATTTTCGGCAAGATCACCAATCCCGAGAACGAAAAGCTGACTGATATAAACTGGCGGGAAAAGATCATACTGATTCCGCTGGTGATTTTGATTTTCTGGTTCGGGGTTTACCCGCAGCCGTTTTTGGATCGGATTGAGCCGGCTTCAAAGGTAGTTCTGAGCAAGGTGAGCCGGGCGCAGACGGTTGAACTCGATGAAAACTTCTCGGTGAACAAGACGTTGGCGGCGGATGTTACAATCGATGTAACAGAATCCACAATCAGTCTAAAACCAGCCAAAGGAGCTTTCGATGAGTAAAGTTACAATGTATGTCAAAGACGGTTGCCCGTATTGTGCAGCGGCGAAAAAGCACTATACGGAAGAGGGAATCGACTTTGAAGAGATAAATGTCTTCGAGGTCCCCGGTGCAAAGGAAAAGGTTCTTGAACTGACCGAGGGAGTTTCGATTGTACCGGTCATTGTCGAGGACGGAGAAGTCAAAAAGGGCTTCGGCGGAGGCTGAGGATTCTAATAACTAAGGCGGCAGGTTGTCGCCTTTACGGAAAGCTATATGGTCGATCTTACATCAGCTGGCATTGATTTTAAACTGATCGGGCCGGAACTGGCGCTGGTCATTGCAGCCTCGGTCATCCTCCTGACCGGCTACGTGAAAAATCTTGGCAAGCTCAGCCCGTCGATCGGGTTTATCGGTCTGGCGGTGTCGCTCGCGCTGGCGGTGGGCCAGTGGGGCCACCAGGCCTCGGGCTTTTTTGGGATGGTCACCTGCGATCATTTTGGTGTCGCGTTCAAGATTATTGCCAGTGGCTCCTCGATTCTGGCTCTGCTGATGTCCCATCGGTATTTGACCGTCAAGGGGTACAATCGGCCCGAGTTTTATGCGCTGCTGTTGTTCTCGACACTGGGCATGATGGTCATGGCCAACTCGACTGATCTGGTCGTGCTGTTTATCGGGCTGGAGCTTATGTCGGTACCGCTGTATGTAATGGCCGGTTTCTTCAAGCGCTCGCTGGAATCAAACGAAGCCGGATTGAAGTACTTCATAATGGGGGCGTTTGCCAGCGCGTTTCTGCTGATGGGAATTGCGTTTGTATTCGGCGCGGCGGGGACGACCGAACTTCGGCGAATCGTAGCCGACTTCAACTTCATTCTCAGTCGATCAGAAACGTACATGTATGCCGGCGTCGCTTTGATACTGATCGGATTCGGGTTCAAAGTAGCGGCGGTGCCGTTCCATTCTTGGGTTCCGGATGTGTACCAGGGAGCGCCCACTCCGGTGACGGCACTGTTTTCAGTTGGCCCGAAAGCAGCCGGATTTGCGGCATTGCTTCGGGTTTTCCTGTTCGGCTTTGCGCCGCTGGAGATTCTCCAGGAGGTTTTCTGGGTGCTGGCCGTGCTTACGATGACAGTGGGTAACGTGCTGGCGTTGCGGCAGTCGAATGTGAAAAGGCTTTTGGCGTATTCATCGATAGCCCATGCGGGTTATATCCTCGTAGCGCTCGCCGTAGGCGGCCCTGAGGCCATTTCCGCGGCCATATTCTACCTGATTGCCTATGCCTTCTTTAATCTTGGCGGTTTTGCGGTGGTTGTTCTGCTGGAGACGCGGACCGGGAGCAAGGCAGATTTCAGTGAGCTTTCGGGGTTGGCGAAATCGGCACCGTGGTTGTCGTCGGTGCTGGCCTTGTTTATGTTTGCTTTGTCGGGGTTTCCACCCACGGTTGGTTTTTTCGGGAAGTTTTATATTTTCTCGGCGGCGGTTAAGTCCGGCTTTATCTGGCTGGCGATAATCGGAGTGATGAATTCATTCGTGTCGGTCTATTATTACCTGCGGATAGTCAAGGCGACGTTCTTTGAGGCGGCCACCCGTGAAGTGGTGCCGGTATCGTATTCACCTGCGATTGTGATTGTGTTGATCGTTACTGCGGTGGGGACGCTTGGCCTGGGGTTCTTCCCGCAGCAGGTCCTGGCGTTCTCTCAGAAGGCGCTGTTTGCCTTCCTGTAGGAAGAGAAATATCCAAATGATAATGAAAAAAGGCGGCCGCAGCAGCGACCGCCTTTTTTGACGCTCATAAACAAGTTGTTTAGATCCCGAACCGACCGGGCGATTTGATGTCGAAACGTTCTTTGCCGTTCATCTTTGGGATCTTTATCGGGTACTTGCCCGAAAAGCAGCTTGAACAGAAGGTCGTGTCGGGAAGAGATTTCAGGGACAGCATACCTTCCAAAGAGAGGTACCGCAGGGAGTCAACCTCTAAGTACTGTTCGATCTGTTGGACGGTCATGCGATTGCCGATTAGTTCTTCCTTGGTTGGCATATCGATGCCAAAGAAGCAGGGGGAGATGATGGGCGGGGCGGAGACACGGAAATGAATTTCCCTGGCGCCGGCCTCACGGATTAGTTTCACCAATTTCTTTGAAGTCGTGCCGCGCACGATGGAGTCATCGACGACAACGACTCGTCTACCCTCGAGAACGCCGGCGACCGGGTTGAATTTGACTTTGACGTCGAGATCGCGCACAGTCTGTTTGGGATCGATGAATGTCCGGCCGACGTAGTGATTTCGGATCAGCCCGATTTCGAAGCGGATTCCGGATTCCTCGGAGTAGCCGAGAGTGGCGGTGTTGGCTGAGTCGGGGATACCGATTACGATATCGGCTTCGACGGGATGTTCCCTGGCCAACAATCGT
Source organism: uncultured Ignavibacteriales bacterium (assembly GCA_964612145.1). Lineage (GTDB taxonomy): Bacteria > Zixibacteria > MSB-5A5 > GN15 > FEB-12 > JAGNLV01. The sequence continues at coordinate 191,132 of CAZTBP010000002.1, read as the reverse complement.
CCGAGACGGCGCCGGACCTTGTCGACATTTTCGCCGAAGATCTTCGAGTCCGGGCGCGAAAAGTAGATGTATTCGAAGATGCACATGGCGTGTTTCTGCTTTTTGAACGGGTGCAGTGACTTGAGGCCGTCGTTGGAAATCTCAAGAACTTCGCCCGGTTCAACATCGCGAACGTATTTGGCGCCGATGAGGTCAAAGGCGCATGTCTCCGAGGCGACTACCCACGATTTACGATACTTGCCCAGGGCCAGAGGGCGGAAGCCGTACGGGTCGCGTGCGGCGATAACCGAGTCCTCGGTGAGGAAGACCAGCGAATAGGCGCCTTTGACCTGGCTGAGGGCGTCGCAAACCCGATCCAGCCGGGTGCGTTTGCGTGAGCGGGCGGCAAGGTGCAAAATGATTTCGGTATCGGAGGTTGTCTGGAAGATGGAGCCGGCAGAGTCCAGTTTCTGGCGCAATTCGCTTGAGTTCGTCAGGTTGCCGTTGTGGGCAATGGCGAGATAGCGGTTACGGTTCGTGATCAGAAACGGCTGGATGTTTATCAGCGATGAGGCTCCGGTGGTGCTGTAACGGGTGTGGCCGATGGCCCGGTTGCCTTTGAGGTTAGCCAGTACCTGCGGATTTGAGAAAACATCGGCGACCAGTCCCATATTCTTGTGGTAGTGAATCGAGCCGTTGTCGCAGGTCACAATCCCGGCGGATTCCTGGCCTCGGTGCTGGAGGGCGTAAAGGCCAAGGTAGGTCAATTCGGCGGCGCGGGAGTGTCCGAAGATTCCGAAGACGCCGCATTTATCGTGGATGGCCGGTTCGAGCATGTTACAGAACTCCTCGACGATTCTTGAAAAACTTCAAATGTATGCCTGCCAGACCGAAAAGTCAATGTTCAGTCGCGGGATTTCTTTGCACACAATTTATGAAATCCGGTGCAGGAAATGGTTTTACACGAGTGATTGCTGTTTAGTTTCTGCACACTGAAAAACTCTGGCTAAACCCTTGAAAAGACTGTATTTTCCGGCATACTTCGACTTTACTGCATGTTTCGACTCTCATATTCCGAAGGGCACTGCGTTTGCTCAAAGGGGCATGAGAGAGGACAGCTACTGCGATGACAAGAGACACAGGCGACAGGTTCGAGATTATCCGGCAACTGGCTGCATCGGGTGCAGCGGGAGCCGATATCAATGAGGTGATCCAGGTGGGGCTGAAGCTCACAGCCGAGTTCCTCGGGCTGGCTGCAACCTCGTTGGTGGTTTGGAATGACGATCATGTCGCGACACTCAACTCCTCTCACGCTCGTTCCCCCGAGGACAAGCGTCGCCTCGACGAGTTAGAGCGGGATCTTTTCGAACAACTTCGGCGGACGCGCCGGCTGGCCTCGGCCTATATGACGTTCGAGGGGGATGTCCCGATCCACGTGTTCACATGGCCGTTGCGCTACGGCGACCAGACGTTCGGGGCTGTGATTGGGTTGCAGGAGGGGGAGCGGACAATCATCAGCGAGGACAGTTTTCTTGAGACTTTGTCGACCGTGCTGGCGCTGGCGTATGCCGCCGGCAGCCAGGATCAGGAAACGATCGAACTCAGCGAGGCGATTTCCAAGGAACGGCAGAGCGCGGTGATAGAGACGGCTGTGACGGTCAACCACGAGGTCAACAATCCGCTCACGGCGATTTTGGGCAACGTACAATTACTTCTACTCAAGCGTGACGATCTCGACGATGAACTACGCAATAAGCTTCGGACGATCGAGGAATCGGCGATGAAAATCAAGGATGTCACGCAACGGCTGATGCGCCTGACCAATGCCCGCTCGGTTGACTATTCCGACGGTACCCGCATGATCGATCTTTCGGATGGTGAGTCCGAGGAACCTCCCGAGAAGTAGCTTCTAATAAAAAACGGCCGGCCAATCGGCCGGCCGCCTTTTTCCACTAAATTGGTCGGACGTTAAATGTACGTCTCGATAAACTTCTTCACTCGCTTGTCAAGCAATGCCGCGTGCTCGCGGTAGCCGTCCATGTCCTTGTTGTCGCAGCATTGTTTCATTTTCGAAACGTCGGCAGCCATCGCCTCGAATTCGGCCATTATCGGCTCTTTGTGCTCGACCAGTTCTTCGGGGAGCGATTCGCTGTTGAGCTGCTTCATTTTCATTTCAAGGGTTTCGGTCGACCCGACAACGCCAGCTTCGTTGTCTTTTGGGAGATGGGTTTCAAGAATCAGGTTCAGAGTGATGACCATTCCCTCGAATTCCGGGTAGTGTACGGGGAGCAGGGTCGAGGCGGCATGTTCAAAGGCGTCGTGCAGTCTGGGCATCAGGGCGTAGACTTTTTCTTTGTCTTCGGAGGCGGCGGCCTCGGCGTAGGCCTCTACAATGTCGCCGAGTTCTTTGCGCGCTTCGATGAACTGCTCTTTGCGTCCCGAGCTTTTGTGTATTGGATCCATCTCGGCGACGGCGTGAAAGCACTCAACAAATTTCGGAGCCGCGGCAAACAGTGCGTCGTAATCTTCAGCCGGGTAGGCTTCGTGCCAGGCCGGAGCCATGACGTGGTGGAACTCTTCAAAGGGTGAGAACCCATCTTTAGCGGCCCGATCAGCAGGGCAGGTCTGGGCGGCGGCGCTGGCGCTGAGAGCCAGCGCAAGGAAGCCAGTTAGGACCAGTAGTTTCTTCATGAAAACTCCCGTAACTCTGCGATTTGGTTTTATGATACAGTCTCTATATGACGTTGGTTTCTTCAACTGTTACGCCGGCTGCGAATCGTTCCAGCGAGAGCGGTGAAATGTCCACCGAGGGTTCTTTGCCGGTCAGGGTTTCAGCTGTCACCAGGCCGGCGCCGGGGGCGTGCATAAAGCCGTGACCGGAGAAACCCGTACAGTGCCAGAGGCCCTCCACGGTCGGTTCCCAGCCGATGATGGCGTGGTGATCCGGGGTGGTGGCGTACAGGCCGCCCCATTGGTTAGCCACGGAGATTTCTTCGAGATACTCTTCCTTGATTCGAATCATGGCTTTTTCAAGCATCTCGTCGGTGTAGTCCGGATCGACGGAGACATCGAACGACGGCTCAATACCGGGTTTGGCCCAGCCAAAGAGCAGGCCCTTGGATTCTTTGTGGTGGTACAGCCCGGATTTGACATCGACAATCATGGGGAAGTATGGCTCGACCCAGCTTAGCTCGCCGGTAGTGACAATCTGCCGCTTGATTGGTTCGACCGGGAGTTCCGCGCCGACCATTTTGGCGATCTGGGCCGACCAGGAGCCGGCGGCATTGATGACGATCGGCGTGGCGATGTCGCCCTGGGTTGTCCGGACCGAGGTTATCTTGCCCGATTCGGTCGTAATACCGGTCACGCCGGCCTCAAACACGATTTCGACGCCAAGATTGCGCGCCGCTTTCTCATATCCCAGCAAGAATTCGCTCGGGTCACCGAGACCGTCCTTTTTGCAGTACGTGGCCAGCTTGATGTCATCGAGATTGATATGCGGAGCGTACCTGGCGATTTCGTCAGTCTGGAGCAGTTCGGCTGGAAGGCCGAGTGACTTTTGCAGTTCGTAATGTTTGGTGAAGGTCTCGACTTCTTCGTCAGTTCGCAGGAGGAACATATAGCCAACCTGGTCAAACAGGGCATCGGAGCCGGTGTCTTCTTTGAATTGCTCGAACAGATTTTCCGAGAGCATCGACATCTGAATATTCACTTTGGTGGAAAATTGGGCTCGGATACCGCCGGCTGCTTTGGAAGTGGCGTGTGAGCCCAGTAGCTGTTCTTTTTCCAGCACCACTACCTGGCCGTACTTGAACCTGGCCAGATAGAAGGCAACCGCCAGTCCGATAATTCCTCCGCCAATGACCACGGCGTCAGCATGACTACGCATAAATATTCCTCATAAACACTCATTGTCACATTACGTGAACTTTTTCACTAAAAAGGTATTCAAATCGGTCCTGATGTCAAGCCAATTCCAGCGCGCGGATCGTCGTAAGGCCTTTATTTTATTGTATATTATACGCATGTCAGGCGGTCGTGATTGGTGATCCCGAACGGTTCACCGACCGGGCCATACGACCAGATAAACCTTGCTCGAGAGTGAAAAAAAGATAGATTCGCTGTACTATGAAATGGCAGGCGGCGGACAAGATACTCAAGTATTTCAACTCCAGCGGTACCCAGGTACTGATAGCCCTGTCGGTGGTGGTGGGGCTGGCGACGGCGCTGGGAGCGCTGGCCTTTGCTGCGTTAATTGAGGGCGCCAACAACTTCTTTTTTGGCCTCACCGACCAGATTCTGTCCACGGGTCTCGGGACGTGGTCATTCAAGTGGTGGCTGCCGGTTATTCCGATGCTGGGCGGTTTGATTGTCGGGCCAATCGTTTATAAGTTTGCTTCCGAGGCGAAGGGACATGGTGTCCCGGAGGTCATGAACGCCGTGGCTCGTTTAGGGGGTATCATTCGACCACGGGTGGCGGCAGCGAAGACGATAGCCTCGGCGATTTGTATCGGCTCAGGTGGATCAGCCGGACGAGAGGGGCCTATTGTACAGATTGGTTCCGCGATCGGATCATCGGTTGGCCAGCTTTTCCGGATGTCGTCGGATCGGGTGCGTATCCTTGTCGGCTGCGGGGCGGCGGCAGGTATCGCCTCGGTGTTTAACGCTCCGATTGCCGGTGTTATTTTTACGTTGGAGGTTATTCTTGGCGATTTTGCTATTACGACATTCTCACCGGTGATTTTGTCCGCGGTGGTGGCGTCGGTGCTCACCCGTTCGGTGATGGGAGGCAACCCGGCGTTTGATGTGCCCGCCTATTCCCTCGTCTCGGCGTGGGAGATTCCTCTTTATGTCGCGATGGGTCTTGTGCTGGGCGGGGGAGGAGTGATGTTCACCCGGGTGCTTTCCTGGTTTGAAGACTTTTTCGACAATCTCAAGATGCCCAACATGCTCAAGCCGGCGCTTGGAGGGCTCTTGCTCGGAGTCATTGCGCTGTTCTATCCGCAGGTGTTGGCGGATGGATACGAGACGATCAAATTGACGCTGTACGGTCAGCTTGGTATTGTCCTGATGCTGGTCCTAATCTTCATGAAGCTGCTGGCAACCAGTATGACGCTGGGGTCGGGCAACTCCGGGGGGATATTTGCGCCATCGTTGTTTATGGGTGCTGTTTTGGGGGGATCGTTTGGTGTGCTTGTCAATTACCTGTTCCCCGGCGTTACGGCGAATCCGGGAGCGTATGCGCTGGTTGGTATGGCCGGGATGGTTGCCGCGACCACGCATGCGCCAATCACCGCTCTGCTGATTATTTTTGAGATGACCTCCGACTACCGGATTATTTTGCCGTTGATGGTCACAGTTGTTTTCTCGGCGCTGGTGGCTCGCAAGCTCTTCCCGCATTCGATCTATACGGTCAAGCTCATCCGGCGCGGCATTGACATCCGGGGAGGCAAAGATATCAATGTTCTTCGAGCGCACAAGGTGTCGGAGGTGATGTCGCCTGAATTTGAATCGATTGACATCTCAGAGAATCTTCATTCCATCTTCGAGAAAATCGAGGACACTCATGAAACGTATTATCTCGTGATGGACAAAGGCGGTCATTTCCGCGGTGTAATATCGTTTCAGGATATTCGATCAGTTTTGACGCAGCATTCGCTGGATTATCTCGTCATTGCCAAGGACATCGTGCACGAGGACGTGGTGACGGTGTCTCGTGATGCGACGCTTGAGGAGGCGTTTGAGCTGTTTGGGGTGAGGGATTTGAAACTGATTCCGGTCGTGGACAAGAACCGCGATGACAAGGTTATCGGGGTACTGCGGCGTGAAGAGCTTATCGACTACTATAACGGGCGTTTGATTGAAACGCTCCGCCGTTAACCAGTTCGTTCCTTCCTTGCCCGAATGACAACAAAACAGGGGCGTCGAGACTCATGGGTCAGATGTGGCCGCCGTTTGACGGCTTCCTTGGCAGCTTCCGGCTCGATCATGCGTTCGAGTGTGAGTCCGGCGTCGATGATACCATTGACGATGGTTGCCATGGTGCGGTGGTACTTGATGACACCGTCGACAAACCAGTGCAGCGACCTGATGCCTTCGTCCTGGTAGTGGTCAAGCGGCCAGTGGAGTTTGGTGTTGCCCCTAGTGTGCCAGGCTGCCTGCTCTTTATGGGCGGTCATGACGGGGTGCTCGGTCGAGAAGACAAGACTGCCGTTGTGGTCAAGCCATCCGGCGACTTTTCGCATGACGCCGTCAAAGTCCTCAATGTAGTGCAGAGCGAGGGAACTTACGATAAGATCGAACTGCGTACTTTTGAGCTGTACGTCTTCCAGGGCGGAGCGCCGGTATTCTATGGTGCCACTGTATTCCCTGCTGAATTTGCGGGCTTCGGCCAGCATCTTCTTCGAGATATCGATTCCGAGAACCGACGCGGCTCCGAGATCGGCCAGGTGGCGGCAGAGTCGTCCGGTCCCGCAGCCGATGTCAAGCACTCGCAGGCCGGCGATATCGGGCAGTAGAGATCGCACGACCGGTTCTTCGATATCCTCGTTGAGGCCGGAGCCGGTTTCCCGCAGGTTGCGGTAGTTTTTAAAGAATTCCGGGTTGTCGTAGATGTTCTGTTTCATACCACAGTATATCCCAAACGTCAGTCAGGAAAAAACACAAACTTGCCGTTTTCGGCTGTTGCCGCTACATTCGTTTCATGGCGGACTATCCCCAAATACGTCAGGATCTTGTCATTGTCCCGGCTGAAATTGAAGGCCAGACTATTTACAACATTAAGGATCCGGTTACTGAAAGTTACTTCCGTCTGCGTGAGCCGGAGTACTGGATTACTCAGCAGCTGGATGGTGAAACCTCGCCCGAAGAAATCGCCCGTCGATTTCACGAGACTTTTCAGATGGAGATTGGGGCGGATTCGGTGCGGCAGTTTATCGTTAAGCTGGAACGGCTGTACTTTCTGGATGACGGGCGGGCCGAGCATGCGACCTCGCGGGCGAGCCTTCAGGCGGCGCGGGGGAAAAGCCTGGCTTCCAAACTGCTGTTTATAAAGCTCAAGGGTATCAATCCGGCGGCGCTCCTAAACAAGCTGATTCGTGTTTATCGGCCTTTTCACAATGGTTTCTGGTTGGCGGTGGGTTTGGTTGTGATCATGCTGGGGCTGGGATTATTCGCTGCCAATGCGGCGCATTTCACAATTGGGCGGGACCAGATTTTTCAGCTTGGTTCGATTGTGCTGATAATTACAACTGTTTTTGCGACCATTCTCGTGCATGAGTTTGCCCATGCGGTTACCTGTCGGTACTACGGCGGGCAGGTGCGTGAGATGGGTTTTTTGCTGCTGTTTTTTCAGCCCTGTTTTTATGCTGATGTGTCGGATGCCTGGCTCTTTCCGAAAAAGTCACAGCGTCTGGCAGTCACGTGGGCCGGGCCGTTTATGCAGTTTCTTGTATTTGCGCTGGCCGTGATCGTGTGGCGGGTTACGGTGCCGGGTACGTTTCCGCACCAGGTGGCCCTGATCGTGGTGTTGGTGAGCGGAATAAGTGTGCTGTTTAACTTCAATCCGCTGATCAAGCTCGATGGCTACTATTTATTGTCGGACTGGGTGAATATACCCAATCTCAGGAGCCGTGCCTTTGCATATCTGGGCAACTACTTCAAGCGGGCTATTCTGGGCTGGCCGATTCAGGGGATTGATGCCAAGCGGCGTGAGCGACGTATCTATCTGGTTTATGCCGTGCTCGCGACTGCGTTCTCGGCGTTGTTGATTGTCTACATCCTCTATCTAGTTGCCCAGTTCTTACTTGCGCAGTTTGGTGGTTGGGGATTACTTGTGTTGACTTTGGTGCTTCTGGCGATTCTCAAGCCTGGAATTGCTGCGATGGCACGTGGCGCAGTTCAGCATGTGAAATACATGAAAGTCACTCTTATGAATCCTGTGCGACTGACAGCCTACATTATTGCCCTGGTAAGTATTGGCATCGGCCTGTTTGCAGTGCCGTTTCCGCATCGGGTATCGGGCGAAGTTACGGTCAGTCCGATTAATGAGTTCGCGTTGCGGCTTAACGAATTCGGACTACTGGAGCGGACGCTTCAGCGGCGCGGGGGAGATCCCGAGACCAAGACGGGCTATGTGCAGATGGTGTCGACTGAGATGGCTTCGCTGGACCTGATTCCGTTGGTGTCGGATGGTCAGCAGGTTATGGCTGATGACACCGTGGCGCTATTGCTGTCCAACCAGGTTACAACGGAGCTCATGGGGGCGATGGCGCTCCTGGACAAGTATGAGCGGGAGTTGGAGCTTCTGCGGTCCCCGCCCAAATCCGAAGCGGTGGCTGAGGTGCAGTCGGAGGTCTCGGCGGCCAAAGTCACCTTGCAGCGGCTCGAACGTGAATTCAACCGTGTGAAGGGTCTGCGTGAGAAGGACCTGGCGACGATGGAAGAATACGAAGCGGCTGAGTCGGCGGTCGAGGTTGCGCGAGCGACGCTTCGGAACAAGGAAGCGAGACTTGATTTGCTGAAGGCGCCGCCTAAGCCGGAGCAGGAAGCGGTTATCCGGGCCGAGATTGACCGCCAGCGCTCACGGGTCGAGTTCCTCAAGACACAGCAGGATGCACAGTCGATTGTAGCGCCGATTGGGGGAACGATTCAGATCAGTCCGGCCGATGGACGGATTTTGACAATTCTGGATAACCGGCGGGTGGAGACACTCATTTCGGTTTCGGATTTTGATATCGATCTGGTGCGGAAGGGCCAGTCCGTTTTGCTGAAGGTGCGGTCGTTCCCCGAAGAACTTTTCGTGGGTACCGTGTCTCATGTCCCGGCAGGGGCAATCGAAGTGGAGGGGCAGGCGCAGTTCTTAGTATCGGCGACATTTGACAATACGCACTACCGGCTCACCAACGGCATGACCGGGTATGCGAAGATAGAGATCGGTCGCAATCCGCTGGCGGTGCTTTTGGCTCGCAAAGTAGCTTCTTTTATACGTGTTGAATTCTGGTCCTGGTGGTAGCAGAAGTTTAGTTCTTCGTTCTAAGTCGTTCACACGCAAGGGGAATCGCACTCAGGGAGTAGTTGGTAAAAAGAGACATATGGGCCATATTTCTCTTGACCATGTTCGTATGCGGACGTATACTTTTAGTTAAGGGCAGGGTTGCGCATTTGCAACTCGTAACGGGAGAGGACCCTTCTTTATCGTTGGGTAATCTCCACAGCTTCCTGTAAGGAGGTGAATTTGTGAAGAAGTACGAACTGTCGGTCGAGGTTCTCGAATCTCGCATCGCACCGGGTGGTATCAGCCTCGGCGGCCAATGGGACTTTGGCGGCGGCTGGGGTTAATAACCAACCCGACCGATTAGGAGCAGGTTAACAGCCTGCTCCTTTTTTTTGCCCGATTTTGGCTTGCAGGTCCCGGATTTCTGTAACCAGCGTTTGGATTATTCGAGTTTGCTGAAAGCGCCGCCGGTCGTCTTCGTTTGAGATGTTTTCGGCTATCGTTTTGCAGAGCTGGAGGGCGTGCTTGCTGGCTTTGAAGGCTTCCTCGTACGATCCGGATTGTGACTGGAGGCGGCTGGTAAGGAGCAAGCCGGTTATTGTCTCGGGCACCAGTCCTGACTGCTCAGCCTGGCGTAACCCTTTTTGAACGTATGGTATGGATTTGTCGATTTTGCCTGCTGCAATGAAATACTCGGCGAGCGTGAGGGCGATGCGTGAGTATTCGAGGTCGTCAGTGTATTGGCTGAGGCATTCCTCAACAACTTTGGCCGTCTCGTGGGCCTCGGGCATACGGTCGTTTTCAATCAGCACACCAAGGCGATTGGCGGAGACGAGGAATTTCTCACGATCCATCTTGAGATCATCAGCCAGCTGTGCTGCCTGGGAAGCGGCTGCGTCGTCGTCGCTAATGCGAGTTACCATCAGCAGGGCGTTGAGTTTTTCCGGTTTCACATTCAGCTCGTCGGCCAACGCCGTGGATTCGGCGGCAATTTCCAGAGCTCTTTCATAGTCCCCGACCGCGGCACGCAGGGCGGCTTCTTCAACTTTTATACGAACCCGTTCCTCGGCGTCGTCAACCTTGCCAAGAAGCTCCTGCGCGAGGCGGAGCGGTTCTTGCGCTTCGCCCGGGCGGCCCATGCGGCGGAGGACGGTGAGGGTGCTGCGGTTCAGCATCATGCGGTGCGGCTTGTCGTCGATCTGTTTCGAGAGTGCCATGCCTTCCCGGAGGTAGGTGAGTGCTTCTTTGAGGCGCCCGGCTGCGATCATAACGCCGGTCAGGTTGTCGAGGTTGAACAGGATTTCTTTCTTGCTGTCGATTTTGCGGTTTAATTCAAGAGATTCGGTAAGGGCATCCATCGCCTGTTGCTTTTCCCCGAGGACGTAGTGAATATAGCCCAGGTTGTTCAGGCTGCGGGCGATCTCGCCCATGTCACCGATTTCACGTTTGAGCTTAAGCGACACTTCAAGAATATTGACCGCGCGACGGAACCGACCGCCGACTGCGAGTACGCCGCCGATATTACTCAGGGTCGAGGCGATCTCGGCGGTGGCGTTGAGGCGGCGCTGGACTTTGAGGGCGCGACGGTAGCAGGTCAGGGCGTCGGAGCGTTTACCGGCGATGAAATAGAGGTTACCCATGTTGTTGTAGGTGTGCGAGAGTTCGAGTTCGTTGTCAAGGGTTTCGTAAATTGCAAGCGCCTTGTTGAGGGATTCGACACCGTCGTTGAACTTCTGCTTCATTTTGAACAGGTCGCCGAGGCTTTTAAAGGTGCGGGCGAGCAGCAAATCCGGCTGGCGGGCTTTATAGAGAACCTCGATACGCTCATAGGTTTGCTGAGCTTCATCGACTCGACCGATGCTCTTGAGGATGTCCCCGGCTGATTTCAGCAGCGCAACTGTATCGGTCTCGCGATTTAGTAATGTGGCGTAATCGACGACCGACTGGATAACGCGCAGGGCCTCGGTTGATTCGTGCTCTTTGTGCAAAAGTTGGGCGGCCTGGTAGCCGCAGCGTTCGGCTTCCTCGAACAATCCGGCCTGAAGGTAAAGTCGGGCGGCCAGTTGGTAGTTCTCGGATGATTCGGCGTCGCGGGCAGGTTTCAGCGACAGCCGCCGCACGGTCGCCGGCCTGAGCAGGTGGGGGAGGAGGTGAAGTATCGCACGTGAGTTAGCAGCGGTCTGCTGTCCAGTCTCACCGCGAATGGCGGACCGAATGATGTCTTTCCGGGTTTGCAGAGGCGCTTGGCCGAACCGGTGTAGTTCTTCGTGGCGGCAGCGAGTCGGCCAATAGGGGGTGGCGGTGAAACGAAATTTTCCGGACTCGTAAGTCAGTTCATCGCGCTGAAAAGCGGTCGACAGGACCAGCCGCAATTTGTCCGGACTGGCACCGGTGATGACATCGAGGCGGTTTCGCTGGGAGTCGTTGAGTTCCATACTCGATGTAATGGCTTGATTGTAGTCGGAGGGGTCCACAAGGTGGGCAGGACGGAGCGCATTGCGGTAGGGATACCCGGCCCCCATTTCCTCGAGGGCGACACAGATATCCCAGGCACGAGAGGGCCTGTCGCATGATGATTTGGCCAGCAGATTATCAATAAGATGCAGCAGTTCGTTCGGGCAGTCGTTACGATAGTCTACAACCGGCCGGGGATCTTCTTCGCGGCAACGGGAGTTGATTGCAACCGGATCGGACTCACCCTCAATGAACGGGTGGACTCCGGTGAGCATCTGATAGGCTGTCACGCCGAGTGCAAACAGATCGCTGCGGTGATCGGCCTTACCAGACACGATCGTTTCCGGGGCCATGTATCCGACTGTGCCGAGACCGATGCGGTCTTCGTCCGTTTCATCTGCTTTCTTGCCCAGTGAAAAATCTGAGAGTTTGAGCCAGAACAGCCGATCATCGCCAATGAGCGATTCATCGGCGGGGAGAAACACATTCTGTGGTTTGAAATCCCCGTGGACGAGGCCCACCGCGCAGAGGAACTCCAGGTTGAGGGCGAGTGCAGACAGGAGGTTCATCGCCAGGGCGAGGTTATCGATTCGGCCGAGCTGGTCGAGGGTGCGGCCGGTGCAAAGTTCCAGGGCGACATATTCGGGAGAGTTCGCCGAGGCATCGAGAATGCGGACGAGACCGGGGAAGCGAAGGTTGCCGATCAGCGTTTGTTCGCGCTGGACCAGCAGGCCGAACGGCGTATCATCGCCGGGCCGTTCCGATAGTGGCAGGGGGAGTTTGAGGGCAACTTCGCGGTCAAGCTGTTCGGACCGTGTGAGGTAAACGTCAGCCGTACCGCCCCTGCCCAGATGCCGGACATACTCAAAGCCGGGCGGCAGGGACGGGACGCTCATTTTTCTTCGCTCTTCTTCTTCTCCGGTTGGAAGCGCGGGAGGATCATCTGGAATTCGGTGCCTTCATCGGGCGCGGAGTCAACCAGAAGGTCGCCGTGGTGCGATTCGACGATTTTACGGCAATTGGACAGACCGAGACCATGGCCGCCTTTTTTGGTGGTGAAGTGCAGCGTGAATATTTTGTTGAGGGTCTCGGAGTTCATGCCGATTCCGTTGTCTCTCACGGCAATGATGACTCTTTCGTTTTCCGGTTCGAACCAGGCTTTGATAGTGATTTCGCGCTTGAAGTCGGCTCCGGCGCCTTCTTTGACCGCTCGATCCTCGATGGCGTCGGCGGCGTTATTCAGCAGGTTCATCAGGACCTGCTGGATTTGGCCGACATCCATTTCGAGATTCGGGAGGCGCGGGTCGAGATCAATCGTAAAGTGGGTTCGTTTAAACCTGGGCTGGACGCGGAGCGAGAAGAGGAGGTCCTCGATCAGGTGCTTAATATCATAGCTGATGAACTCTGATTCCGGTTTGGAGAAATCCATCAGGCTGTCGACAAAGCGTTTGATTTTGAAGACGTTTTCGGTGATCGCCTTGGAGTTGAACTTGACCTTATCGAATTTCTGGCGATCGATATTGAGTGTCATCAGTTCGGCGTTGTTGGAGGCGATGGCGAGATAGTTGTTAAGCTCGTGGGCGATCGAGGCCGCCATTTCGCCCTTGGCGACGAGTTTCTCCGAGAGGATCACGTATTTTTCCATGATGACTTTCTCGGTGATATCTTCCACGGCCATGATCACGCCGTCCTTGCCGTGGGGCATCTGCCAGATAGGGGAAATCTTGGCCGAAAGCGCTTTTTCAAGGTACCCGGTATTGTGGAAATAGCGGGAGTCGGAGAAATCTTCTTTGGTCGAGAGCGCGGTGTTAATCATGTGGGTCCAGCGGGGCACCTCAGTGTCCAGCAGGAGGTCGACAAACTTAGTGGGTTCGTCGCCTTCACCAACGAGGGTTATTTTCTCGCGGTTGAAGTCGAAGATCTCAAGCGCGGCCGCGTTTACAGTTACCATTCGGCCTTCGGAATCGACAACGACAGTGCCGACCGGGTTGGATGCCACGACGGATTCATTGTACTGCTGAAGGTTCAGCAGGCGATTGTAGATATTGGCGTTGTGCAGGGCATTGGACACGAGCTGGGCATATAGTTCGAAGAGGTAGAGGTCGGACTTGAGGAACATCCGGCTCTCGTTTGAATTGTCGAGGTAAATGACGCCGATGACTTTTTCTTTCACCTTGAGCGGCACGCACATGATCGAGCGAAGATGAAGTTCGACGACGGACCGCTGGTTGGCGTAGCGCTCGTCGGTGAGAGCATCGGACGTGTAGATGGACTTGCCGGTGCGGGCGACCTCGGAGGTGATAGAGTTGGAGACTTTGAAGTCCTCATCCATCATCTGTTCGCGGCAAAGATTGTAGGCCGATCGGACCTGAAGTTCATTTTGATCGTCCAGGAGCATGATCAGGCCGCGCTCGGCTTCCATCAGTTCGATGGCTTTGCGCATCACAATCTGGAGGACGTCATCGGCCACCAGCGATGAATTGATCGCCATTGAGACTTCAAGCAGCGCTTTGAGGTCATCGGTGCTTCGGCCGGCGGTTGGCTGGTCGGCACCTATGCGCGGATTCGCTTCGGCGACTTCGTCGAGCGTTGCTTCGAGGTCCGCCAGAACGTCCAGTGGCTCAATTTTCAACGTATCGTTCCCTTTCGACGAATCGGCGCCGCCTGCGTGTCTTTGTCTCGTCTTAGCTGTTTTTTCGTCTTGTGCCTGACTCATTCGGGTACGTACCTCAACAAAAGGTGCTTTTATGTATTTATCGGTCATTCCGGCACAGGATTAACCCCAAGAACTGAACCGTATTACCGTTCGTCGGAATCTGTCGTCAGAAGTTGATCAGCGAATTGAATAAATTTCGCGCAGGGAGAACGAACGGGAGACGGTCGAGTATTCATCGCGGCCGTAGCTGGTGATGTGCAGAAACTGGCGAAAGAGGTATTTTATCGGCGATTTGCTGTTGTCGGGGGGCTCGCCAGTGGTAGCCAAGTTCAGGCTGGTCAATGAGATACGCGTGATATCAATATGGATTTCATAGTAGCGATCGGATCTGAGGGAGTCCATTTCCTCCAACGAAATCAGTATGGAGTCGTTCAGGAAAGCGGCTGTTTCCTCCGGCGACAAAAAGGTGCCCAGGGTCCGGAGGCTGTCTCCAACTGGCCCGCTCAGGGCAAATTCCCGGGTAGCAAGACGATGAGAAAGCCGAAACGTAGCTGATTTTTCCTCGATTTTCTCGGTGCCGAACAGTTTTTTGGGCCGATTCAACTCAATTTTGCAGGTTACGGCGTAGTCGATACCGTTGGCCAGAAATTCAAATTCATCGTCGCCGAAATAGCGGCTGAGATTGAGCCAGACAGTCAGAGAGTCCTGGTATCGGACAATGTCGTACTCGATGTTGTCGGGTGGCTCGACGGCGACTGCTGCGAAAAGAGGCAGTAAAACGAGGGAGGTCGCCGCAGCGATTATCCGGACGACACTCTTCAATGCTTCCTCCCCGGTTAAAAGACGTGTTCGAGACGGGCGTAGATTTTCCAGGCGTCATCGGAGCGGTCGAGCCGTTTGGCGAGACTCAGGCGGAGATCATCGCTGAACATCACTGCGACACCGAGTGATTGTTCGATTTCGATGTCGGAGTCGATCTTTCCATCGGCGATCTGGCCGAGATCCCAGAAAAGTGCGGCGGCGAGGTCGGTCTTTGGGAAGAGGAATCTATATTCGGCGTTTGCCAGCCAGTACCGGTTGCCCGCCATTTCTTTGTGGGCGTAGCCGCGCTGGGTTCCGAGGCCGCCCATGTAGTAGCGTTTATTCATCGGCAGGTAACCGTCGGAGCCGGCATACTTTGTCCGCAGCAGCAGCATTGAGCGGTCATGGATTCGCTGGTATCGGCGGAGTGTCAGCGAGTAGCGGCGGTAGTCAAAGTCTGAATTGAGATCGGGATTGGACCACTCGAAATCGCCGGAGACGTGCCAGCCGGATTCATAGAAGCCGCCGTTGTCATCGTGGGAGTCCCAGTCAATCGTAAATGTCAGGTTGGCGTTGATGGTAGTGTCTATTTCAGCGATCCCCTGAGAATACTCGGGATCGTCGACCTTGCGGAAGTTTTTCGGAAAGAGTTTGTCGCCGCCAAAGAGTGACCAGAGGTGCCGCTGGGCCGGGTGCCAGTTGGTTTCCTCGTAGCGATACTGGGCCTTCATGGAAAGTGCAGGGAAGGCCTCGAAGCGGATCCAGGCGCGGGCTCCCTTGCCCTCCCAGTAGTCTTTGAAGTCTTCGGTGACCAGCAGTGAGAAGGCGGTGTTTTCGTTGTCTGACAGCAGCCAGTCATCCTCGCTTGCGAGGCGCCGGTAGTATGCGCCGCCGATGGCCAGCGGCCGGGCCCGCAGAATAGTCTGCTCCAGTCCGACTTCGGTGCGCCAGCGTTTCGAGTTGAAAGCGTAACCTGCCTGGGCCCAGGCTGTGGGAAGGAGCGAGTCTATATCTTCGAATTTCACGCCCGCCAGGGAGCGGGTGCCGTCGACCCGATTGTAATTGAAATCGACATAGACCTCGACATAGTCATCGTCGCGGTAGAACCGGTGACGGCGCTTAGTGAAGTGTTCGGTTCCTGAGTACAGCTCGCCGTAAATCTGGGCATCATCGGCAGCGTCAATCTTGCCCTGCAGTGAGGCTATGTCACCGCGTACGACAGCACCCGGGCCGACATATACGTCTCCAAACAGCGTGATTACGTCTTTGTTGACCTCACCCTGGATATCGATGTTGCCGCGAATAGTCATGATTAATCCACGCACAAACCTGGTACTTTCGACGGATTGCGGTTCGGCAAAGCTGATTCGGTTGCCCCGGCGAAGTCGGGCGAGCCGGTCGACGTCACCGCGCACGGTCAGAAATGCTATCGTGACACCGTCGTCGCTATCCATTACCCGCGTGTCGGTGATCCGGTCGTAGGTGTAGACGGAGTCATGGAAGTGAAGGCCGGTTTCATCGAAATAAACATCATCGGTGATAGTGACCCGGGCAGGAGCGTTTTCAACGTGTTCCCAGTTCCGGGTAACGGTGGTCTCGGTCGTGTCGTTGACAACCGTGAGAGTGATCTTGTTTTCGGTGAACAGGATTTTGTACAGCGTTTCAATGGTGGCCAAGGGTTTATAGTCGGTGTATTTGTCTTCCTGCTGTGTGGCAGCAGGGGAAGCCAGTATGCCGGTTATCAGGAGTCCGGCGGCGATGCTATGTAGAAAGCGATGAATCATTTTTACCTCCGTTTTACTCCGACATAAAACAAATTCCGTGCCACACAATCAAGTTGTGATTTTACGGCCGTTTACGCGAAATCTACTGATTCGGCCGTGTAGCTGTTACACGCCTGTGCACATATATCGTGCGACTATTTCAGCCCGTACTCCTTGATACGTTTGGAGAGGTTAGCCCGGGCAGTTTTCAGCAGGCGGGCAGCTTCGGCGATATTGCCTCCGGTCTTGTCAAGAGTGGAGCGGATAAGATGTCTTTCATACTCACGAATCCGGTCGTGTAAGCTTACCGCTGATTTCTGATGGAGTGAACCGTCCAGGGCCGGGTCGGCGAGGATGTCTTTCGGCTCGATTGTGCGACCCTGGCAAATGATAGTGAGCCGCTCGATGATATTTTTCAACTGACGGATATTGCCGGGGTAGTCAAGGGTGGCCATTCTGGCCATCGCATCGGGAGAAAGCTGTACGGTTTCGCCCGGGTCAAACCGGCGCAGGAATTCTCCGATCAGCAGGGGGATATCGTCGCGACGATCCCGCAGCGGTGGTAGTTGGATCGTGAGGACCGAGATGCGATAGAAGAGGTCTTCGCGGAACTTTTGGGCGGCAACAAGCTCCTTGAGATTTCGATTCGTGGCGCAGATCACGCGAACGTTGACGGTGCGCCAGTCCGGGTCGCCTAACCTCTGGATTTCGCCGTTTTCCAGCACGCGCAACAGTTTCGCCTGACAGGATTGAGGGAGGTCGCCGATTTCGTCGAGGAAGATGGTACCGCCATCGGCGAGGGCGAATTTCCCGGCGTAGTCTTTGACGGCGCCGGTGAAAGCACCCTTGAGATGCCCAAACAGTTCCGACTCGAACAGGGTCTCGGGGATGCCGGGGCAGTTGACTTTGACAAACGGATTATCGCGGCGTTTCGATGCCAGATAGAGGCGGGTGGCGGCCAGTTCCTTACCGGTGCCGTTTTCACCCGTTAGCAGAACCGGGGAATCAAAGGCGGCAACCTGGTCGATTGCTCGTATCAGTTCTTTCACTGGCGCTGAGTCACCAATGATAGGGGAGGAGTTATCGATTTCTTCAAGCATGACTGCCCGTTGCCGTTGGGCGGCGGACAATTGCAGCGACGACCGCACGCTGGCGAGCAGTTTTTCCGGCTGTACAGGTTTTTCGAGATAGTCGAGGGCGCCGAGTTTCACGGCCTCCAACGCGGTCGGGATATCGGACTGGCCGGAGATGACAAGCACCGGTGAGACAGTCAGCTGGTCCTGGATTGTTCTCAGGAAGTCCACGCCCTGCATGCCCGGCAGGTTGAGGTCGAGGAGGATCAGGTCGAAGCGGCTCTTCCGGACGAAATTCAGGGCCGATTCGGCGTCTGGCGCCGTTTCTGTCCGGTAGCCTTCATCCGTGAGGAGGCCGGCAATGGCCTTAGTGATGGATGGTTCATCATCGATGACAAGGATCTTTTCAGCCATTATTCTCTCCGGAATTCAGCGGCAGGATCATCGTGACTGTGGTGCCCCGGTCTTCTTCAGATTCGATCTGCAGGCGACCGCCGTGTTCACTCACGGTTTTTTCAACCACCGCCAGGCCGATACCGCTGCCTGATTTCTTCGTCGTAAAATACGGTATGCGCGCCCCGGCGATAACGCCAGCGGACATGCCTGCTCCCTGATCCGTTATGGAAATCATGGCTTCATCATCAGTTGCAGTCAGTGAGATTGTGATACGGCTTCGGTGAGTAGAGGCCTCGGCGGCATTCTGTAAAACGTTGTGCAGGGCTTCGCGGAAGTAGCTCGCATCGATAGCCGCCACAACCGGTTGTTCGGGAAGTTTGAGGGTCACAGCGTAGTCACTAAGGCGTTCCCGGTACAGTTCGTACACGGACTGCAGCAACTCTGATAGATCCGCACGCTCGAGGGAGGGCGGGGGGAGCTTGGCAAGCGATGAAAACCGCTCGGCCAGTTCGGTGAGGCGTTGCATCTCCTCGGTAACGGCCTCCAGGGGGGCTTTAATCTTTTCTATATCGTTGCCGCATTCTATCACTTTTTGAATTTGGTACAGCGAGACGGTCATTGGCTGAAGGGGGTTTTTCAGCTCGTGGGCAAATCGCCGGGCGACATGGCGCCAGGCAGCGACTCGTTCTGATTGGGCCAGTCGCTCGGTCACGCTCTTCAGTCGATTGGCCATTTCATTGAAACGTTCGATCAGGGACCGTATTTCGCCGGCGCCTTCCGGTTGGACTTGTACGCTGAACTGTCCTTCGGCGATAGAGTCGGCGGCCGCGCTAAGATTGGTGATTGGCTGTGACAGGTGACGGGCAATCCGTCCTGAGAACCAGTAGGCGACTATGCCGGCCAGCAGTACTATAGTACCAAAGACGATGGCGAGGAAAACAAGATAGCGGCCGAAGACTTGTTGTTCGATCGACTGCTGGGCCCGGTTCTCCTGATAAGTTGCCAGCAGTGGCCCGAGATCTTCGGGCAGCAGCGTACCGACGATAATGAGTGTGTCGCCTGGGTTTGTCGAAACAAATTGTGCGAGTCGCAGGTCGAGATTGATCGTTCCTGAAGAGCGTCGCCGGGCCGCCTCGACCAATTGGGTGGCATAGGTCAGAACTGACCCGGTTTCCGGGGCTCGTGCTGTGAGGCTGTCTTCGACAATCTCAAGGCGAAAGAGGTTGCCTCCAGCGGGAAAGTCCTTTGCCGGCAGGTTCAAAAGAGCGTGAAGCTGGCTGTCGAGACTTGAGAGGTGGACAGTGTTTATTTCTTCGATAGACTTCGGGGCAGTCTGAGTCAGGCCTCCTGAAGCGACCGAGAGGTACCAGCCGACCAGGGCCATGATGCCGGTTGGAATCAGGGCAAACGCGAAAAAGAGGCGAAAGAGTTTGTTCCCGAACGCCGATTCCATGCCCGGTTACCGCCTGTATCTGGCATAGTAATCGGCGATGGCGCGCCTGTGGGATTCAAAGGCGATCTTCTCGGGTAGATTGTCAAAGCTGAAGAAGCGTGCTTCCTCGGCGTCATCCGATGGCTGCAGGTTGCCGTCGATTCGCTCGGCATGGTACAGCAGGAGAATGGCATTTACTCGGGGATCGTCGGTTCCGGAGTAAACTTCGAAGAACCCGGTTAGTCGAACTGTCAGGCCGGTTTCCTCTTTGACTTCGCGAATCGCGGTATCGGTCGGATGTTCACCCCATTCCATAAACCCGGCGGGGAAGCACCACCAGCCGATTTTGGGCGGGTGGGCGCGCTTGACTAACAGGATTTGGTCATCCTCTACAATCACTCCGCCGGCGGCCGGGATTGGATTCTGGTAGAAAACGAATCCGCAGGATTCGTCATCGCAGGCCATACGCATGACACCATCGAGCAGCTGCTCCTTAAGAAGATTGGAACACCAGGGGCAGAATCTGTAGCCGCAATGCTGATCTTTGAGTTCGAAAAGTTTCTGGTCGTCGAAATTATGGTGCTTTTGGTTCATGAAACTCCGTAGACACATGAGACTTCAACGTTATAATAGTTGTATCATCACGGGGCGGATAAGTTGTATCGAACTTTTGGACATCGTCGATAATGGCCTTGAGGATATCCGGCGCCGGTTGGGACCGGTGGGTGAGGACAAAGTCGCGGATGCGTTCCTCGCCGTACTCATTTTCGTCGTCATCCATCGCTTCGGAGAGGCCGTCGGTGAAGAGGAAGAGGACGTCCTGCGGATAGAGGCTCACCGAGCCGGCGGTGTAGGGCATACCACCGAAGGCGCCTATGACGGGTCCGCCGTCCTTGAGCAACTCCACGGATCCATCGGCTCGTGCCAGCACGGGATAGTTGTGTCCGGCGTTGCAATAGCGGAATTCGCCGTTCGTCCTCGAAAGCTCGCCGTAGAATAGTGTGACATATTTCTCGGCCGACGTTGTCGCCACGACCTGGTTGTTCAGGTTGGTCATCATGGTGTCGATGTCGTTGCCGTTATTGACCTCGCTTCGGATGATCGCCTGAATCTGCGTGATCATCAGCGCGGCCGGCATTCCTTTTCCGGATGCGTCGGCGATGACGATGCCAAGACGGTCATCGTCGATCTCGAAAAAGTCGTAGAAGTCACCTCCGACAGTTCTGGAAGGGGTGGAATGGACGGCGATCTGGCCTTTGTCAAGTTTTGGCGGTCGCGAGGGCAGGAGGTCCAGCTGAATCTGGCGGGCCATGTTGACTTCTTCCTCGAGTCGGGTCCGTTCAAGGGAGTCGACATAGAGCCGGGCGTTGGTCAGGGCTGTCACCATCTGGTTTGAGAGCACGCCGAGGAGGTTGATATCTTCGGACGAATAGCGATATCCCGCCACTTTACCGGTGAGGGCGAGGAAGCCCAGCATGTGCTTGGCGTCTTTCATCGGCAGGACCAGCTGTACGTTGCGCTCCTGGAGGATCTTCGCCAGCTTTGAGTCCTTAAGGTAGTCACCCAGGGTGAGGAGATAGGTTGGAGTGTCAAGCAGGTTGATCCCGCGCAGGAGAAGATCGTCACGATCAAGCACGACGCGGCGGGGTGAGTCCTGGCTTTTGGCCAAAGCGTATTCACCGATTTCGTCGTCGAACAGGACGAAGTAGACGCGCTCTACCAGCAATGACGTTCTTAGAGTGTCCTCAATTATCTGCCGCAGCTTCAGCGGATCGAACAGCGAAATGACCTGTCGGGAAAATCGTTCGATAATGTTCCGGTGGTCGGTACGGGTTCGGATGAACAGCGAACGAATGAGATTGTCGATGGCGTTGTTGACCGGCTGGAACAGCAGCAGGATCACGATAATGAAGGCGTAGCTGACAACTTCAGCCTGCGCGCCGAAAATGGGTTGGAGAAAACTCTTTGATTCGACCACCATGAGGATATACAGCCCGACAAGCAGGGCCGAGGTAATAGTGTAAACGAACGACTGTCGAAAACGCAGCTGCACGTCGAGGAATTGGTAGCGGATGGTGGCGAAAATGAGGAATCCAGCTCCGGCGAGCGCCCCGAGGACCATCATCAGGGATTGAACATTGTCGGTGAACAGGTTCGGCCACAACAGCCCGCCGACAAACGCTACCACATAGGGCACCAAGCCGATACGCAGACCGCGGAACAGGACCTTGGTCTGTGTTTCAAGCCGGGGGTTGGTGATCATGCGCCGGCCCGATTCGAGGAAATAGACCGCGACAAACACGTAAATGAGATTCAGACTGCCGAATATTTCAGTATTGTATGTCCGGATCGTGCTAATGACCAACAGGACAAATGAGAGGAACTTGCTGAAGGGAGTCAGGATGATGCTGACAAAACCTTCCTGCCCCGGCTCAATCTGCAGGTATTCCAGTACGCCGGCAAGCTGGTTGTATCCGAGGACCAATGACAGGTGCAAAACGTGCGGGACGAATATTATATACTTGAGGCGGTCGTGCCTGAATTCCCGCAACCGATCATCGGGGAAGATCCACGAGAACAAGAGCAGGAGTGGGAAAAAGAGTTCCCAGAGGTGTTGGAGCTGGAAGAGGGCGGAGTCTTCGAATCCGAGGGAGGCGTCGGGGGAGAGTCGGACGATTGCGCCCAGTGCCATTGAGAGTGGTCCTAAAGCGGCAAAGAACAGCATTGCACCGGTTACGCGGTTTAATCGGTTCGAGAAGTTGTCCCGTACTATCGTTATCGCGAGGAAGGCCAAAAAGCCGCCCGTCAACAGATACAGGACCATTTTTACCAGCTCCAGGTTCATACCCTCATCCGGGTGTGAGCAAAAGCTCGTTTATGGTTACTTGATGGCTTTGGTAATGGTGATACTGGTTCCGTTGTCGCTGGCCTGGATATCGACGTTATCCATGAGGTTGCGAACGATAAAAATGCCTCGTCCGACCTCTTTGAGCAGGTTTTCGTCGGCCAGCGGGTCGTCGATCTCTTTGGGGTTGAAACCGGTACCCTGGTCACGGACGGTAATTTGAGCGTTTCCGTTGTCGCGTCCGATTTCCACGACGACAGTTTGATCGGGTACTTCGTCGTTGCCGTGCACAATAGCGTTGTTCACCAGTTCCGATACGGAAATAGCGATGTCGGCTATGACTGATTCATCCGTCCCCCAGTCCCGTAAAATACCTTCGATAAATTCGTCGACCGTCGAGAGGTACTCGTGATCCGAGGGGACGGTGATCTTGTTCCCTTCGATGACAGGTCTTTTCATAGCAGTAATGTCTCCCAAAAAAACAGGCAGGACCCCGACAGGCCTGCCTGTGGCGCGTTTCGTTGGAGTTTGAAACCGGCGGGGCAGCCGTCGGTTTATCTGTCAAATGTGGCGATAGCTTCTTCAACCGAATCGTGCGCGTCAAAAACCGTTACCAGCTTTGTGATAGTCAGCAGCGATTGGATTTTATCGGTCACGTTGGCCAGCTTAAGCTCCCCGTTGTTGTTGCGCAGGGTAGTGAAACTCGAGATCAAGATACCCAGGCCGGTGGAATTCATCCAGTCCACCTTTGACAGGTCGATTACGACACGCCTTTTACCCTGTTCGATAATGTCGTGCAGTTTGTCGTGGAGCAGGCTGGCGTCCGGTCCGCCCATGATTTTTCCTTTTGGCTCGAGGATGACGATTCCATCCTGCTCTCGGTCGGTCATTTTCATGCTGCGTTGCCTCCGATCCGAATATTAGTACTTACGAATTATGTCCCATGCGGTTTCCAGTCTTTGGCTGCGAACAGGTAATCGCAGGGTCCTGTCCGAAGCGTGACGGAGATATCCTAACTTGCTAATGAGCCCAAAATTGCGCGGCAAGTCAAGTGTCAAGGCAAAATATGTCAAGGCAAAATATGTCTGCCGTGTCACCACTGCCCCCGCCCTAGTTCATGAAAAAAGGCGGCGCTCTGGTGCGCCGCCTTCAAACTGAACAACTCCGACTTTTTCAGCCGACTTTGCGGGCGGTTTCCTTGATCAATTCGTATTCCAAAGCCTTGGTCGGGCAGAACCGGGCGCAGGCCGGATCACCACCGCACAGGTCACATTTGACAAAGCGGTCGTGGGCGTGATCGAGCAGGGCGCAGCCGAATGGGCAGGCAGCCACGCAGGCGTTGCACTTGACGCAGACGTCCTGATTCAGCTCTACGGCCCCGGTTTTCGGGTTGCGCCGCAGGGCATTGACGAGACAGGATTTGACGCAGGCGGCGTCGTCACACTGAAGGCATGTCACCGGGACCCAGAGTTCTTTGTATTCGGTCTCCAGCATGAAGATGCGTGACCGCCCCGGCTTGCCGTCCACCGAATGTGTGAACGAGCAGGCGAGTTCGCAGGTGCGGCAGCCGATACAGAGGTTTGGATTAACAACAAGACGTGATTTCATCGCGTGACCTCCTCTCTGTTCCAGCTGGCGATCTGGCCCATTTTGATGGCGATCTCCTTACGGTGGCAGTCGTCGCAAACCTCGAAGTACTCGTGGGGAATGTCACGGGATTCCGACAGGCTTTTCGCGAAGTCTTTGGTGATGGTCGGTTTGCCGCACTTGCTGCAGGCGATCATCTCGAAGGTCTTGCCCCAGATCTCGCGCGATGTTGCCGATTCGGTGAATTTGATGAAGTTGGTGGGGCAGCATTGAGCGCAGGCCAGGCATCCGATACAGTCCGGGGGCGGCTCATCAAGCGGCGGGGCCACCTTTTTGCCGTGCCCGCGACCGACAGTGGAGATGGCCGCAAACCCCATCGTGTCGCAAATCCGCGTACAGATGGCGCAGAGGATGCAGTCGTCGCCTTCGACAACTTCCTCGTACGACGTTTTCAGCACGCCGTATTCAGCCGCCATTTTCTGGATCAGCGGGGTGTTGGGATGCCGGGCCAGTTGCAGGTCAAGCAGCGTCTTGCGCAGCTCGATGACCTGTTCGGAGTCGGTCTTGATGATAAGTCCCTCGGCAACAGGGTAGAGGCACGAGGTGACGTAGTTCTTCCAGCCGCTCCATTCTTCTTTGGTTATTTCGACGGTACAGAGTCGGCAGGCGCCGAAGGGTTCGACGGCGCCGTGGTCGCACAGCGCGGGTACATCGATGTTTTCCCGGCGCAGCACATCCAGGAGCATCACGCCTTCTTCGGCCTGAACGACTCGTCCGTTAACGGTTATGCGTACATTCGCCATAATCTATGCTACCTCCACGGCATGCCGACGGCACACGGCCATGCAGGCGCCGCATTTCGTGCATTTATCCTGATCGATCACGTGCACTTCGCCTTTTTTACCGCTGATTGCGTTGACGGCACAGGCGTGAATACAGGCCATGCAGCCGTCGCATTTCTCATCGATAATGTCAAAGCGAATCAGCTCGGTGCAGACACCGGCCGGGCACTTGTGATCTCGAATGTGTGTCATATACTCGTCCCGGAAATATTGCACCGTGCTCACAAAGGGGTTCGGTCCGGATTTGCCGAGTCCGCACAGGGAGCCGATAATGATATTGTCCGAGAGTTTTTCCATTTTCGTGATATCGTCCTCGGTGGCCTTGCCGTCGGCGATGCGCTGGGCCAGCGCGTGCAGTTGGTAGAGGCCTTCGCGGCAGGGCACGCATTTGCCGCAGGATTCCTGGACAAGGAAGTTGAGGAAGTACTTGGCGACATCGACCACACAGGTGCGGTCATCCATGACGATCATTCCGCCGGAACCCATCATCGAGCCGGCCTCGGTCAGGGTATCGAAATCGACCGAGAGGTCGAGCTTGTCATCGGGAAGACAGCCGCCCGAAGGGCCGCCGGTCTGCACCGCTTTAAACGGTCGGTCATCGATCACACCGCCGCCGATGTCGTAGATGATCTCGCGGAGTGTGGTCCCCATGGGCACTTCGATCAGCCCGGTGTTGCGGACTTTGCCCACGAGGGAGAAGGCCTTGGTTCCGGTGCTCTTGGAGGTTCCGATCGAGGCGAACCATTTGCCGCCGTTATCGAGGATGACGGGGATGTTCGCGAATGACTCGACATTGTTGAGCACGGTCGGGTGATCGTGCAGTCCTTTGAGGACCGAGCGGACGTACTTGGCGCGCGGTTCGCCGACTTCGCCAGCGACCGATTTCATCAGGGCCGATGATTCCCCGCAGACAAAAGCGCCGGCGCCGCGGCTGATACGGATGTCAAACGAGAAGTCAGTGCCGAAGATGTTTTCACCCAGCAGCCCGTACTCCTTCGCCTGGTTGATGGCCAGTTGGAGGTTCTGTACGGCGAGGGGGTACTCTTCCCGAACGTAAATGTAGCCCTCTCTGGAGCCCACGGCATAGGCGCAGATGATCATGCCTTCGAGAACCGAGTGCGGGTCGCCTTCCATAATCGAGCGATCCATAAACGCGCCGGGGTCGCCCTCGTCACCGTTGCAGACGACGTAATGCGGCGTGTCTTCGGCATTGGCGCACGATTCCCATTTCCGTCCAGCGGGGAATCCGCCGCCTCCGCGACCGCGCAGGCCGGAGGTTTTGACCTCGTCGACTACATCATCCGGCGACATTTTCGTGAGCACTTTCGCGAGCGCCTGGTAGCCGCCGACCCGAACGTACTCATCGATTGAATACTGGTCGATCTGGCCGAGATTGCGCAGGGCGATTCGCTGCTGATGCTTATAGAAATCGATGTCCCTGTACTTTTCGATTTTCTTGCCGGATTTACTATCTTTGAACAGCAGGCGATCTACGGTGTCATCTTTGCGAATGGACTTCTCTATGATGTCCGTGACGTCTTTGGGTTTGACTCTTGTGTAGAACGTTCCTTTCGGTTCGATGACGACCAGGGGACCCTGTTCACAGAATCCATGGCAGCCGGTTTCTTTCATTGCCTGGACGCTGAAGCCGGAGATCCGTTTCTTTTTCAGCGTCTTTTTGAATTCGGCAACAACCTTGGCTGAACCGTTGGCGAGACAGCCGGGGCCGCAGCAGACCATGACTTTTTTGGTATGCTTCTTATCTGCGGCCTGAAGCTTCTTTTGCAGTTTGGTCAGTTGAGCGGGTGATTCTATTTTCATGGCGTCACCCTCTCGATATTGTAAAGCGTCGGGCATCGCTGACTTTACAGTTGCCGTGATAATCCTCGTTGATAATCACGACCGGGGCCATGGCGCAGGCGCCGACACAGTTGACGACTTCAATGGTGAATTTCAGGTCGGGCGTGGTTTCGCCCGCCTTGATATTCAGGCGCGTTTCGAGCTGCTCGAGCAGCTGTTTGGCACCGCGGATGTGGCAGGTAGTACCCATGCACACCCGTATGATTTTATCGCCGCGTGGCGTGAGGCAGAAGGCGTTGTAGAAGGTCGATACGGAAAAGACCTTGGACATCGGTACATCGAGCGCCTCTGCGGTCGCTTTGAGTGCCTCGCACGGGAGGTAGTTGAATTCCTTTTGGATGTCCTGGAGAACGGCTATCAGGGATCCCGGATCCCTGGGATACCGCTCGATAATCTCGGGGACTTTGCTTATATCGTGGTTCATACGGTGTCCTTCTGTCCGACTTCTTTCAGAGCCAGGTTGTATCCTTCCTCGAGCACTTTCATGTTGGTTTCGAGAAGACTCTTTTTTGCGCCCATTTTTTCTTTGACGGTCGCGCGCATGGTTTCAATCGATACCACGCCGCGGGCGCCTATCAAGGCTCCGAGCACGGCAATATTGGCCGCTTTGGAGGTTCCGTGGGCCATGGACATTTCATTGGCCGGGACCAAAAGCTGCGTGATATCGTCGCGGGATGATGTCGCGTCGATCAGCGAACTGTTGACTATCAGGAGTCCCTGCGGTTTCACCCGTGGTTCGAACTTATCGAACGACGGTCGATTAAAGACGCAGATGGATTTCGGATTCGTAACGATCGGCGAGCCGATTCGGGAGTCTGATACGACGACGGTGCAGTAGGCCGTGCCGCCGCGCATCTCCGGGCCGTAGGAGGGGATCCAGGCCACATGTTTGCCTTCGTTGATACCGGCATAGGCCAGCAGCTGGCCTGCAGTCATGATTCCCTGGCCGCCAAAGCCCGCAAACATAACTTCATACTGGTCCACTACAATACCTCCGGTATTTCGGGCGTGCGGAAGCGTTTGAGCGGGTAGAATGGAACCATGTTTTCATCCAGCCAGCGGGTGGACTCTTCGGGTGTCTTGCCCCAGTTGGTCGGGCACGTTGAGAGAACCTCCACCATTGAGAAACCGAGTCCTTTGACCTGGCATTCAAAGGCGTTTCGAATGGCTTTTTTGGCCCGCACAATCATTCGCGGGTTGTGCACGGACACCCGCTCGATATACATGGGTGTCGCCAGGGTTGCAAGCATCTCCGACATCCGAATGGGGAATCCGACCAGGGCTGTATCGCGGCCGTTGGGGCAGGTTGTGGTCGGCTGCATGGGAAGCGTGGTCGGGGCCATTTGCCCGCCGGTCATGCCGTAGATGGCGTTGTTGACGAAAATTGTCGTGAATTTCTCGCCACGGTTAGCGGCGTGAACGATCTCGCCCATGCCGATCGAGGCCAGGTCACCGTCGCCCTGGTACGTGAACACGGTCATATCGGGTCGCATCCGTTTGAAGCCGGTTGCCAGGGCCGGGGCACGGCCGTGGGGAGCTTCAAGGAAATCACAGTTGAAATAGTTATACGCTAGAACCGAGCAGCCGACCGGCGCCACTCCGACGGTCTCTTCGCGGACGCCTAATTCATCGAGCGCCTCGGCGACCAGGCGGTGAATAATGCCGTGGGTACAGCCCGGGCAGTAGTGGGTGACCGTGTCCTGCATCGCTTCCGGCCGTTCGAATATGGTAGTCGTAGCGTGTGCCATCAGTACCTCACTTTTTCTTCCGGGCAGAAGTTTTCTTTTTAGCAGCCGGTTTTTGGGCTGTCTTTTGCGTTTTCTTCGCAGCCGACCTTTTGGTCGTCTTCTTTTTGGCTGCTCTCTTTTTCACCGGACCGACCATGGAAAGGATCTTTTCGCGAACCTCTTCGGGAGTCGGGACGATCCCGCCGGTGCGGCCATAGAACTCGACCGGTTTCTTGCCCTGGACAGCCAGTTGCACATCCTCGTGCATCTGAGCGGTTGACATTTCGACCGTCAACAGCGCCTGGATGTTTTTCTTGTTCATCTCCTTCCGGATTGGCTCGGTCGGGAAGGGGAAGAGTGAGATCGGACGTATCAGGCCGGCCGCGATACCCTCGTCTTCGAGTTCATCGATGACCGTCTGGCAGATCCTTGCCATTGTGCCGTAGGAGACGATCAGTATCTTGTTTTTGGCGTTGACCTTGTAGAGTTCGTAGCGGACTTCTTCTTTTTTCCACGTTTGGTATTTTTCGTCCAGTTTCCAGCTGTTGTCTTCGAGCTTCTCCGGATCGAGGAAGAGTGATTTAATGATTCGCTGGGGGCGGTCCTTGGCGCCGGTGGTGGCCCAGCCGGAGTTGTCCGGCAGTTCTTCGGGCTTTTTTCGTTCCGGGAATTCGACCGGTTCCATCATCTGGCCGATCATGCCGTCGCCGATGAGCATAACCGGGCTGCGGTATTTATCGGCGAGATCGAAGGCGTCCATCATGAGATCGACTGCTTCCTGTACTGTCGATGGCGCCAGGACAAGCAGCCGGTAGTCGCCGTGACCGCCACCTTTGACGGCTTGGAAGTAGTCCGACTGCGCCGGCAGGATGCCGCCCAATCCGGGTCCGCCGCGCATGATGTTGACGAGCACTGCCGGTAAGTGGGCGCCGGCCATATAGGAAATCGATTCCTGCATGAGTGAGATGCCGGGGCTGGAGGATGTGGTGAAAACTCGTTTGCCGGTCGAGGCGGCGCCGAACAACATGTTGCCGACTGCGATTTCACTCTCGCCCTGGAGAAAGACGCCGCCGGCTTCCGGCATGCGTTTGGACAAGTATTCGGCGACTTCGGATTGCGGCGTAATCGGGTAACAGAAGTAACCTTCGGCTCCGGCCCGAATTGCCGCTTCCGCGATCGCTTCGTTGCCTTTCATCAATACTTTTGCCATATCGTTACCTGCTCCGATCCGTTAGTAATCGATGAGTGCGAAGGTGGTCCCGTGCGATTTGACCGAGATAGCAACATCCGGGCAGGTTACCGCGCAGAGGCGGCAGCCGATGCAGCGGGACGGGTCATGGACCTGGGCGTAGAAATAGCCCCGAACCGTAATATCCTTCGACATCGAGATGATCTGCATGGGACACGCTCGAACACACAGTTCGCATCCCTTGCAATGGTTCTTGTCTATGCGTATTCCTGGCATGGAATCCTCTCAGATGCCTATTGTCCCGTTCTTCGGGTGGGGCGCTCCCACGGTTTGAGCAGGAGGCGATCCAGTTGAAGGACCGGGACATCTATTTCACTGGCTTTGATTTTCTTCAGGTGTTCATCCAGCGCCGAGACGAAACTGATTGGCAGGCCGGTCTCTTCGCTGACAGCCCGGGCCAGCCTGAGGCCCTCACGGACAGTATTGGCTGTCGTGTGTTCCATCATATGCGTGTTGGAGATGATGCCGGTAAAACGCAGGCGCGATGCAGCCTGGATCTTCTGCATCATAAGTTTGCACGACTCGACATCGTTCGTGTGTGGCCGGTTGGCATTAAGGACCAGCAAGAGGTCGTGATCGTCGATAGGCATAGCATCGGTAATTGAGCCAAGCACCCGTGCGCCGACATCGTCGCCCCCAACATCGAGTATGACCGTGCCGTCGAACTCTTCCACGGCGCCTTTTACCCCTGGGAGAATAATCGGCAGGTCGGCGTGGGCCAGGGTGTCGACCGGGTGAAGCGGCTTTATACCAAGGTCCTGGAGCACCCGATTGGCCTCGCGGGATCGAAAGTACGGATTGACCACGTCGAGGTCGCCAATGGCGATTTTCCGGCCGCTGTTTTCGACGAGATACCGGGCCAGGTTGACAGCGACTTCCGATTTACCGGAGCCGTAGCCGCCTACAATGATAAGTATACGTTTGTCGAAGGTCGGGGGGGCGAATTTGCTTTTGGGTGTGGTCATTGGCACTGTCGGCATCCGTTTTTGTGCTTTTCCGGGGCCAGTCGCTGGGTGGGGTACCCGGCTTACCGCACTAAATCGACCTTAAATGGCTCCTTGGCTCTATCTCTCTGTGAATATCGCAATTGGACCGGATCAAGTCAAGCCGATTTGTGAAAATAATAACTTGATTATGGATTTGACAGGTACCGAAGGCACAAATATATTACCAATCCATAAACATTTATGGTGATTCTACGATACATCGAACTTACTGCTTTGTGACAGGATTTATGCTTCACCGTTTCTTTACACTACTATTTGTCGTGCTGATAATTTCGGCAGTGTGTCTTGTCGGGTGCGGTGAGGAGCAAGTCGAGTCGGAGGTGGCCGGGGACACGACGGGGGTGGTTGACTCGGCCTATTCGCAATACGGCGACTGGATTGATTATACCTATCAGCATATTCGGCTGCATTATCCGCCGGCGCATCCGCGCGAGTCATTGATTCATGATGTGGCGGTTAGCTTCGAGGCTGCGCTGGATCGGGACAGTCGTTTCCTGGGCGTGCTGAAGCCGACCGAACCGATTGATATTTATTACTATACGGGTTTCGGCCAGGGGCGGCAGTATACCGGCAGGCAATACCCCTTTGTGACAGACACTGCAATTCACTACTGGCATCCGAGTTTTTACGGCCCGGTGATAGCGCGCTACATGTTGCGGTCGTATAGTGAGGTTGAGCCCCGGCACGAGTTCATCCGGCAGGGGATTATTGCTTTGCTGGACTTTTCGGGGCAGAATTATCATCAGATGACGCTGGATTTGATCGAGAAGGGGGAGTTCATTCCGCTTGATTCGTTGGCGCGGGATACTTCGACAAACGTTGACAAGGAGCGCAAGCAGTCTGCCGAGGCGGCCTCGTTTGTTGACTTCCTCGTTTATTCGGCTGGTCCGGAGGCGCTCAAGGGCATGTATGAAACACAACTCTCCTTCGATTCAGCGGTGAAGGCGATGTTTCGAATCTCCGTTGATAGCGTACAGACTCTGTGGTTGAAAGTGGCCGACCAGGGGGCAGCGTTAACGAAACAGGATACAGCAGCAGCCGAGTAACACTCCATTCCGGGAAGGTGCAATAGCATGGCAGAAGAAAAGTGGTCGACGGGAATAACCGATATCGGGCCGGGTAAGATTCGGATACGTGGTTGCGATATCACGGAAGTGATGGAGAAGCTGTCGTACGGCGAGGCTGTGTATCTCATTCTCAAGGGCCAGCTTGCGACCAAAGCCGAGGCTGCGCTTATGAATGCGATTCTGGTCTCGTCGATGGACCACGGCGCCTCGCCGCCGTCGGTTCTGGGTACGCGCACTGTAGTCTCCGGCGGCAATCCGTTGAACGCGGCGATTGCTGGCGGGGTGTTAGTAATTGGCGATACGCACGGCGGGGCTATTGAGCAGTCGGCGAAATTGATGCAGGAGTGGGGCGCCAAGGACGAACCGGCCGAGAAAATTGCAGGTGAGCTGGTGAACTGGCTCAAGGTCAACAAGAAGCGGATGCCTGGGTTCGGGCATCGGCTGCACAATGTCGATCCCCGGACCGCCAAGTTGTTTGAGATTGCCGAGCGGCACGGGTTCAAGGGACGGCATATCGAGTTGTGCCGGGCGATCGAGGCCGCGCTGGAGGAAAAGTTAGGGAAGAAACTCCCGATCAATGTCGACGGCGCTATCGCAGCTGTTATTTCGGACATGGGATTCGACTGGCGGCTTGGCAAGGGGTTCTTTATTATTTCCCGGGTGCCGGGTCTGCTGGCCCACGCATACGAAGAGATGACCCGCGAGCGACCGATGCGCAAACTCGGGCCGCCGTCGTTCGAATACGACGGTCCCGAGGAACAGGAGATTCCGTAGCGTCGCGTGCAGTCCAAAAGACTCCCTCAGGCCCATTCTGTTGCTTGTCGGCAGGGTGGGCTTTTGTATTGAATGCGGAAAGGCGGGCTGAAGGGACACTAATGCTCTCACGCAGCCGTGGTGCGTGAGCTACTGAAAGCGAAAAATCGAAAAGGAACTGTCATAGCTGGAGGAACCATGGCAAAGAAGACGGCAAAAAAACAGCAAAGAGAACTTCAAAAAAGACACAGAAAGTGAAGAAGGCAGCACTGGTAACCGGGGCGAATCGCGGAATCGGTTACGAAGTCGCGCGGCAGTTGGTGAAAAAGGGTTACGTGGTGATTGTTACCGGGCGCGATGATGGCCGGGTTGAAAGTGCCGTAAAGAAACTCAGGAAAGAGAAACTGGATGTGGCCGGGCTGACGCTCGATGTAACCGATCCGGCATCAGTGGCGTTTGCCGAAAAGTTCGTGGCGCGAAACTACGGGCGACTTGATGTACTGGTCAATAATGCCGGGCTAATGCTGGATACTCCGAGAGTTAAGCAGTTTGAGAACGCGGACGAGCAACAGATACGCACGACGTTCGAGACGAACTTCTTTGGTCCCTTCCGGTTGATGCAGGCGTTTTTGCCGCTGATGAAGGAGCACGGCTACGGGCGGATAGTAAATGTGTCGTCGACCATGGGCCAGTTGACCGACTCGCGGCCGGGTTATGCATCGTACCGGACTTCCAAAACGGCGCTGAACCAACTGACGCGCCTGGTGGCGCTCGATGCCGGGGATTACGACATCAAGTGCAACTCGGTATGTCCCGGCTGGGTCCGGACCGGGATGGGTGGGCCGGATGCTGACAGATCGACCGCCAAAGGTGCCGAGACGATTGTCTGGGCGGCGACGCTGGGTAAGGATGGTCCTACCGGAGGGTTCTTCAAGGATAAGAAATCGCTGGAGTGGTGAGTTTGAGAATTGCAAGTAGGGCCACTCCCAGCGGGCTTTTGTTCGGTGGCCGGGACTTCGGGGTTGGTAATAACATCGACGGATCATATATTCCGCATTATGAATAACGATTTGATATTCCGGGAGGCATACTGGAGCAACAAGGCGCGTCGATTGGCGTTTAAGCGATTTCTCTCGCAGGTCTTCGGGCTGGATCTTTCTCTGTGGGAAAGCTGGGGATTCTGGGATGACAACTACCGACCGTTTTCGTTTTTTGACGGGGAAAAGGTAGTTGCAAATGTCTGTGTTTATACAATGGATATGGTGATTGCGGGGGAACGAAAACTGGTTGCGCAGATTTCGGCAGTGGGGACGGTGCCGGAGTATCGTCGGCGGGGGCTGGCAATGGAGCTGATGCAGAAGGCGCTGGCGTGGGCTGACGAGCGATACGATCTGGCCTACCTGTTTGCCGATGATGTCGCGTTTAGCCTGTATCAGAAGTGCGGGTTTCGACCAGTGGTGGAACAGCGGGCGCGGGTGCGGATGGCGGCGACGGAGCCCAGGCCGGGTGCAGAGAATGTGCGCATGGACAGGCCGAGGGAGGGGAAATTGATCGCGTCGATATCTGCGCGGCGGGCACCAGTCTCGGAGAAACTGGGGACGCTCAATCAGAAGTTGTTTATGTTCTGGTGCCTCTACGGCGCGCGGGACTATATTCATTTCATTCGCGATCTCGAACTGCTGGTGCTGTATACCCGTGCGGGTGGTGTGTTGAAGGTGCTTGATATCGTTGGAGAAAAGGTGCCGCCGTTTGCTGATATCTATCCGTATATCGCCGCTGGTGAAGATGAGGTGGTGGAGTTCTCATTCATGCCGGACAGGTTGAGTCCCGGCGACTGGCGGGATTCGGGCGATGTTGAATATGTACCCGTTTCGGGTAACGGGACGCATATCCGTGGCGAGTGGCCGATAGCGGGGGAGCCGTTTGTGTTTCCGGTTACGGCGCAGGCGTGAGAATCGCAGGGCATGTCGGCGGGAGCCACATCGCTTGAGTTTTTCTTCTCATCCGCCGATCATATCAGATATAACGGACTTTTCTAATCCATCAGGATAACCGTACAAGGAGCCGTACGTGAACAACGCCAAGCCACTGGCCATACTCGGGGCCGGGAATATAGGAACTGCGATCGCAAAGGGCCTGATCCAGTCAGAACAGTTCAGCCCGGAGAAGATCACGCTGACGCGCCGTCAGGTCGAACATCTCGACCCGTTCAAAGAGCAGGGATTTGTGACGACCAAAGACAACCGGAGGGCGGTGCAAAATGCCGAGGTGGTCATAGTCGCGGTCGAGCCGCAGCAGCTCAATGCACTGCTGACCGAGATCGCGCCGGAGCTTGACCCGGAGCGGCACGTAGTAATCTCGGTCGTGTCGGGCGTGGATATCAACGAGATCCTGGGTGTGATCGGCAAGGGGATTACGGTGGTGCGGGCGATGCCGAATACGGCGATAGCAATCCGTGAGTCCATTACCTGTATCGCGACAAATCGCAACGACAGCAACGCGGTGGAGCTGGCGATGTCGATTTTTGATATGGTCGGGAAGACGCTGCTGGTTAATGAGGAGCAGATTCTTTCGGCGACCGCGCTGGGAGCGTGTGGGGTCGCGTTTTTCCTTCGAGCGATTCGGGCGGCCTCGCAGGGCGGGATCGAGATCGGGTTTCATTTTTCAGAGGCGCTGTTTATCGCGGCGCAGACGGCCAAGGGAGCGGCGTCGTTGCTTTTGGACGCCAAGAACCATCCGGAGTACGAGATTGACAAGGTAACAACGCCGCGCGGATGCACTATATCGGGGTTGAATCAGATGGAGCATGCGGGGTTCAGTTCGGCGATGATCAAGGGGATACTGACGTCGGCGGAGAAGGTGTCGAAATTGTATCCGGGGAAGGGGGAGTAGGGGGGAACTGCGTCGTTGTCCGCCTTTGGCGTTCTCCTCGCAGTGACGGGAAGGACTTCTCACCCACCTGTGGGTGCGTGAGCTACGTAGTCAGGACGGGAAGGGTCCTGAGCTGCGGGCCAGAATATCCGATCAAATCCAGTTCTTTTTCTTGAACCACAGCAGCAGGCCGCCGGCGATGCAGATCGCAATCAGCCAGAACAGTGGGTAGCCGTAGGCGAATCCAAGTTCCGGGAGATTCCATTCTGAAACGCCGGTGTCGAAGTTCATACCGTAGACGCCTGCGAGAAACCCCAGCGGGATGAAGATGGCGGCCATGATAGTAAGAACCTTCATGATCTCATTCATGCGATTGCTGATCGACGAGAGGTAGATATCCAGCAGGCCGGAGGCCATGTCGCGCAGAGTCTCGATGGTGTCGATAGCCTGGACGGTATGGTCGTAGAGGTCGCGGAGATACGGGTCAGTTTCATCATGGATGAGTTTTGTTTCGGACCGGGTCAGGCTGCCGATCACTTCGCGCAGCGGCCATATTGCTTTGCGGAACATGAGAAGCTCCCGTTTGACGCGGAAGATGAGGTCGATATCTTCGCGCTGCGGGTTGGTGACCAGATCATCCTGGATCTTGTCGATCTCTTCGCCGATCTGTTCCATGGTAACAAAATAGTTGTCGACAGCGGCATCCATGAGGGTGTAGGCGAGGTAGTCGGCGTTGAGGAATCGGACGCGAGGGACTGTCTCTTTGATTCGGGAGGCGACGGCATCAAATACCTGCCCACGCAGTTCTTGAAAGGAGATGACCCAGTTCTTGCCAAAGAGAACAGCGCGTTGTTCGGTCACAAAGCGGTTCTCTTCTTCGTTGTGGACGAGACGCTTGAAAATGGTCAGGATCTTATCGGGGCCGATATCGATCTGGGGACGGACGGCGGTGTTGACAATGTCTTCCTGCGTGAGCGGGTGTATGTCAAACAGCTCGCCAAGGGATTCGATGATCTCGACATCGTGTATACCGATGACACGAATCCAGGTAATGACGCCCTTGCGCTCCAGCAGGGGGCGGATGTCATCGACGGACGAGACCTCGTGCTCACTGTACGTTTCAGCGTCGTACTGATACACCTTGACCGAAACCGGTTGTTTGCGCTCACGGCCGACATAGACAACGCTGCCGGGTTTTGAGCCGGCTTTCTTCGCGAATTTGGGGACAAAGCGGGTCATGGGCTGTCTCCTTTTGCAGTAAGGAGGGGGCGTGGACTGTGAGGATCAAGTTTTAACAGGGGCGGGGAAGGTCAACCCGTGAGACGAAGTGTTCCAACGAGCAGAAGCAACTGAGACTGCCGCGTCGGCCAGCATTTGGCGAGCCTCCTCGCTGTAACGGTCTCCTATATTTATCGTGGCCTTGCAACCACCACCTATAGTCAGTAGGCCGGAAAAAAAGGCGAGCCGGGTGGCTCGCCTTTTGATGTCCGATATTCGAAGTGCCTGTCTTAGCTGACACCGGCCGGCTGTTTCGGCTGCGGCGACTGCGGCGGCGGGACACTGCCGGGGAGGGACCCGCCAGTAAAGGCGATGACGCCCACGGCGACAAAGTTGATAAACGGCAGGAGCATCATGATACCCCAGGCCGGGCTTTTGCCGACGTTCCGTGCGACATCCATCCAGACGATGGCAGTTACGATGATGTTCACAATGGGAACGAGAAAGCCGAAGAACCAGTACCATTCGCGACCCGCGCATTTGAGCAGCAGGAAGACGTTGAGAATCGGTACAAAGCCCCACCAGGCCTCGCTATTGTAATTGCATTTCTGCGCGATTTTGTAGACCGCAAACGCGACATACAGATAAACCGCAGCAGCAATCAGCCATACCAGCGCACCAAATTCGGCGCCGCCGTTAGCATAACCACTTTCGTACATGTCTATCCTCCTCGGATTGGGGAACTTGGATCGGAAGCTGTCTAGTTCGAATGCCCTGTTCTTGCGTTTGGTAGATTATCGACGGATTTCAGACATATCTTAGGGATTTTGACCCCTTGCGGTGTGCAACCTCTGCACAATCCGGGGGGTTGTTCCGGTTAACTAAATGCTTGTGGCGCCGGAGGTTTGGCTATACCTTGGCGGCATGAATATCGTGGCGGACAAAGTGAAACAGGCGGCCGGTGTGCTTGAGGAACTGGATATTGATCTCTGGTTGATTTTTGTGCGGGAAACCTCCATGCAGGCCGATCCGATGCTGCCGATGATGGTTGGGCATGACTGCACCTGGCAGTCATTTTTTGCCTATACTCGTAACGGCGATGCAATCGCGCTGGTGGGGAATCTCGACGAAGCGGATTTCACCCGGGCCGGCTATTTTACCGAGGTGGCGACATATACCGCAGGGGTATCCGAGGATATCCGCACCCTGATCGAGCGGCTTGATCCATCAAAAATCGCCATCAATTACTCGACCAGCGATACCGGGGCCGACGGGTTGACGCATGGCATGTACCTGTTGCTGCAAGAGTACCTGGACGGGACGGCCTACCAGAAACGGTTGATTTCGGCCGAGCCGGTGTGCAGTAAGCTCCGGAGTCGAAAGTTGCCGGCGGAGGTTGAGTTGATTGCTACGGCAGCGAAACTCACAACCCAGGTTTGGGATGAGGTTCATCCGCAGTTGAAGGTGGGGATGACTGAGAAAGAAGTCGGGGCGTTAATTGATGCGACGATTGCCAAACACGGCGGAGAACCGTCGTTTTCCACGATCGTAAACGCCGGGGACAAGACCGACCCCGGTCACGGGGCGCCGTCGGATGCCAGGCTGGATCCGGGGGACCTGCTGCATGTTGATTTCGGGATTCGTTTGGACGGATATTGTTCGGACCTCCAGCGGCTGGCGTATTTTCCGAGGCGGGAAAAGAGCGGATTACCGGAGGAGCTAAAGGAAGCGTTTTACACTGTAAACGAGATTATCACTGAGACAGCCAAAATATCGCGGCCGGGTGTAAAAGGTTGTGAGATCGATGCGCTGGCGCGCGAGATGCTCCGTGACCATGGTTACCCGGAATACCAGCACGCGCTGGGACATCAGCTCGGGCGCGCGGTTCATGACGGCGGAGCTGTTTTAGGGCCCGAATGGGAGCGATACGGAGTGACGCCGAGGATCGAAATCGAAAAGAGCAATGTCTTCACGCTCGAACTGGAGATCATGCTGCCGGGGATTGGCTGTGTCGGGCTTGAGGAGGATGTGGTAGTGACGGACAACGGGGCGGAGTTTCTCTGCCCGAGGCAAATGAAACTGGTGGTGCTATGACGCGACAGCTTGGGACAGTGATTGTTTTGGTATTTCTCATGGCAGGCTGCGGACCGTCGAAAAAGACAGCCGACGAGGCCGGTGCGGATTGTGTCCCGTATGGCGTGCAGGTAGAGGTTGACAGTGAACTGGCCGTTGTGGGATTCAAGAGCGACTGCGAGCAATTGATCTCAGGGTACAATATCTATGTCAGCCGTCAGCCGCTGGTACAACAGTACTCCGGAGCGAGTTTGCCTGGCGATATCGAGCCACACAACCATCCGGTTTTCCCGGGCGATACCAATACTGAGGATGATGCCGAGACGTACGAGGCCGACGGCCTCGAGAACGGAGTGCGGTATTTTGTACACGTCCGGACGGTGTTTCCCGGGGGCGAGCTGTCGCCGCCGTCGAGTGAAGTAGATATCGTGCCGGGGCCGCGCGGTGAAATGACGCTGTCGGTGCGCTACAAGTCCGAGCAGGACGGGTTCTCATTTGTAAGGGACGAATATGTCCGGGCGGATAATGTCGATAACGACTTGTATTTTTATACTCTCGAGGGAAACGATTTCCTGGCGTCTCCGGATCGGCTGGGTTTTCTGAGAACGACAAAGCTCAGGGTCCTGCCGCATGAGGGGACACTGGATGAGGTAACCACTGAGCTTGCCGGGCAGCCGGTGCCGGATCAGGAGCGAGTTGTGGTGGAAAAAGGGGACTGGGTGCAGATTTTGACCGAAGACGGCACGTTTGCGCTGGTGCAGGTGCAGGAAATTTCCGGGTCAGGAGATGACCGGTCAATCAGGATGTTCTACGCGTATTCTCCGGTTGAGGGAACGCCCGCGTTCTGAAGCAGGCGGGATTAAGCGACGGTGACGCTGTGCCGATACATCAAATAACATCCATGCAAGAGGATGCTTTTTAGTTGAAGGCCCTTGTTCGGCTGAGCACATTCAGTTCGGTCGGCGTGCAGGATATAATCCGTTAAATGGCAGAGGAAAGGTTTGGCTTTTACAAAGGACAGTCTCAAGATTGACGCGGCAGAGGTGACCGATCAGCTGTGTGGCACGATTGCGGAGCAGATCGGGCAGAGGATGCATAAGCGGGGAGCGGTTGTCGGAGTTTCCGGCGGTATCGATTCGTCGGTAGTGTCGGCGTTGTGCGCGCGGGCCCTGGGACCGGATAAGGTGTTGGGGTTAATGCTTCCGGAGCAGGAGTCAGCGTCGGAGAGCAAGGTTTTAGCTCAGGCAGTGGCCGATAAGTTTGGTTTTGAGACGCTCACCGAAAATATCACTCCGGGGCTCGCGGGGATGGGATGCTATGAACGGCGCGACGAGGCTATCCGCAAGGTGTTTCCGGAATTTGATGAGTCGCACAAGTGTAAAATCTCTATTCCAAATAATATTATCGAACAGCAGGCATTTACCTTTTTCACGCTTACGATCGAGACCCCTGACGGCGAAGTGAAAAGTAAACGAATGCCGACTGATGTGTATCTCCAGGTAGTTGCGGCCTCGAATCTGAAGCAGCGGCTTCGGATGACCACGCTTTACTATCATGCTGAACGGCGCAACTGGGCGGTGGTCGGGACCGGAAACAAGGACGAACACGAGCAGGGCTTTTTTGTGAAGTGGGGCGATGGCGGAACTGATCTCAAGCCGATTGCACACCTGTTCAAGATCCAGGTGTATCAGCTGGCTGAATATCTCGGTGTGCCGGATGAGATCCTCAGCCGCACCCCGACGACCGACACCTACAGCGCGGAACAGACCCAGGAGGAGTTCTTTTTCGGACTGGATTTTTATACGATGGATATGTTGTGGCATGCGATGGAGACCGATGTGCCACCGGCGGAAGCAGCGGAGGTTTTCGGGCTGACTGCCGAGGAGGTCGAACGTGGCTACAAGAATATCAGGCGGAAGATCGAAGCAACCGAATACCTTCGGATGAACCCGCTTGAAATCACAGATTAGTTTACCTATCAGGGTCAGGGACTGACCCGAATTGCGAGACGATTGGTCATGGAAGTACAGGACTTGCTTCAGGGTTCGGCAACAGATTTCGCATCGAATCCGGCGGTGATTCACGAGGACCGTCGGCTTAGCTACTTCACACTCAACCAGCATGTAAATAGGCTTTCGGACAGGCTCGCGTCGTTCGGATTAGAACACGGAGATCGAGCCGCGCTGCTGATAGAAAATTCACTCGAATATCTTATCTGCTATTTCGCTGCTTTGCGGGCTGGCCTGGTGGTGGTGCCGCTGGATTTCACGCTTGGGCCGGACTGGTTGCGGCTGATGATCGACGACTGCGGAGCAAGAGTACTCATGACGCAGCGGCGGTTTGCCCGCAAGCTGCCGGACGTGTGTGCGGATCCATCTACATTGGGACACGTGATTATCGATGCGCCTCTGTATAACCTGGCATTGCCGGTATCGGTAACTGACTTGCAGTCGTTGCTCGGAACGATAGAGGATACTCCGACAGTCGCGGCAGAGTTACCTGGTTCTGCCAGGCTCGATAACTTAAGTAAGCTCTGGAGACGAGCACGGGATGCGAAAAGGGATCTGGCTGCGATTTTCTATACGTCGGGCAGTACTGGATCACCCAAGGGTGTTATGCTGTCTCACCGTAATTTGACGGCCAACACAGTCGGAACGGTGGAGTACCTTCGTCTGGCGAGTTGGGACAGGGTGATGGTAATTCTTCCGTTTCACTATATCTACGGCAATTCGCTGCTGTTGACTCATGTTGCAGCGGGTGGTTGCCTGGTGATCGACAATCGGTTCACCTATCCTGAGGCAGTCCTTGATACTATGGAAAAGGAAGAGGTGACCGGTTTTTCGGGTGTGCCGTCACATTACATGATACTGATGAACAAGACGACTTTCCCCCGACGGGACTTTCCGAAGCTGCGCTATTTCACGCAGGCGGGCGGTGCCATGGCGCCGGATGTGACGCGTCAGATAATGCAAGCGCATCCGGATAAGGAACTATTTATCATGTACGGTCAGACGGAGGCCTCGCCGAGAGCAACTTGGCTGCCGCCGGCGTGGCTTGAGGAGAAATTAGGATCGGTTGGGGTCGCGGTGCCGGGTGTTGAGGTGCGGGTGGTCGACACGCACGGTGTCGATCTGCCGGTGGGTGAAACAGGTGAGATCATTATCGGGGGGGATTCGGTCATGATGGGCTATTGGAATCAGCCGGAAGAACAGCAACTGGTGTTGCGCGACGGTTGGCTTTACACGGGAGACCTGGGCCATTTCGACAGCGACGGATGTCTCTATATCGTTGGTCGGCAGAAGGATATTGTCAAGACCGGGGGCCGGCGGGTAAGCGTGAAAGACGTAGAGGAAGTTGTAGTCCAACACCCGTG
Source organism: uncultured Ignavibacteriales bacterium (assembly GCA_964612145.1). Taxonomy (GTDB): domain Bacteria; phylum Zixibacteria; class MSB-5A5; order GN15; family FEB-12; genus JAGNLV01. The sequence goes on along the minus strand of CAZTBP010000002.1, from coordinate 149,111 downwards.
TGTGGCTGAAGTGGCAGTGCTCGGCGTGCCGGATCCGATTTTGGGCGAAGCGTTGCTGGCACTGGTTGTCGTGATGGATCGTAATATGCTTAACGTCAATGACTTAAGAGGCTTTTGCCGGCTCCGTTTGCCGGCCTTCAAGGTGCCGTCGAGGTTTTATCAAGTTGACGAACTGCCGAAGTATCCGACCGGTAAAGTCAATCGTCTGCTACTTAAAGAGCAATTCTGCCTCTAGTCACGTCCTCTTTCCGCAAACCATAATCGTAAAGCGTAGGCTCTAACAGCGTGGAACATTCTCATGCGCGGGGCAAAGATTGCGTCGGGCTGATTTTGGAACCTTTTGATTGACCTTGGATATAAAAGTCGATATTATTTGTTGGATTATGCAAAAAGGCAGTTGGTGAGCGTCTCCCGTTCACCATCGCCACCAGAGGGATGTAAACAGTGATAGCTGCCTCGTCCAACACTCGAGCTGCAAGCGGGGCCGTCAGTTCGAATGCTGCCGGGAGAGGTACGTCTGGCGCGTATCTGGTCCGGTTTGTTCGGGGCCGCAGCCTGTTCCTGTATCGAACTCTACCCACCATACCACAACTAGTCCATTCACATCTAACGGAGCTACAACGTCATGAAATGGAATTACGGGACGGTTTTGGCTGCTGCTTGTTGCGTATTTATGATGGCGGGGGGAATTTCTGCCGAATCGATAACACTAACCTGGCTTGCCCCGGGGGATGATGGTTCCACCGGAACGGCCTTAAACTACGAACTGCGAATGTCAACCGAGCGGATAACGGACGGCAGTTGGCGAAGCGCTCAACCTGTCCCGGTGCCTTATCCGAAGCCGGCAGGGACTGTTGAGCGGGTGACGATCTACGGGTTGAATCCGGATGTTCCTTACTTTTTCGCACTAAAGGCGGTCGATGAAGCGGGGAACTGGTCAGAAATGACGAACGTGGTCACGAATATAGTCTGCGACAGTCCGTGCCTCGCATATCGCGGCAATGTGGATTCTGATCCGCTGGACGAAGTCAATGTCGCCGACCTGTCATATCTGGTCGATTTTCTTTTTCACGGCGGACCGCCGCCTATCTGTATGCTGGAGGCCAACATTGATGGCGACCCGTATGAGGAAGTGACGGTGATGGACGTCACTGCACTTATTTCCTATCTGTTTGATTTAAGTGTGGACATGTTGCCGCCGTGCCCATCGATCTAGCGCCTGCGGATCAGCTGGCGAAGTCATAAGAGCGGTCTCGTTTTTTTACTTTCGCCGGCTCATTGACACTTCTACTTTGCGGCGAATACTCACTGTGGAGTGATTTCGATGACAACGAAGTGGAAGATACTCTTTGCTCTGTCGGTGGCGTTGAATCTGTCGATCGGATATGTGGGATACAAGGCCCTGGAGTATCGGGCGCACATCAACTACTACCTCGATAAATATAATCGGGTAGTTGAAGAGTTCTCTGGCCGGGAGGTATACGAGTCGGCCAATCAACAGCTACGCTCGGATAGTACGGTTGCCCGTCGAGTCGTGCTGTTTGGCAGCCAGGTGGTCAGAGGCTGGAGTCCCGGAGGGGAACAAGACGGATACGAGTTTATCAATCGCGGCGTCGACAGCCAGCGGGTGGCCGGATTTCTTTTGCGTTTTCGGCCGGATGTTGTCGATCTAATGCCGGAAGCGGTTGTAATCGAAGTCAGTTCCTATAATCTCCGGCCGAATACGACGCTGGCAGAGGTTAAGGATTACCTGGTGTCACTGATTGACCTAGCCTATTTTCATCGGATTCGCCCGATCCCGTGTACGATGATTCCGGTGCAAGAGGGCTATGAGGCGGTGCCGGAGACCGAGTACCGGGTTGCGGATTCTATTGTTGTCTTCAACGAATGGCTGCGGGAGTGGTGTAAGGTTCGGGGGCTGGACTATCTTGACAGCTACAAGTTGTTGAGTGGCTCGGAGGGGTTACTGGCGGACTCACTATCGTCCGGTCCGATTGATCCAAACGAGGCGGGCTACGCGCGAATGACGGAAGCGTTGCGGGAGCTGCTTGGTACGGCGGCCAGTTAGATTTGACTTGTTCGGATAATCCCTGCGTTGCTGTGAGACATACGGCCGGTTCAGGTCTTATGGTTTGACAACCAATTTGCCGGTGTGGGTCGAGCCGTTGACGTACCAGAGGTAGACCCCGGGGCTGACCTTGTTGCCGGACCCGTTGTGGCCTTTCCAGAACCATTCCCCGGAGACCTCGGAGGCGATCAGGACGGTTTCACCGGCGACGGTCTGGATGAGCAGGTCGACCGGATGGTTCGGCAGCAGGAATCGAGCGCCGCCGTCATCAGTGAAGCTGAATGGATTCGGGTAGGCATATACTTCTTCGTCGTCCGGTTCGCCGGTAGTAAGATCGAAGACGACAAATCCGGCTGTATCGGTGTAGTCAGAGACAAACTCCCCGTCGGAAGCGGCAGCGCGCCATATGTAGTTTTGGCTGTCCTGCAGGACTCCGGCAGGAACCTGCCACGATGTGGTTCCCTGGGGGCCCTCGGCAACGTTGGTGCCAACAGCGACCGGGGGAGAGCCGAGCTCAACATATACTTCAAAGACATAGGTCAAAGCGTCACCATCGGGATCCTCGGCGTTCAGGACGGTAAGCGGCGGGCGAGTTGTAGTCACTTCCTCTCCGCCGGTCGGACTGACTATCGCCGGCGCCCCGGGGGCGGAGTTGAGGTAGCCGTCGGTGAGAGTAAACGACCGCGAGGGTGACCAGGGAGAGAGCTCAGTCCGGGTGTCATTTCCGGCACGGCTGCGCCAGTGGTAGACGATTCCGCTTTGCAGATTAAAGAAAGTGGCTTCGATATGTTGGCCGGACGGGGAGCCGTCGACGGTAGTCGGATCCGGGAAGAACTCACTCTGGTCAATTTCGAATTCATAGACCAGCGACGGATAGTAGCTCTCGACCGGGTTGGCGTATACAGTCGCGTTGCCATTTGGTTCATCGAGAATGATTGAGTCAAGTGAGACAACGGGTGCTTTAATGCCGCGGGCGTAGCCCGACGTTACTGCCAGGGGCGACTCATTTCCGGCTTCGTCGAAGGCCTTGATGCCGACATAGTACACCTGGCCGCCGACGAGGCCGGAAATTTCAGTAGAGTCACTGGTACCGGGCAAACCCGGGGCAGGGGCGCCGACCATGGTCGGCGCCGAAGCCCAGTTTGATTGGTTAAGTACAGATGGACTGTACCGGATTTCGTAATTGGTGGCGGTGCCGGAGTTGCCGTCATCGCCGGGGCTCTGCCAATAGATGTCGATGCTGCCCTGCTCTGAGCCGGGCTCCACACGAAGGGAATCGATAAAGGCAGGGGCCACATCATCGGCGACCATAACCTGGAATTCGCCGCGTTGCGTCCACTCGGCCGTGGAGCCGTCGCCGCGCTTCGTCCAGATGGAGATGTGAAGTGGGCCGGGTTCGTTGACGTCGGCCTGAATGATCTCCTCATAGTTGCTGTTGGACTGGAAACTCAGGGCGGTGCGAGTGGCGTTGGCGCTGTCCACGAAGCCGCTGGCGCTGTAGCAGTAAACGATTGAGTCGGCGGCTACCGACCCTGAGGTGAAGCCGAATACTATCTGATCGGTTTCGGAATCGTTCAGGTCAGTCAGCGGTGATGTGCCGTAGAAGCCGCTGATATTTTCGACCGGATCAGCGCCCGGGTCGATTGAACCGGCAGTGCTAAGCTGAATATCAATGTATCTGGTTTTGTCATCGAGCGTGACCGTGGTGTCGATTGTCTCGCCGCTGCGGGTAAGGGTGATCTGGAACGGGTTGAAATTCGTCGAGTCAGCACCGGAGGACTCGTACCGATAAGAGGCTAACGTCTCGGCCGTGCCGCCGACGGTAGTGGAATTGAGGACGGTCTGGCCATAGCCGTTGACAGCCGTCACCTGGGCATCCGGGACCAGCAGGCCGTTGTTACCTATCCCGCGCACTTTTAACGTCTTCTGGAAGGTAACGTCGCCGCCGGCGCCGCGATACTCGATATCGGTTTCGGATGCGCCATTGAGAAAGATGCAGTCGCGGGCGACGATATCGTCGGCAGTGCCCCAGTCTTCACCGACATACCAGGTGACGCCTTCGCCACCGGTTGAGATGAAGCTAAGAGTGTCGCCTTCGAGTGTGAGGTCGTGGCCGGAGAACCCGTTGTAAGCGTCTCCGAAGTAGACGATATTGTTACCGCCCCGGTAGTGATTGTAGCGAATGGTACAGGCGACCGGGATGACATCGCTGACGGCATATTCCGCCGCGTTGGCTTCGAAAGTGCCGGTGGTGAGAGTACTGCAGATTATCGTGTTGTTTTCCACCCAGAGGTGATCCGGACCGCTACCGCCGATTCCAAACGCCATGGCTACGCCACGCCGGCCGTAAGCAGTCGTCGCCGGGTCATTGTCGACGATGCAGCGGAAGATATTGTTGTAGACCTTGACATAGTCGGTGGTGCCGCCGTCAATCGCTCGAACCCGGCAAACTCGGGACCATCCGTCGCGGTTTTCACCGGAAGGACCGTTGGAGGCCGTTACATCGTTGTTGTACACGAGAATTGGCTGTTCAGCCGTTCCGTTGCAGTTTTCCAAAAGAATTCCTCGGCCACCCTGGTGTTCGGTACCGGTTGTGATCACGTTGTCGTGAACCTTGGTGCCGGCATGCCCGCCGGAGATCTTAATCACATACGGGTTGTCGGCTGAGCGGCCAACATCGCAGGAACCAGTTTCATAGCAGGGGAGCGTGTCGTATTTGACATTCTGTGCGTCAACATGCAGAGTACAGTTGCGGATCAGTGTTTTGGTGCGTCCCAGCGCAAAGGCGGCGTGGGGGGTGAGGGTTACAGTGACGCCGTCGAAGACCTGATGGTAGGTACCGGTGTCCGTGATTTCTTCGAAGGAATTACCACCCTGGTACGCTACCGCGTCGAAATATTGCCTATCGCGGAAGCTGTTGGAGTTGTTGGTCCAGGTGCCGCCGATGAACTGGCAGTTGGCGAAAGTCCTGATCTGGTGGACGCATTTGCCGTTGTAGCCGTCGATTGTGATGTCGACGTCTTTGACGGTGATATTTCTGGCGATGAAGATGGTTATGCCGTGCGACTCGTACCCGGATTCTTCGCCGGGACCGATATCACGAACGATCTTACCGTTAGTAACGGTTATGTTGTCGGCAGGGTCGCCATTGGCCCCGGTGATTACAATACCGGATTCAAAGCGAGAGTCCGGACCACCATTCGTATTGATGAGAAATACGACGTCACTGAGGTCAATGAAGACATCATCGACGCGGTCAACGAGCACTATGTTGTACTTTTCATCGTGGTTGTCAACGTAGACCGGCGTGCCCTGAGCGATTCGAATCGTGTCGCCAATGAAGGTGATTGAGTCACCCTGGTTAGCTTTGTACGGGAGGTCAGACTGAGACAACTGAACGTGCTGTTGGGCCGACGCGGGAGGAGCGGCTGCCAACAGGAGAGCGAGAAGTCCCAGCAACAACGCGGGGGAAAGAATTCGGTTCATTATTCCTCCAAAAGGTGGTACCCGCGACGGGTCGACCATCGCGCAACATTTCGATTTTGTCGGGCTGTCATCCTGATCAGCCCCCAAGTGGTCGCCTCGTTCGCGGCATTCCCATTGTTTGTATCGGTACAGCGGAAGGAAAGCCTTAACCGGCTGCGTACCAATACCAATTAAGTGGCGTGCCGAGATAACAAAAAAGGAGGTAACCCGCTTGCTGTTAATCACTTACGCCCTACCCGAAGCACCTCCATGGCTTCTCGGGCGAGCTGGAATTGTTCAACAGGTGCTCACCTGTCATTGGTTTATACCTGTATTAGAGCAGTTCGATCAAAAATGCAAGTAAGCTTTTGCAAAATTCAATTTTGCGCCGGTTTTTTGGAATTGTCGGCTTTGGCGAGAACTTCAATTTTGGAAAAACCGGCCCTTTCCATCAGTTCAATGTGCGACTTTTCAGTACACGGGACAACAGAAAAGATTGGTTTTCCGGTGGCGGCTGAGTGGAAAATAGCTGCCTGCAGTAGATCTTCCGGTATTTGGGGATTCTCAAGAACCGGGGAGATGACGGGCGGTGTCACAAACGCGGCTTCTGGCGGCAGCGATTTCAGCGGGGCTCCGGATGCAATTACCGGTGAGGCCTTGGTTGCAAGCAACGTGATGGCGACAATATTGCGGTGTTGCTTTATCACCAGGGCGCGGGCCCCTCTTTCGAGCTGCTGCGTGATATCTTCGAACAACTTGCTCTGGAGGTCGACTCCGATCGAGGCGGCGATGATATTGGCGTCGTTCGGTCCGAGTTGCTCGACTGCGAATGGAGGTTCTTCAGGGGGAGAGCCGGTAAATCGCATCAGTTGCCAGCGGGGTGGTTCGGTCGTATCATCGGACTGCCCCCCAAGCCAGCGGCGGACTGCTCCAACCGGACCGTGGATACTCAGATCCTGACTGAGACGCGATTTGGTCATCTGAACGTCAGGCCGGGCAATAAATGAAGCGATGGTGGGTTGCTTCTTGATAGCCTCGTAAGTGGTGCCGGCAATATGGCGGAGAGTGCTGCTTTCCACGCGCAGTTCGTAATTTGTGAAGGAGCGATTGGCGAGACCTTCCTTGTATTCCTGGGATCCCCGGCAATAGTCAAGATTGAAGCCGTCATGGATGAACTTCTCGGTCTGGATAGTCAGGAAGTAAGCCCCGGGGGATTTTCTGGCGAAAACGGAATTGAAAGCAATGGTGTAGTGGTAGATAACCCCGTTGTAGTCGTAGTTAAAGGAATTTGCCACGGCGAGGTCATCAATCCAGAGCTCGCTGATGTAGACGTGGCCGTCGTCCCAGAGACGTTCTGTGAGGCGCCGGTAGAAATCGCGGTGGATCTTTTGTGCGAACTTGCTTGGTGTAAGGGTGCCCAGCCAGCGTTCGGCATGGAGTTGAAAGAGTTTTTCCAGCACCTGGAGTGCCCTATCGAGATCATCCACGCGCCTGATTTGGGACCCGCCAAGGGAGTCAAGCAGGCGATCCATCTTTCGGAAATTGCGGCCGTGATGAAGCTGGAAGTCGGCTCTTTTCTCTTGCGGCTCTTCCCATTCAAACGCAAGGCATGTCTCGGCCGGACGGCGGACGGTTTTCAGGCCGAGCGATTGGAGTGCGTCCACAAGTGGCGACAGCCATTGACTTCGTTCGGAAAGCTGCCGGAGATAGACGGTGTCCCACTCGTCGCGGTGGGTAGCGAGCCATTCCACAATAGCGATGGCTTTGTCGGGGGCGGCCCTGCCGATGATGTCCTGGTAGTCGGCGTTTGGATCGCCTATGAAATACAGCTCACGCCGGTTGTCGGTCTTCTTAATTAAGAATGGGGCGATTGCAACGGGTTCACCGGCGCTTTGGACGACGAGAACTCGGGGCTGGTGGCTGCTGCCGAAGGTTTCGGCCCAGATACTGAGCCAGTCAAAGGTATGAAAGATCGTCGTGAATTCCTGGTACTCCAGCAGAGTGTTCCATACTGATTCAAGGGTGAAGAATTGATCCCAGGAATCGAGACACTCAACGGTGCGCTTGTCGCTTTGGGTGCTTTTCTTCGAGTTCACTTAGTCTACCGTCGACCTCTCATACGGGCTATGAAATAATAAAGTCCGGACAATCGGGCTTTATACTCGTATCGCCTGGTATCGGCTCCGATTGATATTCGGCAGATTTGATAAGGATCGCTGTCGGGGTCGGTCAAGCCGTCGTCGGCAGTAAAGGCGATTTTGATGCCGATTTCTTTGAGTATCCGGACCGTCGCGGCGTCGGACTTTCCGGCCGGATAGGCGAAAACATTGATTGGTTCGACACCCCATCGATGGAGACGGTCCTGCCCGGAGGCAATTTCGTGGCGTTGAAGGTTCGGTGGCAGCGTGCTCAGTATCATGTGCGAATCGGTGTGGCCCGCGATCTCAAATTGGTCTGACTGGTGCAACGCGATAATCTGTTCAGGGGTCATCAGAGTAGAATGCTCGCGAAACGTGTTATCTGGGCTCGGGGTTCTGGAGGAGATGATTGCCAGCAGCTTCTTTATGTCATCCGGATCGCCTTCTTTGATCCTACGGACGATTTCGTTAGCGAGGCCGGCTCGTTGTTCCTGGTTGTCGGGCAGGGTATAGTTTTTCAGCCCGAGGTCAGTCAGGTCAACGCTCTTGTCCGGCGTGCCGACGAGATAGTCGAAGACAACGTTGCTCCAGATAATTTGTTTGTTCTCAGAGAGTCCGGGGTTTACGAAACAGATGGCGGGTACATTCAGAGTTCGCAGGATCGGCCACGCGACCTCGTAGACATTGGCGAGGCCGTCATCAAAGGTTACGGCTGCAGTCTTCTGTTGGAGTTTGTCTCTCAGAGGACCGGGCTTGGCAAGCTCAGCCCCGGAGATAATCTTGAAGTTCTTATTCAGGTACTCGATTTGCCATCGAAATTCATCGCGGTGGACGTGAAGCCAGTATATATTCGGCAGATTCTCGGTAGCGGTAATGCCGTGATACATTAGGATTCGGGCTTTCCTGCGAGTAAGTCGGCGAAACAGGAAGTTGATTCCAAAAACGTCGGCGATTATCAATAAGACTAGTTGTATCCGTTTCAGCATAGAAAACAGCTAAATTAAAATGTCGTATTCTTGTATAGACCGCGCGAATCTCCGTTCATCCGACAGCTTCTCTCAGCCAGTGAATGATCTTGTCGCTTACTGCCGGCCACGTGAACGTCGTGGAGACCTTCTCAAACCCTCTCTCACCCATCTCGGCGGCTTTCTGAGGGTTGGACAGAAGGTCCTTCAAATGGTTTGCCAGAGCCCGGTCATCGCCAGGTTCCACGACGAACCCGGTCCTGCCGTGATCAATCAACTCGGGCATGGCGTCAGCGGTCGTGCCAATGCACGGCAAATGGCAGGACATGGCTTCGAGAAAAGTCTGACCCAGCGGTTCGAATCGTGACGGCATGACAAAGATGGCGTGGTCGAAATACAGTTCTCGGACGCGGTTGCGATCAGCTATCCGTCCAAGATAGTCGATGCCCTCCTGATCGAAAGAGGCTTGGGTCGGTCCTACAATGGTCAGGCGGGCATCGGGAATTTCGCGATGTACGTTTCTAAAAGCGTCGAGCAGAGTATCAAGACCTTTGCCATGATAACCTTTGCCGATGAACAGGATTCTCCGACTGTCGTATTTCGGTTTTCGGTCCGGTTCGAGATTTGAGTAGGGTGGGCTGACTCCGCCACCGACCGTTATTACTTTCCTCGGAGAGATACCGTAGTCTTCGATTATGGAGCGGCGGGCATTTTCAGTTGTGGTTAATACAAACCGGGCATCATTGTAGAGCTTCTTTTCCTGCCCGATCCAAAATGTTTCTTCTTTCCCTTCTTTGCGTTTCCATTCCGAACCGCGTTTTTTGGAAAGCAGCGATGTGTAATCGACCTGAATGACGAGTGGGATCTTTATGCCGTCGCCGACCGGGTTCCAGAGCCCGCCGATCTGGTAGATAACCTCAAAGTCTTCCTGCATGCGACGCACGATTTTATACGCATGGCGCGACTTGATCTTGAAGGCCATCATAGAGGCATGATAGGAGACGTCATTTCGGGTCCCCCACTTCTTTTTCACTGGATGAAAACTGCGCACGATTGAAAACAGCTTAAACCAGGGCACTTCCACAGCGACCCGCGTGACTGAGGCTCCCCGTTTGTTGATCGCCTCAAAAAACGACGTTTCAAACCCGGAGAAGATCCGGCTTGGGGACAGACCAATGATATTCATTACACTTCCTTCGTAGTGCAGGCAGGCGCGACAAAGTTAGACTTAGGACTTAAGAATCCGATCATAGAATTCCTCGGTTTTCCTTACCATGTTCTCGACGCTGAAGGCGGTTCGGGCGTGTTTCTTGGCTTCGTCGCCCATATCACCGCGGAAGCCGTCGTGGTCCAGCAGAAAATCCACTTTTTCAGCCATGCCGTCGATGTCGTCGTTGGGCAGGATGTAGCCGGTCCGATCGTGTTTGATGACTTCGGCATTCCCGCCGATATCGAAGGCGACGGCAGGGATTCCTGCGTAGGCGTATTCGATGAGTGAGTTGGAGAGGCCCTCGGACTCGGAGGTCAGGATAGCAACATCGAAAGAACTGACGATGTCGATTATACGGTAAACGGTTTGGACGAAGTGGATGCGATTACCCATGCCGGCTTTCTCTGCAGCCTGCTCCCAGATTTCGGGTTGACGTCCCCAGCCAATGACGATGAAGTGTGCGTCCCTGTTCTTGAGGCGGGCGGCCATTTCGATAAAGCGGTCGATTCGCTTGACCTTTCGCAGATTGGATACCATGCCGACTACAGGCTTGCCTTTCGGAAGGCCGAATTCGGTGAGATCGAACGGACGCGGTTCGTGTTCTTCGTCCATCAAGATGCCGTTGTGAACGACCTCGATCTGGTCGGGGTTGAAAGCCTCCGTCCGGGCGACCATGTCTTTTACGGCTTCGGCGTTTACGAGACAGTAGTGGGCCATGCGGCTGAAGGTCTTCATCAGGGTGCGGTCGAAGTTGGACAGGCCCCAGCCCATGTCGCGCCGGGAGAGGACAATTTTCTCGACACCGGCGAGCCGGGCTGCAGGCACACCAAAGAGCCGGCTGTCGTAGAAGAAGATCTGGAGCAGACGGGTATTGAGTTCTTTGAGGCGGCGACGGAACTGGAAGAAAGCGCGAAGTCCGCTGGCCGAGGCGAGTTTGTCGACGTTGAGGTGTTCGACCGGGATTTCGAGATCGAACTTGGCGTCTTCCCAGTATGTCTGCAGGGCAAAAACGTGCGGCGTAAACTTGGTTTTATCGAGGTTCTTAATGAGCAGGCCGAGCTGGTTTTCGGTACCGCCGCCTTTACCGAAGTTATTAATCAGATATGCAATAGGAATCGGTTCGGTGACCACCTGAGAGTCCTTTCCAGCCTGCCTGGTTGTCGTCCATGTCCGGGTCATTGGTCGTCTGTCAACATTCTCTGGTACAAATCATACAACAATTCGGCTTGTTTCTCAAATGTATATTCGGTCACGAGCCGGGCAAATCCACGGCGACCGTATTCATTCATGCGTTCCGGGTCATGAAGGGCTTCAGTGATCTTTTCCGCAAGGTGTTCGGGATCCTCAGAACGGGCCAGCAACCCGTTGAGGCCGTCGTCGATCATTTCCGGGACGCCGCCGACAGCGGTCGAGAGCACGCCGAGACCCTGCGACCAGGCCTCAAGAATGACGTTTGGCATACCCTCGGATCGGGAGGGAAGGACCATGAAATCCATGTCGCGGAATACCGGCAGGAGGTCGGGTACGAAGCCTTCGAGTTTCACCCGGTTGCTGAGACTGAGCCGGTCAATCTGTGATTCCAACATGGGCCGTTCGGGGCCGTTGCCGAATATATGGACCTCGCAGGGCGGAACGCTGTCGGGAACGCGAGAGAGCGCCTCCAGCAGGACATCGACGCCCTTTTCCCGGCTGAGGCGTCCGGCGGTGACGATTTTCAAAGGCGGCTCCAGCGGCCTGCGGTCTGGCGGCTCATCGCCGAGTTTACTGCGGTCGAAGGCGTTGAATACGACATGGATGCGTTCTTTCGGGACGCCGAGGTCAGCCAGGAGGCGGCCGGAGTTTTCCGAGACAGCAAAGACATGCGGGATGCGTTTGAGCATCGCGTTATCGATGGCGTTGTAGAGCTTCACTTTGGTGTCTTCAGTCGTCCGACCGCGAAAATGGGCGACCTGCGGAATGCCGGCCCGGCGGGCGGCGAAGTAGCCGTAAAAATTCGACTTGTAATCGTGGGTTACAATCAGATCGGTTTGGTGTGTTTGAATCAGGTCACGGATCTTGCGAATGACCCGGAAATCGCCAGGGAAGCCCTCTTCGATCACCGACGTCTCGACTCCGATTGATCGACAGTTTTTCAGGAAGTCGTTGGGCTGACCGTCACGGGAGAACGAGACACAGTGAAGATCGGCCTTTTGCAGGCTGCGGCACTGCCCGAGGATGGCTCGTTCCGGGCCGCCGAAGAATTCCGAGCTGCGCAGGTGCATGACCTTCATTTTTTCGCCACCATATCTTTGAGAAAGTGGTCCAGGCGGCCACCGAGGGCTTCCCAGCCGTAGCGGCGCTCGACCAGCCGACGTCCGGACCGGCCGAGATTTTTGCCGAGTTCAGGGTCTTTAAAGAGGCGACGGATCTGGACGGCAAAGTCTTCCGGACTGTCGCCAATGAGCACGTGTCGATTCGGTTCGACTTCGAGGCCTTCGGCGCCAATGGCGGTTGTCACAACGGCCTGCTCCATGGCAAGCGCCTCGAGGATTTTTAAGCGGGAGCCGCCGCCAATGCGCAGGGGAACGGCATATACGGAGGCCTCTTCCATGTACGGTCGAACATCATCGACTTCGCCCGTCACGGTAATGTCCTTATCGGCGCCAAGAGCGACAATGTCGGGCGAGGGATTGCGGCCCACAATGTAGAAATCGACAGGTTCCTCGCTCGATTTGAGCAGGGGAAAGATCTCGCGGACGAAGTATTTCATTGCATCCTGATTTGGGCGCCAGTCCATTGAACCGGTGAAGACTATCCGGCCGGAGTGGGGCTTTCGAGCGTTGGATTTGAAAAAGTCGAGGTCCACGCCATTGTCGACGACCTCAATTCGTGTCCGATCGGCCAGTTGTCTGGCCTGGGCGGCATCAAGGGAGGAGACGGTCGTGATGCCGGAGGCACTGTCAAAAACGGTGCTCTCGAAATGACGGACTTTTTTCCATTGAAGGGCTATGTACAGCCGCCGAAGGAGTTTTTCTTCATTTTCAGCATAACGCCGCCAGATGTCGGCCTCAATATTGTGTGCTGAGATGACAACTGGAGTGCCGTGGACAGACTGGGTAAAGACAGCGTACGGGGTCCATTCGCACAGGATGAGATCTGGTTGGAAGGATTCCATCTGCTCGCGAAAGGCCGCTGCGAATTTTCGGGAGCGGTGGCGGTCAACTATATAGGGGTAAGGGGAGAGCAGATTCATGAGCAACCGCAGATAGAACATGGGGCCGTGATTGACTGGGATGCGTCGACGCACCGGGACCGGTTTGGCGCCGATCTCCTGAATGGCGCCGTAGCTGTCCTGCGAGGGCAGACCATAGGCGAGGTAGCGGACGTCATGCCGGTCGGCAATGTACTTAGTCAGGTTATAGCTCCGAATGCGTTTGCCGGAGTTCAGCGGCCACGGGAATTCTTCGTCGAGAATGAGGATTTTCACGCCGCTACCCCTCTTTCCGGCTGCGATGGCGCTGGAGTACCTCGTCGGCGAGCGCATTCGGATCGGTGCCGTCGACGATGAGCTTTTTCACGAGGAAAACGTTTATCGATGTCCACAGTGCCATAGCCTTGCCCATGTCACCGGTTTGCAGACGTTGCAGCGTTTCGTCGCCGAAGAGATCGGCGGCCATGTCGACGACCGGCTGCAGCAGTGTATCCGGCAGGGCCCAATACTGCGGCGGAAATCCGAAGCTTCGTTTTGGGCGGGTAATGAACTGTTCCCGGATGCCGGAATCGCGCAGTATCTGGCGGACGATGTGTTTCGGCTCCTGAAGCTTTGTTTCCCACGGCACTGACAGGATGTGGGCGATCAGATCGCGGTCGGGAAAGGGGTAGTGCAGGGCCAGGCCGGAGGATTCGGCCAGCTTGCTCCAGATGGTCATTGTTTTGAAGCCCTCGCAGAGCAAGGTAATTATGGAAATTTGATCAAGCAGGGAGCGACCGGCGTATGGTTCCATGAGGGCGCGCCTTCGATCGGTAATACTATCGGTGCTGGTGCCAAAGTATTCTCGCACTAATTCCGGCGGGGTAAACTGCCCGAGCGACCAGAGCAGGTGGTCGTCCGATGACTGGTTCCGATCGAATTGCCGGCTGAAATAGTCGAAACGCGGGTCTTTCCGGCCGAGGAGTTTCATCAGCGGCTTGCTGAGGTGGCGTACTCCTGGTATACCTAGAGCGGCGAGCGCAGTGCGATATTTGAAGAGCTTTTGATGAGAATCGTTCCCAAAGAGGCCGTCGGCGGCTTCGCCACAGAGCAGCACGTCGTTACTTCGGGAGCCTTCTTCTTCGAATAAGAGGTGAAGCATGACCGACTGCAGGTGATGCACTGGTTCCTCAGCGGCGTAGACCGCGTGTACAAGGCTGCGCAGATATCCTTCTTCGGTGCCGGCGTGAACGGCGTGGTCCATTCCGAGGCTTTCGGCAATGCTGGTAGCGTAGCCGGTTTCCTGGTCGGCGGGATTCAGGAAGGAAAAGCTCGAGGAAATGGAATTCGTATCCGGCTGAGTTTGAACAGCCAACGCTGCCACAAGCGAGGAATCCAGGCCGCCGCTCAGCAGTACGCCCGGCTTTTTGTATGAGTCAAGGACGCTGCCTATGTTGTCCGACAGTATCTGGCGGCAGCGTTCTACCGGGGGAGTTTTGTCTTCATCGCTTCGGCTTCGAGAGGGGAAGGGCCACATCGAGGTACGGAATCCGTTCGGGGCGGTTTTGTCCAGCCGGAGTCGCTGCCCGCCGGCAAGTTCGCTGACACCGTCGATAAGAGTGGCCGGTGGAGTGACGAATCTATAGACGAGCACCTCGGCAAGGATGTTGTCGTTGAGGCGGAGCCGAAGGCCGGCTTCACGGAATTTTCGAATGTGGCTGGAGAACATGGCGCGCCCGGTCTCAATGTGGTAATAGAGTGGCCGGCAACTGCTGACATTGCTCAGGGCAATCGTTTCACCACGGGAAAAGTCTACCGCTACCAGAGACAGGAGGTTGCTCGGCGGCATCGTTTTTCCGTCAGGATCAGCAAGGGCTCTTCGAATTTCAGACCGGATCTGGTGATCATCGATTCGGCCGATAGACTCCCCGGCGACAAAGAAATTGCCGTCCTCGAAGGCAAAGCCGTAGGGCGACGAGACGGCGGCATCGACAGCAAGATCGCTTCGCCGGATTCGAATACCTGAGATAGCAGCCCCCGATGCGTTCTCTTTTTCCGTCAGGGATGTTACAGATATGAAAAACATACTATCTTTCTACGACCGTCCAGCTACGGTTTTGTTGACGGTGAACCGGTACTTACCCGATTTGAGAGTTGGAATCTCTTTTACGAACACGATATCAACGGTAATTGGCTGACCGACACGCTGGTGGATCTTCTTAGTAATATCATCGGAGTCTACGGCATCGTTTGAACCAACGATCTTTATGACGATACGGTCCGGCTCCTCCTGTACTACCTGGAACTGCCGTACGGCGGGCATGCCATAGAACAAATGCGTGAAGTACTCGCCGTGGATGTACTTGCCGCCGATCGTGATAATGTCTGATGCGCGTCCGGCGATGTTTTCCAGCAACGGATAATTTCGTCCACAGGAGCAACGCGCGGACCGCAGGGACCCCATATCGCCGATGATGTACCGAATAAACGGGAATGACAGGTTGGTCAGGTCCGTGACGGCGAGATAGCCGATTTCGCCCGGGGGGAGGGGCCGCCCGGTTTCGTCGACAACTTCGACAATGCGCCCGGAAGCCATAACATGGAGCCCTTCGCCGGCCGGGCACTCGGCGGCCAGGTTGTTGACTTCGCGGGAACCGTAGAAGTTGTATACTTTGCAGTCGAAGGCTTTCTCGATAAGCTCGCGCTGGTTCTCATACAGCATTTCTGCCGACGAGCGAACGGCTTTGGGCCGTATTTTTATTTCGTGGCGCAGGATGTGTTGGGCGGCAAGTTCCAGTGAAGAGGCGTAGCCGTAAATATACGTCGGGCTGAAGTGCTGGAGCTTCTCTAAGAATGCTTTCATGGTGTCGTCATCGACGTTAAACGAGTTGAGCGCCATGACACGGTCGAGTTTCGAGCGGAGTTTGTCGCGCCACGACATTTCCCCAAAGTCACGGTCGGCTCCCCAGAAGACGGCAGTCCTGTCGCCATCGGAGAGTTCCAGCCACGAGAGAAACAGCCGGTGCAGACCATTGGCGAAGTGGCGGTAATGTTTATCGTGGTAGAAATTTACAGGCTTGCCTGTAGAGCCGCCGGACGAGTCGGCGTAGACGGTATCATCTACCGGGATCAGGATTTCATCGGCATGCTCCTGTATATCTTCGCGAGTCAGGAGAGGGAGGCGGCTTAGGTCGGCGAGGCTGGTCAGGCCTCTTTCAGGCTTGACCAGGGAGCCGAGGCGCTCTCGGTAGAAGCTTGAGTTCTCGATGCTCCGGCGAACCAGCCGATTGAGTCGAGTAAGTTGTATCTGGTGCAACTCATTGTCTGAAAGCCATTGTTCCGTGGCTGCCGTGTGGTACCAGTAGTACTGCTTATCGCCCCGGGCGAGCCCCTTGAGCCTTTGATACATTCCGTATATAAAAGTATAGGTACTCATAAACGGATATCTCAGGCGCCGGCGGTTGCGGTTTGGGGGTCATCGACGGCCGTTTCGAGTCGGGACTGCTCTTGATTTGCTATCCGGCGAAGACGCAGGTCGAGCATGTTGTCAAGGGCGAGAGTAAGTCCGGCGAGCATGTACCAATTGTATCTGTACAGGTTGTGTCCGAACAGCCCTGACACAAAGAGGGCAATCAGTGACACGATAAAAGCTTTTACGAAGATGGTCATCCATCGGGTTTCGTCGTTCAAGGGAGCGTCGGTAAGAATCCGTCGTAATCGTCCGTAGAAATTGTAGGCAAAGGCAAGCCAGACAAAAAGACCGATAAGGCCGGTGGTGGCGGCAATCTGAATGAAGAGGTTGTGGGCTTGCATGAAGCGTCCATAGCCAAAGGCGCCGGAGGCGGCAGCCCAGCGGAACGCACCGGCGCCGACGCCGAGGATGGGTCGATTGACAATCATGCTGAGCCCGGCTTCCCAGATATCAATTCGACCGGAAGACGTGTCATTCATGTCTTCCGCATCGACTAGCGTGGCGTAGCGATCCTGATACTGGTCGGGCAGCATGAACCAGCCGCCGACAAGGACTACAATCGCGACTGTTGCTACCAGGGCCTTCTGCCTGGCAAACAGGAAAGCACCGACGAGGACACCAAGGAATGCCAGCAACCCGCCGCGAGATCCGGTAATAGCAATAAGGTAGACCATGCCGGCGGAGAGCCCCCAGAGGCCGAGCTGCACCAGTTTCGAACGGAAATACAGCGCGGCAGCGACAGCGACAGGGATCGAGATGGCCATCGTGGCCGCGAGAGCATTTGGGTCGCCTCCGGCAGATGTGGTGCCGGTCAGGCGATCTACTCCCATCGTGTGCACAAAACCGCCGGACATGTAAAGTTTTAGGGCATCGAATGCAATCTTACCGATCATCAGGACGAAAACGGATATGAATGCGACAAAGCGTTTTCGATCGACTATGAGCGCGACAATCAGGTAGTAAAACACCAGCGTCTTGAGGAACTCCTTGGTCATTTCAAAAGTCTGGGTTTTTTCGAACGAGGTGATGATTGATAGTGCCATCACAACCATAAATCCAGCCAGCCAAAGGGTCGTACGGTCGGTGGGCAGCTTGATTTTGCCGGTTCGAATCAACTGGTGCAGTACAAGCACGACCAGGACGAAGCCGCCGAGCATGAATTCCAGACGCAGGGCGTTCAGGGCGGGATAGACCTCACCGGGGCGGTACAGGAACACGAACAGGTAGAGCAGCAGTCCCCAGGTGGGGTATTTCATGATAACGATCAGATTGACTACAAACAGTACTCCGACAACCGGAAAGATCGGGTTGATAAAAGGCGTAGCGAGGCCGATACCGATGGCGGCGACAAGGAGTGCCAGCCACCAGATGTGGTGCTCTTTGATGAAGCTGCGGGTACGGTTGGCCATCGGTCAGCTGCCTTTGTTTTCAGGCGGTTCGTTTTTTGGTGGCGGCGCCATCCGGTTCAATCGTTGCTTGACTTTATCTATAATGCGTTGCCGGTCATTTGGTTTCAAGACAAATGCGGAGAAGACCAGGCCCGCAGCCAGTGTGACAAGGAATACCTCGCCGAAGAAGATCATCCAGGTGTCCGGATGCAGAAGGTGAACAATACCCCAAACGGTCGGGATTGTGACAGAGAGGCCGATTATGATCGATCGCAGGGCGGTCAGGTAAAACAGTTTCAACTCAGCCTTTACAGTACGGTGATAGACGAGTGGGTAGATGATACTATAGATAAGCAGCTGCGGAATGGTTGTGCCGAGTGCGACACCGATGATGCCAAGGTCAGTCAGGGTCACCAGGGCGATCGAAAGCCCGATATTTGCAATCGCTTCGGCCACCAGCACATAAAGGGCCGCCCGATGTTTGGATATCCCCATCAGCACTGAGTTGGCCATTGACTGGGGAAGATGTAAGGCGGCGCCGATAATGAGGATTTGGACGACGAGGATCGATTGGGTGAACTCGGGACCAACCCAGAGCAGGATAAACGGTCCGGCGAACAGGAAAGAAGAAACGCCGACGAAGGTCGAGATGAAATAGAGGTATCGTGTCGAGGTCAGGTAGATTTCATTGATTTTCTCGAATTCTCCCCGGGCCTCGTAATGACTGATGGTCGGTACCAGCGGAGTGGCAACTATACCTACCACAGCTCGAAGCTGGTTAACCAGGGCCGAGCCAATTGAATATACCGCGACAGCCGCGGGTGAGATGAACATCCAGATGACTATGTTGTCAGTCTGAAAGATGACGATTCCGGCGACCACCATGAGAAACGACACCACACTGTAACCGAACATTGACTTGATTCTCGCGGTTTTGATCGCCTTGAAGGAGAATTTCATCTCCGGGAATTTAGCCACCCGAAACCAGTTCATGCTCAGATTCATGAGAATTCCGGTGGCGGTGACAACAGCAGCCATGTACAGCATTCCATAGTTCATTTCGAGCATAAAAATAATGCCGACGGTTTGCAGCACCTGACGGGCGATTCGTATCCCGTTACTGATGTCGAAACGATGGAAAGCGCCGAGGGCGGTGAAGGGGATCATAAAATACGTAACGACCTGGTCAAGAGCCAGGAGAAGGAAAACGTATCGCGAGGTTTGAACGAGTTCGTCCGGGATGGAAAAGCGTCCGATGAGTCCGTAGGCGATAACCAGCGAGACTACGACAACCGTGGCGGAAATGATCGAGTAGATTTTGACCGACGAGCTGAAGACTTCGTTTAACTCGACCCACTCCTGATTGGCGTAGTGCCTGGAGATGTAGCGGACAATGGCCTGCTTCATTCCGACATCGACCATGCCGAGATACACCAGGATCTGGAAAGCGAGCTGCCAGATACCGTAGAGGTCTTTACCGAGTTTCCCGACCAGGTACGGCGTAAAGAAAAACGTAATCAGGAACCCGACGATCATGCCGAAGTAGATTGTGGCAACGTTCCGGAAGAACTGGCCGACCACTGAGATCGCCGGTCGGGAGGCTGTGGCGGTCTGCTCGGTCATGATGATATTCCACCAAGGCGGATTGATCGTCGCACAGCGACGATCGCTTTGGCGAGCGGGCCGGGCAGCAGCCCTATGAGTCGGTGCGAGAGCGGTACCGACTGCATTTTCCGGTGTTCCTTGCGGGCCTCCGCAGTCCGACCCAAGGATATGAGTGCCGCCGCGCGTTTCTGCCGGTTTTCATTGACAACCTGACGGTACAAGTCGCCGTATTTGGCAATGTAATCCGGGTCGGATCCCCAGATGCGCTGGGAGATTTCGATCCGGGTCGAGGCTTCGACCAGAGCATCGGCATCAGTGAGCCTCGGGCCGGGGTGGCTGAAGTGCCGAACCAGTTCGATATCCAGAAAGGCGGCCAGTCCTTTGGCGGCCAGCCGTGCGTAGCAAAGCTGCTCTTCATACAGGGGGACGTCTTCAAAAAACTGCAGCGCGTCGCCAGCCTCTTTTCGCCGCGCGACGAGCGTGTCGGTGTTGACGAAACCGGAACGGACGGCGTATTTGTTGATATCCCCGATATAGACATCGAAATCCTCGCTGCCCTCCGGCAGCCGGGCCAGGTCGGAATAGCGAGCGCGGGAATCGAAGATTTCAGACCAGGGGCGTTTGTCTTTTACCCACTGCTGCAGCGCTTTTCGGACGAGAGTGCCGTCGGCCAGCCGCGACGTGAAATCCGTGAAGGAGTAGAGTATTTGTTGCTGCGACTGAAAGAGCCTTCGCTGGAGTTCGAGCTTGCCCGGTATCCAGGCATCGTCGGAGTCCAGCAGGGCAATGAGGTCTCCGGTTGCTTCGGCTATGGCGTGGTTGCGGGCTGCTCCGGCGCCGCGATTTTCCTGGTGGATGTATCGGATGCGTGAGAGATACGGTTGGAGAACCTCACGCGTGTTGTCGGTCGAGCCATCGTCGATAACGATAATCTCATCGGACTCCCGGCTGTTTTCGATAGCAGAGTCGAGGGCTCGTGGCAGAAGGTCGGCGCGGTCGTACGTCGGTATGATCGTGGTGACAGTCAGTTCGCTCATCTGTTCAGGCGCTCCGTTGGCCGGACTGGTCGAATTCACTCAGGACGCGCTCGACGATTCCCGCCATGGCGTGCATCTGATTCTTGGAGAGTCCCTGGTGGACGCCGAGCACGAGGCAACCGTCACGCCAGGCGGCGACATCCCTTCCGAAATCGTCTGGGCAGGTCGGGTGAATAGTGGACCAGAATTTAATCGATTCTACACCATAGTGGTGCAGTCGTTTCTGCATCTTTTCCCTTTGATCGACAAGAATCGGAAAAAACAAAGGGCATTGGCCCTCCGTGAGATCAGGCAACGGGACCTCCGGGCGCCCACTGAGCCGATCAGCGAGAATCTCATAATTCCGGCGTCGGGCTGCAATAATCCGCTCCGGATCCACGTAGTTCATAAGCCGGAACGAGAACGTGGACGGAGCCAGCCGGATCAACCGGTCATCCCACTGGCCTTCCTCGGGATTGATATCTTCCTGGATATCCAGCGTGGTGGTTCGAGTTACCAGACGTCGGAGTGCAGTCAACCAGGCCTCTATAAACGCAAACGGACCACCGCGAACGTGACGACGAAACAAGTCGGCTGTGTGGACAACGGTCGTCCTGGACGGGACCGGCTCCATTTCCGGCAATTGCACGGTGTACGACGCTCGCAGCAGACCGAGGCCCGGAGCCGGGCAGGTCTTGTGCACGGAGAAAATGGCAAGATCACCAAAACTGCCGAGCCAGTCGGATTCGGTTCGGCTGAAAAGGGAGAGCGCGCAATCCTCGACCAGTCTCAGGTTTTGCTCACGGCAGAAGGCGCTTATGTCTTTCATCGGCTGGGGACGACCGAAATAGTGGATGACATACAGGATTGATGCGTCGTCCGTGAGCCGGGATTTGACATCCTCAAGATCGATATCCAGGTCATGATTAACACGGTAATAGATAAGCCGGGCGCCAAAAGCGAGCAGCGTATCGATTTCGACGCCTTCGTGGTAGTTGGGTACAAGAACGACCGGCTTGTCGGGAAGATCCATCGCCCGGAGGCCGTGATAGAGGGCGACCCTGGCCAACAGCGTAATCTGCGAATCCGGGCTGCTGAATGGATAATGTGACCTCCATTTGCTGTTCCCGCGCGAGACCAAACGCCAGGGAGAAAGGGACGGAAGTGCGGGAAGACGTTTGTAAGTTGCGGCCATGATCTATTGTTCCTCGACGGGTGGGCTTGCGTTTTCAGGTTCAACTTATGGTGCGTCCGGCCTGCGAATCTTCCCGTACAGCTTGCGCGGGAGTGCCCCAAAGAGCAGCGAGGCAGGGCGTCTAGGGTAGGCCCAGATCGATTTATAGGCACGACTACCCGTGGCTAAAGGTTTGTGCCAGGCACCGGAGGAAACAAGGTTTATTTCTTTGATGTCCGGGTCGTTAAAGCAGACCTCGACGAGCCGTTCCAGCAACAGAAGGGCCGGGGATACGCGGGCGAACTTTTCGTTGTAGCCTACTTTCCAGGCGACAACGGTGTCGTTGGTCCGGAAAGCTATAAGTCCGGCGGCCAAGTCATCGGCTACGCGGAGGAAAGTGAATCTTGACCGGCCCTGGGCTGCCAGGTTGCTGCATACTTCACCGTAGAAAGCTTTGAGGTTCTCCGAGGAACCGACCGCGCTTCCGTGGACGCCTTTCCAGCTGGAAGCTTCAACTTTGGCAAAGTCAGAGACAGCTTGCTGAATCGTGTCAGGGGATGATGAATCGGAAAATGTGTGATAGCCTAGCTTGGCCAGCCTGTTGGCGGCTTTGCGGAGATTTGATCTAAAGTTTCTGGAGTAGCCGGCGCGATATTGTTCGTAATCACCGGTGGCGTCAATGATATGGGCGTGATCATCCGGCTGACTGCAGACTATCAGACGCGACCGGGCATCAAGCGCGGCTACTGTCGGGGAGTTTTCCGGAAGATGGGGGAGCCTCAGCTCGGACCAGTCACTAAACCCATTTTCCAGATACTCAAATATGGCATCATAGATCTCGGTGCCGGCCGAGGTATCGACGACGGCATCGGCTGCTATTGTATGCAGGTCGGCCGGGGGAGAAATGACAGTTTGCCGGGACATCAGACGGCGTTCTCTGGAGATGACCAGGGGGAGAACGCCGACCAGCCGAGCGTCATCAAAAGCTGTGAGGACTTGCCAGTAACTGTTGACCGGAAGCCGATGCTTCAAGTAGGCGCTTATCCACGCGTACGAAAGGGTCGGGTACTGGTGCGGCGCATTGAAAGCGAGGCTGTCCCACGCGGTGGCATGATTTCGCAAGCAGTCAAGGTCGTCTATAGCTTCAATTCGGTAGTTCATTTGGCTGATTGCAACCGACTAACGTTTCTTCCGTTAAGGTCGTTCTGCCTCAGTGTAACGGCATTTTTTCCACGATCTTTTTCAGAGACGGGTACGCCTTCAGGCGCTCCTTGAGGCTGATGACACTGCCGGCGATTGCGCCGCGCAGTGAGTGGTTGAAAACCAGTGTTTCATAGACCTCGGCGTCGTGGGAGGCCAGACGGTATTTGTGACCGGAATCCCACGGGAAGAGATGCAGCTTTGTCAGATAGGAAAAGTTGGTTGTCAGGTCTTCAACGATCGACGCAAAAAGAAGATGCGACGGCGATTCTTTTCGGAAATTTTCGTCGTACGCAGTTTTTGCCGAGTGAATGATGCAATTATCCACATAGCCGAAGCGACCGGCGATCGGTTTATTGTTAAGCATGAGAAAGAACAGGTGCAGAGCATCGTATCGAGCCAGCAGACGGACGAACTCTTCGTGGTACCTTCGGGTGGCCTCGCCGCTGGCGGCGATGGACGAGCGATTGCGTCCTTTCCAGCCGCTGTGTTCGAGGTCCACAAACGTCGGCCAGAGTTTAACGGCTTCTTCGCCGCGATAGTGGACATACCGCAGGTCGCCCTTCTTTTCGAGTTTCCTTCGGGACCGCCGGATGGTTTTGCGCATCTGTTTGGACAGGATATGCCCCCAATAGTCATTAAAAGACTGATCGAGTCTTACGATATAAGTCGGCTCGGATCTACTGACAGTCCGGAGGTGGTGGTCCTCCAGTATCTTCGAATCGAGTATTGGTTGCTGATAATCAAAGGAGTAGGTGAACTTCTGATCGATCTCGTCCCATTCGTCGGCATCGTCGATCAGGCGCAGCGTGAGTTCGTGGGCGAATTCGGCGGTATGCTGCGGTTTGACGACCGGCTCACCATGCAGGCAAAACGGGTTGGTGAGTGGTGTCAGCAGCTTGAGGCCGTGCTCTTTTTGTAAAAGCATGGGGGCGAGTCCCAGGGTCCGATTGCCCTCGGTAATAAGAAACAGGCGTACCTGCTCGGGATCGAAGAACATTCGGTAGCGGAGTCGGGCATACTCGTACGAAGAAAGCGGAGAGGGGTGCGGGAGTCGCCGATGGAGTTCGTTCCATTCATCCCGGACAGCACCGAGGTCATCCAGCCGACGGATGATGCCTGCTCCCGAGCGGCGGTCGATCGATCTATCATACATTTTCCCGCGCAGTCCTCCTGACATTTTCTGGCTTAACTCTCGGACCTTGCTGCCGACTCGGTGACATTGAGCACCTTGTAGACAACCGGTCGGGCTGCCACCGCTAACACACCGTAGCCGCGCTCATTTACGTGGACGGGGTCGGTAGAGCAGGACCGGGGCAGGTAGCCCTCGTCATCGGCGATGGCCTCGGCATAATCGATCAGAGCCAGATTACGGTGAGCCGAAAGCTCTCGGACCCAGGCGTTAAACGAGTTGAGGCTGTCGGCGACGTGGTAGGTGCCAATATGCGCCTCGGCCTTGGCCGCAGGGATCACGGTTGCGACAATCGGCGTGATATCGTGTTTCTCAGCCAGGTCCACCATCATGGTCATTATGTCCTGTAGCTGCTTCGTGGCCGTGTGGGGCCGGAAGTTGATAGAACAGAATTTGATCACGACCGCCTGCGGTTGGAGTTCGATGACGTCGCGATGAAATCGATCCAGCATGCGCCCGGCCAGTTGACCGCCCAGCCCGCGATTGATGACGTTGACGTGCGGGAAGTCCCGTTCCAGGTCCCATCGATTGGTTATGGACGCGCCAAAAAAGACAACTGATTTGGGGTCGCGCCCTTCGGCCGCCAGCTTCTGTTTAATCAGGTTGTTTTCTTCCGTAAACGGGATGGAACGGACCCGCTGGTCAGTTGAGCTGGTCAGCATTCGTTTTATCTCACCAAGTGGAGACCCGCCATAGCGGATGTAATGAAAGAAACCCCAGATTGCGACTATGTTCAGCAGGATGGAGCCGACAAGAACGATTTTCAATATTGTCTGCATTGTTCACTCTGAGTTTTTGGCGCTGATTTTCGCTGCCATTTCTAAACTTACTTTGCGGGCCGGGTTGCCCATCACCGTCGCACCGTCGGGCACATCGCGTTGTACTACGCTGCCGGCGCCGACGGTACAGTTTTCGCCGATATCGGCCATGAGGATGGATCCCTGACCGATCCAGGAACCATCGCCGATGCGTAGGCTGTCAAAACGAAGATCATCGCATCCCTGAGCTCGATCTTCGGGGCGTCCGTGAAGGTACTTTCCTGACAGGACAGATACCTGGGCGGCAATCAGGACATTGCAGCCGATACGGCAGTTGCCAAGCAGGGAGAAGGCACCTACCACCGTGCCGGGTCCGATAGAGACATGCCGACGGGCGACCATCGAGTTGTACATGAAGCGTACGTCGACAGCAATCTCGTCGCAGGTTGCGCGATAGAAGGCCAGGCGAGCGTATTCACCAATCGGCGTGGGTATTCCGGCGAGCAGTTCTTTGCAGGCGCCGAATATACGGGCGCCGGTAGATACCGATGCTTCCAGCCATGTCAACAGGATCAGAGGTGATGTAAAGAGATAGCTAACCCAGAGGACCAGCCGTTTAATCAGGTGCTTCATGTTTGTTACGTTCCTGTGGACCTCTCCCGCATGGGTTAGGTGCCCTCGTTGTATCGTCGGATAAGCTCGAACACTTCCGCTTCAGTGGCGGTGCCCTCACGAAACTGCTTTATTTTCTGATCGATATCTTCTCGAGTCACGGCATTGGCTTTGATGACCAGAATGTCATACGCCGCCCGGCGAATAAACGACACCAGACTGTCTTGAGCGGTGCGTCCGCCAAGCGGGCTCAGGTGCGAGTCACCGGGGCTGGCTGAATAGGCGGTTTTCAGGCAATAGCGGTTAATACTGTCAGGCGAAGTTTCGCACAGAGGTCGGTATGAGTCATAGGTCCAGAGATTCTTGTACGAGCCGGTGTTGCTGTGAAAAAAGAAACTGTCACTGGCGAACCAGTTGACGAGGTCCCAGGTGATCTTCGCCTGCGCCGAGTCATCGATTGTATCATACAGCAGTCGGGGGGTGCCGAATACAAAACAAAGCTGAATTTCCGGATGGTTGGCGGCTGAGTCCCGAACTATCTCGTAGAATTTACGGATGCTGTCGGCCTGGGCCTGATCCATGTATGACCAGCAGATGAACGGGTTCTTGATCATGATCATGTCGAAATCTTCGGTAACCGTACCGCCGGAGATTCCGGGAAGGTCGTGTTGCGTGAACATGGTCCAGAACTGCTGGTTTTCCTTATCCGGTACCTGGAAGAATTCTTTCACGAAGCCGGCGTACTGGTTGGTCACGCCGTCCCAACTGTTCCATATCTTGGTTCGGTCGTAGCTGGCCGAGCGCAGATCGTAGCTGAAGCCGCCAAGGCGGGGTTCGGCATCGCAGTCATAGGCAGTATCGCTCATCGGCCCGCTGCTCCAGTAATTCAGATGGTAGTCGCGGAAGACGATACGGGCGGTGTCGGTACCATAGGTAACGGTCATAGTGTCGAGTACGTCGGTAATGGGCCGATCGTAGCCGGCACCGCAGTAAGCGTGAACTATCTGGTTACCGACCGAGTAGTGTACAAACATAAAGGAGATGCGTACCTGGTCGGCGGCGACCACTCCGGTCAGCAGGGCCAGTGTCAGGACTATAGTAGTAATGTGTCTTATCATCGTATTCTCACCGGCAGGGGTCATTCACCCCGTTTTTTGAAACCGTTCCGCGGTACGGTCAGTATAGATAGCGCCCACGGTTTTAGCAAGCTCCAGCTATTTAATCAAAACCAGTTTGCCGCGGCTGGCGGCAGACTGGGTCGAGATTTCATACAAGTAGATGCCCGATCCAACGCTCGAGCCGGTATTCCATGTAACAGTGCCCTGGTCCTGTCGGTTCAGGAACTCTTTGGAGTACACGAGTTGGCCGAGCGTATTGTATACACGCAGGGTCAACCGTTGGTCCTGCAATCCGGTCCCGGCAAACGCGATCGTGGTCGTCGCATTGAACGGATTGGGATAGGCGCGGG
Source organism: uncultured Ignavibacteriales bacterium (assembly GCA_964612145.1). Lineage (GTDB taxonomy): Bacteria > Zixibacteria > MSB-5A5 > GN15 > FEB-12 > JAGNLV01. The sequence continues at coordinate 122,211 of CAZTBP010000002.1, read as the reverse complement.
ACATCGCGAATTCCGCCGGCAAGCTGACCGGGTGGTCATCATCTACATCGAGAGAGATGACAACATGGGCCGTATCGGAACCGGAGGCGGCAAAATATCCCTGGCCGCCGCTGTAAAAGCCGGTCGACCGTAGCGGTAGTTCGTGGTAGCCGATGTCGTTGCACTGGACCTGCACTGTCAGGTGTATGGAGTCACCGGGCGCCAGTAAGCGTGTCGTGTTTTCAGCCGGGTCCGGTGAATCTATAACCCAGCGCCAGGTATTGGTGCCGGGAAAGAGGCTGCCAAAGTCCGGGCCAAGGATCAGCGGCGCATACGGAGCACCGTTGATGGTTACCGTGGAGCTGAGAATATCCGTGCTGTCCGGAAATGACTCCTGCCAGTAGAGGCCGGACGTAGTGCCGCCGGCAACGAATGTGCGCTCGATGGTCAGCGTGCCGCCGACCTTGATCAGGGTATCTGACAGGGCATAGGAGCTAATAGCGCCTGAGCCGGTGGGCCGGATAGTTTCGGCCGGCGCCATCGTGGCGATTGTCAGCAGCAGCGCTGCTACGGTGATAAAGGTCGAGCTCTTCATGGTATCCAGTATATCGGTCAGACCGGTGGCATTGTTTACCGGTCGATCAGCCGGTGTGTTGCTGTCAGCAATATAACGCTGATCACCGGTACTTATCAAGCAAGAAACACCTGTTGGAATGAAGGCAAACTATCGCGAGAGTAGCGGGCCAGTTCAGGCTTTCTTGCGCCGGACATAGTTTTCAATGCGGGTGATGGAGTCGAGATTGTCCGGCACCAGCTCGTCGTCTTTGACTTCGATACCGTATTCCGATTCAAGAAATCCGACAAGTTCGAGGACGCCGGTGGAGTCGATAATACCCAGTTCGAGCAGGGAGCCGCTGTCGGTTAATTCCTCTGAGTCTCGCCCAATCATAAAATTATCGGTAATGAACTCGCGAAGTTCGTCTTTTACGCTCACCTCTGCCTCCGGGATACCGCGCTGCGGGCGCTGGAAATCGTTGATTTGTCTCATGTTGCATAGCGTCGACCCGGGCAAAAGGGGTCAACTGGCCACTGGTCTAAGGTGGCAATTATATGAGTAGATTCGAAAGCTGTCAACGAGAATTGAAACAATAGATGTGCGGTTTTTGTTCGTATTATAGTTGGTAGAACAGCAGTGGCGATGAGAATCCACTCCCGGCCGGACCTTGTCGGACGGTCGGATGGCGTCACAGTCAGGGATTCACGAGGTACTTATTTTCAGGCGGATCCCGGGCTGACCCACAGAATGAACTAAATCTATACCGTATCAATAATGCAGTGAGCTGATCGGTATGCTCTTACACCAAAAGCTTATCGACCACGGTCGACAAACCCCCGAAAAGCCGGCGCTCATATTCGGTGACGAGACATATACGTACGCCGACATCGTGCGGTACAGCATGAACCTTGCCTCGTGGCTGGTGGCGAGGGGACTGAACAGGGGGGACCGGGTTGCGCTGTATCTGGGCAACAGCCCGGAAACCGCGATTGCGATCTATGCTGTCCTTCAGGCAGGCGGCTGTTTCTCGGTCATCAACCCGTCGGTGAAGTCCGGAAAACTGGTCCATATTTTCAACAATTCACAGGCAAAGTTTGTTGTGCTTTCCCGGGCGCAACGACAGTCATTTGACCGGATTAGACCAGAGGTGGAAACTGAGCCACAGTTGCTTGAGGTTGACTCGGACGAGGACAGTGACAACTGGGATTTCTGGCAGGTCGCTTCCGAGGGCTGGACAGTTGATTTGCCGCGGCTGGTCGACGGCGATCTGGCGGCGATTATATACACGTCCGGTTCGACCGGCGATCCAAAAGGCGTCACGATGTCCCACCGGAATATGGTCTCGGCGGCGACTTCGATCACCACCTATCTTGAGAATCAAGAGGACGACATTATCCTGAATATGCTTCCGATGTCATTCGACTACGGTCTTTACCAGTGGCTGATGACGGTGCATATGGGGGCGACGCTTGTGCTTGAGAGAACATTTGGCTATCCATACCAAATCCTGGAGCTGATTCGAAAACACCGGGTGACCGGTCTGCCTTGTGTGCCAACTGGTATCGCCATTCTCCTCCAGCTGGAATCGTTCGGGGAGGAGCAGTTTGAGTCGATTCGCTATTTGTCGAATACAGCGGCGCCGCTTTCGCCGGCGTATCTTCCTCGACTACATAAGGCGTTTCCGAACGCTCGAATCTTCTCCATGTACGGACTAACCGAGTGCAAGCGCGTGTCGTATCTCCCGCCCGATCGGTTGGCCGAGAAACCAACCTCAGTGGGTATTCCAATGCCAAATACCGAAGTTTGGATTGAGGACGAGAATGGAAACAAGCTCCCTTACGGTGAGGTTGGTGAGCTGGTCGTTCGCGGTGGGTCGGTGATGCGGGGTTACTGGCGCGACCCTGAGGCAACCGCTAAACGTCTGAAACCCGGACCGTATCCGTGGGAGCGCGTGTTGTATACGGGAGACTTATTCCGGCAGGATAAAGAGGGGTACCTGTATTTCGTTGCCCGCAAGGATGACATAATTAAGGTGCGCGGTGAACGAGTTCACCCGAAGGAAATCGAGGACATTTTGTATTTAATGGAAGAGGTACTGCACGTTCGGGTGGTCGGAGTCCCGCACGAGGTACAGGGGCAGGCAATTAAAGCAGAAATTCAGGTAAAAGAGGGTAAGTCACTTGATCGTAAAGCAGTACTGGCGCACTGCAGGCAACACTTAGAGAATTTGATGATACCGACCTTCATTGAGATTGTGGAAGAAATGGAGCTCACGTCCTCGGGAAAAGTGAGTCGGTCATAGAGTAGCTGGCTCAGGCAGTCTTGCGCACGATGTACCTTTCAATACTCTCAATCGTGTCCAAGTTGTTTGGGACTAGCTCGGTGTCCTCGACCTGAAGACCATACGTGTCTTCAAGAAAGCCTACCAGTTCCAGTACGCCGGTTGAATCAATTATGCCCAGTTCCAGCAGGGAGGCTGAATCCTTGAGCTCGTCGGAGTCGCGCCCGATCATGAAGTTATCGATTATGAATGCTCGTAGTTGATTTCGGATTTCCAAGACGCCTCCTCTGATGTAATTCTGCTTACCGCATTCTGTAATGCAAGTCCGGTTGTACTATTGATGTGATCGGATGATCGGGAGGTTTTCTTAAGTGGACGGGGTTAGCTGGCGTGGTCTTCCCAGACGGCGAACTTTTCGCGGGGGGCAGGGTCAGCGGGCTGCCAGTTTTCGATGAAAGTACTTATCAGCAATTGTGTGGAGAGAACGCCAATGAAAGACATGTTGTCTCTGAATGACATATGGGCGTGCTGGAGGCGCGTGGCTTTCTCTCTGAGTTTCTGTACTGCCTGAGGGTTGAAGACGCCGGTTCGGGCGATAGCCGGCTCAGACAGCAGATAATCGATATATTCCGGTCGGTCGGGCTGGACAAAGCTATTGGAGTCCGGGGCCATATAGGGCTGTTTGACCCGAGAGGTGATTTCCGGCGGCAGTTCCGGGCGCATGGCTTTTTTTAGTACGTACTTTTCGTTTAACCCAAAGAGCTTGTGCCAGGGCGGAATGGTTGCGGCGAACTCGGCCACGCGGTGGTCAAGGAACGGGAAACGTCCCTCGACAGAGTGGGCCATGCCAACCCGGTCGCCCTGCGACGACAGCAGGTAGCCGGACAGCAGGGAGCGGGCCTCGAGGTACTGGGCGCGGCAGAGGTGGTGCCAGCGGGCAAATTCGGAGGGCAGGTCTGACCCAAATACGGCAATTGCATCGTATTCTTTTACATTTGCTTGGGTGTCTTTATTAAAGTAAAGTTTTACGTCAGAGGTAGTGTTGATGCGCGGTGTATGGGAGAAATAGAATTTATCAATGTCGGCCAGGCCCTTCTTGTAGAACGTCTCCAAATAGAATTTGGCGCGGGCGCCGGTGATAGGCAGAGTTGGGTACAAGCGTTTCAGCAGGGCCGGTCGCCAGGTTGAATCAGGGTTTCGGGCCCAGAAGCGTCGGATCATCGTTTCCTTGAATATATCGTAGCCGCCGAGCATTTCATCCGAACCCTCGCCGGTCAGGACTACTTTGAAGTCATTTTGCCGAACCAGCCGTGAGAGCAAAAACAGCGGCGTGGGGGCGGTTCGGACGATTGGTCTTTCGGTGTGCCGGATGACGGCGGGGAAATTCTCGGCGATATCGTTATAGGTGCAGGTGACGCGGTGGTGGTTGGTGCCGAGGAAAGAGGCCATTTGATCCTGAAATTCTGATTCATCGAAAGCCTTGTCTTGAAACGCGATTGAAAACGACTCGACCGGGGTGTTGGTGAAGAGCTTGATTATTGCTGTGGTGGCTGACGAGTCCAGGCCGCCGGAGAGATAGGCACCGACCGGGACATCGGCCCGCAGCCGGAGCCTTACCGAATCAACCAGTAAGGCATGAAGCTCCTCGGCCCAGGAATCGACCGAGCGCTTGCGGTCGAATTCCTCCGGGAAATTCATCGTCCAGTAGCGAGTGGTTGAGATGTCGTTGTTGCGCACGGTCACGTAGCAACCGGCCTCGAGTTCGTGAATGTTCTCAAAGGCGGTTCGAGGCGGAGCGGTTGTCCACCAGGTGAAGATTTCATCCAGCCCGCACAGGTCGAGTCTGCGATCGATCGCGGTATCGCAGAAAATGGCTTTGATTTCCGAGCCGAAAGTCAGGCGCCCGTCGTTGACCGTGAAGAACAAAGGCCGGATGCCGAGACGATCGCGAGCCATGAACAGGGATTTATCCGAGCGATTGTAGATGACAAAGGCGAACTGGCCGTTGAACCGGTGCAGGCAGTCGGGTCCCCATTGTTCGAAAGCGTGGATTATGACTTCGGTATCGCACTGGGTTCGGAAGCTGTGCCCGTGTTCAATGAGCTCTTTGCGAAGTTCGACATAATTGAAAATCTCGCCGTTAAATGTGATCCAGATCGAGCCGTCCTCGTTGCACATCGGTTGGGAACCGCCGGCGAGGTCGATTATCGAAAGGCGGGCCTGCCCGAGAGTGCAGCGATTGTCGAAATAGGCCCCGAACTCATCGGGGCCGCGGTGACGGATGGCATTGACCATTCGTCCGAGCAAGTCCCGATCAGGCGGTCGTTCTTCCTTGAGTTCAAAAAATCCGGCAATTCCACACATAAGCTGGATCAATCATAACGGGTCGGCTGATATAAACATCGCATTTTACTGTATATCGGAGACTTTCCGGTTTTGTTGATCGATTGGAAAGTCGGGCCAAGATACCGCGATTAGGGAGGATTCGCAAGCTGTCACGGCGGATCATCGCGAGATTTCGCACGGCTTGCGGCGAGCTCGTTCGATATTGACAACTCGTTGAAATGTGGTAAATTAAGCGAGGAGAGGGGCGAAAGTCGGTTAAACGAAATCGGTCCTTCGAGTGTTATTCAGGGAGAAGATGTTCGAGTGCGTCAGGCGGCGCCGGATTCGGATAAATATTGAAACAGGATTTCACGAATGAAGAAGCTGCTGTTGGTGCTGACCGGAGTGACACTGATTGTCTCCGGCATAGTGCAGCCCGCCTTCAGCCAGGTCCGCTCCGGACCGGTCCCCGGAAGATTCATTGTAAAGTTGAGTGAGCAGGCAGACCCGATCCAATTGCACCAGGCACTCGGCAAGGAAGACCGTCTGGCCCCCGCTTTTGCGACGAAACTTGATCAAAGTCTGCGGGGAGTGGGCGACATCAGCCGGATTTACACTTTCTCGACTTCGGTTCAGAGCCTGTCCGAGCAGGACATAATCTCACTTCTTGGTAAAGAAAATATCGAGTGGGTGGAGCCGGATTATTATCTCGAATTCTTCGACATCCCGATCGATTCGCTGCTCTCGCACCAGTGGTACTTAATTAATGAGGGGCAGGAATACTACGGCATCAAGCGGGTTGATGGCGCATACAATGACGAACTGGTCATGAAATCCGGAACGCCCGGAGCGGATATCAATATGATCTCGGAATACCTGTCACCGCCGGCCGAGCGAACGAAAGTGGTCGTCGGGATTGTGGATACCGGCGTTGACGTGGATCACCCGGAGCTGCAGGGGAATATTTGGATCAATGACGATGAGATCCCTGACAACGGAATCGATGACGACCACAATGGGTATGTGGATGATGTCATCGGTTGGGATGTGTCCGGTGATACGGTCAATTTTCTGAATCCCATCGGTGATAATGACCCTCGCGATGAAGATGGCCACGGTTCGCATATCGCGGGTATTGTAGCGGCGCGGGATAATGGTGTGGGTACGGTTGGTATTGCACCCTGGGTAACAATACTGCCGGTGAAGATTCGTCCGAACGGCACGTCGGCGATCGGTGCCGAGGGTTTGATATACGCGATTAACAACGGTGCGCGGGTTATCAACGTAAGCTGGGGGACGCTGTTCCAGTCACAGGTGCTTTACGCGGCGCTGGATTTCGCGCGCAAGAATGGCGTGCTGGTCTGCATCGCTCCGGGCAACAGCGGCGACAACAGCCGGTTCTATCCGGCCGGGTTTGACCTCGATTCCACACTCATTGTGGCGGCCGGGAATTCCGACGGTTTTGTGACTGATTTCTCTACAGTCGGTGAGCATATCGATATTACTGCACCAGGCCTGGATATTCTGTCTATTCGTGGCGCGGGGACGGACATGTACGATCATCCGCAGGTGCTGGAGCCTGAAGTCCGGATCATTGAGGAGCAATATTACCTGTCCGACGGGACCTCGATGGCGACACCAATGATCGTTGGCGGAGCGGCATATTTGTGGGGGGTTCAACCGGATCTCTCGTTAGATGAAGTAATTGATGCGTTATTGTTGGGTGCGGATGATCTCATCGACCCGCTGAATGTCGGCGATACGCTGCCGGGACCGGACAGTTTGAGCGGCTGGGGATATTTCAACCTGGGGTCTTCGGTGGCGCTGGTGCAGAGTGGCGGCATCCATATGACAGCACCGACACACCGGTCCCGGCATTCCGGCGACGTCGTGATCAAGGCAGCCGGAACGAACGGATACAGCGGTTCCTGGACGCTCGAATACGCGCTGGGGCTGAATCCTTCATCGTGGCAAACGCTGGCGACCGGGAGTTCTCTGCCGGAGGATTCAATTCTGTACACGTTCAGTGATCCGACAATTGATGGTTTCGTGTCATTCCGGGTGGCTGATGACAACGGATATTCACAACTGGTGACGGTTACGCTTTCGAGAGAAAACGTACTGGAGTTGACATCGCCAATTAACGGCGATGCATTCGAGTATGCGATTCCGTTGATCGGGTCGGCCTTCGGTCCGGACTACAAGCGGATGGAATTGCTCTATCGGGATCCGGACGGCGCGGTGAAGAGTCTGTTCTCTTCTACGGCGGAGTACTTTGACTCCCTTATGTTCGACTGGGCGGCTTCGGGAACGGACACGGGAAGTTTCACGGTATACTTATTCGGCTATTTTGATACGGGCTTGCAGATAGATTCAGCACAAGTGCGGCTGAACTCGAGTTTTGCCGAGGGCTGGCCGCGACTGCTTCCGGGGCGAGCCGGCATGAGTCCTATTGCATGTGACTTGAACGGCGATGGGCTGAAGGAACTGGCAGTGGCAACGACATCGGGCCTAACGCTATTCCAGGGGGCTACCGGCGAGGTAGTGCCGGGATATCCGGTTTTGCCCGGTAAGGATGTTCGATGTGTGCCGGCTGTGTACGATGTAGACCGCGACGGTGAAGGTGAGATCATTGTTACCAATGCCGACGGCATTCACGTGTTTAACTACGACGGGACGTATGCCGAGGGTTGGCCGCAAGAATGTTTTACTGGTGCGATACCGTACGAGTACGCCTACCCGCAGCCGGTGATAGTGAAGCTTCGCGAAGGTTCGCCCGACGGGGCGGTGCCGGATTCGGGGATCATGCTCATCAACAAGCTGGGGCGGCTCCTTTGTTATCGGTTTAATGGAGACCGGTATTTCTATTCCCGCGAATTGTTTGCGCAGTTTGATGCCAGGATATCGAATGCGTTTGGTATGGGCGGGGGAACCTCGCCGTTTGTGACCTCGACCGACCTTCGAGGTGATGGCCTCCAGGAAGTTGTTGCCTCGTTTACTTCGCCGGCACCCTACACCGGCCTGGGGATTTTTCGGGGGGCCAACGGTCAGCCGGCGTTTGGTACCGGATCGCCAACAGTGGAGGTGATGCGGCAGGCTACAGGAACAGTTTTGGCAGACCTTGATCTGGACGGCAATCCGGAGATCATTACATCGGGGATCGATCTGAGTTCACCGCCAAAGCAACGAATCACTATAAAGACACAGGGCGACCAGGACTTTGCCAGCTGGGTCGTACCGATTGATACGTTGTGGAACGGATGGCTGGCGTCGTACCCGATAGTGGCCGACCTCGACCTTGACGGCATTCCGGAGATTCTCTCGACTTACTTTGAATACGATGTGAGTGCATTGTTTATCTACCGGGCCGATGGAACTCCTTACGTCGACCCGCCGCCGGGTCGACCGGCGGGTGTGGCGTTCTATGATCCGAATTCAACTTTCGGGACTCCGGGTGTTGCCAATTTACTGGGCGACGATCGGCCGGAGATTATCTTCCGCGCCGGTTACCTACTGCCGGGTACCGGACCTGAACTGCTTTTCATCCTGGATAACGCGGCGCAGCCGATCAACGGCTGGCCCAAGGCGACGCCGGCCCGCAACAATCTCGTGGCCTCTTCGCGCTACGCGCCGCTGGTCGATGATCCGGATAACGATGGTTTGGTTGAACTGTCGCTGATAAGCGACGGGGGCGACCTGCTGGTGTGGGATTTCCCGGCTTTGTATAACGATGGCGCGAACTCCTTCCGATTCATGGCGGACAACTACAATAGTGGTATTGTGAAAACCAGCGGGCGGGGTGCTGTTGCCGGCGGCGATTTCGACCTGAGCGTGCCAAGTGAGATATCGCCGGCACAGAACTATCCCAATCCGTTTAACCCGTCGACCGTGATTTCATTCAGTTTGCCGTCGGCTCAACAGGTGAAGATCGAGATTTTCAATATACTCGGGCAAAAAGTGACAACGCTGGCTGATCGTGGATTTGAGGCCGGAGACCACGAAATCGAGTTCGACGGTTCGGCGTTGGCCAACGGTGTGTATTTCTACCGTATCAAAGCTGACGGCGAAGTCAAAACCAAGAAAATGTTGCTGATCAAATGAAGAAACTCCTCGCCGTGACATCCTTGCTCTTGCTGCTGCCGACGGTTGGATCGGCGGCGATATCCGACGGTCCCCTCCACACGCTGCTATGGAACCGCGTAGAGGCAGTCACGATAGTGGATAGCTTCGCTGTGTCGATTTCAACCAACGGCATTGCGGTCAGTATCTGGAACGACGATGTCGAGGCTTTCCAGACGGTAACGGTAGACCAGACCGAATTTACGCCGGTACAGATTCGTCAGATGGACGGACAGCTGATCGTGAAGACAAGTGACTATCGCTTGATCAGTTATGACCTCGCGAATTTACCGACGCTAGATGAAATCTGGCGGATTGATCCGGGTGTACAATTCAATGACTTCTCGGTGATGGGCGACGACGTTTTAGTGTCGTCCTGGTTTGACGGTGTCTGGCAGTTCCAGCGCAGCGGCAACAGTGCGACGTTCCTTGATTCCAGCATGGTCGGGATCCTCATGACGCAACTTGATGTAGAGGCGACGGAGGTATTCGTGCTGGACGAGTACAACGGGGTCATGCGAATGGATGTCGCAGCCGGTACCGTTGCCGCCTCCTTTATTGACTATCTTTACTCACCGCGACAGATTCGGTCTTTCGTTCGGACCGATTCTACCGTGACGATGCTTACCCGCGATGGTTCGGTGTTAATCGGTCAGTTTGGGCCCGGGGGCAATGAGATTGTTGATTCGCTGGTTGATATCGATCCGCCGCAGCGGGTTTATGTCAGCGAGAATCATCTTGTGATGGTAGCGCCGCGTCAGATCGAGATCGTTGACCGGAATGATTTTGCCATGCGATCGACACTCCCGATCGATCAGGTTGGTCCCGATGGCGACATCTTTGAACTCGATGGCCGACCGCATTTGGTTTTGCCCCGGGTTGACGGCGGGATGCTTCTGGTGGATATCGAAAATCCGACCAAACCGAAGCCGGCGGCGTTTCGCGCGGGGCCGATTCGGGCGCTTTCGGTCCGCGACGGGCACCTGTTTACCGGCGGCGGAAGCAACCCGATCGATGTCTATACGTTTGACACTTCGCTGGCGCCGACGCTAGCCTACACGATGTTTTCCGAGCTTGGCGATGTCCGGACCATGCTGACTGTCGGCGACAGTTTGATCGCGTACTATGGCGGACTCAATCGAGTAGCTTTCATTCTCGACGCGCTTGAACCGGATTCATTCTATATCGAGCGAACCTTCCACCTGTCCGATACGCTGGCTGGAGACCTGATTTATCTTCCGACGACGATGCATGATACGCTGCGGGCGCTGGTTGCGGTCAACGAGTACAGCCTTCAGGCGTACACGATTTCTGATTCAGGCGTTATCGATCCAAAGTCGGCCTGGGGTCAGCACGGGCGAATAGGATGCGCGAGCGTATCGGATTCACTCGTTGTAATTGGAACCGTGAAACGCCAGCTCTGGGTTCACCGAATAGACTCGAGTTTCGCCGTACACGAGTTGGCACGTGCCGACCTTCCGGAAGTACCGACAGAGATCGTCCGTCGTGACAATCAGATAATCGTATTCGCCAATACGACCATGATCGTGTATGAACTCGATTCTACAGGGACATTGCTGCCCCGGTATAGCGATGACCTGCCGATTTCGGTCGTGGATGCACAACTGGCCAACGACAGACTCTATACGGCTGGCGGTGACGGGATAGGTGTGTTTAGCCTTGACGGCGAATTCCCGGCGTTGGAGGAGTACGGTGGGCTTCCGGCGAACATTATAGCGGTGGAAGGGGAGATCCTGGCAGCCTCCGATGGTGGCGCGGTGCAGATTTATCGTGTGGAAGCTCCTTCGGATAATCCTGATCCCCAGCCGATTGTGCCGGAGTCATATGCCCTGTTCCAGAACTTCCCGAATCCGTTTAATGCCGAAACTGTTATTCGATTCAGTTTGCCCGAAGCAGCCGAGGTTGAAATTGTTGTGTACAATACGCTGGGCAGGACGGTCAAGACGATTGTGAATCGTAATTTTGAAGCCGGTATTCACGAAGTGCCCTGGGATGGCAAAGGCAACGACGGCAGCACCGTGGCCAGTGGAGTCTATCTCTATCAAATTCGCGCGGGCGGCTTTGTCGCTGGTAAGAAAATGGTGCTGCTGAAATAGCCGTACTGACAGTCCTGCCTTTTATCACTGCTGAGAATCATCGGCAGTCGTTTCCTCGTGACGCAGATCCATATCGTAGACGGTTCCGGTGCGTTCCGGTTGACGGGGATCGTCGATCTCGATCGGTATCGCGGTCGGGTTATTACCCGGGAGCGGCGCGATCTGGCTGACCCAGCCATAGCTCGACGGATAATAGACCGCGGTCAGTATATGATCCCACGTTTGAGCCAGGGCGGGAAGCGGGTGAGTGGCGCGGCCCTCAAGGCGAAACTCATGAATGCCGGCTTCGCAGAAGTAGACACGCGTGACGAACATCGGGAAGTAGTTGGTGCCGGTGTTAACGTAGCCGCTCAGCCCGGCATGGGTGTAATACGGAAAAAGCGAGGTGCCCTCCTCATCGGTATCAATCTGCACGTGGGCACCGTTGGGGCCGGTTGTGCCGGAGAGCAGGGCGTAGCACTTGCCGTACAGCACAATATAGCCATCGGACGGGATCTTGATTTCAACAACAGCGAGATCAGTCATGACGGCATCGGACAGGTCAACGAGCTGGGTGTTCTTGGATGAGGTAATGCCGGGTTCATCCAAAATCTCATCGGCGTTGATCGAAGAGTCCGGAAGTACTACCGCCGAATCACCAAGCCGTCCGCCGCGCATGGCAATACTGGGATCGCCGGCATCGTTGAGCAGTTCCATGACGCCGCCCGAATCGGAATAGGTTCTTCCGACGACCCGGTTAAAACTGTCCGTCACGCGAAGGTGATTGGCGACGACCGCTCGTGCGGCGGAGACCAGACGGGTGCGCGGCCCGACTATTTCACCGTCGACAGTTACTTCAAGAAACAGGGAACCGTCATTTCCAAAGACTGATGGGGGGAGCGTTGCGGTGCCGCCGAGAATATGGGAAAACAGTCCACCAGTGGTTTGGATCGATACCGACTCGGACCAGACCACAGAGCCGCCAACCGAATCACTGAAGATTCGGAACGTCGCCGGATAGGTATTATCGGCAACCGGCGTACCGCCCGGTGTTGTCAAGCGGCCCTGGTAGGAAATCTGTTCACCGGCCAGCAAATGGCCGAAGGGGGTGATGAGAATGAGGACTGCTATAGCAATGGCGCGAATGAGCACGAGGCACCTCTTTTACGAATATAGTCTCTGTCTATCAGTCGGCAGAAGCGGCGATGACGTCCACCAGGCTGTTTCGTGTTATAACGACTGAGGCGGCGGTAATGATCCCGCGGTGTCACAGCCGTTCCTCTATAAGATACCGGATGCTGCGGGAATTTCAAAGACCGGTTTGTCAGTCGCGGAGTTCGCGCAGCAGTGTATCGAGTCGGCCAACGTGCTCCTTCCAGGCGAATTGCCCCGAGATTTCCTGCACCCGCTGTTTGCGTCCGGGGAGACCGGAGGTGTCGTCAAGCTCATCTGCCAGTGCAGTCAGTCGTTGTACCAGGGCCGGGACGGTGCCATCGTAGAAGCAGCGCCCCCACTGATCGCCGGTGAAAATCTCAGGGTAAGCAAGACGATTGGGGAGAAGCGGGTAGACCCCGCAGGAGACGGCTTCGACAACGGATATGCCGAAGAACTCATGCACGGCGGTCGACACGATGACATCAGCCTCGGCGAGAGCGGACTCGTAAGCCTTGCGCGATTCTTGATATCCCCAGCGGCGGACGTGCCGACCGAGTCGGTTCCGGGCCGGTTCGAACACTCCTGGCGTGCTGCCGAACTGTTCGCCGATAACGGAGACCTCAAACGGAATGCCGGCGGCCTGGAGCTGAAAAAGGGTCTCGAAAAAGTCTTCGGGGTTCTTGTCGTGCTCCCAGCGGGCGGCCCACAGAATTCGAAGCGGGCCGGGTTCGCGAGCCGCCGGCGGAGCAACAGGGTTGATACACGGATACTGAACCGATGACTTTGACTCGATCTTATCGACGGTGTCCGGCAGCTTATAGTCGGGCATGCGGCCGAGGAAGGTGCGGATTGCGGACAGGAAGCTGTTGCGGTGGAAGCCGGAATTGAACCAGACCTGATCGGCGGCAAGAGCGGTGGTCAGGTTGGTCATGGCGAAGTGGTAATCACGCTTTTCGGATGACGGGTCCGGGTAGGTCAATTGGTTCTCGTGGAAGTAGACAACAGACGGCAAATCAGCGAGTTCGCGTCGAACCAAACCGCGCCATTCGGCGAGATTGAGCATGTCCGAGCAGAATACGACATCCCATCGCTCGCGATTACGTATTCGAGAGGCGGTTTCTTCGGCCAGCGTAACCGGAGCGTGCCGCATCCGCCACTTCCATTTATATCCTGGCAGACCGAGGATAGTCCATTCGTGTTCCGAGACGGCCGACCAGTTGTCGAAAAAAGCCCGGTGGCTGCCGGTGTAATATGGCTCAAGAGCGAGGACGCGCATTGGTTGCCTCCAAAGGGGCAATAAACGGAATGTTCGCGCTATCGTCAATCCCGTTTGATAATCGGAACTGAAGGCTCGTCCGGCTGTTATAATCGGCAACGAGGAGTTGAAATATCCACTTTATGGATTAGCGGACATAATGAGATTGACCGACATTCTTTTCGAACACCTGGGGGAGAACAGGGGTGTCCCCACGATACAGCCAACGGAGTTACGGGAGCGCTTGGACTCGGAAGAGTTGCTGCTGCTGGATTGCCGTCGCCGGGACGAGCACGAGCACTGCCGGATAGAACCGTCGGTTCTGATCCCGCTCCACGAGCTTGAGCATCGGCTGGGTGAGATTGACCGGGACCGGCCGGTGGTCGTGTATTGTCATCACGCCAATCGCAGCGCCCACGCGGTACGGATGATTCAGGCGGCCGGGCATGACGATGTCTGTCATTTGGCCGGAGGAATTGAGGCCTGGTCGACCGAGGTTGATCCGTCGGTACCACGCTACTAAATCCCGGCCGGTTTGTCAGTGACCGGTTGCGGAGCAGCCTTCATCCTGTTAGTTTGTCATCCAGATAATTGAGGCGATGAACGATTTCCCCGGAGGTATCGGAATGCCCGTTGGACTTTTAGGTCTTGGAACGCTCGGCAAGGTACTGGCGCGTCGGTTGATTGATCAAGGGACCGACCTGGTCGTCTGGAACAGGACACGGTCAAAGGCTGAAGATTTGGAGGTACCGATTGCGGAAAGCCCCGCCGAAGTGACCGGTCACTGCGACGTAATTATTCTGAACCTGTTTGACAGCAACGCGGTTCGTGCGGTGCTTGGCGGGAAGCAGGGTGTACTGAGTGCCGATGTCGAGGGGAAGACCATCATCGATACGACCACCAATCACTTCAAAACAGTAGAGTTATTCCACGGCATGTGCGCTGAACGCAAGGCACACTATGTCGAGGCGCCGGTGCTGGGAAGCGTGGTCCCGGCCTCACAGGGAGCGTTGACGATTGCGATAAGCGGCGCGGACACCGGTGTGGAAGCAGCCCGACCGTATCTGGAGATGCTGGGGAAGAATCTGTTTTACTTCCAAAAGCCGGGGATAGCGACCCGAATGAAGCTGATCAACAATCTTGCGCTGGGGTCGTTTATGGCAACGCTGGCTGAGGCACTGGTCCTGGGGGAGAGCTGCGGTATTGACCGAGAGAAGGTACTCGATGTGCTCGGTGCCGGAGCCGGGAACTCGGGAGTCCTGAACGCCAAGCGACAGAAGCTGCTGGACAACGACTTTGAGGTGCATTTTGCCTCCAGGGCCATCTACAAGGACCTGCATTACGTGCAGGATCTCGCCCGGGATGTCAGGCGGACGGCGTTTATGGCGGCGGCCCCGAAGGAGTTATTCGGTGTGGCTGCGGTCAAGGGCAACGAGGACGACGACTTATCGGTCGTGTACAAAATTCTTCGCGACTTCTGAGCAAAATAAAACGGGCCATCGGAAAGACGGCCCGTTTCTCACGGTCAGCGTGCATCGTCGAGGGAGCGGTTATTTGTTTTTGCCTTTACCCTTCTTATTTCCTTTCCCCTTGCCGCGGTTGTCATCTTCATCGACAGCATACGCCTGCTTCTTCCCGTGTTTCTTTTCTTTGACGGACTTATTGATAGAGACAAAGTCCCTGCCGTCCTGGCGCATCCTGATGACCTCGGATGGATCGTAGCCGTAGTGATCGGAGATAAATCGCAGGTTCACTATATTGACAATGTCTCGGTCGGCCAGCTTGATTTCATTCCATTTGTTTTTTGGATGCTTCTTGTAATGACCGTAGGCGTGACCGTATGGCGGGCCGTCGACATCTTTCACTTCAACGTAGTAAATCTCGGGGCTGAGGTCGTACTTGACGGTGATGTCCATCCAGGACGAGCCGCCCATCCGGAGGTCAACAATGACACTTGGGCTGACATTGGCCCTGCGGGCGAGAAAGAAGACTACGGGCATTTCGTCATCCGGCACCTGATGTTCACGGACAACCCGGATTTCCTTTTCCTGGGCGCGGTAATGGTCGCCAATGGCCAGGTAGAAGCTGTTGAGACCCTCTTCGTCGCCGGAGAGGCCGAAGTTGAAGTCGGCGCTTTGCGCCGGAACGGCGAGGGCCACTACGATAAGAGCGGTTGAAACAAACTTTGTCGTATTCATTTCTATGCCTCCTGATGATCGCTTGGGAAGCAGGAGAAAGCCTGCCTCCGCGTCATATACACGTATATCGGAGGGGTTTTCCCCGATTCTGAGGATTATCTCAACTTTTGCATAACCGGTAGGGAGAGTTTGCCTTAGGCTGACAGAAGGCGACTGGCAGTGCAGTAAGCAGTTGTGCCGGGAAGCGGAAGGGCTTTTCTTGGAGGGACACTACTTTCAAGGAGAGAGTCTCATGCGTGTTTACTCACCATTGGTCCTGCTGCTTGTGGTTTCTGTAGCCCTTTTTGTATCTGTTGGAGTTGCCGATGAGGGCATGTACCCGTTGCCCGATCTGGGCAAGGTTGGCTGGGCGGAACTCCAGTCACGGGGGCTCGAACTCGAGCGCGCAGATGTGTATGATCCGAACGGGGTGGATATAGCGGACGCCTGTATTCAGCTTGGGGGAGGTTCGGCAACATTTGTCTCACCGGAGGGGTTAATTGTTACCAATCATCATGTAGCATTTGCGTACCTCCAGCGGGCTTCGACAGTGGACGTGAATCTTCTGCGTGACGGTTTCTACGCCGAAAGTCGTGAGGATGAAGTCCCCGCGACCGGGGCGGCAGCGTATATTGTGACCTCGATTGATGACGTCTCTGATCGAGTCACGGAGGCTGTCGCCGGGGCATTGGACCCGGAAGAATTCACCAACGCGCTTGATAGTATCGAGAAAGTGATAATCGCCGAGGTCGAGGAGGGGCGCGATGTGACCTGCGAGGTATCCTCGATGTACGGCGGTACGGAGTACTGGCTGTATACGCACTTCAAAATCAAAGACATACGTATTGTCTATGCGCCGCCACAGGCGATCGGGAGCTATGGGGGTGAAATAGACAACTGGATGTGGCCCCGGCACACGGGGGACTTTGCTTTTGTGCGAGCCTACGTAGCACCGGATGGCTCCTCGGCTGATTATTCCCAGGACAATATCCCCTACGAGCCAAAGAAATTTCTTTCGATATCTGCAGCCGGCGTCAAAGAGGGTGACTTCACCATGCTGCTGGGATTTCCGGGTCGGACACGCCGGCATACCACCTACTCATATCTAGACCAGATGGTGAAAAAGTCCTTTTCACTCCGGCAGGAAATCTATGGCTGGGTGCTGAACATGCTGGATGAAATGGGGAAGGCCGATTCCAACATCGCGATCCGCACCGCCGGTTCCGTGATGGGACTGTCCAATGGATACAAGAACTCACAGGCGGTGATGGACGGGTTTGAGCGGAAAAATGTGCTTGAATTAAAGAGAGCTGAAGAGGACGAGTTCAAGACGTTCCTGCAAGCGCGGCCGGAACTATGGGAGAAATACGGCTACGTCTTTGCCGTGTACGACAGTATCTATGCGGCCGAAGCGGCTGAGTACGAGCGTGAGTCCTATTACAAGTGGCTTCAACGCGTTGACCTGGTAGCAATGGCCAAGGGCGTGTACAAATGGAGTAAGCAGCGTCAACTTGAGGATATTGAGCGGGACCGGGGCTATATGGATCGTGATTCCGCGCGGTTCATCCAGCGAGTGAAGCACGCGCAGATAAATTATATTCCAGAAGTTAGCCGCGCGGAGTTGCAATACTTCCTCAAGCGAATTCTCGATCTTCCCGAAGAGCAACGAATAACACCAATCGCAGAGTTGTTTGGGGACTTACCCACCGAAGAGCCCGAGAAATATATGGCCGCCAGGATCGACAGTATGATGGACAAAACCGAGGTTGACGATCTTGACCGACGCCTGGAAATGCTCACTATGACACCGGAGGAACTGGCAGCGCTGAACGATCCCTTTATCGACCTCGCTGTTGCCATCGAAAAGGACGAGGAGCAAAAGGAAGATGAAGAGGATCGATACACAGGCATGCTGCAGCAGCTCAAGCCTGACTATATGAGGGCATATATGGCGTGGAAGGGTGAGGACATTTACCCCGATGCCAATAGTACGCAGCGGTTCAATGCCGGCAGTGTTCAAGGGTACTCGCCGCGAGACGCGGTTATCTACGAACCCTTCACGACGCTGTCGGGGGTAATTGAGAAGAATGAGGGAGAGTACCCGTTCTTTGTTCCCCAGGAAGTTCTAGATGTCTGGTCAAGCGGTGAGTATAGTGAGTATGTCGATCCGGCGCTTGGTGATGTCCCGGTGAACTTCCTGACCACCAACGACGGCACCGGCGGCAATTCCGGCAGCGCTGTGATAAACGGCAAGGGGGAGATCGTGGGGCTGGATTTCGACACGAACTTCCAGGGAGTCATCAAGGACTATTATTACCTGGATGACGATGTCTCCCGGGCCATAGTCTGTGACAGCCGGTACATGCTGTTCTTGATGGACCGCGTGTATGGGCTGAACAAGCTGCTGGAGGAGATGACGATTGTCAGGTGAGGCTCGGGCAGCAGTGTGATAGTTCGAAGGGCGGTTCCGGTGCGGACCACCCTTTGATATTTACGGATACTCGTTGCCTTTGATTCGCTCCCAGAGCGACCGCATCGCTTCACCGGGATTATCCATATTTGGGCTGGCGCGCCGGAGCGACCAACCGCCCGCTTGATTGTCGGACGAAACAAGCTCCCAACCAAAGATCCATTCACGATCATCATCATTGTTATAGTCTACCTCGCCGAAACGGATATCGTGCAGTCGAATCATTCCATCAACCTCTCGGGCGATCAAGTAGCCGCGCGAGAACCACTGGAGTCGCCGGATGGCATCGGTGTCCTCATACGATTTTAACAGGTGGCTGTTTTGCGGCACCCAGGCAAACGAGATAGTCTCCTCGTGATCCAGCAGCGAATAGTGGCCGATCCAGAGGCCGTCGTCGGCGTCGACAGTCGCGCGCCAGAGGACGGCGTTGAACAGGGCAGGGGTCGTGATATAGCGCTCGTGGCTGATGTCTTGCTCAGCCAGCGAGGCCTCCACAACATTATCGACGTGGGCTTTGATAGCGACCGTTCCGAGTAGATAAGTGGTGGAAACGGCGAGGCCGACGATGATAGTGCGTTGCCTCAGAGCGGAATCCCGGCGTATAAAAAGCACAGCTATGACAGCAGCCAGTAACGGTAAGGTATAGAGCGGATCGATAATCGAGATGCTGTTGAAGGCGGCCGGATAATCTGAAAACGGTCGGAGGAGTTGAGTGCCATAAACGGTAAACGTGTCCAGCAACACGTGGGTGATGAAGCCGAGGTAGAAAAGCGCTGTCCATTTCTTCCATGAGCCCAAGCTGGGATGGATTCTGCTTACGATCCAGCCCAAGACGGGTGCGGCCAGGGTCAGGTAGAAAAAGGCATGGGAGGGCCCGCGATGCCAGCTGAGCTGCTGAATTTCGGTCAGCATCGGATTAGCGAGCACATCGAGGTCGGGCAGTGTTCCGGCCACGGCGCCCCATAAGATGGCGCGGTTGCCGGCTTCACGCCCCAGGACAGCCTGGCCGACGGCGGCGCCTAAGCCAAGTTGAGTTACAGAATCCATAGTTGACCCTTTCAGTCAATATCCCTGCAACCCGAAATCAGGCGTCGGGGTTTCCCATGGTCGCGAGAAAGCACTTGAATCCTACCGGGCCATGACGTACTTGCCAGTCAACCCGGAACCGGAGCAAAGGGACCTGACCCGGAGAGGATGCTATGCCGACGCTATCTGCGCAGCGCCAGGCCCGGATCGCTGCTCGTACCGTTCGCAATCTCATGTAGGATCGTCCGATCACTGTTTCCTTCGAAATAACCTACAATTGCAACGCCTGCTGCAAGCACTGTGATCTCGGACATTATGTTGAAGGACCGAGGCTGGGTCCGGATGTTTTTAGTGAGTGGCTGGCGGAACTCAGGCCGGCGGTAGCCCCGGTCAGCGGCGGGGAGCCGCTGTACCGCAAAGATGTCTTCGACATAATTGCCGGCATGCGTGCACGCGTCGAGACCTCCGTTTTTGTTATCACGACCAACGGCCAACTGCTCAACGAAAAGAAGTACGAACGGCTAAAAGAAGCGGGCGTAGATCAGTTTTCCATATCACTGGATTATCCGGACGAGCGCCAGAACGAATTTCATCATCTCAAGCGGAATTTCGAAAAGCTTTCGGAGTTAGTTTCCGCGATAACCTCGCGTGATCACCGCGATGTTGTCCAGGCCTGTGTCGTGCAGAGCGACAATTTCAGGGACCTGCCGAAGATAGCCGACGTGGCCAAGAAGTTGGGCGCGGCAGCTAGTTTCAGTACATACAACGCCCTGCGAACGGGCAAGGGGCACCTGCTGGTGCAAACGAAAGAGGACCTGGCTGATTTAGAAGCAGTCGTGGACAGGCTTGCCGCAATGCAGCGCGACGGATATCCGATTGTCACCTTGGAGTGGACAATGCGTCAGATGCTTCACTTTTTCCGTGAGGGGGCGTGGCCGAAGTGCCGGGCGGGCGAGCGGTTCATGATTGTCAACCCGTGGGGGAAACTGACACCGTGCGGTATGTGCCGGCACCACTATGACAGCCCGAAGCAAATACGTGAGAATTTCAGATAGAAAAACGACTGCCGCGCGTGTTACACGGCGATTCGGGCAATTTCTGAGAAATCGGCGTATCGATTGATGGTGGACGCGCTCCGGGCAGCCCGCAATTGATCCGGATATTTCCTTTGACTTCACGAGTCAATTCCCGCAAACTCATTTTCATCTATGCCGGAGAAACTGCCAACACATAAATCGGCGCTGGGTCACCTGGGGCTGTTTTACGCCGCTGCAATCTGGGGCGCTACTTTCTTTATCGTGAAAGGGGCGCTGGATAATGTGGACCCGGTCACACTGGTTGCATATCGTTTTCTCATGGCCGGCGCCTTGCTGCTGCCATATGTGATCGTCCGACGGCTATCGCTGCTGAAGGATATCAAACGAGCGTTCTGGCTCGGGCTGCTGCTATGGGGCTTGTACGTTCCGCAGACGCTGGGTCTGCAGTACACGACCGCATCGAATTCCGGATTCATCACGGGACTATTCGTGGCGTTTGTGCCGTTTTTTCTGCTGACTATTTTCAGGCGGAAACCAACAATCATGGAAATCATCGCCTCGGTCGTTTCACTGACCGGACTGTGGGTTCTGACCGGAGGGATGCACGATGTAAACGTCGGGGACATGATTACCCTTATCACGGCCATGACCTACGCGCTGCATCTGCTTTACGCCGACAAGTATCTTAAGGACGGCATGGATCCCTATCTTGTCAGTTGTCAGCAGTTCCTGATCGTCGGGTTGTTGAGTCTGATCGCAATCGGTATATCTGGCAGGCCGCTGGGAGTCACCGGCACGGGGCACGTTTGGTGGACGATTCTTTTCCTGGCGGTTTTCCCGACATTTTTGGCCTTTGTGATTCAAATGATGGCGCAGCGAATCATCGCGCCGCTGCGGGTCTCTTTGGTATTTGCCCTTGAGCCGGTGTTTGCCGGAGTGTTCTCATGGACCCTGGGCGGGGAGGCAGTCGTTGTGCACCGCGCCATAGGCGGACTGTTGATTTTTATTGCCTTGGTGTTGTCGGGGCTGCCGACGCCACAGGCAATTCGGGCGAAGTTCTCGTCTTCGAATAGATCCTAGGTTACTTCAGCAATACCATCTTTTCTGATAACGCCCGGAGTTGAGAGAGTCTTCTTCGATCGATACGAGCAAGTCCTCCCGTTCAGATGGGTTGCACCACTGGGACGTTACGTGGAATACAGGAGCTGATTTCACGTGCGGTATGTGGAGGACGTCCGACGCTGTCGGCAACCCGGCTGACAGCTGGAACTGGTCCTTCGTACCCCAATAGAGTGTACGAAGAAAGATACTGACAAGATCAGCGGTCTCCCGATTAATGCCGGGGGCCGTTTCCTTATGGCTCCACCCGGCCGGGAGGAGGAGCGTGTCGGGAGGAGGGATGCGACGTATAACTACAGGGAGCACGGTCCCGGCGCGGGTCCGCCTCGAAAGAGAAAATTAACCAGATAGGTCAGATCGCTGATATTAATCGGCGTCGACCCTCCCGAGCTGTCGACATCGGCCTGTTCGGGACACGGCGGCTTGGTATCACCGATCATCAGGTACGCAACAAGAAAAGTAAGGTCGGAAATATCGATCCCGTCACCCTCAGAGGATTCATCGTCAACATTTCCGCGGACTTCACAACAGCAGGCATCACCGATACCGTCGCCGTCGGTATCCGCCTGAGCCGGGTTTGAAACTGTCGGACAATTATCATCCCACGATGGGAAGCCGTCGGCATCGGGATCGTCGAGGATAACAGTAATGTGAAAAATGCAGGAATCTGTGTTTCCTGAGGCATCGGCGCCGACGGCGGTCACGATCGTCAGCCCGGTGTCAAGAAAGCTGCCCGGTGCGGGTGTAGCGGTCAGGTTGGCTGCGCCACAGTTGTCTGTGGCCTCGACATGAAAGTCCACCACAGCGCCATAGGTACCGGAGTCGGAAAGAACAGAGAAACTTTCCGGACACGACAACGCGGGCGCTACAGTGTCGAGAACCGTCACGGTAAATTCGCAGGAGTCGGCGTATCCGACGGCATCAGTTGCGACGATCTCTACCGTTGTACTGCCAACCGGGAAAAAGTCGCCCGGCTGATATGTCGCGTTGACAGTCGGTGTAAAGCAGTTGTCGGTCGCGACCAGATCGAAGGCAACGACAGCACCACAGGCGCCGCTGTCAGCCACGATCTCTACGTCGTCAGGACAGGCAATGCGAGGCGGTTGGTCATCAATGACTGTCACCGGAAAAGCGCAGGTGTCCGCATTGCCGGCACTGTCAATCGCTGTCGCGGTAACCGTAGTGGTGCCGTATGGGAAGATACTGCCCGGCGCGTGCGAGAGTTCGATATCGGCTAGTGTACAGTTATCGGTGGCGGTGACATCGTATTCGATAACAGCTTCACAGGTGCCCGAGTCAGCCGTTGCGAAAATATAGGTCGGGCATTGAAGCACCGGTGGTTCGACATCGGTTACGGTTATCGAAAACTGACAGGTATCGTACTGGCCAAGGTTGTCGGTACCTGCCACGGTTACAAGCGTCGTACCGGCGAGAAAAAAGCTGCCCGACGGTGGATCAGCAGAGTAGGTGGCGAACGGGCAGTTGTCCGATATCGTCGGCAGGAAGTCGACAACAGCTCCACACTGGCCGGAATCGTTCGGGACTGTGATCGGATCCGGGCAATAAACTGTTGGCGGCTGGTCATCCTCGACTGTTACATAGAATATGCACGTATCTGTATTGCCTGCGGAGTCAGACGCAACCACCATGATATCCCACAATCCCAGGTAGAACATGTCGCCCGATTGACGTGATGTTACAACAGTAACATCGGAGCAGTTGTCCTGTGCGTCTACCGTGTATTCAAAAATGCGACCACATTCACCGGGTGCGGCGATGAGGGTCGTGTCATCAGGACACACGAGAAGAGGCGGTACTGAATCAATGACAGAAATCTGAAACCAACAGGTGTCCCGATTTCCGGCGGCGTCAACTGCGATACAACTCACGATAGTATTGCCAACCGGAAAGAAAGATCCCGAAGGCGGGCTGCAGGAGATCGTGGCGCCGGGACGATTATCGGAAACCTCGGCCTCGAACGAAACCGTGGCCCCGCACGAGTCGGCGTGGGCGATAACAGTGGTGTCGCCAGGACAGTGGGCGACTGGAACCTGCACATCCCGCTGGGCGAAGCTGACACCGCCGTTGTAGAAATCGAGAATCCTTGTGTCGGAGCCGTCAGGCGGATCACACTCAAGCGGCGCCCCGTGAAACGAGGGGAAGGTAGTATCGCGGGTTATTTCGTATTGAAGTTGCCCATCGAAATGGAAAACTTGATCAGACAAATATAGAGTGTCTCCAAGTCGAGAGGAGAATCCGTTGTCGCCGCAATCATACCATTTGAAGCGAACGGAAAGAAATTCATCAATCAAGTTCAGGTCAAGGGGCGTTCCGAAGAAAAGGTCGGCGAGTTCAGCACGCGTCGATCCGTAACAGGTCGGGTGGATTGTGCCGTTGTTTATGTCGGCAATCGACGTAATACGGACTTCATAGACGGAGAGCTGCGCATGGGTAAAGTACTCCCATTCGCAGTTCGTTATGAACTGACCCGCGGCCACCGCTTGCGGCGTCAAATTCGAATCGTACTGAATGACGAGATCGAACCCGCCCGTTTCCAAGCTCCCCTGGGGATCATCAAGAATGATCCCAACCCTGACGTCATCGCCGGGATAGACAAATTCAAGTCGATCAATTCGTACGGCGACATCGCCGGAGGCGTTGCCCACGAAGACAAGGCAAAAATAGAGCAAGGTGAGGAGTGTCTTCATCTGGCCAACCTGACTGAAGATAACTCGGCATCGGCTGATTTGTCAAGACCTCCGCCGGATTGAATTCGGACTTCTACTGCTGGAATCGGCTGAAATCCAACATTGCTTGAGGTCCGCGAGATTGAAGAGCAGACCGGAAGGACATTTGAGAATTGACAGGATGCAACCATTTGCGGTTCGTCCGTATTGACTACTATGCAAAACCGAACTGACGAGACGATAATCACGACAACGGAAGTCTGCCGGTATTACCGACGGGGCTCGACCGAAGTGCGGGCGGTCGACGGCGTATCGATCAGTGTTCGGCGGGGCGAGTTGCTAAGTATAGCAGGGTCGTCCGGCTCGGGAAAATCGACGCTGCTCAATCTGCTGGCCGGGTTGGATATGCCGACCTCGGGGCATATCGAAGTCGATGGAATGCGGCTCGATCAATTGAACCGGCGTGACCTGGCCCGATATCGGGCGCAGCGGATCGGCATGGTTTTTCAGTCATTCAATCTTATCGGGCATTATTCGGCGCAGAAGAACGTTGAGGCGGCGCTGTACTTCACCGGAGCCGGGCGCCGGGAACGGGTTGTCCGAGCGGAAGCGATGCTGGAACGGCTGGGATTGTCCGATCGGATGGTTCACCGACCGGCTGATCTTTCCGGCGGCGAACAACAGCGGGTGGCCCTGGCCCGGGCGCTGGTCAAAAAACCGGAGATACTCTTTGCGGATGAACCGACGGGGAACCTGGATTATGAAAATTCCGACCTTATTGCAAAGCTCCTGAAAGAATTGCACATCGACGGCCTGACGGTGATCCTTGTAACCCATGATTTGGCGCTCGCCCGCGAAATCTCCGAGCGACAGCTTCAAATGAACTACGGACAACTGGTAACCGGCGATGGCAGCAACGAGGCACGCTCATGACGCTGACCGACCTGTTTGAGATATCAGTCGGCAATCTCTGGAGGATGAAGCTCCGGTCCTTTTTGACCCTATCCGGCGTGGTTATCGCAATCGGGGCCTTTGTAGCCATGGTTTCATTTGGGGCCGGGGCGCAGGAACAGATATCTACCGAGTACCAGAAGCTGGGCCTGTTCAGTACCATGCAGGTCTATCCCGCCGACGATGATGAGCTGCCCGACTCGGTCGAAGCAGGGACGCTTGACTCTACCGCAGTGGAGGCTCTGTCCCGGATTCCGGGCGTGAATCTTGCCTATCCGTACTCGTCGTTTACCGTCTATTGTGATATCGATACGATGTCATTCCAAACCGATGCTCAGGCCCTGCCGCCGGCGGCGTTTGAGACCAAGCTATTCCAGCAGACGGTAGCCGGGCGCGTCTTTGAAGGATCCGGCGAGGGCGAGGTCATTGTCACAGAGCGCCTGATGGAAGACCGTGAGTTCGGTCCGGCAGATTCCGTGGTCGGGCGACAACTGATTGTGTCGGTGAAATCGTCAAGCCTCGACAGTGCTATTGCCGGCGTTTTGGGAAGCGGCACGGAGCGGGTGGAACACATTTTCGACGAATTCTCGATCGACTCAGTGAACGAGGAGTGGGGAAGACGCTTGGTCCGCGAGGAACTGGGCAACGCGGCGCAGGCGTTTCTTGTCGGCTACATGAACCATCCGGAGACAACATCGGACACCCTTATCATTGTGGGCGTGATCGAAAGCCCGAGGGGTGGGAGGATTCGCAGTAAGCCGGTAATTTTGTCGTCCTCGACAGCACGGCGGTTTGCCGCCGCCCGAACAAGCCCTGAACCGACGGAGCTGCTTTCGATGCTGCAAAACGGTGAGTTGCCCCAATTCGGTGGTCCCGATACCAGCAGCACTAATTATCCCAGTGTTACCCTAAATTTGGGTATCGGTGTTGATTATAAAACAGTCAAGGATTCAGTGATTGCTCTTGGATTCGACGCCTATTCCTTCCTGGAGCAGTTTCAGGAGATCCAGAAGTTCTTTTTGTATTTCAACGCCGCTCTCGGAGTCCTGGGCCTGATTGCGCTGGCGACAGCTTCTCTGGGCATCGTGAATACCATGGTCATGTCGATAATCGAGCGTCGACGGGAGATTGGTATTCTGAAATCACTGGGAGCTGACGATTGGGATATCCGAATACAGTTCCTGGTAGAGTCGGGAGTGATCGGGACTGTCGGGTCGGTGCTGGGAATCCTGCTGGGTTGGATAGTTACCCGTATCATATCGTTCGGGGCGCGGATGTACATGGAGAAGGAAGGGATGACGCCGGTGGAGTTGTTCGCTCTCCCGCTTTGGTTAATCGGTATCGCCCTGGCGTTCGGACTGGTTGTCAGTCTTGCGGCCGGGTTCTATCCGGCACGGCGGGCGGCCCGCGTCAATCCGGTCGAGGCGCTTCGAAACGAGTAAGACAGAGCGCAGGAACACGACATGCATCCATTCTCACAAGCGATCCTCAAAGCTAACCGTGAATTCCTCCTGACCGAAACCGCCCGACTCTGAAATACGTCGCGAAATTCTCTCAAGGAACTGGGCGGGTTCGAGAGCTATGTTGTAGCCTTTGACTCGCCGGAGGGCGGGCGAATAGTCAAACTGACACACGATTTGCATCGATCTGAGGACGACGTCAACGCGGAGTTGGACTGGGTAGTTCACCTGGCAAACCACGACGTGCCGGTCGCGGCTCCGGTCGGCTCGATTGAAGCCAATCTAATTGAGCGAGTGGATGTCGACGGCTCCCATTTTACGGCCTACGCCTTTGAAGAGGCTCCGGGGCGTCACCCGAAAATAGACGATTTCACGCCGGAATGGCTGGCAACGTATGGCGCCTTGATGGGAAAGATGCACCGGGTGACACAGGGCTATCAGCCGCCGCATGGGGCGAAAAAGCGGTTCCACTGGTACAATGATCCCACCATCGATCCGTTGCAGTACGAAAGCATAAACGAACCGGAAATAGTAGAACGGCTGTTACAGCAGGTTGACGTGATAAAGACATTCCAGCCGACTGAGCGTTCTTACGGGATGGTTCACAATGATCTTCACGGCGGGAATATTTTCACTCATTACGGGCAAATTACCGCTTTTGATTTCGATGACTGCCACTACAATTTCTTTGCAAACGATATCGCCATGGCGCTTTTTTATGCTTTGAGAATGCCGGAATCGGAACCGGGTGACGCCAACTTCGCCCGGCATTTTCTGGCCCACTTCCTGCAGGGCTACCGTCGCGAACAATCAATCGATTCGGTCTGGCTGGAGCGCATTCCGGCGTTTTTGAAGCTGCGCGAGATCGATCTCTATCTGATCATTCAGTTGCATGATAGAGGGAGTACGCATCCGTGGGTAGTTGCCTACATGGATGGTCGGCGGGAGCGGATTCTCCAGGAACAGCCAATTATGGAAATCGATTTTTCAGATTTCTGAGCCATCCTGACAGTACGTGTCAACTGTCAGTAATGCTTAAAGAAGGTCGGGGCAATGTTCGATACTAACAAAGTGGGAGTAAGTTTATACTTGTTTTCGATAGAGTAGGGACAAGCTCGATGCCAAAATGTGAAAACTTCGAAAAGTGCCCATTTTTTAACGGCCGCCTTGCCCAATATTCTCCGCAGACTATTGCCGGGATGAAGCGGATCTATTGCGAGAATCTCTTTACGGACTGTGCGCGCTTCCAAATCTACACCCGGGTCGGCGGCAAATTTGTGCCCAGGAACATGACCCCGGCTGAGCACGAGCGGGCCGCCGAGATTATTCGCACTAATCGGTTTTCTGATTCCGCACGGGCCACCGGCTCCGGAGACTGATTTTTTCGTTTTCCATTTCTGCAGCGCTTCCTATCTTCCTAAAAAACTCCTCTAACTTCCAACAAGGGCCCTTTCAGCGATGGAACATTATCTCATCCAATATCGACCGCCACGTCCGACGTTTGCCGACGACGCCACCGACACAGAAGCAGCGATAATTGGGCGGCACTTTGACTACCTCAAACAGCAGTTTGCTGACGGTAGGGTGCTGATGATAGGTCGGGTCGACGATGCCCGGTTCGGGCTGGCGCTGGTGGTGGCCAGCAGTGAAGGGGATGCGCAGGAGATCATGGAGGGCGACCCGGCAATCTCCGAGGGCGTCTTTACCGGTGAACTGCTGCCGTTTCGCCTGGCGATGATTACCGGGCGGGACGACTGAGCGGTCCATCCGGAGTGGGTGGAACCGTGCTCGGTCCCTTGCGCCCGAACGGTCGACGTCGGGCTGCGATCATAACGATAGTACCGAGGGTCAGCAGCAGGCCCCCGACCGCTTCGCGCAAGGTCGGAAGCTGACCGAGCAGGGTCATCGCAATTACGATGACCCAGACCGGCTGACTCTGGCTAATCACGGCGACCTTGGACAGTTCCAACCGTTTCAGGGCTATCAGGTAGGCGTAGCGGGAAAGGATTGGCCCCAGAAATCCCAGGAGGAGCACTCCGGGCCACACCCGAGCGAGGCCTTCGAAACTCCCATCGGAGGCCATGAAGACGACCCAGTATCCAATTGCAAGGAAACCGTTGCGAATATAGATCAACAACAGGGTCGGCACATGGCGCACTGCAATCTTGGAAATGAACTCGGTGATGCCAAAGAAGAACGATCCCAAAAGTACCAGCCAGAAGCCCGTGCTGTATTCCATTCGGAGCGTCAGACGCATCACGATAATGCCGGCGACAGACAAAATCGCGCCTAAAGTTTCGATCCTGGTGAACCGCTCTCGAAGAAAGATGATTCCGAGCAGGATCGCGATCATAACCTCCGAGCGGTTAAGAAAAGCCGCCAGGGTCGGATCCATCAGCTGCACGCCGGACCAGTATGCCCAGATGGCCAGCCAGGAAGATACCGTGAACGCCATGAGCCAGAACCAGCCCTTTCGATCGAGCTCTTTGGTCTGCCGGAGCGTCCCGGCCGGGATAACCCACGCCGAAAGGAGAACGGTGGCGATGGAGAATATCAGGGAGTTCATCAGAAGCGGGCTGATGGCCTCGAGATTCCATTTGCCGGCAACTGTCGCGGCTCCGGCTCCCATGGCGGAGATGACAGCCACGAGATACCCGACACCGCGCGAACCGGTTTCGTTGGGGCCGGGTGGCATGACGGGCCGCCGCATCACACTACGACAAGCCTGACGGAAGCTTCGAAGCACATAGGTGCAAGGCTACGAGGGCTGGTGCGGGTCGTCAAGCGAAAGCGAAAATAAAAGGGTGGGGAGTGCCCGCCCTCAGATGTCTATCGTCCGTCGCGGGCCATCCTGGAGACCTTTCGGCGTTCTTTGTGATACGTTCGCATCCGTTTTGCCCACTGACGGGTATACTGGCGCTGGGCCGCTACATCCTTCCGACGTTCGAGATTCTCCAGCTCTTTTCGTTGTTTGAGAAAACTCTCGTATCGTTTGGTCGAAAGATCACCTGACTCGACCGCGGCAACGACCGCGCATCCGGGTTCCTGTTCGTGGCGGCAGTCGGAAAAGCGACACGATTCGGCCAGGTGGTCAATGTCATCGAACGACCGGCGCAGACTGTCCTCGTCGGCCCAGAGCTGCAATTCGCGCATCCCCGGTGTGTCGATCAACAATCCGCCGCCAGGTAGCAGCAGCAGTTCCCGGTGGGTCGTAGTGTGGCGTCCGCGACTGTCGCCCTGTCGAACTACACCGGTTTTCATTCGATCTTCCCGGAGGAGTCGATTAATGATGGTCGACTTACCGACCCCGGAGGAGCCCAGAAAGACAGCCGTCGTTCCGGGTTTCAGGTATTCAGTAAGCAGTTCGATCCCGTCGTTCGCAAGGGCGCTGACAGCAAGTACCGGCGCCCCGACAGCGACTGCCTGTACTTCGTCGACAACAGCCACCGGATCATCAGCCAGGTCGGACTTATTGAGCACAATGACCGGCAAGGCGCCACCGTCCCACGCGGTGGTCAGGTAGCGTTCAATTCGCCGAAGATTGTAGTTGTTGTCCAGGCCGGTGACAAGAAAGGCGGTATCAACATTGGCAGCCAGCACCTGCTCCTCGGTCGTTTCTCCGGCCACCTTGCGAGTGATTGCCCCGCGGCGGGGCAGCACGGCGTGGATCAAGCCTGAGGAACTATCAGTATGCTGCAGTGCCACCCAGTCGCCGACCGCCGGATAGTCAGCGGGGCTTGCGGCCCCGTGGCGGAACCGTCCCGAGACTTCAGCAGTCACTTCGCCGGACTCGGTCAGGATCCAGTGCCGGCCCCGGTGCTGCTTGGAGATACGTCCGGGGGAGAGGCCGTTGTCGCGGTGCGGTTCAAAGAGCGCTTCAAAATACGGCATCCACCCTAAATCAGATAAGTCCATGGTAAGAACTCTCATATTTTGAATTCCACGGCGGTACTCAATTACGACTGCTGCAGCCGCATATACGACATACCGCGCGAGAGTGTTGATTAGTGTCGTTTGACGGAAGGGGGGAAGGTTAAAGCGTGCGTCTCAGTGGACGGGGAAAAGAAGCCGCCTCAGACCGAGGGTCGAGCGGACATTAGGTCGGTGCAGAACGGGTCGACGTCTACGGTCGACCGGCTGTCGCTACGTAAGCGAATTTCCTGCGCACGTTATACCTTCCCGATTTTTCACAATGGCCAACATAAGTGTCTCCTTTCAAAGTCTCTAGTGTTCGTGCGGGGGCAGTCACCTGCCCCGTTCCCGCTACTACGATAAGGAAAAGCCGAAAGTTGTCAACAAAATAGCGTAGTTGTTCTGTTTGCAGTGCGGCTCCATCATCGAAGCGACTGCAAACTACGCCGTCGGGCTTATCCCTGCGGTTGAGCGTCGGCCACTGTGGGTGGTTGCTGATTGGTGTCCTGCTCAAATTCCACTTCGATACCGCCGATCCAGCCGGCGATGAGATTGTATAGCCAGGCGCCGATGGCTCCGCCGATAAATCCGAGAATGCCGTAGAAAATCGGCAGGATGATAATAGCGGCAGCGCCGAACAGAAACCCCAATCCGCCTTCCGAGTCAAGCCCAGCGGCAGCCGTGCCGAGAGAAATGAGGCTGAAAATGGCCCCTAATATCAGGCCCATCAGGGCGTACAACACCCCGCTGACTTTGGCGCACGAAAGCGGTCCGATTTTTCTGATAATCATGGGGTCCCTCCACATTTGGGTTTTGAAACGTATGCTGAAAGAATACCCCCGGCAGGACTCGAACCTGCTACCCTCTGCTTAGAAGGCAGATGCTCTATCCAGATGAGCTACGGGGGCATTATTTGTTGCCGCACAACAACTTACAGTATCACGTTTTCGCCAGAGCCATAAAAAATCAGAGGCCCTTTTTTTCGATGTGTAAATCACGGTGAGCGTGATTCCCTGGGCTCCATATGATTTTATACGTCTCATGGCTAAGTTCAATTACGCGAAAGAGCCTCTGATTTTCAACTAGAAAGTGTCTGTCTGTTTTGCAAAGAAAACTACATATATATCCGGCGAATGTACGGTTGTGTCTTGACAAAACTTCGCAAACTTGCGAACTTTACATGTAGATTGAGGTTATAAGTGCCGAAGACTGAAGTAGTCATTTATTGCGAGAGTGATGGTACAGCGCCCTTTCTGAAGTGGTTCGACAAACTGACGGAAAAGGTGCAAGACAAGATCGTTGTCCGGCTCGAACGGCTTGGCGAACTCGGTCACGAACTTCGTCGCCCGGAAACGGACTACCTGCGTGATGATATATACGAATTTCGAGTCAAGGCGCAGTCCGTCAACTATCGGGTTTTGTACTTCTTCCACGGTCGGCAGATGGTTGTGCTGTCCCACGGATTCTCGAAACAGCAGGCGAAGGTGCCGGAGAATCAAATCGAGACTGCGATCAGGCGACGCAAAGCATTCCGGGAGTCGCCCGATCGTCACACATACAAGGAATGATTCTAATGAAAAAGAAGAAAACCAGTGATGCGGTCAGGATTCTACATGACCGCTACTATAAGGGTGACGTCAAACGTCAAGCGGCCCTGGACCAAGAACGAGTCAACGCCAAGATTGCCCGAGATATTTATCGCCTTCGTCAAAAGCACAAACTGACGCAGAAAGAGCTGGCCGCGAAGGTGAAAACCACGCCGTCAGTCATTTCAAGGCTCGAGAACGCCGATTATCCGGGTCATTCACTGAACATGCTTCAGCGGATCGCAACCGCGCTTAACCAGCGCATCGAAGTGAAGTTTGTGCCGGCCCGCGACAAAAGACCAGCAGCATCAGCGACGAGATAACGGCTCAATCAGCTTCAACACCGTTTATCGGAATGGCCCGTAGCACCAATAATATTGCCTGGTCGGGTCGGATCGTATCGGTTCAACCGCGCATCCGACTGATAAGGTCGTTCGACCAGCGATACCATAACTACCTCGGATACGTCCTCGCATTAGATGGTGTGGCCGCGGATCAGCAAGGCGAGTTCAAGGTGGCAGTTGGTACCGGCACGCACGCCAAACATGAGTTTTGCGTCGGTATGATCGTGCGCGGGCAAGCAGTGCCCGTCTCGGACCCTCGTCTCGAAACAGCCGACTACTACAAAGCCAGCAGGATTGAAATCACGGACGTCGGCGATTTGCCACAGTCCAGTCCTCCTCCGTTCTTCGGCATACCGCCGGACTTCGAAACGTATCGAAGTCGAGGTCACCGTCGACTCGATCCCAGGACATTCGATTCGAAATGCAGTTCGTGCATCTGGGGTAGTCAAATGCCGGTCGAGATCATCATCGACCAATGGAATCCTTGGAAGAAGAAGTACAGATTCGAAACTTTCTGCTACGGCCCCAAGAACTGTGCGTTTTATCGAGCAGGGGTGACGAGGAAAGTACCCGGACGTAGTGGCATGTCATGGGAAGAGGAGGACTGGATTGATGACGAGGCAACGTCACATCGCGGACCGGACGACTGAAACTCGCATTTGCCTCCAAGCGTTTTAGTGATGGCGCAATAATTTAGGAACTGGTTGGGAAGGTATTGTTATAGATTGAAGCCTGAGTAGATCGGCTTGATTGTCGGCGCAAACTGAAAGGAGTGGTGTAGTGCCCCAGGAAGCTTCAAAGACAAACAAAATCAGGACCGAGGAATTCTTCTCCTTGTACTTCGCCGGAAGGGTGATCGATATTGGATGTGGAGACGATCTCGTCGTTCCACACGCCGAGCCGTTTGACCAGCCCGATGGTAATGCCGAGCGTATTCTTGAGTACCGCGAGGCTAATTCCTATGATTGTGTCCATAGTTCACATTGCCTTGAACATATGACAGATCCGACTGCAGCGCTGTCCCAGTGGTGGGCGCTTGTAAAGCCCGGTGGCTACATGGTTGTTGTTGTGCCTGATGAAGAACTTTACGAGCAGGGAGTTTTCCCCAGTTTGTTTAATCCCGGTCATAAAGTCACGTTTCGACTGTCCCAGTTTCCTGCTCTGACAGAGAGGTCTTTTGCCATTGACCAAATGGTCCGCGAACTTCCGAATGCCGTGATGCTGAGTGCTGAGAGGCAAGATACGGGATATGACTACACGCTTATGAGACGGGGATGTACGAAATGGGGTCGATTCATACGATTCGAGAACAGTCACTGGCGGAGAAGATTTCGCCGCCTCGGCCTCACCGGAAGCAAGGTCACCGGTTCTATTGCCAGGTTCTTCTATCTCCTGGGAGCTCCCATAGACCAAACGCTGGGTCCAGCGCTGGCCCAGATTCAGATTGTCGTCCAGAAGAAAGAGTCATCATGACCGGCGCTTATAATATCCGGCGTTTTGTTGGCTCTATTGGCTTTCTTTGTCCATTCAGAAATTGGAATCACTTCTCAGGTCGGTTCCATCTCGCGCTTTAGGCGCCAAATAATCCGAAAAAGGGAAACATCTGTTGTCACCGGTGTTATAGCTTGAAACGAGGCGACAGGGCCGCACGGTCGAAAAGTGCTGTCGATGATGTATTCCAAGACCGGGAGTGCCTGAAATGATTACTGTGCGAAATCAAAATGAGATAACAATTGAATGTCAACAGGGCGACATTGCCGATCAGCCCGATATGGATGCGATTGTAAATGCCGCCAACGCGCAACTTCGAATCGGCGGCGGTGTGGCCGGCGCCATCCACCGTGCCGCCGGACCGGGGCTGGAAGAAGAGTGTCGTCCACTAGCGCCTATTCGCCCAGGGCAGGCGGTCATCACATCGGCCCACGACCTACCCAACCAACATGTGATTCATTGTCTCGGGCCCGTGTATGGCCGGGACGAACCGTCTGACGAGTTACTGGCTAATTGTTACCGAAATGCTTTGGGACTGGCGGACGAGCACGCGCTGGAGTCAATCGCCTTCCCGGCCATCTCAACCGGTGCTTTTGGTTTTCCTGTAGAGCCGGCTGCGCAAATCGCCATTAATACGATTATCGATACGATACCGGGATTGAGTCATATCCGGCATATTCGGATGGTCCTGTACTCAGAGTCAGATCTGGATTTACATCTCAAGATTCTCGAGAATGCCGAGGAGGTATAGGATGCCGAGCGAATTAAGCCTTTTGCACGAGCCGGACAGAAAACAGGTATTTCAGTATGAGTCAACTGATTTCGATGTGCGAGATGTCAGCGGGAGTGCCGACAAAGACCCTCCCGAACAGTCTCTCCTGGTCGCGGACATGCGAAGAGGTGAACGACTATACAACGGTTTTGTAAGTCTGAAAGACGTTTGATCCTTTGCAAGTGCCCGACTCTCCCGACTGCCCCTGAGTATCCGCCAACTCGCTTCAGCCGAGCAGCCTTACGACGTTACGGTGACTGGTGCTTTATCAGAATTGCCGCGACAGGTTGCTTCGGCGGCGTCGGCAGGGTGAGCCATTGACATTCAAGACGAAAAGAGCTATAAGAACAAAGTTACACATAAGCTGAGTCCAGGCGACGCCATGATTATATTCGATGTATACAGTGATTGCTGTCCCGGTGGGGCCGTGCCGGAAGAGGACGGTGACAAGGCGATGGCCGAGATGAGAGAGGCGGGAGCCAGGATTCTAGTTTAAGAAGCGTATTTTACAACAGAGAGTTATCTTCACATTAGTGCCGCGTCCGAAGTCAGGCTTATGACGATGCACTGCAGCCAAACCAGGCGCATATTGTCATGAGAAGGAGAGACCAAACATGAACTTCCGTCCTGATCTTGCTATCAAGAGGATGAAAGCGGCACTCATAAGAAAGTTAATCGGACCGCGTGTTCAGGCGCTTGTGGTGCAATCCGAATCCGGCCCATTCGCCGTCGATCCCGAGGACGAATACGGCGTCGGCAGAAAACTCCAGAAGAATGGCCGTTACGGCGTCGAAGAAGTTGAACGTCTGCGGCCGCTGCTGACGCCTGAGTCCTGCGTTCTGTTCATCGGGGCACACGTTGGTACTGTGGCAATACCAACTTCCCGCCTGTGTCGCGACGTGATAGCGGTTGAAGCAAACCCGTCATCTCATGCCTTGCTTAAAATGAACATCTTGATGCATCAGTGTACAAACTGCCGCACGGAAAACGTGGCGGCCGGCGATGAGGACGGTTCGATTGAATTTCTCGTAAACCGGATAAACTCGGGTGGATCCAAGCGTGTACCCAAAGTGCGCCAATACATGTACTATTACGACAACCCGAAGACTATCCATGTACCGTCGGCACGGCTCGACCGATTGTTCGAAGGTCAGGACATTGATATCGTTGTCATGGACATCGAAGGTTCCGAGTATCACGCCCTCAAGGGCATGCAAGACATCCTTTCTCGCTGCCGCGCCTTGATTGTTGAATTTGTTCCACATCACCTCAGGTATGTTGCCGGGATCACCGTCGAGCAATTCCTTTCAGTAATAACTCCGCACTTCAGCACAATGAAGATACCCTCGAAAGGCGTCATGGTTGATGCCGCCGAGTTCGAGCGAATCCTCACAGTCATGTACGAGCAAGACGACGAGGACGGCGATATCTTGTTTCAAAAGTAGTGTCCTGGAGCTCGCACATCGCAGTGGCTTCTTATTCTGCGACAGAGGCGCGGCGAGTAATTAGAAGGCAGATGCTCTATCCAGATGAGCTACGGGGGCATGTTAATTTCTAGACAAGAATACGAGCCGAATCCCAATCGGGCAATGCTAAAAACAGAAAATTGTCGCAGGAGTTCATTGCGACAGCGTGGATTTAAACCCCTATCGCCGTACCTGGCAGATAATCGATTTGAGATAGAGTGACTCGGGGAAGTTGATGGCAACCGGATGATCCGGTGACTGACGAATCATCTTGAGAATGTGCACATCGACACCGGCCTGGGTCGAGGCCCGGCGAAGAGTCACCCGCAGATCCTCCTCGGTAAAATAACCGGAGCAACTGGAGGTCACCAGGATACCACCGTCATTGACAATCCTCAATGCCGCCCGATTGAGAAAATGGTATCCCTTCCGGCCATCTTCGATATGCTTCCGGGACTTGATCAGGGCCGGGGGATCCAGCAGAACCATATCAAACTGCGGATCCGAGTGGTTACCGAGCCACTGGAAAACATCGGATGACTCCGCTGAAATTTTCTCTGAATCTATACCGTTGAGCCTGGCCAGATCAGCCAAACGCGCAAGAGCGGATGCCGAGCTGTCCACACACACAGCATGTGTCGCACCGCCGGTCAGCGCTGCGATTGTCGCCGATCCAGTATATGAGAACAGGTCAACAACGCTGCGGTCGCGCGCGAGATTCACTATTTCCTGCCGAAGGTCTCGCTGATCGAGGTAGAAGCCGGTCTTCTGGCCGGATTCAATTTCGGCGACAAAAGTGCGTCCGTTTTCGGCGAACGTGACCGATTCCGGTAATTTTCCGGCGAGCGGCCCGGATTTCGGGCTGAGTCCCTCCTCGCTGCGGTCGGGAAGATCGGACCGGTTGAAAATCGCCGTCGGGCTAAACAGTTCATGAAGGGCGGCGACAATGTCTTCTTTGAATTGTTCTATTCCCGCCGTGGCCATTTGCAGGACATAGACGTCGCCGTAGCGGTCGATCACAAGGCCGGGGAGGCCGTCGGACTCACCATACACGACACGATAGCCGGTAGTGCGGTCATCGATACCGAGGCCGAGAAGTCGCCGGCGATCGTGGGCGGCTCTGATTCGGTCGCGAATAAAATCGTAGTCGATTTTTGCCTTGGCAAAGGAGAAAATCCGCACAGAGATCATTGATTTGGATGAAAACGTCCCGGTGGCAGTATTGCTTCCCGCTTTGTCGGAAACATGAACCAGAGAGCCGTTTTCCAGACCCGGACGACCGCCTTCCAGCGCTCCGGAGAATACCCACGGGTGACGCTGAGACAGGGAGGCCTCGCGGCCTGGTTTGAGATGAAGAACGGGATAACTCATTGTAGCGCCAATATACCGGGTAGGAACGGCATAGCAAGCTAACTTCGAGATTGCAGAGGGTTAATCTGCATTAGTGTTTGACCTTCCATTTTTTAGCGTGTAATTTAAGCGACTAATGAGTCTTTGTTGTGTGCCGCAGTTCGGCATCGAGGTCGGCGACGGTTGGAGGGCGCCGGAGTAACATCATAGTCCGGGTGAGCGAATGGATTTTCCGCTGTTTTATCTCGATGTAATCGGGAATCGTATGCTCATGGGCGTCGTTGCGATTGTCCATGTGTTGATCAATCATCCTATGGCGGTTGGGGCTTGGCCGCTGCTTTTTTCGATAGAGTTGTGGGCCTGGCGGCGCGGTGACACCGACATGGACCATCTGGCGTACCGAATTACGTTTGTTCTGTTCATCATTACCACGTCGGTAGGGGCGCTGACCGGCGTCGGAATCTGGCTAACGGCGGCGCTAATCGCCCCGTTCGGTATCGGGGCGCTGCTTCGGGTTTTTTTCTGGGCGTGGTTCATTGAGTGGCTGGTGTTTGTGATCGAAGTCGGCCTGGTACTAATCTACTTCATGATGTGGAAAAGGTGGTCGGAAGGGCGACAGAAGAAGGTTCACCTTGCTGTTGGGGCCGGGCTTAGTGCGTTCTCGTGGTTTACGATGGCTATCATTGTGGCGATTCTCGGGTTCATGATGGGAACCGGCGAATGGTCCTCGGCGCGAACCTTCCTGACCGGCTTTTTTAATCCGCTCTACGCCCCGCAGCTCGTATTTCGCACAGCCTTTGCCATGGTCACCGCCGGATTCACCGTCTGGTTCCTTTCGTACTTCTTCACCAGGGACAAGCTCGATACTCGACATCGGATCGTTCGCTTTACCTCGCGGTGGATTATCGCATGGCTGCCGGTCTGGGCGATCGGCGCGGTCTGGTATTTCAATGCAATCCCGGAGCCGGATTTTGGTAAGCTCGACGTTGGCATCATGACACAGCGGCTGACTGAGTGGCAGGATACCTTCCTGATAGTAATCGCAGTTGGAGTAGGTCTGGCGCTGATTACGGCGCTTATCGGTTCCGTGCGTCCGAAGCTGCTGCCGAGGGCGCTCCTGTTGATTCCGTTCTTTGTGGGTCTGTGGACGTTGGGACATTTCGAGCGGGTACGCGAGTTTATTCGTAAGCCGCATGTCGTCGCTGACTACATGTACTCCAACGGCGTCACGATGGATGAACTCCCGGTATTTCAGCGTGACGGCATTTTATCCTACGCTACGTATGCGTCACACCGAAAGGTGACATCGGGGAATCAGCTGCAGGCGGGCCGCGACGTATACATGATCGCCTGTTCGCGGTGCCATACGGTTAACGGGCTAAACAGTGTGGTGACGAAGTTTGAACTCTTATACGGAAAGGAACCATGGGATCCTGCAGTCCTGAGTTCCTTCATCGCAACCCTGCACAATACCCGCACGTTCATGCCGCCGTTCCCCGGCAACGATGCCGAGAACGAGGCGCTGGTCGCTTTTATTAAGGACCTCCAGCAAAGACAACGATACGTTCCGGGGGTTCAGGCGGCGGGGACGTTGGTGGCCTTCGACGTGAACCAGATTCAGCCTGCGAGCGGACAGAAAGCGGGGATGTGAGATGATGTCAATAATTCTCATTTCAACAGGCGCACTGGTTAACGCGGTCCTCGGGCGGGCGGCTGTGCCGGTACCGCGCGATCTGGAACTCCCATTGCCACTGGATCAGCTATCGCTGGAAATACTTCTGGTATTCGCTTTTCTGGCTCACATTCTGTTCGTTAACCTGATGGTGGGAGCGTCGTGGCTGACGGTCATACTTGAGATAGTCGGGAGGCACCGACCGCGCTACGATGATCTCGCTCGACGGATTGGCGCAACAATAACGGTCAACAAGAGTCTTGCAGTGGTGCTGGGGGTGGCACCGCTGCTTTGTATCAACCTGCTGTACACGCTCTGGTTCTATTCGGCAAACGCGCTCACCGGGTATGCCTGGATCTCGATAATCCCGTTTGTAATTCTGGCGTTCCTGCTGACGTATTTGCATAAGTATACGTGGGAACGGTGGCGCGGGCCCTCGAAGACCTACCACATAATTGTCGGCGCCATCAGTGCACTCTTCTTCTTGATCATCCCGCTGATCTTCCTGTCCAATGTCAATCTCATGTTGTTCCCGCAACGGTGGGCCGAGGTGAACGGATTTTTTTCCTCGCTTCAGTTCGGCAACGTCTTTCCCAGGTATTTTCACTTTGTGATGGCATCGTTGGGGATAACCGGGATGTTTTTGGCTGGGTGGTTCGGGCGAAAGGGGTTTCCGGTAGAGAAGTACCTGCCGGAGTTCACCCGTCCGGAACTCCGACGGCTGTTTTACCGCGTCGCGTTTTATCCGACTCTGGCGCAGATTTTGTTTGGTCCGTTCCTTTTGCTGACTTTGCCGTCGCACGGGATCACCAACGCGCTGCTGTGGATCGTGTTGATTGCTGCGATATTGGCAACCATCATCCTAATCCTGCTGCACCGGGAGATACGTTCGCGCGATAGGCATATCGGTCACAGCTACATCCCGATCATCGTGACCTTTACAGTGCTGGTCGCTTTTATGGGTACCGCCCGTCATCTGTATCGCGAGGGTGCAATCGATCCACACCGCACCCTGGTCGAGGCACGTACCGATCAGTACCGATCGGTCGAGCTGGCGACAGAGATGCGTCTAGCGGCGGGTCTCGGCGCCGGTGAGGCTGTCGGGGGCGGGCTGACCGGCAAGAATGTTTTTAAGAACTGCGCATCGTGCCATGCGGTGGACAAGGTGCTGGCGGGACCATCTGTAAACGAAATTTACAACATCTACAAAGGCAATCCCGGCGGGATAGTGCAGTGGGCGATGGATCCCGGCAATAAGCGGCCGGAGTTTTCTCCGATGCCGTCGATGGCACACCTTGGTCAGGACAAGCTGCAACTGGCGGCGGATTACATGCTGGAGCTGGCGTCATCGGATGGAGAAGGCAAAACAGGTGATGCTGCCGAACAGCGACAGTAACGTAGCTGCTATAAGCGCCAAAAAGTGAGCGGCGGTCCGGTCGGATCGCCGCTGTAATTTTATCGGGGTGAGAGGATTTGAACCTCCGACATCCTGCTCCCAAAGCAGGCGCGCTGACCAAGCTGCGCTACACCCCGAATTTGGTCTCCCAAAATACCCCTCTGCTGCCGGTTAGTCAAGCAGCACCTTGCTGCAGCACCTTGCTGCTGCTCAGACGATTCACCCAAATCCCGGAACCAACTGCCGGGCAGCCGGGTACATAGCACAGGCGGGGCACGGGCGAATTCCCGCTTGCCAACCCGTCTGAATACGTTAGATTTACAAGCTATGCAGAAAACCAATCTCTTAGGCTACACTAAACCGCAACTCGAGGAGTTGATGGTCTCGCTCGGACAGGCCAAATACAAAGGCCGCCAGATGTTTAACTGGCTGTACCGTGTCCGGCAGCACGACTTTCACCTCATGACCGACCTCACCAAAGAGCTGCGCCGGCATCTCGATGATCAGTACGAATTCCTGCTGCCGGAACCGGAAAAAGAGGCGCTGTCTGACGATGGCACGCGCAAGTTTCTTTTCCGGTTGCACGACGGCCACCCGATCGAGACCGTGCTGATCCCCGACGGTGACCGCAACACTGTGTGCATCTCGGTACAGGCCGGGTGCGCGCTGGGCTGCCGGTTCTGTGCCACCGGGACACTCGGACTGCTGCGAGACCTGACCGGCGGTGAGATTGTCGGGCAATTGCTCTTTCTGCGTGAGCGGTTCGGCGAAAACGCCTTTTCGAATGTTGTGATGATGGGAATGGGTGAACCGCTGCATAACTTTCAGAATGTGGTTGATGCGGTCAGGATTATCAGTGACCCGAGCGGCCTGGCCCACGCGGTCAAACGAATAACAGTGTCGACGTCCGGAGTGACGCCCAAAATCAAAAAGCTGGCCGATACCGGTCTGAAAGTGCGGCTGGCGCTGTCGCTGCATGCGGCGACACAGGAGAAGCGAGTTAAGATCATGCCGATTGCCGAGACGTTCGGCCTGGAGAAGCTCATGCCGGCGGTGCGATACTTTGCGGAGAAGACCGGTGACCGGGTCACCTTCGAGTATATTGTTTTCAAGGGTTTTAACGATACC
Source organism: uncultured Ignavibacteriales bacterium (assembly GCA_964612145.1). Lineage (GTDB taxonomy): Bacteria > Zixibacteria > MSB-5A5 > GN15 > FEB-12 > JAGNLV01. Next base: position 80,401 of record CAZTBP010000002.1, on the reverse strand, counting down.
GAGGCGGATGCCCGGGCGCTCATTAGGCTGATCCACGGCATCCCGTGCAAAATAAACTTACTGGCGTATAATCCGGTGGATGGGCTGCCGTTTGAGCGGCCCACCGATGACGAGGTCGACCGGTTTGCGCAACGGCTCTATCCAAGTGTGCCGGCGCTGACCGTGCGGCGAAGCCGGGGGAGAGATATTGACGCTGCCTGCGGACAGCTGGCGGCGCGTGACGCAGCAAGGAGTCAAAAATCATGATCAGGATTGCAGGTGTTCTTGCGTTGGTTCTTGTATTGACCACCGGCGCTTCGGCACAGCCGGACATCACTGTCGGCGACGTAAATTTCCCATCGCTGCGATGGGGCGAGCAGAAATCGCTGATAGATGTTACCAACAACAGCGAGTGGGTGAAGTTTATTGTCGTTGAGACTGAACTGGAATTCGAGGGAACCTACCTTCACCCATCGCGCAAAGTGCGGACCCATCATGCGATTGCACCGGAAGAAACGGCCACCCTGGAGGCATCGGTGCTCGTCCCTGGTAATTTCGGGCGGGCCGACGCTGTCGTGAAGATGTACGACGTCGTGGACACCATGGATGTCCTGATGCCGGGGCAGAAGTTCTTTGAGCAGCCGTTCATGCTGAATTTCCATATTCCGGATGAGTTGGTGCCGTACATGCAAACCCGCATCGACCTGCCGCCGCGAGTCGAGGACCATCCGTATTTTGATAACGAATTCAGTCGCCTGGCTTTCGTCCTGCTGAATGAGGGCCGAACGGCCGGCGAGATGGCGGACATGGCCAAGTGCGACACGAGTTTTGTGACCTCGCAGATGGAGTTGATGGAAGATGTCGGATTCGTGCGTAAGAAAAATGATACCTGGGCGCTGAACGTGGCGGTGATCAGGGCCGACGAAGCCGAGGCGGAACGAGAAATCGCGGTTAATTTGGCCGACACCCTGGCCAAGCGGATTGCCGCCGGGATGGATGAGTACCGCGCGGTTCTGGATAGTTTGGTCGCCGTGGGGAGAGTCGCCAATGATTCGATGGCGTTTTTTGACCCCGGGACAGTTCTTTACCGGCCCTACGCGGTCATTGGCCCGCTGGCTTTGTGGTGGGACTTAGGTCGCGAGTTTATTACCCGATCGGCGCCGCTGCTGATCTACGACGGGACCGAGTTGTGCAACGCCAACATCCCTATTTATATGTATGCTGTGGAGGGCGGCCCTATCGTCAACGGGCACCAGTTTTATGCCCTGCTGCCCGGCGACGCCGGTTACGTGATTCACTGGGGCGACACGATTCCGGAAATCACGTGCAGTCCGGATTTCCTGCGCAAGCGGACCATCCCGATTCGTATCAGCTACTCGTTCGAGGATGACTTCTTCCAGGAGAACTACATGGTCGATACGACGGTTGTGTATCCGGCCATCGACGCGCTCACAAGCGGCACCGACTCCTTGCTGTTTGATACCTACACAACCGTTCGTGATCTGGCAGTCGACAAATTCGGACATACGCGCCTTAACTTTGGTCACCGATACTGGTTCTGGAACCTTGTCGCGACCCGCACGTTGGATCTACTGGTCGAGCGAGGCGTCGTAACGCCCTTTGCCAAAGGGCAATTTCAGTTAACGGGAATGGAGTTTCCGAAATGATGATTCGTAACGTTGCAGTCCTGCTCGTGGTGATTAGTACGACACTTCTTATTGGTGCCTGTGATGAGGAACCGAGGACGCCGCCGCGGGACCAGATCCCGATTCTCAAGCAGGTTGTTTTCGAGCTGCAGGAGAAGGTAAAGGAACGCAATCGGGCGGCTATCGACTCAATGCTCTCAGCGAAAATACTGGACAACCAGCAAAGCAGCGATTCGTTGTTGAGTTTCGTCTACGGCCCGCAGGGTGATTTCGCGTTTACCCAGCTCGGGCGCTGCGAGATATTCTATACCAAGGACAATGCCGAGGCTCGGTGCTACGTAATGGACACCATTTCACAGAGCGCCCGCCCGATTCGACTTTCTTTCACCAAAGATGATACCCTGTGGCTCCTGGAGTCGTTTGGCACCTTCGAAGAAGAAGAAGTCGACACGTCGGTTCTCGGTCAGTAGGGGAGAGGGATGGATGCAAAAATTACTAGTAGGTAAACTGCTGTTTGCCACTTGGCTGGTCTGTCTTTTTACCTCACTATCGATCGGTGCCAAGCAGGGGGATAATCCCACGTTGCTGCTGTACGCTTTCTCAGAAGAGGGCACAGTCCTCGAGAATGCGATGGAGATTGACAGCGTCGTTACGTTGCTTGGGCGACGGGTTGCCTGTGGCGTTCTTGAGCAGCGCCGTGTCGTACTGGCTGAATCCGGTGTCGGCATGACCAATGCCGCCGCAACCACGCAGTTTCTCATCGATACCTTCGAGCCGTCACGAGCAGTCTTTTCCGGAATAGCAGGCGGGATTGATTCCTCAGTACATATCGGTGACATTATTGTTTGCTCGACCTGGACTACTCACGATTACGGCTACCTCGGTGAGGGCGAGTTGCAGCACAGCGGTGTGGATACCTGGCTGCCCGGTGAGGACACGGTCCGGGCAATCGTTCAACTCCCGGTAGACTCGGCGCTATTTTACATAGCGAAGCAGATAGAGGCCGACGATCTCGACCTGGCCCCTATTGGAGACCGGGTTCCGAAGCTGATTGTTGGGGCTCATGGCGCCAGCGGCAATGCCTTCATCGACAGCGAAACCAAACGTGAGTGGCTCGATACCGAGCTTGGCGCTGACATTGTTGATATGGAGTCGGCCGCAGTCGCGCAGGTTTGTACGATTAACAACGTGCCGTTTCTCATTTTCCGGTCAGCATCGGATCTGGCCGGCGGTTCCGGCAGCGAGACGGCCAATGCCGAAGTGGAAGAGTTTTTCCGGGTGGCTGCTGAAAACTCGTCGGAAGTGGTCTTACACTTTTTGCGTCGGCGCTGACTTCTCCCGCACCGCCTGTTCCAGATCCAGCAGGCGTTTTTTCAATTCCAATCCGCCTCCGTAGCCGCCCAGGCCGGTGGTCGCAACGACCCGATGACAAGGGATGATGATCGGGATACGGTTTCGCGCGTTAGCTGTGCCGACCGCCCGAGCCGCCCTTGGGCTGCCAAGGTCAGCCGCGACCTCACTGTAGGTAGCTCTCCGGCCAAAGGGAATAGCCGCGACCCGTTTGAGCACTCTGGTTTGAAATTCGGTGCCATGTAAATCAAGGGGAACGGTGAACTCGGTACGACTTCCATTTATATAGTCCGTGATCTCCTGCTCTGTCTGCTGATTGACAGGACCGCCGGTTGCGATTTCAAGCTCACCAAAATCTCGGTGTAATTGCGCTATAAATGTTTCTTCGGTTTCACCCGGCAGACCCAGCGCTGCTAGACCGGTTTCGGTCGCGGCTGCACGCATGGTACCCAGCGGTGTGGAAAAGGCGTGTACCCAAAGTTTTCTCATGACAATGGCTCCTTCCTGCTATCGATTTGTCCCAGTACATCAATTACGCCCCGTATCGATTCTACGAAGAAGTCCGGTGCGACCGCTATCACTTTTTCGCGTTTTTCAAACGGCGAGGCCACTGCTATCACGGGTATCGACAGTGCTTTCGCGGCAAGGACATCATTAATGGTGTCTCCGATAACGACTGTTTCATTCGCTCGTCCCTCAAGTCGCTTCAAGGCCAGGATGAAGACGGCCGGATCAGGCTTGACTTTTGGGACTTCGTCGCCGGCCGCGAACGTATCGAAAATTTCCTCCCAGTGCAGCTTGCGCAGGATACCCTCGACGTTTGAGCGGGCTTTGGTCGTCGCGATAGCCAGCTTGTAGGCTTGGCTTAGTTCACGGAGGACGTCCTCGACCCCTGGCAGCGGGACGGTAGCGGCGACTACCAGGTCGTTCGACTTTTCCCGAAAAAACGACTTGAGTTGCTCGATCGGCGCCTTGGAGAAATGCGGGAACGTCTCCTCCAGCGAATATCCGATGAATTGTTTGATAGCCTCCGGTTTGGGCAGCGGGTCACCGGCTCTGGTAAGCGCGTGATTAAAAGAAGCCACGACGCCGTCGGAGGAGTCAATCAGTGTACCATCGAGGTCGAACAGAAGGTTTTCAATTCGTTTCACAGAAGTCGCTCCACTTTTCCAATGAGGTCAGTCAGGGGTACGTCGTATACCTTACCGATCCGCCCGAGTTGAGGGTAGGCCACCAGAATAGAGTAGGGGCTGGTCGGAGTCAACGGCCAGTCGCCAATAAGAAAACGTTCGATACTGGACCGCTGAAGTTGGGGCGAGTTATTGACCAGAACCACGCCCTGGACGATCTCGACTTCCTCGCCCGGCAATCCAATCACAATACCGCACCGGGCGCCGTCGGGCGTATTGATCCGAACGACCGAGAATCGGTCGGGCAGGGAGTGGAAAATCGGCTTACTGACAACAAACGACTTTACCATATACGCCAGGCTCGAGGCTTTCAACAGGTCGCCCTTTTCATACAGCGGGCTGAAGTGGCTTCCGGGCATGATGAAGACATCAGGTGCGTTCTGCACGCCGAAGTGCACAGGCGCCACTGGCCAGAGGACCTGAAATGCAACGCCGACCACAAAAAATGCAATGGTTTTCCGTTTTGAGTGCAGGGTACGGAATTGTTTGGCTCGCACGGATCTGGCCAGATCAACAAACGATATCAGGTAGAACAACAAGGGGAGACCATACATTATAAGCTTGGCCAGCAAAGGGATATCTATGAACAGGGAGAGGACAAACAGGGCGCCGGCCATGAGCGTGACAAGAAAAACAAAGATTCCAAAGAAAAACTCTCGCCAGAAGAGATGTCCCATACCGGGGATCAAAAGGTGCAACACGAAGGCTGCGGTGATTGAATTGCGGAACTTTAAACGACTAGCTGTCATTGTAATGGTCAGAAAAGGTACATTTTTAGATCCGTTGGTTGCTGTCGCAGACCGCTAATCCGATAGCTTAAGGTAAGTTAGTGGTTATCGGCGCTGCGTTTTGCCGCTGCGTATCGGTTGCTGCGGGAAACCCTATTGCTATAAAGGTGCTAAGCAAGGCGATAGCAAGAACTTAATTATTGTTGGCACCGAAGCTGCGCGAAAATAGTGCAACTGCAGCCAACGCATAAGCGTATAATTTGCAGTCGGATAGGACGGTCTCACGAAACGAGTCCAAAACTTGACAAGACCACTATTTTAAATAAATTACTGCCACCACCCGTTTGACTTTTGGAGGCCCCATGGTTCGCTACACAGTACAGTTGTTCGGCATCACAGTGTTTGCTCTCGCGATGATCTGGTTCGTCGGATCCGGAGAAGCTAATCAGGTTAGCGAACCGGAAGAGCCGATTTTGTGGGCTGATACGTTCCATATCAATCTTGAGGACAATGACGAGCAGACCGAAATTGAATCGCGGCGTCGAGACCGCGACACCTTCCTGATGGACATTAAGAAGCTCACGCACACGGCCCTTAACATCCGCAACCAGTATATGGAAGATGTCGATACCGACGAGATTATCAAAGCCGGTATCAAAGGGATGCTTTCGGATCTTGACCGCTTCAGTGTCCTCATGGAAAAGAGCTCGTACGACGCCTTGATGGAATCAACCCACGGCAAGTACGAGGGCCTGGGAATGCAGATCGATTCCCGTGATAATCGTATCGTAATTATCACGCCGATCGAAGGTACGCCGGCTGATCGCAAAGGGCTCCACGCCGGGGATATTATCTGGGAAATCAACGGTGAGTCCACCGAGGGCATGTCGTCGGCCGATGCTTCAAAACTAATGCGCGGCAAAGCGGGTACCTCGATTACACTGGGGATCAAGCGGGCGGGAATCGAAGAGCCGATAGAGTTTGAAATCGAGCGAGCTATCATTGAATTGAAATCCGTCAATTACTCCGGTCTGGTGCCGGGGACCGATATCGGTTATGTCCGCCTGTCCCGGTTTGCGCAGGAGACCTCTCACGAATTGCGCAAAGCGATCAGCGAACTCAATGAACAGAACGTCTCCGCACTGATTTTCGACCTCCGCTCGAACGGTGGCGGTCTGCTGGATCAGGCCAAAGAAACCGCCGAGTTGTTCCTGGATCAGGGGCGCGAGATCGTGTACACGCAGGGCCGCTTCGAAAACTCCGAGAGGCACTATCGCGCCGAACGGCCCCCGCTGTTCCCGGACAAGCCGCTGATTATCCTCGTCGATGAAGGTACCGCCTCAGCCTCGGAGATTGTTGCCGGTGCTGTGCAGGACTGGGATCGCGGTCTGATTGTCGGTAATACCACCTACGGCAAAGGCCTCGTGCAGCAGATATTCCCGATAGCTTCCGATGGATCCATGGCGCTGAAATTGACGACCGCAAAGTATTATGTGCCGTCGGGCCGCTGTATCCAGAAACCGGAACGGCAGGGGAAAGGGGCGCCGGGCCATGCCAGCACTGATGACGAGGAAGATCCCGAGGCGGCTGATGATACCATGAGCATTTCTGAAGAAGAGATCTTCTACACCAACGGCGGGCGCGTCGTGTACGGTGGCGGAGGCATCGTGCCGGATATCGAACTCGAGCGAGAGACCTGGAAGCCGATCGAGATCAACTTGTTCCGGTCGGGCCTGTTCTTCAGCTTTGCTGTTGATTATGTTGCCAAGAATCCCGATGTCACGCCTGATTTCGAGGTGACTGACGAGATTATCGAGGCGTTCCGGAAGTTCGTCAACGAAAATGATTTTGATTATACGTCGGCTCTTGAGGCCTCGGTGGAGAAGATGAGCAAGACGATCGAGGAAGAGCAGAACCCGGATCTCTTTGCCGGTGTAGTCGACAGTCTGGAAACACTGGTTCAGGTCGAGAAGCGCAAGGATTTCGATCGTTCCAAGGACTACATCAAGCGCACGATCAAGCGCGAGATTGTCTCGGCAATTGCCGGACAGTCCGGTGTCTACGAAGAGGTTGTTCTGCGAACCGACAAGGGCGTACAGAAGGCGATAGAGATTCTTCAGTCCAACGACTACGCCCGGTTGATTACCGAGGGCCAGAAAAAGGCTGCCCTGCTCGAATAATCAATCTTTCGAACTTCGATGAGGGCCGGTGCCATTTGGCGCCGGCCTTTTTTTGTGTCTTTTCGGGTCAGGACTTTACAAACAGGGGACGTGGTCCTTTATTTAAGGCCAGGATTAAGGCAACATACCAATTAGAATACAGGAGTACCCATGGATCCGCGCATTGAGAAACTGGCTAAGACGCTGGTGCACTATTCGCTGAAACTCAAGAAGGGCCAACTGGTCAAAATTCAGGGTGAGTATGCATCCATTCCGCTCATCACGGAACTCTTTAAGGAAGTAACTGCAGCAGGGGCGCATCCGTTTACGAGGATCCATATCCCTGAACACGATGAGATCCATCTTAAGAACGCCACCGACACCCAGTTGAAATACATTTCTCCCATCATGCGCACGGAGACAAACAAGATCGATGCCTTGATTGCAATTTGGGGGAGCGACAATACCCGTCACCTAGCCGGTGTTGACCCCAGGCGGCAGGCGCTGCAGCGCAAATATATGCGCCCCCTGCTGGACAAGTACTTCAAGCGAATGGGCGATGGTTCCCTCAACTGGGTGGGAACACTCTTCCCTACCAATGGTCTGGCCCAGGAGGCGGATATGTCGCTGGCCGACTACGAGGACTTTGTCTACCGGGCCGGCCACGTGGATCGAGGCGACCCGATCAAACACTGGAAGAAGGTTCATAAAGAACAACAGCGACTGGTCAGGATACTCAACAAGACTAAAGAGCTGCACATTAAGTCGGCCGACACAGACCTCAAAATGAAAGTCAAGGGCCGCAAATGGATCAACTGCGCCGGAGAACAGAATTTCCCGGACGGCGAGGTCTTCACCGGGCCGATTGAGGATTCGGTTGAGGGGGTCATTCGATTCAGCTATCCGGCCGTCTATATGGGGCGCGAGGTAGAAGATGTCAGGCTCGAATTAAAAAACGGTAAGGTCGTAAAGGAATCCGCCGCCAAAAACGAAAAGTACCTGACCAGTATGCTCGACATGGACAAGGGAGCACGCTATGTGGGTGAGATAGCCATCGGTACCAACTACGACATCAAGCAATTCAGTAAGAACATTCTGTTCGACGAAAAGATCGGCGGCACGATTCACATGGCGGTGGGCCGGTCAATTCCCGAGTCAGGCGGCAAGAACTTAAGCGGGTTGCACTGGGATATGGTCTGCGATATGAAAAAGAACTCGGAGATTGTTGCCGACGGCAAGGTGATTTACCGCAACGGCAAGTTCACCATATAACTTTAAGCCTTGTGTCGTAATGAGAAGAGCCGACGGTGAAAAAGACCGTCGGCTCTCTTTATCTGCGAGTAGAGTTTTCGTTACGGGGTCGGTGGGGCCGAGCCGCCGCGGAACAGGAAATCAACAAGGTAGTTGACATCGGAAACATCGATAAAGAAAGTCCGGTTGACATCACCCGCCTGTACTGTGACAGGTTCCGGGCCACCCCGGAAGAGGTAGTCGACCAACTGTGTCAGGTCACTGATATTTCTCTCACCGTCATCAAAGAAATCGCCGCGAAGCACATCCTTCAAGGCAAAGAATCCCGAAAAGACATCCGGCTCGTATGTCAGGTAGGGAGCGGTGAGCGTAGCTTCGTGAGAACCGGCGATAATACTGTCGACAGCGGCGGATTGACCACCAAAGGCGTACTGATCCGTGCTGAAATGCACTTTGAGGACTTCACCCTTACCGGCCGGAAGAGGCGGCGAACCGCCGCCAAAGTCGGCAATTAACTCGTAGACATAGCGACGATTGGTGGCATCGCTGGAGGCGGTTTGCATGTGCTCGAAGTATGAGGTCCGATCGCCCAGCGATACCGAATCAAAGGTCAGCCAGCCCGGCGCCTCAAACGTCAGCGGTATCTTGATTCGGTTCAGGGGCTGGGAATTGGCGAGGTTCACCGACAGCACGCCGGCTTCCCCGGCATAGACCGAATCAGGGCCGTATGTCAGTGTATCACCGAGCAACACCACAAAGTGATCTTTTTGTGCACTCAGCGAGCCATATTCGGTCGTTTCGATCGTCAGCGATACGTTGTAGCCGCCGGCCTCACTATAGGTGTGTGAGGGATGCTGGGTGGTGGATGAATCCCCGTCACCAAAGGCCCACTGCCAGGCGTTGGGACCTAGCGTCGACTGATCCGTGAATTGAACCGTCTGCGGGGCATCAGCAACCGTAACATCGGCGTCAAAATCAACACCCCAACTCAGGGCGGCGTCGACATTGATTACCCCCCAGCCCAGGTCGTTGTTCGGCGTCGCGGCGTTGTCGGCTGTTTCCATCAGAGCCTGGCGGATTAGGGTCGGCGGGAAATTAGGGCGGGCCTGCACCATCAGCACGGCAGCACCAGCGACCAGCGGCGTTGACAGGGAGGTGCCGTTGGCCGTGCCGTAGCCGACATCAGACGAGGCCACTGCGGCATCGGTCCCCACGCCGTTGGCAACAACTTCCGGTTTTGTTCGACCATCGTAGGTCGGGCCGCGTGAGGAAAAGGCTGCAATATCGCCGTCAAGCTCAACAGCGCCGCACGCCAGAATATCAAAGGCATCGGCCGGAGCATGAAGGGTACCCGATGACGGGCCGGAATTGGCTATGGCGTTGCAAACCACGATGCCAAGGCCGGCGGCGGTATTAGCCGCCAGCGTGGTGATCGCCGTTGCCCCGTCGAAATCCGAATACGTGTACCAGTCAGCGTAGGCCAGCGACGATGTTACGACATCTGCGCCAAGCGAGTCAACCCATTCCAGCGCGGCGACCCAATTATCTTCCTCGACCTGGGTTTCGCTGCGTACGTCCTCGGTCTTGCAGAGGATGAAATTTGCGTTGTAACCCGGACCGATAATCTTGCCCGGCTTATAACCGCCGGAGACGGACCAGATCAGCGTCCCGTGGTTCCACTGGGTTCCCCAATCGACACCCTCGTTGGCGGTATTGGAATCATTAAAAACAAAATCGTACTCGGCAAGAACCCGACCGTCGAGATAATGCTGGGCAAAGACCTCATGGGACTTCCTGTAACCGGTATCAAAAATGGCCAGTGTCACGCCGGAGCCGTCGAAGCCTTTTTCGTGTACCACCGGTACATTTATTTGGTCGAGCTGAGCCTGGGCAAAACCGTAATCCAGCGCAGTGGCATCGGATGATGCAGGCGAAGTGCCGTCGGACTTGGCTGGCGAGATATCAAGGTTTGGGCGGCTGTAAAGCGCCACCGGGCGAATTTCGGCAACGAACGGCAAGGCCGCGACAGCATCAATCCGTTCCGCCGCAATCTCATAACTGGCCGCGTTCAGCCAGCGTGAGGTTCGACGGTGCATCGCACCGAAAGCAGTAATCTCCTCGACATAAGATCGCACCACCGGGAGATCAGCGAACAGGATCTCGTCGGTCCCGGTCTTAGCGCGACGCGTCATGACTTTCTCGGAAAAATTGACGGCCGAAGCCTGACGGGTAAACTGCTCTTTGGAGGTAATACCTTTGTCCGTAAAGAAGATCCAAACGGTCATCTGTTCACTGTCTCGGTCGGCGAGAAATTTCCTCTCGGCAGTCGACAGCACCGGAGATGTCTTTGCCCGCACAATTGCCTGGTCGGTTAACATCGGGGCGGCGTTCTCAGGCGCAGCGTGACTGACCGTTCCCATTAAGAAAAGGAGGGTAGCAAGCGTGAGGCACAATCGCAGATGCGGCGTACGTGTTGTCATTGAGTCATTCCTTTCGCAGATATCGGCGGGCCGGTACAATTTGTTCGAAAACAGGGGTATCACTTTAAGGTACGGTGATTTAGCTCAGAGTCAACGCAAAATTGCCGGGCTTCCTATTCACTATTGGCCCCTTCCCATACTTTTTAAGTCCCGAAGCATTGCCAAAGTTCCCTCGGCCGAATATAAACAATGGGCAGCTTCCGTAAATTCTTATCGGACAATGGCCTTAATAGCTGTACCAGCGCCGTACGGATTTTCCGGACAAAAGGGCACGTCTCATGCTTCATTTCAACCGCAGAAGTTGCGTACAGTATCGCCTGTGGGCGGTCACCAGGAGGAATAGAGAGAATATGTTTACAAAACTACATTCACGACGCGGAATTACCCTGATGGAACTGATGGCGACGGTCGTCATCATTGGTATCGTATCGGCCATGGCCGTTCCTCGTTTCCAGGAAGCATTTGAGCGGATTAAGTTCCGTTCGGCCAACCGTGACCTGACGACCGCTCTGCGGGTCGCCCGGTCGGCGGCAATTACCGAGAAATCTCAGTATGGTGTGCACTTCAATGATAGTCGCCTGGTGGTAGTCCTGTTTAAGGATACGAACAATCCTGGTGCCCTGGCTTTCGAGCCGGCGTCTGATTCGATCATCAGGGTTGATTCGATGCCGCCGGAAATCACCTACCTTGATACGGATTTGACCGGTGACTGTATCTTCTTTAGGGCCAATGGGGCGGCCCAGTTCACCGGTGGCGGAAATGTCGTCTGTATGGCGCAAACCGAGAATATGGTAGCGATTTCCAATCATAACGTGCTGGCGTCGACCGGCCGCGTACAGAGTAATTCCTCCTATTATTAGGCCGCCTGACAGCTTTTGACCCACTCGGCCCCGTCGAATTCTCGACGGGGCCTTTTTTTGCGCGATAAATCGGGTCGTGCCAGACACCAAATTATTGTAAAGGCGTTCCACCGACTTACCGATAAAATACCAAACCGTAGAAGAGAATTCGATCTGTGGAAGTTAGCTGATTTGGGTCCCCGCCGTCCCGGAGGGTTAACTGACAGCAGATCATGCCGATATATTTGAAGAGACAAGAGAAACTCATATAACCGAAGAGTTGCATATGCCATTCGCTCGAGGAAGTAAAAGCACGGTTGGTCTGGACATCGGAGCCAGTTCGGTCAAGCTCGTGAAGCTGGACCACACAAAATCGGGATATTCGGTGAGTGCTATCGGCGTGCGGGAACTGCCGCCGGAAGCCATCGTTGCCGATGAGATCCGCGACCGCGAGGCGGTCATTTTCAACATCCAGTCGCTTGTGGATCAGACTGACCCCAAAATCAAGAACGTCGTTATCTCACTCTCGGGTCACGGTGTTATTACCGATCGATTTACGATCGATAGGAAGACCGGGGCGGAAGCCGAGCAGGCCATCCTCTTCGAGACCGAGCAGCGTGCGCCGTTCGATGTCGACGACGTCTCGCTGGACTACCACGTGGTCAATGTCGACGAGGATACGAACAAGATGGACGTACTGCTGGTTGCGGCCCGAAAGGAATTCCTGGCCAGCCAGATGGAGATCATTCAGGACTGCGGGCTTCGCCCGATTATCGTCGATGATGATGCCCTGGCGATCTACAACGCCTATGAGCACAACTACGATATTGACCCCTCCAAGGTCACGGCTCTGGTCAACATAGGCAACGATGTTACCAACCTGACCTACATGGTCGACGGTCAGTATCATTCAACTCGTGATGTTTCCTCCGGTACCCGCGAGATATACAACGCCGTCCAGAAGGAATTCCGGCTGAACCCGGAACTGACCAGCAAAGCGATCAAAGGCGAGATGGATGACTCGATCGATCAGGACATGCTTAAGGCGACGATTATATCGGCGACCGATGAGCTGCTGTCCGGTATCGACCTGGCCTTCTCGTATTTCAAATCGCAGAGCAAGCTGGACAGCGTCGACTGGATCGTGCTTTCCGGCGGCGGCGCCCTGACGCCGTATCTGCCTGAGTTGCTGCAGTCGAAACTCAATGTTCCCCTGGAAATCGCAAATCCGCTTCGTAAGATCGATTACGATCCGGATCTTTTCCAATACATCCAGCCAGAGAAGATCGCACCCCTGCTGACGGTCGCCGTCGGCCTGGCAATGCGGAAGGTGAGGTAAGACTGCCATGATAGAAATAAACCTGTTACCCAAAGGATACAGGAAGAAGCAGGTAAGCTTCTCGTTCGGTAAGTCAGGATTCTATGCCGTGGCCGCCGTGACTGGTGTGGTAGTGATGCTGGTTGGTGTCACGCTACTCCAGATGGGGCAGCTGGCCTCCCTGGACAGCGATATCCAGAAGGCCCGGCAGCGGGCTGCCATGCTGGAAAAAGACATCCAGCTGGTGGACGCCCTGACGGACGTCAAAGACAAGATCACGGACCGTATGCACGCTATCGAGCGGCTCGATTCGCACCGGTCGGCGTGGGTCCGGATTCTTGAGGACCTCAGCGGCAACGTGCCGGAGTTTGTCTGGCTCGGCCGGTTTACCGAAAAGGAAATTCCGAAGGACACGGCCAAGGCGACATCATCCAGCGCGAACTCCGGCAACCAAGGCCAGCAGAAGAAGCCGGTTGCGCCGAAGCCGGATCCGAACGCGCCGAAGATTATGCCGGTCGAGGTCGAGGGATATGCGTTCACGCTCAATGCCCTGGCGTCCTTCATGATCAATACTATGCGGTCGGACTACTTTGAGGATGTTGAACTGGTTTCTACGAAGGAAACAACGCTCGGCGAGCACCGGGCATTCAATTTCGTCCTCTCGGCGCAGTTGCACTACCTGTCCGACGAACAACTGCAAAACCTGGTGGCCCAGGCGGAATCGAGCGACACGAAAGCCTCTGTCCGCCACGAGAGCCTCAATTAAGGAAGATAGGCTATGGATTTCAAAGATTCGAAAACTCAGAAGATCGCGCTGGCTGCGCTGGCCTTCTTTATCGTGGCCTACTTCTGGTATTCGCGGATGTACGTGAAGTTCGATAACGAGATTGAGCTGAAAAGCCAGGAGTTTGAGACTATCACGACCAATCTTCGAAGTGTCGAAATGAAGGCTAAGTCGCTCAATGCGCTGCAGCTGGAGTACGAGGAACTGATGGTCCAGTATGACGAGATTGAATCTCTTCTGCCGGAAGTCAAGCAGATCCCGTCGCTGCTGGTGCAGCTGCACACGGCTTCATCGCTGACCGGCACCAAGATTACCAAGGTGCAGCCACAGCCACTCAATTCGGAGGACTTCTATAATATAGCCTCTTTTGAAATTGAGATGACCGGCAGCTATCACGACCTCGGCCGGTTCGTCAGCTACGTGGCGAACTTTCCGTTTATCGCCAACGTGTCGGGAGTTGAACTGACAGCGTTGAAGCTGATGATTAACAAGCCGGCCAACAATGATCCTAAAATGGGTCCGGAAGAAGTCAGTGACAATGAGACCCTGACTGCCCGGTTCACCCTTTCCACATACTTTGTCAAGGAAGAGGAACGGCTCAGTGAACTCGTTCTGTAATCTAGTGAGGTACCCGATGAAGCATTCAGCTTTACTCATTTTCACGATACTGCTGCTGGTTGCGGGGCAGACGATGGCCGCCAAGGTGGACAACGTCGAACTGACCTGGCAGGACGGGTTTACGGTGGCGCAAGTCGACGTCGAAGGCACCGTTCGGTTTTCTCATCAGACTGAGGAAGCCAAAGACGGTCGGCCGTTTCGCGTGATCGTCGATGTTCTTTCGGCGACCCACCATCTCGGTCAGAAGAAATTCTCCGAGCTTCCGTCCTGTCCGATCAAGCACATTCGCACCAGCCAGTACGCGGTGTCGCCCGAGAAGATTGTCCGCCTCGTCTTCGATATGGAGCACGAGACGGTGTATCGGATCGACTCCGATGAAAACTCGATTAAGATCTCTTTCCCGGATAAGAACGGGCAGTCGTTTGCTGCCTGGTCGACTTCCGGTTGGCTTGCCCGGCAGCAGTCGACAAATGAAAGGACGACTGTCGCGCAGGCGCCTGCTGAGACTAACACGGCTCCGTCACGCACATCCGCCGAGCGGTTGAACAAGTCGATCGACAATGATCGCCTGACAAGCCTGCAGGCCGATGAGCCGAAGATTGAACCGAAGCACAGCGGCCCAACGATTGCGAAGCCGGACACGCTGTCGGAGAGCCTGCCAAGCAAACCGGAGTTGGCTTCGACCGATATTAGTGAACCCACCCCGGAACCGGGAACTTCGGTTGTTGAAACCGATCCGGCTCCCGAGCCGGTAGCGAAGGAGGCTCCGAAGGTTGCCAAAAAACCGGTAGAAAAGAAGTCTGAACCGTCTCCGACCGTTGCCCAGAGCCAGTCGGCCCCGTCGCGCACGGCACCGAGCCGCAGCGTAAAAGCCGAACCGCAGCCAAAGAGTAAATCAACGCCGAAGACGAATGTCTCCACCGGCGGTGCTCCTCATCCGACTGCGGCTGGCGGCTCCAGGGGATCGGTAGACAAACCGGTGCCGTCGACCACAAAGCCGACACCGACTGCGAAGCCGGCTCCGGCCAAGTCCGCCCCTGCCGAGCAATCGCAGCCGGCGGTTGATCAGGCCGACGACAAGCCGCAGCCGAGAAAACGGCCAACCTCCCGTTTCCGTCGTTCACCGACGGCCCCGAACAAGATCAGGGGGACCCTGGTCGCCGAATTCCCGCAGCGCTTGACGATCAAGTACAAGTCTCGCGGTCATCGGGATCCGTTTGAGACACTTATTAATGAGACCAAGCAGTACAACGATCCGGTCGAACGTCGGATTCCGAACGTCGACGGTCTGCGCCTGGTGGGTGTCATCGACGCCCCGTATGCCAACTCTGCTCTGTTTGAAGACAAAGACGGCTATGGATATATTCTTAAAGAAGGGGACAAGGTCCGCAACGGCTATGTCCTGAAGATCAAGTCCGAGAAGGTCTTCTTCCAGATTTTTGAGTACGGTTGGAGCCGTACAGTAGCGCTCAACCTTGAAAGAAATTAACGAAAGGCAGGTGCCTATAATGTGGTGGAAATCTTTTAACAAAACGACTGTGCTGATGGGGCTTCTGCTCCTGCTGGTCGTGGCGCCGCTGGCGGCTCAGGAAGCTACTGCTGAAGACCCCGGCGAGCCGATCGAGAACTTACAGTTCCAGGCGGCTGACATCCGCTCAGTCGTGAACTTTCTAGCCGACTACGGCGGCGTCAATGTGGTGGTTGCCCCGGAAGTCAAAGGTACGGTAACAATTCGGCTGAACGACGTTCACTGGCGCACGGCGCTGGAGATCATCGGCCGGACCTATAATCTCGCCATCGTCGAAGAGGAGAAAGGGTACATTCGTATCCTGAATGCGGAAGACTATCGCAAAGAGGTCACGGAAAACAAAAGGTACCTGGCCGAAACCAAGACGCTGGTCGAACTGGAGACGAAGATCGTCCATATCTCAAACTCAACCTCCGATGATATCGTCGCGGCCGTGAAATCGCTGCTGACCGAGCGCGGTCAGGCGAACAGTGATCCGCGGTCCAACTCGATCATTCTTCAGGAAGTTCCGGACAATATGGATGATGTCCTGTCCTATATCAAGGAACTGGACAAGCCTGCCAAACAGATTAAGATTTCCGCGCAGCTGCTGGAAATCTTCACCAACGATCTGGAGGAGCTCGGCATTAACTGGTCCGCGCAGGGTACCTACACGACCGAGTCCGGCCGTTCCTATCCGCAGCGTGGTCAGGTCCTTGCCGACCGCAGCGCCGATGTTGCCGGTCGTTACAACATCACGGCTCTCCAGCATGGCTGGTCCGTTGACGCCGTAGTCGAAGCCATCGTGAACTCCGGCCGGGGTAAGATAATCGCCCACCCGGAAATCACGACCGTAGACAACAAGGAAGCCCGTATCCAGATGGGTCAGAAAATCCCGGTCAAGCAGTTTGACGAGTCCGGTAATGTCGTAATCGTGTTCGAGGAAGTCGGTACTATTCTCACCGTCACTCCTCATATCACGGCCGAGGACCGGATCATCATGCATCTGCAGCCGGAGCGGTCGACCTATCAGTTCGACCCGAACGGCGTGATCATCAATACCAACAACGCCGAGACCAATGTTATCGTGTCCAACGGCCAGACCGCTGTTATCGGTGGTCTGACAACAGAGGATGATGTCGAGGCCGAAATCGGCGTGCCGATCCTGAAGGACATTCCGCTGCTGGGTCGCCTGTTCAAGTTCACCCAGCACCGGTCGGAAGTGCGTGACCTGGTGATCTTTGTAACGCCCACGATCGTCGAAGATAACCTGGTCATGAGAAACGAAACGGAAGGATAAGCTCTACGAACGGTCTGCGTGGCGAGCCCCGGGTCCCCCGGGGCTGTGCCGTCGCAGCCGACTTTATACACAACCGCATTTCTGCACCTCACAAGGTAAACAAACAACGACGCAGATAAACAGTGGGAGAAACTATGTTCAGCAGGAAACTCACGTCCGGTTCAACCGTGCTCTTGGTGGTAACCATCGCAGCCTTGGCGCTGCTTGCCGGTTGTTCCTCCAAGAGTGTCAAGGATGACGATGCGACGGCCGCCGGCTCCACCATTACGGTGAGCGCCAGCCCGTCCTCCGTTACCGTTAACAACACCTCCGTTGTCGAAGCCACTGTGTTCAACGGAACCGTCCCGGTAACCAACCAGGTCGTATACTTCACTATCGAACCGGCGAGCGCCGGCGTTTTCACACCCGATTCAGCGATCACCGACGCCAATGGTGTTGCGGCCACAGTATTCACCGCCAGTACCGAAGGCGCGGCCGTCATCAATGCGCAGACAAATTTCACAGATGGTCCCAAATCCACCTCAACCAGTATCGCTGTCTCTCAGGAACAGCAGGCGCCGCAGGGGAATGTGACCATTAGTCTTTCGCCGACCCTGTTGCTCGCTAATGGCGCCGACACCAGCACGGTGACGATCACCGTCGTCGATGGTCTCGGTCAGCCGGTTGCCGACGGAACCCCGCTGGTGCTTGTGGCCGGTGAGAAGTTTGTCGACAACGACGAAAACGGGGTCTGGTCGCCCGGTATCGACTCGCTGGTATTTGATGCCAACGGCAACGGTACCTGGGATGCCATGGGCCAGATTCCGTCGAATGCTACAACCACCGGTGGAACCGGCACAGCGCAGGTTGCTTATGTTGCCGGCAACTCGTCTGGTACGGCCTATATCAAGGTCACGGTTGGTGACGAAAATATCGGTGGCTTTGCCGACAAGTCGGTTCAGATCCAGCCGAATGCGGAAGTGAACTCGATCTTCCTACAGTCTGATGCGGTCAACCTGGTCGTGAAGGGAACCGGCGGCATTGAGACGTCAATCCTCGAAGCGACCGCCTATGACCTCTGGGGCAACCCGGTTCCGGAAGGTATCGAGTTGTCTTTCATCATTACCGACGGCCCGGGCGGCGGTGAGCGCCTGGACACCCTGGACTACGGCCCGGTCGTAGCGACCACCAACAGCCAGGGAACGGCGATGGTGCCGATCCAGTCCGGAACGATTTCCGGTACCGTCCGGATCCGCGCCTATCACAACACTATTCTGTCAAACGCGACACAGATTATGGTCTCGGCCGGCCCGCCGGCCTACATCGTGGTCGGTACGGAATTCTGCAATATCGATTACTGGGATAACGTCGGCAACCAGGTTGGTATCACAGCTGTCGTGTCCGATATCTACATGAACCCGGTTCCGAACAACACGGCGGTATACTTCTCGACTGACGAAGGTACCATGAAGTCGCACGAAGAACGGACTTACGATCTTGAAGGCACCGTCCATACCGTATGGATTGCCGGCACGCAGGTGCCGAGCGCTGACGGTATTGTCGAAGTTTACTGCGAGACCTCCGGCGGCAACGTCGCCGACACCGGCTACTTTATTAACTCGCACGTGTGCGACTCGATAGCGGCTAACGTTCCGGCCTCGCTGCCGGCTGACGGTCAGTCCAAGGCAGTTGTCTTCGTGGAAGGGTATGATGTCAACGGCAACTACTTAATCGACGGTACTTCGTTTAAGGCCGATGCTAATTTCGTTGATGCCGATGAAGGCGCTTTCTCCGATGGCTGCAATTCATCGTACGATCGAGTAAAGATCACCTCCTCCACGCTCGAAGAGGATCATTCGCTCACGGGCGGTCAGGACGACGGTATCGGTGCGACCGACGTTGTCTGGTACTGGTCCGGCGGCGCGATGGTGTCCTATTCGCTGAACCTCACGACCGGGAATGCCTATGGCCCGAACTGTGATGTCGACGGTCCGTCAACGGCGCGTCCCGGTGAGACCATCTTTTTCAGCGTCGTGATCAAAGATCGCTTTGGCAACCCGCTGGGTGACCACACGATTCAGGCCACTGCCGGGTCCGGTACAATTGGCGGCGCGACACAGAATACGAACGGCTTTGGCGAAGCCACGGGCTTCTCCTTCACGGCTGGTGCCACCGATTCCGGTACCGTCAACATCACGTTTGACGACTTGGATCCGCGCGGCGGCGTGGTGCTGTACCACGAGGTGTCGGTCGAATAGCTGACATACTCAACCTGGTCTGATTATCAAGGCCGCCGGCACTCCGCCGGCGGCCTTTTCTTGCTCGGTTATGCACCGTCGGTAAACCAAAACGCCGTTGCGAAATTGCTGTCGGCTTTCTACATTAGAGTTGTTATGCCCAATCCCAACGCCCATAGCCTATTCAAACCGGGCGAGACGCTGCACGGCAGGTTTTTTGAATCGGCCGCAAAGCATCTTCATCTGGTTGCTTTTCGCGCCGACGGCGGCCAGGGAGAGACCTTTACGTATGGCGAGGCAGCTGATCTGGTCGAACGTTTTGCTGCCGGGCTCCGGCACAAAGGGCTTGCGGCCGGAACACACATCGGCCTGCTGTCGGAAAACCGTCCGGAATGGTGCATGGCCTACATGGCTATTTTGGCTGCCGGCTGTACGGTGGTACCTATCGATGCCAACCTCAAAGAGCGTGAGATCAGCTACATCGCCGGCCACAGCCGCCTCAGGACAATTATCGCCTCGGGCAAATTCACCGACCTCGTACAGGGCCTTCCAGGCGTCAAGTTGATATCATTCGAAGCCGATTCGCCACAGAACTGGCGGCAAATCATGATGCCGGCTGAGGGCACCGACCCCAAACCGGCCGAAGTCGCGGCGCTGATTTATACTTCCGGTACGACCGGCAGCCCGAAAGGGGTCGAGTTAACGCACGGCAACCTGCTGGCGGATCTCGAAGGTATCGAAAAGGCCCTGCCGTTTGATAAGGAGGATGTGTTTTTGTCGGTGCTCCCGCTGCACCACACGTTTGAGGCTACCTGCGGTTTTCTCGCGCCGCTGATGTCCGGATCGAGTATTGTCTATGCGCGCTCGCTGAAGTCCAAAGAGATTCTCGAGGATATCGCAAATAACTCCGTGACCATCATGTGCGGCGTCCCGCTGTTGTTTGAAAAGATGTATCATTCCATTCGCAAGGCTATTGGGCAGGCGCCGACACATAGGCGGATCGCGTTCAAATCGATGTATGCCGCCTCGCAGGTGGCATGGCAGGGGGGCGTGAAAGCAGGGAAGACCCTTTTCCGATCAATGCGCCAAAAAGCCGGGCTCGGCTCTATTCGTCTGTTCGTTTCCGGCGGGGCGGCTATCAGGCCCTCGATCGTGCGTTTTTTCAACCTCATCGGCTTTGACTTTCTTCAGGGCTACGGTCTGACCGAGTGTTCGCCGGTTGTTTCGGTGAATCTGCCGGATGACATCCGATTTGGCTCGGTAGGACCACCGCTGGAGAACGTGGAAATCAGGATCGAAAACCCCGACCGAACCGGAATAGGCGAAATTCTCGTTCGAGGTGAAATGTGCACGAGGGGCTACCGGGAAAACCCGGAAGACTCCGCCGAACTGATTCGCGACGGGTGGCTTTACACCGGCGATCTCGGCCGAGTGTCCAACAACCATCTCTGGATTACGGGCCGCAAGAAGAATCTCATCATTTCCGGAGCGGGAAAGAATATTTATCCGGAGGAGATCGAAGAGAAACTCAACGCCTCCGGATGGATCTCGGAATGTATTGTCTACGGCAGGACCAGGAAAGATAAACAGGGGGAAGAGGTCTGCGCAGTCATTGTGCCGGATATCGAGCAGCTTGCGGTGGACAAAGATATAGATCCGGCATCACCGGATATGGAGAAGGTCAGGGAATCGGTGGGTGAGGTTGTGAATTCTATCAATGCGCATGTCGCGACCTTCAAACGCTTGAGCAACGTTACCGTGCAACTGGAAGAACTCGAAAAGACCTCGACACGAAAAGTGAAGCGATACAAGTATGGATAAGAAACGAGAGGACTGCTGACCTATGGTAAGCACCCAGGAAATACAGCTTGATACTAAAGGCTACTGCGACATAGTCAATATCACGTCCGAACTGCAGGAAGCGGTGCGGAATTCCGGCATGACAGCCGGAATTGTCACGGCGTTTTGCCCCGGCTCGACCGGCGGCATCACGACCATTGAATATGAGCCGGGCCTGCAGAAAGATCTGCCGGAGTTTTTTGAAAAGCTGATTCCGTCGAACAAGAGCTATCACCACGATGAAACATGGCACGACGGCAACGGCTTTTCGCACCTTCGGTCAGCCCTGATCGGACCGGACATTACCGTTCCCTTTGTTGGCGGCAAACTCACGCTGGGGACCTGGCAGCAGGTTGTCTTTCTCGACTTTGACAACAAATCTCGGCACCGGCGCATAATCTTTCAGCTTGTCGGCGAGTAGGAGGAGAAATCATGAAAGTCAACGCCATTGTTCGTGATGGCAAAAGGATCAAGCTCATCGAGCAGACAAAGCTCCCACTTGAATTCAATTATCTTGAGCTGGACAACTACAAAGACATTATCGGGGCGATTAAGCGTCTTGATGTCCGCGGGGCGCCGGCAATTGGAATTGCGGCGGCCTACGCGCTGGCAATCGCCGTGGAAGCCTCCGATGATTTCACGCTGCACTATATTGAGGAGGTTGGTGACGAGATCAAGGCCGCCAGACCAACCGCCGTAAATCTCGCCTGGGCCATTGATCGGGTGACGGACCGAATTCGCAATGAAAAACCGATCAACAGGGTTGATACGCTGAAGATCCTGTGGCAGGAGGCGGAAGCAATTCACAATGAAGACCGCATCCTTTGCGAGAGTATAGGCCGCCACGGCGCGTCGCTGATCAACCCCGGTGATGGAGTCCTGACGCACTGCAACGCCGGAGCGCTTGCCACCGGCGGGATCGGTACGGCGCTGGCTGTGATCTACACGGCTCACGATCAGGGGAAGAAGGTGACGGTCTATGCCGACGAGACCAGACCGCTGCTTCAAGGCGCCCGGCTAACATCCTGGGAACTCAAGCAGGCCGGAATTGATGTCACGCTTGTTTGCGACAGCGTGGCGGCGACACTCATGCGACAGGGGAAAGTCCAGCACGTCGTTGTTGGAGCCGATCGAATTGCCAAAAACGGTGATGTCGCGAATAAGATCGGGACCTATCCACTGGCCGTCGTGGCCAGGGCGCATAACGTGCCATTCTATGTGGCAGCCCCATACTCGACCTTCGACAACAACATCGAATCGGGCTCCGACATCCCGATAGAAGAGCGGGCCGCACAGGAAGTCACCGAGGGATTCGGGCAAAAGACTGCTCCGGATGGCGTGAAGGTATTCTCACCGGCGTTTGATATTACCCCGATTGAGCTGGTCTCGTATTACATTACCGATGAGGGCATCAAGCCGGGCGGTCGAGCTGCGGAGAAGTAGGTCTTTTTCAGGTCTGTCAGGTCAACCGAAGAACGCGCGACGTGTCTGCGGCCGTCCGCCCGATTAAATCTTGCTCCCCGGCCCGCCGATACGTATAACATCGGGGAAAGAGCCAATGCGGCAGCGATATGAACGGCAAGCAGAAAAAAGCCCTCCGGGTCGCGAATTACGAGTTGTTTCAGGTTGAAACGCTCAATCCGCCGGCTCCGGCAACAATCGACCACAAAATCCGCGAGGCCGATCGACAGGCCCGGCCGGAGCGCCACGAAGTTCCCGCAGACGGTGAACCGGTGGTGCGCACCGAGGTTCCGCCGGTTGAAGAACTATACCGGCTGTTTGATAAATTCAACTGGCAATTCTATGGCGGAAAGCTGCCCGGGGCCAAAATTGAATACTCCGACCGGATGACATCAGCCGGCTCCTATTCGCCCTCGAAGAAACTCATCAAGATTGGCCGGAAATATCACGAGATTTTTCCCCAGGACCTCGAAGACACACTCAAGCACGAGATGATCCACATCATCCATTACAAGCACGATGCCAATTTCAAGACTGAGGCGAAGCGAATCGGGGCCTCGCTACGGGCACGGGAGCATCCGGCCCTGCGGCGAACGCCCAAGTATCTGTATGTATGTCCGGGATGCCGGCTGGAGTACCCGAGGCAGAAGCGCCTGGTGATGGCGTCCTGCGGCAAGTGTTCGAGGGGGCGTAAATTCGACCCGCGGTTCAAGCTGAAACGGGTCAAGACGGTCAAGCGCGGCGTGAACTAGGCCGGAATATCTTTCTTCTCAGGCTTCTCAGTCGAGCCATCGGGAGTATTGGCCGGCTTGAGGTCTCCCATAACCTCTGACATGTGGTTGATCAGCGGCATACAGGCCATCAGGGCCGGCATACTTCCACCCTCGGTGTAGCACTTTATCAACCGAAGCAACACCAGTTGCGGGTTACCGGTACAGCTGACAATACGACCCTCTCGAGAAACCCCCAGCCCGGCCTTCCTGGCCTGGGCATAGGCAACTTCGGGGCCCATGTGGGCGGCCTGCTCTTCGATGACTTCTTCAAAAAGTTGTAAATACGTTTCCACTTTTGTCCCGTTTTCGAAACTTTCGCATTGCTTTCCTGTTACTATATCGGTAAGATGGAGCGGTAAGTTTATGGGTCGAATTGGCCCAAAAATCCTTGTCCTTCGGGTTAAATCCCCGGAGAGATTGTGAAATTAGTAACATATATAGGTAGTCAACATGTTTGATTAGTACAATTTAGGAGTGACTGACATGATTAGGATTAACGAACCGGCTCCTGATTTCGAACTTGACGCGTTTCACAACGGTGATGTCACGCGGGTCAGGCTCAATGATTTCAAGGGGAAATGGGTCGCGATCGTTTTCTATCCGGCTGACTTCACGTTTGTATGTCCAACCGAGCTCGGCGAGCTTGCTGACAACTATGAAAAGTTCAGGGAGCTGAACTGCGAAGTGCTGTCGTGCTCGACGGATACCGCCTTCGTGCACAAAGCCTGGCACGATGATTCGCCGACTATTGGAAAGATCAAATTTCCGATGCTGGCCGATCCGACCGGGCGCATGACGCGCAATTACGGCGTCATGATTGAGGAAGAGGGGTTAGCCCTGCGCGGATCATTTCTGATTGATCCCGACGGCAATCTCAAGGCTTACGAAGTGCACGACAACTCAATCGGCCGGTCCAGCGATGAGCTGCTTCGTAAGCTGCAGGCGGCCCAGTTTGTCCGCGAGAACGGCGGCGAAGTCTGTCCGGCCTCGTGGAAGCCGGGCAGCGAGACGCTCAAACCGGGCATGGAGTTAGTCGGCAAGATCTGATGCCGGCCGATGGATTTACGGGCGCTCCCCGGCACTTCGGGGAGCGCTTCCATTTCCGGCGAAAGTCGACCAATTCGGTAAAAAAACCGGTTTGCGGGCTCATATTCTGTTGACATGGCATAAATTAAGCCGTACAATCGAAGTCGCTTTGCTCCGGCCCGTAAGGGGTCGGGCCGCGGGATTTGTTTGCCCGCGGTATTGACTTTCTGAGAGAATTTTATATTTTGACTGGCTGTGTTTAACAGAGAAACGAGACAGTTACGAGCGAATTGATGAAGACCTTTATACCGAAAGTCGATCCGAACAACCGGAAATGGTGGGTTCTTGATCTTGAGGGTGAAATCCTTGGCCGGGCGGCCATCAAGGTGGCTAATGTCCTGCGCGGCAAGGATAAACCGATTTATACGCCTCATCTGGATACCGGCGACCATGTCGTCGTGGTCAACGCCCGCAAGGTTCGGTTGACCGGCAAATTCAAGGGCGAGCAGCTCAAGTATTACCGTTATTCCGGTTATCCCGGCGGTCTGAGAACTCAGACTTTTTCGGAGAAAATCGAAAAGAAGCCGGAAGAAGTTTTCCGCCTGGCCGTGCGGCGTATGCTGCCGAAAAACCGCCTGGGTCGGAAGATGATCAAGAAGCTGCATGTCTATGCCGAAGGTGAGCATCGACACGACGCACAGAAACCGGAAACTTTGAAACTGTAGAGCGTACGAAGAGCCGATGGAAAAGAACAAGTTTGCCGCAACCGGCCGACGCAAATCATCGGTGGCTCGCGCTGTCATTAAAGACGGTGACGGTACCTTTACCATCAACGGTCACGAGATTCTGTATTACCTGAAACGTGAACCGCTGGTGGACCACGCCCGTGAGCCCCTTGTTGCGGTCGAGATGGCTGACAAGCTCTCGATCGATTGCAAGACTCGCGGCGGCGGCCTTACCGGTCAGGCGGGAGCGATACGGCTGGCCGTAGCCCGCGCCCTGATCGCCTTGAATGAGGACCTCCGTTCCACGCTTCGCAAAGGCGGTTTTCTTACCCGCGACGCCCGTAAGGTCGAGCGGAAGAAATACGGTCAGCCAAAAGCGCGGAAGCGGTTCCAGTACTCGAAGCGTTAAGCCGAGTCACAGTGATTTTCATCCCCGCTTCGGCGGGGAAATAAACAATCCCGGCGGATTGGTCCGGTGGTCCCAGACAGCCTACAGGGTCCGGACTAAACTGATGCCGGGATAACGAACAACCGATCTATCCCAGAGGAAACACATGGTTAGTCCCCAGGTGAAGGATTTGCTTGAAGCAGGGGTGCATTTCGGCCATCAGACCCGCCGGTGGAACCCCAAGATGAAGCCGTTCATCTTCGCCGCCCGCAACGGCATTTACATTATTGATCTCCAGAAAACCGTCAACGCGCTTGACCAGGCGAAAAAGAAGATCGCCGAGAGTGTCAATCGCGGGCAGAACATCCTGTTTGTCGGCACCAAGAAGCAGGCCCAGGAGGTCATCCGCGAAGAAGCCAACCGGTGCAGCGGTTTCTATGTGACTGAGCGCTGGCTCGGCGGCATGCTGACGAACTTTCAGACGATCAAGCAGTCCATCAAGAAGCTGAAAGACATCGAGAAGATGCGCGTTGATGGTACCTTTGAGAAATTCGGCAAGAAAGAGCGGTCAGCGATTGAACGCGAAGCCGCCAAGCTGCAAAAGTACCTCGGCGGCATCAAAGAAATGAACGGCCTTCCCGGGCTGGTGGTTGTCGTTGACGCACGCAAGGAGCGTATCGCGGTCGCCGAAGCCCATAAGCTGGGTATTCCGATTATTGGTATTGTTGACACCAACGCCGACCCGGACCTCATAGATTTCCCGATCGCCGGCAACGATGATGCGATCAAGTCGATCAAGATATTGATTCACTCGCTGGTCGATGCCGCCGTTGAGTCAAAGAACTCCGTGGTCAGTGGAATGCTCGAGGACGAAGAAGAAAGTGCCGAAGCTGCGCCGAAACCTGCGGCGGCTGAAGCCACTGAAGATGCAAGCAACAAAGAGGAATAGGGTCTCATCCAATGGAAATCTCAGCGAAAATGGTAAAGGAGCTCCGCGAGAAAACCGGAGCCGGAATGATGGACTGCAAGAAAGCCCTGGCCGAAACCGGCGGGGATATCGATAAAGCCGTAACCCATCTCCGCGAGGCGGGGATCGCCAAAGCCGCCAAAAAAGAAGGCCGCACCACGGCCGAGGGTGTGATTGCTACCTACGTCCACCCCGGTGACAAGCTGGGGGTGATGGTCGAAGTCAACTGCGAAACCGACTTCGTGGCGAGAACCGATCAGTTCAAGGAATTTGCCCGCAACATTGCTATGCATATCGCCGCCGCCAGCCCGCTGGTTGTGACCCGCGAAGAACTCGACCAGAAGACGATCGAGGAAGAACGCGACGTGTTTCGTCACCAGGCGCTCAAAGAGGGCAAGCCGGAGAATATCGTCGACAAAATCGTAGACGGCAAGGTTGAGAAGTACTACGGCGAAGTTGTCCTGCTCGAACAGCCGTTTGTCAAAGATAGTGACAAGTCGGTCGAGGAGTACATCAAGGCGACCATCGGGCAGCTGGGTGAGAATATGCAGGTAGCGCGTTTTGCCCGGTTCCGGCTCGGTGAATAGGTATGGAATCTGATAGTACTAGGGCGTTAATCAAGAGGGTTCTCATTAAAATATCGGGTGAGGCCCTCTTGGGTCCCCGCGATTACGGGATCGACACGAGCACGGTCGAGACCGTCTGCCAGCAAATTGTCGAAGTCAAACAACTTAACTGTGAATTAGGAATCGTCGTCGGCGGCGGCAACATTTTCCGAGGTCTCAACGCCAAGGGCCTCGGTATGGACCGGGTGACCGCGGATAACATGGGCATGCTCGCAACAGTGATGAATGCCCTGGCCATGATGGATACCCTGGAACAGATGGGCGTGTTTACGCGGGTGATGTCGGCGATCAAGCTCGAAGCCTTTGCCGAACCGTATATCCGGCGTCGGGCCGTGCGGCACATGGAAAAGGGCCGCGTCTGCATTTTCGCTGCCGGTACCGGCAATCCATATTTCACGACCGATACCGCCGCCTCGCTTCGAGCGATGGAAGTCGGGGCGGAGCTTATGATCAAGGCGACAAATGTCGACGGCGTCTACTCGGCCGATCCCAAGAAAAATCCTGACGCCGAATTTTATCCGCGCCTGTCGTATATGGACATTCTGACGCGCGAACTAGGCGTTATCGACGCCACCGCCGTTTCACTATTGAAAGAAAACGCGATCCCGTTGCGAATCGTCGATCTTCACACCCCCGGCAATCTCCGTCGCGTGGTGATGGGGGAGGAGGTCGGCACGCTCGTGACGGTGGGTGGATAAACTAAATCCCATTTCCGGGAGGTGACTATATGTTGGATAAGTTGAAAAAGGAAGCTCACGAACGGATGCACAAGACGGTCGAAGCCGTCAACCGCGAGTTCCACACTATCCGAACCGGCAAAGCCAGCCCGTCGCTTCTGGACACCATCGTTGTGGAGGCCTACGGCAGCCGGATGCCGATCAACCAGTTGGGCACGATCAGCACACCGGAGGCGCGCCTGCTGGTGGTACAGGCGTTTGACAAGTCAACCGTGGGAGATATCGTCAAAGCGATTCAGGCTGCCGATCTCGGCCTGAATCCGCAGCCGGACGGCCAGATTATTCGTATCCCCATTCCGCCGCTGAACGAGGAGCGCCGAAAGAACCTTGTCAAACAGGCAAAACATGTGGCCGAGGAAGGTAGAGTGGCGATCCGCAACATTCGCCGTGATGCCAACGACGAACTCAAGCAGGCGGAAAAGTCATCGGACATTTCCGAAGACCAAATGCACGACGGTTTTGATGAAATCCAGAAGATTACCGACGAGCACATCAAAGAGATCGATGATCTGCTCGAGGCCAAGGAGAAGGATGTCATGGAAGTCTGACTCAGTGACAGTCAGAGCAAGCTACAGAACGGGGCGGTCTCCGTACGGAGACCGCCCCGTTCTGTCTTTGCAGAAAATCGTACCGTCCGGGCGATATCCGACCGTCAGCCCGGATATGAACCGTCGATATACATCCGCAGGTACCTGTTGGTGACTTCCAGATCGCGCAGCTGGGCTTTGACAATATCCCCGACCGACAGAAGATTCACCAATTTGTCCTGATCCATGATCGGGACATGGCGAATGCGGTTGTTGGTCATGATGGCGGCAATATACTCGAGATCGTCGTCGACCACACCGATGATGACGTCTGAGGTCATCAACTCCCGCACTTCCATCCGCTTGAAGTGCTCTTCGTTTTCGTAGGCGCCGCGGAAAACATCCTTGTCCGACAGAATGCCCACCAGCTTTCCGCCATCGTCAAGAACCGGCAGGCAACTGATCTTGTTCTGTATGAGTTTTTCCATAGCGGCGTCGATTTTGTCCGACGGCGAAGCGGTGATGACATCGCGATCTTTATCCTTCAGCAAGTCTTTGACCAACATTGGGACCTCCTGGGAGATTACGTTGACCGGACAGCCGGAGTCAACACTTTGCAACGTGTGTATAACAAATGCCGGACGATAACTTGGCCGTCCGAACGGAAGGAGTAGGTTGGCATTTGTACTATAAACTGGTATATTAGGGATGTGATGTCAATACAAAAAAAGATACTAACTGTCTTACTTATAACACTTTGCATTCTCGCTACAGCAGTTGTCTTTGCTGAAGAAGCTGAGGAAGACCCGGTTCTGAACTTCTTCCGTGAGCGGGTTGCCGGGCAAACAGTCAGTCGGGATCCCGCCGGTGCCGGCCTGACCTATGCACTCGAAATCAGGACATACAAGACCAAGCTGGAGCGTGAGGGGAAGTTCCTGCAGGATTCCGCTGTCTATACCAACTACTACAGCTTTGGGAGTCTGGATTCGCAGAGTGTGACTGCGGCAACGGATGACGACCTGATTGAAATAGACTTGACCTATCCGAACGTATTTGCGGCAAATTACGATTTCCGATTTTATCCGAACGACACTGGCGGTCCGGTTCTGGCTATTGGATTCCAGAGCGACACGGTCAGGAATCTCACGCCGGTCGGGTTGGCTATAGTTGATCGCACGCGCTATTTTCTTCACCGTATCTATCTCCACTATCCGCACAACGAACGATACGAACGGTATTCCCGTGAGATCAGCCTTCAGGAATTAGGCGGCTACCTGTTCCCGGATACTGTCGTCACGACATACGCCGACCCTGGGATATTCTCAATGAACCACTATCGGATCGATACTTATGTCGATTCAATTCATGCCGACCTGCCGGATGCTATTGACACCCTTTAGCTCGCAAGAGAAAACCGAACACCGTGCGGCGACGTCCATGAATCCTGCAAAACCGCTTGCCAAGTCGTCGTCTCACATATACTTTCTGCCCTATGACGGCCCGAGCAGATCAACTCAAGGAAGAAATCCTCAGTCGGCCTGAGCGTATTCCCAGGCATATCGCCATCATTATGGATGGAAATGGCCGCTGGGCCGCCAAGCGTAGCCGCCCCCGCACCTTCGGCCACGAAGCCGGGGTAAAAGCGGTGAGGAAGACGGTGCGGGCAGCCGGGGAACTCGGGGTAAAATACCTGACACTGTATACGTTTTCCTCCGAGAACTGGCAACGCCCGCGTCACGAGGTGGCCGCGCTGATGTCGCTTCTGTCGCGCACCACTAAGCGCGAGATGGACGAGTTGATCAAGAACGATGTCAAGCTCATCACGATCGGGCGGGTCAACGGCCTGTCGGCCAGCCGTCAGAAAGTGCTCGCCGAAGCGGTCGAAAAGACCCGCAACAACAAGGGGCTGAATCTCATCCTCGCCCTCAATTACGGCGGTCGCACGGAAATCCTGGATGCCGTCAAAGCCATCACAACGGCGGCAAAGTCGGGCCGGATCGATATTCATGATATCAACGAAGAACTGTTTTCAAATTTCCTGTACACTTCAGGTATCCCTGACCCCGATTTTCTTATCCGGACCTCCGGCGAAATGCGAATCTCGAACTTTCTCCTCTGGCAGACTTCTTACACCGAGATGCATATTATAGACACGCTCTGGCCCGACTTCGGGCGCGAGGCACTTTTCGACGCGGTGTCAGAGTACCAGCGCAGGGAACGCCGATTCGGCAAAGTCAGCGACAAAACCGAGGCATGAGTCGCAATCTTCTGGCAAGAATTATCGTCGCGGCCATCTTTGGTCCGGCGATTATCTGGATCGCCTACCAGGGCGGCTGGTGGTTATTTGGCATGTTGCTGGTTTTTGTGTCGGTCGGGATTGGCGAATTCGCTCACAATGAAGGATTTAGATTGTCTTCACCCGTTTTTTGGGTGGTGCTGCTGGCTGCTATTGCGGTGTATGCAACATTGACGGGCATGCCGGTCCCGATTATATCGGAATTCGTGGCCTGGGCGGGAGGGTCGTTTGTCGATGCGGCACTGTTGATTCTCACTGCCTTTTTTCTGTTATCCGGTATGTTCTTTAGCATCGGAAAATCATCGCCGGCCGAACTGTTCACCCGGCAGAGCCGGTTGGTTTGGGGCATCATCTATCTCGGGTTGACCTACCCGCTCGTGTTTCGAGTCGGCAATGGTGTCAACGGGTTGTCCGGGGGAGACTCGCTGTTGTTTTTGTTCGGGATCCTCTGGCTGGGGGATACGGCAGCAATGGCCACCGGCAAGAACCTGGGCAGGCACAAGCTGGCCCCGACTCTCTCACCAAATAAGACGATTGAGGGGTTTGTCGGAGGTGTCACCGGGGCTATAGTGATCGGCGTCATTATGTATCTATGGAAATTTCAGGACCTTGGTCTGGTGCATACGTTGACAGTGGCAGTCGGGTGCAGCCTCTTCGGACAGCTCGGTGATTTAGTCGAGTCGATGTGGAAACGGTCGCTTGGTATCAAGGACTCGTCGGCGATAATTCCCGGTCACGGCGGCGTGCTGGATCGGTTTGACTCACTGGTCTTCGCGGCACCCTTTATGTTTGCATACTTTTCGCTGGTAGTTTCATGAAAGCGCTCGATGTGATATTTGCCGGGCGACCGCTGCTGCATCTGCCGGTCTGGTCGATCTATCTTGTCGCCTTGCACTATCATCTTCAGCTTTCAGGTGAATCATTTTCACTGATGGACGTTTTGGTGCTGGGCTGCCTGAGTCTCCTGTCTGCAGGAGCTTATTACCTGAATCAGATATTCGATGTTGACTCTGACCGGGCAAACCAAAAACTCGGGTTTATCGATCGCGGGTATCTCTCTCGTCAGGGGCTCATGGGTGCGTTCCTGGTCTGCTCGGCCGTGCCGCTGATTGTCGCTGCCATTGTTTCCCGCTCCCTGCTGTTCATTTTTGCTCAACTACTGGTACTGAGTTATCTATATTCGGCGTCGCCGGTGCGTCTCAAAGACCGCGCGTTCTGGGGCCTGTTCGCCAACGCCTACTCGTTCGGTTTTCTGATACCATTTACGGTCATGCCGGACTTCAGTCAGCACACGGCCGGGCTGCTGGGTTGGGACAACCCGTTTTATTTTCTATTGGCGGTGGGATCGATCTACTTGCTGACGACAGTCCCGGACCGTGAGGGGGACGCGAAGACCGGCAAGCGCACGCTGGCAGTCATCTGGCCGATTACGCTGGTGAAACTGCTCGCGATCATCCTTATAGGGCTGGCCGCGGCGGTTGCTTATCGCTCGCAGTTTGAGCTTTTGGTCTATCTGGCTCTGGTCTCGATCTTTCCCATTATCCTGTCTATCCTGCTGCCGGCTCCGCCGATTGAGCGAATGGCGGCAAAAATCCCAATTCTCCTGCTGACCCTGCTGGCCGGCTACCACTTCCCGGTCTATCTGATTTTTATTGTTGTTTTGCTTTTCGCAACCCGCCTATACTACCTGCGTCGGTTCAACCAGATTTACCCACGATTGGCGTGATGCGCGAAATTACTGCGGTTGTTCTCATCACGGTGCTGGCCATCGGCGGCTGTACCGGTTATCCCCGCTATTCCAGCGGCAAGGTCGAACTGCCTGCCGAGGCCCGGGATCGGCGTGTCGACTTTTCAACGCGTGACTACATCCGGCTGGGCCTGATAATCCAGGGCTATCTCGGGCGACCGTACAGTGGCGCCTCCCGTTACGACCCCGGACTGGACTGTTCGCTGTTCACGCAGGAAGTGTTCAAAGATTACAATCAAACGCAATTGCCTCGCACCTCGGAGAAACAGTTCCAGGAGGGCCGGCCTATTCCTCGCCAACAGCTCCGCTATGGTGACCTCGTGTTCTTCAACACCACCGGTTATGGGATTTCACATGTCGGTATCTATGTCGGCTACAATGAATTCGCCCACGCTTCAACCTCTCAAGGCGTGATTATCAGCAGCCTGAGAGAAGAGTACTGGGGGAAGAGATATGTCGGCGCTCGCCGAATTCTAAAATGAGCGCCGCGAACTCCTGGTCGCCCGAAACGTTCAAATCAACATGGAAATGCAAGCTGACGACAGAGACATCAAGCTGAAGAATCTGCCGACCTCGTCGGGCGTCTACATGTTCAAGGATGCGAACGGCAGGATCCTTTATATCGGCAAGGCGAAAAACCTCCGTAACCGGGTGCGGACCTACTTTCAGAAATCCGGCGAGCACTCGCCTCGGATCGCGCGGATGGTCCGCAAAGTGGCCGATTTTGAACTGATGCTTACCGACAGCGAGGTAGAGGCACTTATTCTCGAGGCCAACCTGGTCCGTGAGCACAAACCCCGCTATAACGTCAGTCTCAAAGACGACAAGCACTTTCCCTACATCAAAGTGACGACCCAGGAACCGTTTCCGCGGGTGTTGATTGTGCGACGGGTGGAAAAAGACGGCGCGACTTATTTCGGTCCCTACACCAACGCCAAGGGAATGCGCAAGACCGTCGGCTTTCTCACCCGACTGTTCAATATTCGCACCTGCAACTACCAGATCCCGCCGCCGGAAGGCAAGTCCCTTAAAGTCTGTCTTGATTACCATATCAAGCGGTGCGAAGGGCCCTGTGAAGGGCTGGTCAGTGATGAGAAATACCGTGAAGGAGTCGATAATGTCCTGATGGTTCTTCGGGGCAGATCCAGATCGCTGATCGACAAGCTCCACACCAAAATGGAAGCGGCCTCCGCAGCGATGGAATACGAAGAGGCGGCCGAACTGCGCGACCGGATCGAGGCGATTCAATCGGTAATGGTCAAACAGAAGGTCGATGTCGGTGATCTGGTCGATCGGGACATCATCGCCCTGGCCCGCGAAGAAAAGGACGCGGTGGCGGTCGTGATGCAGATTCGTGAAGGGATCCTGATCGGCCGTCAGGATTTCCAGTTATCGGCCGAATCCGATCACGATGATGAGACAGTGCTGGAAACCTTTCTGACCCAATACTACAACCACCAACCAAACCTTCCCGAAGAGGTCTTCCTGCCCTTTGGCTTTGAGGAACTCGACGTTTTTGCAGACTGGCTGAAGATGCAGAAGGGCTCCCGGCTCAAAGTCGTACTGCCGCAAAAAGGGGAGAAGGTCAGGCTGGTCGAACTGGCCCAGCGCAACGCCCGGTTGCTGCTGGACGAGTTGCTGATTCAGAAGCGTCAGATGTCCGATCGGACCGGCAAAAAGGTAACCAGCCTCAAGGATGCCCTCAAACTCCAGCGCTCGCCTCGCCGAATTGTCTGCTTTGATATCTCCAACACCGGTGAGACCGACGCTGTCGGGTCCTGCGTCTTCTTCGACAACGGTAAGCCACGTAAGAACGAGTATCGCCATTTTAAGATCAAAACTGTAACCGGACAGGACGATTTCAAAATGATGCGCGAGGTCGTCAGCCGCTACTTTCGGCGGCGTGTCTCTGAAGAAAAGGAGCTGCCCGATCTGGTTGTTGTCGATGGCGGCAAGGGACAACTTTCGGCCACACTGAAAGAGTTGGAAATACTCGGACTGGAGGAGCAGCCGGTGATCGGTCTGGCCAAGCGACTCGAAGAGGTTTTTGTACCGGGTATTTCGGCGCCGATTGTCATCCCCAAAAGCTCCCCGGCGTTAATGATGCTCAAACATATCCGCGATGAGGCTCACCGTTTTGCGATTACGTTTAACCGCGCGGTCCGCACCAAACGGACGATTAAGTCCAGCCTTGGCGATATCAAGGGTATCGGCCCCGCCAAACAACAGGCGCTGCTAAAGCAGTTCGGTTCGGTAGCGCAGATTCGCAAGAAATCACCGGAAGAACTCGCCGGAGTCAAAGGAATCACGCCGGAACTTGCCGAGCGCATTCTTGAGGCGCTCGCCAGGCCGAAAACCACATAGCGTCACATATTCCGGGTTTATGGTTGCATAAGCCCGATCACTCTTCCTATACTCTGCCCATGCCGGAACCAAAAGCCTATAGTGTCACCGCCATTACCCGCATGATAAAAAGCGCCCTCGAAAGCTCGTTCAAGGGCGTGTGGATCGAGGGCGAGATATCCAACTACCTGCACCACCGCTCCGGGCACCGGTATCTCAGTTTGAAGGATGACAATGCGGTGCTGAAGGTCACGATCTGGCGTTCGCTCGGCAATGGTCTGAAATTCGAGCCGGAAAACGGTCAAAAGGTTCTCGCCTACGGCGATATCACGGTCTACGAAAAGGGCGGTCAGTATCAGTTGAACTGCCGTCGGCTTGTCCCGGTCGGGATCGGGCCGCTTGAGCTGGCTTTTCGCCAGCTTTATGAGAAACTGAATGCGGAGGGGTTGTTTGCACCCGAGCGAAAAAAAGATGTACCGCGCTACGCACAAAAAGTCGGTATCGTGACTTCGCAGACCGGTGCGGCCGTGCGTGACATTATCCAGATTGCGCGGCGGCGCAACCGGTCGGTTGAACTGGTGCTGTATCCGGCCCAGGTGCAGGGAGACGGTGCCGAGAGTACCGTCGCAGCCGGTATCGAGTACTTCAACACGCGCGACGATATCGACGTCCTGATAATCGGCCGAGGGGGCGGTTCACTGGAGGATCTTTGGCCGTTCAATACCGAGGTCACGGTCCGGGCCATTGCAGCGTCCAAAATCCCGATTATCTCGGCCGTCGGGCACGAGGTTGATTTTACCCTGTCCGATTACGCCGCCGATATGCGTGCCCCGACACCGTCGGCCGGGTCGGAGTTGGCCGTCTGGTCGGAAAAAGAGTTCCGCGGCGAGATGCAGTATCATATCAAGCGCCAGGCCTCGCTTTTAATCGGACGGCTTCGCGAGGCCCGCGGGCAGCTTCGGGCAGTATTGTCAAGGCCGGTACTGGCGAGACCGATGGACTTGGTACATCAGCGCCAGCAGCACCTTGACAGCATAGTCCGCCTGCTGGTTGGGGCCGGAAAAAACAGCTTTGAAAAGCACAAAAACCGTCTATCTTTAGTCCTGTCTCGACTGGAAACACTGTCGCCACTTAAAATCCTGGCGCGTGGCTACACCGTAACCCGCCGATTGCCGAAACGAACAATCGTCGGTTCGGTAGACGACATTCACCCCGGTGATCGCATTGAAACTCTCGTGCTCGATGGCGCGGTTGTTTCCTTTGTAGAAGAAGCAAAAAAGAAAAAGCATGGCGCCAAAAAAGAAGTTTAAAGATTTTGAGACCGCCATCGAGCGGCTCGAAGAAATAACGGATATCCTCGAGGCCGGGGAATCGTCGCTGGAAGAATCAATCGACCTGTATTCCGAAGGGCTTGAAATCGCTCATTTCTGTGACGCAATGCTCAGCGAAACTGAAAAGAAGATCAAGGTCATCCAGGAACAGGACGGTTTGATCAAAGAAGCGGAGCTTGACGCTGCAGACGAGGAGGAAGAGGACTGATGCCGGCACACGCGGTCAACGTGCGCGAATATCTCGAAGATAAGGGTGAACTGGTCAATGACCTGTTAGCCCGATATCTGCCGTCGGAGGACTCCCCGCCGCAGCATCTCCACGCCGCCATGCGCTACTCGGTTCTGGCCCCGGGCAAACGGCTCCGTCCGATACTGGGGCTCACCGCGTATGAATATTGCAACGGCGATGCCTCCGGACAGGATCGACCTATTCACTTTGCCATGGCCGCCCTCGAGATGGTCCACACGTACTCGCTAATTCATGACGACCTGCCCTGCATGGATGACGACGATCTCCGGCGAGGCATGCCGACCTGTCACAAAAAATTCGGCGAGGCCACTGCGGTGCTGGCCGGCGATGCTCTCCACGACGTTGCTTTTCATCTCCTCGGGCGTACCGGCGACATTCGGACTGTGGTAGAGTTGGCGGAAGCGCTGGGGACCGAAGGCATGATTGGCGGGCAGATGGCCGATGTGGAAGCGGAGGGAAGACCGGTTACCACCGACGATGTCATCAACATCCATACTCGCAAAACTGGAGCTCTGATTCGTTGCTCGGTCCGCATGGGAACGATTCTCTCCGGCGCGAATAATACCATGCTCCAAAACCTCACCCGGTATGGCGAAAAGATCGGGTTGGCTTTTCAGATTATTGATGATATACTCGATGTCGAAGGTGACCAGGAATTATTGGGGAAAAATACCGGCTCTGACAGTAAAAAGCAAAAGGCCACCTACCCCGCTGTGGTCGGTATGGAGCAGGCCCGCGCCGATGCCGCCCGCCTTATCGAGGAAGCGATTGGTGTCTTTGACGACTATGACGAAAACATGCTGCGGGAACTCGCCCGGTTTATCGGTCAACGGAAACGTTAAGTCCTGACGTATAGGAAGCATATGAAGTATTTGCCCAACATTTCTTCCCCCGCCGACATCAAGAACCTCACCAGCGAGGAATTGACTGAACTGGCCAAAGAATGCCGTCAGGCTATCATATCGTCGGTATCAAGAACCGGCGGGCATCTGGCGACCAATCTCGGCTCGGTGGAACTCACGCTGGCCCTGCATTACGTACTGAACCTGCCGTCCGACCGGCTTATCTGGGACGTTTCCAACCAGACGTACACCCACAAGATGCTGACCGGCCGCCTGCACCGCATGGATACGATGCGTCAGTACAAAGGCCTCGCCGGTTTTGCCAAGCGCGAAGAGTCCGACTACGATCATTTTGGCGCCGGGCACGCCTCGACCTCGGTTTCGGCAGCCCTTGGGTTTGCCGCCGCCCGAGATAATTTGGGGCTGGACAACAAAGTTGTGGCAATTATTGGCGACGGCGCGATGACCGGCGGAATGGCCTATGAGGGCCTGAATAATGCCGGAACCTCTAAGAAAGATATTCTGGTCATCCTCAACGATAATACCTGGTCAATTTCAAAAAATGTCGGGGCGATGTCCCGCTACCTGACCGGCATTATGACCGATGAGAAGTTCAACAAGCTCCGTAACGAAATTTGGGAACTGACCGGCCGGTTCAAGCGGCGTGACAAGATCCGCGAAACAATAGCGCGACTTGAGGACTCTGTCCTCGGACTGCTTACGCCGGGTGTGTTGTTTGAGAAGCTCGGGTTCCGCTATTTTGGTCCGATTGATGGTCACGATCTCGACCTGGTGATTCGGACGCTTAAAGATCTTCAAAACCTCCACGGCCCATTGCTGCTTCATGTTGTCACGCAGAAGGGTAAAGGCTTCGAACCGGCTGAGGGAGACCCGTCGAAGTATCACGGTGTCGGAAAATTCGATAAGATCACCGGCAAAACGGCACCCAAGAATGGCGGACTCCCGGCCTACACCAAAGTTTTCGGCGACACTATGGTTGAACTGGCGGCCAAAGACGAGCGAGTCGTGGCTATCACTGCCGCCATGGCAGCCGGTACCGGTTTGGTCGAGTACGCCGAGAAATACCCGGACCGGTTCTTTGACGTCGGTATTGCCGAAGAGCACGCCGGGACATTCGCGGCCGGAATCGCCGCCGAGGGCGTAAAGCCGTATCTGACGATCTATTCGACCTTCCTCCAGCGGACCTATGATCAGATTATCCATGACATGGCTTTGCAGAAACTGCCGGTTATTATGTGCATGGATCGCGCTGGCCTGGTCGGTAATGACGGTCCGACCCACCACGGTGTTTTCGATCTGTGCTACCTGAATGCCATTCCGGGTGTCACGGTGTGCGCGCCGAAGGATGGCAACGAACTGCGAGCTATGCTCCATTACACGACCGACGCAACCTTCGATGGTCCGGTGGCCATTCGCTATCCGCGAGCGTCCATCCCGGCAGAAATCCGCACTCAGATCGACCGGATTGAGTGGGGAACATGGGAATACCTGACTCCTATGAACGAAGTAGTCGTGCTTGCCGTTGGAACCATGGTCGATCAATCGCAAAAAGCACTGACAGTCCTCGGCGATGATTCGGAAAAGGTCTGCCTTGTCAACGCCCGGTTTGTTAAGCCGTTTGATGAGAAAACGCTGAGTGACATTCTGGACCACGCCAAGGCTGTCATCACTATTGAAGAGGGCCAGGTGCGCGGCGGCTTTGGGGAGTCGATTCTGGCGTACCTCGTGCAGCACGGATTCGACGGGCCGATCAAAACAATGGGCATCGCCGATCAATTCGTGACTCACGGCGGTCGTGATGACCTGCTTAAAGAAGTCAGCCTCGATGTCGATTCGGTAGCCGAAACGATCGCCGCTATGGTCCGCAATACCGGCAGCCGCGGCTTGCTTCGGAAACTCGGACTCAGGCGAAACGGCAAGACCGGCGACGGTCGACGCAAGACAGATGACGTGTCGCATGCGGTTGGCGAATCAAAGTAAGCAGCCCGTCAAGTTTAACGCTTCTACTCCTTCCGATAATCCAAGCCTTGCCAGCATTGTTCCAGTATAGTATGTTGCAGACTGTCAACGGATCGGAATCGAAAAACCAGAGGCGGTGACTAACCGACGGCAGTGTCGTCGCGACCGATAACTATGAAATTTGGGCTGTTCGCTAACATTGCCAGGCAGGGCGCACGAGAAGCGGTCGACAGCTTTATCAGCTGGGCCAATGAGTCCTCCCACGAGATAATCCTGACACAAGAACTCGCCGATTTCACCGCCGAGAATCTTACCTACGCCCCCCGTGAGGAGGTAGCCGCACAGGCCGATATCGTCGTGTCGATGGGTGGCGACGGTACCCTGTTGGCCACGGCGCGCGAAGTCGGCAATACCGGTACGCCCATTCTCGGCATAAATCTCGGTTCACTCGGGTTCCTTACCCAGCAAACGCCCCGTCAACTCCCCAGTGCCCTCGACCGCATCGCTGCCGGTGAGTACGAAATAGAAAACCGCATGCTGCTCAAGGCTGATGTCCACGACGAGGAACAACTCTTATACCCGTACGCCTTAAATGACATCGTCGTTGACAAGGGTGCTGTGAGCCGCCTCATCGAAGTACACTTTCGGGTCAATGGCAGGGATATCGTCACCTACCGGGCCGACGGTATCGTCATCGCCACCCCGACCGGTTCCACCGCCTACAATCTCGCCGTTGGCGGCCCCATTCTGCACCCGAAAATGCGCAGCATTATCGTGTCGCCGATTTCCTCTTTCTCCCTAACGACCCGCCCGATGTTATTCGATGCCGACGATGTCCTCGAACTGACAGTGAAATCGCACGACCGGGTGGTTGGCCTGACGATCGACGGACAGGTGATGGTTTCACTTTTGGAAACCGCCCGAGTCACAATCACCCAGGCTGACTACGACGTCCGATTTATTGTCTTTCCCGACAACTCGTTCTATCGCGTCCTCCGCAACAAGCTGCACTGGGGCCGTCCGCCCCGCACCGGCACCTGAGCCTGTCTACGAGACATCGAGGGAGCAGGGCCAAAAACAGCTTGCCAATATGTGGTGTAGACAATACTATATGCCTTGCAATTGGCGGGAGTAACTCAGCTGGTAGAGTCACAGCCTTCCAAGCTGTTGGTCGCGGGTTCGAGTCCCGTCTCCCGCTTTCTTTGCGGCCAAATGACCGGGCCGGCGGAACAATCGGCCCGCCAAGCCGTTTGAAACCGCGAAACCGGCGCCGCGCAGAGTCAGACATCCGGCCGGGCTATCGGGACAAACAGCGGCCTTTTCGGTCCGTGACTGACTTGGAAATTCGGCTGACCAAACAAGCTCGATCGGGCTAGTTAAGACCGTATAGGGCAAGGAGATTTTTTCCTGATTCGCCCAAATAAGGCCTTGACACGCTTGGCCGGCCCTTTATATTTCGGGTTCCCGTAAGGGCGCTTTGTGTGGCCTATTTTTTTTGGCCGGAAAGCTGACTGAAACAGAAACAATCTGGACCAAGCCCAGATAGCTCAGGAGGTAGAGCACGTCCTTGGTAAGGACGAGGTCACCAGTTCGAGTCTGGTTCTGGGCTCTTTAAATAATTCTGGGAGGCAAGCCCGAGTTATGGCGAAGCAGAAGTTTGAACGGACCAAGCCGCATGTGAACGTCGGTACGATTGGTCACGTTGACCATGGTAAGACGACCTTGACGGCAGCGATGACGATGGCGTTGTCGCGGAAGACCGGGACGCAGGTCCGGTCGTTTGATTCGATCGACAATGCACCTGAAGAGCGTGAGCGTGGCATCACGATAGCGACGGCTCACGTAGAGTACGAATCTGATGTTCGTCACTACGCGCACGTTGACTGTCCGGGTCACGCGGACTACGTGAAGAACATGATCACGGGTGCGGCTCAGATGGATGGAGCGATTTTGGTGGTATCGGCTGCTGACGGTCCGATGCCTCAGACGCGCGAACACATTCTTCTGGCCCGCCAGGTGGGAGTGCCGTTTATCGTGGTGTATTTAAATAAGATTGATCAGGTTGATGATCCTGAGCTGCTTGACCTGGTTGAGCTGGAAGTTCGCGACCTGTTGAGCCAGTATGATTTTCCGGGTGACGAAGTGCCGGTTATCCGTGGTTCGGCACTTGAGGCGATGACGGCTGGTTCGGATGCGGGCAAGAATCTTGATGCGCCTGAGTTCAAGTCGATAATCGAGCTTCTGGATGCGCTTGACAGCTACATTCCGGAGCCGAAGCGTGAGACGGACAAGCCGTTTTTGATGCCTGTAGAGGACATTTTTTCGATCACGGGTCGTGGGACGGTAGCGACCGGTCGTATCGAGCGTGGCATCATCAAGCAGGGTGAGGAAGTTGAGATCGTAGGTATTCGGGAGACGCGCAAGACGGTCGTGACGGGAGTCGAGATGTTCCGCAAGCTGCTTGACAGCGGCGAGGCGGGCGACAACGTTGGTCTGTTGCTTCGCGGTGTCGACAAAGAGGCGATCGAGCGTGGTATGGTGCTTGCGAAGACCGGTTCGATCAAGCCGCACACGAAGTTCAAGGCTGAGGTGTACGTGCTGACCAAGGAAGAGGGTGGACGTCATACGCCGTTTTTCACGGGTTATCGTCCCCAGTTTTATTTCCGCACGACCGACGTGACTGGGGTTGCGACGCTTCCTGAGAATGTAGAGATGGTAATGCCTGGTGACAATGTGCAGATGACGGTGGAGCTTATCCAGCCGATCGCGATGGAGAAAGAGCTTCGCTTCGCGATTCGTGAGGGTGGCCGAACGGTCGGTGCCGGTGTTGTCGCCGAGATTATAGAATAAACGGCCTCATTAATACAGGCAGATAGATTATGCCGAGAGACAAGGTCATACTGGCGTGCGGCGAATGCAAACGCCGGAACTACAATACTTCCAAGAACAAGCGGATCCACCCGGAACGGTTGGAGTACCGGAAGTAT
This sequence comes from uncultured Ignavibacteriales bacterium, assembly GCA_964612145.1. Classification (GTDB taxonomy): domain Bacteria; phylum Zixibacteria; class MSB-5A5; order GN15; family FEB-12; genus JAGNLV01. Next base: position 38,191 of record CAZTBP010000002.1, on the reverse strand, counting down.
TGCCCGTTCTGCGACAAACATACGCCGCACAAAGAGACCAGGTAAAAGGCAGCAGTCAGGCCAGTAGCTCAATTGGTAGAGTCCCGGTCTCCAAAACCGGTTGCTGGGGGTTCGAGTCCCTCCTGGCCTGCAAAGCTTCCAGAAACTTAGGTGGTTGCCTTGGAGAAGATTCAAAAGTTCCTGAAAGAGGTCAACGCCGAGCTCCGCAAGGTTACGTGGCCGACCAAAGATGAGTTGATCGGATCAACGATCGTCGTCATCGTCGTCTCCGTAATTGTAGCGGTGTTCATTGGTATTGTCGACCGCATACTCACATTTGTGGTTCAGTCGATATTCGGCGGACCGGGAGCGTGACGGAAACTATGGCTATGGCGTGGTATGTTGTACATACGTACTCCGGACATGAACAGAAGGCCAAGAAATATCTTGAGTCGGCTGTCGTAAATGCTGGACTGGAAGAGAAGTTTGGGGATATCCTCGTTCCGACCGAGGAAGTCACCGAGATGAAACAGGGAAAACGGTCTACCAGCACGCGCAAATTCCTCCCGAGTTACATCCTGGTTCAGGTTGACCTCGACAAAGTTACCCAGGAATTGGTGGTGTCCACTCCCGGGATTACCAATTTTGTCGGCAGCGGCGGCAAGCCGCGCCCGCTTCGTCCGAAAGAAGTGGATCGGATAGTCGGCCAGATCAACCGCAGTCGGACCGAGGAATCGGACGACGTGCCGTTCCAGGCCGGTGACGCGGTTAAGGTCAACGATGGTCCGTTTGCGGACTTTTCCGGTACCGTGAGTGAAGTCAATATGGAACGCCGGAAGGTTAAAGTAATGGTTTCGATTTTTGGCCGGCCGACGCCGGTTGAGCTCGACTTCTTACAGGTCGAGATGGTGAAGAACAAATAGTAGTGTGACATAAAGCGGAGCAATTCCGAAAGTGGCAAAGAAAGTAGCAGGACAGATTAAACTCCAGATACCCGCCGGTCAGGCCAACCCGGCCCCCCCGGTCGGTCCGGCCCTGGGTCAGCGTGGTGTCAATATTATGGAGTTCTGCAAAGCGTTCAATGCTCGTACGCAGGATGGTAAAGGCGTCCTGACGCCGGTGATTATCACCGTTTACAGCGACAAGTCCTTTTCCTTTATCACGAAGACGCCGCCGGCGTCGACGTTGCTGCGTATGGCCGCCAAGCTGAAAAAGGGGTCGTCGGTGCCGAACCGGGATAAGGTCGGCAAAGTCAGCCTCGATCAGGTCAAGCAGATCGCGGAGCAGAAGATGAAGGATCTCAACGCGGCTTCGGTTGAAGCGGCGATGAAGATGGTTATGGGTACCGCCCGTTCGATGGGAATTGAGATCAAGAAGTAAAGCAGTCTTTACTCCATATTCGTTAACACCTGTTGCGTCCATCGTGGCGCCTTCGGGGAGAATTAGTATATGAAACGTTCCAAGAATTACCGAGCTGTCCGCGAGAAGGTCGATCGCACCAGGCGCTATGCGCTCGATGAGGCGATTTCGCTGATGAAGGAAAACGCCTTCGCGAAATTCGACGAGTCGATAGAGATTGCCCTGCGGCTGGGTGTCAATCCGAAGCATGCGGACCAGATGGTTCGCGGCACGGTGGCTCTCCCGCACGGAACTGGAAAAAGCATCCGGGTCGCGGTATTTGCCGCCGGTGACAAGGCCGAAGAGGCCAAGAACGCCGGGGCTGATATTGTCGGCGCCGAAGACCTAGCGGACAAAGTCAAGGAGGGGTTCCTTGACTTTGACGTCGCCGTAGCGACGCCGGACATGATGCGCGTGCTCGGACCGCTGGGCAAATTGCTTGGCCCGCGCGGCCTCATGCCAAACCCCAAAACGGGGACAGTGACGATGGATATCGAGCGCACGGTCGGCGAACTGAAAGCCGGTCGTATCGAGTTCCGTGTTGACCGCCAGGCAAACATTGCCGTGTCTATCGGAAAAGTGTCCTTTAATGAAGACCAGATCAAGGACAATGCCATTGCGTTTGTCCGCGCCATTATGGCGGCCAAGCCGACCTCGGCGAAGGGCGCCTATTTCCTCGGCGCATCGATCTGCTCTACCATGGGGCCCGGCATCAAACTTGATCACACACAGATTCTGGCGGATCTGAAGAAGTAGCGGGAAAGGAGAAATACGAGATGCCGAAGCAGGAAAAAGTCGACGCTGTGGCGAAGATGAAGAAGCTGTTCGAGGAATCGCGCTCCTTTTTCGTCACCGACTACCAGGGTCTTGATGTCGCGCGCATGACAAAGCTCCGCAGCGAGTTGCGCGGTGTTGATGTACGGTTCATGGTGGCCAAGAACACGCTGTTGCGCCTGGCGGCCAAAGATGCCGGCGTCGCCGAGGATATCCAGGAACACCTCAGCGGCCCGACCGCGATTGCGTTCGTCGAAGAGGACGCCCCGGCGGCCGCAAAAGTACTCCAGGAGTCGTTCAAAGATGTTGAGCTGCCCCGAACAAAGATATTTGTAGTCGCCGACACTGTCTATTCGGCCGACGATCTGAAGGCTTTTGCCGAGTTGCCGTCACGCGACGAGCTCCTGGCGCAGGTTGCAGCCGCTGTCGAGGCGCCGCTGACCGAGCTGGCCCGGACTGTCGACGGTTTCTTCCAGGAGTTGATCCTGTCGGTCGAGGCCCTCGCAGACAAAAAGAAGTCGGAAGGATAGTAGATCGGCGCCCGAAAGGCCGCCAGAAGGCGGAAAAATTCGGCCGGTTTTTTAGTTGAGATAATGGAGCGAATAACTTTAAATCAAACGTAAGAGGTACAAACCGTGGCTAACCCTGCAATTGACGAAATCGTCGACAAGATTGCCGAGTTGACAGCGATGGATCTGGCCGACCTGTCCAAGGCCATCCAGGACAAATTTGGCGTTACCGCTGCTGCCCCTGTGGCGATGGCCGGTGCTGCGGCACCCGGCGCGGCGGCGGCTGAAGAAGAACAGACCGAATTCGACGTGGAACTGACCGCCATTGGCGATAAGAAAATCCAGGTCATTAAAGTCGTGCGCGAACTCACCTCCCTCGGCCTGAAAGAAGCCAAGGAACTGGTTGAAAGCGCGCCGGCCAAGGTCAAAGAAGGCCTTTCCAAAGAAGAGGCGGATAAGGCCAAAGAAAAGCTCGAAGAAGTCGGCGCTCAGGTCGACATCAAGTAACCGGATTTTTCGATACCCGCCGGGAACTTTCTGTATCCCGGCGGGTTATCACAACTTACAGGCTGGTAGAGGTAAATAGTCTCCAAAATCTCTCTTTATTATCAAGGCTGGCTGATTGCCTGCAGCAAGAGCTCCCGTGACCACCTTTGGTCGGGAGAAAAATGAAATAGATGACAGGATCGCCGCAGACGTACAATTGAATCGCCGCGAAACTGACCCCACATGGTGTCGTGTATCGACGTGTGGGTTTTCCGTGTTTATAACAGGAGGGTAGTGGTTTGGCCCCTACAGGACTTATCGAAAGATTAACGTACGGGGTGCTCGAGGATGCGACGGAAATGCCGAACCTGCTCGAGGTTCAACTCCGGTCGTATATAGATTTTCTGCAGCCCCATGTCGCGCCGGACAAGCGCGAACATCAGGGTCTGCATCAGATCTTCTCGGACATCTTTCCCATTACCGACATCCACGAGAATTTTTCACTCGAGTATGTCGGATACCATCTCGGACCATCGCGCTACACCATCGACGAATGTCGTGCCCGCAACATGACCTATGCTGCCCCGTTGCGTGTGACTATGCGGCTGATCAGCCGGCAGGGTGAGGGCGAAGAAAAAGAAATTAAAGATATTATCGAACAGGACGTGTACCTCGGTGAGCTGCCGCACATCACGGAATGGGGCACGTTTATTGTCAACGGTGCGGAGCGGGTCGTAGTAAGCCAGCTCCACCGCAGTCCCGGGGTGTTTTTCGATGAAGACATTCACCCCAACGGCAAGAAGCTGTATTCCGCCCGAATTATCCCGTATCGCGGATCGTGGGTTGAGTTTGCCATGGACATTAACGATGTGATGTTTGTCTACATCGACTCGCGTCGCAAAATGCCCGCCACAACCCTCCTGCGGGCGATTGGCTACTCCTCCGACGAAGACCTCTTGAACCTGTTTTACACGGTCTCGAAACTCAGCTTCCGCGGTAAAAAGGCTGAGGACTTTGAGAAGTTCATCCTGGCTGAGAACGTCGTCAACACCGAATCCGGCGAAGTCGTTTTCCAGCCGGGCGAACCGCTCAGCGAAGACGTGGTCGATAAAATCAAGGCAGCCGGCCACAAGTCGATCAACGTGATCGACAAGGTAACGAACAAGCGTGACGCTTACGTTATCTTAAACACCATCCGCAAGGACCAGACAAAATCGCGCGAGGAAGCGCTGATGAAAATCTACTCGCTGGTCCGCCCGGGTGAGCCGCCGACACTGGAAATGGCCGAGTCGCTGCTGGAGAAGTTCTTTTTCAACGACAAGCGCTATGATCTCGGCGAAGTTGGCCGGTATATGATCAACCAGCGGATGAGCCTCGATATCGACCTCGAACACACGACCCTTGATCCTAAGGACTTCATCGAGATCGTCCGGTACCTCGTTGGCCTGGTCAACGATCAGGGTTTTACCGACGATATCGACCATCTCGGCAACCGTCGCGCCCGCACCGTCGGCGAACTAATGGCCAACCTGTTTTCTGTTGGATTGTCGCGTGTCGCCCGCACCATACGTGAGCGCCTCTCGCTGAAGGATCAGGACAACGTCACGCCGCAGCTATTGGTGAACGCCCGTACCGTTTCGACAGTAGTCGAGACGTTCTTCGGTTCCTCGCAGCTCTCGCAGTTCATGGATCAGACGAACCCGTTGTCTGAGCTGACCCATAAGCGCCGTCTTTCGGCCCTCGGCCCGGGCGGGCTGACCCGTGAGCGGGCCGGCTTTGAAGTTCGCGACGTTCACCACACGCACTACGGCCGGATGTGCCCGATTGAAACACCGGAAGGTCCGAATATCGGCCTGATCACGTCGCTGGCAACATTCGCCCGGATTAACAAGTACGGCTTCCTCGAGACGCCGTATCGCAAAGTCATCAACGGCAAAGCCACCAGTGATATTGAATTTCTCTCGGCCGATGAAGAGGACCGGTACTTCATCGCGCAGTCCGACGAAAAGATTGATAAAAGCGGCAAATTTGCCAGCGACAAAGTAATCGCCCGCCGCCGGTCTGAGTATCCGCTGATTTCGACCAAGGAAGTCCAGTACATGGACGTCTCCCCGCGGCAGATCGTTTCGGTTGCGGCCTCGCTGATTCCGTTCCTTGAGCACGATGATGCAAACCGCGCGTTGATGGGTTCGAACATGCAGCGCCAAGCGGTGCCGCTGTTGAAAACACAGGCGCCGTTTGTCGGCACCGGAATGGAAAAACGGGTTGCCGAGGACGCCGGGGCCGTTACGAAGGCGCGGCGGGCCGGCGAAGTTGTCTTTGCCGATTCGACGAAGGTTGTCATTCGACCGGACATCAAACCGAAAGTTAATGAACTCGGCTGGGTCGAGGACGACGTCTACACGCTCACCAAGTATCGTCGCTCGAACCAGGATACGTGCATTCTCTTCAAACCGGCTGTCACGGTAGGTGACACGGTCAAAGAAGGCAGCGTGATCGCCAACGGTCCCTCGGTTGAAAACGGTGAGCTGGCTCTCGGATACAATGTGCTTGTGGCTTTTATGCCGTGGCGCGGCTACAACTACGAGGACGCGATCATCCTCTCCGAGCGCCTCATGCAGGACGACGTCTTTACCTCCGTTCACGTTGAGGAATACGAGCTTCAGGTCCGCGACACCAAGCGCGGCAGCGAGGAAATCACCCGTGAGATTCCCAATGTCTCCGAAGAAGCACTGCTCAATCTCGATGAGATGGGTATCGTGCGAGTCGGAGCGGAGGTCGAAGCCGGTGATATCCTGGTCGGTAAGGTTACCCCAAAAGGAGAGACCGAGTTGTCGCCTGAGGAGCGCCTGCTGCGTGCCATCTTCGGCGAGAAGGCCGGCGATGTTCGCGATGCATCCCTGAAAGCGCCGCCCGGAATGAAGGGCGTGGTTATCAATACGCAGGTCTTTACCCGTAAAGAGCGGACCGAAGACGCCAAGAAGACCGAAAAGGCCGAGGTGGCTCAAATCAAAAGAGAATACGCCAGGCAGATCGAAGGAATCAAGAGGCTTCGTGCCCAACGGGTCGGGGAACTGCTAGACGGCAAGTCGTCGCAGACCGTCCGTTCCGTCGTCGACAATTCGGTTGTCGTTCGCGCCGGCCATAAGTTCAAATCCGACTTTTTTGACGAGTTTGATATCGATGGCGCTGTTGCCCCTGAAGGCTGGACCACTGATGACAACACCAACAAGCACGTCGACAACATCCTGAAAGAGGCCGAAGAAGTCCTCGCACGCAAGCAGCAGGATATGGAAGTCGAGGTCGACAAGATCGTCCGCGGCGCCGAACTGCCGCCGGGCGTGAAGCAACTGGTGAAGGTCACGATCGCCATCCGCCGCAAGATTTCGGTGGGTGACAAGATGGCTGGCCGCCACGGCAACAAAGGTGTTGTTTCCAAGCTGGTTCCGGTCGAGGATATGCCGCACATGGATGACGGCACCCCGGTCGATATCATTCTGAATCCGCTGGGTGTTCCGTCCCGCATGAACGTGGGGCAGATCCTCGAAACACACCTTGGCTGGGCCGCCGCCAAACTTGGCGAACGTATTGCCTGCCCGGTGTTCGAGGGCGCCAGTATCGACCAGATTAAAGACAAGCTCAAAGCAGCGGGCCTGCCGGAAGACGGCAAGCTGCAGCTGGTTGACGGAAAGACCGGGGATCCGTTCGATAATCGGATTACGGTCGGATACATTTATATGCTCAAGCTCTCGCACCTCGTGGATGACAAGATTCACGCCCGGAGCATCGGCCCATACTCGCTGGTGACTCAGCAGCCGCTGGGTGGCAAGGCGCAGTTTGGCGGTCAGCGCTTTGGAGAGATGGAAGTGTGGGCGCTCGAGGCGTATGGTGCGGCATACACGCTGCAGGAGATGTTGACGGTTAAGTCCGATGACGTCACCGGCCGCAGTCGCATCTACGAAGCGATTGTAAAGGGTGAGAACCCGCCCGAGCCGGGCTACCCGGAAGCATTTAACGTCCTTATTAAGGAACTCCAGGCGCTCGGCCTCGATGTCAAGCTGCTGGAGAAGTAGTCCGGAACGAAGTGGAGTCGAATTCTTAGGTTCGGCCAAGGGTCGAACTTGACCAATAGCAGGAGTTAGCCATGTTTGATATTGCAGGCCGAAACATGGGACAGCAGAAGAAGGGTCCCGCCGAGTACGCGGCGATCCAGATCCAGATGGCATCACCGGAGGTTGTCCTCTCCTGGTCCTACGGAGAGGTTACCAAGCCGGAAACCATCAACTATCGTTCGTTCAAGCCGGAACGCGACGGTCTCTTCTGCGAACGCATCTTTGGCCCGGTCAAAGACTGGGAATGTAACTGCGGAAAGTACAAGCGAATCCGTTTCCGTGGCATCGTCTGTGACCGCTGCGGCGTCGAGGTGACCCAGTCCAAGGTTCGCCGTGAACGGATGGGGCACATTCAGCTTGCCGTGCCGGTCTCCCATATCTGGTACTTTAAGTCGTTGCCGTCGCGAATCGGCCATCTGCTGGACCTCTCCATCAGGGAGCTCGAGCGGATTCTGTACTATGAAAACTACCTTATGATCGATCCCGGTAATTCTTCTTATCAGGCCGGCGACGTTCTCACGGAAGAAGAAGTCGATGACCTGGAAGACGCCGGGAAGACCTTCGATGCCCGCATGGGGGCCGAGGGCGTTCAGGCGCGCCTGAAGCAGATGGAAATCGAGGAACTTGCCGTTGATCTGCGGGCCCAGGCGAAAGTAGAAACGTCCGTTCAGCGTAAAAAGGACGTCCTGAAGCGGCTTCGGATCGTTGAATCCTTCCGCCAGTCCGACAACCGACCAGAGTGGATGATTCTCGAGGTGGTTCCGGTCATTCCGCCGGACCTTCGCCCGCTGGTACCGCTTGAAGGCGGTCGGTTTGCGACGTCTGACCTGAATGACCTCTACCGTCGGGTCATCAACCGTAACAACCGTCTGAAAAAGCTTATCGACATTCAGGCGCCGGACGTCATTCTGCGCAACGAAAAGCGCATGCTTCAGGAAGCGGTCGATGCCTTGTTCGATAACGGCCGTCGGACCCATTCCGTCCGCGGCGACTCGCGCCGTCCGTTGAAGTCCCTGTCCGACCTGCTCAAAGGTAAGCAGGGTCGTTTCCGCCAGAACCTCCTTGGCAAGCGGGTTGACTATTCCGGTCGTTCCGTGATCGTGGTTGGTCCGGAACTGAAACTGCACCAGTGCGGCCTGCCCAAGAACATGGCGCTGGAGCTGTTCAAGCCGTTTATTATCATGAAGCTGGAAGAGAAGGGCTACGTCCAGACAGTCAAGTCGGCCAAAAAGCTGGTCGAACGCGAGCGCCCGGAGGTTTGGGATATTCTCGAGGAGATTATCGAAGATCATCCGGTGATGCTCAACCGCGCGCCCACCCTGCACCGTCTCGGCATTCAGGCCTTCTACCCGGTGCTGGTAGAGGGTAAAGCCATCCGCCTGCACCCGCTGGTCTGTGCTGCGTTTAACGCGGACTTCGACGGCGACCAGATGGCCGTGCACGTGCCGCTCTCATTCGAGGCGCAGCTCGAGGCTAAGATTCTCATGCTGGCGACCAACAACGTTCTCCTGCCGTCCTCGGGTCGTCCGATTGCAGTGCCCTCTCAGGATATGGTCATCGGCTGCTACTACCTGACCAATGAGAAAAAAGGCGGCAAGGGCGAAGGCATGCGTTTCTTCAACAGCGACGAAGCGCTTCAAGCCTTCGATAGTGGCTTTGTCGAATTGCATAGCAAGATCCACGTCCGGATTGGCGGCCAACTGGTCGAGACAACGCCCGGACGACTGATCTTTAATAATATTCTGCCGGGCAACATGCCGTTCTTCAATGAAACGGCGACCAAAGGCAAGCTTACTGACCTAGTTGCAAACTGCTACTGGCTTGAGGGCCAGACCCCGACTGTCGAGTTCCTTGATCGTCTTAAATGGACCGGGTTCGAATACGCCACCCGCGCCGGTGTGACGGTATCAATTGACGATCTCGTTATCCCGGATGAAAAGGACGAGTTGATCGAGGATGCTCGAACCCAGGTTGCGAAAATCCAGAAGCAGTACGGTCGCGGCGCCATCACCTCGGGTGAGCGGTACAACAAGGTCATTGACCTCTGGACGCACACCACGAACGAGGTCGGCCGGGTTATGTTCGAGAACCTTGGCAAAGAGCAACAGGGTTTCAACCCTGTCTACATGATGGCGACCTCCGGCGCTCGTGGTTCGCGCGAGCAAGTGCGTCAGCTCGCCGGTATGCGCGGTCTGATGGCGAAACCGCAGAAGAAGCTGACCGGTGGTGTCGGTGAGATTATCGAAAACCCGATCACGTCGAACTTCCGTGAAGGCCTCTCCGTGCAGGAGTACTTTATCTCCACTCACGGCGCCCGTAAAGGTCTTGCTGATACGGCGCTGAAAACGGCTGACGCCGGTTACCTGACACGTCGGCTGGTCGACGTAGCACAGGACGTGATCGTTCGCGAACCTGACTGCACCACCATCCTGGGCCTTAACGTGTCGGCCATTAAAGAGGGCGAGGAAGTCATCGAGTCGCTCGCCGATCGTATTCTCGGTCGTGTCGCGCTCGAAGACGTCTACGACCCCTACACTGACGAACTCATTGTCGAAGCCGGTGACGAGATCTCCGAACCGCAGGCTACGGCAATCGAGGACGCCGGTATAGATACCGTCGACATTCGCTCCGTGCTGACCTGCGAGTCCAAATTCGGGGTCTGCGCGAAGTGTTACGGCCGAAATCTCGCCACCCGCAAGAAAGTGGATATCGGTGAGTCGGTCGGCGTCATCGCTGCCCAGTCCATCGGTGAGCCGGGCACGCAGTTGACTCTGCGCACCTTCCACATTGGTGGTGCGGCATCGCGTATTGCGGAACAGTCCCAGGTTGTCGCGAAATATGCCGGTAAAATTGTTCTCGAAGACGTCCGGTCGCTTAAGCGCGACGACGGTACCGTTATGGTCGTCTCCCGTGAGGGCGCCGGTGAACTTCACATTGTCGATGACAAGGGTCGCGTTCGGTCCCGCCTGAAAGTACCGTATGGCGCTCACCTCCTGGTCAGCGACGGGCAGGAAGTCAAGAAGGGCGATATTATCTACGAATGGGATCCGTACACCGGCGTTATCCTGACCGAAAAGAATGGTGTCGTGAAGTTCCGTGACATTGAAAAAGACGTGTCTTACCGTGAGCAGCACGATGCCCACACCGGTTTGATCCAGCGGATTATTGTCGACACCAAGGACAAGAGCCTGTTCCCGACCATCCTCATCCAGAACCCCAGCGGCAAAACGCTGGCCAGCTACCGTGTGCCGACCGAGGCGCAGTTAGAGGTCAAGGAAGGCGACACGGTCAAGTCCGGTGACGTACTGGTTAAGATGCCGCGTGTCATTGCCAAATCCCGCGATATTACCGGCGGTCTGCCGCGCGTGGCCGAGCTTTTCGAGGCCCGCCGCCCGCATGACCCGGCAGTGATTTCCGAGATCGACGGTACTATTGAATTTGATAAAATTGTCCGCGGTCAGCAAAAGATCCTGGTCAACGGCGAACACGACGAGGTTCGCGATTACCTGATCCCGCACGGTAAGCACCTCATGGTGCACGCCGGTGACTTCGTTCGGGCCGGCGATCGACTCTGTGAAGGCGCCAAGGATCCGCATGATATCCTCGACATCCTCGGTGTGTATGAAGCCCAGAGCTACCTCGTGAACGAAATTCAGGAGGTGTACCGACTCCAGGGTGTGCGTATCAACGACAAGCATATCGAAGTTATTGTACGCCAGATGATGCAGAAGGTCCAGATCGAAACGATCGGCGATACCAACTTCCTCGAAGGCGAACGGGTCGACAAGATCAAGTTCGAAGAGGAAAACGCACGCGTGATTGCTGAAGGCGGCGAGGCCGCGACTTCGCGTCCGCTGCTGCTGGGTATCACTCGGGCGTCGCTTTCGACCGAAAGTTTCATCTCGGCGGCTTCTTTCCAGGAGACCACCAAGGTGCTGACCGAGGCTGCTATATCGGGTAAGATCGACTACCTGATGGGCCTGAAAGAAAACGTTATTATCGGCCATCTGATCCCGGCCGGGACCGGCATCGAACAGTATAAGACGATTGATTTGGTCTCGGATGAAGATGAAGAGGAAGAGGCCCGCGAAGCCGCTGAGGCGGCGGCATCTTCAGAAGAAAGTATGGCTGATTTTTTGGACAAAAACGCTTGACAGGTCGACGAAATCTGTTAGATTAGCGGTCTCTGTAGAATTACGTAAACAACTGGTATACAGGAGTTACATTGCCGACGATTAGTCAGTTAGTGCGCAAAGGTCGCAAACGGGTCGTGGAGAAGACCAAGACCCCGGCGATGAATCAGTGCCCGCAGAAGCGTGGCGTCTGTACGCGCGTGTATACGTCCACACCGAAGAAGCCGAATTCGGCGCTTCGAAAAGTTGCTCGTGTTCGTCTGACCAATCAGATCGAAGTAACCGCTTATATACCGGGTGAAGGTCACAACCTTCAGGAACACTCGATTGTGATGATTCGCGGCGGTCGTGTCAAAGACCTCCCGGGCGTCCGCTACCACATTATCCGTGGCAGCATGGATACCGCCGGTGTCGCCGATCGCCGTCAAGGCCGCTCCAAGTACGGGGCCAAAAAGCCGAAAGAGTAAAGTCCGAGAAGTATGTCAAGACGTACTAGTGCAGAAAAAAGGAAAGTCGTTCCCGACTATAAATTCGGCGATAAGATGGTGACGCAGTTCGTCTCCTGTCTGATGAAGAGTGGGAAGCGCTCGACCGCCCAGAACTTGTTCTACGATGCTCTGGATATGGCGGCCAAGAAGACAGGTGAGGACGGACTTGAAGTCTTCCGCAAAGCTCTGAACAACGTCAAGCCAGTGCTTGAGGTGCGCTCCCGTCGCGTCGGCGGTGCTACCTACCAGGTCCCGGTCGAGGTTCGTCCGGAACGCCGCACTGCGCTGGCGATACGCTGGCTGATCTCGTACTCGCGACAGCGCGCCGGCCACACCATGGCCGATAAGCTGGCCGCCGAGTTCATGGCTGCCGCCAATAATGAGGGCTCTTCCATCAAAAAGAAGGAAGACACCCACAAGATGGCGGAAGCCAACAAGGCCTTTGCGCATTTCCGGTGGTAACACACCGGTTGATTTGAACCCGGGCTCGCCCGGTGGGCCCGATCACACAGGGAACGAGATTTTGAATTTAACGCTTTCGCGGCGGTACTGACGTGGATCTTTGACATAGTCCACCGCCCTGACTCCTTACGGAGTCGTCGGGTACCGCCCTGTTGAACAAGATGAAGAAGGTAGCTTAGTTTTTCAGGGATTTTTTTTGTCTGTAGTAGATTTATGAAACTCGAATCCGTCAGAAATATAGGCATCATGGCTCACATCGACGCCGGCAAGACCACGACCACGGAGCGCATCCTGTTTTATACCGGGAAGCTGCACCGTATGGGCGAGGTGCACGAAGGCGCGGCGACGATGGACTGGATGGAACAGGAAAAGGAACGTGGCATCACGATTAGCTCTGCGGCCACCTCTGCCTTCTGGCGCGACCACACCATTAATATAATAGACACCCCCGGTCACGTCGACTTTACCGTCGAAGTGGAACGCTCTCTGCGTGTACTGGACGGTGCCGTGGCCCTGTTCTGTGCCGTTGGCGGGGTAGAGCCCCAGTCCGAAACGGTCTGGCGACAGGCAGACAAATACAAAGTCCCGCGAATCGCCTACATTAATAAGATGGACCGCACCGGCGCGAACTTCAAGCGAACCGTCGAGGCTATGAACGAGCGATTTGGCGCCAACTGCGTGCCGATCACCATTCCAGCCGGTGAAGGACCAATGTTCAGCGGAATTATCGACCTGCTGACCATGCGATTCCGCGTATTTCATGAGGAATCGTACGGTACGACATTCGACGATCTGGAAGTTCCGGAGGACATGCTTCCGGTTGCCAACGAATACCGTGAAAAGCTGCTCGAGGCGGTAGCCGACTATGACGACCACCTGCTCGAGCAGTTTTTGCATGATGAACCGCTCGATCCCAAAAAGGTCATGGAAGCGGTCCGCAAGGCGACTATCGAGACTCACATGGTTCCGGTACTCTGCGGCTCGTCGTTCAAGAACAAGGGCATCCAGAAGTTGCTCGACGCCATCATCGATTTCCTCCCGTCGCCGCTGGATATGCCTCCGATAACCGGTACCGAAGTTGACGACCACAAGAAAGTACTCGAGCGCAAAACGGACAAGAATGACCCGACCGCGGCGCTGGCTTTCAAAATCGTCACCGATCCGTATGTCGGGCGTCTCACCTATATCCGGGTTTATTCCGGTGTTGTCAGGGCCGGCTCGTACCTGCTGAACCCGACCTCCGGCACCAAGGAGCGAATTGCCCGCATTTTGCGGATGCATGCCAATAAACGAGAAGATATAAAAGAAGCCGAGGCCGGCGATATCGTTGCCGTCATCGGTATGCGGAAAACCACAACCGGTGACACCCTGTGTGACCCGAAACATCCTATCCTGCTGGAACGGATGTCATTTCCGGAGCCGGTTGTCTCGGTGTCCATTGAGCCAAAGACCCAGGCTGACCAGGAAAAATTGACCGATGCGCTGATCAAGCTGGCCGAGGAAGATCCCACGTTCCAGGTTCGTCACGATGAAGATACTGCCCAGACCATCATTTCCGGCATGGGTGAGCTGCATCTGGAGATCCTCGTCGACCGCCTCATGCGCGAGTTCAATGTTGGCGCCTCCGTCGGTCGCCCGTCGGTTGCCTACAAAGAGACAATTACGTCCGAGGTCGAGGCCGAAGGACGGTTCGTGCGGCAGAGCGGTGGTAAGGGTCAGTTCGGTCATGTTTGGCTTCGGGTGCGCCCAAGCACCGAGGAAGAGGGTACCTTCAAGTTTGAGAATAAGGTCGTTGGCGGCAATGTGCCGCGTGAATTTATACCGTCGGTCGAGAGAGGTGTCCGCGACGCTATGGACAACGGTCCCCTCGCCGGCTACCCGATGACCGGTTTGCACGTTCAGATTTATGACGGCAGCTATCACGAAGTTGACTCCAATGAAATGGCCTTTCGTGTAGCCGGGTCGATGGCGCTGCAGGATGCAGCCAAGCGGGCCAAGCCGGTTCTGCTCGAGCCGATTATGGATGTTGAAGTGGTCGTACCCGAAGTATATATGGGCGCCGTCGTCGGCGACTTGAACTCGCGCCGGGGCAAGATCAATGGTATGGTTCCGCGTGAGGACGCAACGGTCGTTGCCGTGAGTGTTCCGCTCTCAGAGATGTTTGGCTATGCCAATACCCTTCGGAACATCTCGCAGGGTCGGGCCGTGTTCACGATGCAGTTCGCCAGGTACCAGCAGGTGCCGGTGGAGGTTTCAAAGAAAATGTTGGAAAAGGCAAAAATATAACGGAGGCAAGCCCGAGTTATGGCGAAGCAGAAGTTTGAACGGACCAAGCCGCATGTGAACGTCGGTACGATTGGTCACGTTGACCATGGTAAGACGACCTTGACGGCAGCGATGACGATGGCGTTGTCGCGGAAGACCGGGACGCAGGTCCGGTCGTTTGATTCGATCGACAATGCACCTGAAGAGCGTGAGCGTGGCATCACGATAGCGACGGCTCACGTAGAGTACGAATCTGATGTTCGTCACTACGCGCACGTTGACTGTCCGGGTCACGCGGACTACGTGAAGAACATGATCACGGGTGCGGCTCAGATGGATGGAGCGATTTTGGTGGTATCGGCTGCTGACGGTCCGATGCCTCAGACGCGCGAACACATTCTTCTGGCCCGCCAGGTGGGAGTGCCGTTTATCGTGGTGTATTTAAATAAGATTGATCAGGTTGATGATCCTGAGCTGCTTGACCTGGTTGAGCTGGAAGTTCGCGACCTGTTGAGCCAGTATGATTTTCCGGGTGACGAAGTGCCGGTTATCCGTGGTTCGGCACTTGAGGCGATGACGGCTGGTTCGGATGCGGGCAAGAATCTTGATGCGCCTGAGTTCAAGTCGATAATCGAGCTTCTGGATGCGCTTGACAGCTACATTCCGGAGCCGAAGCGTGAGACGGACAAGCCGTTTTTGATGCCTGTAGAGGACATTTTTTCGATCACGGGTCGTGGGACGGTAGCGACCGGTCGTATCGAGCGTGGCATCATCAAGCAGGGTGAGGAAGTTGAGATCGTAGGTATTCGGGAGACGCGCAAGACGGTCGTGACGGGAGTCGAGATGTTCCGCAAGCTGCTTGACAGCGGCGAGGCGGGCGACAACGTTGGTCTGTTGCTTCGCGGTGTCGACAAAGAGGCGATCGAGCGTGGTATGGTGCTTGCGAAGACCGGTTCGATCAAGCCGCACACGAAGTTCAAGGCTGAGGTGTACGTGCTGACCAAGGAAGAGGGTGGACGTCATACGCCGTTTTTCACGGGTTATCGTCCCCAGTTTTATTTCCGCACGACCGACGTGACTGGGGTTGCGACGCTTCCTGAGAATGTAGAGATGGTAATGCCTGGTGACAATGTGCAGATGACGGTGGAGCTTATCCAGCCGATCGCGATGGAGAAAGAGCTTCGCTTCGCGATTCGTGAGGGTGGCCGAACGGTCGGTGCCGGTGTTGTCGCCGAGATTATAGAATAGCAGCGAGATAGCACGGAATATGAACGTACAGAAAATACGTATACGACTGAAAGCGTACGATCACTACGCGCTGGACCGGTCGACGAAAGAAATCGCACAAACCGTGCTGCGCACCGGCGCCCGTATTGTCGGGCCGGTGCCGCTGCCGACGAAGCGTACGGTCTACACCGTGCTCCGGTCGCCGCACGTAGACAAAAAGTCGCGCGAGCAGTTCGAGACCAGGATTCATAAGCGTTTGATCGACATCTATGATTCGACTCCCCAGACAGTGGACGCGCTGATGAAGCTCGATCTGCCCGCGGGTGTCGACGTGGAGATCAAGACCTGACGGAAGGCGAGATATGAAAGAGATATTGGGCAAAAAACTTGGAATGACCCGCGTCTTCGAAGAGTCCGGCGAAGCGGTACCGGTTACGGTGATCGAAGCCGGCCCGTGTCCCGTCGTCGCCAAGAGAACCGTCGAGGAACATGGTTACCAGGCGCTTCAGGTCGGCTTCGGTAAGCGGAAGAAAAGCCGCGTCAGCAAACCGATGGCCGGTCAGTTTACTACGGCCGGTATCGAACCGACTCAGTACCTGCGCGAGGTCAAGACCGAAGATCCGGATGTTGAAGTAGGCTCGGAACTCACCGTAGCCATGTTCCGGCCGGGCGAAAAGGTCGATGTCACCGGAATCTCCCGCGGTCTTGGGTTTCAGGGTACTATGAAGCGTCATAATTTCTCCGGCGCGAACAAGACCCACGGACAGTCCGACCGTTGGCGTGCCCCCGGCTCCATCGGTCAGTCGTCCTACCCGTCGCGCGTCTTCAAAGGCATCAAAATGGCCGGACGCATGGGCAAGGACACCAAGACTGTACTCAACCTGAGGGTTGTGCGAGTTTACGAAAAAGAGAATCTCCTGCTGATAAGGGGATCCGTTCCGGGACATCGCGGGACGCTGGTGAAAGTGCGAACGACAAATCGCGGTAAGTAACGGATACTGAAGATGAACGCAAAAGTATACAATCAAGAAGGTAAGGAAGTCGGCTCGGTTGAGCTCAACCCGGACGTATTCGGGGTGAAGCCCAATGAGGCGGTGGTTCACCAGTATATAGTGAACTACCTCGCCCGCCAGCGACAGGGAACGGCCAAGACCAAGGTCCGCTCCGATGTTCAAGGCGGCGGCCGCAAGCCATGGCGCCAGAAAGGCACCGGTCGCGCCCGTGCCGGAACTATCCGCTCACCCCTGTGGCGTGGTGGCGGTACCGTTTTCGGTCCGCAGCCCCGCTCATATGGCAACAAGCTTCCGCGCAAGATGAAAAAGCTGGCTTTGAAGTCGATTTTCTCAGATAAAGCCGCCACCGAGGGTATTCGGGTGCTGGACCAGATCCAGCTTGAAGGGCCGAAAACCAAGGCCATTGCCGGTCTGGTTGACAAACTCGAACTCAGCGGCCGGAAGCTCCTCGTTTTGCACGAGGGTCGCGATGACAACCTGATGCGGTCGTGCCGAAACCTCCCGAAAGTCAAATACTGCCGGGCGGCGCTGGCCAACGGCTACGATGTTCTCAATGCCGATGTCGTGATTTTCACGAAAGCCGGCCTTGAGAAAGTAGGGGAGGTGTTCGCATGAAGGACCCAAGGCTGGTGATCAAGTCGCACGTGCAGACTGAACGCACAACAATTCTGCGGGAATTGAATAACGAATACGTGTTTGAGGTCGACAGGACCGCTAATAAATACAAGATTAAGCAAGCTATCGAACAGGCTTTCCAGGTCAAGGTGCAATCGGTTCGAACCATGATCATGCCCGGTAAAGTCCGGCGCATGGGTCGCAATGAAGGCCGACGCCCCACCTGGAAAAAAGCAGTTGTTCGCCTGAAAGCAGGCGAATCGATCTCGATGTTCGAGAATATTTAGTGATAAGGATGGTGCTCAGCAATGCCTGTTAAAAAGTTTCGCCCGATAACGCCGTCGCTGCGATCCCGCACGGTTTCGACGTTTGAAGAAGTTACTTCAAGCGTGCCGGAGAAATCGCTGCTGGAGCCGTTGAAGAAGTCCGGCGGACGTAACAACAAAGGTCGCATCACCTCCTGGTGCCGCGGTGGCGGTCACAAGCGCCATTATCGCAAAGTTGATTTCAAGCGCAATAAGCGTGAGATTCCGGCCCGCGTTGCCTCTATAGAATACGACCCCAACCGCTCGGCTCGTATCGCGCTGCTGCACTATGTCGATGGCGAGAAGCGATACATCCTGGCGCCGGCCGGCTTGCAGATTAATATGCGCGTCGTGGCCGGAGAACGGGTGGATATTCAGCCCGGGAACGCCATGCCGCTGGCCAACATGCCGCTGGGCACCAATATTCATAATATCGAAATGCGTCCCGGCAAAGGCGGCCAGATGGTTCGCTCGGCCGGATCGTTTGCGCAACTGGTCGCTAAAGACGGCAACAAGGCCATTCTGAAGATGCCGTCCGGCGAAGTTCGCACGGTTGCCGGCAACTGCTATGGTACTATCGGGCAGGTCTCGAATGTCGACCATAAGAACGTCGTCTGGGGCAAAGCCGGTGCGTCGCGTTGGCGCGGCCGCAGGCCGTCGGTGCGTGGTGTGGCCATGAACCCGATCGATCACCCGATGGGTGGCGGCGAGGGCCGCAGTTCCGGTGGTCGTCACCCCTGCACGCCCTGGGGTAAGCCCACCAAGGGATACAAGACGCGCAGCAAGCGGAAATCCAATGATCACCTGATCCAGGATCGGCGATCCAAGATATAAGATTGGAAGGAACGGAGAACGATAGATGCCTCGATCACTGAAAAAAGGACCGTATATCGACGCCTCGTTGGCGAAGAAGGTGGAATCCCTGAACCAGACCGGCGATAAAAGGGTCATCAAGACCTGGTCGCGTCGCTCGACCATCCTCCCGGAGTTCGTCGGACTTACCTTCGCCGTGCATAACGGCAACAAGTTTATTCCGATCTACGTGACGGAAAACATGGTCGGACACAAGTTCGGCGAGTTTGCTATTACACGCACCTTTCGCGGTCACGGGGGCAGGATGGCGGAACGGTCTTCAAGGGTGAAAGGGTAAGGTGTAACGATGCTGGTCCAAGCTACAGCACGGCTTCGATTCGTAAGCATCCCGCCGCGTAAGATGCGTCTGGTGGCCGATATGGTTAAGGGCCTGCCGGTCGAAAGGGCGCTTGGTATGCTGAATTTTACGCCGAGAATCGCAGCTCATCACATCGCCAAAACGGTCAAGTCGGCCGTGGCTAACGCCCTGTCAACGGAAGGCACCGATAACCTGCATCCGGAAGATCTCTACATCAAAGATATCTTTGTTGACGCTGCCCCGACGGCGAAAAGAGTGCGGTTCCAATCGATGGGACGAGTCTTCCGTATCCGCAAGCGGCACTGCCACCTGACGGTGCGAGTCGAGGCGGACGTTGACCTCGAGGAACGCGCCAAACCGGCGCCTCGCAGCAAAGCCAGGAAGGCTGCTGCGGCAGACGAAGAGGCCGCTCCGTCTAAGAAGAAGACGGCGGCCAAGAAGAAATCTGCGGCGACAAAAAAGGCCGCTAAGAAGAAGTCGGCAACGAAGAAAAAGACGGCAAAGAAGAAGCCGGCGACCAAAAAGAAATCGACCGCCAAGAAGTCCGCGGCCAAAAAGACCGCGACCAAAAAAAGCGAAGAATAAGCAGATTAGGATACAGGAGTTTACGTGGGACAGAAGACACATCCGATCGGGTTGCGCCTCGGAATAACGAGAACCTGGAACAGCCGGTGGTTTGCCTCCGATCGGAACTTCGCCAGCCTCGTCCATGAGGACCTGTTGGTCAAGCGGTATATTCATAAGCGGCTGGAAAACGCCGGCATTGCCAATGTGATGATTTCACGGGCGCCCAAAAAGGTCACCGTGGATATCCACACATCGCGACCGGGTATCGTCATCGGCCGTAAGGGTGCTGAGGTCGACAAACTGCGCGCCGAGTTGCAGTTGCTGACCCAGAAAGATATCATGCTGAACATTGTTGAGGTGCGCAAAGCGGAGCTCAACGCCCAGCTTGTTGCCGACTCGATTGCCCGCCAGCTTGAGGGCCGCGTGGCTTTCCGTCGGGCCATGAAGAAGTCCCTCGCGGCGACCATGAAGATGGGTGCCGTGGGTATCAAGATTCAGTGTGGTGGACGTCTTGGTGGCGCTGAAATCGCCCGCGTCGAGAAGTATCGTGACGGTCGTGTCCCGTTGCACACCCTTCGTGCCGACATCGACTACGCCGAATCGACCGCCAACACGACTTACGGCACGATTGGCGTGAAGGTCTGGATCTGCAAGGGTGAAGTCCTCGAGAGAGGCAAATACCTGCAGACCGAAGACGAGAAGCCGGATCAGCAGGCCCCAACCGCCCGTCCGAAACGCGGTCGCGGCGACAAGGGACGGAAGCGCCCGCGTCCGCGCGGCAAGGTCCGTCGTGCCGGACAGCCGGGTGCCGGCGGTCCGCCGCCCAAAGGCCGTCGCCCCGAAGGCGGCGCCAAGCCGGCCGATTCCGATAAGGGCGCCGGGAACGCCGGACCGAAGGCCGAGAATAAAGGCGGCGAGGATACCTCGTCCGGGAAGTCGGAATAGCACCCGCGGAGAGACTGGAGAACTAGCGAATGTTACAGCCGAAGAAAGTAAAATATCGTAAGCAGATGCGTGGCCGCATGGCCGGCAAGGCCAAAGGCGGCGCCGCCGTGAATTTCGGTGAATTCGGACTGAAGGCACTCGAACCGTGCTGGCTGACTAACCGGCAGATCGAGGCCGCCCGTATCGCCATGACCCGCTCCATCAAACGCGGCGGGAAAATCTGGATCCGCGTCTTCCCCGATAAGCCGGTTACCAAGAAACCGGCCGAGACCCGCATGGGCAAGGGAAAAGGCGCCCCGGAATACTGGGTAGCAGTCGTAAAACCGGGCCGCATCCTGTTTGAGATCGAAGGTGTGACCGAGGCGGCCGCGCGCGAGGCGCTGCGCCTGGGCGCCAACAAGCTGCCGCTGCGAACCAAGTTTGTCTTGCGTGCTGAGACGGAAGGAGTGTAAACCGTGTTGAAGGTACAGTCCCTGCGGGAAATGACACGCGACGAAATTTTGCAGAGAAGGAACGACTTGCTGGATGAGCAGTTCAACCTGCGCATGCGCTCGTCGCTGAAAGCCCTGGACAATCCGCTCCGTTTGCGGACGGTCCGGCGCGAGCTGGCCAAGATTGAGACGGTGCTGACCGAAGATGACAAGGGCATTCGAAAACTGGCTGACATGGCGACATCCATTCTGCCGGAAAGCGAAAAAAAAGAGAAAAAGTAACCGTAATAGAGGTTTGACTAAATGGCTGATACGACCGTTCGAAATCGACGCAAGGTGCGTCTTGGTACAGTAGTTTCGGACAAAATGGATAAGACGATTGTGATTCGGCTGGAACGGACCCGTCCGCACCCGCTGTACAAGAAGACGTTCCGTACGACGTCGAAACTGTACGCGCATGACGAAACAAACGACGCCCGTGAGGGTGATGTTGTGCGGGTTATGGAAACCCGGAGGCTGTCCAGCAAGAAACGCTGGCGCCTGGTGGAAGTTGTCGAGCGAGCCAAGTAAACAGTCTGAGTCAAGATTAGCGAACGACGCTAGCGTAATAAAGGTGTAGGTAGATACATGGTTCAGGAGTATACGCTTCTTAATGTGGCCGATAATTCCGGCGCGAAAAAGGCAATGTGTTTCCGCGTGCTCGGCGGGCGGAAGAAATACGCCTCCATTGGCGACATTGTCGTGGTCGCGGTCAAGGAAGCCATCCCCGGCGGAACGGTAAAAAAATCTGAAGTCTGTCGGGCGGTTATCGTCCGAACCAAGTCTTCGCTCCGCCGGCGTGACGGATCGCTGATTCGGTTTTCCGACAACGCAGCGGTGATTATCAACGACGCGATGGAACCGCGCGGCACCCGCATCTTCGGACCGGTCGCTCGAGAACTTCGCGAAAAGAAGTTCATGAAAATTATTTCCCTCGCGCCTGAGGTACTCTAAGCGGAGGTGGATGAGAACTATGCATATTAGAAAAGGTGACACCGTATACGTCCTGGCCGGCGAAGATCGCGGCAAGACCGGCAAGGTCCTGCACGTTGACCCCAAAAAAAACACCGCCGTGGTAGAAGGGATCAACATGCGCAAGCGCAGCCAGCGCCCGACACAGAAGAATCCCAAAGGCGGGATAGTGACTATCGAAGGTCCTATCCACGCCAGCAACCTGGCGGTGTACAGCTCCACCCTCGGTGGCCCGACCAGAGTCGCCACCAAATTAATCGAGGAAGACGGCCGAAAGCGTCGTGTTCGCATTGACGCCAAGACCGGAGAGGAGATTTGAGGTTTACGGCTATGGCCACGTTGAAGAAAAAATATCTGGAAGATGTCGCCCCGAAGCTGATGAAGGCCAACGGGTACAAGTCGATTCTGCAGGTGCCCAAAATCGCCAGTGTCACCATAAATATCGGTGTCGGCGAAGCCACCGAAAACACCAAGGCGCTGGACGCCGCGGTGGAGGATCTGCAGAAAATCACGGGCCGCAAGCCGATCGTGACCCGTGCCCGCAAGAGTATCTCGAACTTTAAGCTGCGTGAAGGCATGCCGATTGGCTGTGCTGTAACCCTGCGGCGCGAAACGATGTACGAGTTTCTGGATCGCCTGATGAATATCGCCATCCCGCGTATTCGCGACTTCCGCGGAGTGAGCGTCAAGGCATTCGACGGACGAGGGAATTACAACCTCGGGCTGAAAGAACAACTAATCTTCCCCGAGATCGAATTGGATAAAGTTGACAAGGTACGCGGAATGAACATTGCCATCACCACCACTGCCGACACCGATGACGAGGCCCGGCAGCTGCTGGCTGAGATGGGAATGCCCTTTCGCAAATAGAGACCGGATTGATAGCTTATGGCAAAGACAGCCCTTATTGAAAAGCAAAAACGCAAACCGAAATTTAAGGTACGGAAGTACAACCGGTGCGGTCGCTGTGGACGGCCCCGGGCGTACATGCGCCGCTTTGGCCTGTGCCGAATCTGCTTCAGGCAACTGGCGCTGGCCGGTGAACTGCCCGGCGTGGTGAAAGCCAGCTGGTAAACGGATACAGTGGGAGCCTTTTAAAGATGAGTATGACCGACCCCATCGCTGACCTGCTGACGAGAATCCGCAACGGTTCCAAGGCGCATATGAACGCCGTCGACGTTCCTGCGTCGAACCTCAAGCGGGATATCATCGGCATTCTGAAACAGCACAAGTTCGTCAAGGACGTCGTGGATATCCCGGACAACAAACAGGGTATCCTGCGGGTGTACCTGCGCTATGTCGCTGGTGACACCCCGGTCCTCAACGGAATCCAGCGCGTCTCGCGCCCCGGCCTGCGCCGGTATTTTGATGCCGGCGAGACGCGCCAGTCGACCTTTAACACCCGTGGCATGTTGTTGCTGTCCACGTCCAGCGGCGTGATGACCAACTTCGACGCCGCCCAGAAGGGCGTCGGCGGTGAAGTGCTACTGAGGTGCTGGTAAGAAAGGATCTGACAATGTCGAGAGTAGGTAAACAACCCATACCGATTCCGGACAAGACGAAAGTCGATATCAACGGACAGGTCGTCAAGATTACCGGCCCCAAAGGTAACCTCGAAACGACAATGCACCGGGAAATGTCCGCCGCCGTGAAAGACAACGAAATCGTCGTCGAGCGACCGTCGGACTCCAAGCGTCACCGTGCCCTGCACGGGCTCACCCGGGCCCTGGTTAACAACATGGTGGTCGGCGTGACCGACGGTTTCGACAAGGAACTCCAGATCATCGGCGTTGGATATAGGGTCGAAATGCGCGGCAAGAACCTGATCCTCTTTCTGGGCTACTCGCACCCGATCGTGATGACGCCGCCGGAAGGCATCGATATTGAAGTCTTTCCAAAAGAGAATAAAGTGAAAGTGTCCGGCATAGATAAACAACTCGTCGGCCAGGTAGCGGCCAAGATCCGCTCCTTCCGCATACCGGAACCCTACAAGGGCAAAGGCGTACGCTATCTCGGCGAATACGTGCGGACCAAAGCCGGCAAGACCGCTGGTGCATAAGCATAGATAATGGCAGAGAGACATGGCTGATAAAAATGTTGTAAGACGCAAAAGAGCTCAGCGACGCCGCCTGCGCGTTCGCGGCAAGGTCCAGGGTACGGCCGAACGGCCCCGCCTGACGGTCGCTAAATCGCTGAAGAATATCTTCGTTCAAGTGATCGACGACGAAAAAGCTGTGACGCTCGCAGCCGCCGCATCCAATTCCAAGAATGTCCTTGAACATCTCAAAGATGACATGACCAAAATGGATGTGGCCAAGAAAGTCGGCGAGATAGTGGCCCAGGAAGCCAAGGCCAAGGGAATCGAGTCGGTAGTGTTCGATCGTAATCAGTATCGGTACCACGGTCGCATCAAGGCTGTCGCCGAGGGTGCCCGCTCCGGCGGACTGAAACTGTAAGAAAAAGAATGTTCGTGAGAATAGAAGAGGTGCAGATTGGCGCGTTTTGATTCAGATAACCTCGAATTTGAGGAGAAAGTAATCACCGTAAAGCGGGTGGCCAAGGTTGTCAAAGGCGGGCGGCGTTTTTCGTTTACCGCCCTGGTCGCAGTTGGCGATCGCAACGGCAAGGTTGGTGTCGGCCACGGCAAGGCGCCCGAGGTTTCCGACGCAATCCGGAAGGGAACCGATGCCGCTCGTAAGAACATGACCAGCATCAGCCTGCATAAAGGCACTATCCCGCACCGGATCGACGGCGAGTACTCTGCCACCCGCGTCGTTATGCGTCCCGCTTCGCCGGGTACCGGTGTGATTGCCGGCGGCGCTGTCCGGGCCGTGCTGGAATCGCTCGGTGTGCAGGATATTCTGGCCAAGACGCTCGGCAGCCGAAACCCCTACAACATGGTCAAAGCGACCATGCAGGGACTGAGCGAGCTGCAGACCCGTGAAGAGGAAATCAAGGCCCGCGAAGCGGAATAACCGCACGCGACTGAGAAGGACATGGTGATGGGCAAGCTGAAAGTAACCCAGATTAAAAGCACGATTGACCGCAAGGAACCCCAGAAGCGCACTATCGAGGCGCTCGGCCTGGGCAAGATCCGGAAGTCAGTCGTGCACAACGACACGCCCCAGATTCGCGGCATGATCAAAGCCGTCGGTCACCTGGTAGCTGTAGAAGAAATCGATTAGCGAAGATAGAGGCCCGAGATGGAACTGCATGATTTGAAGCCCCCGAAAGGCTCGAAAAAGACTCGCAAGCGCGTCGGGCGCGGTCCCGGCAGCGGTCTGGGCAAGACCTCCGGTCGCGGTCATAAAGGCGCCGGCCAGCGCAGCGGTAGCAAGCATCGCGCCTGGATGGAGGGCGGCCAGATGCCGCTCGCCCGCCGAATCCCGAAGTTCGGCTTTAGAAATATCTTCAGGAAAGAGTACCAGATTGTAAATGTCGCCGACCTTACCCGTCTGGAAGCCGGCGATGTCACGCCCGAAACGCTCAAGGAAGCCGGGCTGATCCACAAGACCAATGTACCGGTCAAGGTGCTCGGTAACGGCGAAGTGGAAAAAGCGTACACCGTCAAAGCTGCGGCATTCAGCAAGTCGGCCGTCGAAAAACTCGAAAAAGCCGGCGGAAAAGCCGAGGTGGTGTCTTGATAGAAACATTCAGGTCAGTTTTTAAAGTCGAGGAACTGCGGAAAAGGATCTTCTACACCCTCGCCCTGCTCGTTGTCTATCGTATCGGCGGACATATTCCGACTCCGGGTGTCGATGGTTCCATCCTGGCGGCGCAGCTCGCCAACAACTCTATCTTCGGGCTGTTTGACCTCTTTGTCGGTGGGGCCTTTGCCAAGGCCACGATTTTCGCCATGGGCATCATGCCCTACATCTCCGCCTCGATTATGCTCCAGCTGCTGGGCGCGGTCGTGCCGTATCTGCAGCGACTCCAGCGTGAGGGAGAAGAAGGGCGCCGCAAGATCACCCAGTACACTCGCTATCTGACGGTACTGATTGCGGCCTTGCAGGCATGGGGAACCGCTGGCTACCTGACGACGGTGAAGAGTGCGCAGGGAATTTCGGCGGTGCATATGAACACTGCCGCCTTCATTCCGCTGACCATTCTGACCTTCACCTGCGGAACAATCTTTATCATGTGGCTCGGTGAACAGATTACCGAACGGGGTATCGGCAACGGTATTTCGCTCATCATTTTCATCGGGATTATTGCCCGTCTGCCCGAAGCGGTGATTCAGGAAATCCAGCTTATCTGGACCGGCTCGCACAGCTTCCTCATTGGAGTTCTCATGCTGGTCATGATGATCGCGGTAATTGCCGCCATTATTATGGTCACGCGAGCACAGCGCAGGGTCCCGGTGCAATATCCTCGAAAAGTTGTCGGCCGCCGTGTCTTTGGCGGGGCGACCACCCACTTGCCGCTTTCAGTGAATTCGGCCGGTGTTATCCCGATCATCTTTGCGCAGTCGATCATGTTCCTGCCGTCGACCGTTGCCCAGCTCTTCCCGAACACCGACTGGATCCAGAACGTCGTGACCGGTCTTTTGGCGCCGGGCGGGCTATGGTATTCGATCATTTACGGCCTGATCATTGTCTTCTTCGCATACTTCTATACCGCGATCGTCTTTAACCCGATGGAAATCGCAGACAACATGCGCAAGAACGGCGGCTATATCCCGGGTATTCGTCCCGGCCGCAATACCGCCGAATATGTCGAGAGAATTCTGACCCGGATTACACTTCCGGGCGCGATATTTTTTGCTATGATCGCGATCCTGCCGTGGGTCCTTATCGGGCAGTTCAACGTTAACTTCTTCTTCGGAGGTACCGGCCTGCTGATTGTGGTCGGTGTGGCGCTCGATACCCTGCAGCAGATTGAATCGCATCTGATTATGCGTCACTATGATGGTTTCATGAAGAAAGGCAGAATTCGGGGGAGGTCAATGTGATGAAAAACCTGGTGTTCCTCGGCCCTCCGGGATCAGGGAAAGGCACCCAGGCTGCAAAACTCGCCGGGGAGATAAACGTAAAGCATTTGTCGACCGGTGATTTGCTGCGTAATGCCGTGAAAGAGGGCACTGAGCTGGGGAAACAAGCTCAGGGCTATATGGAACGAGGCGAACTCGTTCCCGACGACTTAATTGTCGGACTGATCGAAGAAAAGGTGACCAACGGAGAACTCGACAGCGGGTTTATCCTCGACGGTTTCCCGCGCACCGTGCCACAGGCCGAGGCGCTGAAAAACATGTTTAAGAAGAACGACAAGGCGCTCGACGCCGCCATACTGCTGGACGTTTCCGATGATGAGGTCGTCCGCCGGCTCTCCGGACGCTGGTTCTGCCCGACCTGTCAGAAAACATACTCCTACCCGGCCAACCAGCCGAAAGAGGAAGGGAAGTGCGACGCGGACGGAGCTGAACTTCAGCGACGCAAAGACGATCAGCCGGAGGTGGTGCGCAATCGCCTCGAAGTCTATAAGAAACAGACCCAGCCGATCGAAGACTTTTATCGAAACGAATCAATCCTGATTGCTGTCAACGGCGAACAGGAGCCGAAATCTGTCTTCAATGATCTGCTTGGAGTCGTGAATTCGAAATAACCGGATACCGCGTCTGTGATTGTGCTGAAAACAGAGGATCAAATTGAGATAATGTTCCGCGCCGGCCAGGTTGTGGCCAAAACGCTGTCCATGGTTCAGGAAAACATTAAGGCTGGTATGACGACCGGTGAACTGGACTCTCTTATCGAGGAATTCCTTCGATCGCAGGGGGCCGAGCCGGCGTTTAAGGGTTATCAGGGATTTCCGGCCTCTGCCTGTATCTCAATCGATGATGAAGTCGTGCATGGCATCCCGGGCGATCGGGTTATCAAGGACGGTGAGATTGTCTCGGTTGATATTGGATCAATCGTCGACGGCTACTATGGCGATTCGGCTCGCACGTTTGCAGTTGGGAATGTATCGTCCGATCGACGGCGGCTGATGGAATTTACTTTAAAAGCTTTGCACGCCGGTATTGACAAAGCGCGAAAAGGCAATAAATTAGGCGCGATATCCTCGGCTGTACAGGAAGTCGCCGAGGCACAGGGGTATGGTGTGGTCCGCCAGCTTGTCGGGCACGGCATCGGCCGCTCTATGCACGAGGAACCCCAGGTCCCTAATTTCGGTTCTCCCGACGAAGGCCCCGTACTGGAAGTCGGTATGGTTATCGCCATTGAACCGATGATCAACATGGGAACCTATGAGGTAAAGACGCTGCCGGACGGCTGGACGGTTGTCACAGCTGACGGTCAGCCCTCGGCGCATTTTGAACATACCGTGGCGATCACTGAGGACGGACCCCGCGTCCTGACCGTCGACTGAGTAGGAGTATATGGCGAAAGAAGAGACAATTTCGGTCGAAGGTAAAGTCATCGAGACTTTGCCTAACGCGACCTTCAAAGTGGAACTGGACAATGGACATGTCGTCCTGGCCCATATATCCGGGAAGATGCGAATGCACTTTATCAAGATCCTTCCCGGCGACAAAGTTACGTTGGAACTTTCACCCTATGATCTCAGCCGGGGTCGCATCACGTACCGGTATAAGTAAGAACTTTTTAGAAGACTGGTTGTTGTTATGAAAGTCAAATCATCGGTAAGAAAACGCTGCGAGTACTGCAAGATTATCAAGCGCCGCGGCGTCATTCGCGTCATTTGCAAACGCGACCCGAGCCACAAGCAGCGCCAGGGTTAAGCAAAGTAAGTGTTTGTATATAGAGTGAGGAGAACGTATTGGCACGTATAGCCGGAGTTGATCTGCCCAAGGATAAGCGAGTCGAGGTCGGACTGACCTATATCTTCGGAATCGGTCCGCATCGCGGCAGGCAGATTCTTGAAAAGACCGGTGTCAGCCCCGATACCCGGGTGCATGCCCTGTCCGATGAAGACGTGACCAAGTTGCGCGGCGTCATCGAAAACGATTTCACCGTCGAGGGCTCCCTTCGCGGTGAAATCCAGATGAACATCAAGCGGCTGATCGATATCGGCTGCTACCGCGGCTACCGTCATCGTCGCAGTCTCCCCGTGCGGGGACAGCGGACCAAAACCAACGCCCGTACCCGCAAGGGACCAAAGCGGGCTATCGGCGGGCTGAAACGCAAACCGCCGGGCAAAAAATAACCAGGTTTCGGAGGTAAGAATCAGTGGCTGACCCAAAGAAAAAGGGAAGAGCAAAAAAGAAAGCAAGGAAGGTTGATGCCAACGGTGTCGCGCACATCAAGGCCACCTTCAATAATACGATTATTACCCTTGCCGACGGCAACGGTCGCGCCATTAGTTGGGGCTCGGCCGGCAAGGTCGGATTCAAGGGCTCGAAGAAGTCGACCCCGTTTGCCGCTCAGCAGGCGGCTTCCGTCGCGGCCAAGGACGCGATGGATTCCGGGCTCCGACGTATTGAAGTCTGGGTGAAGGGTCCGGGATCGGGCCGCGAAGCGGCGATTCGCTCGCT
This sequence comes from uncultured Ignavibacteriales bacterium, assembly GCA_964612145.1. Taxonomy (GTDB): domain Bacteria; phylum Zixibacteria; class MSB-5A5; order GN15; family FEB-12; genus JAGNLV01. The sequence continues at coordinate 8,811 of CAZTBP010000002.1, read as the reverse complement.
GTCAGCCGCCGGCCTGGAAATCACGCTCATCAAAGACGTGACCCCGATACCCCACAACGGCTGCCGTCCGCCAAAACGGCGCCGTGTCTGATCGAAGAATAACGAACGAAGCACTACGCTGATACAGGAGACTGAATGGCTCGATATCGTGATGCAAACTGCAAGCTCTGCCGACGCGAAGGCGAAAAGCTGTTCCTGAAAGGTTCGCGCTGTCTGACTGACAAGTGCGCCGTGGAACGCCGACCCTTCGCACCCGGTCAGCACGGCCAGGGACGGCGGCGGAAAATAAGCCCGTACGGCTTGCAGCTCAGAGAAAAGCAGAAAATCCGCCGGATCTACGGCGTGCTGGAGAAACAGTTCAGTAACTACTTCAAGGTCGCTGATCGCAAACAGGGCGTGACCGGCGAAATCCTCCTGCAACTGCTCGAAATACGTCTGGACAACCTCGTCTATCGGCTCGGGTTCGCAGCATCGCGCAAAGCCGCACGGCAACTCGTCCGACACCGGCATGTCCTGGTGGACGGCCGCATCGTCGATATCCCCGCTTATGCTGTCCGGCCCGGCGAGGTCATTCGGATAAAGGAAAAATCAAAGAAAATGGAGTCCATCCACGAGTCGCTCAAGGATGTTGGCCGTGGAGATGATTACCCCTGGCTCCGTCTCAATAAGGCCGCTTTAGAAGGCGAACTTATTGAGGTCCCGAAACGTACGGATATTCCGCTGACCGTTAACGAACAGTTGGTCGTGGAGCTGTACTCCAAGTAATGACTTTAACCCGCTGGGAGGGTTTGCCAGAGTTATGAAGTGGAAACCATTGACAATGCCGAAAGAGGTCGTCAACGACCAACAGTCGGCGACTGAGAACTACTCTCGATTCATAATAGAACCGCTCGAGCGCGGCTACGGTACGACGCTCGGCAACAGCCTGCGACGCGTCTTGCTGTCCTCGATTCAGGGCGGCGCGGTCGTGTCCCTGCGCATTAAAAATGTCCTGCATGAGTTCTCCAGCATTGAAGGCGTACTTGAAGATGTCTCCGATATCGTCCTGAACGTCAAGCAGCTGCGAGTTCGCATGCATGCCGACGATATGCGCACACTGCGGCTTAAGGCCGAAAGCAAGGGCAAGATCACGGCCGGCATGTTCGAGGGCGACCCGGAAATCGAAATCCTGAACCCCGATCTCCACATCTGCGAAATTACCGACTCCACCGATCTGGAGATGGAAATTGATGTCGATTCCGGACGATCCTATCAGGTCGCCGAACAGAACAAGCGTCCGGACGCTCCGGTTGGGACCATCTTCGTCGATGCCCTTTTCTCGCCGGTCGTGCGGGTATCCTACCAGGTGGAAAACACCCGTGTAGGACAAAAGACAGATTTCGACCGCCTGATTATGGAAATCAACACCGATGGCTCAATCACGCCGGAAGATGCGCTCTCCTACGCTGCTAAGCTGATGAAAGACCACCTCCAGCTGTTTATTCACCTCGATGAAGAAGTCATGGTGGAAGAGGAGCCGGAGGAGGACGAAGAGACGGTCCGCGTGCGGAATCTGCTCAAGACGCGGGTCGACGAGTTGGAACTCTCCGTGCGGTCATCGAATTGTCTCCGTGCGGCCAATATTCAGACGATCAAGGATCTCGTTACCAAGACCGAGTCCGAGATGCTCAAATACCGGAATTTCGGGCGGAAGTCGCTTAATGAAATTTCGACTCTTCTCGAAGAGATGGGCCTTTCATTCGGTATGGACGTGTCCAAATTCGAAGAAAACCAGAAACAACCTGCCTGAGAAGATTGACGAACGATGGGACATCAAGATAAAGTAACCAAGCTGGGACGCACCCGCGCGCATCGTGAAGCGATGCTGAAGAACATGGCGATGTCGCTCTTTGAGCACCGTGTCATAAAAACCACCGACGCCAAGGCAAAGGCTCTGCGCCCTATAGTCGATCGCATCATCGCGAACGCGAAAAAGGGGACGCTGGCCTCTAAACGTGAGGTGGCAAAATCGGTCCATCAGAAGAAGATCTTCAAGAAACTCTTCAACGAGATCGTGCCACAGTTCGAGGAGCGCAACTCCGGATTTACCCGGGTTGTAAAGCTCGGTGTCCGGCGTGGTGACGGCGCCCAGATGGCCGTGGTCGAATTGCTGACCGAAGCTCCCAAGGAAGAGGCCGACAAAAAGGACAAGAAGGCCAAAAAGAAGACTGCAGCGAAGAAGAAATCCGCGGCAAAGAAGTAACCCCCCCACATTTGACTACGATAGTATTTTCAAGGCCGGGACCAATTGGTCCCGGCCTTTTTTCTTTTTGGTGGTCGGTTTGTTGAGGCGTCGCGCCCGCCTCCATGCAAGAACAGATTAGCTGATTGAAGCCGGAAATTGTCTTAGTTGTGCCAATAATCGCTTGCGCCAACCGCTTGCGCACCCTAACCTTACCACAGGCAACCAAAACCTTTTCTGTAACAACGAATCGAGGGGATATGGAACAACAAATGCCGCAGGGTCAGCCTGTGCCTCCGGGCGGTCCCACAGCAAAGAAAGGGATGTCGACCGGCTGTATTGTCGCGCTGGTTATTGTTGGAGTACTGATCATTTTGATCGTCGTCGCAGGTCTGGTCTGTTACATGAAGCGCGGCGACATTGTCGCTTACGGTGTCAATGCCATGGTTGACGAAGTCCGCAACAAGGCTGCACAGGATGTACAGCCTGGCGTGGATACGGTGGCTGTTAACCGAGTCACTGATGCTTTCATTGCCAGAGTTAATAGCGAAGAGGAGGTCAATGCCGAACGTTTGGCTGTTCTCATCCAGGATATCCAACCCATAGTCGCTGACAATGTCGTCGACTCGGCGGAGGCTGAAGACTTTATGCTGTCCATGGCGGAAATCTACCCGGAGCTTGAAGGCCAATTGCCGGACGATGTTAAGTTTAAGTTCGGCCCTCCACCCGTTCTTGACACGACCGAGATGATCGATACGACGATGCGATAGATACACGGTCGGCCGACGGCATGACGCCGTCGGCCGAAAACATACCGATCCGGAATCGGCGCTCGCTGCACCTGAGAGCTTCGCAGAATTCACGCAGGACTTTTCGAGAAAGGGAAGATACGTTTCAGGTTGCCTGTCATGACATATGTTTTGCCTGTCATAATTGCCTACCTGCTGGGTAGCATTCCATTTGGATTGCTCATCCCCCGCCTGTTTGGTGTGCCGGATATCCGGCAGCATGGCTCCGGCAATATCGGCGCGACCAATGCCATACGCGTGCTTGGATTCAAGCGGGCGCTCTGGGTGTTCCTGGCTGATATCGGCAAGGGTGTTGCGGCTGTGATGATCGCCCGGTGGTATGCAGGCAGTTTCGGGTCACCGTTTGACTCGGTCGAAGCCTTCTACGTGGTCTGTGGGTTTGCAGCGGTGCTGGGGCATCTCTTTCCGGTGTACCTGAAGTTCAAGGGCGGGAAGGGTGTCAACACGGCGCTGGGCGTGATGCTGGCGCTTATCCCGATCGAGGCGCTGATGGCACTCGCTGTCTTCGGCATCGTGGTGGCGATTACCCGCATCGTGTCGCTGTCTTCGATGAGCGCCTCAGTAGCGTTGCTGGCAATTGTAATCATAGAAAAGTTCACCATCAATCCGGGCCTGTCCAATGTGTATATCTGGGTGATTGCAGCGCTGGTTATATTAATACTCTTTGCGCACCGGTCGAATATCGCGCGGCTGTTAGCCGGAACAGAGAATCGGTTCGACCGCAAGTCCCCCAAGACGCCGAAGGAGGCCGAACGCCGTGTCTAAACGAATCAGCATACTCGGCGCCGGATCCTGGGGTCTGGCAGTGGCCCGGCTCCTCAACGAAAACGGCCACACGGTAACGGTCTGGGAGTTTGACCTGGATGAGTACCGAATGCTGGCCGAGAACCGTTCGCTTCCGAAAAAGCTGCCGGGGTGTCGTCTGGATGAATCTATCACGATTACAAACGAACTCGACGAAGCGGTAGCCGATACCGAGTTGGTTGTGCTGGCTATCCCGGCCCAGTCGTTGCGGGCAGCGATTACGCCGCTACGGGGTCGCGTTGGCGAACAGGTCGGGATCGTGAACCTCGCCAAAGGCATCGAAACTTCGACGCTCAAGCGGATGTCCGAAGTCGTGGCCGAAGTTCTAGACCGTGACATCCAGCGAGTGGTGACGCTCTCGGGACCATCGCACGCCGAAGAAGTCGCGCAGGACAACCCGACGACAGTCGTAGTCGGCGGTATCGATGAGCCGTTCTGCACAGGGGTGCAGGAGGCGTTTTCGGGCCAGAGTTTCCGCGTGTACTACTGCGACGACTTGGTCGGGGTAGAGCTCGGCGGCGCGCTGAAAAACATTATCGCGATCGCGGCCGGAATCACCGCCGGGCTGGCAATGGGCGACAACACGCTGGGGGCGTTGATCACGCGCGGACTGGCCGAAATTACGCGGCTGGGAGTCGCGATGGGGGCGACCGCGCTGACCTTTTCCGGGCTGTCAGGAGTGGGGGATCTTGTCACGACCTGTGCGTCGCGGCACAGCCGGAACAGGTATGTCGGTGAGCATATCGGGCGGGGGCAGAAGCTCGACGAGGTCTTGGCCGGGATGAGCATGGTTGCCGAGGGGGTGCAGACAACGAAGTCTGGCTGGAAGCTGGGGCAGGTGCATCATATAGAAATGCCCATCACCGAGCAGGTTTACCGGGTCCTGTTCGAGGACAAGGCGCCGTCGGAGGCGGTGGCCGACCTGATGGGGCGAGAATTGAAACCTGAAATCTGGTAACGGATCCGTTCGCGGAAGACAGGAGCGGTCCATGAAAAAAGCGAATTTAGACGAAAAACTGTATTACTCGATCAGCGAGGTGGCTCAGATCACCGGCCTGGAACCGTACGTGCTGCGGTACTGGGAGAAGGAGTTTCCGACCCTCAATCCGCGCAAATCGCGCGGCGGCAACCGGATTTATACGGCCAAAGATATTGAGCTGGTCAACCGAATCAAGCATCTTCGGGAAAACGAGAAACTCACTATCGCCGGGGCGCGCAACAAGTTAACTATGCGCCGGCCGAGCGAGACCAAGACCAATATGGTCAATTCGGCCAGGGCCAAAACGCTGATCGGCCAGATCCGCAAAGATATCGAGGATATCCTGAAAAATTTCTCTTGAATTGTGTGTTTCGTTCGTTAATATGTATGTCCCTGAAGGTCATATGAAAATGAGTCGGAGCGTGGCGCAGTCTGGTTAGCGCACTCGCTTGGGGTGCGAGAGGTCGGCCGTTCAAATCGGCTCGCTCCGACCATTTTTTTTCTCTTCTCCTTCTTACAGTTTCTAATTGTTTCCATTGCCGCAACCGGCTTGTATAAGCAGCGTATGAGCGAATTCACTGCCCAGTCGGCCCTGGTACTGATCCCGGCGTATAATGCCGGGCAGTATCTCGATGAGCTTATCCCGCGGTGCCTGAAGTACGTCTGCGAGAGCAACCTGCTGCTGATCAACGATGGCTCGAGCGATGATACGCTGGAGTTGATCAAGAAGCACAACGTGAACTTCATCTCGTTTCCCCAGAATCGGGGAAAGGGGGCCGGGCTGATGGCCGGGTATCAGTATGCGATCAGGCACGGCTATCGGTCGGTGTTGACGCTCGATGCGGATCTTCAGCATCTGCCGGAGGAGATCCCACGGTTCTTTGCGCTGGACAACGGTCGGCGTATTGTGATCGGAACGCGGGGGATGGATCCGAAGATCATGCCGATGGATCGGCTGCTGACCAACAATCTCACCTCCATGATAATCTCGGTCTTTTCGGCCCAGCGGGTGCGGGACAGCCAGTCGGGGTTTCGGTTGATACCGACGTGGCTGTTGGCGTCGATGCCGCTGACGACGGTCGGGTACGATTTCGAGTCCGAGCTGTTGTTCAAGGCGGGGGCGCTGCGGTGCGAGGTGGCCGAGGTGCCGATTTCGACGATCTATGAGGGGTCGGAGTCGTTTATCAATCCGTTGCATGATACGGGCCGGTTCATTCGTCAGATCTGGCGGAGGATCTGGGTGTAGGGTGTTGGGGTGCAGGGGGTTATCCCGGTTTGGGTTTGTTTGGTAGTCATGGTTCGACTCCGCTCACCATGACTTGCATGGGGCTCACCTTGTCGCCCGGCTGAGTTTGGGTTTGTTTCGTCTTTTTGGGTAGCGCTCGCATACGTATCCTACGCAATAGGTGAGGGGAATGGTTTGGTTCGTTTGTCGGCATCGGGACGCTCCCTGGTTGAGATCGTGGTTCACCCTACGGTGCGGGGGCGTATTTACCATCGAAGGGCTGTGGAAAGTGCGGCGGACAACTCACGGCAAGTTGAATAAGTGCAGCAGGGTGTGTCAAAATTGACACACTTTTTGAGGGGTGTGAAGTCGGAGGCTGTTGTGAAGTGCTGTTGAAATTGCAGCGGGTGTGTCAATATTGGCGCAGATCAATAGGGGGGTTGGAGGCGGAAGCTGGTGGGGTTTGCTTTGGATTTTGTCGGGGGTGAGAGGATAGTCACCCTTCGACTCCGCTCAGGGTGACTTGCGATGGCTGGGGTTGAGTTTGTCAAGACCGCAGGGGTCTTGACCTACTCAAAGACTGCGACTCTGCCCGGGGGATAAAATGTTGCCGAAATCTGAAAGGGGGTTATATTGGAGAGGAAAGGCGGAGTTTGATCGATGGAGCACAAGTGCAGGCAATGAAGTCAATAGCGATTTGCAGGCTGGTGTTTGCAGCTGGAGTCGTGGCGGCGACGCTGGCGGTGGCGGGATCGTCGGCCCACGCGAAGAACCTCCCAGAGACTATCACAATTCTGACGGGAGAGAAGCGATTTGCTACTTTCGGCTGGGAAATCGTGGGCCTGGGTGATCAGAATGATGATGGATTTGATGATTTCGTCACGCACGATCAACAGTGGAGAGCCTACTTCTTTCACGGGGGCAACCCCTTCGATACGATTCCATACATGATTATCGATAGTGCCAGCAGGCGGTTCAGTAATATTGGCGACTGGAACGGCGACGGCTACGACGATATTGCTATCGACAGTTGGAACACGCGCGGCTGGAAGACCAACATCTTCTTTTTGGGGCCGGATGCCGATACGACGCGTGATCTTTGGTTTGGAGCGGATTCACCTTTACCGTTTGGCTATACCAGACGAGCAGACCTTGATCAGGACGGGGTCGATGAGCTGGTTGGCTGGACGCAGGTACAGAAGTCGTTATTACGATATGACCTTGGTGCCTCATTTGATTCTTTGCCTGATCACGAGTTATTTCCCCCCGGGTTTAGAGTAGGTGATGATTATAGTTTTGGCGAGAATATCTTCTGTGAGGACTTCAACGGAGATGGCAGTCTCGACCTACTTACAAATTTCCGTCGACCGGAACAGTTCGCTATTAGCGGACAGATGTTCCTATACTTATCGGGAAGCGGTTTCGATACTCTGCCTGATCTCGTCTTCCCCCGCCCTGGACCATACCATGAAGGACACTATAACTTCGGCAACGTCTCAGCCAGCATCGGAGATGTCAATGGTGATTCCTATCCAGATTTCTTTGCCGCATCAGTGTCCCGCCTCGATTCAGTAGGATTTGTCTTCTTTGGTGGGCCACAGATTGACACCTTGCCTGACCTAACTATTTACGAGGGCTTCAGTATAGCTGCTGCTGCGGGAGACGTAAACAACGACGGATACGACGACTTCATGGTTGCCGAGCCGACGGAGTATTCAACATGGGGCTGGGTCGTTATCTACTTTGGGGGTCCGGGGGTGGACAATGTTCCCGATGTGACAATTGATGTGAATGCCGTTGAGGGACATCAAAAGTATTTCGGGCGGGAGATAGCGGCGGTGGGGGACATCAATGGTGACGGAATCGATGATATTGCGGTAGCCGCACAGGACATTAACAGTAGGGGGCAGATATTCCTTTATGCGGGTTGGGACGGGTCTGTCGATGTTGAGCCGGAAGACGACCCAATCCTACCTGATGGGTTTGTGCTGCACCAAAACTACCCGAACCCGTTTAATCCGAGTACGACGATATTGTTTGAGGTACCGCGAAAATCTCACGTAACGCTGACGGTGCACAATGTGTTGGGTCAGGAGGTGCGGCGGTTGATGGATCGGGAGGTGTCGACGGGGGCGTATCGGGTTGAATGGGACGGGTGTGATGAGAGCGGTCATGCGGTGGCGTCGGGGACGTATGTGTATCGGCTGCGGGCGGGGGAGGTCGAGTTGAGCCGGAAGATGGTGCTGGTGCGGTAGGGGGATTTATTTTGCACACGGCTGGGTTTGTTCCGTCTGTTAGATAGCGGGAGGTTGCGGAAACAGGTGGTCGGGGCGATATTGAGGCGTGAATCGATTTTTGAGGGAGGCGAGAGATTGAGGACGACAGCTCGACGAGCCAGTTTGAGCAGAACAATTCTACTTGTATCGCTTTGCTTAACGGGATTCCTGTCAACTCGAGCAAATGCCAGAAAACCGGCCGATACGCATGACCATAGAAACAGTGTACTTCAAAGTGCTGCTGACCCAGCAACGTACCCATGGAGACTTGCTCACCATCACATCAATAATTTGGCACTTACGGTGTCAAACCGTGGTGTAATCGGGAAGCCAGTGCTTGGGAGTGTCACCGAATTCGATTACGAAACTGCTGTCGCCATTTTTGAGGGTGTGGAGTATCCCCGAGCGAGTGGTCTGTCATACCTACACCAAATCGATCTCTGTGACCCTCCCCCGAATTAGTGGACACATCGAAAGGATAGGGTTATGTTACTATC
>CAZTBP010000001.1:0-336114 GCA_964612145.1 uncultured Ignavibacteriales bacterium | reverse complement strand
AAATAGGACATTTCTATCTTGCTAAAAACCGGACATTTCTACTTTGCCTTGACAGTACCGGCTCAGTATGGTTGACAAAAAAGAAGCTATGCCCTAAATTACTTGGTGATTAACAATCGCTATACGTGCACACATACGGCGGGGGACACGTGTCACCGACTTTAAATACCGTCCGCAAAATACTTGGCCCGCGACTTAAATCGTTGTGGCGTTGGACTCTGCAGCGTGGAACTAGTCTTCTTAAAGAGCTGCGGCGGAATCCTGATCTAATTGTTGCAGCCGCAGCTATTGGCGCTGTAATAGTTTACTATGAGCAGATGACAATTATGCGGGATAACTTGGGAGAAGTGCGGCGGCAACAAATCGCTACGGATTCAACGCTCGGCTTAATGAAAAGGCAAACTGAAATAATAGATTCAACTTTAGGATTGATGAGAAATCAGACGAATGTCCTTACGGAAGAATCTATTCGGCGCTTCAGGCCATTTCCCATAATAACGGTAAGGAATCCTGGTACTGCCCTCCTGACATATGGTATACAGGCGCCAGACAGTGGAACAGGAGTCGCAGATGTTAGTAGCGTTCCACGTGAATCGCCCGCTTGGGATCATCGTAGGGCTGTAGTATTAGCTGTAACTGGTATCAGTTTTGAGATAAAGAACAACGGTGCTTCTCCGCTTTACGTTACTGGCGCAGACATTGGGGGGATTAAGAGCTCCGAGTGGATTGAGAAGCACAATAAATCCGAGGAATCTGTTTGCCGTGAGGCATTAGAAAAATCAACATTCTGGCATCCCGATATTGACATGCTCGTAATGCCGTCTGATTCAACTATAATTCCTCCGCGCGAAGCAAGAGCGATAAGGTCTATGGATGTGAAGACATTCGACACGTACTTGCGCAAAGAAGCCGAAGGGCTCCCCTTTTATGTCTATTGCTACATACAGTATCAGGACCTCTACAGTCGAACATACGATGCAATCTGGATGACAACATATATATTTCATTTTGAACGCGAAGAAAACGCCAAAGGGGAATATATCGACAAGGTGTCACTACGATCTCCGTTTCGCGAAAAAATGCGCTGGGATGTCCTTTGCCCTGGTGATTCATGCCGACCAAGCTACTGATTGCCTCCTTGCGCCCTCCCCCTAACTCCGCCGCCCGGTCACCTGCGCCACCCCGAACCGCCCCCCTTACAAAAACACCAGCAAACCACTGCTGATTGCGCCCCCGCGACATAGGGTAGAACACCGAACCAAAAGGAGATCTACCCATGACATCCAAAGCCCGTATCAACGCCAACCGACGCAACGCCCAAAAATCCACCGGCCCCCGCACCCCCGACGGCAAAAACCGCGTCCGCTTCAACGCCCTCAAACACGGCCTCCTGGCCAAAAACCTCATCCTCGACACCGCCAAACACAACGAATCCCGCGAAGAATTCGACTTCCTCCTCTGCGAACTCCTCCACCACTACCTCCCCTACGGCCCCATCGAACACATGCTCGTCGAAAAAATCGCCGTCGCCTACTGGCGCCTCCAGCGCGCCCTGCGCACCGAGGCCGACCTCATGCACCAGGCCATCGTCGACCGCCAGCACTGCGTCGACACCGGCAACCCGCCCAATCGCGTCTACCACGGCAACCAATGGGATCAAAAATGGGAACAATACCCCGCCACCCCCGACAAAGACTACCCCAACCGCGTCGGCATCCCCAGCCCCGAACAGGTCTTCCGCCTCACCCGCTACGAACGCGCCATCGAACTCCAGCTCCACCGCGCCCTGACCCACCTCGAACGAATCCAGGCCCGGCGCAACAAACAACTCACCCAGGGTGCCCCACCGCCTGCGGCGGGATCAGGAGTAGGTCAAAACCCTTGTGGTTTTGACACGGCCCTTCATGAGCCAGACCACTCCTCCATCCTCCCCGATGAACACCCCGACGTCCTCGCCCAACGCGCCCGCCAGGCCGTCGCCGACGGCCACGACCTCCACGACTTCAACGACGACCTCACCACCCCCCTCAACAACAACCCCAACTTCGGTTCTGACACCGAATGTACCAAACAAACCCAACCGGACCACCTCGACGACCCAACCCCCAAAAACACCAAACAAACCCAACCCTGTAACCCCTTGCACCCCAACACCCCAAACTCACCGTAATGTTTTATGGCTCAACCCCCGATCTCAATTGTTACACTTATGAAAACCGACCAAAACCACCGACGGAGACCTATGCGCTATACCGACCGACGAGACTTCCTCACCACCCTCGCCGCCACCCTGCTTGTGCCCGGAACCCTGCTCGGCGCCGAGGGCCAGGCCCCGCCCACCGATATCGACACCACCGGCGTCAACACCAGTGCCGGCCGCGACCTCAACAAGATCATCACCGAGCTGCCCCACGCCATACCACACCTCGCCCGCATCAAGGCCGCCTGCGACAAATACAAAGAAATCCACCCCCTCCCGATGGTCTTCCCGGCCAAAATACAGGCCATCGAATCCGGCTACAACACCGACGCCATCTCCGGCTCCTTCGCCGTCGGCGGCGCCCAGTTCATGCACTACACCGCCCGCGACCTCGGCGCCACCCTCCCCCCCGAGGAGGCGTTCAAGGACCAGGACGACGTCCTCTCGCTGCGTCGCCGCTACGGCCGACACATCGGCAACGCCGTCGAGGCCTTCCGCGACGGCGACGACATCCGCGCCCGCAACCTCCGCGACGAGGCCGAGACCCTCAAAACCCGCCTCGACAAGGCGTTCGATGCCACCATGGACGCCTTCAAGAAAAAGATGTTCGCCATGACCCCCGAGGAGCGCCGAGCCTACGACCAGCGCTTCGACCCGCCTGCCTCCGATGACATGCTGGTGCACTACCTCGCCAAACTCGCCCGCTCCATAAAGCGCACCATGGACCTCGAGCGCGAGGAAGACATCCTCCTGCTGGCCGGCGTCGCCTACAACGCCGGTGTCGGCCGCGTCACCCGCAAGCCCGGCATCCCCGTCGTCGGCGAAAGCGTCGAGTACGCCAACAAGCTCATGCTCTTCCAGTCCGTCAAACTCTAACCGCCGGACCCAAGGTGCTGGGAGTGCCCCACCGCTTGCAGCGGGATCAGCCCCTCATGAGCCGAAAGCTTTCGATACCAGTAGCTCACGCACCCGCGGTGCGTGAGAGGTCAGGACCCCCGCGGTCCTGACACCGCTCCGATCATAGAGCCAAAACATCCTTTTTAAGGGAACGTTTACCGGTCCATGACGTTCAGCAACCAAACGCAACAACGACGGCAACCGGGCCACGCCCCGCCGTCTAACCCGTAGCCCCGAACCGCTCATGCAGACACCACTGACCATCGTCGAACTCCGCTGCCCGACCTGCGGCGAACACTTCTGGGTCATGGACAAGATCGTTCGCGGTATGGCCATGACCGGCGGCAAGGAGAAGCCCTTCCCGAACCGCCGCTACGAGTGCCGCGAGTGCAGTTACAATGGGACCGGCTTCGGCTTCATCCGCAAAGCCCCGTCCGGCTTCCTGCTCCAGCCGCATCCGATGTTCCCGATGGGCCGCAAGGCCTTCCGCTACTGGCGGGACATCCTGCAGGAGCACTTCCCGGAGTTCGAACGCCTCAATGAACCGCCGTCGAGCTTCAAGCCCAACCTGCCCGACATCCGCCAGCAGATCGCCGGCGCGCTGACTGTCATGTCCTATATCCTTGACTCCCGCGCCAGCCGACGCTACGGCAACCAGGCCTTCAAGATGGACTACCTCTGTCTGGTGACTCTGTTCGAGCACCATCTGCGGCGCATCTTTGACCTGCCCCCGACCCACTCCGGCGAACGCCTCATTGCGCACATCGAAGGCGACGATGTCGAGGTCCTCGACGAATCCACGCTGCGCCGCCTCATCCTCCCGGTCTTCGCTGAGGCCAAACGCGTCGTGGACAAGCGCCCGTCATTCGACGACTGGAAGAACGATCCGTACTTTGCTATAGGCCTGGACTCCTACAACCGCTTCGCTCACCAGGAGGTCTACCCGCCGATGCCGAAACCGGATGACTGGAAGTACATCAGTTCAAGAGAACTGGCCCCCGATGACCAGGTGCACACCAAACTCTGGTGGCCGGTCGAAGACGTGCTCTGATTCACCCTACTGGTTGGCCCACTCGATCAGCAGGTCAATCGCTTTCACGACATTCAACGCACACCGCTTGCTGAAGTCTTCAGGCAGCGCCTGATCCATTGGGATCGCCTGTGATGTCAACAGCGCCTCAGCACCGTCGAAATCGACATATGCCAGCCGTGCCGTGAGTTCTGACTTCGGCCGCTCAAACGACACGCCCGGCAGGATCGCAACCCCGGTGTCCTCCAGCAGCTTCGTACACAGCGTACGGCTGTCACGGATCCCGCGCGCCGCGAGTTTGTCAGTCAACGGCGTGAAGTCAACAAACAGGTAGAACGCGCCGACCGGATGGTGCACCCGAATGTTGTTTGCATTGAGTCGCCTCGCGGACTCGTTGCCGAGCTGTTTGAGAATGCGACGCGCGTGCCAGAGGTAGCGCTCGATATCAACACCGCCGCTGAACGCGCGCACCGCTGCATGCTGGATCGGCGCTGAAACCGACGTGTACGTTTCGCTGGCCACCGCCGCCATTTTGTCCAGCAGCCAGTCAAGGTCAGGTGGAAACGTAAACGTCCCCAGGCGCCAGCCGCCCGCCCCACACCACTTCGACAGGCCGGAGCTGATGATAGTCCCTTCAGGGTAGTACCGGGCAACCGAAATATGAGCACCATCATGATGCAGCTGACCGTAGATCTCATCGGACAGGAGTATCATCTCGTATGAGCGGGCGACTTCGGCCAGCTCCTTGAGTTCCGTCGACGTATACGAGCAGCCCTCCGGGTTGCCGGGGTAGTTGAGAATCAGGATCCGTGGTCGGTACGAGTCCTGTTCGCTGTCGAGGTGGGTCTTGAGGCCTTCCGCGGTGATGCGCCACTTGTCCTCCCAGCGGGTCTCGATCAGCGAGACTTTTCGGCCGATTATCTGCGCCTGCGGCGTGTAGGACACCCAGCACGGGGTTGGGACCAGCAGTTCGCCATAGTAGACCAGTTGCAGGAGGAACATGAGTTCCTTGGAGCCGGGGCCGATCAGGACGTGGTTCGGGTGGGCGTCGACACCGTCCTTTCGATGGTGAAACTCTGCAACCGCGCCGCGAAGTTCACGCAGGCCGGCCGGTGGCAGATAGTCTTTCTCGTGGGCGTGGTACTGGAGGGCCTTGACAACGGTCGATGGCACCGGGAACGGCGACTGGCCGAGACCGAGCCGGTAAATCGTGCGGCCTTGGGATTTAAGCGACTTGGAGCGCTCGTTGATCTCGATAGTGGCCGACTCGAGCAGACCGCGAACGTTCATATTTAGACTGACATGTTTATCCAAATGCACAACGAACCTCCTGTACCATAGTCGGTCAATATTCCGGATTGATACACGGTTTCGCAACCAAAAAGTCAGGCGGTCAGGCCGAAGTGCATTCATCCACGCTGAACCGTGAGGTGATTGTCCGGCATGCGTGGCAGCGGCGGTGGCTTTGTTTGGTTTTTCGTATCGATCTCACCGCAAGCGGTGGGTCACCGGGGTTCACCCTTCGATTCCGCAGGTGGTGACCGGCCGGGCGACCCACGAAGCTAAGGGTGCGCGGGCTACGTCGGAGCCCGGTTTGGGTTTGTTTGGTACTTTTGGTTTCATTGCGGTTTCGGTTTCCGGCTGAGTTACGAGACGTTTGTCGGGCAGGTTGTCACTAAGGGGCGCGGGGGCGGGATCATCAGTGAAGTGCTGTGGAATTTGTAGGAGCGCGTTTTTTTAGAGGGGAACCCACAGCAGAGCTGTGGGACGCCCGTGCACCGTCGGAAGATGTGGGATTTGATCAACCGGAATTTCCAGAAGGTTGAGACGAGGTTGTATTACTGGGTGGTGGAGGTTCAGGGGGGACGGATGCAGATGGGGAAGCCGGCGATTATCAGGCAGGGGGAGGCTGCCGTGTTGGTCCGTCTACAGTGGGGTACCCGTGGATTCTTGTTCAGGGAGTTCAAGGCAAGCTATCGGGTGCGGGGTGATTCTGTGAACCGAAAGAACGGCCCAGCGTTGTAGCTGTATCGGAATCATGGACCGTTTGAATGGAGAATTCAATGAGCTTTGAAAATCGCAACATACTGGTAGTTGGGGGATCGGCCGGAATCGGGGCGGCAGTGCTGGAGATGCTGGCCGAGCGCGGTGCGAACCTCTGGACCGTGTCGCGCAACAAGCCGGAGGACATACCGGAAGGGGCGCAGTGGATGGAATACGATGTGACAGCGGATGACAGCTCGGGGCTGGCGGAGTTTCTGCCGGAGAAGCTGCACGGAATCGTTTACTGCCCGGGGACAATCAATCTCAAGCCGTTCGGGCGGCTCACAATCGATGATTTTCGCAGCGACTTTGACGTGAACCTGCTGGGGGCGGTGCGGGTTTTGCAGGCGGCGATCGGCTCGCTGCGTAAGAGCAAGGATGGGTCGGTGGTGTTGTTTTCGACCGTCGCGGTGGGTACCGGGATGAGCTATCATGCCTCAATCGCTACGGCCAAAGCGGCAGTCGAAGGACTGGCGCGGTCACTGGCGGCGGAGTACGCCCGGCAGAATATACGCTTCAATGTGGTGGCGCCGTCGATGACCGAGACCCGGCTGGCCGGTGACCTGTTGTCCTCGGAGGAGCGCAGGAATCACGCAACGGATCGTCACCCGCTCAAACGGATCGGGGTGCCTGCGGATATCGCGGCGGCGGCGGTTTATTTGCTGAGTCCGGAAGCATCGTGGATGACCGGCCAGGTGTTTGGTGTCGATGGCGGGATGGGGCGGTTGAAGCCGCTGTAGGAGGGGGTGGTGGTCGATTGGACCAGGGTGCAAGCGGTGACTCAGGTCTAAACTGTAAACTCCCGTCCGGCTGTTCAGGTGCTCCGTCAAGACCACAGGGGTTTTGACCTGCGCAAGGGTGGGACTGTATCTCGTGCAGTTGAAATCAGTTCAGGGTCCAGATGCGGAAATTCAGGGCGGTGGCGAACGTGACCCAGGCAATATAGGGGACCATCAGCCAGCCGGCGAGTTTGTGCCGCCGAAAAAAGAGCACAGTCGTGATGACGATGGCGGCCAACAGCAGGATGATGTCAATTAGGGCAAGGCCGATCCGGTGCTCACCAAAGAATAACCACGACCAGAGGCCGTTGAAGACAAGCTGGACGGCAAACGCTATCAGGGCGGGGCTGGCCATTGCGGCGGGGGTGTTGCGCCAGACGAGCCAGGCGGCGAAGGCCATGGCGGCGTAGAGGGTGGTCCAGACGGGAGGGAAGATCCAGCCGGGCGGGGTCCATGACGGTTTGACGAGGATGTCATACCAGGCGCCGGGAGTGAACTGGGTGCCGAAGAAGGCGACGGCGAAGGTGACGACGAGAAAGCCGGCAAGCGCGGCGAGTCGGGTAGTGGTGCTGTGATCCGTCATTTGATGGTGAAACAGAATGGGGTGGGGGAGGTTCCCGGGGGAACGTGTAGCGCGAAGTTTCTTGTTCCGCCTGGCATCGATTGGAGATGCATAGCGGCGACAGATAAAGAACGGGTTAAGAGGGAAGAAACAGGAGGGTCAGGGGTAATCAATGTAACCACACTGCGTCGTTCAGGCTTGGGCAAACAAGGAACTATTCTACTGACGCGGGAGCTGTATGTGCACGAAACGAAGGAGAAGACAATGGGCGGATCCAGGTTATTAATGCTAGTGATGGTTTTCGTGACTATCGTTATCGCGGGGTGCGACTCTGAGTTTGGTGATGCTGCAAGTAAAGAGCGGTATGGCGTTCAGATAACATCGCCCGAAAGCGATTCAGTCGATAGCTTCGGAGCGATGCGCGGTGTTGCGTCCGATTGCGGGTGGGAGCCGGGGCAGCGCTTGATAGTGAGGGCGATCCCGATGCCGGCGCCGGCGCCGGAGGATACGTCGGTGGGACATCCGTTGGTCATTCGGGGTGGTGAGAAGTCTTATGAGGCCGAGGTAGATTCATCGGGTTGTTATGTTATTCCTCGAGTGCCCGTGGGCCATTATCAGGTAGCGGTGCTTGAGGGGAGGGGATCTCTTGATTGGAGCTATCCATTGTGTGAGCCGGGGGCGGTTGATTATGTGCGAGTGGCTAAAGACAGCGCGTCGATAGTGGATGTTGCGATGCTAGACGGAACAATTGAGATTGTGCACATGGCGGTTTATTGGGAGCCGTGGTTTGAGAAGCTGGGGGATTGTGTGGGCTTTGATTCCGTTCAGGGTAAGTTGAAAAGGGATTCTGAGTAATGCTGACACGCACCTTCGGGTGCGTGTCCTACTCGTCAAGATCAGAGGGGATCTTGACCTACGAAGACAAAGGCACTGAATTCCTGCTTTCGCAGGAATGACACTCCGGGGCTTTCGGCCGGTTGCCTGATACCACAGAAGGGAAATCCCTGATACAACCGCGAGAGGGTTCCGTTCTGTATTGTTTATTCAACCAATAACTGACTGCTCGGATTCCTATCTACGTCAGTAACTACTGGCGTCCAGCTTTACTTTGCCACGGAAGATCCAGTAGATGCTGGCGGTGTAGCCGAGCACCAGCGGCATGCCGATCAGGGCGATGATGCCCATGATGGTCAGGGTCTTTTCGCTGCTGGCGGCGTTATATATGGTCAGGCTGTGAGCTGTGTCGGGCATGGAGAGAATCAGGGCGGGGTACATGTCTATGCCATACAGGGCCAAAAGCAAAAAGACAGCCGCGCAGGAAGACAAAAAGGCGCGGAAGTCGGATCCACGGTTGATCTCGCGCGGGATGTTGGCGATAGCGAGCATATTCAAGAGCGGCACCACAAACAGCCAGGGGTTCTCGCGGATATTGTTGGTCAGGTGGGGGACATACAGCAGGGTTGCCATGGTCGTGGTGGCGTAGCAGATGATAAAGAAGATGATGGTGTTGTTGACCCAGCCGCGGATCTTATTGTGCAAGTCGCCTTCGGTCTTGAGGACGACATAGATGGCTCCGTGCATCATAAAGAGCGCCACTGTAGTGATGCCGACGAGGATGGCGTAAGGATTCAGCAGGTCCCAGAAAGAACCAGTGTATTCAAAATCGGCGTCCAGCGGGATACCCCAGGCAATGTTGCCCAGCGCGACGCCGATCAGCAGGGCGCCGAGGATAGAAGCGCCGGAGAAGCTGATGTCCCACATTTGGCGCCAGATTCGGGACTCGCGTTTGGAGCGGAATTCGATGGCGACGGCGCGGAAGATCAGGGCGAACAGCAAAAGCATCATGGCCATGTAGAAACCGGAGAAGGCGGTGGCGTAGACGACCGGGAAAGCGGCAAACAGGGCGCCGCCGCCGGTGACGAGCCAGACCTCGTTGCCATCCCACACCGGGCCGATGGAGTTGATCATGAGGCGGCGTTCTTCGTTGGTTTTTGTGAAGAGGTGCAGGGCGCCGACACCGAGGTCGAAGCCGTCGAGGATCGCATACCCGGCAAACAGAGCGCCAATCAACAGGAACCAGATGGTCTGGAGGTCAAGTCCGAGTATCATGCCCGGGGTCCCTCCTCGGCGATAGCCGGTCGATCATCGGTTGGTTCTTCGCCTGTTTCGGGGCCGTGCTGGATCTTTTCGTTGAGCAGATACAGGAAGAGGATCCCCAGCAGGATGTAAATGGCCGAGAACATGATCAGGGAGCCCCAGACCTGATCGGCGGTGACCGAGCGGGAGACGGCATCGGCGGTGCGCAGGAGCCCGTAGACGATCCATGGCTGGCGGCCGACCTCGGCGGTGATCCAGCCGAGCTGGTTGGCTGCCTGCGGGAGGAGCACGGAGAATACGAGGATCCAGAGGAGCCAGCGCATATCCCAGAGTTTGTTGCGCCAGGCGGTGAAGCCGGTGAGCAGGGCGAGAGCGATCAGGGTCATACCGATGCTGACCATAAGATGGTAGCTCTGGAAGGTAAGGTTGACCGGGGGGCGGTCCTCCTCGGGAAAGGCTTTGAGGCCGGTGACGGGAGCATCGGGATCAAAATACAGCAGCCACGACAGAAGATTGGGAACGGCAAGGCCGTGAACAGTTTCGTTGTCTTCGTCGACCCAGCCGAATATGTAGGCGTCGGCGGGAGCGTCGGCCTCGTAGTGGCCCTCGAAGGCGGCCAGTTTTGGGGGTTGGGTATCGGCAATTGTGATAGCGGAATTGTGGCCGGTAACGAGCTGGAAAATGGCGGCAACGATAGCGATGCCGACGGCGATCTTTATGGAGGCTTTGGCGAAGTCGGTATGTTTGCGTTTGAGCAGATACCAGGCGGAGACTGAAAGGACCAGGAAGGCGCCGGCTTGCCAGCAGCCGGCGTAGACGTGGCTGATGCGGTCGATGGAACTGGGATTAAAGACGACGGCCCAGAAGTCGGTGATTTCGGCGCGGACACCCTGCGCGGTTTCGACCAGGTGGTAGCCGGCCGGGGTTTGCTGCCAGGAGTTGGCGACGACGATCCAGATGGCGGAGAAGTGAGCGCCGGCAGCAACGAGAATGGTGGCGACAAAGTGGGTGGTCGGTTTGACTTTGTCCCAGCCGAACAGGAGGATTGCGAGGAAACCGGATTCGAGGAAGAAGGCAAAGATGCCTTCGGCTGCAAGGGCGGAACCGAAAACATCGCCAACATAGCGCGAGTAGACCGACCAGTTGGTACCGAACTGGAATTCCATGACGATGCCGGTGGCGACCCCGAGGGCAAAGATAAGGCCGAAGACCTTGACCCAGAATTTTGTCAGGCGCTCGTAGAGCTTGTTTTTGGTTTTCAGATACATGCCCTCGGAGATAACCAGGAAGAGGCCGAGGCCGACCGACAACGGTGGGAAGATGTAGTGGAAAGCAATGGTGACAGCGAACTGGATGCGCGATATGAGTACGAGGTCATCCATAGGGCGGAAGGTAGCACATTCGGTTCGGGGGTCAAGTGGAATTATGCGGAGGCGGAGTTGATTGGTTGGGTTATACTTTTTGTGGAGGGGGTGTCGAAGTGCGTTGGTGATCACACGTCGGGGACAGGCTACGACAAGACAACGGGGACATTAACCTACAAAGAGACAGATAGCGGAACCGCTTCGGGTTCCGCCCTGCGATTTGTAGTAGAGCCGAAGATGAAAAAGGCACGCACCGTGGGTGCGTGCCCTCCTGCGTTAAGAACGGTCCGGTCTAGTTCTCGGCGTGTTCGGGCGGTTGGGTCAGGAGGCGGCGGAGGGATTGGGCGACCGGCATGGCGGCGCCGTCCTGGTTGCCCATGACCGCGACCGTATAGCCGTCGTCCCAGTAAATACTGAGGACGGCGTTGATTCCGGGAGCGCCGCCGTTATGGCCGACAATGCGATGGCCGTTCTGGAACGACTCCCCAAATAGGTAGGCGTACTTCATGTCGGGGCCGATGTCGGCTTTGCCGGTAGTGACAGTGTCGGTGTAGGCGGCGTTGAGGAGCTTATGGTTTTTCAGGGCATTGGCGAAGGCGAGGAGATCCTCGACGGTGGAATAGCCGCCGCCGGCGGGACCGCCGCGTGCGGAGTGCATGAAGTAGTTAATGCGCCACGTATCACCGATGGTCTCATCGTAGTTGTGCTTCGTAAAGCCCATGGCGAGGTTGGGGACAGGCTGGTCAATCGGGAAGCAGCCGGAGTTGATCATGCCGGCGGGCTTGTAGATGTTTTTTTCAATGTAGTCGTAGTAACTCATGCCGGTCACATTCTCGATGATAATCCCCAGGACAATCGGCCCAAAGTTAGAGTAGCTCCAGTCGGTGCCGGGCTCGAACTGGAGGTCCTGTTTATTGGCCAGCTGATAGTAACCGTCGACCGTTTGGATTTCCCAAAATGAGGTGTCAAAGATCTCCTCCCAATAGTGACCGAGGCCGGAGGTATGGGTTAGTAGATGGTGGATCATGACTTTTTCGGCGATTTCGGGGCGGGGGTAGTCGGGGATGTGTTTGATAATCGGGTCATCGAAGCGCAGTTTTCCCTGCTGGACAAGTTGTGAGATGGCTACACCGGTGAACATCTTGTTCATTGAGCCGAGGTTAAATTTGGTGTTGAGCGTGTTGGGAACGTTGTAGCGTCGAGAGGCCAAGCCCTCGGCCCGGGTGTAGATCGGAACACCGTCCCTGGCGACAAGCACGGTACCGGAGAACCGATCTTCGGTGACAAGCTGATCGATAAACTTGTCGAGCCAGGCGTCGAGGTCGTCGTTGGAGATTGGGAGGGGCGGGAATTCCATAAAGGGGTCGCCCACAGATTCGAGGCGGGACATTGCCCACGAGTGTGGTGACTCCTGGTAAACGTCGTGCTTAATCTCGAGGAAATCGCCGACTTTGTCGGGATCTTCCGGTTCAAGGATGACCGTCAGTGAATATTGTTCGGAGGAATTGATTTTCACCGGTTTTATCGAGCCAAGTTCGCTTTGAAGCATGCTGAAAACTCCCATGCGACGTTCGATACTGGTGGCGGAGTCGTCGGGTTTTCGCGAGTAGTTCTCTTTGAGGAAGGCCATCCAGACTGCGCTGTCGTTGGTGTTGTACGATTTGAGGAAGGCCGCGAAGTTGCGTCCGGCGGGAGTGTCGGGAATATCAACGGCCGGTCGCTGCTCGGCAGCGCTTGAAAGGGTGAAAATCGCGAGGAAGACTGCTGGCACGGTCGATAGGGTTCGGGTGATTTTCATCGATTTATCTCCGGTTATCCGGTTTATTTGCTAAGTGTACTGCTATCTGGGTGAGGTTACGGACTATTTAAGTAAGTTGTTACATTTTTCTCGGTCCATTTGACGGTGTGAAACCAGAGCGCCTGGTTTTATATTGGTACATCAACGAGGTAATATTTGTGATGCAGATTCTTTTGGGATTCGCAGTTGGCTTGTTGCTGACATTTTTTTTGACACGGGTGACGAACTGGCTGTTCGGACGAGGATTGTCCGAGCGAGGCGCCGCAATAGGGAGCTTTGTGCTTTTTGGCGGAATTGCGTTGTTTGCGATGGCGGCGCGAATGGTGCCGGTGCGGCCGACGTTGTTCTTTGGGCTGGTGCCGTTGATTGTCTGGCTGCTGATTGATGTGGCACGGGCGAGGAAGCGTGATTGTCCGAATTGTGGGCGGCGGATTCCGAAGACGGCTATGTCCTGTCCGAAGTGCGGGAGGGACCTGGATACGATGGCGACGGTGGAGGAAGATTCCGGGCGACGGTAGGAAAGAGTCGGTCCCGGACGCCTGACACGACATAGAAGTGAGGTTGGTGGTTCAATAGTTTTCCAGGCGCCGATGCAGTATGTCAATCCAGTTTGTTATGTCGGGCCGGGGGTAAAGGAGGGTGGGTTGCTGGACTAGAGTTTTTGGGAATAGTCGGAACGCAGGGTTATGCGGGCGTGTTATATCAGCAGAAAGCGGCTGCAAGGGGTCGCCGGCTTCAACGTCAACACAGCACAGATCAGCTTAAAGAATACAACTTCGAAGGCCAATAACGCCGTCCGGCGCTCTTGCCCCGAACAAGTGAAGATGACAATACCATAGTTCTTGTCGATCATTTCGATGGAACGGGTGGTGTCAAAACGCGATCAAGTTTGCGCAGGAGAAGTACGGGACGGGACCAGCAATCCTGCATCGGTGAGATTCCGTTGACTGGTACCCCTATTGCTTCGATGGTCGCGCCGGGATGCTCTGTAAATTTGCCGGACAGGTCGCCGAGCGTTTTGTCCGGCTGAGAATCGCGGTATCCGGGCGTGGCCAGCCCCGTCCCTTGAGGAAACACAGGAAACCAAAAGACCTGATAAGGAGACCGAAATGGCTGATCGTACAGCATACGAACAGAAGATTGATGCTCAGATGAATGAGTGGCGAGCGAAGCTCGACGAGTTAAAGGCCAAGGCCGAAAAGTCCGAGGCCGATACGAAGATCAAGTATCAGAAGGAAGCCAAAGATGTTTCTTCGCGGCTGGAGGCGCTGAAGCTCGAAGTTGACAAAATGAAGAACAGTTCCCAGGACAAGTGGGAAGAGTTGAAGCTGAAGGTTGACCAGACGGCTCGTGATATGGGCACACGTTTTGAGGAGATGAAGAATAAACTCGGGATGAATTGATCCCCGGGCAGCAACCGCCCACCGCGATTGGTTAACCGATGAAAGTAAATAAGAAAAGGACCACGAGTACCGTGGTCCTTTTCTCTTTTGCGGAATATTTATGCGGGTGGTCCTTTTGGTTTACTGATCAGGGGGACGATGATGAATATGGCCATGAGCACCAGAAAGATGAAAAACAGGATTTTTGCGGTCATTGCGGCGGCGACGGCGATACCGTTAAAGCCAAATACGGCGGCTACCAGGGTGATCACAAAAAGTGTTATAGCCCATCACAGCATAGTGTTTTCCTCTAACTTTAACGTTCAGGAGACGATGTGTGATTTCGGAGATGTGGAAGCGCGGGTCTCGTATAGTAAAATGTCCGCGCCACAATGGTTGTTCCGGCGCCGTCAGGCTTATAGAAAGGTGGCTATTTCTTCAAGCGGCTTCTTGCCGATTTTCGGCACGCGGGCATCTTCCTCCGGGTAGCCGACAGTCAGCAGGAGGAAGGGTGTTTCATCAGTCGGGCGGTTGAGGATTTTGCGAAGAAAGGCCATAGGGTTTGGGGTATGGGTCAGGCAGACCAGCCCGGCGTGGTGCACGGCGGTAATAAGCATGCCGGTGGCGATGCCGACTGATTCGGCCAGGTAGTAGTGTTTCTCGTGGCTGCCGTCCTCGCGCACCGTGTGGCGCCGGGAGAAGATGGCGATGAGGTAGGGAGCGACCTGGAGGTACTCTTTGTTTTCATCGGTGCCGAGTGGTGCGAGAGCATCGAGCCAGTATTGCGGGGCGCGCCGGGTGTAAAAGTCAGCCTCGACTTCTTCGGCGGCGGCACGGATCTTCTTTTTCATTTCAGGATCTGCTATCACAACGAAGTGCCAGGGCTGCATATTCGCGCCGCTGGGAGCGGTACCGGCCGCCCGCAGGCAGTTTTCAATAATTTCGCGGGGCACAGGTCGGTCAGAAAATTCGCGCACGGTGCGTCGCCGCCGGATGTCTTCGTAGAATTCGCGAGCACGTTTCTTCATCTCCTCGGTCGGGTATTCCCGGTAGGTAGAGAGTGGTTCGAATTCGTAGTGCTGTTCGGACATGTGTGGTATCCCTTTCCCTCTATATCTGTTCAGTTGCGGATGCAGTCAACGCCGGTTCAGGGGCAGCAGACTGTGATCGAACGGTTTTTTGCGCGCAAGCAGTTTCGCGAAAGCGTGGTAGTGGAGGTCGCCGTGTGAAGTGTCTTCTTCGCGGGTCTCAATGTAGCTGATGACATAGAAGTCATCACTTGCGAGACCGAGCAGTTCGTTGCGATCGAAGTAGTGATGTATGTGTTCAGACAATTCGCTGTGGTTGTGGTCTGATTTAGAATGTCCGGGATCATCGATTGTGTGGCTCTTCACATAGAGGATGCCACCGGGCCGGAGGGTCAGTACGACGCGTTCCCAGAGCGGTTTGATGTCGTTAGGCTTGAGGTGGTCGAAGAGGGTGACGCCGAGGACGAGGTCGAATTGGGCCGGTTGAACCTCAAATTCGCGAGCGTCGCAGTGGACGGTTTTGATGCAATCATCGATTTTCTGCGATTGGGCCACATCGGCAAGGTTCTGCAAGCCGATGGCCGAGGTATCAACGGCGGTCACATGGAAGCCGTTATTGGCCAGATAGAGCGAGTTTCGGCCGTCGCCGCAGCCGAGATCGAGGGCTCGTCCGGTCAGGCCGGTGTCTTCGATGAACTTGCGGAGTTCCTCAGAGGGGTCGGCACCGAACGCGCGGTCCCGCTCGCTGTAGAAGGTATCAAAGCTTGGCATCTCAAAGGCTGTAACCGCCTGCGGTGCTGATTTGTGCCGGAAAAGCGCGGGTTATTGGTCGGGTTCTATTTTGTCAATTCGGTGCTGGTGCCGACCACCTTTGAAGGTTGCGGATAGCCAGGTATCGACAATCAAACGGGCGGTTTCTTCGGAAACGAGGCGCTGGCCGATAGAGATCATGTTGGCGTTGTTGTGTTCTTTGGCCAGCCGGGCGGAATCTTCGTTCCAACAGACGGCACAGCGGATGCCGCTGGTTTTGTTAGCGGCGATAGCTTCGCCGTTGCCGGAGCCGCCAAGGACAATACCCAGCTTGCATTCGCCGGCTGCGACGGCCAGGGCTACGGGTCGGATAAAATCGGGGTAGTCGACAGCGTCTTCGGAGTTCGTGCCAAAGTCGTGGAGGGTAAAGCCGCTTTCGTTCAGATGCTGCTTGAGCATCTCTTTGTAGCGATAGCCGGCATGGTCGGAGCCGATACCGATGATGCCAGGTTTGGTCAGAGGGACCTCCGTTTCTTCACTTTACGGTGTCGAGCGCCTCGGCGGCTTGGAGCCGTCCGACAGCACCTGTGCTGTAAACAGCAAGATACACTTTTCCTTCGGGACTTATAATAAAATTGGCGGGCTGGAGGTAGCCTTTTTCCTTTTCGTAGAAACCGCCCAGAAGGTCAGCTGTGTGACGCAGGTCAAGATTGCAGCCGACCTCGAAGGACAGATTTTGTTCATCGATCATTTTGCGGGCGTCGTCATCGTTAGCGACTGATGCGGCGATGACGCGGATGTTCTTGTCCCGAAGCCGGTTCAGGCAGGATTCGTAATCGGCCAACTGCCGACTGCAGTGGGCTCACCAATGACCACGGTAGACCAAAAGAACGGTCCAGTGGCCGTGGGTGTCATCGGGTAGTTTAACTGATTTGCTATCGACGAGTTCGAGTTGGGGTTCGGGAAAAGTTTCCTGGTAATCAAGTGGGAGTGAATTGGATTGAGGCATAAAAATCCTTAAAGTTACAGGTACACGGGGGCGAGTGGGTGTGAAGGGCGAGGATGCAGCATACAGTCTGCCGTTTGTTGCCTGTAACAGATTCGGAGGCGAGAGGTGCGGCGTGATGACTATATGTGCGCGACGCTACTTGCTGACGTGCGGATTCCTGGTGAGGCGATCAAGGACCATGCGGTAGCGACCGTCGAGTATTTTCCCCACGACTCCGACGAATTTACGGGGTGTCAGATGTTGCAAGTTATACGGGTGCCAGTTGTCTTTTTCGCCGACGTGGGCGTAGATTGGAGTTTCTCTTCTTTTTGGCATCGTTTCCCCGTGAAATTTGGGTTTGCGGTACATATGTATTACGCGGCCAACAAATATCGTTTGAGTGATTTTGTGACTAAGATTGTCATGGTTTTTGGTAAGGAATTGAGGTGGATTGGATGAAGGAACCGGCGGCGAGAGGGACTCGCCGCCGGTTAGTTGCTGCTTCGTTGCGGTCATGCGGGTAGCCGCGACCGGTTCAGGGTGGTTAGTCGGTCAGCGCCCTGACTTTGGGAAAAAGGACGTTGTTTTCTTTGTGGATGTGCTGGTGCAAGTCCTTTTCAAAGGTAGCCAGGGCATCTATCATCGCGCGGTAGGTATTGCAGGCCCATTCGGGTGACGTGTGACCGTCGGTTAACTTGTAGATACGGGCAAGGGCGTCCCCGGCGGTGTCATGTTCCGCTTCCATCACTTTCATGGGGTGCTCCATGCCACTAACAGCATCGGGGGTAAGGTTTTCGTTTTCGGCACGGAGTATGGCCGGAAAGAGCACCTGCTCTTCTTTCATGAGGTGTGATTGTAATTCGCCGGTAAGGCTTTTGACAACGCCGACGAGTTCGTGGAGGTCGTTGGCTTTGGGTGAGTCGCTGTGAGCATCGGCGACTTTGTTAACTAGTTCGTTGATACGCGGCAGTTCACTTTTGACATAGGTATGGTGGTTTTCGGTGATATGATTGACCAGATCGGTCAGCGACAGGGAACCGTAATCGACGGTTTCGCTGGGAGTGCCATTCTGGTCTATAGCTATGAGTTTTTCGATGACAGTTTCCGGTTTGACCCCTTTTTCTTCGATCGCCTCGGCGAGCGGGCGTTGGCCACCGCAGCAGTAGTCTATGCCGAGGTCTTCGAAAACTCGAGATCGAGCGGGGCGCTCGGTGACAATGTCACCGACGGTACGTTTGAGGTCTATATCAGACATAGGTAAAACTCCTTCGCACGTTGTATCCGGTCATTTGGCGACCGGTGTTTCGTCACGAGATTTGGTCATGGTGGTATCGATTTCCCCTGAGACTGACCATCCGAATTTCAGGCCGGCGACAAACCAGGCGAGGCAGAGGACTCCGAAGGCGAAGATGGTATCGCCGATGACGCGCATCCAGCGGAAGGTGTCCATTATGCCGGTCTGCATGAATTCGGCCGAGCGGGCCCACCACATGCCGGTTTCGACACTGGCCCAGGTTTGCATGAGGCCGCGCGGGAGGTCTGAGAGCAGGACCATCAGGGCCAGTCCGATATTGATGCTCCAGAAGCCGATCGCCAGCCACTTTGTTTTCCATACTTTGCGGGTTGCCAGTCCTTTGAGGCAGAACAGGGTCAGACCGATGCCAAGCATGCCATAGACGCCGAACAGGGCGGTGTGGGCATGGACCGCGGTCGTGTTCAGGCCCTGCATATAGTAGAGGGCGATTGGCGGGTTAATGAAGAAGCCGAACAGGCCAGCGCCGACGAGGTTCCAGAAGGCCACAGCGACAAATGAATAGATCGGCCATTTATAGGCTTTGAGCCAGGGTTTGGCGCGTGCCAGGGTGAGGTTCTCGTAGGCCTCAAAGCCGATCAGGACCAGCGGGACCACCTCAAGGGCGCTAAAGGTGGCGCCGAGTGCGAGCACGGCGGTGGGTGTGCCGGTGAAGTAGAGATGGTGGAAGGTACCGATGATGCCGCCGGCGAGGAAAATCGTGGTGGCGAACAGGACGGCGGCGGTTGCGGTGGCGGTTCGCAGGAGGCCCATGCGGGTAAAGAGGAAAGCGATCACTACGGTTGCAAACACCTCGAAGAAGCCCTCCACCCAAAGGTGGACGACCCACCAGCGCCAGTATTCAGCGATGGCGAGATTGGTTTGCTGGTTCCACATGAGGCCGGCGGCATAAAAGATCGCGATCGCGGCCGAAGAGATAAAAAAGAGGGTCAGCATGTGCCGATGTTCATCCGGTTTTCGCAGGGCGGGCCAGAGTGACCGGCCCATCAGCCAGAGCCAGAGGAAGAGGCCGATTAGCAGGAAGATTTGCCAGAAGCGGCCGAGATCGACGTATTCGTAGCCCTGGTGGCCGAACCAGAAGTTAGCCGTGAGGCCCATCTCTTGGCGGGTGCCGTACCAGTTACCGAACATTGAACCGCCGACAATGATCAATAGAGCGACGAAAAGGAAGTTGACGCCGGCGCGCTGGAATTTGGGTTCATAGCCGGAGACGGCCGGTGCAATAAACAAGCCGGTGGCGAGCCATGCGGTGGCAATCCAGAAGATGCCGAGTTGCGTGTGCCAGGTGCGGGTAACGGCGTAGGGGAGCCATTCGGCCAGGGCTATGCCATAGAATCCGGAACCTTCGACGCCATAGTGGGCGGTGACGGCGCCCATCATGATCTGGACGACCAGCAGCGCAATAACGACCCAGAAGTATTTGAGGGTGGCTTTCATCGATGGCGTCGGTTGCAGGGCCAGGAGCGGGTCTTCTTTGGGAAGATCGACGGCCGGTTCTTCTCTGTGTTTTTGCACGGCGTAGTACCAGGCTAAGGCGCCGATGCCGGCCAGCAGGAGGACGAAACTGATTACGGACCATATGACGCTGGAGCTGGTCGGCTTGTTGCCGATGAGGTCCTCGGGCGGCCAGTTCTGCGTGTAGGTGATGTTTTCGCCGGGCCGGTTGGTTGAGGTGGACCAGGAGGCCCAGAAGAAGAAGGCATTCAGTTTGTGTTTGCGTTCGTCGGATTTCAAGGCGTTGGCCGGCATGGCGTAGGCCTCGCGCAGGTCGGCCAGCTCCGGATCGTTGCCGAACAGGCCGGCGTAGTGCCTGCTGAGTTCATGGAAGGCGGCGGCCCGGATTGGTGAGATGACGAGATCGCCGGTAAGCGAGTCGTAGGTGTTGGGCCGGATATGTTCCTGCAGTCGGGCCTTGAGGGAGGCCTGCTGTGGTTTGGGGAGGTCTTTATATGAGGAGGCGCCGTGGTCGGCCTGGGCCCATTGATCGAGGATGTATTCGGACTCGCGGTGGAGCCAGTCGGTAGACCAGTCAGGGGCGACATATGATCCATGGCCCCAGACGGAGCCGACTTCCTGGCCGCCGGTTGACTGCCAGACGTTCTGGCCGTCCTTGATGTCGGCACCGGTGAACACGACTTCGCCTTCGGTTGTGACGACTCTTTCAGGAATCGGCGGGGCTTTGCGGTAGATATCGGCTCCAAAGTAGCCTAATACGGCAAACGAGCCGATTATTACGACGCCCATCGCGAGCCAGAGTTTCAGATAACGCACAAAGATACTCCTTCCATTGCGACCGTGCCTTCAAGGATCAGGTCTATGGTGCCCGGAGACGTGACTGCGAGATTGATGCGATGTCCGTAGGCGCTACGGCACGCTTGCAGAGTTTGTTTGTGGCTCATGTTTATCTCCGGGATCAATTCTATTTGATCAGTGTTTTAGCTAAAAATGCACTTAACGGCTCTACGAAGTCCTTGACATCGGTCAAGAAAAGCGGAAAAATGCGTATGGAGTCGTAAACAATTTCTTACAGGAGAATTGAGAGATGAAGTTCTGTGTGTTGATAGTAGCGCTGGGTCTGCTGGCTGGGCCGGCTGCAGCGGAGATTCACACCGAAGATTTTGAGTATGGTCATGGTGATGTTGTTCTTCAGGGTTACCTGGCGTATGACACGGAAATAGACGGGAAGCGGCCCGGGGTGCTGGTCGTGCACCAGTGGATGGGGCTTGGAGACTACGAGAAGCGGCGGGCGCGGATGCTGGCTGAAATGGGGTATGTAGTACTGGCGGCGGATATTTACGGCAAGGGCGTTCGGGCCTCGGATCGAAATGAAGCATCGCAACTCGCGGGCAAGTACCGGGGCGATCGGGAGTTGATGCGGGGGCGAGTCAATGCCGGACTGGAAGCCCTGCGGGGGCACGAACGCAGTGATGACGCACGGCTGGCGGCGATCGGTTACTGTTTTGGCGGCGGTGTTGTGCTGGAACTGGCGCGGTCGGGCGCCGATGTGAACGGCGTAGTGAGTTTTCACGGGAATCTGGACACGCCGGACCCGTCGGATGCGAACAACATTTCCGCGCGCGTACTCGTATGTCACGGGGCGGCCGACCCGTATGTGCCGTGGGAGGATGTATCGGGCTTTCGCAAGGAGATGGAAGACGCTGGAGTGGACTATCATCTAACCGCGTATGGTGGGGCGGTGCATTCGTTTACGCACAGGGAAGCGGGCGATGATCCGTCGCAGGGCGCGGCGTACGATGCCGATGCCGACCGTCGGTCGTGGGGGCACATGCAGATATTCTTTGACGAGTTGTTCCAGTAGCGGCCGACAGGACAGATATGAAGAAGGCCGGACAGGCGTTACCGGTCCGGCCTTTCTCGGCCCGGGAGCGGTTCTGCTAAGATGTCAAATCTTCTTTCCGCTGTTCGTATTCCTCTTTGCTGATTTCGCCTGCCGCATAGCGCTCGTTGAGTATGTCAATCGGGCTTTTTCCTTCAGGCGGTCCCTTCCGGGAACGGTCGAAGAGAGCCCAGAGCAGCCACGCCACGGCGATAACCAGTACAATCCAGAAAATCATCATCCACGGACCTCCATACCAGTGATGGTCCCATCCCCACATAGGGAAATTACCTCCTCGTTCAGTCGTTTGCTTCACCGAATCCTCGGTGGGGTGACGCCGAATCCCTCTCTTGAAGGGGCGAGCAGGGGGCTCTTACGGAGAAAAAAGGAACTGTTGCTGAAGGGCGCGATCGAAAAGCAAGCCAACGCCAGTCGGAACCGGGAGAAAAAAGAGCGTCACGCTACTGTCCCCGCTTTTGATTGAAGATTGGCCAGCACGCGCTTGAGCTTTTCGGCGACCTTGGCGGCGATCGGTTCCACCGCCCTGTTGTCAGAAATAGTCATGGCGGCAAGCGGGTCGATGGCAGCGATTCGTGTCCTGCTGTTATCGATTTCCGCCACAATTACATTGCAGGGCAGCAGCAGGCCGACGTCGTCCTCGGCGAGCAGGGCCTGATGGGCCAGGGGCGGATTGCAGGCGCCGAGAATGCGGTAGCGCCGAAAGTTGACATCGAGCTTCTTTTTCAAGGTCTCTTTGACATCGATTTCAGAGAGGATACCGAAGCCCTCATTGGAGAGGGCTTCGGTTGTCGACTCGAGGGCCGCGTCAAATGACACTGGCAGTTCGATACGGTAGGCATACTTAGTATGCTGCATAATGGGATCGCCTATTTGTCCTTGTCCATTTTCATGGAGCCGCCTTCGGCAGCCATTTGAACGGCTTCCTGTTTCATCTGACGGCTTTCGACCATTTCGTTACGGAGCTTCAGCATCATATCTTCGTAGTCCCTGAGAGCCTCTTGCAGTTTCTGCATATCCTGCATCTTCTTCATCTTGTCCAGGTTCTGCTGCATCTGATCGAAGTGGGACATCATGGTGCTGTGGTGTTTTTCCATGTTCTCCATCATCATTTTCGGATGTGGATGGTCAGCCGAATCGCTCTTGGCCATTTCCGATTTCGCGGCCCCTTTCTCAGACGCCTCGGATTTGATCTGAGCGGAGGCAGCCTGGAGGGCCTGATGGTGCATCCGGCTACTTTCCATCACATCTTCCTGGAGCTTGAGCATCATGCTCTCATGTTCCTTCATGGCCTGCTGAAGAATTTCCATATCCTGCATTTGCAGCATCCTATCCATGTGCTGGTCCATCTTGTCGAGTTGGGCCATCATGGTCTTGTGCTGGTCATTCATATGCTGCATCATTTTCGGATGCGGCATATTTTCCTTTTTGCCGCTGGCCATTTCTTTCTTCTGGGCTGAGGCATTTTCGGCCTTGGCGCCGTGGTCCATGCCGCAGTCGGCGACGGTGAGGCTAAAGGGCATGGCAACAAGCGCCGCTGAGAGAAGCAGGCTGGTCAGAGTGCGTTTCATGGTGACACCTCCTGTGTCAGTAATGAGTTACGTGACAAATTTACGAAAGCGAATGGTCCAGGTCGGAGCCAGACGCTGCTATTCGTCACGATTGAGGTTCGACTGGAAGATCCGGCAACGATGTGCGGTCGGTTGTGATTCAGGCAGGGCCGAAGGTCTCAATCGGCTCCGCTTGCACCCCATTATAACCCCAAAGCGGAGGAGTTGTTCCAGCCGGGAGCGCAGAGTTGCCCAAGAAAGTGGAGAGAATGGAACCTGGAAGCCGATGTTTCGTTTATAGAGTAGCAATCGAGCCTTACCTGAATGGAGCTATTCCGTACACCGCATGAAAGCGAATCGAGACATCTGTAAAGGCTTTTGTCTTTCAATAGCATACGTTACCATTGCAGCGCTAGTAGCGGCAACGTCGGGGTCTGTTTTGGCCGAGCCGGTACAGGTCGGCCATGTGCGGGCGGAATTAGTACCTGAAATGGACACTATTGCGCCGGGGCAGCCGTTTACAGTCGGGTTGCACCTGGAGATGGATGAGCACTGGCATGTGTATTGGCGCAACGCCGGCGATGCCGGGTTGCCGCCGAAGGTGACGTGGGAGCTGCCGGAAGGGTTCTCGGCGGGTGAAATCCAGTGGCCATACCCGGAGAAGTTTTCCGTGCCGCCCTTGATGAGCTACGGCTTTTACGGGTCGGTGCTGTTGCCGGTTACGATCACGTCGCCATCGGACCTGACCACCGGAGAGACGGTTGAGCTGATTGCCAAGGCGGAGTGGCTGGTGTGCAAAGAGGCGTGCATTCCGGGTAAGGCGGAGCTACCAGTTGTGCTGCCGGTGGGAGAGGCGCCATCGGTGAACGAGCAGTGGGGAGGGGCGTTTGCGCAGGTGCGGGAGAAGCTGCCGTTACAAGAGCACGGGTGGGGTGTGGCGGTAGGAGTTTCCGGGGAAACCGTGACTTTGAATTTGACGCCGCCGGAGTGGTATAGAGATTCCCTGACAGAAGTGACATTCCTGCCGCATGAATCCAAGGTCATTGAAAATGCCGCCCCGCAAACGTTGGAGGTAACCGAAAGCGGGTATCGCCTGACGGTGGAGCGGTCGCACTACAGTTTAGAGGCGCCGGAGACGGTTTCGGGGATCCTGATCAGCGAAGATGGCTGGCGAGGGCCGGCGTCGGAGAAGGCGTTGGAGTTTACTGCTGCGGTGAACGCATCGGGGGATACTCCGCCGGTGGCGGCGACGAGTGGATGGGACAGCGGGATATTTAAGGCACTGCTCTTTGCGTTTTTGGGCGGGATGATTCTGAATTTGATGCCGTGCGTGCTGCCGGTGTTGTCGTTGAAGGTGTTAGGATTCGTGCAACAGGCAAATGAAAGCCGGAGTAAATCAGCGGCGCATGGGCTTGTGTTTACGGGTGGGGTGCTGCTGAGTTTTTGGGCGCTGGCGGCGGTGCTTATGGCGCTGCGGGCAGGTGGTCAGGAGCTGGGCTGGGGGTTTCAGTTGCAGTCGCCGGCGTTTTTGGTGGTGCTGTCGGTGTTCATGTTTTTGTTTGGGCTGAACCTGCTGGGGGTGTTTGAAATCGGTAGTTCACTGACGACCGTTGGCGGCGGGAAGACTAGCGGGATGGGCGGATCGTTTCTCAATGGCGTCACGGCAACGGTCGTAGCGACGCCGTGCACGGCCCCATTCATGGGGTCGGCGCTGGGGTTCTCGCTGACGCAACAGGTGTGGGTAGGCTGGTTGATATTCACGGCGCTGGGACTGGGAATGGCGGCACCGTATGTGGTGCTTTCGATGGCGCCGGGGCTGCTGAGGTTCGTGCCGAAACCGGGTCGCTGGATGGAGACGTTAAAGCAGATTATGGGATTCCTGCTGCTGGCAACGGTAATCTGGCTGGCGTGGGTACTGGGTGTTCAGGCGGGGATCAATGCGGTAGCGGCACTGATGGTGGTGTTACTGGTAACGGCGATCGGGGCCTGGGTAATGGGCCGCTGGGGTTCGTTGTCGCAGTCGACGGGTAAACGGAGGGTGGCGTACGTGACGGCGGCGGTGCTGGTCCTGGGTGCGGCGGGGGGTGGATTAGCCGGAGTCGAGAAGGTCAAGACGGAGCAGACGGCCACGGCGAGTGTCGATGGGGGGATCAGGTGGGAGCCGTTCAGCCGGGAGAGGCTGCGGGAGCTTCGAGCCGGAGACAAGCCGGTGTTTGTGGATTTCACGGCAGCGTGGTGTCTCAGCTGCAAGGTTAACGAGCGGGTCGCACTGGGGGCGGAGTCGGTGCAGGATAAATTTGATGAGATGGAAGTGGTTGCGCTCAAGGCGGATTGGACCTCGCGTTCGGATGAAATTACGCGGGCGCTGGCGGAATACGGACGAAACAGTGTGCCGTTGTATCTGCTGTTTGCGCCGGGCGACGGGGATGCGAAGATTTTACCGGAGATATTGACCCCGGGCATTGTATTGGAAGCATTGAATGAAATCGACAGCTGATACATCCGAGCGCTCACCGGTGTGTCGGCTGCCAAAGACAGTGAGCAAGGAGTGATTAGCAACTATGATGGTACGGAAACTTTCGGTATTGG
This sequence comes from uncultured Ignavibacteriales bacterium, assembly GCA_964612145.1. Classification (GTDB taxonomy): domain Bacteria; phylum Zixibacteria; class MSB-5A5; order GN15; family FEB-12; genus JAGNLV01. The sequence continues at coordinate 310,390 of CAZTBP010000001.1, read as the reverse complement.
TGTTGGGGGTTATGATGGTGTTCGCCCTGTACGCAGTGCAGGCGGATCATCACCAGAAGGGTGAAGCAGATATGTCGGGCGAGAAGATGCACAAGCACGCCAAGATAGGCGAGGCGGCGCCGGATTTCACGCTGATGTCGGCGGCCGGTGAGGAGCATTCGCTGAGTGATTTTGCAGGGAAGTATGTGATCCTGGAATGGATCAATTTTGACTGCCCGTTTGTGGAGGCACACTATGGATCGGGCAACATCCCGAGCCTTCAGCGGCAGTATATCGAGAAGGGTGCAGTGTGGCTGTCGATCTGTTCCTCGGCGGAAGGCAAGCAGGGGTATATTGCCGGTGACGCGCTGAAGCAGCGGATGAAGAAGGAAGGCTGGAATGCGACGGCCTACCTGATCGACACCAGTGGGACAGTCGGGAAGATGTACGAGGCGAAGACAACGCCGCACATGTACGTGATCAATCCGGACGGTGCTTTAGTGTATGCCGGGGCGATTGATGCCAAGCCGACGACGGACGCTGAGACGACGCTGGAGTCTGAGAATTATGTAAAGGCGGCGATGGCGGCATCGATGGCCGGTGAGGAGGTTGGCGTCAAAGTAAGTCAGCCATATGGCTGTTCGGTGAAGTACGCGAAGAAGTAGATTGCTGAGAGTGTGTTACGCAGCCCGGCCGGTTGTACCGGCCGGGTTTTTTTGTCTTAAGGGCGAAAAAGATTAGAAAAATGAATATAGAAATAAGATAAATTAAGCAATCTACTTGAGTTTTGAAGCAAAACTGTTTAACGTGTCGTAGAGTCGGTTAAAGATAGTTCAGGAAAGGGAAATATGGGTAGCTGGAGAGATTTGACTGAATTGACGGCTGGGAGGGCGTTTTGGGTGGAGCGGGTTCGATTGGAGGGGAGTGACATCGCGATCGAGGGGTCGTTTGAGTTGCCGCCGCTGGCTAAGTTGCCCTCGGAGGACCAGTTGTTTTTGGCGGCGTTTGTGCGCAGTCATGGTTCGATCAAAAAGATGGAGGCGCTGTTCGGGATCAGTTATCCGACCGTGAAGAACCGGCTGAACCAGATTGGGCAGCAGTTTGACTTCATTGATATCGATGTGAGGCCGGAGGCGGAGGAGGAAGATGTTGTAAAGTCAGGTGCAAGTTCAGCGGCCGTGCTGGAGCGTCTGGAGCGGGGGGAAATAACGGCAGATGAGGCAGTTGCGCAAATACAGAAAGGAAGAATCATCGTGAGTGCGGGACGGAAGAAAATTTTGGAGATGCTGAGTGCGGGGAAGATCTCGGCCGATGAGGCGGAACGGCTGCTGGATGCGATTGACAAGCAGGGCGCCACGGCGGTGGAGGCGTCGGAGTACGGCGGCAAGAAGGAGCCAAAGTTCTTCTGTGTGAAGATCAACGGAAAACAGGGGAAGGGCGAGCGGGTCAATGTGCGGATTCCGCTCGGTTTGCTTCGGGCGGGAATGAAGTTAGGGGCGTTGATGCCGGATGACGCCAAGGGAAAGGTGAACACGGCGCTGGCGAAGAGGGGGTTTGATGTCGACCTGAAGAAGCTGGGCGGTGATGACTTTGATCGGCTGGTGCAGGCGTTGACGGAGATGTGTATCGAGGTTGATGATGATAAGGATCACGTCCGGATTTGCTGTGAGTGAAGTCTGTAAACGAACCAGTATGGCTTTTTGAGAAAGCACTTTGTTCAATCGGCAAGGCGCTTTACTTTTGCACGTATGCGTGAAGCAAAGAACGAAGTTCAGATTCATACGATCTTTTTTGATGTCGGCGGAACGCTGGTGGAGTCGCCGGGATTCTTCTCGCATGTGGCGTCGCATGTGTGTGCGGAAAATAGAGAAACATTCGGCGAGGATCTGAAGTGGGAGTTTTTGGAGGGGTTCCGTGACGAAAAGCGGCCGTTTGCGACGGTGACGGATACGCTGTCACGATCATTGCGGTCGGTCTGTACGGAGCACTCGCTGCCGGATGCGAGCGGGCGGGCGGCGGAGTTGTACCGGGACGTTTTTATCGAACACGCAGTTCTGTATGATGACGTGAATACGGTGATTCCGGCAATCTATGACCTGGGGATCACGATGCATATTATCAGCGACGCCGATGCGTATTTGCTGGAGGAGGAGCTGGAAGTTTTTCGAATCCGACGGTTTTTCGACCGGCTGGTTATTTCGAGCGATGTCGGAGGCTATAAACCATCGGCGGCGATGGTCGAGGCGGGCCGTGCATTGTGTCGGGAGCCGAAGGAGGGAATTCTGCTGGTAGGTGATGCCGAGGTGGATGTGGTAACGGCGAAGCGGATGGGGGTGAAATCTGTGGTTATTCGGGATCCGGACTGTGAGCGGCTCGGGGCGGATTATTGTTTTGATTCGCTGGAGGGAGTGCTGGGGCTGCTGGGGAGGTGGGCGCAGGGACAGGGGAGTATTCGTTACGACTAACCAGTGGACATAGAAAAGGCGGGACCGCGAGAGTCCCGCCTGAAAAGTTCGGATTAGTGTCGGCTTACTTGAAGTAGAAGTGGAAGCCGAGGGTGGTGACGCTGGCTCCAAAAGTACCGAAGTCGGTGCTGGAGTCCAGATTGTCATCGTGAGGAGAAGAAATCTGGATGGCAATACCGTGAGCAGCTTCAAGTGAGAAGTGCTCGCCGAAGAAGACTTCAGCACCGGGGGCAAGTGTGATCTGAATCACACTCTTTGTGGTTGAGGCCAGTTCATCAAACGAGGCAAACAGCACACCCGGGCGAACGAAGAAGTTCGCACGTTCGCTGGGGAAAACCACATAGGGCAAGCCAGCTTCAATGTAGAAGTTAGAGGCTGTTTCGTCGCCCAAGTCCATGCTTTCAAAGCCGACGCCGACATCAATACCAAGTTTCGGGCCGGTCCAGAAACGGGCGCCGACCGGGGCATCGCTGCTGAAGTAACCGAGACCCCATTTGCCGGTCATGTCTTTGGCGAGGCTGAGAGCCGGCATGGCCAGCAGGCACGCCAAGGCGAGAATAACAACACGTTTCGTCATTAAAGCACCTCCTTGTTTCAGTGAGACTGTACATGTTTTTCTACTGGTTAATGACGCTTACAACAGGGAAGGTAGGGCGAGGGTTTCAGCGTTGTCATCAAAAAAAAAGAAAAAAATCACAAAAAAATCCCAGAGTGCGAAAAGGCGGCAGATTGCGTGCAAGTATCCGAATCTCGACAAGAGCGAGCGAGTTTTCCGAGATCGGTTCCGGAGGAGGGCTGGATCGTGAATGTGAGTACGGCGTTAGTAGCCCCGGTCGGGAGTAACTCGGTTGGGAAGTTCCGCGCCGGATGCGGCGAGATTGAGCATGCGAGCTAATTCGCGGACCTGATGATTTTCGGTTTCCAGCCCGTGTTCGGCCATGTGCGGAGTCATGACGACGTTGTCAAGTTTGTGGAACGGGTAATTCGAGGGGAGGGTGTCATGTCGGGCCTCGATGGTGCGCGGGTAGTTATACCAGACATCGAGGCCGGCAGAGATGCGGCCTGATTTGAGTTCGTTATAGAGGGCGTGTTCGTTGATGATCGGGCCTCGGGCGATATTGATGACGATGGCGTGGTCCGGAAGGAGAGAGAGTTCATACTCGCCTAAGAGGTCTTTGGTTTCCGGTGTGAGCGGCACGGCGACAAAGAGGACGTTGGCGCGCGGCAGAAGGCGATGGAGCCAGGTCGGGTAGAAGATCTCAGCATCGGGTTTGTCGCACTCGGCGGGGTTTCGTCGGGTGCCAAGGACGGTCATGCCGAAGCCGCGGCAGATCCGGGCGAGGTGTCTTCCGATGGCGCCGTAGCCGACGATGAGCGCGGTCTTGCCGGAGAGGAGAACGGATCGGTGGGGTTGATAGCGGATAGTCCAGTCGCCGCGGCGGAGGTTGCGGTCAGCGGGGATGTAGCGTTTGGCGGCGGTCAGCATGTGGGTGGCGGCGCTTTCAGCGACCATTGAGGCGTTGTAGTGCAGGTTGTGGACGGAAATGTGAGGACGTTTCAGCATATATTCCCGGGTACAGACGGGGAGCCCGGCCCAGGGGATGATAAGAGTCGTTAGATTCGGGGAGGCATCGAGTTGCTGTTCCTCCGGTACGCCGGCGATGAGGATATGGTGGTCGGGATTTTCCGGAAGAGACTCGCCGGTGGTGAGTTTGATTGAGGGTTCGAGTTGCTCGCGCAGGGGCAGTTCGAATTCCGGAGAAAGGTTCTCAAGGAAATGGACGGACAGCATGGTTAGACGTGGTTCCTCAGCATGAGTTCCTTAGGATGCGGGTTCAGGTAGACCTGCTGTTGGATGTACTCGATTTGATGAAGATCGATATAGTGCCGGATCAAAGTCAGCGGGACCACCAGCGGGACGAGTTCCTGGTGGTAGTCATTGATGACCCTGATAATGTCCTGCTTTTCCCGCGAGCCAAGCTGTTTTTTGAGGTAGCCGATAATATGCTGGAGGACGTTAACGTTCTTTTTGGTTGTAGTTTTGATCTGAAAGGCCTCCATGAACAGTTTGCTATACGTGTCGCGCATTTCTGCGGGGGTGTGATTGCTGATGTCGGCTACAAGTTTTCCAAGTTCGCGGTAGTGTTTCGGACTGTGGGCCATCAGGAGCAATTTGTGGATGGTGTGAAAATCGACAAGTTTGCCGCGAGTGAAACCGCCGGAGAAGAGGCTGCGGAGCCGGTGGTAGGCGAAGACGCGGACGATGAAGTTCTCGCGCAGGCTAGCATCGTTGAGCCGGCCTTCTTCCTCGACAGGCAGCAGCGGAAAGCGTTCCAAGAGGGCGGCGGCGAAAAGCCCGATCCCTTTGCGATCGGGCATACCTTTATCGTCGTAGACTCGAACGCGTTCCATGCCGCAGGAGGGGGAGTCCTTTTTCAGGATATAGCCGCAGATGTCTTTGAGGTCCTGTTTCTTGACGCGGGCGGCGGAGTAGTCATTCATGCGTCCAGTCCAGTCCTCGCCGGTCTTGTTGCCGATCATGGAGGGGTTCTCGGCGGTGCCGACGAGTTTGACGGATTCGCGGGGGATTCCCATGCCGACCTCGACCTCGGGGCAGACGGCGACGTAGCGGAAGTATTCGCCGAGGATGTCGGTGATATAGCGGTCGCGTTTGTGGCCGGCGTCAAACCGAACTTTTTGTCCGAGGAGGCAGGTGCTGATGCCAACGTAAATTGGGCTATCGACTTTCTTTTTTCGCGGCATGGTTGGTTCCAGTTGTCGATTGTTTTGCTTTGTGTTCAGCGGCGCGGCCGATGGCGCGAGCCATTCCCCGGAATACAAAGGCATGGATGGGGTAGATGCCGTACCAGTATATCAATCCCATGACGCCGCGCGGGTAGTAGTGGGCGGTCTGGGTGAGTTTGGCGGTGTCGCTGTCAATGGGCTCGACACGGAACTCCAGCCAGGCGGCGCCAAAGACCCGCATTTCGGCTCGCAGGAGCAGTCTCTTTCCGGGAAGGTACTCTTCGACCCGCCAGAAATCAAGTGCTTCGCCGACGACGAGTTGGCTGGGGTGGCGTCGACCCCGGCGAAGACCAACGCCGCCGACCTGCTGATCAATGAAGCCCCGGATGCGCCAGAGCCAGGAGCCATAGTACCAGCCGGTGTTACCGCCGATGGCGGAGACAATTTCAAAGAGGGTTTCAGCGGGGGCGTTTACGGTGATCTCGCGAGTGTCGGTGCGGAGGTGCGATGGATCGATAGGGGACGATTCGACGCGGCGGTCGGCCTGCGTCCAACGGGTTTCGACCTGGTGCTGTTGGACGCGGGCGAGGGCACGCTGGACAGCTTCATCGAACGAGAGCGGTTCAATATCGAAGAGCTTAGTCGCCAGATCGTTTTCGCAGATGGTCTCATGGCGGAGGCTTTCAATAAGGGCGCGGGCGAGGTTGGTCTGGATTGGGGTGACAAGATTGACCCAGTACGAGGAGAGGCGCGGGGTTAGTGCAGGAACCTGGATGAGGAGGCGTTTGAGTCCGAGGTGGCGGCCGACCTCAAGCATCATTTCGCCGTAGGTCATAATTTCCGGGCCGCCGATATCGATGGTCGTTCCGAGGACGTCGGGTTTGTCGAGGGATTCGAGGAGATAGGCGAGAACATTGGCGATCGCGATCGGTTGGGTGCGGGTATAGACCCAGCGCGGACAGATCATGACCGGGAGGCGGTTCACGAGGTGGTGGATGAGTTCAAAGGAGAGCGAGCCGGATCCGACGATAACGGCGGCGCGGAATTCGGTGACGGGTGTTTTGCCGCTGCGGAGGGTATCACCGACTTCGTGGCGACTGCGCAGGTGCGGGGACTGGTCGCTTCCGCGCCGGCCCAGGCCGCCGAGGTAGACGATTTGCTTAATGCCGGCAGATTCCGCCGCTATGGCGACGTTGCGGGCGGCTTTGCGATCAAGCTCCTCGAAATTCTCAGTTGAAGTGGCCATCGAGTGGATAAGATAGTAGGCGGCATCGATGCCGTCGAAAGCGCGATCGAGGGTTTCCGATCGGAGGACGTCACCTTCAACGATGTCGACCTGTTCAGCCCAGTCACGCCCGCCCGCCTTACGCCGATCACGCACCATGGCCCGGACGCGATGGCCACGTTTGATGAGACGGGGGACAAGACGGCCGCCAACATAGCCGGTGGCGCCGAGGACGAGAACATGAGCCATGAGGTCGATCTCCGAATGAGCGGGTCAGGATCGTCTTTCACTGTCATACACAACTCTGTAACACGCCTGCGTCCACAAATGTTCATCGGTCAGAAAGGAAGCCAATGGGTCACGGTAGGATACTCCGTCTTATGTTTGGCGACCAGCTGCATTACAAACATTCATGGTTTTGTTCGGTTGGTAAAACGGTGGCAGAAGGATTGGAGGGCACTCCCGGAACATATGGAATTGCCGATGCCGCAAGAAACGGCGGGGCAGCCCTAAAGTTGGGATGGTTTTTGGACGTGAGCCAGGATGGATCGTTCCAAAAAGGAACAAATGTTAAAGCAAGCAGGCAATTTTCGGGTAGATCTCGATGAATTGTAAGCGGTAGTCGGGAAAGGGTGCGACAGCATCTGGCGGAGTCTAATGGAAGGTCGCCCAAAATGGTTATTTCTTAGAGCTTTACGTGCTCAAGGGGGGAGGATTTGATGCCGATCTTTACAGTATATTATGGATGTAAAGAGAAATATCCTATCGGTCGTTTTGGCGACTTTTATTGCGGTGTCGCTCTCGGTTTCCGCGGGGGCTGTTACTTACTGGGTTTCGCCAGACGGTGACGATGCTAACAGCGGACTTGATTCCACGGCGGCGTGGGCGACACCTGACAACGGCGAGTTGCTGGGAGTGATCGCTGCGGGCGATACGGTTAATGTTCTTGGCGGGACTTATACTCCTTCGGCAAAATACCAGTTGAACAGTTCGGGTGCAGCGGGTGCGCCGGTTGTTTATCGAGTATTTGATGTCGGGCAGGTAGTTATTGACGGGTCGGGATTTTCGGACCACGCAATTGAGATCAGCAACAACTATATTGAAGTCGAAGGCTTCGAGATCAGCAACGGCACAAAGAACGGAATCTATCTAAGCGGTGACAATTGCCGAGTTTCAGCGTGCTATATTCGTGATGTTTTACAGCGTGGCATTCAGTGTAACGGCACGGGCAATCTCCTGTATCGAAATGTAATAGTTCGTACCGGGTACGAGGCAATTAAGGTCGGGGATGAGTACAATAACAGTTATCATAACACGATCGTGTCTGCCGGGGGGCATGGTATCCACTATGAAGGGGGTGAGGAGGAGAGCCGCGTTGACAACGGTCGGATCTTCAACAATATCATTGTGAATGCCAATGAGGGAATCCGGGCTGAAGGCACAATTGTTGCGGGATTTAATGATTTGTGGGCTAACCGGTCGTCGGACTATACGAGTGGTGTCTATGATTCGGCGGGAGGAATCTTCGCCGATCCGTTGTTTGTCGATACACTGGCGGGCGATTTCAGGCTCCAGGCCGGCTCGCCCTGTATCGACACCGCGATGGATATCGGGTATTCGTTTGAAGGGTCGGCGCCGGATATGGGAGCGATTGAGTTCGTCCCGCCTAACAGTGCGCCGGTTTGGTCAGCGGTCAGCGACACGACGGTAGATGAGAATACGACTCTGGAAATCGAAGTGACTGCTACCGATCCGGATGGGTCGATCCCAAGTTTAGCTGCCGAGAACCTTCCATCAAATGCAACCTTCACTGACAAGGGTGACGGGGTAGGAAAGTTCGTTTTCTCTCCGGACTATACTCAAGCGGGCAGTTATCCGGTCCGTCTGATTGCCTCCGATGGTTCTCTCGCGGATACCGTGTCATTCACGGTGACGGTCGTCAATATAAATCGCGAACCGGTGCTGGATGCGATTGGAACGCAGACGGTCGAGGAGGGGCAAAATCTTAATTTCGCCGTGACCGCAAGTGATCCAGACGGGACGACCCCGAGTATTACGGCAGAAGGATTGGCTTTGGGGGCGACGTTCGTTGACAACGGTGACGGGACAGGGACGTTTGATTTCACCCCTGCGTATGATGCTTCGGATTACGATTTTGACGTGACGTTTATTGCCTCCGACGGGAGCGGTTCGGACTCGATGGTAGTAACGATTGAAATCCTGCCGGCGCCCATTGCCTATATCGAGGTCACTCCTGACAGTGCCAGTGTAGAGGCATTAAATCTCTATCAGTTTACCGCCAAAGGGTATGATGCCGGTGCACAGTTTGTGGCGGATCTGACGGATTCGGTCGTCTGGGAGACAGATGACAGTTCCGGTTCGATTTCGTCGGGCGGGGTGTACACGGCGGGAAGCGATATTTCGCCGCCGACCTATCATGTTTGGGCGACGTATGACGGTACTTTTGCTGATACGTCGGTGGTCACAGTGCTGGCCGGTACGGAGACATCATCGATTAAGATAGAATGGCCGGATGGACGCGGGGTTGATGATACGACCCTCAGTACGGACAATGACAGTGCGACAGTGTATTGCCGTCGATACAACTCCTCCGACAGTCTCCTTGGCACGGTGGCGGCGTCGTGGTCGATTATTGGTGATTCGATGGGAGTGGTCGATTCCATATTTGGACTTGCTACAACGTTAGACCTCCGGCGAATCGGGACCGGGCGGATCGTGGCACGGATCAGCGGGACGATAGCCGATACCTCTGGATTGATCACGGTGGTTGCCGGGGAGGCGGTAAATCTGGCCGTGGTGCCGGATGGGGCAGCGGTTGAAAAAGGTGATTCCACGCAGTTTTCGGTTCAGGCCTACGATGCCGATGGGAATGCAACGTCAGCGGGCGATATTTCGTGGTCGGTGCTGGGGCGGGTTGGTTCCGTGGACAGTTCCGGCTGGTTCCGGGCGGACAGGGCTGGTTACGCGCAGGTTGTGGCGGCCAGCTCGACGTATGGGATGGCAGACACGAGCGGATTGGTGCAGGTCGAGGCGGTCGAAGTCGGTACGGTAGCGCAGGGGAGCTTAACCGGCCGTCCGGGAGACGAGCGGATAGTGCTGCTGACGTTAACACTGCAGAATTTTTACGCGACGGATAAGTCGGTTCAGTCGGTTGATTTCAGACCGGTTGTCAGCAGTGTGCACGGTGCCTCGGACCTGCTTCATGATGTGGAAGAGATTGCTCTGTATTTGGACGGCGACGCCGACTCTCTGCTTTCGGCAGGTGATAGTCTGCTGGCGATCGCGTCGACCGCCGCTACAGTGGGATTCAGCCTTGATCCCCTGGTGTTGCCGGCAGGTTCGACCAGGGTGGTTTTCGCGGCAGCACAAATAGCGATGACCGGTCGCGACGGTGATGTTCTTGACGGGTATTTGTATCCGCAGAGCGACATTGTCATGACGGATTCGACGGTGCTTGCCGGTCCGGATTCGGCTAATTCGCTCGGTGCGGTTGCGCTCGACGGCATGGTACGCGACCAGGTGATTGTGGTGGCAGCCGCTGACAGTGTTATCGAATCTCCTGATTCGATTTACAATGTGTTTGCGGTCGATGTGCCGAGGAACGGCTATTCGTCAGACACACTTACGGCACTGACGGTTGTCAACGGTGGGACAGCTGATGAGCAGGATCTCCAGTCGCTCTACCTGGCCGGCGATGATGGTGACGGTGTCTGGGAGGGGGTGTCGCAGGAGAATCTTATCGGGGAGTTCTCGTTTACCGGTAATCGCTGGACGCTAAGCGGATTATCAGTTCCTCTGTCGGGGGCAAAGACGCGGTTCTTTGTCGCGTCGCAGTCGGCGCAGTACCCGACAAACGGGGCGACGGTGAACCTGGCAATCCCGGTCGGAGGTATCGAAGTTCGCTCAGGCAATGATGGTCCGCTCGATGCGGCAGTGGTGACGGACGATACCATCCTTATAGTCTCATCGGAGGTTGTGCAGTTGTCGTCGGTGCAGGTGTCGGGAAAGACACTGCGGCCGGGTGAATTCAGCGGCGCGATGCTGGGGGTTGAGATTACGAATTCGTACGTCAGTGCGGTCGGTTTAGAGAGTCTTGATTTGACTATTGAGGCGGTAGATCCGGATGGCGCCGGCAGTGTCGAATTGCTGAGCCAAATTGACAGTCTGGCAATCTACATTAATAGGGATAATTCGATCGAGGATTTTTCAGACAATGACTCGCTGCTGGCGGTGGTGCCGGTTGATGCGGGGAAAGTCACCGCGACCATTGGAGGTCTTCCGATTGCGCAGGAGGGCGGCACAGTCACGCTGGCAGCGGGGCTGTACGTGAACGCCGATCAGGCCAAAGACGGCAACTCGCTGGGGATAACCATCTCAGGTGCAGTCGATGCCGTGTTTGATCAGGCGGTAACAGTGGAAGGGGTATTCCCCCTGGTAAATTCGACTGACCACATTATAGACATTTTCCCGGCGGCCTCTGTTGTTTTTAAGCCGCTGGCTGGAGGAACGTTTTTCGGGGGGCAGTCCGATCAAGTCGTGATGGATTTTGTGTTGCCGTCCAATGGTTATGCAGCGGACGTATTGACGCGCCTGGAGGTGGAGACGGACGGCACGCTGGAGAACGAAGGCTCACTGCTGACTTTGCGGTTATGGGCGGACGCCGGCAACGATGGGCTGTCGGCCGATGATGAAGATTTGGGTGTATTTGACTATGATGGATATCGATGGGTTATTGACATGATTGGCGCCGGGGTAGCGCCCGGCGGCCAGCGGTTTATCGTTACGCTCGATGTCAAGCAGACAAGTTTCAACGGTGGTTCGGTATCTTTGCATATTCCGGTCGGCGGGGGGGAGTATGAATCGGGAGTGACCGGGCCGGATGATGTTGCGGCGGAGAGTGGGACGGAGTTCCTGATTGTACCGAGCAACAGGATCACGGCGATATCAATTCCGCAGTCGAGCCGGACAATCGTACCGGGGCAGGCGGATAACGAGATTTTCACGTTTGCCCTTTACAACGGGTATGTCGGCGAAGACAAGACACTTCGGTCTATCACTTTGACAAACGCCAGTATCAGTCAATCCGGTTTGGATTATGCCGACGCCGAATTAGGACAGGTTTCGCTGTATTACGATTCAGATAACAGTCACACACTCAATGGGGACGTGCTGGCGGCGACCGGGTATTTTTCCGGTGGTTCGCTGCTGATGAGCGGGCTGGATTTTGTGCTGCCGGCGGAATCGTTATCGTATTTCTATGTCGTAGCGGATGTGCGCGCGGATGTTATCGATGGTGACAGCCTGGCGGTTGTGATAAGTTCGCCTTCAGATTTCACGTTTGATGAGGCGTTGAGTATCAACGGCGACATGCCGGTTAACAGCGGCGGGTACCTGGTGGTCGACGGTTCGATAGCCAGCCAGTATGAGGTGGTCGGGGTGACCCCGCGGACATTAAGCCCGGGGGATACGTCGGTCGCGTTATTCGGGTTTCGCCCGGCGCAGAACGGCGATCAGCCGGATGTCTTGACGAAAGTGACAATCGGGAACCAGGAGGATGCGACCGGCACGGACTTGACGGAGATGGAGCTCTGGCTCGACATCGACGGTGATGAGGTCTATTCCGGGTCGGACTCGCTGCTCGAATTACTAACATATAGCGGCGGCGTCTGGACAGGGAATGGTCTTTCGGTTCCGGTTGAAACAAGTCCGCCGGTGTTGTTCGTGGTAGGAGATATTGCAGCGACGGCTTCGGCGGACGTTGTTTTCCGGGGGATGTTGCCGATTGACGGATGTGAATTTGTCTCCGACAACGATGGTCCCCGTGATGCGCCGGTGATTTCTGATGACGGCTTTACGATCTCGAGTTCAGCGCTTCAGGTAGTGTACGCACCGGTTGAGGCGACGTACTCCGTGGGTCAGCAGGTGGCTGTTGCGGCCACGGTAAAAAATATCGGCAGCTCTTCGTTGACATCGGTAACAGTTCGGGTCGCGGAGATTGTTGATTCGACCCTGGTTATATTCGACAGTTCGGTCTCAGGGGCGGAATCGCTGGCGCCGGGTGAGTCATCGAACTACGTCTACTATTATACGGCAGGTGCGGTGGGCAGCGTCTACTGGCGGCTCCAGGCGCAGGCAGACGGGGACACCTCGGCAACTGTAAAGACCAATACGACTACGATTCAACAGGTGCCCTCGGCAGTGGATGTTCGATTGATCAATTCGATCCCGACAGCGGTGACGCGCGGTCAGGAGAACGTGTATCCGATGAGCCTGGCGTTTACGCATCCCGATCAAGGGGTGAGTGCGGCGTCGATTCGGATGGACAGTTTGTTGCTGACGGTTGAAGATGGTTCGGGTAACGCGTTGCCGGCGAACCAAGCCTTCAGTCGGATAGTTCTTGCGACAGGCAATGCCAATCTGGCGGCGGTAGAACCGGTTGGATCGGCAACAACTCTTTCGATTGTTTTTTCGGAGGCATTGATTATTGCACCCGGTACGGAGCGACGGATTTCATTTTTGATCGACATTGATTCGGCCGCTGCAGCCAAGAGTTTCGGCCTGGCGGTGCTGGGTGGCTGGGCGCTGCCGCTGGTTGACGACAATAGTAGCGAGGGTGTGCCGTTCACCGGGGAAACGTCGTTCCCGATGCGGACGCCGTCGTGCCGGATCGATGATCCGTCGTTCTATCTGGCGGTTGGCTACGACCCGGTGCCGGTCACGGCGGTGAATCTCGGGCAGCGTGAAGCTGAGGTTCTTCAGTTGCGGCTGCGACATCCGGGCCACTCGGGGAGTTCGCAGATTCAGTTGACGGAGGTTACGGTTGAGTTTTTTGGATCGGATGGTCTGCCTACCGCATATGCTGGGCTGGTTGACGATGTCGTGCTGAAGCGTCAGTCGGCAACAGTGGCCCAGCCGGCAGAGTTTGCAGCCGACAGCAGCCGGATGGTCTTGACGCTGTTCTCACCGCTCACGCTGGCTCCGGGTGATGAGGATTCGCTCCGATTGGCGATAACGATGGGCAGTAGTGCGTCGGACTCGTCGTTTAAGCTTCGGGTGTCTGACAGCACTGCCTTTGTCGTCAGAGATCTGTCGTCGGGGTCGCAACTGGCGGCGGTAACGGATACATTGGGTCTGGCAACGGGTGCAACGGTCTTTCCGATGGAGACTAATCCGATCTCGGTGTTAAGCCCGGCAACAGCCCTAACAATGTGTCCGCAGTCGGTGTTGCCGGTTTCGGTCTCGGGCGGGGTGGATTCGCTCGAAATGATCGATATCACGGTTACCTATCCGGTAGCGGCTGACGTTTCGCCGGTGCGTCTCTTTAGTGTGGCGGTATCGGTTGTTGATTCGGCTGGCAGTCCGCTCAATCCGGTCTGGCTTTTTGACCGGATTGGGTATCGTGTGGATGGTTACACGGGGTATCAGGACTTTGTAAAGCTGGTGTTTGGCGCCGCGGTATTTGAATTTTCTGATACGGGTCTGCTGGTGTCTCCCGGCGATTCGGTGACCGTTACGCTGCTTGCCGATATCGAGGCGGATGCGCCGTACGAACATTTCCTGCTGCAGGTCATGTCCGGGCAGTCGTTTGAGATCGTGGATGCGACTGACACGACGGCCACGCCGGGGCTTCAGACCTCGGTGGGTTGTTCGGAATCGCTGCCGTTCGTGTCGGGGTTGACTGAGGTCTACTTGCCGGCGGGACGTCCGATGGTATCGGTGCAGTCACTGCCGGTTCAGGTTACCTATCCGGGACAGACCGATGTGGGAGTGTTCTCGGGCTTGTTGACGTATGGCAGTGCTGTGCCGCAGGGGAGCCTGAGTCTGCTGGGTTTGACGGGGCGGGTGTATCAGCGTGGCCCTGAGGGATCTCTTGCGGTGGATGCATCGGTGGTGTTCGAACGAGTTGTCGTTGAGATAGCGGGAGTTGAGGCGGGACGGGTCGAGGCACCGGTGGGTGACTCGGTGACGATTGGATTTGTTTCGCCGGTGACGGTGGCACACAGTGCTGAGCTGGGGATGCAGATGTTCTGTGATTTGAAGCCGGGCGTGCTGCGCGGGAACTACTTTGTTGAGTTCGGGGACTCGACTTTTTTAGAGATAGAAGATCAGAACCTTGCCAGCGCGGTCTATCCGACCCTGGCCGGTGGGAATTTTCCGGTCTACACGGCGGAGTTATCGGTGAGTGCCGCGGGGTTGGAGGAGTCGTTTGCAAATTATCCGAATCCGTTCAATCCACATGTGGACGGTGCAACTACGATCACATACGTGCTAACCGAGGCGGCAAAGGTTGATATCGAGATTTTCTCGATTACCGGGGCGCTGGTCAAGGCAGTCGTTATTGACGGCACGCGCGGTGCCGGAACGCACCAGGAGGATGTTTGGGCGGGAGCCAACGATGTCGGTCGGATGGTGATTCCGGGAACGTATTTCTGTCGAATCACAGCACGGTATGTGTCGGGTCATGAGGAAACAGTCCGCAGGAAGATAGCGGTGGTCAGATGAAGTACTTCGTGGCGCTCATACTAGTGGGAGTTGTGTCGGCCGGGGCGGTTATGGCTGACGGGGATGCCGGTACCGAATCACCGTTTGCATTTGGTGCCGGGGCGAGAGATCTGTCGATGGGCGGGGCCGCGTTGGCCACCGGCGATGTCACAACGGCGCCGTTTTGGAATCCGGCCCGTTTGGCTCAGGCACAACATTACGCGCTGGGTGGTTTTCACAGCCGTCTTTATGACGAGGACGTGGCGTATCAGTATCTCGGGCTGGCGGTGCCGACGCTTGATTTTGGTACTTTTGGGGCCGGAGTGTTTCGTTTGGGGATAGATGGCATCGAGAAGCGTGACGCCGGAAACGTGGTGCTGGGTGAGTTCGATGACAGTCGGCTCGGGCTGCTGTTTGCGTATGCCAAGGCGCTTGGCGGGTATGATTTTGGGTTGTCGGTTATGTTTGAGCACCATTCGCTGGATGATTACAGTGCGACGTCATCGCCGGGCGTAACGGTGGCGGCGGCTCGCCGGTTTGAGCTGAATTCGAAGAACCTGCCGTCGATCACAGCCGCGGTGAATGTGCGAAACGCAGTGAAGCCGACGATCGAGTTATCGCAGGAGAGCGTGAGCTATCCGCCGGCCGGCGATCTGGGGATAACGGCAGTCCTGGTGCCGAAAGTAGAGTGGCAGCAGCGGTTGGCGGTGTCGGCGGCGGTGGAAAAGGTCGACGGCGTGGAGGCGGCGTTTCGGGCAGGGGCGGAATACTCGTTCCGTGACCTGTTGTTTGTACGAGGCGGCCTGCGGAATGGAAAGGCATCGTTTGGCGCCGGACTGGAGTACGGCCCGATTCGATTCGATTATGCGCTGGTGGATCGGGAACTGGGCAGCCTGCACATGGTGAACCTGACGACATCGTTTGGAAAATCGGTCGCGGACCGTCGGGAGGAAAGGATTTTGCGCCGTGAGGCGGAGTTCAATACGCTTATGAGCAACCGGTTGAGCGAGCGTAACCGGGCGCAGCTGGAGAGCCTGCTTGATCAGGCGACCGAGCAGTTTAACGCCGGAAATTTCCCTGGTGCTTTCAGCAGTTATGACCGGGCGCTGTTTGTCGCGCGGGCGAACGGGATGGACACGACGCAGATACATCAGCAGCGGGAAGAAGTGCGTCGGTTGATGGATTGGGCGCGGAGCAAACAGCTTTATGCCGACTATATCGATTCAGTGAGGACACACTACAGGGAGGGTAATTATCTGGCGGCTCGGTACTTCGCCGGACTAGCGTTAAGAGAAGATCCACAGTCAGATCAGGCCCGCAACGTGCTGCGGAAAGTTGACAGTATTTTGGCAGTGGATGCATCGTGGGAGGATATGATTGAGCATCGACTTCAGGTAGCCGACTCGCTGGTGGCCTACGGTGATATTGAGAAAGCGCTGGGGGCGTTGGCCGATCTTGAAACCGCGGTGCCGGACAATCAACGAGTACGCAAGGCGATCAAGCGGGCCGAGTTTGAGAAGTGGCGGACCCAGGCCGCCGAAGCTCAACTACAGGGTTATCACACAGCGGCGCTGGCGGCACTTGATTCGGCGCTGGCACGGTTCCCCGGACATGCCTGGTGTCTGGAAATGAAGGGCCGGGTGCGCCGGGAAATGGCTGATGCGAGCAGTCGGGTCTCGACGCCACCTGCGGAGAGACGACAAGGGGTGGAACTGAGCGCAGAGGTGCGTCATGAGGTGGCCCAGACTTACAAGACGGCGCAGGAGTATTTCAGGCAGGGTGATCTTCAACAGGCAATCGCGCAGTGGGAGAAAGTTGAGCGGATGGCGCCGGGATACCAGTCCGTGCGCGAGTACCTGGTCAACGCGTACAAATACGTCGGTATTGAGTTGTACGGTCAGAGCAAGCTGACCGAGGCAATTGCGGTGTTGCGGAAGGCTTCGGTGCTGGCCCCGGACAACGGCGAAATTGCCGGATACCTTGAGCGAACTGAAACGGAACTTCGCAAGTTGAGAGAATTGTCATATGAGCACGAGTAGCGCGAGGACAGAGGGGCGTGACTGGCCGGAGCCAAAGCAGTTCAGGCGGTCGATCCGGCTGGAGTTTTCAGTTTATGTGTCGGCGATTATCCTGGTGCTGATGGCGGTTACCGGGTATGTCATAACGGATCGATACGTTGATACGGTGACCAGGAGTGTGGTCGACAAGCTGCTGGTGCAGGCGCGGTCGTATTCAGGCACAGCCGGCAAGCTGATCATTGCCGCCAACGGTCCCGACGCGTTGCTTCTGAATAACGCCTGCAAGAAACTCGTGGCGGACAATCCTGATGCCTACTGGGCCGGTATTTCAGACGTGGACGGGACTTTCCTGGCACATACGGATTTGAAGCAGGTTATCGCGGGGAAGAAATTAGGTGAATTTGGGTTGCCCGAACATGAATATACGCTCCGGTCGAGCGAGGCGTTCGAGCTGCAAGGTGATACGATATATATCTCGGTGCCGATCAAAGAGAATAACATAAGAGTTGGGGACCTGGCGATTGCGTCTTCGGCGGCGCCGATTCATGCGGCGCGGGTAGTTTCTATTACGACGGTGTCTTCTATAACGCTGTTGATGTTGCTTATCGGTTTACCGCTGACAATGGTCATTTTGCACCGGAAACTTCGGCCGGTAACGGTGATTACCGACAGTCTGAAACAGGTTGCTGTCGATGATCTTCGGATTGAAATCCCGGTGAAGACGCGCAACGAGTTTGGATATCTGGCGGAAACGCTTCAGGCGATGGGAGACAAACTCAATGCCGCTCAGCACGAGCTGGTGGAGAAAGAGCGGATGGCGCGCGACCTGGAGATTGCCAGGGAGATTCAATCGAGTATCCTGCCGACCGAGTACCCGAGTGCGTCATCGTTTGAGTTCCACGGGATGTATCAAAGCGCCAAAGAGGTGGGCGGCGACTATTATGATTTTTTAGAGCTGCCGAACGGTCGGTTCGGTTTTCTGGTGGCTGATGTGTCGGGCAAGTCACTGCCGGGGATGCTGGTAATGCTGATGACCCGGGATCTGGTTCGTAAGGTTACGCAGTCGGTTACAGCGCCGGCGGATGTGTTGCGGGAGTTGAACCGGGAATTAGTGCCGAATATTCGCAAGGGAATGTTCGTGACGATGTTTTATGGGCAACTGGATCAGGAGACCGGGACATTCGAATTTGCCTCAGCGGGGCACAATCCGCTGATCCACCTGACCGGAGAGAGCACGGTGACGCTGTTGAAGACCAAGGGGTATCCGCTGGGGATGATGCCGGACAATACCTTTGCGGAGCGTATTGAGGCCGGTCGGCTTGTACTGACCGCAGGCGATTACCTTGTGCAGTATACGGATGGGATCAACGAAGCGCATAATTCCGGGCGTGAGGAATACGGGATGGAACGCCTGGTGGGATCGATTCGCGAAGGTTCCTTCCAGAACGCGGAGGCCCTGGTAACGTCGATGGTAGATGAGCATGCCCGGTTTGTCGGTGATACGCAGCAATTTGACGATATCACGCTGGTAGTGATGAAATGGCTGGGGCAATCTGCCGATAAAAAGAAAGAAACCCTGGAGGCGAATATTCGTGTCAGTTGACGCCCACAGTCAGAAGACGTTATACGTGCCCGGCGACGGGACCGACACTTCCAGAGAGGAGTTTGAGCGGTCAGTCCGCGCTTTCCTTTCGACGGAGCCGCCGGTGTTGACGGTCGATTGTTCCAGACTGGAACAGGTTGTGTCGCGGCATATTAACATGCTCTGGACCGCTCACCTGTTGTGTGATGAAGCCGGCGTACGTATGCATCTTCGGGAGGCGTCACCCGGCCTGATACGAATCCTCCATGTCCTGGACTTGTATGATTTCTTCGAGTGTGACGAGAGCTTCGTTCGGCGCAGTCTGCAAAAGGCGGCCGGGCCGGCCCTGTTCGATGAAGATGGTCGCGTGTACTCCGATGAGTTCTGTCCGGATTCATCGGGGATTACCGAGGCGCAGGAACGGTTTTTGGCATTCCTGGGTGAGTTAAGTATTCCGGAGATGATCGAGTTCGAGCTGCGGACTATTTTCTATGAGGTAGCCAACAATATCAGCGGCCATGCAGGGGTCAGTCCTCGTGACCTGGTGATCTTTGCGGCGACAGTAAATTCGGAACGGATTACGATGACGTTTGCCGACTCGGGGATGCCGTTCGACCCGGTTGCCGGTGCTCCGGAAGTAAATCTTCGAGAGGCAGCCGTAAACGGGCAGTGTCGCGGGTTTGGGTTGGCGATGGTCAAGAAGATGACTGATGATATGAAATACGTACGGAAGCATGATGCTATCAATCTGCTGACGCTTGAAAAGCGATGGAGTGACTCTCAGTGAATACAGCCCGATCTATAATGCAGCAGCCGTTTGGGGATTCCATCATGATAATTCATCCGCCGGCTTCGCTGGATAACCGCAATGCCCATGAGATGATTGACACATTGACATCGTGCCAGGCCTCCGGCTACAAGTTTATAATCCTCGATATGGGTAAGGTTGAATTTCTGTCGTCGGCCGGGGTCGGTTCCATACTCGGGACGGTAGAGATGTTTCGCGAGGAAGGCGGAGATATTGTGATCTGCAATGTCGCTGAAACAGTGCTGCATATCCTGGAAGTACTGGACCTGCACGAGTATTTTACGATTACGCCAAATCAAAAAGAGGCGGAGACGTTGTGTAGGCAGGTGTAGAGGCGTATGGTACAACGAACAAAAGAGGGGCAGCCCGAGCTGTCATCGGATCCACACATGCTGCGAATCAGCAAGCCGGTCCTGGCGCTGGATGCGCTTTCGAAGCTGACCAAGCAGTTTGCGTCGCATCCCGATCTGGAGCACCTGATTCAGATACTGGTGTTGACGTTGTCGGGTCAGTTTTCGGTGCCAAGTGCGTTTATCTCGCTTCGCAGTCCGTCGTCACGTTCGGAGGCACCGGTCATGTTTGCGACAGGTCGATATATACGCGACGATCGGATTGCACAGGTAGCGCGCCTGGCTGTTCATGAGTCGGCATTCGTACGCAACTCTCAGCCGCATCGTCTGGCCGATATCAATCTGGATGAAACCCAGCCGAACGTGAT
This sequence comes from uncultured Ignavibacteriales bacterium, assembly GCA_964612145.1. Lineage (GTDB taxonomy): Bacteria > Zixibacteria > MSB-5A5 > GN15 > FEB-12 > JAGNLV01. The sequence continues at coordinate 290,348 of CAZTBP010000001.1, read as the reverse complement.
TTACAAGCTTTCCGAGTGTGGCGTGGAACTGGTGGCGCCGTTGCTGCATGCCGGTCGGCTCATTGGTGTCCTGGGGCTCGGTCCACGGGCAAGTCGCAAGCCGTTTGAAGATAGTGAAGTCGAATTGTTAACCACCATCATCAATACGGTCACGCCGTTGATTGCCAACTCCTTCTTGTTCGTAGAGATCTCGATGCTGAATACGTGGTATCTGGACATTCTGGATAATGTGAAGCAGGGCGTGTTCGTCTTTGACAGCAATTTCCAGTTGAAGAAGGTAAACCGTTCGGGACACAAATTGATTGAGCAGTTTTGTTCCGGGGAGTCGGTCCATGGTGATTTGATTGGAATGCCTATTCATCATGTCTTCCCAGAAGCCGTTTTCACCGGCTGGGGGCGGCGCCTGATAAAGGCGAAATCAGAACGCAGCGGGCTGCTGATAGAGAATCTAGTTGCTACCAGTAAAGATCAGGAGAGCATTTTTAATGTTCGCGTGAGCCATATCCGGCGGGAGTCCGGGGTACGTTCGGACATTATTGTGACAGTCGATGATATTACGTCACAGAAAGAAAGCGAACAGCGGTTGTTTGATCTGGAGAAGTTTGCCGAGAAAGGCGTGATGGCATCATCGATTTCACACGAGTTGAATAACTTCCTTGGTATGATCCTCGGTGGAGTGGAATTGACTCAGATTGCAGCGTCGCGGGCCAACATGGCAAAGGTCGAAAGCTCGCTGGAAATGCTAAAAGGGAACGTGAACCAGATGAAGCGGTTTACGGCGGGGTTGATGGACTATACCAAGTTGGATACAAAGAAGCGCATTGATGATCTCAACCGCGTGGTCAATGACGTCCTGTCGTTTATCATGGTCCAGCGCAAGTTCAAGTCTATCAATATTACGACAGATCTTGATCCGTCCCTCCCGGAGTTCAATCTCGATCAGGACCAGATGGCGCAGCTCCTGTTGAATCTCTTGAACAACGGCGCCGATGCGATTTTGGAAGTGGGGCGCGAACAGGGCGAGATCCAGATCTCGACCTCAATTGAAAGAGATCGGGTGCGGCTGGTGGTTGCGGACAATGGTGTCGGTATGCCGGAAGAGGTACGGTCAACAATTTTCCGATCCCGTCTGACTACCAAGGAAGGCGGTCACGGTTACGGTTTGATGACCTGTGCCAGGATCATTGCGAATCACGGGGGTGAGCTGGAGATTTCCAGTCAGCCTGGGGAAGGGACACGGTTCGAGTTTTATTTTCCGCTGGATTAGTATTCCCGTCAAGTCGACAGATCCTTGAGCGTTGCCTGCCTTTTTGGGGCTGCTTGTCTGGAAGCTCCGACTGCCACAACCGGCTGTAAAAGGGGAAATTGATTTACTCATTTCATTTGCGATGGCGGCAAAAATCCGTATTATTGTGCTGTAGTGACGATCGGGGAACGGCGCTGTGACTACGTTTCCGATTTCGGGAAAGAGCCTATGCACAAGGAATCATCGACACCGCAAGCCGAACATCTGAGATTTGATAAACTTCTCTCTGAAAACGCATTGTGTCAGTCGTGGCTGGCCTGGGATACGGTCTCGGAACGGTATTGTTTTGTTAAGACGCTGAATCCGAAGAGTGAGCTAACGGCGCTTCAACAGGATGCAGTGATAACGCGATCGTTTGCGCTGCAGCGGCGAATCAAATCGCCGCTGGTGGTTACCGCCTGGAGAGCGCACAGGGAGCGGGGGCGGCTGTTTGTCGTTTATCCGTATTTTGGCAGGGAGCGATGGTCGGAATTGTCGCTGCAAGTGTTTATAGCTGAGCTGGGGGGACTTTTGTCGGAGATGGCGGTGTTGGTTGACTATCTCCATTTGCTGGGGCTGGTGCACGGTGACCTGAAGCTCTCCAACTTCCTGGTGAATGTGGCTCACGATGGCGCACTTTCGCTACGGCTGGTTGATCTGGATTTTCTCACTGAGGCCGATCAAGAGCTTGAAAGCGCGGTGTACGGGACCCCGGAATTCATTGCGCCGGAGATCAGGTTGGCGGATCAGGTTTGGCAGCAGTCGGATTTGTATGCGCTCGGGGCATCGCTGAAGTTGATGATATCTGAGACTGCGGATGGCTTGCCGGATCTTCCTGATGGTTTTCATGACTTGTTAAATGCGATGACGCAACGCGACCCGCTCCAGCGGCCGCGGCTATTGGTGCCGGCCCTGGCTGAGTTTGGTCTAATTGACAACGGCCGGAGGGCGGAGCTCGAGAACCGTTTGGGCGGGATGGTCCTTGTCAGCCACCTTCATCGGGCAGCGCGTTCATCATTTTCAGACCCAAAAGCTCTGCGACGGTTCTTCTACGAGCAGGCAGGAGTGGTGGGAATACGTCCGGAAATTTTGAATGAGATCAGTGCGGGGTGGGTGAAGGACCCACGGGTGGTTTATGAGACGGTGAAGGGTCTGTTGCGGACCGGTCAATTGACGGTACAGGGTGATTACCTTTGTTTTCACACTTCACGCGGGGCCTGGGCTGATCTTGTTGGGACATGCAGGCGGGTGAGCAGTCGGCGCTGGCTTCCTGATCTCGCCGTTGAAACGAGAATCTGGAGCGGGGCAGAGCGTGTGCGGCAGGCAGCCGAGACGGAGTATCGGGCCGGGCGACCCACGGTGGCAGTGTTACTTTTGGATGTGTTTCTCCGACAGGCGGTGAACGGTGGAGAGGGTGTATCTGATAAATTTCTCCTGTCCATTCTCCGACTCGCGGCGCAGTGGTCGCAACAGGCTGGCTTTACGGATCTTGCCGCTGAGTGTTATGCCCGTACAGCGGCAGTTCTAAGGCCAGGAGATCCGGAGCGGATGGAGGCTCAAACGTGGCTGGCATACTGTCAATTGATGCTTGGACGTTTGGAGGAGACGCTCGATACGACGGCGCAGATGGTCACCGAAGCAAGTACCGGTGATAGGGAAGCACGGGTGCGAGCGCGGCGTTTGGAGGTTTACATGGAGGCGTCGCGGGGCGACTATTCGGGGGTGGAGCCGCTCCTCGCAATGGTTCGCGATGCCTCCGATTTGCAGCCGACGACGGTCCTGTCGGTCTACTCTACGGTAGCGTTGATCTGGGGTTGGATGGATGAACTCGATGCGCAAAGGACGATGGCCCTGAGAGCGATTGAGTATGCGCGTCGACACAACCTGTTGGAGAAGACGGCTACGCCTTATATGTCATTAATTGTGTCTCTTTACAAGTTAGGTCGCTTCACGGAGGCTGTTCAGCAGGGCAGAGTAGCGCTTCGTCTGGGTCGGAGACTGAAAAAGGAAGAGATCTTTTTGCCGATGTTAGCCCTTTACGTTTCGGCACTGGCGGATCTGGGCCGGTTCGCGCAGGCGGAACGGCAGCTTGCCACCATGAAGGCGTTGGCTCTTGAAGCAGGACAGCAGTACGTGCTCAGCTCACTTTCCTCGGCGACCGGATACCTCTTGCACGTAAGTGGGAAGTTGACGGCGTCAAAAGAAGAGTACTCCCGACATGCGGAAATGGCCCGCCGGGTGCAGCAGCCCCAAACACTTGTCAAAATGCATCACAATCTTGCAGAGATAGCGTATTATGAGGGAAGAGCTGAAGTGTGCAGGAGGCACTGTCGGCTCGGTCAGGACCTCGCGCGCAAGCTGGGAGATCGGCGGGCGCTTTCGGAAATAGACCAAATCTCCACAATCAACCGGGTGCTGTATGATGTTGACACCGGGGTTGACGCGCTATATGAAATAACGTCGAGACTCCTAAAGAACGGATCCCTTGAGACCGGCAGCCGGGGTGCATACCTCATATTTATGCTGGGTGATGATCAGGCGCGTCGGCGAGCAGCGGAGTGGATATTGGCGGAGCCTTTGATTGCGAAGCAGCGGGAGGCGCCGATTTTTGGGGCGGTGCAGGTGCTGGCGGAGTTGATTTCCGATGACGCGGATTTGCTCACACAGGTCAAAAGAGTCAAGGGAATATACCGCATGCTGCTTGAAAAGGGGCGGCGCTATGAGGCGATGCTGACGGCAGGCCGGATTGCAGAGCTGTATGAAGAAAGTGGACGAGATCGTTTGGCCCGCACGTTTTTCGAGCAGGCAGTTAATATTGCAGAATCTCTTGGTAACAAGATTCTGGGGAGTCAATACCTGGAACGGCTCACAACAATCGCGGACGAAGGCACCAAGAATCGTTTGCTCATTCAGACGATGCACGGCGTATCGGATATTCTGCGCAACGTGACCGATTATGATACGGCTATGCGGCAGCTGGTCGAATTTGCGGTGGACCAGACCGGGGCGGAGCGGGGGGCTCTTCTGGTCAAGCCGAAGATGGGGGATGATCTGGTCATGGCGGCTTACTATAACTGCGATGAGGAGAGTCTCCAGGATATCCGCGATTTCAGTTCCTCGGTACCATTGTCGACCGCCAGCGAGGCGGAGCCGCTAATTATCGAAAATGCGCTGAATGACAGCCGAACCAAGGATTACCAAAGTGTCATTTATAACAACATTCTCTCAGTTCTGTGTGTACCGATTATTCGTGGAGAAGATACGTTAGGGGCCCTCTATCTGGATCACCACACCATTCCGGCATTGTTTGACGAGAACGATTTGACGTTTATCCGGGCGATAGCAAATTTCAGCTCGGTAATGCTCGAAATGCTTTCCGACGTGAAGAGTCTCGCAATCACGAGGCGAGAGCTTACTGAGGATATTCGGCGGGCGGGTCACCGTACAACATTTGTCACGCAGGATCGATCAATGCTCGATCTACTGGCAAATTTAGCGGCCATCGCGAGGTCGGAACATCCCGTGCTGTTGCTTGGGGAGAGTGGGACGGGTAAGGACGTTCTGGCGAAAAAGATTCATGCGATGAGTACGCGGGCTGACGGTCCCTATATGCAATTGAATTGTGCGGCCTTGCCGGAAGGCATGGTTGAGAGTGAATTGTTTGGGGTGGCCAAGGGAGCAGCAACGGGAGTTTCCGAGCGGGACGGGAAGTTTGCGGCGGCTGACGGTGGAACGCTGTTTCTTGACGAGATTGGTGACATGAGTCTTCCCGTTCAGGCGAAGCTGCTCCGTGTATTGGAAGACGGTCGATTCGAGAAAGTCGGGAGCAATCGGACTGATTTGTGCGACGTGCGGATTATCTGCGCGACAAACAAGGATATCAAGCAGATGGTGCGTGAGGGAACGTTCCGGGAGGATTTGTATTTTCGCATCAATTTCTTTTCGATTCAGATTCCTCCGCTTCGTGAACGCCCGGCGGATATTCCGCTACTGGTGCAGCACTTTCTTCGCAGGTCGGATAGGAAGTCAAGTCCGCCGCGGTTTTCGCCGGCGGCGATCGAAGCGTTGACTACGTATCAGTGGCGAGGTAATGTTCGCGAGTTAAAGAATGTTGTGGAGCGATTCTGTATTGTGTTTGCCGGCAAGGAGGTAGGTATCTCGCAGTTGCCGCCGGACATCCGGGACAGCCGCTCGGAGGGGGCGTACGGAAAAGAGATTGCCGAGTCGGTCGAGCGGACGCGGATTGAAGAAGCGTTGATTAAAACGCAGGGGAATCAATCGGCGGCCTCGCGGGAGCTGGGGATGTCATTGGGCACATTGCGGCGTCGGATACAAAAATATCGTCTAAGACATCTTTCCCGCTGATCGAATTTTCCATTATTGCCAACTTGCCACATAGATGTGGTAAATTGCCGCTCTTGAACATTTTGTAATCCAATAACATAACATATTTCCTTCGTTTAGTGGCAAGAAAAAGCGCTAAGTCGGCGGCGTGTCAGCCGGGTCGTTTCATTTTGTAACTCCCTATACATAAGCAGGTTACGTGCCAACGTCGAGCGTGTCCGAGGGCTCTGGCACGGCTTTTGATTTGTCCTCCCGCAGCCCAAGCCAACCTAATGGTTACCGTACTGGAGGAAACAATGGACTGTGGGACGCATTCGTCGAAGCGGCTGATGGGCGCGTTTCTATTAGCTGTACTGGTATTGCTGGTTGCAGCTATGACGATAACGGCGCCGGTTGTTGCCGGAGACGGTGGTGGGTGTCCGCCTCCGCCGCCTGAAGACGGGGATACAACGGGAGACGGGTCTACGGTTACTGATCCGGATCCTTATGGAGATTCTACCACCACTATAAGCGAGGTTTCCAGTTGGGAACTGTTTTTAGCGACTATAGAGGTACTATTTTGATAATGGAGCGAAGGATCCGGGGGGCGTGAGTGGATCTTTGGCTCAGAAAGGTGTCAATGTGAGCAAGATTGAGAAGGTCGTCAGGCTGATCAACCTCCTCTCCCACCGTCGGTACACGAGTATGGAGAAGATCAAGTCGATTTGTGGCATTCCGGAGCGCACGGCCTACCGGTACCTTCAGTCGATTTCCTCGGCCAACATACCGGTGACATTTGATCGGGAACATCAGGGGTATACGCTGACAAACAAGCAATCCTGGATTCGTTCCGGCCTGAGTACGGGGGAGGCAGTGATAGTTGGTGTGGCATTGCGGCTTCTTTCGAGGCATGTTAATGAGGACTACCGGGCTGAGATCGAGGAGTTGATTTTGAAGGTGTCGGTTCAGCAGGAGTGTGCCGTGGAGGATGTGATATTGGCCTTTGAAGGCGACATCCAATTGTCGGGTGGCGAAAAATCTGATATGTCATCGCTGCTGACGAGTATCCTGCTGCACGCGGCAATTCAGTGTGATCGGAGGGTCAGGGTGACTGCAAAAGATGAGGAGAGTGGCAAGGAGCCGGAGTTTGATCTAATGCGGCCCCGGCTGCGTTTTGAGCGTACCTGGCAGGTGGTCGATGCTGCTGAGGATAGTGATTCGTGTCGCGTGCCGCTGGATTCAGTTACCAAGGTGCTGGTTCGCTAGTCTGATACGGCGGTATGGTTGGTCCATACCGCCGTGGTGCCAATACCCTGCCCTTATCGTTCTGCTGGGCGGCAAAAACTATTTGTTGCCCGGCAGCGGTATCTTATATACTATCCAGACATCGCCGGGCTTAACCGCCTGAATATTTCTAAATTGAAGGTAATGAACGACGGGTGCGCCGGTAACGGTTGTCGGGCCCGTTCGAAATCTCCATAAGCATGGACCGCAATGAGCGACGAAACGACCAATAATGACCAGACACAGCCGGCCGGTTCGGGCGGTGATGATCCGCTGGGTATTATCGGCTGGAAAATTGGCGGCAAGTACGAGATAACGTCGTATCTCGGCGGAGGTGGATTCGGAGAGGTCTACAACGCCCACAATGTCAATCTGACCGAGCAGCGACTGGTTGTGAAGTTTTTCAAACGGGTACAGGCGCGGGACCGTTTCGACCGGGAGGCGAAGATCCTGTGCATGCTCGACCACCCTAATATATCGAATGTCGTTGACTATCTTCCTGATGAGGGGGCGCTGGTAATCCAGTTTATCGATGGTCTGGACGGGTCGCAGATCCTGAAAAATGACGGTCCGTTGGACGAGCGGATGTTCCTGAGAGTCGCGCGGGCGGTGAGCGACGCAATCGCGTACGCCCATGAGAAGAACATAGCGCACCGTGATATCAAGCCGCATAATATTATCGTTGACAAGAATGAGCACGTCCATCTTATCGATTTTGGGATTGCCAAAGAGGTCGGCGATGCGGCGACGCGTACCGGTTACCAGGCCTTAACTCCGATGTTCGCAGCGCCCGAGCGTCAGACCGGCGAGCAGGGGTACAATCCGTTTCTTTCCGATATTTATGAGCTGGGCATCACGCTTTTTAACTTCCTGACCAACAGCATGCCGTACCGCAATCCGGTGTCGCCCAACCTGAACGAGTGGGGCGGGCCGGGTTCGGAAGACCTGTCGCCGCAGTTGAAGCGGATATTGAAGAAGGCGACGCATCCGGATCCGACCAAGCGGTACCAGACGGCGAGAGAGATGGCCAACGATCTGAAGGACGTGACCCAGGTGTACGTCAAGAAAAGTCGGAAGGGTTTGATTCTTGGTGTGGCTGCGGTAGTCATTGTAGCTGCCGGAGTCGTGGGCGGATTGATGTATATGGGCGGCGATTCGCAGGTGGCATCGCCGGTTGACAAGGAGGCGGCGATTCCGCCGGGTACTATTGAGAAGTCAGGGGCCAGGCCGACGGAAGAAAAGAGCATTCCGGCGGCAGATTTGGATAAACCGGTGACGCCGCAGGAGTCATCGGAGCAGGAAGCACAAACTGAGAGGCCGGAGTCTGAAACGCCCGTACAGGCTCAGGAGCCGGAACCTGAGCCGGCACCTCCGCCGCCATCGCGGATGAGGATTTCAGTTCAGCCCGGCGGTCTTGAGGGACTGCTGGTCGATGGGGAGCGGAGGCCTGCGGGACGGGCCTTTGACGTCGCCGAAGGGACGCATAACGTGATCGTGATTCACCCGGAGTTTCCGGTATATGACACGCAGCTGAGATCGTCGGGTGAGATGACGGCGGTGACGTATGATCTTACGCAGGAGTTTCGGGCGACGGATTCGATTGAGATGTCGGTGGGGCTGATACCGCCCGAGGACGGTTTTCTTCTGGAACTGACACTAAACGGCCGGACGCGTCGGTATACGCAGTTTCCGGTGCTTGATGTTGCGTGTTTGGCCGGGCCGTGGTTTGTACAGGCGGCATTGTCGCCGATAAACAGTGCAAGCGATGGTGCGGTGACGATTGATTCACTCGTGGTCCATCCCTTCGGAGCCGGTCCGCGTGATGCGGTCTCCGGTTCGCGGGGGCGGATTCAGTTGCGAGCGAACGAATCCGGTCAACACGTACCGCTTTTGATATACTGGTCGAGATAACAGATAGTCCAATCTAAAAGTCATGGAGGATGCGCGATGCATCGGTCAAATCGAATGCTGAAAGCGCTGAGTGTCGTGGTGTTGTCCTTGTTTGTGCAGTCGCTGATCCTGCCGTCGCTGGCAGATGCGCAGGCGCCGTGCACGTACGACAAGACAAAGCCGACAATTTCCAGCGCGCGGTATAATTTCAAGATTACGAACTATGCCTGTGCCGAGCAGGAACTGCAAGACCTGCTGGCTATTGATACGCTGGACATGGAGACCCGAGCGGCTGCACATGTGCTGCTGGCTGAGGTGTACTACGCCAAGGTCCGCAACGAGGACGAAAAGAAGACGCGGGTGATGGAGCAGTTTGTCAAGGCGTTTGAATCTTACCTGGAGTGGCGCGGCGAAGTGAACATTCAGTCGCCGGAATTCCTGGAAATGATGGAACAAGCCAAGGCGAAGGTGGAGGCCGAGCAGCAGCAGGCGGCTGCCGAAGAAGAGCAGGAGCCGGCGCCGCCGGTGCTGGCGCAGAGAGAGTCTGAAAAAGGCGGCAGTCCCTGGTACAAGAAATGGTATGTCTGGGGGATTGGCGCGGCGGTTGTTGCCGGAGTAGCCGTGGCCGCCGGTGGTGGCGGCGGTGATGACGACGGCGGTGGTGACGGACCGTTGCCCGGATTTCCACCCCCGCCCGCCAAACGCTAGCTTTGGTATTGCAGGGATACAAGGGTGAAATATGAATACGAAAACAAGACAAATTAAAGAATACAGGAGAGACAGGATGTTTCGTTCTATCACGTACATTTTGACAGTGGCACTGCTGGTTGTCGGCGGGTCGGTTCTGGCCCAGGCGCCGAATACGATAACGTATCAGGGCAAGTTGACCGATGCCGGGGGGGCGGCGATAACGGGTGCGACGGATGTTGTATTTGCAATTTATGCTGCGGCCTCGGGTGGTTCGGCTTTGTGGTCCAGCGGGACGGTAAGTATCGATCCAGATGACAATGGTGTGTTTACGGTCGAGTTGGGTCCGATTCCGCCGAATGTGTTTGATGGAAGCAAGCGGTATCTGGGGATTACGGTGAGTGGTGATCCGCAGATGACGCCTCGGCAGTTGATTACAAGTGCGCCGTATGCGCAATTCACGAGCGGGCTTTCGGGGGCCAACTATGACGCGAACGACAATCCGAATTCGCTTGTTGAGCTATCCGGTACCCCGCAATCAGTCGCGTCGGTGACGCTGCAGGCGCCTGCAGCGGGGTTTGCTGTGGTGACGGCTGAAGCCGAGGCATTTGTAACTCATGTGAACGGAACCTACGACAATGTTATCTTCAAAGTATCTCCTACCGCTGGTGACGTCAACACCCCCAGTTTCCAAGCTACCGTTGTAAGGATTCCGGCGGAATGGCCGACAAGCACACAGAGGTATGTTGTGCCCGTCTCAATCACGCATCTATTCCCGGTTACCGCGGGGAATAACACATTTCATCTCAATGCGTACTCAAGCTCGGGGACAGGAAATGATGATTTGCTGGCGCCGAATCTTACGGCAATCTATGTCCCGTTCCAGTATGGAACGTCGAGTGTCACAGCAGGGCCATCGCCCGATAGTGATGAACCTGACCTAATGCTGGTGGATCCATCCAAAGCCGATCGATAGTGTGCTTCTGCTTGTGCTATTGTGCCCACGCGGTCGGGCAAGTGACAGAGATGAAGTGAGGACTAACAAATGAGTAATAGACGGATATTGATTACGGTGTGTGTATTCTGGTTGCTGATCAGTTCAGGCGTTATCGCCCAGGTGGCATCGAGCACCAACTACGGGTTGGCCGGAGGCACGTTAGTCGGCGGCGGCGGGGCCAGCAGTTCCACCAACGCCAATATGAGCGGGGCGATCCCCGCCGGGCCGGCAGGCGTATCGGCCTCGACCAATTACGAGATCGGCGGCGGGACGATTAATGCGTTTTTGTCCGGTATCGCGGCGGCGTATGTCGGAGCGCAGGCGCTGGACACGATCCCGCGTTCGGGGCGGACGCTGAAGGTTGCGGTCAGCGGCGGGACCGGGGCACTAACCGGACAGATGTTCTATCGTCAGCGGGGTGCGGTATCGTACAGTTTGCGGGCGATGGCGCCCAGGGCGGGTGATACACTCGAAATCGCGGTCGGGCCGGATCTTCTGACGGCGCGCGGGATCGACTATTATTTTGAGGTGGATCGTGGAGGTGTTCCGGCCAAGATCGGCGGGGCTGACAACCCGTTTACGTTTATTGTCAATATGACCAATGCCGAGGGGCAGCGTCCGGCAGGTATGCCGGAGGCGAGTTATCGGATTGTCGGGGTGCCGATTAATCTGACCGGTACCTCGACAGTACAGGCGATTTTCGCCGACGACCTGGGTGTGGTTGACAACACCAAGTGGCGGCTGGGTCGTTTTACGGCGGCGGCTGATTCGGTTGTCGAGTACCCGGATGCACAGAGTGTAGCGCCGCATCGTGGATACTGGCTGATTGCGCGCGACGGGCGTCGGTATGGGGCGGCGGGATTTTCGCAGCAGCCGAACCGTACGGTCAGCGGGCGCGAGTATTACGAAATCCCGATGGATAACGGCTGGAATCAGTTCGCGAATCCGCTTCCGTTTGATATCGATCTGGATTCCTCGCTTATGGATGACAATGGTGCTGTCGGCCCTGTTAACCCGACGGTGCTCGAGGATGCCTTTTACTACAACGGGGCGGGTTATCTTGGCCGGACGGTTATCCCGGCGTGGGAGGGTGCGTTCATGCGCGCCACCAAGAGTGGTGTTAGTCTGCTGGTTCGTTTCAAGGAGGCCGGTGCTGCTTTCGCCAAGCAGGGTCTCGTGGACAAGTTCCCGGATGCTGACTGGCTGTTGACAATTGGTGTGATGGCGGACGGTAAGCTGGATCTTGAAAATGTCGTCGGGGTCCAGCCGCAGGCGACGGCGGGACGGGACGTGTTTGATCTTTCCGAACCGCCCATTGCGCCGGAGGGCGTTTCACTGGGGTTTGATCTGGCCGAGCCCACCGGGCGGCTTCACGCGGTAGACCTCCGGGCGCCGTTTACCGACGGTGCGAAGTGGAAGATGTCGTTGTCCGAGGCGACCGGGCGGGTGCTTACGGTTGACGGTCTTGACGAATTGCCGTTGGACCTGGAGGCGTGGCTGGCGTTCGATATTGGTTCGGCGGTGCAGCTTGAAGCGGGCCGGCAGATTGCGGTGCCGGATGATGCTGAGTCGGCGACACTGATAGTCGGTAAGAGTGACTATGCCGAGCAGGAAGTCGCGCCGTTGCTGCCGAGCGAGTACGCTCTGGAGCAGAATTTCCCGAATCCGTTCAACCCGTCGACAAACATCCGGTTCGCGCTTCCGGAAGCATCGGAGGTTACGCTGACAGTGTTCAACCTGTTAGGACGGGAAGTGGCGACGGTGGTGACCGGTCGTTTTGATGCGGGCGTTTATACAGTGACGTGGGATGGTTCCAATGGCGCCGGAGTTCCGGTCGCCAGCGGCGTGTATTTCTATCGTCTCTCGACGGAGGAGTACCGCGAGACGCGAAAAATGCTGTTGCTGAAATAGTATTGAGGTTCGTAATTAGTGATAGCGGATTTGGGGGCGGTCCCGGTGGGATCGCCTCCGGTTTGCATCGGGACTACATATCGCGCATTTTCAAAATGAGGAGTTTGACTCGTGGGTAAGCCGGCGGCAAGAGCTACGGACATGGTGAAGACGTGCAATGACCCGGTGGATATGCCGACCTGCCAGATTATTGCGATGGGGACGGTGTTCATTAATAAGCTGCCGGCGGCCAAGATGAACGATCAGGTGGTTGGAGTTGATATTCATATTGTCCTGATCCCGTCGCCGGGTGGCCCGGTGCCGACGCCGCTGCCGCATCCGTATATGGGCAGGCTTCAGATGAACTGTTCACCCACGGTGAAGATAATGGGTCAGATGGCTGCGACGCAGGGGTCGAAGTCGATGATGTCGCCGCCGCACATACCGCAGGGAGGGCCGTTCCAGAAACCACCGACTAATATAGGCGAAGTCATGCTTGGCAGCCCAAATGTGATGATCGGCGGCGGCGGCGGCGGTGGCGGTGGCGGCGGTGCCGGTGCTGAAGCTACAAGTGGAGGCGCTGTCGGATCCGGCGGCGAAGGGGGCGGCGGCGGTGGCAGCCAGGAAGGGGAGGCGCACTTTCTCGATGTGGAAGTGACCGATAAAGGCGGATTCCCGGTCATCGGGGGGCAGTATGCATTGAAGTCTCCGAGCGGGCAGACCACAACTGCTCCGCTGGCGGCAAAGATAGAGCGTTCGGTGCAGGAGTCGGGGAATTATGAAATTACATTGCAGGCTATTACTAAGGCTGAATGGTCGGCCAAAGAAGCGCGGGGCGGAGAGAAGGTTAAGCTTCAGATTGAGACGGTCGGTTACGAAGACGGAACGAAAGTTGTGATGTCTGTCTGGCAGAAAGACCTGAACCGTCCGGATGAACTGGTGAAGCGGTTTGAGGAAATCGAAATCAGCGGGGGCAAGGCCGAGGCCGAGTGGCAATATGAGTGGCCGGATGACGGGGAGGACGACGCCGATCACGACGATGCTTCTTTCAAAGCCGGCGAGGCTCCCTCGTACTCGGCGCCGAAGTTTTATTTCACCGCAACGATTGGTGAGGATCAGGCTAAATCGGCGTATCTGGGCTACCGCGATTATATCGAACTTGATCTGCAGGATGCGGAGGGAAAGGCGGTGGCCGATGCTGAGTACCGGGTGTTCCTGAGCAACGGGGAAATCCGCGAGGGAAAGCTGGACGGGAACGGATATGCCAAGATCGAGGATGTCCCCCCGGGTGAGTGGGACGTGATGTTTCCGGGGATGGGGGCTGCCGAGGAATATTCGAAAGAGGACCACGAGGACACCTCGCAGCACGACGATGACGAAGATGAAGATGACACGCAGAACGGCCGGGAGGCCAGCGACGATGACAACGACGAACATGATACCCAGCGACGATAGGAGAGGACAGTAGAGTAGTATGGGTGGCGGTCGAGCAGGACGGCGGCGCCGGCGCCGTCGGGCAATTGTTACGTTAGGTTCGCCGGTCGGGTTGATGACCCCGACACAGTACTCACCCGGCGGGGGCAACTGTCGCATCCGGTATTCGTTTGAGCAGGCCGATGCCGAAGGGGAGGAAGCATATCTTCGGCTGCTGGACAAAGATAACACAACCGTGTATGAACATGACAATCTGGCTCTTCTTTATCTTCGGGCGGGAGCCGGCCCGGTCTTTACGGATAACTGGGACGGTCGCGATTCGGAGGGAACGATAGTTGCGCTGGAACGGGGGCCGTTGACGGTAAAACTCAAGGTCGGTGAGCACGAATTGAGTCGAGAGATCGAACTTGTTCGGGGAGTGCAGCTGACACCTGACGAAGATTACAAGCAGTATGTCAACATGGACCAGGGGACGGTTGATTCGCATGAGGGGAGAGACATTGAGATTTCGGCGCAGGTGTCACCGCCGGAGGAAGGGCGGCGGGTGTACTTCAGGATCGAGCCGCATGATGATAATCGGGATGGGCTGGATGAGGACGAACAGGCCAGCCTGTCTGAGGAGGAAGTGCGCACCGACGAAAACGGCGTGGCCCAAACGACGCTGACGCTGTCGACGTACGGGGGGGATCGTTGTCGGGTGGCGGCAAGGCTGCTGCGGCGTGGCAGTGTGATGGCCCGAACCGGGTGGTTTCATGTCTGGCGCCGGCTCTTTTACGAGATCACTGAAATGGAAGGGTACAGCATGTCCAACGATGTGATCAATTATGTAAAAGCGGCGATGGACAAAGTTTTCATACAGATGGACCAGGCGACCGGAAAGCACACCGGGCGCGAGGTTGAGGTGTTTACGTCTCCCGGTGTTGCCAGCGCCTGGGCGGATGAAACATGTACGAACCGTCGGGTGCCGCTGAAGGTGCACTACGCCGTTATAAGTTACGCCGGGCGCAAGGTCGAGGACGATGACGGAGGAGTGATCAACACCGAATCGGCGACTTTGAGCAGTCGATTCCGACCGTGGGATTTTGAAGACGAGGACTGGGTGATTTCGGCGAAGTACCGGGAAGAGGGTGGATCAACGTGGCATGACTTCGATGTTGACCGGGACATTTCGCTTACCGGCGACAATCCGAGAAAACAGATTGTCGTTGATTTTTCGGAAACGGACGTGGATCCGACAGAGACGCCGCAGGAGGTGAGGATTCGGTATCATCGGATGTCCGGTATCAATGGGTGGGGGGGACCGAGAAATCTGCATGTACGAATTGCCAAGGGCACGATAAACGAATTTTATTCACGCAGCGGTCGGACGGCTGCCCAGAACAGGGCGGATATTGACCGGATTATGGCGGGGACCTGCATTCACGAGCCGGGTCATGCGATGAACCTGGTGTACGGCCAGGACTGGCAGACCTCTGATGCGTCGCAGGGCCGGCATTGTCAATACGAGGACTGTGTTATGTGGTACCAGGGCCGTCGGGATCGCTCGCACGACTATCATTCAGACCATGACCCCGGCTGTCATACATATTTGCGGGGGAAAGATCTCTCGGTAAGCACGATGCGCAGTCGCTGGCGGTTTCCGAGGTCATGATGAAATTCGTCACGATGACAGCGGCGGCGATCGCCGTCCTGCTTGCAACTGCCGGTTGCAGCGCGGAGGACGCCAAAGAACACCGTACTGTTCAGACAAACGAGGAAAAGACTATGGCAGAAGAAACGATTACGTATCCCAATTTCCAGCAGAATGATCACTCTCCGTCGCTGGAGCAGCCCGGGATAGCGATTACAATTCGTGAGGAACGAGTCCAAACGGAGGATTCGGTTTTGCAGCGTCTGGTCGTGCACGGGTCGTACGGGGCGGGAGAAGACCTTTTGGAGAAGGTCCAGGGCGAACCGCTGACGTGGATTTTGATTGCGGCGATTCGCCGGGACGAGCCGGGGATGTTTGCGCAGCGGGCGGTCAGCCCGGCCTCGACGCCGATTGATGAGGAACCGCCACCGCCGCCGGATCCGGGTGTATCCAGGCAGGTGAAGTTCAGCTGGTTCAACCTCGATTTGAAGGAGCATCTCGGTTTGCCGGATGAGCCGGGACGGTACTGGCTGATGGCATTTTTCGGGGAGCATGTGTCGGAACGGCTGGAGTTTGAAGTTGCGCCGGCCAGAAAGATCAGGTAGCGGGAGAGACAATGAGTGAGCTATTGCAGAAATTCAAGTTCGACCTGCCAACGGGATGGCAGGACCAGTCGGTGTACGCGTTCGACGGTCCCCGAGATGGTGATGTTCGGCACCAGTTGCTGTTGACGGTTGATCGTAATGTGCAGGCGGCGTCGATTGAAGAGTTCGCGCGCGACCGGATCGATCCGATTGTAAACGGGCTGGAAGGAATCGAGGTGCTCAAAGACCGGGAAATAACGGTCGACGGGGGTCACCCGGCGTGGGAACTGGCCTATAAGTGGGTACCGGGTCCGAGCATAGTACAGATTCACAAGTATGTTTTCGTTCTGCATGGTGGTTTCGGGTTTACGTTTTCAATCCGGTTCACTAAGAGGACGGCTAAGACGGTCGGTCTGCAGCTCAAGGATGTGATCGAGAGTATCCTGCCCGGTACATATGAACCGCTCGAGGAAGACTGATGCCGGAACAGACGTTCAGCAAAGGAATTGACAGCAAAGAGAAAGTAAAGGTTGAGTCTTCCCTTCTCTATGGCGTGTGGCAATCGGGAGCGGCTGTTTGTGGGCAGCGGGCGACACTTGAGATTCGCACGACATTTGTGGGGGAGGGTGCCCCGGTGAAGGTGACGGTGAAAGCCGAAGAGGGAGGGAAGGTCGATACGCTTGAGGGGAAGATGAAATTTAATCGGTACCTCGGGAAGGTCGATGTTCCGGAGGACCTGGAGGTTGGGGATAAGTTGTATTTCGAGTTCAAGCTGTCCAAGAACGGGATCAAGGGCACGTCCGGTACGATCCCGGTTCGACCGGCAATTAAAGTAACGAATTTAAAGTGGAGTGCAGAAGAGGCGCGGCGGGGAGACATACTGACGCTGACGGCTGATGTGGAGGGGATTCGTGACGGGGAGGAAGTACTGGTGACTATTAATGAGTATGATGAGGATGAGGCGCACGACAAGATTGTGGAGTTCCCGGGCTCGATCAAGGACAAGAAGATGGAAGTGCAGTGGGAATACGAGTACCACGAGGACACCGACGAAATTCCGTCCGAAGAAGAGAAGGAGCGATACGGGGGGAAGTACAATCCACCGGAGTACTTCTTTACGGTGACATTTGGGGAGGCTGTTTTTGGTGAGAAGCAGGAGTCGGGGTTATTGAATTTCAAGGACTATATCGAGATTGGTCTGGTCGTCGATGAGAACGTGAAGGCATCGGATATCAGGTATGTTCTGACGCTGCCGGACGGATCCACCAAGGAGGGGAATCTCGATGATGATGGTACGGCCGTTGTAAAGGGGATCCCGCCGGGGCCGTGTGAAGTGACGTTTCCTGATCTGGATAAAGGCGATGCCGACGCGGAGCTGGAATAGAGAAAGGGGACTGTGGGAACCGGAGTAAAGACAGGGCAGAAGAACGAGATTCAGACGATTGCGCTGAAGTTCCTCGAGGTGCAGCACGCGGACTATGTCTGGAAAGATCCGACGCCGGTCAAGCAGACCAAGCGAGATGGTAAGGATATCGAGCGCTGGGTATATGTCTTCAAAGTGTACAGGGGGAAGCCGCGTCTGACGGGGGAAGTCCAGTTCGATAAAGACGGCAAGATGAAGCTGGTCGACTGGAGCGATGTCTCCAAATGGAAAGACAAGGACGAGCGCGACGCCTCGGTCGAGATGGAGACGTACTCGATCAAGCTTCCGGCCAACGAGGATGACTGGCCGGAGTTGTGTATTTTCCTCTCGGAAATCCAACTGCCGTACAAACGTCTCAAGTACTATGTTGATCCGACGAACATCGATGCACTGCGTGAGCGCAGCCAGTTGAATACTGAGCCGGTGATGGAGGTACCGATCCGGCTGAATCTTCTCTTGCCCAATTATATGGGGCTGGCGACGAAGATCCATGAAGAGTACAAAAAGAATTTGGAGAAACTCGATCGGCTGACATCGAGCCAGCAGGAAGCAGTCCGGGTGGGTCAGGCGCAGCTGACGCTGGCGGTGGCGGAGCAATATGCCGAGAACGACGATGATGTCTGGGACTGGGTAAGTAAGCCGGCGCTGGAAAAGTTTCTCAAGGATCATGAGGCGCGGTACAATTATCTGAATTCGCGCAACGAGAAACTGGCCAAACTCAAGACGGCGTTGATGAGCATTCCCGGTTTCAATGCGATGCAGTTTGATTATACGGGGGAGCAGTTTCACGAGGTCATTATCGGTCAGTCCTCGAAGTTGTGGGAGGAGATTCACCGGTCTGAAGCCGGCAGGAAGTACCTCAAGAAGGTCGTGGGAAATCAGAGCATCTGGTACTCTAAGCTGGTCGAGGGGGATAAAGCGTATGAGCTAGGTGAGAAGACTTTTGGGGCGACGACAGGACTGGCCGAGCAGTTCCTCAACATAGCCGGTTACTGGTGTCTGGAGGCGGTCGATCGATTGAATCGGGCGGGTGGATTTCTGAAGCTTTACGATCGGACGCTGGAGGTGGCAAATCGTGAGAAATATCTCGATGAGATAGCCAATCTGCTGGGCAAGCGGCTTGACGGGCTCGATGATTTCGCAAAGCTCCCCAACGGAAAGTACTTCATGGTCATCAGTCCGAAGGACAAAACCATGCCGCACACGATCCGGTTTGCGATCAAAGATACGATTCGCGGCGGAACGGCCGAGTACAATAAGCTTCATGAACTTTCCGAACAACGGGTGAAACAGCTCAAGGCTGCGACGGCTCACCTGAGTCTGATTCTAAACGCGATAAACCTGATTCTGGCCGGGGAGAAGCTGGCAAAAGCGGCTGAAAGCGGAAAAGCCTGGGATATGCTGGATGAATCAATTGGAGTGGTGAGTTCGACCGGCGGATTGATCGGCAGCGCGCAGTTTATATTGGAGAAGCGTTTCGGGGCACAGCTGTTCCAGCGGGTGGCGTTCGTAACGGCTGTCGTGAACTACGGCGGGTCTTTGTCAAAGATTGCGCGGGCATCATGGAAGGGTAAGGAACTTCAGGTTATAGGAAATGTCGGGGCGGCGCTGGGGGCAACAGCAACGGCCGTGGGACTGGTCGCCACCGGGGCTGCTGCGGCCTGGTGGACCGGAATCGGCATTGTTTTGGCCCTAGGTTCCGCGATCTTCCTCTACCTGATTAGCGAAACACCAATCGAGAAAGTGCTCAAGAAAGGGCCATGGCGAAAAGAGGACGAAGTCAGCTGGGGATTTGACAAGCCGCGATCCGATGACCAAATCCTGTCGGAGTTCAAGTCGCTGTCGACGAAGCAGCTGGAGAAGGCAGTCGACGAGTTGCGCTATGAAATTGCGCGGTTTGAGCCGAAGGTACGATATACCGACCTGCAATTCGAGAGTATGCTGGGGTGGCGGGGTACTAAGATAGAGGTAACGATTCAGCCGGCATTTGTGCTTAAGAAGGCGCGATTTGATATCGTTGTGAAGGGATGGGTCATTACGGGGCAGACCGGTACCGTGAAACACCGGGACGTTGTCGAGCTTCACCGCCGAGTGGTCCCGGTTAAGTTTAATGAAAATTCTCGTCCGGAGCCTATTACCTTTGTTGTCGATCTTTACAGCGATGAGTTGAGGGCAAAAGACCGGGCCGGTTTCCAGGAATCGGTGCGAATCGAGGCCCGGCTGGACCTTCGGCCGGACGGCAGTTTTCCGGTACCGAAGTCGGGCAAGCATGCCTGGTGGTGGTTCCGGTTCGATCAGCCGGACAAGGCATTTAAGAAAGGGAATTCGGAATTTGAGTAGCGACTGGCTGTTAACGGACAAGTGGACCGATATCGTCTGTAAAAACGGTCCTTATCAAGGGGTTAAGGCTTGACAAGAGGGACAGGTACGGACTATCATGTCGTGTTCGTAGAGGTTAACCCCGTTCATAGTCAACTATGTAACAATCGAAAGCATCACATAACCGGGACTAAATGGACATATCCAATTTTTCATCTGATGCCAGAGCGGTGCTGAAAACCGCTCGTGAAGTTGCAATGGCATTCCGCCACGCGGAGATCGAAATCGAACACTTGCTGATTCCCGTTGTGCGGCACGAAGGCTCACAGGTCGAGTCGATTCTAAATCAACTCGGCAAGAGCCCGTCGTTTTGTGAATCGGTTCTGGAAGCCTTTCTCAAAGACCAGCCGAGTCGAAAGACGGCCAAGGACAACCCGCCCATGTCGCCGGCCGTGCAGGAAGTGCTCCAGCAGGCGGTGGAGGAAAAGGCGAGATTGTACGATGCCCTGGTCGAGCCGGAGCATATTTTGATTGCGGCGTTTGACCCAAAATCGCAGTTGTCGGGATACGTGCAGGAGCAGATCGGGGTTACCAAAGAAGATTTCTACAATGCGATTGCCGACAGCAAGTCGGTGGAGGAGTTGACCTCGGGTGCGCCGGGCAAGGGCGAAGCGGCTGAGGGTGAGGCTCCGTCAAAGAAGAAAGTTGCCGGGACACTTCGGTATTGCGAGGACCTGACGAACCGTGCGGCGGCGGGCGAGTTTGACCCCTGTATTGGCCGGGACCGCGAGATTCAGCAGGTAGTGCAGATTCTACTGCGCCGTCGGAAAAACAGCCCGGTGTTGGTTGGCGGTGCCGGTGTTGGGAAAACGGCCATTGTCGAGGGATTCGCACAGGCGGTCATTGACAAGACAGTGCCGAAAGTGCTCGAGGGTGTCAAGGTCATGGAACTGGACATGGGAGCACTGGTCGCCGGGGCGAAGTACAAGGGCGAATTTGAGGAGCGGTTCAAAGCGCTGGTTAGTGAAGTCGTGAAATCGGCGGGGAAGATAATCCTGTTTGTCGATGAAGTCCACACGCTGGTTGGCGCCGGCGGCGGAGGCGGGGGTGGGATGGATGCCGGCAATCTGATCAAGCCGGCGCTCGCGCGCGGGCAGATTCGGTTAATCGGCGCGACAACGCAGGAAGAATACACCAGGTATCTGGAAAAGGATAAAGCGCTGGACCGTCGGTTTGAAAAGGTCAATGTTGGGGAGCCGAGCTTTGATGATTCGGTGCGGATACTGCAGGGTGTGGTGCCGAAGTACCAGGAGCATCACAAAGTAGAGTACACGCCGGAGGCGCTGGAGGGTGCGGTAAAGTATGCCAAGCGGTACCTTTCGGAAAAGAACCTTCCGGATGTCGCGCTGGACATAGTCGACGAGGCGGCCTCGGAGTTTGCCGTCAAGGCGGAATTCGCCCGCAACCAGGTTCCGACGGTGCTCGAGCGGGTGGCTTCGCTTGAGGCGCTGTTCAAGAAGTGCGAGGGGAAAAAGCAGGTTGATGCCCCGGGGGACTTTGAAGAGTTGAACAAGGCGGTTACAGAATTCAACGAGCAGGTCGATCGGTTGCGGGAGATGTGGGGCCACCGGATCGAAGCGCAGGAGGCAGGGAAGTGAGTATGAATAACGAGATTATCGATCCGGCGATCCTTCGTGATGAATTCGATGAGCGGGTCCGGCTGCTGCAGAATATCAAGACTGTCGTAGACGGTTTAGAGCCGGTGATAGATGATGCTGATGTGGCCGCCGTGGTGGCACGGCGGACCGGTATTCCGGTCAGCAAGATGCTGACGGCTGAGAAAGATCGGCTGGTCAATATGGAGCAGCATCTTTCCGAGCGGATTATCGGTCAGGATAAGGCGATCAAGGCGGTGTGCGACGCGGTGCGCAAATCGCGGGCCGGGTTGAAGCTGCCGAACCGGCCGGTCGGCTCGTTCTTGTTCCTGGGTCCGACCGGGACGGGGAAGACGTATCTGCCGAAGCTGCTGGCTGAGTTTTTGTTTGATGACAAGAATGCGATGGTCCGGCTGGATATGTCGGAATTTATGGAGTCGCATTCGGTGGCGAAGATGATCGGCGCTCCGCCGGGATATGTCGGCTATGAGGCGGGCGGTGTGCTGACCGAGGCGGTGCGGCGCAAGCCGTTTTCGATTGTGCTGTTGGATGAGGTGGAGAAGGCCCATCCGGATGTGTTCAACGTGCTGCTGCAGCTTTTAGATGATGGCCGCCTGACCGACGGTCAGAATCGCACGGTGGATTTCTCGAATACGATTGTGGTGTTGACGTCGAACTATGCGGCAGAGATGATTCTGGATGCGGACCGTGAGGGTCGCGATGTCGATATGGATGCGATCCGGCAGTTCTTGTTCTCGAAATTCCGTCCGGAATTGCTCAACCGTCTCAATGATATTATCGTATATCATACATTCACGCCGGAGCAGGTAGAGCGAATTGCCCGGCTGGAGTTCGAGGGGCTCAACGCGCTGCTTGCTGATCAGCACATTACGGCGGAGTTGACCGATGCAGCGTGCAAGAAGCTGGCCGAGGACGGCTATTCATTTGAGCTTGGGGCGCGGCCAATCCAGCGGATAATTGAATCGCAGGTGGTAAACAAGTTATCGCTGGATATTATTATGGGCCACGTGTCGGCCGGCGATCATGTGCTGGTAGATGTGGAAGGCGAGGCTTACGTCTTCAAGCCCACGAAGAAAGAATAAGACAACACTATAACGATAGAGAAAAACGGAGGAGCAAATGGCCAAGTTCGTACTCGGTGCGACCGAGAAGGTAAAGCGCGACGACAGCCTGACCGTAGAGCTGTTGCCGTCGAACAAGACGCTCTATGCGGCCAAGCTCAATAATGCTGAGGATGCCGATGTTGCGCCGGTCCGGTGCAACAATCTCAAGGATGTGTTTGAGAAGTTCCGGCCCGGTTTTGAGGTGCCGCTGGAGACGGTAGAGGGTGAGCAGATCAATGCTGAGTTTGAGATCCGCTCGATGAAGGACTATACGTCCAAGGAACTGATCGAGAAGAATGACTATTTGCAGCAGGTGTACTACGGCAAGGAAATTCTGAACGATCTGGAGACCCAACTGAAGAAGAACAAGTCGCTGCAGAAGGCCCTGGCTGATGCCGAAACCAAAGAGGCCCTGCTGAAGGTGGCGAAGTATTACATCGACCTCCTGAGTGAGTAAGGGAAAGAGGTTTCATTATGGCTGAAGAAGAAAAAGATGAGACGCAGCCGCAGGCGGCGGAAGCCGAAGCGGCGCCGGCTGAGAAGCCGACGATAGAAATGGAGAAGGTATCCGAAGAAGAGTTCCAGGAAATCCTCGGGTCGACTTTCAAGGACTACAAGAAATTTGCGGGTCTGTTGCCGTCGTTCAAGACGGCCGAGGGCGACCTGGTTCGCGGTGTGGAGTGGCTTGACCCGAAGAAGTCTTTCCAGCGGAAGGAGTTCCTCAACAAGCCGGATCACGCCAAACAGCGCAAGCTGCTCAAGCAGCGGCTGGAGACCTGGGTACAGTATCTGAGCAGCTCGGATAACATTGACGAGATCCGCAAAAAGATCAACGAGGAGTCGGTCAAGCTCGAGCAAAATCTCGAAAAGAACATGAAGAAGGTTCATAGCGAGAGTCGGGAGCTGGAGACGACTTACCGTGCGATCGACAAGTTCTTCGCCAACGCCCAGCAGGAGCCGGACGAGAAGGTAAATGCCTGGTTTTGCAACGTTTCGGGTGAAGAGTTGATGAACCCGGACGACAAGGAGAAGTTCGAAGAGCTGAGCAAGTCGATTGCGGACCTGTATCGCGAGTGGAGTGTCAAGGATGCCTTTGCGATGGCGGTGATTCCCGGCTATCTGGGTAGTGTCGAAAGTATAGACACGGTGGCGCGGATGATTGGTCTGCCGAACAAGGTTCATGTGATGACCGACATGCCGGATTTCGAATCGGTTGACGAGATTGTCGACATGCTGGACGACCCGTCCTTTGAGGGCCTGACCGGTCCTGATGCGCAGAAGCAGTATGTGTCGCTGTTCGCAAACTACGTGTTGGCACGCGAGGCGAACCAGTATGAAGACGAGGACGTCTGGATCCCGCCGTCAGCGGCGGTTGCCGGCAAGATGTACCAGGGTGATGTCACGGTTGGCATGCAGCAGCCGATGGCCGGGTACAAGCACGGCAAGATCAACGAGGCCAAGCATCTGAGGTTCAAGGCGAATCAGCCGGATGCCTCGAAGATCAACGAGAAGGGCGTCAATCCGATGGTGAATTTCGAGGGTGCTGCGGTCGCGATGGGCTCCTCGACGTTATTTAACAAGGAAACGTTCAATATCTATTCGATTCGTCGGACGTATGACTACGTGTACAAGACCCTTCGGAATTACCTGAACAAACAGACGTTCAGCGTGATTGATCAGAAGTTTATCGACACGATGCGTCGCGATATCGACAAGTTCATGAAGGCTATTTCCGGAGGCGACAATATTCTTCAGGACTACCGGGTCGATATTTTCGCCGATGACGAGATGCGGAAGCGTCAGGAGATCGATATCAAGGTGAGCCTGAATCCCAAGTACCCGGCCCGGACGTTCAATATTGAATTCACGGCCTGGAACGAGGGTGACCAGACGAACGTGAAGGACAAGTAAGTGCTGCTGACCCGTTCCGTCACGGCCGGGGCAGCAGAAAAAATAACCGAAGAGCGAAAACAGCTAACGCCAAACCACAAAAAGGAGACAGGGAATGGCACGCAGACCGACTTTGACAATCGACGGAGTTGTATACAAGAATGTATATTCCGTTTCATACGAGCTTTACACGGCCAGGGATGAGACGGGTCGTCCGTCGGATCGCGCTCACGCAGGCGTGATCAAGGTTACCCGCGAGTCGGACGAGACGACGGATATTGCTCGCTGGGCAATGGATTCGTCCAAGCCGAACTGGAAAGCGGGCGAGGTTGCGTTCCGGAATCCGGACGATGCCGAGATGAAGAAACTCACGTGGGAAGAGGGCTTCATTACGCGGTATGAAGAGACGATTCCGCACATCAAGGAAAAGCCGGACGATCAGGTATTCGAGTATTTCGAGATTTCCTGCCACAAGCTGTCGATAGGCGATGCCGAGATAGACAACCGCTGGGAAGAATAGGCGAGTAATTATGCAAGCCGGGCGGGGAGCAGTCTCCGCCCGGTGCTCTATGTGAAGGGTTTGAGAGCAACCATCAATCCAGGTGAGATATGCCCACAGATAAGAGACACGTAAAGGGACCGGATGTCGACCTCAAGCAGACCAAGTGGCGTGAAGAATCCGCGATAGGGTCGAGTATTGATCTGCCAATCGAGCTGGGCGGAGAGAAGATACCGATGGAGCGCGTCGAGGGGTTTCGGCTGGAGCAGGCAATCGATGACCATCACGTGCTTGAGCTTGATGTGCTGGGCACGGAGTTGCGCGATCTCAGCGGCCAGGACATGGACTACAAGTATTACGCCGACAAGATCGGTCAGGCGCTGACGATCGGTGCGACAATATCGACGGGTGATCGGGCTGTGGAAGATGCGGCGCTCGCGTTCACGGGTATTTTAGTCGAGGTACGTTTTGAGCACACGATCGACGGGATGGGTCACGTGATTCTGGTGGCGAAAAGCCCGACGATCGCGATGGACGGTCCGCGCCAGACCAGGGCGTTCGTGGAGATGTCAGCGAGCGACATCATCAGCAAGATTTTGGGGGAATATGAGATAACCGTGGGAACCGTTGAATCGGCCGGCAAGACAATGCCCTGGGTCCTTCAGAATAATCAGTCCGACTGGGATTTCATCCAGAGCCTGGCGACCTCGAATGGTCTTTTCGCGTACTATGATGGTGCGAAGTTGCATGTCCAGAAAGCGCAGTCTGGTATTAAGGAGACGTTGAAAGTAGGAGTCAGCCTGGCGACATTTTCAGTCGGGATGGGACTTACACAACATCGTTTCGGGGCGGTTGCGTTCAACAGTGAAAAGGGGAGTGAATACCGCGCCCTGTCCGAATCGCTGGATCCGAAATTTATGAGTGGCGGTGTCTTTAAGGCGGCCAAACAAGTTTCGGAAAGCCTGTTCAATGCCGACGAGCAAATCTACGCGGGAGCGACAGCCGCAGATCAGAAACAGCTTGACACCTCGGTGTCGTCACACAAGGGTGGTGCTATCAGCGAGTCCATTCGTTGTCGCGGCAAATCTGATCGTAACTCTCTGAAGCCGGGTATGGCGATCAAGGTGGAAGAGGTCGGCGCCGTCTCTGATGTCTATTTCATCGAGCGCATCGTTCATATGGCGAGTTCAGGAAAGTACTTCAATGAATTTGTCGGGTCCAACGTGGCGGTTGCTTTTCCACGGGTGAAGTATCACAGTCCTCGTGTCACTGGTATTCAGACGGCAACGGTAATCGGTCTGGCTGATCCGCAGGGTTTGGGGCGAATTAAGGTGAAATTTCGGGCGCTGGGCGAAGTCGAATCACACTGGATACGATATGTCAGTACTCACGCCGGGGATGGTCATGGCTGGATGTCGACGCCTGAGATCGGTGACGAAGTGCTGGTTGGATTTGAGCACGGCAACCCGGCCATGCCGGTGGCATTTGGTTCGTTGTATCACGGGGCGGCAAAGCCGAGCAAATTCAATCCGACAGAGGAAAACAATATAAAGGGGATTGTCACCCGGACAGGAAACAAGATCTTTTTGGACGACACTGACGGCAGTGAGAAGATCGAGATCATCACCAAGGATGAAGCGAACTCCATGGTACTGGATGTCAGTGGTCCGTCGATTACGATAACAAGCAAGGGCGACATTTCCCTGTCAGGGGCCAACATTACGATTGATGCCTCGGAGAAGCTGACGCTCAAGTCCGGTTCGGATACGGAGGTCAAAGCGAGCGCGAATTTGAAGCAGACAGCCTCGGCCAATGCTGAGTTGAAGGCGAACGCCAATGTCGATATCCAGGGCAGTGCTCAAGTGAATGTGAAGGGCGGAATGATCAATCTGAATTAGGGAGTTTATGGAATACTTGACATTGCCATTACGCCTCCAGGAAGGTCATCTCAAGCGGGGTGACATGCTGGACTCAATTACGAATTCAGTCGGATTGATTTTGAGTACGCGCTTGGGACGGATGAAGTTCATGCCGGAATATGGATGTGAAATCTGGGAGCGTGAGTACGCCGACATTTTCGCCGCGAATAAGGCGGATATTCGTTCGGCGCTTCGCAACGCCGTGGATCGATTCGAGAAGCGGCTGTACAATCTTTCGATTTCATTTTCGCCGTCGGAGGCCGAAGCGGCGGCGCGGCTGGGGATGGTGGTTAAAGTTACCGGGAATTTCAAAGAAGACGGCGAGGAGAAGAAGTTTGAGCGAGTGTACCGGCTGGCGTAGGGTCAGCAGGGTTGCTCGTTGATGGACAGGAGATATGACAGACCCGAAATCACGCACGCAAGAGCAGATATTCCTCGAGATGTTTCGGGAAATGCGGTCCTGGAACCGGGAGATTTCCGAGTCTCCGGACCGTATGGATCCGATCCTCCGGATCCTTCTTGAGCTTTACAGTTCACAGTTAGCGAAAATCGACAGTCGGGTTGACCAGTTGTGGGATGTTGCAACGGAGTCGCTGCTTCGGTCCGTGTGTCCTGAGACGCGGCGGTGGCCGGTGCCGGCGTACACCGTGATGCAGTGTGACTTAGTCGATCCTTTGGTCGACATTGACCGGACGACGAAATTCTTCTTTCGCGAGAAGCGTGAGGGCGGCGGGATGTTCTTTTTTACGCCGCACCGACCGGAGCGATTGATTAACGCAAAGGTGGTTGGGATGTTTGCGTCAACTGACTCGGGTACACCGACACCGGTGAGCGATAATCCCTCGGCAGCCAGCAACGCGGAGCGTCTTTTTGTCGCAGTGGAATACGACGGTCAGATTACGGATGCGGCTGACACAACCGTCTATCTGCATGGCCCGGCGGAAGCGGTGAGGCAGATTCGGTGGGCGCGCTGGTTTGCCTCGGCGGCAGATGGGTCTTTTGTCACGGAGACCGGTTTTTGTCCCGGTCGCCAGGAGACACTGGAGCGTATGTTTGGACGGAAAGACCATCGGGCGCAGCTCTGGGGGTCTTTCCGGAGTAATCTCGATATTTTTCGATCGTTGAAGGATCATTTTGTAGTGTTGCCGGGGTCATTTGTTGAGGCCTGGAAGTCGGTACCGGCAGGTACGCCGCTTGACGGTGAAACTGCACCGAAGGTCGAAGGTGAGGGGAAGCCGTGCTACTGGATCGAGCTTCGGCTGCCGGAGGGCGGTGACCGTCGGAAGATAGCCGAGGGCACGAGTATTGAGTTCGGTTCGTTCGTGGTGATCAATCGGAACGAAATTACGGAATTCAAGCATACGGCCGGGAACCGTGTGATAGATGTCGAAATACCTCAGCCTCTGGAGCAGGTAGCGGAGATTGTGTCAGTTATCGATTCACAAAAAAACGAGTATCGTCCGCGCTACGAAATGACAACGGATCGGGTTGAGCATTCCTATACGCTTCAGGACAACGATGAGCGGCTTATCTTATGGTTCGATTATACGTCGCAGATGGCGCCGCCGCCGGATTCGATCACGATTCATTATACGCTGACCGAGGGAACGAAGGCAAACGGGATCGATCATGGCGCGATTAACGAGTTGTACGAGAGTCATCCGGGTATTTCCGACTGCCGGAATCTCATCCCGACCGGCGGGGCGATACCGGCAAAATCCTCGGAGCAGGTGGTGACGGAAGTTTCCACGCGGCTTCGGTCCCGCGACAGGGCAATGACATTTAAGGACATCGCGGCGTGGGCGAAGTCGTTCGATCCGCGGATCCGTGACGTGGCTTGTGAAAACGGTGTACAGCGGACCACACGAGGGATTCGCCGGTGTGTCGTGGTGCAGCTTGAGGTCCATCAACGTGACTTTCATTCGTCGGAAGAGACGGATCTGCTTCGGGAGCGGGTGATTGGATTTCTCAAAGACCGTTCCGCAATTAATACCCACTACACAATTGAGTTGGTGCAGACATGAGTCGAGTACGGCTCATGCCCAACCTGGTCAGCCGCCGGGCAAAAATGCATTATGTGACGGCTCTCAACGAGTTGGCACGACTCGGGGTTGACATGACGACGGTTGAGATTCTGGCTGTGGGCTGGTACCGAAATTACGCCGGCGAGGTACACAGGCAGGAGCCGGGGCCGGGATCGGAGCTTCATCCGGGCACAAAGATCCGGCTGGAAGTCGGCTATACCAGTGCGGTAGATCAGTTGCCGCATCAGTTTTTTGTGGGTCTGGATCACCGTCCGACAGCGGGCGGCAAGTGGGAGGATGCGGCGCGGCGATTGATGGCGCCGTTCGATGCGCAGGTTGTCCGTCACGAGGCATGGACTCTGTACCGGAGTCTCAAAGTCTCGTTTGGGTATCTCGACCGGGAGCAGTTGACGCGATTTCTCGAGACGTTTGATGTCGAGTTGCCGGACATGGAGTTGACGGATCGGGAGATGTTGCTGCTGGCGATGTTGATGCCGGGTATACATCAGTGGGGCGGCAACGCTCACGCAGTTGAATCAGCCCTGGAGTTATTTTTCGGCTTCCGGGTTGATATCGAGGAGAACATACCGCGACGCTTCGCCATTCCGCGAAACCTGCAGTACCGGCTGGGGCAGAGTCGCACGCAGCTGGGGCGTGATTCGCTGGTGGGCGGTTCGTTTACCGAGTTGGAATCGAGCTATCGCCTGACACTTCGAGATGTGCCTGATTCTCGGGTTCGAGAGTTGCTTCCGGGCCGGCCGCTGCGACGAAAAGTAGATTGGTTTTTGAAGATGGTAACGCCGGGCAATCTGGTTGGGATCGTGCAGGTGATGCCGCGACAGCCGAAAATGCCGCTGGGAGACAGCAACCGGTCGTATCTTGGTCACGGTTCATACTTGAGCCGTTCGTCTAAGAGCGCAGGCGTATCCGGTAAAACTTGACTTGGCTAAGCAGAGGTGCTATATTGCCTCTCTTGTATGGGTAACATAATGAGTGACTTTAACTTATACTCGGTTAACTGGCGGGACGGGATGCTCCTGACGCAGGAGCATTTGCGTCTGCAGGAACAGTATCTTGAGGAACTGTCCCGACGGTACAATGTGCCGCTGGGTGATCGGTGGGGACTCGTACGTTTCGGGGCTTCCTCACGCGTGGCCTTAACGCTCAATGCGAGTGTCACCGGCGATCAGGTCCGGGTGGAGCTAGTTCACTGTCAGGCGATCACGCCCGACGGCCACTTGATTCACGTGACCCAGAGCGGCGGTCGGAGTCTGCGTGCGTCGATCATCACGTCGCCGGAGGATTCAATCTCTGTCTGGGTAAGCGTTCAGACGGAGGAGCGACAGGAATTCGGGGATCCTGATCCGGCTGAGGAGATTCCCCGTATGCCATACCGGGCGGCATCGTACGCGTTGCACCTTGGTCCGCGACCGGAGGTTCCTCCCGGTCAGGTGGTACAGGTGGCCTTGTTGGTGATGCGGGAGAAGGAAGTCAATCACTCGCCGTCGTACATTCCGCCCAGTGTGACGCTGTTCTCCGATGATCGGCTGCATCAGAAGGCGGTTGAAATTCGCAACCGTCTGGAGACGCTGCTTTCGATAGGAAACCGGGCGTTTACAACGCTGAGTGCGGGCGGTGCGATGTCTGGAGAGGGCTCCGACATCAAGTCCGGGCTTCAGCATACAATTTATCAATTCGTGACATTCTTGTCATCGACGCTGGATGAATTTGTTGTGAGTCGGAATGCCGGCCATCCGCAGCAAGCAGTTGTCTGGTTCCGAAAGCAGTTCCGTATGTTCCACACCCTGCTGAGTCTTCGGCCGTCGGTTCGAGACTATCTTCACGAGAGGTATTTTGTTAAGGAAGCGGGCAGTGATATTTCGCGTTTCATGTCGGCTATCGATCAATTTTTGCTGTCGGAGTACAACCACGAGAATATCGGACAGCACATGGAATCGATCGAGAACATTCTCGAGATGATTCGCGGGTTGTTGAGTCACATCGCACATGTCAAGGAGGAGCAGCTTGGTCCTCAGGCGATAGCGACAGAGTCGTTGACATATGCCGGCCGGACATTTAAGCAGGCGCCGTACGGTGGGACTCGAATTGAGCGGCTGGGTGAGTTGACCTATGTGGAAGTGCAGTTGGGTTCGCCGCAGCCGATGAAGGATACGGTGATATTGTTGTCGAAAGACCTTGCGACCTCCAACGACTGGTCGGGAATGCACGTGCGGCTGGGTTTAAATGAGGCTCGCGGGCTGGGTGAAACCGACCCGGTGGCTATTGATTCGACTTCATTTGGCGATAAGGTTGCGCTGCATCCACACGATATGCTGCATTCGCAGTCGGTAAAGAAAGTAACACTGATCATTCGCGGGTTGCAGGATGCGACCGCATTTGAGAGTATGAGCAAATCCGACCTGGTGATATACGCCGTCTAAGGCATCCGTGATAAGAAGGCTTTATGGCCATAAGTTCATATATAGAAAATCTCTTTTCTTATCTCGACAAGTTCGAAAACCGTCCGGGCGATCTTGACACCGAGGCGTTTCTCCAGACTTACAACGGAATTTATGCCGTTTTTCAAGCCTTGCGCCAGGAGCGCGAGCGGGCGGTCGAGATAGACCAGTTTTTCCTGAGCAAGATCAAGCAGACGCCGCTGAATAAGTCTGATCTTCGGTTGATAACGGTCCAGCTGCTGATTTCGTATTTCGAGGTTGAATCGGATGTCGACGGGCAGTCGAATCAGGCGTATTTGTATTGCCGCGGGCAGCGGGAAGTGAAGCAGGATGTGCCGTACTTCGGGCAGCACCTGGTACCGAAACTTTTTGCCGACGGCAGTCTGAATTTTGATTTGCGCCTCAACAGTTTCTTTCTCAATGAATTTGCGCGGTACATGAACGAGTACGGCTCTCGTGTCCCGGCTGATACTTCGGTAGAAGAATTTGACAGGATGCCGGTGTCGTCTCAATTCCTCCTGTTGGCGCGGCGCCGGTTGGAGTACGGGGAGGATTTAATCAAGGACCGTTCCTCGCTCGAGCACAACTTGCTTCAATTGGACAAGTTCAAAAAGATGGCGGTTCAGGGCCGAGTGCAGCGGGAATACCTGAGTGACTGGTCGTACCTGGTAACGACGAGTTTCTGGAGTCGGTTGTCGGCCTGGTTCAAGGAGACGCTGGGCCGGATCGGCGGTGCATTTTCGAGTTGGCGATATTTCCGGCTGGTGATGCGGCAGCGGAAGGCGGCGTATCTCTGGTATTCGCTGGTGATTGTCATCGCAGTCTGGTCCGCGATCTGGGTGCCGATGAAGTGGCTTGACTACACCGATGAGCGGCTGGACCAACTGAAGCAGCGGGCCGACCAGGTGCAAAAGCAGGCCGGACCACAACGGGGACGGTAAGGCGAAACAGTATGAAATTCGGTAAAATATTTGGATTTTTCAAGAAGGGCGCCAGGAAAGCCAAGAGCGGAAAGAAGAAAGGCGGCGCCCAGCCTTCGTATCCGTCGGGGACGCGAGTCGGCGTGGTCGGCCATACAAATTCCGGCAAGACGTGCTACTTCACGGTCCTTCACGAATGCTGCAAGACTGACCGTCGACTTCAGATTTCAGTCAGTGATCACGCCACGGCTTCGGAGTTCCTCGCCCACTATCGTTCAATCTGGGGTTTGTCGACCGCGGTGGAGTCCGGGACTGCAGTGGACCTTCGCGGCGAGCAGAAGTTCCCCGAGCCGACCGAGACGTCGAAGGTGCTTCAGTTTAATGCCACGGTAGACGGCGGCGGCAAGATGAATGTCGTGACGCTGGATTATCCCGGCAAAGCGATTGACATCAATGAGTCGAGCGAGCAGAAGGATGATGTGACCGATTTTCTGGTCAATGCTGACGGCTTGATGTTCTTCTATGATCCCAAGCTGCTTCAGGCGGAATTACAGAATCAGGCGCATGTGGCTTCGTTCGTTAATATCATCGAGCAGATAGCACCGCTTGGATCTCGTTTGCCGGTCCCGATAGCTCTGGTGGTGACCAAGGCGGATATTCTGCCGGGTTTCACGGGGGAGGACCAGACGGTTCTGGTACCCACCGGTGATGAGTCTATTCTTGCGGAAGATTTTGATATTTTTATCCAGCGGGTGCTGGACAGCAATCGGCTGCGGGACAATTCGGCCTGGGCCGGTTCGGTACGGGAACTACTGCTGAAGTTACGCGACTTCATCCGGCTGGTAGTAGGGCGTACTCTGGATTTCCAGATCTTTTTCAGTACGAATACCGGCCAGACACCGGAGAAAATTGGTACCGATGTAGGTCGATCGATTTACAAGCCGCCGCGCAAGCCGGTTCCGTACGGCGTGAAGGAGCCGATGTACTGGCTGCTGAATTCGGTAGTGAATAACCGTCGCATTTCCCGGTTCCGGGGCGTGGCGCGCTGGGCGGCAATGCTGGCCTTGGTGTGGATAGTGATATTTTCGATACCGTTCGCCTATCATTTCTGGTGGCAGTTACCGGATACTGTTCGGATCGAGGAAAATGCGCTGGAACCGTATGACGGGAACATGGTGGCGGCGAGTACCGAGGAGCATCGTCGGATCGGGCGAGCGTATGATCAATATTCGCGGTCGTGGATGGTGAGAAGTTTTTTCCGGGCCTATGAAGCGCCTGCAAAGCGCATCTACGAAGTGTATAACAAGTTCAATGTAGCCGACGCCGAGCAGCGGTTGAACCAGGCGATCTCGCAGTTTGCGTCGATCGTGAGTGATTCAAGCCTGTGGCCGCAGGTCAGCCCGGTCGATTCATCGATTACCACTCGACAGATTCATGACAACCTCCTGGCGACGCTGAACCAGTATCACGAGGGTGATTCGACAACCGATTTGTATCAGCGTTCCGAACGGGCGCTGACGTACTGGAAATTGTTCACTCGGGCGTTGATGAACCCCAGGGACACGGTCACATGGGATGCGCTGAAGACGCAGGCCACACAGTACGATCAGTTGTACGGAGACCAGATAAGTTCTGCGGAAAAGGAGCTTGGGGAGGCCTTCTTCGCACGCAAAGTGGAAAAGGCAAAACAGGCTGAGGCCGTGAAGACGGCGATGGAGTTTGATGAAGCAATCGTCGATCGCATCAATGGCAACGAGGATCCGACGTATCGTCTGGATCGGGTGAAGCGTGATCTCCGGAATATTCTCAATAAGCTTGACCCGTCGGATGTGAAGAACCGGCGGCGGATTGAAGCCTATCTTGACGAAGTCGACAAGTGGGGTCGATTCCGGACGTATACGGTGAAAGTGGAAAATGTGCCGGGTGGCAGCCACCTGCACATCCAGGTGACCGACTCGGGTCAGGATCCGGCCTGGACCGAGCTTGACATGATTCTTCAGGGGCGCGAAATCGAGCTCCGGTGGAGACCGGGACAGGATATTCATATTGCGCTGGATACATCGGCTGCGACATGTCAGAACGGACGAAATCCAGCGGACAAGAGGGTGTTTTCAGACAAATACAGCTTGTTTGAAATTGACGGTGATATTTCATTTAATAATGTGAACCAGACGATAACACTTCGTTTTGAACCGGCACTGAAGGATCGGTTGCCGGAACTAAAATAGCCGACAGGCATAGAAGGATGTGGAGTTGCTCATGATTTTCAGAATACCAAAGATCGGCCTGCCGATTTTGCTCGTGACGGGGCTCCTGCTGGCGGCGGTGCCGGCACTGGCGGGCATAGTGCAGCTTCCGGCCGGGCACCCGGTGAAGTTGAAATTTGACTCGAACATGAAAGTCAATTCCGGCGACGTATCCGAGGGAGTGCCGCTGCTGATAACGCTGGCCGAGCCGATCAAGATCGGGGGAACGACAGTTGTTGAAGAAGGCGCTACCGGAACGGCCATGGTAACCAAGGTCGAGAAAGCCGGTCGCGCCGGCAAGCCCGGGATGATTGCCGTAGAGTTCCAGGAACTTCAGCCGAAAGGGGAATTCAAATCGCCCGAGGAGAAGATGATCAAGCTGAAGGGTGCTTTTGAAAACAAAGGTAAGGGCAAGAAGACGCTTTCGTACATTCTCGGATTCGGCCTTCTTATAAAAGGTGGCCAGGGTGAAGTGCCGACCGATTCAGTGTTTACTGCTGAGGTCGCCGAGGATATTATCCTGGAGAGCGAGTAATAGAGTGGCCCCGCACGTACCTGGCAAGATTTTGGAAAAAGCCCGCCGATGTATTGGCGGGCTTTGTTCTGTATGATGATAATCAAAAGGCTGTTTCTGAATCTCTTGCTGTTACTCGGTGCGACGGACGGGCGGGCGCAGTCGGTCGAAATCGACGTGCAGGCCGGCGGGGCATTTCCGGGCTATAATGACATTCGGATTCCGGGTGATGTTGGAACGGAGTTTTCATTTGTTGAAGATCTCGACGCCGATCCGGCAGCGTATTGGCGCGTAAGGGGCACGTGGTTAATGAGTGAACGCCACTCGCTGTCGCTGCTGGTCGCTCCTTTGCGGCTGGAGGCGGAAGGCGCATTCAATCGTTCGATTCGATTTGAGGGAGCGACATTTGATCCGGGGACATCAGTGGTGTCGAAATTCCGGTTTGACTCATATCGCCTGACATATCGGTATGGGATTTATCGGTCAGAGCACCTTGATCTCGGAGTAGGATTTACGGCGAAAGTCCGTGATGCTGCGGTTTCGGTTGAAGATGCAGAAAAAAAAGCGGAAAAGACCAACACCGGCTTTGTACCGCTTCTGAATTTCGCGCTGGACTGGCGTTTTGGGAAGCGAATGGGAGTAGAAGTTATCGCGGACGCGCTGGCGGCGCCGCAGGGGCGGGCGGAAGATGTGCTGGTGGCGCTGCGCTACCGGATGACGAATCGGACCGCGTTAAAGGGCGGATATCGGATCCTTGAAGGAGGTGTCGATAACGATGAAGTGTACAACTTCACGCTGGTGCATTATACGGTCGTGGGAGTGACCGTCACATTTTAATCATACCCGTTCAGTTTACTTGGTGGAAATAGGGTTAAGCCCGGCCACGAATTATCGTACCGGGCTTAAACACGACGAGGACCTTACGGCCATCGTGGCTGTGATTTGTTACATGCTTATGGCGCTGTCCGGAAGCGGAACATGATGGAATCCGGCGGGAGGTCGCCTATATTGAGGTGGTGTCTGCCGGTGTGATCGTGCATCTCACCGTAGAAGAACATCATATAGTCTGTCCCGGGCATGAGGCTGCTGTCTGGTGAAATAGTGCAGCTGTCCAGGGAGTCGTTCCACATGAAGTGACCGGGGATTTCCACACTGTCCATCCAGTTCATCATATGTTCCATATTCATAAGATGATGACCATCCATATGGCCGTCCCCCATCATCCCGCCGCTGTCGATGTGATGTTCCAGCGAGTCCAGCCACTCGTGCATGATTTCGCCGCCAGTAAAGTGAAAAGCGCTGTGGACCGAGGCGGTATCCATTGGAGTGTTGAATGTCAGGTGCATATCTGTACCGGGATGGACTCCCGATGCTCCATCGTTCGGGAAGACGCTGATCAGGCGGGGCGACTGGGAGCTGTTCGGGTCGACCGATCCGGATGATTCGTCGTCGCAGCCGGCTCCGGCCATGAGAATAGCTGCGGCGGCGATCAGCGCCAGTGTGAGCGTAAGGATGCGAGACATATTCGAACCTCCTGCAGGAGTCTATTCAGTGGTTTGCGGTTTATTGTAACTAATTTTCAGTTTCTTCTCCGCTATCGCGCAGTACAGCACTGGGACGACAAAAACTGTGATAATCACGACGGTCATACCGCCGAATGACGGAATGGCCATAGGCACCATGATATCGGAACCTTTGCCGGTCGAGGTAAGGACCGGAATAAGGGCGAGAATGGTGGTAGCGACGGTCATGAGGGCCGGACGGATACGGCGTTTTCCGGCCTTGACGGTGGCTTCCCGGATATCCTTAACCGTTTTGGGTTTGTCGCGGTCAAAAACCTGCTTGAGATAGGTTGAAATAATGACGCCATCGTCGGTAGCGATGCCGAACAGGGCCAGGAAGCCGACCCACACGGCGACAGAGAGGTTAAAAGTTCGTACCTGGAACAGTTCTCGGAAATCGACCCCGAACAGCGCGAAGTTGAGGAACCAGTCCTGGCCATAAAGCCAGAGCATAAGGAACCCACCGGACCAGGCGACAAAGATGCCAGAGAATACCAGCAGGGCTGTGGGGACTTTTCGGAATTGAAAGTACAGTATCAGGAAGATGATAACAAGCGAGAGAGGTAAAACGACCCGGAGGCGGCGTTCGGAGCGAATCTGGTTTTGGTAGCTGCCCGCAAAGCTGTAGCTTACACCGGCCGGGATATCAAGTTCCCCAGAGTCGATTTTCGAACCCAGCAGCTTCTGGGCATCGTTGACGACATCGACTTCTGCATAGTCCGGTTTCTTGTCAAAGATGACATAGCCGATGAGGAAGGTATCCTCTGATTTAATGACCATGGGGCCCCGGACAAACTTAATTTCGGCCAGTTCACCAAGGGGTATCTGGGTGCCGTCAGGGGCAGGGACGATTATCCGTTCGAGTGATTCGAGGGAGCTTCGCAGTTCACGCTGATATCGGACCCGGACCGAGTATCGTTCGCGGCCCTCGACTGTGCTGGTAAGCGGTTTTCCGCCGATGGCGACCTCGATTACATCCTGCACCTGGCGGATGTGAATGCCATAACGGGCGATCTTCTCCCGGTCGATATCTATCTCGAGATAGGGTTTGCCGACTATGCGGTCGGCGATGACCGTGTTGGCCTTCACCGAGGGTACCTCCTTCAGGAACTTCTCGATTTGGAGGCCGACCCGTTCGATTGTTTCTAAATCGGGGCCCTTGATCTTAACGCCCATGGGGGCGCGCATACCGGACTGGAGCATTACGATCCTGGCTGCGATCGGCTGGAGCTTGGGCGCGGAGGTGGTTCCGGTCAGTTTTCCGGCCCTGAGAATTTCCTGCCAGATGTCATCGGGTGAGTTGATATGATCACGCCATTGGCGGAACGGGCGGCCATCGTCATCGGGAATCAGCCGGCCGTTTTCATCGCAAACGTATTCGTCGGTGTCGTCATCATAGCGGAATTTCATCCGGTGTCCGGACTCATCGAGCTTGTATTCCGACTTGTAACTGATGATCGTTTCGATCATGGAAATCGGCGCCGGATCCAGAGGAGAGTCGACGCGACCGAGTTTTCCTACTGCGGACTCGACCTCGGGGATAGCGTTGAAGGCCCTGTCCTGAATCTGGAGGACTTCGAGGGCCTCACCTATGGAGGCATGCGGCATCGTAGTGGGCATATACAGGAAGGAGCCTTCGTCGAGGTCGGGCATAAACTCTTTGCCGAGACCGGGGAAGGTGTGGTGCAGGGAGACATAGGGCGACGATGATTTAACCCAGTTAGGCATGAAGCCGAAGAGCGAGTCAAAGCCGAGCCAGATGCTGGCGCCGAGAACTATCAACAGGGCCGGGATCGCAAGAAAGGTCTTTTTGTGGTCCAAACACCAGCGGAGGATCGGTTCGTAGACCCGAATCAGGAGCTGGAAGGCCAGCAGAATGCTGCCGAGCAGGACTGCGACAAAAATGAAGTTGAGGAAGACACCGGTCTGTACGCCAAGCGGCAACCAGTGCTCGGCCAGAAGCCAGGCAACAATGACTACAATCACGTAGTTAACGATCTTTGGAGTAAGGTTCCGGTATTGTCGCGGAAGGGCCCTGCTAAACTGCAGGTAAGCAGCGACGATAATCAGGGCGAGACCGCTCAACCAGAAGGACCATATCATTGCAGTAATACCGGCGAGAACAAGGCCGACGCGCAGCAGAAGACGGAGACGCTCGGAGTTTGTGCGAGTACGGGAGAAGAGCATGTGTGCGAATGGCGGAATGATAGTCAGGGCGACGATGACCGAGGCGACCAAGGCAAAGGTTTTGGTGTAGGCAAGCGGTTTGAAGAGCTTACCTTCAGCAGCCTCCATCGTGAAGACCGGGAGAAAGGATACGACGGTGGTAGCGATGGCGGTGAGGACGGCGCCGCCGACTTCGGAGGAGGCGGTAAAAATGACATTACGGCGATTGGCGCCGGGTGGTGCTTTGTCAAGGTGTCTGAGGATGTTCTCAGTGATGACCACCCCCATATCAACAATGGTCCCAATTGCGATTGCTATCCCCGACAGTGCGACGATGTTGGCGTCGACCTTGAAGAGTTTCATGCCGATGAAGACCATCAGGACGGTCAGGGGCAGCAGGCCGGAGATTAACAGTGAGCTGCGGAAATGCATGACCATGATGATGACGACGATGATGGTGACCAGGATTTCATCGACCAGCGCGGTGTTGAGGGTTTCGAGCGTTTCGTAGATTAAGCCGGTGCGGTCGTAAAAGGGGACAATTGTGACTTGCGACTCGGTGCCGTCGGAGAGGGTCTTTTTCGGCAATCCGGGGGCGATTTCTGCCATCTTGGCTTTGACGTTCTTAATTGTCTGAAGTGGGTTCTCGCCGTAGCGGACGACGACCACGCCACCGACAACTTCGGCACCGCCCTTGTCAAGGGCGCCGCGGCGCATGCCGGGGCCAAGGTTGACGGTCGCGACATCACTGATGCGGATTGGAACATTGTTGGTTGATCGAACGACAGTGTTTTCAATATCGGCGAGGTTCTCAATGAAGCCCAGACCGCGAATGACGTATTCGACTCGGTTGATCTCAATGGTTCGGGCGCCGACATCGACGTTGGACATCTGGACGGCTTTAAAGACATCGGTCAGGCTGACGCCGTTGGCTCGCATGGCATCGGGGTTGACATCGATGTGGTATTCCCGGACGAAGCCGCCGACCGATGCGACTTCGGAGACGCCGTCGGCGGATTGGAGCGAGTAGCGGACCTGGAAATCCTGAATCGAGCGGAGCTCATGCAGATCCCAGCCGCCGGTGGGGTTGCCGTCGGGGTCGCGGCCCTCAAGGGTGTACCAGAATACCTGGCCGAGTGCAGTAGCATCGGGGCCGAGTGAGGGCCGGACATTTTGCGGCAGGGTGCCGGCGGGCAGTGAATTCAGTTTTTCCAGGACGCGAGAACGAGACCAGTAGAATTCGACGTCGTCTTTGAAAATGACATAGATCGTTGAAAAGCCGAGGTACGAGTAGCTTCGGATAGATTTGACGCCGGGGATGCCGAGGAGTGAAACAGTTAGAGGGTAGGATATCTGGTCTTCGACATCCTGTGGCGAACGGCCCATCCATTCGGTGAAGACGATTTGCTGGTTTTCACCGATGTCGGGGATGGCATCGACAGGTACCGGGTCGCGCGGGACGGCGCCGAGCCGCCAGTCAAAGGGGGCAACACCGATACCCCATGCGATCAGGACGAGTGTTACGAGGATGACGACCAGCTTGTTATCGAGGCAATAGCCGATAACGCGTTCGAGGAGGGATTTCGGCTGCGGTGATCGAGTCTCGGGAGCCATGGTTATTCAGTGACCTCCGTGTCGGGCGGAAGGGAATCTTTGATTTCGCCGCAGCGAAGCATGGCTTCACCGTAAAAGGAGTTCCAGACGACGTTCTCGGTCTGCATCCAGTAGGCGCCATCATTGTCA
Organism: uncultured Ignavibacteriales bacterium; assembly: GCA_964612145.1. GTDB lineage: Bacteria > Zixibacteria > MSB-5A5 > GN15 > FEB-12 > JAGNLV01. Next base: position 249,881 of record CAZTBP010000001.1, on the reverse strand, counting down.
AAAGCCATCGGGCAATAGGTCAGGTAAAAGGTCTCGGAGCCGGAGTGACCGAAGGCGGTATGGAGATCGATTATGTCTTCGGAGAGGTCGCGGAACCAGGTGCGGGCCTCGTCGAAGTCATTCGCATCCATGCCGTTTTCGGCGGCAGTAGAGATGTCGACGGCCAGTTTCATCCAGAGATCATGCGCCTGATCCTCAAATAGCATCATGTCAGTACCTTCAACCGCCCCGGCGATGTCGGCATATCCGGAGCGAGTGGCGTCGAGGTCATCGTTGGCCAGGGCCATCTGGGTTTGGAAGTACGCGCCGTAGATTGGGTCGAGTGCCCGTCGGGCATCGGCCGATATCTCCATCGTAGAGATAACCTCGGACTGTTCCCGAGCCGGATCATCGGCGGACTCTGAGGCCAGCGACATCATAGAAGGTTTGGCCTGTATTTGCAGTTCGGCATCGATCTTGAACGCGCCGTTGGTAACAACTTCTTCACCCTCTTCAATGCCTTCTTTGACGACATAGAAATCACCGGCGCGGGGACCGAGTCGGACTTCACGGCCTTCGAAAATGGGGCCGTCGGGGGTAGAAAGTTGCACGTAGACGACCGCGCGCGTGCCGGTCAGCAGGGGCGCCGAGGCCGGGATGAGAAGTGGAGCCTTTTTATCGGTCATGGACATTGTCGAGTAGCCAAGGTCCTCAGCCTTGACGAGATCCATACCGCAGACATCACATTGGCCGGGGCCCTCTTTGACCACTTGCGGGTGCATGGGGCTGATCCACTTGCCGGCGAGGAGGTCATCGATCACGTTACCCTCGGCATCAAGTCGTGAGTGAACGATACCGGTAACAAACATATCCGGTTTGAGCCGGCCGTTCTTGTTCTCGACGATAGCGCGAACACGGGCGGTGCGGGTTTTGGGATCGATCACGGGATCGATGAAGGTGATAATCGCAGTGAAGACGTCGCCGGGAAATGACGGCGAGGTGAACTCAATCCGCTGACCGTAGCGCAGCCAGGGCAAGTCGGATTCGTATGCCTCGAACATTGCCCAGAGCTGCGAGAGGTCCGCGATCGTGTAAATCCGGGCACCGGTTTCAACATACTGACCTTCTTTGGTGTGTTTTTCGACTACAACTCCGCCAATCGGGGCGTAGAGTGTGAGATGGTCATCGGTAACATCGGCGTTCTCGACCGAATCGATTTGGTTCTCGGTGAGGCCGAAAAGGCGCAGTTTTTCCCGAGCGGCTTCGACGGTAGACTGAGCGGTCGAGCGCAGGATGCTGCTGCTTCCGGAGAGAGCTTTGAGGGCCTCGCGGGCTTGTATGAGTTCCTCCTGAGCAGCGAGCAGTTCCGGCGAATAAATGGAAACCATATGATCACCTTTGGCAACCCTGACACCGGTGAAATCGGCAAAGAGCCGGTCGAGCCGACCGGGGACCCAGGCGGTGATGTAGGACAGGCGGGTCTCATCGTAGGCCAGACGTCCAACAAGTCGGATTTCACGTTCGGCAAACCCCCGCCGAACTTCGGCCGTCTGGATTCGTGCCAGCTGTCGTGCCGTCTCGCTCATCTTGAGCTGGTTGGGATCGAGCTCCGCAGCATCGTCCCCCGATTCCAGGGGTATCAGGTCCATGAAGCAAATCGGGCACTTGCCCGGTTCCGGAAGCTGAATCTGCGGATGCATAGAGCAGGTCCAGGTAGTTGGTTCGGCATCGACCTGTGCCTGGTTGTCAGCACCGCCGGCTGACGGGGCCCCGTCGCCGCCGCCAAACATCATACCGATGGCAAACGCCACCAGGGCAACCGCAATCACGGCAATCATGGCGCGGCGGTGCGGGAAGTAACTGCCCAGTCCTGACTTTTTCTGTGTTCGTTCCTCAGTCATATAGTCTCCGGTTCACACCGTCCACTCGTTTTGGCGAGTTGACTTGTTTAGTGCGACTCTCCGTTGTGATCGTGACCGTGATCGTCGTGGTCATGGCCGTGGTTCTCTTCGCTGTCAGCGACGGGAGTCATGGCCTGAAGAAATTTCTGCGGATTTTTTTCGAAATCGCTGGGGCATCCCTCGCAGCAGAAGTAGATGCGCCGGCCTTCGTAATCAACAAATACGTTTTTTTCACCGAGGGTCTTGCCGGAGACCGGGCAGGTTTCCTGGATATTTTCAAAGATGATGCCTTCGGCAGCGGCCTTCTTGAAATACTTGTCCGGGTTCTTCTTCAGCTCGGGTGAGCAGCCGGGGCAGCAGTGGTAGACGCGCTGGCCCTGGATGTCGGTGTAGACGGTGGAATCGATTTTCCCGCCCATCACCGGACAATGCGTTTGTTTTTTCATTTCAGGATTTTCGGCCCTGGCTTCGGCTTTTTCTTCGGCGATTGCAGCGCCGGTAAACAGGGCCAGGGCGGCCGCGGCGATGATGATAAGGTTGAGCTTCTTCATAGTAACATTCCTTTTGAGTTTAGTTCTCTAACATTGAATTATCAATTTTCTTTCCAATAATCATTTCCAGTTCGGCAAATTTGGCGGCGGCCTGCGATGTCGCGCGATCCTGCTCAAGCTGAAAGTCAAGCAGTTGCCGCTGGGCATCGAGGACATTGAGAAAGTCCAGTTCGCCTGCCTGGTATGCGGTGTAAGAGGCCTCGAGCGACTGTTTCGCTTTGGGCACCAGGCCGTCGCGGAACAGTTTGTTGCGGCGGAGGGCGTCTTCGAATTCGAAAGCTACTTTTTCGACGTAGGCCACCAGCCGATTGCGGGAGTCGTGAAGACTGTATTCGGCGGCTCGTTCGCGAGCTTCGGCTTCGCTCTTTTTCGCGTTATTCTTGCCGAACCAGATGGGCAGGTTGATGCCGACTGATACCATCCAGGGATCTTTTCCGCTTTCATCAAGCGCCGGGTTTATGGCATCACCGGTAGCGATGTAGTCCACGCCGAGGGTAAGGTCAGGAGCCCAGGCGGCGCCGGCCAGACGAGCGGAGGCCCGTTCCTTTTCGATAATGTTGCTGAGCGCTTTGAGATTCGGGTTAGCCTCGATTGCAGCTTGAGTGACGAGCGAGTTGTCGATACGCTCGCTGATGTCCGGCATCCTGGTCGGCACCGGTAGGCTGATAGTATCGGGCAGATTGAGTTCGGCGCGGAAGTCAGCCCGAATGGACCAAAGCCGGTCCTCCAGAGAGGCGAGACGGTTGTCAAGTTTGCCGAGTTCGACCTGCGCTTTGATGACATCGGGATGTGTCTTCAGTGCGACTTTGTATTTTGATCGGACGACTGATTCCCAGAACTTGAGCAGTTCAAGATTGTCTTTTGTGAGCTGGATTTCGCGGCCCAGATACCAGAAATCACAATAGGTTTTTGCAGTCTCATAAACGACCCGAAGTCGCTGCGCTTCGAATTTCTGGTAGGCGGCGCGGGAGGAGGCGGATGCGACCGCTTTGCCGGCGGAAAGCTCACCGAACCAGGGGATAGTCTGGCGGAGGCCGAGGCGGTGTTCCTGCGGACCGACGCGGGTCTCGACATTCTCGACGAAGTAGCCGTAGGTCAACATCGGGTCCGGCAGTGAGCCCGCGTAGCCGGTTTTGGCAAGCTCGGCGCGCCATCGATAGAAGGCCGAGCGGAGCTCAGGGTTTTGCCGCTGAGCGATTACCAGGTAATCGTCAAGCGTCGGCAGGGCCGGGAGGTTGATCGGGGCATTGTCGGTCTGTTCAAAGTGGTAGGATAGCGAGTCGGCAACTTGCTTTGGGTCGGCGGCACAGGCCGGCCGGGCTGCTGCGAGTGTGAGCAAGGCAGCTAAAATGGCGGCGGCTGCCGTAAAGAGCAGGACCGTTTGCCTATCCTGCCGGGCGGTGTGTTTTTGATCGTTGACCATTGTGCTACTCTATAAACAAAGGTTGTGCCAAGAAATACAATCTGTTGTCGTTCATTGACTTCACTATTTTGCTGACCAGATTTTGTGTCGAAAATTGTAGAATATTATTCAATAATCGAAGAATATTCTTCAGTCGCGGTGTCGATAATTGTATAATACGTCTAGTGGAACGGTTCAACAATAACAGTTTTCTATTTTGGTACAACAGGTTAGCGGAGTTCACGTGAGCAGCAGAATGACAAAAGACCGGTCCGGCACGGATTTTACTACTAATAGTGGTATGGCGACAAAACTTAAAGAGGCGATGCCGTGTCAGAACAAGTATCGAATTGCGATTATCGGAGTGACAATTGCCATCACACTCGGTATTCACTACGGGTGGGTGCTCGAGCCCTTGTTTGGTGTATCGCATTGGATACATGCCATACATGGCCGGTTGTGTTATATCCCGATTGTGATTGCGGCCTCGTGGTTTGGGATTCGTGGCGGCTTGTGGGCGGCGACCGTCATCTCTGTAATGGTGCTGCCGTTTATCTTTATCAATGATCTCGGGGCGCATAATCTTGCCGGCGAGGTGACCGAGATTGTTTTCTACTATGCGCTGGCGATTCTGACCGGGGCATTGATCAGCCGTGAGTTTCGTCTGCGTCGCAAGAATCAGGAGGCGCAGTTACAGTTGGAGCGGTCGCATAAGCTTTCGATGGTGGGTCAGATGGCGGCCGGAGTGGCGCATGAAATCAAGAATCCCATTGCAAGTATTAAGGGAGCGATGGAGATCCTGTGTGATAAGAATACCTCGGAAAATGATAAAGCTGAATTTCGCGGCATTGTGGCCCGGGAGACGAAGCGTATCGATGGAACGTTGAAGGACTTTCTTGAATTCGCTCGACCACAGGAGTCTTCATTCGAAATGACTGACCTGACCAGCACGATTGCCGGCGGGTTGAAGCAGGTCGAGGGGACCGCGTTGCAGCAGGGCATTACGATTGAACGGACACTTGAGTCGGGTATTACGGTGCGCGGTGATTCCGAGAAATTACACCAGGTGATGCTGAATTTGCTGTTGAATGCGATGGAAGCGTCGTCGTCCGGTGACACCGTCAAAGTGTCACTGAAAAAAGAAGGTGGGCTGGCTGTCATCGAAGTCACCGACAACGGCAGCGGTATATCCGAAGAGGCGCGGGAACGTCTGTTTGATCCGTTCTTTACGACTAAATCATCAGGCACCGGCCTTGGCCTGGCGATTGCAAAGCAGATTGTCGAGAGGCATGACGGCAGTATCGAGATTGACAGTGACACAGCAAACGGCACCACCTTCAGAGTCCATATTCCGATCCCGAAGGAGGTGGAGTCGTGACGGCGCGGATCCTGCTTGCCGACGATGACGCTGCGCTACGGCGGGTGCTTCAGTTCAAGCTGCAGCAGCAGGGTTATGATATAACGCCGGTCGAGGATGGTGCCAAGGCGCTGCAGACGCTGAAAGGGGAGCGTTTTGATTTGCTGTTGTCGGACATGCGGATGCCGGGACTGACCGGGATTGAATTGCTGGAACAGGTACGGACGGTACAGCCGGACCTGGAAGTGATCCTGATAACGGCGTATGCGGAGGTGTCACAGGCAGTCCAGGCAGTGAAACTAGGGGCATTTGATTACCTGACTAAGCCGTTTGAGGACGAAGAGCTTTTTGTGGCGGTTGAAAAGGCGCTTAAGTTCCGCAAGCTCGAAAGCGAAAACCGTCAGCTGCGCGGGCGGCTAAATGGTGAATCGACCGTTAAGAAGATAGTGGGAGTGTCGGCGCCGTTTAAGCAGACGATGGAGATGGTTGGAAAAATCGCTCCGACAGATGCGACGGTGCTGATTACCGGTGGATCGGGAACAGGAAAAGAGGTGGTTGCTCGGGCGATTCACTTGAAGAGCCTTCGGGCGGACCGGGAGTTTGTCGTCGTGAACTGTGCAGCGATTCCGAGAGATTTACTTGAGTCCGAGCTGTTTGGACACGTCAAGGGGGCGTTTACCGGAGCGGTTCGGGACAAGCGGGGGAAATTCGAGATTGCCGATGGTGGAACTTTGTTTCTGGATGAGATCGGTGAGCTGGAGATAGAGCTTCAGGCCAAGTTGCTGCGGGCGATTCAGGAACGGACAATCGAGCCGGTCGGGTCGGAGAGTCGGGTTGAAACAGATGTGCGACTATTGGCCGCGACAAATGTAGATTTGAAAGAACGGGTGAGTATCGGGGCGTTTCGGGAGGACCTGTTTTACCGACTGAACGTGATTCCTCTCCGCGTGCCGAGCCTTCGGGAGCGACAGGAGGATATCCCGATTCTGGTGAAGGAGTTCTTGGAGAAGTTTGGTGGCGAGGCGTCGCTAACAGTATCGCCTGATCTGCTGGAAAAGCTGAAGACGCATGACTGGCCGGGCAATATCCGTGAGCTGGAGAATCTTGTCGAGCGTATGGTGATTCTGCGCAAGTCTGACGAATTGACAGCTGGAGATCTGCCCGATGACTGGGGAGCAAGTGGTTTGACAGGGGAAACGAGCGGGGGAGCTCAACGGGAGATGTCGGAGATGACGTTTCACGAGGCGGAAAAGAAGCTCATTGTCAATGCTCTGGAGAAGACGGGATGGAATCGAACCCAGGCGGCAAAACAACTCAATATCCCTCGGCATGTGCTGATCTATCGCATGAAAAAGTATGATTTGTCCGAGAGCAGTAAAGGTTAGCTTCATTTCAAATCCATCAACAGGCGGCCTTGTCGGGGAGGGGTTATCGAATGCTGTCGGAATTCAGTCGTATCTGGTAGCTGCCATCGCGCAAAAGAACGTCATATTTCCATGAAAATAGCAGTGCATCAGGTGCCTTGCTTATGATACAGTCAAGATACGATTTATGGGCAGGTCTGGTCAAATCCGTCAACCAAGCCGGCTTCGGGACGCCGCCTAATGAAACTCTAACCCAAATTTAATCGTTTCCTTGTGACCGCACGGTTTTTACCTTAATGACGGAATGTGTCCGTCGCTAAACCGATGGAGACGGAGTATATGGCAAAGGAATCAATCCTCGTGGTCGAGGATGAACAGGACATTCAGGAACTGATTTTGTACAACCTGAGCAAAGAGGGTTACCGGGTCAGGGCGGCGCTCAATGGAGAGGACGGGCTGACTATGGCTCGATTGGAACAGCCTGATCTAATCCTGCTGGATTTGATGTTGCCGGGTATCGACGGCCTTGAAGTATGCCGTCAGCTCAAAACCGAGCAGTCGACGCGCCAGGTGCCGATCATCATGCTTACGGCAAAGGGTGAAGAGAGTGATATCGTGACGGGGCTCGAGCTCGGCGCGGATGACTACGTGACCAAGCCGTTCAGTCCGAAAGTACTGGTGGCGCGGCTGCGGGCGGTACTTCGGCGGAAGTCGTCGGAAGTCGAGGATTCCGATGCGCGGGTTACGATTCATGAGCTGGTGATTGACCCGGGTCGTCACGAAGTGCTGGTACGGGACAAGTCGGTGCAGTTGACACACACGGAGTTCCAGATTCTGCACCTGCTGGCTCGTCGCCCGGGCTGGGTGTACACCCGATATCAAATCGTGAATCAGGTGCGAGGTGATGATGTGATCGTGACTGATCGTTCGGTGGATGTCCAGATCGTTGGCCTTCGAAAGAAACTGGGTGACGCCGGCCGTTACGTTGAGACTGTTCGAGGGGTCGGTTACCGGTTTAAGGAAAAATAAATGCGCACCAAGCGGATGCTGTGGCAGTTATTTCTGTCGTATGCTTTCATTATTGTACTGACACTGGCAGCGGCCCATTTTTACACCACGCATTCGCTTCGATCCTTCTTTCTTGACCAGGTTGAGGAGGATCTCAAGACACGGGCTCGCCTCATCCTGCCTCAGTTGACCGGCGGTGATGTTTCACTCCGGATGCGTGCCGTTGATTCCCTGTGTAAAGCAATTGGGCAACAAACGGACACCCGTGTAACGGTGATTCTTGCCGGCGGAGTGGTTCTGGGGGACACCGAGGAAGATCCCCGCGACATGGAGTTTCACCACATGCGTCCCGAAATCGCAACGGCCCTGGCCGGGGGTATAGGCAGCACGGTTCGTTTCAGTAATATTGTTCAGAAGACACTCATGTACGTAGCAGTCCCGATTCCCGGTGAGGATGGTCCCGTCGGGGCCGTACGGACGTCGGTATCATTGACGGATATTGACGCGGAGATAACTGACTTCACGCGGGGGCTTATGCTTGCCGGTTTCGTTGTTGCCTTGCTGGCTGTTATTCTCAGCCTGGTAGTATCTCGAAGCGTGACCCGTCCTATAGAAGAGCTGCAAAAGGGTGCCGAGAGGTTTGCACGCGGTGAATTGAGCTACTCGCTGCCGGTGTCGGGTCACGATGAAATAGCGGGGCTGGCGACGGCGATGAATCAAATGGCCTCACAGCTTCACGATCGCATCTGGACAGTTATCCGTCAGCGGAACGAGCAGGAGGCAATTCTGGCTGCAATGGTCGAGGGTGTGCTCGCGGTCGATACCAACGAGAGCATTTTGACGATCAACGAGTCGGCGGCGAGGCTCTTTTCGGTCACGCCGGAGCAGGTGGAGGGCCGAGCAGTGCATGAGATAGTCCGAAACAGCGAACTGCACAGGCTGGTCGCGGAGACGCTTTCATCTGATATGCCGGTGGAGGGAAATATTGAATTGACCGGTACTGGCGGGCGACAGCTTCAGGTGCATGGTACGACGCTTCAAGACGGTTCCGGACGACCGATGGGGGCGGTTATCGTGCTCAATGACATCACGCGACTCCGCAAACTGGAGAATATGCGCCGGGAGTTCGTGGCCAACGTCTCGCACGAATTGAGAACACCGATAACGTCGATAAAAGGGTTTCTGGAAACACTTCTTGATGGCGCCGTTGATTCACCGGACGATGCGCGGCGTTTCCTCGCTATTATGGCACGCCATGTGAATCAACTCAACGCAATTGTCGAGGACCTGCTGGCACTTTCGCGGATCGAGCACGTTGGCGACGAAGAAGGGATTGAACTGGTTCGACAGCAAGTAGGACGTGTTCTGAAGGCGGCTGTGCAGTCATGTGAACCGCGGGCAGCAAAGAAAAAGATTAAGCTGGAACTCACGGGTAATCTGGAGTTGATAGTCAGGCTCAGCCAGTCACTCCTTGAACGGGCGGTCGTCAACCTGTTAAACAACGCGATCACGTACAGTAGTGATGGTGACGCGGTGACGGTGGGGGCAAGAGAGGCCGATGGCGCCGTTGAGCTATACGTCAGTGATAACGGTCCGGGAATCGAGGCACAGCATCTGCCACGGTTGTTCGAGCGATTTTATCGGGTTGACAAGGCCCGCAGCCGCGAGGGGGGTGGTACCGGGCTGGGGCTGGCGATTGTCAAGCACATCACGCTGGTGCACGAGGGGGAGGTCAGGGTCGAATCAACGGTCGGGCGGGGCAGCACATTCATTCTACGGCTTCCAAATCCCACGTAAAATTAATGGTTTGTGCTGTTGATCGTGGCGGATGCCGGAGCACACAAAAAAAGAACAAAATCTCGATAGCCTAACCTTATTCTAACATTAAGCACATACTGTGACAGTTTTGTGAGCTTAATGATAGCAAGGTAAACGAAACTGTAGTCAATTTCTAACAATAGAAAGCAGGGTACTCCGGAACGCGTTACCTGTGGAGAGAGGTACAAGGATGAAGAGAGTCGTAATGGCAGCCGTACTTCCACTCATGACTGTTGCGAGTGTCGAGGCGGCAGACTGGACCGAAAAGGTGAAGGTTAAAGGTGACCTCCGTTATCGTCACGAAGCAACTGACAGCGACGGCGACGCTACGAATGCCCGCCACCGGCAGTGCCTTCGGGCCCGGATCGGCATCGCTGCCGAGGTGAATGAGATGACCAAGATAGGAGTTCAGTTGGCAACAGGTTCGGACGATCCGGGGTCAACTAATCAGACGTTAGACAGCGCCTTTTCAACCAAGGAGATCCGACTTGACCTGGCGTACTTTACGTTGTCACCGAAGCAGACGCCATCGTTTTCGCTGTCGGCAGGGAAGATAAAGAATCCATTTATCAAGCCGGGTTCATCGGAGTTGCTGTGGGATTCCGATCTGAACCCGGAGGGCGGCGCGCTCGTATTCGAAAAGGCTCTTGAAAACGTGTCCCTGCAAACAGTTGGCGCGGGTTTCTGGATCGACGAGAGTTCATCAGGTGACGATTCCTGGCTGGGTGGTGGCCAGGGCATGGTGAGTTTCGGATTAAACGAAGGAGAGACTACTGTCGGAGTCGGCGCCGGGTTTTTCAAATATGTCAATTCGGGAGGGCATTCACCCTTCTATGATGCGACTGATTCGTACGGCAACACGCTGGCGATGGACAGCACCTATCTCAACGACTATGAGATTCTGGAAATCTTCGGCGAGCTAAGGCACGACTTTAATGGCATTCCGATCACGCTTGCCGGTGACTTCATAAAAAATACCGCAGCGGACAGTTTGGAGACCGGGTGGCTGGTGGGTACCTGGATTGGCAAGGCAAAGAATTCGGGGACGTGGGAGTTGCGATATGTTTATCGAGAAATTCAGGCTGATGCGCAGGTTGGCATTTTCACTGACTCCGATTTCCGTGGCGGCGGCACCGATGCCAAGGGACACGAATTCGGTGGCGGGTATGCCATAGCCACCAATATGTTTCTCAACGCGACCTATTTCCTGAATGATTTAGGAACCGAAGTGGGTGATCCGGAGACATTTCAGCGGTTTCAAATCGACTTGCAGCTCAAATACTAGCGATAGTCAAAAAAAAGAGCAATGATTTAACGAAATTCTAACAATTGACAAGTTCAATGAGACAAGATGAAGACTAACTTCAAGGAGAATAGTGAGAGATGAAGAAGCTGCTGTTTGTATTTGGTGTACTGGCGATTTCCGCCGGTATGGTGATTGGTGAGAGCACTATCACGATTAAAGGTTCGGACACGTTGGTTCGTCTGGGTCAGCGCTGGGCCGAGGCGTACATGAAACACAATCCGGGTTCGGTTATTCAGGTCTCGGGTGGTGGCTCGGGTACCGGAATCGCGGCCCTGATTAATGGTACGACAGACATCTGTGAAGCCTCACGCGACATGAAAGAGAAGGAACACCGCCTGGCAGAGCGTAATGGTGTGGAGCCGTTCCGGGTGTCAGTGGCACTTGACGGTATTGCCGTCTTTCTGCATGAATCCAACCCGCTGAATGATCTGAGTATTGCCCAGCTCAAGGGTATCTACACCGGTGCTATTACGAACTGGGAAGAGGTTGGCGGCAAGGATGAGATGATCATCCTGTACAGTCGTGAGAACAATTCCGGCACGTATGTCTTTTTCAAAGAGCACGTACTGGACCAAGAGGACTATGCCGACCGTACCCAGACTCTTCCGGGAACCGCCGCGGTTGTAAACGCGGTGAGCAAGGATAAGGCCGGTATTGGTTATGGTGGTCTGGCGTGGGCCGCCGGCGTGAAGTTCTGCGGTGTGAAGGCTGACGATACGACCGCTGCCGTGTTGCCGACGGCTGAAACCGTCTCTGACGGGAGCTACCCGATTTCGCGAGAGCTGTATTGGTTCTTCAACGGAAAGCCGGAAGGCGAGATGAAGAAGCTCCTGAACTGGTGCTTGTCGGAAGAGGGCCAGAAGCTGGCTGAAGAGGTAGGCTATGTACCGCTTTCGAAGAAGCGGGCCGAGGAAAACCAGCTTCCGTAAGTACGGTTGACGCCGGTCTATAAATCAGATTGACGGCGACAAGCCCGGTTTGACCGGGCTTGTCGCCGATGTTTGAAGGCATCATGGAACGATACGAATTTAAGCCCAAGTCCAAGGTTAAGGAGTTTCTTGGAGAGAGGTTCATCCAGATCACGGCCTTGTCGGCCCTGATAGCGGTTGCACTGATTTTCATTTTTATTTTCAAGGAGGCTCTGCCGATTTTTACCGACGACTTTGTCAAGGAAGAGGCATCAATCGACAAGATGGTCTTCAAACAGGAGTGGAAAGAAGGCGGGGAGTCTACGTGGAAATGGCAGCCGGAGTCAGAAGCACCTAAGTATTCGCTTCTTCCGCTATTCGTCGGGACAATCAAAGCCGCCCTGATTGCAATGCTTTTCGCCGTTCCACTTGGTGTGGGAGCGGCAATCTATTCGGCCGAGTTTGCCTCAAAGCGGATGAGAGAGATTGTTAAGCCGGTGGTGGAACTTCTGGCTGGTATTCCCTCAGTTGTGCTGGGATTTTTTGCTCTGCTTGTAATGGCGACATTTGTGCAGAATGTGCTCGGGCTAACGTATCGATTGAATGCGTTGAATGCCGGTATTGCCCTGGGACTGGCCGTTATACCAATCGTCTTCACAATTGCCGAGGATGCAATGACGTCGGTGCCGAGGTATCTCCGCGATGCGTCGCTGGCGCTGGGCGCCAACCGGTGGCAGGTTTCCCGGACAGTTGTCCTGCCGGCCGCCCTGCCGGGTATTTCGGCAGGAATCGTCCTTGGCTTCGGGCGGGCGATCGGTGAGACGATGATAGTCCTGATGGCTTCAGGCAACGCGGCGCTGCTCACGCTTTCCCCAACTGATTCGGTGCGTACGTTTTCCGCTACCATTGCGGCCGAGCTGGCGGAGGTTGTTTTCGGATCAGCCCATTACAGCGTGCTGTTCATGATTGGGACGTTACTGTTCATCTTTACTTTCACGATAAACCTGGGTGGGGAAGTTTTCCTGAAGAGACTAAAACAGCAGCTCCAGGGGAAAACGGCATGAGCGAGATTCCGACGCCAATAAAAAAAGACATTTCAGTGATCGACAGGATCGAGTTTGATCTTTCTGCGAAAAGCTCCGGCACTATCCCGAAGCTGCTAACGCTGGCAGCGGCGGGGCTGATCACGTTGATTTTGCTAATTATCCTGGGGAATGTTGCTGTCGGCGGATTGGGCACGATTAGCTGGGACTTTCTGACCCATCCGCCTGAAAACGGTATGGAGGGCGGTGGCATTTTTCCGGCGATTTTCGGAACGGTCGCGCTCGTTATGCTGATGACAATAGGGGTGGTACCGATTGGCGTCCTGACGGCGATTTACCTGCAGGAGTACACGAGTCCGGATTCAAGGATCACACGATTGATTCGTATTGCAATCAGCAATCTAGCGGGTGTTCCGTCGATTGTGTTCGGGCTATTCGGGTTGGGTTTTTTCATATTCTTTATCGGTGATGGTATCGACTCGGTCTTTTTCTCCGACGAGGCTGGGCCGGTATGGGGTCAGCCCGCGATCATCTGGGCGTCCGCTACCCTGGCTATTCTGACCTTACCGGTTGTGATAATCTCGACTGAGGAAGCACTCCGGACAATCCCGCAGGAGTTGAAAGATGCCTCGTATGCGTTGGGGGCGACCAAGCTTCAGACGATCCGTCGGATTATTATCCCGCAGGCGATGCCGGGCATTTTGACCGGAGCCATTCTGGCCGTCAGTCGCGGTGCCGGTGAAGTGGCGCCGATAATGTTTACCGGCGCAGCTTATTATCTGCCGTATTTACCGAGCAAGTTAAATGATCAGTTTATGGAACTGGGATATCATATTTACGTCATGGCGACGCAGTCGCCGGACATTGAGGCGACGCGACCGATTCTTTACGGGACGGTTTTGGTGTTGCTTGTCCTGACGTTCCTGCTTAATTTTACTGCGATTATCATCCGATCCAAACTCCGAGCGAGACGTCACGATGCCTGATGAGAACGATAAACCGGCAGAGAATAAATCTAATATGACACCTAAAGATCAGACCATTCAGATGCTGCGTCCTGACGTTGGACAGGAGTCTGCACGGCCGAATCAGCAGACACCGGAGCCGAATACCGAGGGTATCGCGGCCTCAGAGAATGAAGGCAAGGACCTTTATTACAAGATTACAGTTCGTGATCAGAAGTTTTTTTACGGCAACATCCAAGCGCTTCGGGATGTCAGTATCGATATGGCCGAGAAGCACGTAACGGCGCTGATTGGTCCATCGGGCTGCGGAAAATCAACGTTCCTCCGGACACTAAATCGGATGAATGACACGATACCCGGCACCCGCATGGAGGGGACAGTTAAACTGGACGACCTGGATATTTACCGCGATATTCAGGATGTTTCGGCCCTGCGAACACGGGTCGGGATGGTATTTCAGAAGTCGAATCCGTTCCCGAAATCGGTCTTCGACAATGTTGCCTATGGCCTGCGTGTGAACGGCGTAAACGAGAAACATATCGTTACGGAAGCAGTGGAAGAGGCGTTGAAGCGCTCATTTCTCTGGGATGAGGTAAATGACAAGCTCGATCAAAGTGCGTATATGCTGTCCGGCGGTCAGCAGCAGCGGCTGTGTATCGCGCGGGCGCTGGCAGTGCGGCCGGAGGTGCTTTTGATGGACGAACCGGCGTCAGCCCTCGATCCGATCTCGACGGCGAAGATTGAAGACTTGATTGGGGAGCTCAGAAGAAACTACACAATCATAATCGTCACGCACAACATGCAGCAGGCAGCTCGTATCAGTGACTACACGGCCTTCTTCTATGAGGGCAACCTCATTGAATTCGGGCCGACAAAGAAGATATTCACTAATCCGTCGCTGAAGAAAACAGAGGACTACATAACGGGCAGATTCGGATAATGAGTGATAATCCGTTTCAGCGAACAAGCGTTTAGGAGCGCACTGAAATGACCAGGCACCTGCAAAGAGAAATAGAGAGACTTAAGAAGAAAATTCTTACGCTTTCGGCCTTGGTTGAAGAGCGGCTGCACATGTCCGTAAAGTCGATTGCGGATCGCAATTCGGAACTGGCCCTGAAGGTTCGGGAGTCGGACTGGGAGATCGACCAGATGGAAGTAGAGGTCGAGGAGGATGTCCTGAAAATCCTCGCGCTTCACCAGCCGGTCGCGGTCGATCTTCGTTTTTTGATTGCCGTATTGAAAATCAACTCCGATCTGGAGCGAATAGGTGACCTTGCAGTCGGAGTGGCCAAGCAGAGTATCTTTCTCGCAGGTCGCCAGAAACTCTCTCTGCCGGTCGATTTCAATCACATGGCCGATATAGCACAGGGCATGGTCAAGGGTTCGATTGATGCGTTAGTCGAGATGAGCGCGGAGGCGGCGTTTGAGGTGTGTGCCCGGGATGATGAAATTGATCAACTCCATCGAGAAATGTACGATCATGTCGAAATCGGAATGCGGGAGAATCCGGAGTATATCCAGACATACATTCAGACGCTGTCGGTATCTCGGCATCTTGAGCGTATAGCGGATCATGCGACTAACATCGCTGAGGACGTGATTTACATGGTCGAGGGGGTTATCACGCGGCACCGGATGGACGAATTCGCGCCGGATGATTTTGACGCTGATTCGGCGAGTAAATAGTTCTACTGTGCGGGCTCCTGCGGCTGTATTGGGATGAGTTCGAAATCCAGGTCGGAAACGACTGCCCCGCCTTCTACACCTTTCATTTCAAACTCTATATATTCCGGAACAGAGCGATAACCGAGCCGTTCGAGTTGGGCCGGGCTGACATAAGCGCGGTAGCGACCGGGAATCAGGCCGAGGTAGAAGAACTCACCGTTTGAGAATGTAGTTACTTCGGTAACGGATTCCTTGGATTGGTGGTAGAATTCGACCTTGATACCGCCCTGACCGGTGGAGGCGTCTCTGGTCTGCCGTTTAACCATGCCCTCAACCTCACCCGTAATAACCAGCGGAACGTTTATGGTTGTCACCATGTTGGGATTCAGCGGCACGCGGTAGCCATCGTAAATCGGCTTGAGCAGGGGGTTGTCGAGGCTGATCGGGTCGATGCGAACGAGATGTTCGTCGTAGGGGTTGAGCCCATCATAGTAGTATATCTTTTTGGTGTTGTCGCGTCGTTCGCGACCGCCGCGGACGAGGGCGCGCAGTCCGGGCACCGGGCGTTCGGCAGGATCGAGCTGACCGTTGTAGTTGTCATCGACAAACGGGCGAACGACGGCGGTACTCCGGCCAACACCATAGTGGCGCTCGAAAAGCAGATCATTGGCTTCCTGGTCGTATCGAATGGAGCCGCGCTGGACCTGGTTGACAGTTGTGCGACCGTTTGAGTAAGCACCGCGCGTAGTGAACTCTGCGAAATTGGTGAACAGGTTGAACGTGACGCGGAAGACAGTGGTTTTCGTCTGGATATCGCGTTCGATACTGGCTGAGATTTGCCCATTGGACAGTACACGGCGACTGAGATAGAGGCTTATCCGATCCAGTTGGTTCTCGGTGTGGTCGTAGGCGACGCGAAACTGGGGCCGAAGCCAGCGTGTGACATAGACAGATCCGAAGACCTCGGAGATGATCTGCTTGATTGAGCGCTGCTTGTACTTCGTGACGCGGTACTTGCCGAGGTAGTAGAAGTGGACGCGGTTGAAGCCGGTATTGAAACCGTAGTGCATAGTGATCTGGTCATTGGTTTGGAATCGGTCCCATGCAAGGTAGTACCGCAAGTTGAGGCGGCGTTGTTTGATTCGGAGGGGAGCGGAAACGGCCATGACCGCCGACTGTTGTCGGTTCAGTCGATTGCGCAGGCCGTTTTCAAAGAAGTGCGAAACACTTCCATCGATATTGAGCAGGCCGGGTTGGTTGTAGTTGAAATCCAGTCCGCCGACATATCCGGGAGAGAAGGATCCGCCAAGCGTGAAGTTGCCGGCGGCCTGCCAGGTGCCTTCGGCAGCCCAGGCAAATGGTTCAGCGGCATCGGAACTGACCGGGATATCGCCCATCAGGCCAAACGAGATATTTTTGCGGAGCCCGTAAAAAGCCGACACCTGGCTGTACCAGTCGCCGAGGGTATCGGCGCTGGCTTCACCGGCCGCGACCGAGTATTCGATCTTTCCCTGCGGTATCAGGTTGTAAGGGACGCGCAGGTAACGTTCTTCGGTGCGGATCTCGCCGTTGGGGCCATACATTTTCAGCTCGACGACCGAAGCGCCGTAGTAGACATCGAGATAGAATTCATATCGCCCGGACTGGTTGGTGTGGGCAAAATCGGTCAGCTTCTGGTCGACATAAAGTTCCACCTCCCATCCCTCGCCGAGGTAGCCGTCGATAGTAATGGTGCGGAAGTACTCGCGCTGGGTCTGGGGCCGGTTGGTTACGACGGCACCACGAAGCTGCCGTGAGAGGGGACCGCCGGTCAGGCCGGTGAAGAGGTCGCCGACCTCGACCTGCGTGACGATACTGGCAGTGTCGACAAAGTAGTGCCAGCGCCACGAGAGCTGGTCGGACCGGATGCCGGTTTCGCTGTTGCCGGTAGCGGAGAGACTTAAGTCGCCGCCGCCGATCATGGCACCGAGACTGGTGCTGAAGTACTGCGCACCGGTTCCATAAGGCGTGGCCGAGAGATTCCAGTCAAGTACGGCGCCGCCGAGCATGGCCCGTCGATACGGGAGGTTTTTGACATCGCCGAGTCGATCTCTTTCGCGGCGGAGGCGTTTGTGTTCGAGTGAGCGCTGGAGGCGCTGGTAGGCCGGGAAACTTTCATCAAGTGGGAGAACGACGCGCAGGGCGGAGAACTGAAAAATCATTGGGAGCCCGAAGTACTTCTCGAACTTGTCTACGCGTAAAAAGAGATCGGTGGTGCCGAGAAAGTAGTCCTCGGGCGGGAGGCGGTGTGTCTTGCCGTCGAATCGTACCGTTGCGTCATTGAGATCAAATCGGAAGCTGTTGCTCTTTTCAATTACATAGCCGGAAAGGACCTTCTGCCGCATATCAGTTTTAATGTTGAGGCCGAGCAAATCAAAGATGGTCGAGACCGGCAGGTATATCGTCTCGCCGTCGTACTGCACGAACATGTCGGTTGAAATCAACCGGCGCACCTGGAAGGTGATGACGACCTCCTCGAGGTAGTCATCATCCTGAGCGGAGAGTGGCTGAGGCAGAAACGCCAAAAGGCACCAGAGTATGGCGCCTGTCAGCAGAGCGGAAGTAGTTTTCGCGCGCAAGGTTTGCATACGTGCCGCTATCTAGTCGATATCTACCGAATATTCTATTTCGTTACCCTTTATGAGATCTTCCGGGGGAACATCGGTGCGGCCCTCAGGAGTGATGAGCACATCAACATTGTATGGTCGCCGGAATTCACCCTCGGTGAACGGGAGGTCTATGCGTCGGCGCAGATCCCGATACACGGCGAGGTTGAATCTGTTTTCGGATATGAGCTTGCCGTCGGCGTCCTCGAGTTTGGCCTCAACGACGCCCATATAGGAAACATTGCCACGGCTGTTCATATTGAGGAAGACCGAGACACCGTTTTCGAATGTTTTGCTCTCGACACCGGTCAGTTCGAGGTCGGAGACCAGTTCGCCGGTCCGGTATTTGACCATAATGGCCATCTGCATGATCATGTTGAGTTGGGTCTGGATCGCCCCTTCGTCGCCGGAGACCGGGATATTCGGGTTGCTTTCCTGAGACGAGACGACGATACGGGCCCAGTATTCACCATCGGGGAGGTCTTGCGGCGGGCGGGCGATCAGGCGGACCGTCTGGGAACCGCGTGGGGGGATAATGACCTTGCGGGGGAATGCCTTGAGCCAGTCCATTGCCGAGCGGGGGTCGGTGACATTGGAATCCTGCAGGGTAACCTGCACGTTGCCGAGGCTGTCGGAATAGGGCAGGCCAAAACTGAACCGGATTGAGACCTCGACCGGGTTATCCGACGGATTCTGGACAATGATACGGCCCGTGGGGTTGTTCTCCGACAGAAAAACAACGGTCGGAGCAACCATGACCGAGGCACCGAGCTGAATGGTCCCGACGAGAGTGAGGATGAGCGTCGTAAGTCCGATGCCAATCAGGCGGCGGGCAACATTGCTTTTTTGGTGTGATGTCGGTTTTGTCATAACGAACTCTCTATTTCTGTTCTGCATATTTTCAGGTTCCGTCATACGTCACGCTGACGACGATATCGGCGGTGTAGGTCCCGGGTGCCTGCTGGGTCGCAGGCGTTATTTTGCCGCCCAGGTATAACGAGGTCGAGCCGCTGGCGGCACCGATATTCACCGAGGGCGGGTTGTGCGGGTTGACCCCAACCCAGGCTCCGGCCCCGGGTGAGTCGGGCGAACCGGCCAGTGAGTCGACGGTAAGGTCGGAGGATGAAAAGGAAATTGGCAGTCGATCACCGGCGCCGTTGCTCATGTAAGAAGGCAAATCAAGCTGGAGCGAGAGGCCGGCCCCGGACTGACCGGATACAGTGAAGACAGCCGCAGTTGTATCGCCGCTGACCGCGGTACGGCTGACTGTCTTGGGAACTCCCTGAAAAACCGAGCCAAACTGCAACGACGTCGTGGCGACGACGCTCACGGGAGTGACTATGGTCGCGCTCATCTGTGCGATCGCGACAGACTGTGATCGGACCGACCCGACAATCACGAGCAACACGACGGCAAGAATGATGATGGTCGAGAACATCCGGCGGGTGACGTACTTATTCGGCATGGTTTTTCCTGCTTACGATCCGTTGTAACTGACTGTAAGAATGATATCGCCGCTGTAGGAGCCGGCCTGCTGGAACAGCGACGGGGTGACTTTGCCACCGAGGTAAATGCTGGTGCCGGTGGAACCGATGGTGATAGTGCCGGGGAGGCTGCGGGGGTCTACGTCCTGCCAACCTTTGGTTCCGGCCATCGTAGTCGGGTCGGCGGCGCCGGTTGTATCGACGGAGCAGTCGGTGGCGGAGAATGAAATCTGCATCCGGTCGGAGCCGTCGGAGAGGGCGAGGTACTCAGGCAGCTGGATATAGACATTCACGCCGGCGTCGGCCTGCCCTGAGATGTCAAATATCGCGGCGGAGCCGTCGTTATCAGCGACCGTGCTGGGGACGCCCTGAAAAACATCGCCAAAGGTAAGGGCGCTGGTTGCCGAGACCGTAATTGAAGCCAGAACGGTTGCAGTTGCCGTGCCGATGGCTGTTTCCTGTGCGAGGCTTACCGTGGCTGCACTCAGCGCTCCGATGGCAATAAGTGTGACAGCGAGAACGAGTTGTCTTTTCCGCCGCCCATTGGTAATCATCCTGATCTCCTTTAAGCCTGTTTACTTTTGAAACAGACACATCCTGCTTTTACTATCGGCGGGCCTGTTCAAAAATTTAGCAGGCAGGAGTCAGTTATTTTAGGCTGTTTTCAGCTTTGGGGGAGGAGTTTTTCCGCGAACTGGATGATCTGGTCGCGCAGGGCGAGTTTTTCGACCCAGTCGGACGGTATGGCATCGAGGCCATAGTGAGCGCCGGCAATCTGGCCGCAGACGGTGCCGATAGTGTCCGCATCGCCGCCAAGATTGACTGCGGCCAGGACAGCGTCGCGATAGTTGTCAGTGGTGTGAAAAGCCCAGAGCGCTGATTCAAGGGTGGCAACTACGTAGCCGCTGTTGTCAAGTTCGTCTTCGGCTTTGTTCTTGTAGGAGCCGTCAGCGACGGCTGCCACACGAGGATCGAGGTCGTTGTTGGTCCAGTACCCCTCGATTGACGCGTGACGCGGCTCGAGCAGTTCGTCTTTGGTCGCGCCGTTGACGGCAGAAACAAGCAGTCCGCCGAAATAGCGACAGGCGTCGATAGCCTGCGGAGCCTGGTGTGTTGTCCGGGAGCTTTCCCCGGAATTGTGGATTGCTTTTTCCGGGTCGGTCAGATAAAACAGCGGAATCGGAGCCAGTCGCATCAGGGAGCCGTTGCCGGCTGTTTCCTCCTCGGTTGCGCCGCAATACGGCTGTCCCGTGTCGCGAAAGTCCTGCAGGGCACCATAGATAGTACCGCCGATATCGAAACAGGTGCCGGTCGAGCTGAGGTGTCCTTCGGTGTGCCAGCGCACGTAGCGCTGGAGCTGATCGATTGGATCGAAATCTCTTTTTTCGATAAGGCTCTCCGCGAGACATAGGGCCATTGAGGTATCATCGGTCCACTGGCCCGGTTCGAGGTCAAACGGGCCGCCTCCGATCATGTCTGTGATGGGTTTGAATGAACCGCGCCGTTTGAATTCGAGCGTAGTCCCGACAGCGTCGCCGACAGCCAGTCCGACAAGGCAGCCTATGGCGCGGTTTCGATCAACAGTCATGGAAGAGGCCTCCGTATTTAATCGTGCTTTGGAAGTAAGCTACGGACGGGGCGTGTGATGTCAACAAGAAGCGGGAGCAGCTTGGTATGCCCCAATACAAAACCGCGCCCCGACTGGGGCGCGGTCTGCGCACTTGCAACTGTAACGCGAGAATTTGTCTCAAGCAGGAGTTAGTTGCCGTTATAAGAGACACTCAGAATAACGTCGCCGGAATAGGTGCCGGCGGGCTGGAAGATCGACGGAATGATCTTACCACCGAGGTAGATCTTGGTGGTTGTGACAGCCGGGGCCGTTCCACCGATAACAAGACCGGCCGGGAACGAGCGCGGATCCTGGTCTACCCAGCCGTGCGTGGCTGTGACATTGGAAGGATCCTGGGTCGTGGTGGTATCGATCGCCATATCGGTGGTACCGAAGGTGACCGTCATAGCGTCGCCGGAGGTGCTGGACAGGTATTCCGGCAGAACCAGCTGGGCACTGATGCCGGCGCCGGCTTCACCCGTGATGGTGAAGATACCCGCGGTGGTGTCGGCGCCGATGGCGGTCCGGGCGACTGTTTTCGGGACGCCCTGGAAGACGTTTCCGAATTCAAGATTTTCAGTAGCGGCGAGAGAAATCGCGGCGAGCACGGTGGCGTCCGCGGTGTTGGTGACTGCCATCTGCGCATGGCCAACGCCAAACGTAAAGGCAATGAGCAGGACCGTCAGGACGATGATCGATCCAAAGCGTTTCGTGGTGTTCATGTCACCCTCCAAGGTATGTTTACAGTATCGTTTAAATTTCGATCAAGTAACATTTGTTACTGTCATCGCCACTTTGCAGGGTTTGAATAACCCCCGGTGTCCATAATTTCAGCACGAAAAATGACTTTGATAGAAATTTGAACAGGGTATAAGAAACTGTCAGGGCAGAGTATTTGAGGCTAGTTGCCGGTGTACTCAGCGGAGAGGACGACATCGCCGGTGTAGCTGCCGGATTCCTGGCGCAGGCCGGGAATTGCTTTGGCTCCGAGCCAAACCGTCAGGCCGGTCGATCCGAGACGATAAATCAATGTTTGGTAGGGGTTTAGGTCATTGTACGCGGGTGAGGACTGGTTGGGTGTAGCGCTCGTATCAATGGCACAGGCGTCATCATAGAAGATCACCTGCAAAGTGTATCCACCGGAAGACATATACTCAGGCAGGGTAAACTGGAGGGCGACCTCGGCCCCGGCGGTGCCGGTTACCTGAAATTCGACAGCATCGGTGGATTGCTTGTCAATCGTTTTGGGTACACCGGGAAACATTGTGCCGAACGCCATATCGGTTACGCGGGTGACAGTCGGCTGGGCCTCGGCACTGCCGCCCAGCAGAATGATGATGATGAGGACTATTGCCAGCAGGATCCTTGTCATGGAGAGAAGTAGCAGAGGCACAGCTACAGAATCAACTTTAAAACATCAGAGACCGAGGGGGATGATCGTTACCGTATCGACATCATTGAGATCGTCAGAAAGCAGGGCGTTAAGCGTAAAGCCGGGGAGAACAGTGTACTCGCGGAGGCAGCCGTATTTACCGTCGGTAAATCTCAGATGTGCGGCAGTAGAGGACGGGAGTCTGAGTTTCCAGGCCCCATCCGAGATATCCGACTCCGCCAAGGGACTCAAAAGTCCGACCGGATCGGCTACTTCAGCCACCACGCCAATGTGACCAGAGGCCGACGGTGGCACTGCATGTTTCTGCCCGGCTGAGGGCGTCGCCGGTGCGAGTGCAGTCAGGATAGAAATGAAACAGACAATTGACTTCACGATGGCTCCTGATGAGACCGGGTTGGTACATCATCAAGATACCGTGGAAGTCGATTTTGTCAAGGCAGCATTGAGCCGCCCGGATGTCTAGTCACGCCGTCTTAGTTTCCGGTTAAGGTAACGGTCAGCGTGATAGTCCCGGCATAGGAACCGCCGCTCTGGGAGACCGTCGGGTCGACCCGTCCGCCAATCCAGACAGTATAGGTACCGCCGGCGCCGATATTGGATGTTTCCACGATCAGCGGATTGACGGTTCCGGCCGGTGCAGCCTGGCCGCCGCCGGTGCCGTCTTCGTAGGTCGCGTCGGTGGATCCAAACACGACATCCATCGCGGCTCCGCCACCGGTCCGCAATGAATCCGGAAGAGTAAATTCCAGAGTCATTTCGGCAGCGGGAGACCCGGTTATAGTGAACTCACCGGCCGGGCCGACATCGGAGGGCAAGACGGTGGCCGAGGCACCCGGTGTGACGGTTCCGAAATTGAGGTCATTGGTACCGGTGACGGTGAGAGCGGCCATGACAGTGGCGAGAGCTTGAATGGTCGCGCTTTCCTGGGCCTGGACTGGTGCTACTGCACCCAGCAGGCAGACCAGGGCCAGACAGACAGTGACTAAGTTCTTGGTGGACATAATATCACCCCGTTTCAAAGTGAGTTAACTTGCATTGAAACAGTTATTGAGCAACGACAATGCCATTGTTGTTTTGGCGGCGTATGTCTATGGGTGAAAGCGGATTACGTGCCCCGGCGAGGGCTTGTTGCCGATCGAGGTGTGGGGAGGCGCCTATACTTTGTCTGCGGTAATCCCAATGTCTGCCATCCTGCTTGCCTGAAAGCCGATGGTTGCGTAGCTTTGAGCAAAGCCAAAGAACCGTAAAGAGAAGAGACGGGAATTACGTGTCGGAATTGTGGCGACTGCCAAATCTGCTGAGTCTTTCGAGGATTGCTATCACGCCGGTGATCGGGTATTTCCTGTGGAAGGGCGATGACACCTCGACCTTAATCTGTGCGATCCTGCTGATAGTGGCGGGGGTGACCGACAGTCTGGATGGGATGCTGGCGCGGCGAATGGGGCTGGTAAGCAATTTGGGCAAAACACTGGATCCGCTGGCCGACAAGGCGATGGCGGCGGCATTGCTGGTTTTGCTGGTGCTGTTCAGGGATTTGCCGTTGTGGCTCGCGGCCATTATAGTCGGGCGGGACCTGTTAATTCTGGTTGGGGGGCTGGTGCTCCTGCGGGGAAAGAAAGTTACGGTCAGTTCCAACATAACGGGCAAGTACACATTTACAGCGATTGCCGCACTGCTGGGGAGTTACGTGATCCGGTTCGACTGGGGGATTACGGTACTCACTCCGATTACGGTGGCGCTAATCGCGCTCTCGACGGTTCTTTATGCGCGGGTGTTCATTAAGGTCAAGTGCGGGGAGGGAGTGCCGACCTTCGAGGATCGTCCATCGTATCGCTATGCCCGTCTGGCGGCTCTGGCAGGATTCTCGCTCCTGTACTTGTGGGAATTGGTGCGATGGCTGGTCTACGCCTCTCGTTCTTTCTCGGGATGAGCTCAGGGTCCGAGTAGTTTCCGTGTTCCCAGATGGAATTCATCGTAGAACGTGCGGAAATTGGCGGAGGCGGACCAGCCGACGTCATGCACGAGTCGTGCCATCGCCATGAAGTAGTCATACCGGCTTTCAATTTCAGCCAGCTCATATTCCCTTGCCGACCGGTAGGCTTCGATGACGTCACCGATATCAGCCTTGCCCCCGTCGTAGTCATGCAGCACGAGGGTGAGGCTGTGCATGGCGAGGTCTCTGGCGTTGGTGTTTCGCGGGAGAGTGGAAATTCGGGTGACGAGGCGGCCGACCGCCGAGCGGACATCACCCATGAGGTTGAGGGATTCGGCGTCGCGTTTGAATTCCATCTCGGATATAGTGGCTTTGAGGCGGGCCTTTTCGCGGTAGCGGGAGCCGCCGCTGAAGAGCGGGAAATTCAGTCGGCCTATGACTGACCAGGTATCGTGCTTTTCCTCGATAACACCAATTCCGTCATCGATCCCATCGACCAAGTTGAAGGCGGCGCGGAGGTCCAGCGAGGGCCAGTAGCGAGCCTGGTTTTTGTTCAGCCGGGCGCGGGCGAGATCGATATTTACGTCAGAAGTTGCCAGGGCGGGGCTGTTTGATTGTGCGGCATTAACTAGAAACGACTGCAGGTTGCGGCGAGCCTTCGGCTTGACCGACAAAGGCGAGAGCAGTTCGTAGTCAACGGCGAGTTTCTTAGTCGATGCGACGGCGGTATCCAGTGCAACCGGGGTCTCCAACGGAAGATTGATCAGCAGGGAGAGCATGAGGCGGCTGACGTTGGCGGCGTTTTCCGCTTCGAGGAGCCGAACAATGGACTGCTGGCGTTCGCTTTGCCAGCGAATCATGGCGGCCTCACCGGTTCCCTGAAGGTGCCATCGGGCTGCGGCTAATTCGAGGGAGCGTTCGATGAGTTCGCGGAACCGTCGTTCGGCGCCGAGTGCCTCACGGGCGCGCAGGTCGTTGAGATACGCGGCGGTCACAGCGAGGTCGAGATCAAGCTGCGCCTGCGATTGGTCGAGTTCCTCGATTTGTTTTTGTTTCGCGGCGATGCGTTTGTTTCGAAGCGTTTCGAGTGAGAATATCTTCTGTTCAAGCACGAAACTGGCGCGGTAGTGCTCATTGTCAATTGGCTCGACAGTATTGTTCAGGGTATGGTCGTCGCGATAGCCGGCGACGCCTTCGACAGAGAGATGCGGCCAGTATTCGGCGGCTTCGCGGCGAGCGGCCTGCGAGGCGGCTTCGATGGCGTCATACGTTGCAAGGTAGCCGGGATTGGTGGTCGAGGCGCGGTTTAGCGCCTCGACGAGGCTGAACCACTGGGCGTTCTCGGTCGGGGCGGGGAAGACCTCGGCGGAGAGAAGCGCCTCGGACGGAATTTCCAGGTTACAGTTATCGATGGTTTTGGCGTTGAGAGCCAGGGCCGAGCCGCCGCGGTAGGTTACTTCCAGGTCGGCAGGAGTTTCGCCCCGGGCGATGGCCAGCGTTTTGAGAACCTGGTAACGGGCCTCGGAGACGACGCCGTAAGCGTAGTTGGTGCCGAGTGCGCCACGGCTGGTGAGGAACTTGCCCTCCCAGGTAAAAGCAGGGACGCCATCGCGCGAAAGCATGGTCAGGAACTCCTTTATTTTGACAATGTCCATTCCCCAGAGTGGTCCGAGGTAGACGACATCGACCGGCTTATCGAGATTGCTGTAGGCGTTGAAATAAGCGTAGGTACCCGCACGGTTTTCGCCGAGCCCGACAAAGACTTCGGCTCCGAGCTGACCGGCAACATTATTGATACGCTCCATGACAGCTTCCCGCTCTTCTGGATTGGAGGCAAAGAACATGACACCAAGACGCTCAAACGGTACCAGCCGATGCAGGACCGCGATATCGTCTTCGATTTTAGCGGGCATGTCTTGCACGGTCAGGTTCTTGGCGATCGGGCGTCCGGTCGTGGTATCGATCAGCCCTGTGCCGTACGGGTCGAGCTGACGGAAACCTACTATCGGGCGGGTTTCGCCCGCTTCGAGCAAGTCTTCTACGACCCAGGGTCCGACAGCAATGATAATGTCCAGCCCGGGTGTATTCGTCAGGCGTTGCGCGTAAAACTTACTACTGTCGCGGTTCCAGGAGGCGGAGGCATAACCCTGAGGGGCAAAAACAAATTCGGTATCGGCCGGGGTCATGTTTATCAGCTGCCGGGTGAATTCCTCACGCAGGAGAGAGTGGACGGGGTGATCCCCACCCTGAAAGTAGCCGAGCCGGATCTGGACGGGCTTCTGGGCCGATAACATTGTGGCACTGAGACAGAAACCAAAAAGAACGGGTAAGAGAAGCATGAGGGTACGACGCATTTAGTAATAATCTCCTGATTTGCGTAACAGACGTTTATCAGAAGATAATAGGCAAAACGATTCGGCTGTTAAAGGGATTTTTCTTCTGCCGTACCGTTTGACGGTACGGCGGGCAAACTGCTATATCTCGAGGATGTCGTTGACCAGGGAGGAAAGCTGCCTGGCGCGGTATGGTTTTTCCAGGTAGTGGATTTGTCCCACGAGGTCGCCGGGGAGCGTAATCTCCTCAAAATTGCGCCCGCTGGACAGGATGCAGGGAATGTCCGGCGAGATAAGTCGGATTTCGCGAATAGCGTCGGTGCCGGAAAGGTCGTTGAGGGTCACATCCATCAAGACAAGGCCGATTTCGTCTGCACTTTTCTCAAAAGCGGCGATGCCTTCGCGACCGGATTCAGCGGTCATGACCTCGTGACCGGCGCGGGTTAGTATCTTGACTGCCAGATCACGGATCATCTGTTCGTCATCGACAACGAGTATCTTCATTTCATTGGCCCCTTTTTGGTTCCGACCGTATCCCGTGCGGTCTTTGTTGTCATTGCCCGGAAGTGAAGTTCCTTCAGATAGTATCGACTATACTCGGCATTAAATTGAGCGGCGTCAAGGATGTGGCGAAAATTGCGACAGCCGGTGTCATTATAGGAAAGGCCGGGTCGATTTGATCGACCCGGCCTTTCGGACGTTTTGAACCCGTGCTCTCGTTCCACTACGGGCAGATCGGCGGGGGGCCGCCCCGGAACAGGAAGTCAACGATGTAGGTGACGTCGGAAACGGCGATCTGGCCGCTGCCGTCGGCGTCGGCCTCATCGGGACAGGGAGCACTCGGGCCGCCTCGGAAGAGGAAATCGACCAAAGCGGTGAGGTCGCTGATACTCACGCCGCCATCATGATTGAAATCGCCGGCGTAAACACAGCAGCCGAAGCATGCTTGAGAAGGAATAGCATAGTCGCAGGCCCAATTATCTGCCGCCTGGCTCAGATTGACAAACGATGACTCTGTCCCGTTCTCCTGCGAAATAAGCGCGGTGTAAACCACCAGCGTGTCGCCAACGTCCAGAGTGTATTGATGCACGTAGGCCATGGACATATGCAGGTCAACGAACTGCGAGTCCGGGTGGGCACTGGCGTATTTGGAGTAGCCGGGGCTGCTGTCGATAAGGGTGTAGTATTCTGCCGGGTCGAGCCCGTACGGTTTGTTGTAGACGTAGGTCGGGTTGTCGGCAGTAAACGCGGCGAAGGGCGAGTATATTCTATTATAGTCAGCGTCTTTGGTAAAGAGTCCCACAAGATGCATACCGCCGTAGCGGGCGTCGTTGTCCTGGCATTCGGTGGTGTCGTCCTGGTCGTATTCGGCGCCGTACTGCCAGACGAGATTTTGGTTGTCATCCCAGCCGGAGCCGTTTCGATTACCGGTATCTGCAGGGATGTCCCAGTCGATGACATCGCCGATAGTGATGGCATCGAGGGTGGTGCAGTCGGTGGAGTAGACACGGAGTTCCTGTATGACGAAGTTGCAGGTGTCGGGATTGGTGGGGGCGTAAGTGGTGCGCTCCAGTGTGACCGACGAATCACGGGTCATGACCTGTGAGGTATACTGCTCCCAATCAGGTGTGACAGTCTTTTCGCCGCAATCCAGCGGCAGGAACCCCACTTCGCTGAGGGCGGAATTGCCGTATACTGAGAAATACATGACCGTATCGGCGCCGTCGACCCAGCCAACGAACGGAGAGCCGTCGTAGAGGTAAACATCGGCGGTCGTGTCACAATCGCCGCTGTTGACATAGTCCATATTGACTTTACCGGTACCCTGATTACCGACCGAGGCATTGGGCAGGGTAACGAGGCTGAGGCAGGTCGTGGACAGGGTATCGGGTTCCCAGCATTCGGCTGAACCAGCCGTGAAGTAGGCCTCGACCGGGATGGTGTCCGGTGAGGAAGGATCGTTGCTTTGGACGATGACGCGGCCGGAGACGTAGGTGGAAATGAAGTCGCAGATGACGCCGGAGGCGTTGAGCAGAACCTGGCCGGTGTCAATGTTGTTGAGGCCCGAACTGACAAATCCCGAGAAGCCTTCGACTGTCAGCCAGCCGGAATAGGCGCTGGGGTCTTCCTCGATTACGACATTGTAAGTGACCTCAGAGGTACCGAGGTTGGTCAGGACCACATCGTACGAGGCGGCACTGCAGGTGGGAACGAAATCCTCGATGTTGTCCGGTTGGACTGTCAGGTTCGGAATCTGCTGCGCTTGTACACACGCGAGGCGGAACCAGCGGACATTGGCTTGCTGCCAGAAGCCCTCGCCGTGCACGATGCCGCCGGCGCTGGGGTCATCGATATACTGCACATCGAGATAATAGCCGTTGTCGACGCCGCCGGCCGGTACGACAACTTCAACCACCGCATCGGCTGGGTTGGCGGCAACAGCGGATCCCTGTTCGGCGGACGAGGGCCAAACATCGGATTCACACGGGCCGCCGGAGCCGCCGACTGAGTCACAGCCGGGGGTGTAGCTGTTGGTCAGGTTGCGGGCGGGGTCCCAGGTGTAGCCGCCGTCATCGGACACAGTAACCCAGAGGTCGCCGTTGGCGGCACCTTGCGGGAAGCCGGGTTGACTGCTGGTGGCGCAGTCATCGTAGAGGCCGGAGGCGCCATCGTTGAACTGGCTGAAAACGGTGTAGAGGCGTCCGTTGCATTCGGAGACAGTGAACTTGCCGACATTGAGATTCCAGGCGCCGCCGTTGCAGACCTGCTGGTCCCAGAGAAAATTGTGGACGGTGCGAATGTCGGGGGCGTTTTCGGACCAATGGAAAAGCTTGCCGCGATCCAGGCCGGCATCACCGCCGTTGTTGGCATCAGCCGGCCAGAAGCGGGCGTTCCAGACGACATGGAAATCGTTGTTGGCATCGATGAGGGCCGAAAGGTCAGCGAAGGCGCGGAAGGAGTCGGAGACACCTTCGGTTGTGATGTAATTGGTTACATTAATTCGCGGTTCCCAGGTGACGCCGTAGTCATTGGATATCTGGTAGTAAACGTCGTTATCCCACTGGACGAACTGGCGGCACTCGTATCCTGAGGCGGTGTCCGGGTCGGCCGGTGAGCAGGGGAGGTTGGCGGTCCAGGTGATAGCGACCTTGCCGTCATCGGTGGCGTCGATATCGTGCGAGAGCGTGTAAATCGAGTCAATTACGTAAGGCGGGTAGTCCCAGTAGGCGCTTGGGTCGTTGTCGGCGCCGATACGGCGGAAGTAGTAAATGGCCTGCGGGTCGCCGGCATCAAGCAGTGCCTGCTGGGCGATCACATGCAGGACAGTATCGGTCGGACCTTCGACATAGCGGAATTTCGGCCAGAGGACTCTGCCTCCCGATGCCTGCGGGTAGCTTTCTACCGAATCCGGGACGGCTGATTCATTCGTGAAGAACCCGACGCCGGGGCCGGTATCCCAGTAGAAAGTCGAGGTGTAGTTCTTTCCCGGAGCGGAACGGTGACCACCGACCACGGCGCGGTTGTCATTGGTGCGGTCTATCCCGACATAACCACCATATTCGGACGTATCCTGAATATTGACCGGTGCGCCCCACTGGCTGTTGGTGAGGTCGTAAGGGCGGTAGCGGTAGGAGCGGTTGTCAAACGCCGGGCCGGGGAGGTACATCCAGCTGAAATGCACAATAGCCGTGTCCGGGGAGTCGTGGGTACCCCAGTTGATGAGGCGGCCGATGGTGCCGTTGGACTGGTCATCGTACCAGGTGACGCCCACAAGCGCGCCGGGAGAGCTGGTGGCCGGGGCATAGCCGAGCGGCTGTTTGACCGGGACAGCAGTGCCTTCGCGGGCTTCGGGTTCACCGGGGAAAGCATAATGAACGGATTTATAGACGAGGGGATCGATGACTCGACGGTCGGGAGAGGGCGACTGCGCGGCGAAAATCGATCCCGCGAGGATGAGGATTGCGGCGGTTACGAGGCAACAGTGAGCGGGTCGTAACATTTTTCCTCCCTGGATTTGATATGACTGGAGTGGGCATTACGCCCACTCCAATATAGGAACGAAATTCATTTAATCCAAGGCTAAATCAGCCTGGTTCCCTAACACGGCGGTGGTGGTCCGCCGTTGCGGAACAAAAAGTCGACCAGACCGGTGAGGTCGGTCACATTCAGGAACAGTTCGTGTGAACGTGTGCATCCGGTCTTCCCTTTAGTCGAGCCCATGATCCGGCGACGATTCTCAGACACAGCAGTTATCCGGCGGATGTATCGCAAAAAGACCTGTAAAGAGGACCTTACGTAATCCGTAAGGCTATGATGCTCTGCATGTTGATGCTCCTCCTCCGGCTTGATTGGCGGATCAAAGCGGTGGGGATCGTAGACTGTTCTTACTATAATCAGTATAAGTCTGGTGGCGATTTTAGTCAAGGCTAAATGTGGACTTTCAAGACGGTTGACATTTTCTGCGCCGGTGTGTAACCATAAAGTGAGATTGTTGCCTCCCAAACTGTTAGGAGTTTGTATGAGACTGCGAATAGTACAAAAAGACATCAATACAACCGGATTTGGCGACTATGTATCTACGGCCGATGGTACCGGGCTGGATTTGGTCTGTTTTTGCGAGTTATCAGCGACCGGGTGTCTCTATGAGCCGCGCGAGGTGCCGCCGCTGCAGAAGTGGCTGGATGAACTTAGCGCATTTGATATCGGAGTAATGTTCGGCGCGGCGCGCCAGGAGGGCGATGTCTTCTACAATTCATACGTGTATTATCAGGACGGTCGGTATTCGCTGTATAACAAGATCAACCTGTTTCCGCCGTTTAATGAAGACCAAGTCTATCAGCCGGGGACGGCACCGGGGCTTTTCGAGACGCCGCTGGCGAGTTTTGGGGCGGCAATCTGCTACGATATTCGATTTCCGGACGTATTCACCCGGCTGGCGCAGTTGTGCGTGCCGTACATAGTGATACCGGCGGCCTTCCCAAGAGTGCGAATTGATGACTACCGGCGACTGTTGACGGAACGGGCCAAAGAGACCGGCGCGACCGTGATCGGGATTAACGCGGTTGGCGATGACGGCACGAACGAATTCGGCGGAAGTTCGATGGTAGTGCAGTCCGACGGCACGGTGGTGGCGCAGGCCGGGGAGACCGAGGAAGCGGTGCTTGATATCGAGCTACCGGACCGGCCGCAGGAGAGCTGAGGGTCAATGAATCGGAAGCAGGGAATATGAGTCAGCGTGAGAGGGATCTTACCGAGTACGCTCCTCAGGAGTTGCTGGCCTGGGCGGAAAAGCAACCGTGGGCAGCCAGTATGGCCGAAACGGCGCAGGACCCGAAGCTGCATGCCGAGGGGGATGTCTGGACCCACACGAAAAAAGTCTGTCATGAGTTGACCGGACTGTCGGAATGGACGGTGCACTCGGCGCACGACCAGGCTGTGCTGTATCTGGCGGCGCTGCTGCATGATGTTGCAAAACCGACAACAACCGAGGAGCGCCCCGATAGAATTATCTCGCCCAATCATGGTCCGGCGGGGCAGCGAATCGCAGGGAAGATCCTCATCAATGAGCCATTATCGTTAGCTGACCGGATGCGTATTCTCGGGATGATCCGATATCACACGACGCCCCCGAGTATCACGAAACGGGCAAAGCCGGAGCGGACGGTAATCGATGTCAGCTGGCGGGCACCTTCGGATATGCTATATCTGCTGGCGGTCGCGGATGGTCTGGGGCGAGATTCCGTGGAGCGTCAGGCGTTTCTGGATCGGGTAGAAGAATATAAGAAGATCTGTCACAAGATGAACTGTTTCGAGCAGCCGTATCCGTTTGCGAACGATCTCGCGAGGTTCCTCTGGTTTCGTAATTCGTTGAAAGATCCGACAGCAGTATACGAGGAAGATTACTGCTGCGAGGTAACGATGTTGGCCGGGCTGCCTGGAGCGGGAAAGGACTACTGGTACAAACACAATGCCGCGCACCTGCCGATGTTGAGTCTTGACGATATTCGAAAGGAGTTGGGGATCTCGTGGACGGATGATCAGGGGCCGGTCATTCGCGGCGCCGAGGAGCGGTTTATCGGGTATCTGAAGGACGGTACCGATTTTGTTTACAATGCGACCAATATAAATCGGGAGATGCGGCGCAAATGGATCCGCATCGCGCGGCATCGGTCGGCACGAATCAAGGTAGTTTATATTGAGCCTCCGCTGGAGACAATCAGAAAGCAGAACCGTCAGCGGGAGGCGGTTGTCGATGAGCAGGTGGTTGAGGAGTATATCGAGAAGATAGAGGTGCCCGATGCGACGGAGGCGCACGAAGTAGTATGGGTGTAACGGCTAAAGAAAACCCCTCCGCCGGAGCGGAGAGGTTTGAATGGACTTGTTTGATTGCGCGGGTCTTATGAGCACGGTGGTGGTGGTGGTCCGCCGCGGAAGAGGTAGTCGACCAGAGCCGTGAGATCGCTCACGTTCATGGTGCCGTCGGCGTTTACATCGGCCTCTTCTAAATTTGCCGGCGGGTAGCCGGCCCGGAAGAGATAATCGACCAGGTAGGTGAGATCCGAGACATCTCTCGAGCCAATGTCCCCGTTCATGTGGCCGTCGACATTGCCCCGCAGATAGCAGGTTGGGTCGGTGATGAGAATGCTGAAACTGCAGGTTGAGGTGTCGGTACCGTCGGAGGCGGAAACCTCAAATGAACACAGACCCCGGTCGTACTGGTCGCCGGTGAAGGCAAAATCACCGTCGGGGGTGATAGAAGCGGTGCCGTACATGGTGAAATTGGCCGCCACCGCACTGATGAAGTCGCCGCAAGTGGCGGAAAGGTTGTGTGCGACTGTCTGTCCGACCGTTGTTTCTATTAAGCCGCCGCAGCCGGAGACAATCTCGACCGTGCCGTCTACGAGGTTGATATCGACGGAACGGTATTCACACTCGCCGTCGCCGTACACCTGAATATCAACGTGAACGGATGAACCGATCTGTGCCGGTGTCGGGACGTAGGTCCAGCGACCGGTGGAATCATCGATTCGTTCGATCTGTCCCGGGCCTTCCAGGATCATAAAGTTTGGCAGATGAGCGGGATTGGTAATGTTGCGGGCATAGAAGTCATAGATGGCGGTGTCGCCGCACACCGGAGCGTCGACCACCGAGGAGGTGTCAGTAAATTCGAACCACCCGCAGGGGCAGGTTTCAATCAGGAAACAGTACGGTCCGCCCCAGTCGGGAAAGACGTTGCCGCCGTCTTCCGTTGTCCACAGCCAGGGGTTGCCCGGCGGGTAGAAAGCACTGTCAAGACACAAGTAGTTGCCCGCGACTGCCTCGGGAATTTTCACTCGGATGTAGTAACTTTTCAGCGAAGCCCCATCGGGAATGCCGGTACTGAACAATCTGAAGCCGCCAAAGCCGACTGTATCGGCGCCGAGACCGTCGTTGAAACTGAATTCGTTGACAAATGTGCCGCCGTCCCAGAAAATCGGCAGGGAATCGCCTATCATTCCGGCGCTTAGATCGAGCAGAGCGCCGTCGATTGGCGAATTCACGGGGCCGGGGTTTGGCTGGACATAGAGCACAAATCCGTTGGTACTGCTGGTGACGTTGAGTCCGGAATTGTTGACCAGCGTCA
This sequence comes from uncultured Ignavibacteriales bacterium, assembly GCA_964612145.1. Lineage (GTDB taxonomy): Bacteria > Zixibacteria > MSB-5A5 > GN15 > FEB-12 > JAGNLV01. The sequence continues at coordinate 215,593 of CAZTBP010000001.1, read as the reverse complement.
TAGTGAATTGGACGTAGCAATCGGGTGTGACATTACTGTACCAGAATGGCCCTTCCCAGTCAACCAGAACCGCGCCGCCTTGGGCGAGAGTATGACTCGGTATCGCCAGGTTCAAGGCCGCGCAGGTGAGGGCGAGAATCATTTGCTTCATCGTAAACCTCCCTGTAGTTATATGTAGCAGATTGTCTATGTTAAATATACTGCGTCGGCCGGATGTTGCAAGGGGTTTCTGCGTCTCAAAGAAAGACCGCCGTGATCGATACCAGGGGCAATTGTCAGTGTCGTTGGATGTCGTGAAAACGCGTGGAACAACGGGCTGTTTGGAAAGTTATAATATAGACTTGACGGTTTTGTGAACCGAATGTATAATAATAGGCTTAAGCCCAACGGGGCCCATAGCTCAGTTGGTTAGAGCAGCTGACTCATAATCAGCGGGTCGCAGGTTCGAGTCCTGCAGGGCCCATGGATAGAGCTTATAGCAAGCAATGGGCAATTAGCTCAGTTGGTTAGAGCGTTCGGTTCACATCCGAGAGGTCACTGGTTCGAATCCAGTATTGCCCATTTTCTTTGACAGCATAGATAGATGTAAGGTAATGATTTTATATCATTTGGCGAACAAAACAATCAATTATCGTGTCCGTCCCAAATGTCGCATGCGAGGGACGGGCCAGCCACTGAAATGTGAATGTCAAGCGCATTTGCCGGAGAAAAACGGCGGATGCGCTTTTTGCTTATGGAGTCCCGCATGAACAACCCCCAGTCGGCCAAGGAGACAGGAAACATGCACAGTGATATCGAGCTGCTGTTAAAACTTCAGGTGATCGACTACGACCTCGGTGAGCTGGAGCGCTCGAAAGAGTATCTCCCGGACATGATGAACAATCTCAAAAAGGAGGTCGAGGAGGCCAAGGCGAAGCTGGAGGCAACTGAAAAAGAACTCGAAGAGGCCAAAATCGCCGGCAAGAACCTCGAGATCGAGATTCAGTCCAAAGAGCAGGAACTGGCGAAGTATCAGCAGCAGATGATGACAATCAAGACCAACAAGGAGTACGATGCACTGGTTGCGGAAATCGACGCAGTCAAATCCGAGATTTCCGAAAAAGAGAGCCTTCAACTGGCCCTTATGGAGAAGATCGAGCAGTTTGAAAAGCAGCTGCCGGAGTTCAAGGAGCGTCTTGAACAGGTCCAGGACAACAATGACAAGCAGCTGAATGTCCTCCAGGAGAAGATCGATTCTATCGGTGATACGGTTGAGGGCAAACAGGCCGAGCGCAAGAGTGTCCTTCGCGATGTGCCGCGCCGTACCATGTCGGTCTACGAGCGGGTTCGCAAGGGTCGTGGCGGGTCGGCGGTTGTGCCGGTCAAGAACCGGTCCTGTAGCGCCTGCCACAAGGCCCTGACCCCGAAGTTGGTCCAGGAGATTCGTCGCAGCGACAAAATCCACACCTGTGAAAGCTGCGGTCGGCTTCTGTACTGGGATGACGACATCTCGGAAGTGTAAGAAACGCCACAGGTTCAGGAGGCAGCCAGGTTTCTGACTGAGGTTTATGGTCAAAATTAACAATGACTATGCCCTGACGTTTGACGACGTCCTGCTGCAGCCGGCCCACTCGGCCGTGCTGCCGAAAAACACCGATGTGTCCACGATAATTGGTCCCGATCTCACATTGGAGATACCGATAATCTCGGCCGCCATGGATACGGTAACCGAGTCCGCCCTGGCCATTGCCCTGGCCCGCCTGGGAGGAATGGGGATTGTTCACAAGAATCTGAGCCCGCAGCAACAGGCCGATGAAGTTGATAAGGTGAAGCGGTCGGAATCGGGGATGATTGTCGATCCGATTACAATGCGTCCGGACAAGACCATCGGCGACGCGCTCGAGGTCATGGCGCGGTTTCGAATTTCCGGGATTCCGATTACCGAGGCCAGCGGCAAGCTGGTCGGGATTTTGACCAACCGTGATCTTCGCTTTCACAAGGACGTCAGTCTGCCGATTCGCGATATCATGACAAAGGATAGTCTGGTCACGGTCAGCGAGGGGACAGACCTCGATACAGCCAAAGAGTTACTCCATAAGCATCGCATAGAAAAGCTGTTGATTGTCGACGATGATTACATGCTCAAGGGTATGATCACTGTCAAAGACATCATGAAGAAGATCCAGTACCCGTTTGCCTGCAAGGACGAGCGTGGGCGGCTCCGGGTGGGGGCTGCTATTGGCGTGTCCGAGCTTGATGAGCGGGCCGAGGCGCTGGTCAACGCCGGTGTCGACCTATTGTGTGTCGACAGTTCACACGGGCACAGCAAGGGTGTGCTCGATTCGGTCTCGGCGCTGAAAAAGAAATATCCGAATGTGCCGCTAATGGCCGGCAATGTGGCCACTACCGACGGTGCGAAAGCATTGATCGATGCCGGGGCGGATTGTATAAAGATTGGCATTGGTCCCGGCTCTATCTGCACCACTCGCGTGGTGACCGGGGCGGGTGTGCCGCAGATAACGGCGATTTTGAATGCCGTGGAGGCTGCGGCCAGTAAAGACATTCCGGTGATAGCCGATGGCGGGATTCGCTACAGTGGTGATATCACGAAAGCCCTGGCCTGTGGCGCGCAGGCGGTTATGGTTGGTTCGCTGTTTGCGGGCACGCAGGAATCGCCGGGAGAGACAGTCCTGCTTGAAGGCCGGTCGTTTAAAATTTACCGCGGTATGGGCTCGGTGAGCGCTATGAAGAGCGGCAGCAGCGACCGGTACTTTCAGGAGCACGCCGAGGAGGCGAGCAAATTTGTTCCGGAGGGAATCGAGGGTCGGGTGCCGTACAAGGGCCCGCTGGAAGACACTGTATACCAGTTGGTTGGCGGTTTGCGGGCCGGAATGGGTATCTGCGGCGCCGCCAGACTGAGTGATCTTCGGGAAAAATCGACCATGGTGCGGATTTCGCCGGCCGGAGTGGCTGAGTCGCATCCGCACTCGGTGTCGATTACCAAGGAAGCACCGAATTATCGTCGGCCGTATTGATTCTAATTGACCGGGTTGGTCGACCGTGCGACCTTAACAACAGTTGAACGTTATTTGTGTTATATATAAAACAGAATGCTTGTGAAAGTAGGAGAGACAGTCGCGCTTTAAACGACAAACGTATTTAAAGTGAGGAAAGTCCGAGCTCCACAAAATCAGAGTGCCCGGTAATTCCGGGGCGGAGTGATCCGACGGATAGTGCCACAGAAACAATACCGCCCGCCGTATAGCGGGTAAGGGTGAAATCGTGGTGTAAGAGACCACGGCTGTATCCGGCAACGGGTATGGTGGGTAAACCTCGCTCGGAGCAAGGCCAAATAGGGGAACAGGGGTTGATTTGCCCCGTTATGATTCCCGGGTGGGCCGCGTGGAACGGCCGGGTAACCGGTTCGTCAAGATAAATGGCTGTCCGTGCGCTTTAGCGTATCGACAAAACTCGGCTTACTCCCTGCTTTCCAAGCCTTCATAAATAGTATGGAGGCTGCCATGAATGTGGCGCACCGGTCCAAGCCGCTGAAGTGGGTCGTGTCCGACGAACCCGATCCCAGGCTGGTCGAAGAACTGGCTGAGGCGACCGGGATTCCCAAGAACGTCGTAAAGATACTCATCAAACGCGATATTGCGACACCCCAGGAAATCGACCGATTTCTCAATCCGAAACTGTCTGATCTTGAAGATCCTTTTACCCTCAAGGGAATGAAAGAGGGGATCGAACGGGTCGTCAAGGCGCTGTTTGACAATGAGAAAATTACGATTTACGGCGACTACGACGTTGACGGCATCACCGCGACGGCCCTTTTGTACATGGTGCTTAACAAGCTCGGCGCCCAGGTCGACTTCTATCTGCCGAACCGGCTGACGGAAGGATACGGTCTTTCCAAGGACGGTATCGATGAGTCCAAGTCCAACGGTGTCAGTCTGATTATCACGGTCGACACTGGAATTACAGCGGTTGAGGAAATCAAGTATGCCAAGTCGATAGGAATCGACGTGATCGTGACGGATCATCATGAGCCGGGTGGGGAGATTCCGAAGGCGAACACTATTATCAATCCCAAGCAGTTGGCGTGTGATTACAAAAGCGAGCTTTCCGGTGTCGGGGTTGCCTTCAAGTTCTGTCAGGCGCTGTATCGCAGTCTGAACCAGGACGAGGCAGAGCTGTGGGAGCATCTGGATTTGGTGGCCCTGGGGACCTCGGCTGATATCGTCCCGCTCGTGAATGAAAACCGTATCCTGACCAAATTCGGTATTGACCAGATTGCCCGGACGACAAAACCGGGTTTGAAATCGCTGACGTTCGTGGCCGGCCTGATGGGGAAAGACATCAGTACCGGGCAGGTGGTGTTTATTCTGGCCCCGAGAATCAATGCGCTGGGCCGGCTGGGCGACGCCGGGAAGGCGATTCGTTTGCTGGCGACACGCGATGAAAGAATGGCCTCCGAAATCGCCCGAAAGCTCGACAGCGAAAACAAACGTCGCAAGCAGATCGACGAAACGACGCTGAACGAGGCGCTGGAGCAAATGGACCAGGTAGTGGATCTGGACTCGGACAGGGCGATAGTCCTCGCCGAGGAAGACTGGCACCAGGGCGTGATAGGGATCGTCGCCAGCCGCCTGGTGGAACGGTTTCATCTGCCGACCGTGATGATTTCGATAGTCAACGGAGAGGGCAAAGGTTCGGCCCGATCGATCCCGGGGTTCCACCTGTGTGAAGCGCTCAAGGAGTGTGAGCACCTGCTGGTCCGTTACGGTGGTCACAAATACGCGGCGGGGTTGTCGATTAAGCCGGACCAGGTTGAAGAGTTTCGCGAGACGTTTGTCGCGGTTTCCAACCGGATTCTCTCCGAGGAAGATATCACGCCGAAGATGCATATCGATCTGGAGATCGAGCTGACCGATATCGACGATAGTTTTATGAACTCGCTGGAGCAGTTTGCACCGTTCGGTCCGCAGAACATGCGGCCGGTGTTTCTTACCCGAAACTGCGAAGTGGCCGGTCAACCGTATGTCGTGGGGAACAACCACCTGAAGATGCGGATCCGCAAAGGCGACGCACAGTTTGACGTGATCGGATTCGGTTTTGGTGATATGGCGCGGCTGATATCGGCCAGAGGTTGTCTGGTCGATGTCGTCTATGTCGTGGAATACAACACCTACAACGGTGTGACCCGCAAGCAGATTCGGCTTAAGGATATTCGATTGACGGCCGGTACCGGCCCGGCTCCGATGTAAGATCGTATGACGGTTCTGGAGCGATTTCAGCAGGGGGATATGCGGGCACTGTCGCGACTGGTCTCGTATGTCGAGGATCAGGAGGATGGTTACCGGGAACTGCTGGGCAAACTGTATACCACCGCCGGACGATCATTGCGGATTGGTGTTACCGGCCCGCCGGGAGCGGGTAAATCTACCCTCGTCAACGGCCTCACCCACCTTCTTTTGGAAAAGCAAAACAAGGTTGGAATCATCGCGGTTGATCCGACCTCACCGTTTACCGGTGGGGCACTGCTGGGTGACCGGGTGCGGATGAATGAGTTTTCCAATGATGGGTCCGTTTACTTTCGATCGATGGCCACGCGCGGTGCAACCGGCGGCCTGGCCAATGCGACCTCGAATGTAACGGTGGTATACGACGGGTTTGGGTTTGATGTGACTCTCATCGAGACGGTCGGAGTCGGGCAGGTGGAACTGGATATTATCAACGCCTGCGATGTCGTGATTGTGGTGATTGTACCGGAGTCCGGCGACGCGGTGCAGACGATGAAGGCGGGCTTGATGGAAATCGCCGATATTTTCTGCGTGAACAAGTCGGACCGTCCGGGTTCGGAGCGAATCGCACAAGAGCTCCGCCATGCGATGCAAACCCGCAAGATGGCGGACGACGCGTGGAAGATACCGATTGTGCGGACGCAGGGAACAAACCGGGACGGAGTCGATAAGCTGCTGCAAAAGATCGACGAGTTCATTGCTTATATGAAAGAGAAGGGGAAGTTCGAGCGGCACCGTCGGGATCAGATCATGAACCAGATTCTCAACGTGCTCCGGTACCGGTTCCAGCATGAGTTTATCGAAACGCTGCTGGAGAGTGACGAATTCAAGAAGATTCTCGACGGAATATATTCGGGTGAGAACGACCCGTACTCAGCCGGAGATAATCTTTACCACAAATATTGTCGTTCCAATGGCGGCCTGTAATATGAAACCCGGTACAGCCGGCTGTACCGGACCATTCTTTGTTGCTTCTTTCGGTCCCGTGGCGTAGTCTTTTCGCATGGCGGCCGAGTCCTCTAAATCAACACTAGCGGTCATCCTGGTTGCGCTTGGCCTGACGCTACTGTCGCTGGCAGCGCACCTGATCGCTCCCAGTACAATGCGGGAGAGTGAAACTGTCTGGGAGGAACGCCTTGAGATGCACCGGACGCAGCAGGTGTTCGCCTCACGACCGTTTACGAACGTCAGCATAGCGGTGCTACACAATACGCTGGGGCTGTCGGTCAAGGAATCGTTTTTCCTACTGCAGTTTTTGCTGCTGTTTTTTACCGGACCGCTGTTCCTTCGTTATCTATCGCGATTGGGATTTGAATTCCCGTATGCGTTCGGTGGAATGTTCCTTTTCTATCTATCTCTGCCGGTCTTTCTGGCCCATTTTGCACCGGTCTTCACCTGGTCCGATTTTTGGACGTATGCCTTTGTCACAGGCGCCTTGCTGTTTGCATTGCAGGGCAGGATCGCTGCGGGTGCCGGTGCGATGGCATTTGCGATTCTGGCCCGGGAAACAAGCATTATCTTCCTGCCGTTTTGGGCCTGGATGGTTCGAACGGAGAGCAATCGTTCGGTCACGGCCCTGACGGTCTGGTCACTGGCGGTGATCATGATCGTTGTCGCGGTACGTGCAGGTCTGATGGACGTGTCGCTGATTCAGCCGGGATGGGAGATCGAGACCAGGTTGTTTCTGCTGGAATTTAACTTCGCAAATGCAAGTAGAGCCCGCGACACCCTGTTCTCCTTGTTTGTCGCTTTTGGCATGTTGTGGCCGATCGCGATCAACCAGGTGTGCCGGTGTCGCGAGACATCCGCAGTTCGTGGTTACCGGGTAATGCGATGGGGCGCGATCGCCACGACAGCAGTGTTTGTGGTTATGACGTTGTTGTTTATGAACGCCCGTGAAACGCGGCTGTTCTTTCCGCCGTTTGTGTTCATTATCCCGCTGGTGCTGCTGTTTATAAAGGGTCAACGGTTTGCAATACGGGATATCTGGCTACGCAGCGGGAGGGGAAGGAGCCTCGCCGGGTTGCTGGTGCTGCTGACCCTGTCGATCATGGTTGCGGTCGTGTTGTTTCCGGAATTCGACTTTCGGAAGTGGCAGGACGGAAACAGAGCCTATTTCGGACTGCATCTGGCCGGGACGGTAGTATGGCTGCTGGTGTTGTGGCGGAGCCGTCAACTGAACAATACTCTCCACGAGGGGTAAAACAGGCAGAAGTTATGAAACAGGTTTGGCAGATATTTATCGCAGTGATATCGGTGCTGCTGTGTTGTTTATCGGTGTCGGCCCAGAACTACCGCTGGCACCAGTCATATGACTCATCGAGGTCGCTGCACCAGCGGTTTGCGCCGCCGGAAGGTTACGAGCGAATCCCGCAGGATTCCGGGAGTTTTGGGGCGTGGCTTCGGGGATTGCCACTGAAAGATCCGGGGGCGAATGTGTACCTATTTAACGGACAGCTGAAGGATAACCAGGAGGCCCAGGCGGCGGTGATCGATATCGATATCGGCCGAGCGGATTTGCAGCAATGTGCCGATGCAGTTATTCGACTTCGGTCGGAGTATCTCTTTGCCTGCGGACTGACAGACAGCATAAGCTACCAATTTACAAGTGGAGATGAGATGGCTTTTCGGACCTGGGTCGCCGGCTCACGACCGGTTGTCGAAGGAAATCAGGTGTCGTGGGCCGAGACCGGGCGGACTGATTCATCATACTTGTCGTTTCGCGAATATCTCGATACGGTGTTTATGTATGCCGGGACTGCGTCATTGAGCAGTCGGTTGCACTCCAAGTCGGACATTTGTGCAGTGGAGCCGGGAAATCTGTTTATGATACCGGGGTTTCCGGGACATACGGTAATGGTAGTTGATGTCGCCGAGAATGTCGAGACCGGGGAGCGTCTGTTTTTGCTGGCGCAGGGGTTCATGCCGGCGCAGAATCTCCATGTGCTGAAGAATCCGATGGACCAAAAGTTGAGTCCGTGGTATTCGTGTGATTTTGAAGGTTGGCTGGTTACACCGGAGTACACGTTTGATCGGGATGACTTTGTGGAGTTTTGATCGGGGGAGCCTGCCCAAATAGATCGAACTTTTTTCATCTTCAAGCAGTTACGGGAAATGCACGCTTCCACGGTACCACCTCCTGCCTGCACCACCACCCGCCGAACGCCGCGTGCACTTTCTGTTACTACTGTTATTTGAGGAGGCCCGAATATGAACAGAGCATTAGGAATTGGACTGCTGGTCGCCGGTATCATCCTGTTAATCTGGGGCATCAATGTAACCGAGTCGTTTTCATCGGAAATGTCGGAGATGTTTACTGGTTCACCGTCAGACAAAGCTATCTGGTTGATTGTGCTTGGTGTAGTCGGAACAGTTGTCGGTTTGGTGTTGTTAGTAAAACCCCGGAAGAAGTAGATCCGAGGGTCGGGCCGCGACGGTCCGGCCCGTTTTTCTGTTTCGCGTCGCAGGCACGATCCAGCGCCTACCTGTCCCGCACTTAACCCCATACATTTCTTTTACTTATCCGTATCACTTGCAGCCCGGATAATTGCCTGTCGTGCTTGCGTATCCCGGGCCAAAACATTATCTTAATCGCCTTAAACAGGCCAATAAGGAGTGTGAAAATATGTTTCTGAAGAATTTCTTAGATAAGCTGAAATCGCACCGCAAGAAGTGGGATCAGGATGCCGAGAAATACCGGGGCAAGAAGTCGATGCCGCGCTTTTTCACGGTCTCGGGGGTCGATGTCGATGAGTTGTACACACCCGATTCGATCAAGAAAGCTGATTCCGAGGAGTACTTCTGGAACAACATCGGTTTCCCCGGCGAGTTCCCCTACACTCGCGGTGTGCATCACACTCTGTACCGGACCAAGCTCTGGACAATGCGCCAGTTTGCCGGCATGGGTATGCCGAAGCAGACCAATGAACGGTTTCATTACATTCTCAACAACGGTGGAACGGGTCTCTCGACGGCGTTTGATTTGCCCACGCTGATGGGGTACGATTCCGATCATCCGCGTTCGCTGGGTGAAGTGGGTAAGTGTGGTGTCGCAGTTGACACGCTGGCTGATATGGAGATCATTTTTGACAAGATTGATCTGAGCGAGGTGTCGACCTCGATGACAATAAATTCGCCGGCCTCGATCCTGCTGGCGATGTACCTGGCAGTAGCGGAAAAGCAGGGAGTGCCGTTTGACCAAGTCACCGGGACGCTTCAGAACGATATCCTGAAGGAGTATATTGCACAGAAGGAGTTTATTTTCCCGCCGAGGCCGTCGATTCGCCTGATCACCGACATGGTTGAATATTGCACGAAGCATGTGCCGAGGTGGAATACAATCTCGATTTCCGGATATCATATTCGTGAGGCCGGCTCGACGGCAGCGCAGGAACTGGCCTTTACGCTGGCCGACGGCTTCCAGTATGTGGAGTCGTGCATCGAGGCGGGGCAGAATGTCGATGATTTCGCACCGAGGTTCTCATACTTCTTTAATGCACACAGCGATTTCTTCGAGGAGATCGCCAAGTATCGTGCGGCACGGCGGATTTATGCCAAGAAGATGCGCGACAAATACGGCGCCAGGGATCCCCGCTCGTGGAAACTCCGGTTCCACACCCAGACCGCCGGGGTCTCGCTGACGGCGCAGCAGCCGGAGAACAATATCGCCCGCGTGGCGATTCAGGCCCTGGGAGCGGTACTGGGCGGCACCAATTCTCTGCATACCAACTCGATGGATGAGACGCTGGCGCTGCCGAGCGAAAAGGCGGCCCGGATCGCGCTGCGCACCCAGCAGATTATCGCGTACGAAACCGGCGTGGCGAATACGGTTGATCCGCTGGCCGGATCGTATTTTGTCGAGTCGCTGACCGACAAGATGGAGGCCGAGGCGGAGGCGTACTTCAAGGAAATTGAGGAGCGCGGCGGCGTGCTCAAGTGTATCGAGGACGGGTATTTCCAGCAGGAGATCGCCCGGGCGGCCTACGCCCATCAGCGTGAGTTGGAAAAAGACGAGCGCGTGATTGTTGGGGTCAACAAGTTCGAGATGGAGAACGAAGAGATCGATATCCCAGTGCTGAAGATTGCGCCGGAGGATGAACAATCCCAGGTTGACTTTGTGAAGAAGATCAAAAGTGAACGTGACGCCGGCAGGGTCCAGGCGAGTCTCGAGAAGCTTCGTGAGGTGGCCAAAGGCGATGGCAACACATTTGAGGCGATCTATGAGTGCTGCAAGGCGTATGCGACCGTCGGCGAGATGTGCGATGTGTTGCGTGAGGAGTGGGGCGAGTGGGTCGAGTCGCAGGCCGCGATGATGCCGAGTTAAGAAGGAGCGGATACAGGTTCAGTAAAGAAGCGATTGAAATAGAAAACGGGCTATTATGGCAGAGAAAATCAGAGTACTACTGGCAAAACCCGGACTCGACGGTCACGACCGCGGCATCAAGGTAATCGCCGCAGCGCTGCGCGACGCCGGGATGGAAGTTATCTACACCGGCCTTCGGCAAACCCCGCCGATGATCGTCGACGCCGCCATCCAGGAGGATGTCGACGCAATCGGGGTGTCGATTTTGTCCGGGGCGCATATGACGCTGTTCACGAAGATTCTGGAGGAGCTGAAAAGCAAAAACGCCGAGGACATTATCCTGTTCGGCGGCGGGATCATTCCAGAAGACGACAAGCTGGAGCTGGAGAAGCTGGGCGTGGGAAAAGTCTTCACACCCGGAGCGCCCACCGAGGCAGCGATCAGTTTCTTAAGAGAAGCGGTCGCGAAAAAGAAAAAAGACGAACAGATCATGTAACGGAAGACAGCAATTTAGACTTACAGTCAATACCCTTTTGGGAGGTATCATGAACAAGAACGTTGACGAGAAACAACAGGCGGTCAGGGACGAGGTCAAGGCGTTTGCGGAAAAAGAAATTTATCCGGTCACACGCGAGCTCGACCAAATGCCGGAACCACGGAAATTTCCGAAAGAACTGTACCAGAAGATCGGTGCGGCCGGGTTTATCGGCTATGCTATGCCCAAAGAACTTGGCGGTCAGGGGAAATCGCATCTGGAGTATATCACGCTGATTGAGGAAATGTGCTACCACGACCCGGGGGTTGGACTACTATGTGCGGTCGGTGAACTGGCGACCCATCCGCTGGTGCATTTTGCGAGTGACGAGCAGAAGAAGAAGTACGTGCCGGATTGCGCCAGCGGTAAGCGTATCCCGGCCTTTGTTCTGACCGAGCCGGAAGCCGGGTCGGACGCCGCCAACCAGAAGACCGAGGCGGTCGAGGGTGACGGCGGGTACATTCTCAATGGTGAAAAGATTTTCATCATGCACGGCGACGCGGCTGATCTGGCTATTGTCTTCTGCAAGGTGAAGGACAAGCCGAAAATGTCCGCCTTTATCGTTGACGATGTCAACCAGGAGGGCTGGCAGCCGCGCACGCTGAAGCAGAAGATGGGGATGCGTGCTGCGACGACCGGCGGGATTATTCTGAAGGACGTCTTTGTCCCGAAAGAGAACCTGCTCGGTGAAATCGGCAAGGGCTTCCGTTTTGCTATGATGACGCTTGACAGCGCCCGTGTCGGTGTTGCGGCCCAGGGTGTGGGTATCGCGCAGCGGATGGTTGATGAGTCCGTGGCGTATTCGAAAAAGCGCATAGCCTTCGGTCAGCCGATTGCGAAGCTGCAGGCGATCCAGTGGATGATTGCCGACTCCGCGACGCGGCTCCAGGCAGCCCGTCATATGACCTATCATGCGGCCAAGCTTCAGGATGCCGGTGAGCGGTTCAGTCTGGAGGCCTCGATGGCCAAGCTGTACGGTTCGGAAACGGCCAATTTCTGCTGTGACAAGGCCATGCAGATTCATGGCGGCTACGGCTACATAGGTGAATTTTCACACATTGAAAAGTTCTACCGCGATCAACGCGTGCTGGAGATATATGAAGGTACTTCGGAAGTCCAGCGCCTGGTAATCGCCGGGAACGTGATCGGTCGATAATGAAGTTTGGTGATTTTGAAATATTCTCCTTCGTCGAGCGCGAATTCGAGCTCGACGGAGGAGGTCTGTTTGGTGTCATCCCCAAAGTCATTTGGGAGAACCTGGTAGTTGCCAACGACCGGAATATGATCCCGGTCGTGAACAACCTCTTTGTCGTGCGGGCGCAGGGCAAGACCATACTCATGGACACCGGGTTCGGTGACACGCTAACCGACAAGGAAAAGAAGGTGTACTCGATCAAGACTGAGTCGACGCTGGAGTCCGGGCTGGAGAAACTCGGCCTGAAATCGGCCGATATCGACATGGTCTTTCTGACGCACCTGCACACGGATCATGCCGCCGGGGCGGTCAAGCGCCAGGGCGACAAGTTCGTGCCCCGGTTCCCGAAAGCAACCTACTATGCCTCGAAAGAAGAATGGGACCACGCTACCCGTCCCAACGAGCGAACAGCGGCCGTGTACGATCCTCACCGGCTGTACGGGCTGAAGGAGTCGGGTCAGTTAACGCTGTTGGACCGTGACTGGGAAATGCTGCCCGGGATTGAGCTTGTTCATGTAGGCGGCCATACCGAGGGGCAGTTGGCGGTGATGATGCACTCCCGCAACGAACAGGTCTGGTATCTGTCTGATATCGTACCAACCCGCTATCATCTGCGTACCGCGTATGTAGCGGCTGCGGACCTGCATCCGGGCGAGACGATGGAGGTGAAGCGTCATTTGATTCCGCGGGCCATACGCGAGGGAGCGGTGCTGGCGTTCGATCACGATCCGGAGGTTCCCCTGGGCGTGATCGCACAGTACGGAAAGGACCTCGTGGCAACCCCGCCAGAACAGGAAGTAGAACAGGAGGACGCCGCCGGATAGCTGCGTTCTTTTCAACCATGAAATGATGAAGCCATGTCAATTGACGATAAACTGAAGCATCTCGATCAGATGCGGGCGCAGGGCCGTCTGGGCGGCGGTCAGAAACGAATCGACGCCCAGCATGAAAAAGGAAAACTGACTGCACGCGAACGAATCGAACTGCTGGTGGATCCTAATTCGTTCGAAGAGTTTGACATGTTCGTGACGCACCGGTCACAGGATTTCGGCCTGGCCGAGAAGAAGTTCCTCGGCGACGGTGTGGTGACCGGCTGCGGGAAGATTAACGGACGGCTGGTGTATATATTCAGCCAGGACTTCACGGTATTCGGCGGTTCGTTGTCCGAGGCACATGCGGAGAAGATCTGCAAGATCATGGACATGGCGATGAAAGTCGGCGCGCCGGTGATCGGTCTCAACGACTCCGGCGGAGCGCGGATTCAGGAGGGTGTCGTTTCGCTCGGCGGCTACGCCGACATCTTTTTGCGCAATACCCTGGCCTCTGGTGTGGTGCCGCAGATCTCGGCTATCCTGGGACCATGCGCCGGGGGGGCAGTCTACAGCCCGGCTATTACCGATTTCACCCTGATGACCAAGGGGACCTCATACATGTTCGTGACCGGCCCCAACGTGGTCAAGACGGTCACGCACGAAGAGGTCTCATCTGAGGATCTCGGCGGCGCGATGACGCACGCGACCAAGTCGGGCGTGGCGCACTTTGCATGCGAGAACGAAGCGGATGTTGTGTCTAAACTCAAGCAGCTGCTGACGTACATACCACAGAACAACTGCGAGGATCCGCCGTGGGCGGAGTGCACCGATCCGCTGGAGCGGGAAGAAGAGAGCCTCAACAATATCGTGCCGGATAGTCCCAACCAGCCGTACGATATGAAAGAAGTCATCACTCGAATCGTCGATAAGGGTTCGTTCCTCGAGGTCCACGAAGACTTTGCACCGAATATCATTGTCGGGTTTGCCCATTTGGGCGGCCGCTCGATAGGGATTATCGCCAATCAGCCGCAGGTGCTGGCCGGGGTGCTGGACATCAACTCCTCACGCAAGGGCGCGCGGTTTATTCGGTTCTGCGACTGTTTCAATATCCCCATCCTGACGTTCGAGGACGTGCCGGGGTTTTTGCCGGGCACCGATCAGGAGCACAACGGGATTATCGTGAACGGGGCGAAACTGCTCTATGCCTACTGCGAGGCGACAGTGCCGAAGATCACGGTGATCACGCGCAAGGCGTATGGTGGGGCGTACGACGTCATGAACTCCAAGCATGTGCGCGGCGATATGAACTACGCCTGGCCCACTGCCGAGATCGCGGTGATGGGTCCCAAGGGGGCGGTGGAGATTATTTTCCGCAAGCAGATCAAAGAGGCCGATGACCCGGAGGCGGAGACGCAGAAACAGACAGATTTGTATCGCGAGAAATTTGCCAACCCGTTTTCGGCGGCGGCGCGCGGGTATATCGATGATGTGATCGAGCCGAAACTCACACGGCCACGGTTGATCCGGGCGTTTGAGATGCTTGAGACGAAAAAAGACAGTAATCCGCCGAAGAAGCACGGCAATATTCCGTTGTAGGGGTGCGTAAGAGATGCCAAAAATCAAAAAAATCCTCATAGCCAACCGGGGCGAAATTGCAGTACGCGTCATGCGCGCCTGCCGCGACCTCGATATAAAGTCAGTCGCGATCTACTCCGACTGCGACCGATCGGCGTTTCATGTCCGGATTGCTGACGAAGCCTATCATATCGGACCGTCGCCCTCGGCCGAAAGTTACCTGGTCCACGAGAAAGTCATCAAGGCGGCGATAGATTCCAGGGCGGATGCGATCCATCCCGGTTACGGGTTCCTCTCCGAGAACGGCGATTTCGCCCAGGCGGTTATCGATGCCGGGTTGATCTTTATCGGACCGAAGCCCGAGACGATCAAAATGCTCGGCGACAAACTGGTCGCCCGTGAGACCGCCATCAAGGCGGGGCTGCCGGTAACTCCCGGCGCAAAGCTGGACGGTATCGCTGACGAGGCAGCCGTGAAAGAGGCTGAAAAAATCGGATTCCCGATTTTGGTGAAAGCAGCAGCCGGCGGCGGGGGGAAAGGTATGCGGATTGTTTCGTCCGCTGTAGAATTTACCGAGGCATTCGACGGAGCGAGCCGTGAGGCGAAAGCAGCCTTTGGTGACGGGCGCGTGTATATCGAAAAGTACCTGGCGCGTCCGAGGCACATAGAGATACAGATACTGTGTGACCAGCACGGCAACGCTATCCACCTGGGTGAGCGGGAGTGTTCGATTCAGCGGCGTCACCAGAAGGTTGTCGAGGAGTCGCCCTCGCCGGTGATGACCCCGGAACTCCGGGAAAAGATGGGTACGGCGGCGGTAAATATTGCGAAACAGTCCGGGTATGTCGGGGCGGGTACGGTTGAGTTCCTGGTCGATGAGGACATGTCGTTCTATTTCCTGGAAGTCAACACGCGCCTCCAGGTGGAGCACCCGGTAACGGAAATGGTCACCGGTATCGATCTGGTGGCCGAGCAGGTGGCTGTCGCCGAAGGAAAGAAGCTCCGGTTCTCGCAGGATGATATCGAAATGCGGGGGCACGCGATCGAGTGCCGGATCTATGCCGAGGATCCGGAAGAAAACTTCATGCCGTCGACCGGCACGCTGCAAAACTATCGAATCCCGGCGGGGCCGGGGGTGCGGGTCGATTCCGGTGTGGTTATATTTTCAGAGATCCCGATTTTTTATGACCCGATTATCGCCAAGCTGGTAGTCTGGGGCGAAGATCGGGACCAGGCCATTCGCCGCACATCGCGCGCGCTTGAGGAGTACCGTGTATCCGGTCCAAAGACAACAATCGGGTTTCATCGGGCGATCATGAAAAACGAGAAATTCCGGGCCGGGGATATTTCGACAAAGTTTCTTCCCGAAGAGTACCCGGACAACGATTATGCGATTCTCGATGACGAGGCCCGCGAACAGGCGGCTATCGCGGCGGCGCTCGATACGGCGGCCAAGGAACGCCGGATCATAGTGCGGCATCAAAACGAAAACGGCAGCAAGAATTCCCGCTGGGTGACAGTGCACCGTCGGGACAATCTTCGGTCATTTGGAGGGAGTCGCTGATGCGGCACTATCTTGTTACAGTCGACGGGAAAGAGTTTGATATAGCGATTGAAAACGGCACGCACAAGACGCGGATCGTCTGTAACGGGAAAGAGCGCGAGGTATCGTCGCAGATACTGGGCGAAAGTCGGGCGCTGCTGTTGATCGACAATCAGGCGTTCGAAATTGATGTGCGCGGCAGTCGGTATGATACACAGCGGACGGTCTTTATGAAAGGGATGGAGATCCCGGCGACTATCGAGGATTTCAACCTGGCCAAGCTCCGCAAGGTAGCCGGTATCAAGTCCGTGGCCGAGTTGGATAAACTGCTTCGAGCGGCGATGCCGGGCATGGTGCTTGAGGTGAAAGTCCAGCCGGGCGATACGGTCAAGAAGGGGCAGCCGCTGCTGATTGTCGAGGCGATGAAGATGGAGAATATAATCAAGTCGGTTGGCGAGGGGACGGTCAAAGAGGTTTTTGTCGAGAAAGGCAAGTCGGTCGAGAAGAGCGATAAACTGCTGGAGTTCGAATAGTGGCTCAGGATAAGCGCTACACGACATCCAGGATTGAAATCCCGATAACCGTAACGGCCGCGCAAACGCCATCGGATAAGGACCTTCCGCAGCAGGCCGGTGAGTATCCGTACACCCGCGGCGTCTACCCGAATATGTATCGCGGTCGACTCTGGACGATGCGGCAGTATGCAGGATTTGGGACAGCCACGGAAACGAACCAGCGGTTCAAGTATCTGCTGGATCGGGGGCAGACCGGGCTATCCGTCGCATTTGACCTGGCGACGCAGATCGGCTATGACTCCGACGATGCAATGGCGGCGGGTGAGGTGGGCCGCACCGGGGTGGCAATAGATTCCCTGCAGGACATGGAGACGCTGTTCGACGGCATCCCGCTGGACAAGGTTTCAACCTCGATGACGATCAACTCGACAGCGGTGATATTGCTGGCGCTGTACATTGCTGTCGGAAAAAAGCAGGGTGTGGCGACCGAGAAGCTGATGGGGACGGTGCAGAACGATATTCTCAAGGAGTTCATCGCGCGCGGGACGTATATCCTTCCCCCGAAACCCTCGATGAAAATCATCACCGACATCTTTGCTTTTGCCGCGAAGAACCTGCCCAGGTACAATACCATTTCGATTTCCGGGTATCACATCCGTGAGGCGGGATCCACGGCTGCGCAGGAAGTGGCGTTTACGCTGTCGAACGCTATTGCCTATGTCGAGGCAGCGCTTGAGGCGGGGCTGGATATCGATGAGTTCGCGCCGCGCCTGTCGTTCTTCTTCTGTTCTCACAGCGACTTGTTTGAGGAAGTTGCTAAGTTTCGTGCAGCGCGGAAAATCTGGGCCGAGATAATCAGGGAGCGGTTCAGGGCGAAAAACCCTAAGTCAATGCTGCTGCGGTTCCACACCCAGACCGGCGGGTCGACACTGACAGCCCAGCAGCCGGAAAACAACATAGTTCGGACCACGGTCGAGGCGCTGGCCGGAGTCCTCGGCGGGACTCAATCGCTACATACGAATTCGTTTGACGAAGCGCTGGCGCTGCCGACTGAAAAGTCGGCGGAAATCGCGTTGCGGACGCAGCAAATTCTGGCGCATGAATCCGGCGTGGCCAATACGGTCGATCCGTTGGCAGGATCATACTATGTCGAGTATCTCACCGACGAAATAGAGAAAAAGATCCGGGAGATTATGGAGGACATCGAGCATCGGGGTGGCTCGGTGGCATGTGTCGAGAACCGCTTCTTCCGCGACGAAATCGCCAATGCCGCCTATGATTTTCAGCGCAAGGTGGAGAGCCAGGAAGCAACAGTGGTCGGCGTCAACGAGTTTGTATCGGAGAGCCTTGAAGTGCCGAGTATTCTCAAAGTTGATCCGGAACTGGAACGCAACCAGGTTGAATCGCTGACAAAACTCAAGAAGTCCCGCGATCAGCAGAAAGTGGACGAGGCGCTAAAGGCGGTTCGTCAGGCCTGCGAGAAGGACGAGAATGTCGTCTATCCGGTGATCGCGGCGGTAGAAGTGTATGTGACAGTTGGTGAAATCGCCAACGTATTTCGAAACGTCTGGGGTGAATATAATGAGAATATCTGATACTTTGCGTCTTTTGTTCGCCGCTATACTGGCTGCGGCTTTTGTTTTTGGCTGCGGCGGGAGCGATCAGTCGGAGTCGGATACCGAGCCGGTGGAGTCTTCTGAAGAACTGACCTTCGAACAACAAATTGAGATCGAGCTCAATGACGTTCTGGATCGGACCCGCTACCAGGACAAATCGGGGTTATGGGAGCATGAATTCGAGTACCTTCATGACGAGATGACGTTTGATGAATATGTGGGGAACGGTCGGGTTGCCATGGCCAACACCGATACGGTCGAACATCTTGAGGTAAAGCGGATAACGAGATACGAGCCGGATTCGGCAGTGGCCGAGGTGGTTGTGTATTTCCGGGGGTATTCCGGGAAACAGACCGGGCTGGACGATGAGATTACGATTTACCGGCAGGGTGATCGCTGGATAAAACCGACCCTTTCGACCTATGAAAAGCAGGCGGCTTACGACAGTCTTATCCAGCAGGCAATTGAAGCCGCCGAGCAGGAGGCCGGTAATTAATGTCGGAGACGCTGGTATCACATGTTGGGATCGCCGTAAAGGACCTCGACACGGCGTTAGCACGGTATGTGATGCTGACTGGTGACGACTCGCCTCTGATCACGGATGTTCCGGACCAGAAAGTAAGAGTCGCCATATTCGCCGGCGGCGGAGACGCGCATGCCGGGGGGCGGATTGAACTGGTAGCGCCGATTTCGGATGACAGTCCAGTCGCGAAGTTTCTCGAAAAACGGGGCGAGGGGCTGCATCATATTTGCATCTATGTCAGCGACATCGAACGGCGGCTCGACGAGCTCAAAGCGGCTGGGGCGCGGCTGATAGACGAAACGCCGAAAATCGGGGCAGAGGGGAATCGGATTGCCTTTGTCCATCCGGCTGGAGCACATGGGGTCCTGCTGGAACTCGAGGAGCGTACCGACTAAAAGGGTCGCTCATTCGGTTTGCCGCATCGACGGCACTTCTCGGCATCGATGTGGTTTATACGGCCGCATTCACATTTCCACGTCGGTGCGCGGTTAGTGACTCTATCGGGACGGGATTGTTGCCGCCGGCGCATCAGAAAAAACACGACGACAACAGCAAGAAGTAGCAGGACCATCCAGCGGGAGTCATTTCCCTCGCCGGGTGGGAAAACCAGTTCAGCCTGTGGGCCGACATAGCGAAAGCCCTGTTGCATACGAACCAGATCGGATTCGGCCATCGAATAGTCCTCAATAAGGGCTTTGCCCCAGAGCGTGTAAAGAAGCTGGTACCCTTCGGCGTGACGGTATAGTGACCCGGCCAGCCGGTGCTTCCGGGAGTGGCCCGCGGCGGTATCGGTCGATCTAAATTCGACGACAAACCAGGCGTAGTTTTTTTCATAGTAGCCGGTCGAAGTGAGCAGCGTGGCATACGGCAACTGAAGAACAACGCTGTCGAGTACCTGGTCAATGGCGGTTTGGAAATCGTGGCTGTTGGAAATGAGATCCGGCTCGGTAAGTTCGGAGCGGAATATCAGCAGCCGGGCGTTCGATTGATCGTTGAGAACTGCGACAGGGTAAGAGTCAGCAGGGCCGACCACGCGCCATCCGGAGGGCAGGGGCAAACGGCATTCTCCGGCGATCTCAAGGAAGCTGTTCTGGCCGGAAGCAGTCGAGGCAGCGCACAGGCACAGCAGAAGAACGCCCAGACAGAAAGCTATTTGGAAAACTCTTGTTTCAGACATGCCTTGACTGTTTCGATACGGTCGCGCAAGAAGGACTTGCGATCGACAGCGGGGCTGTAGACATAGCCCCGACCGGCCTTTTTACGCACCAGGAGGCCCTTGTCTGCAAGCCTCTTCAGGACGGTCATCACGGTTGTATAGGCCCGATCGCGATTGTCATCGAGAAAGTACAGGGCACGTTTGACCGTGAGGCTCTCGTGTTCCCAGGCGAGTTCCATCAGGGCCGCCTCAGTCGGACCAAGGAACACCTCGAGGCCTTTCGCGGCCGGGTTGAAGTAGAAGCGTTCTTCTTCGCTCACGGATGACGGTTGGTTTTGTCCTTAATGACCATGGATAATCCCAGCGCGACAAGCGCCAGCGGCCAGAAGTAATCCCAGACATCTCCTCGAATGACGCCCATGTGGTCCAGCAGCATCAAGACGCCCAGGGCCACCAGCAGCAAACCAATAAACATTATTCCCTCCTGAATTACCGGGAGATCCGCGAACTGCGGACCGTGTTATTTTGAGCGAAGTTCCAAGAGCCTGTTGACAATGATCTCGGCAATCGACTCGAGCATGGCGCGGTCTTCATCGCCAAAATAGGCTTTGGTATTCGAGTCTATATCGATCTCACCGAGACATTCGTCGCCATGCATCAGCGGGACAACAATTTCAGACTTCGTTGTGATTGAACAGGCCAGGAAGCGATCATCAGCGTTGACGTCATCGACAACTATCGACTGCTTTTCCCGGGCGGCCGCACCGCAGATACCCTCGGAAAGCTCGATTTTCTTGTGCGGTGTCTCCGGTCCGACATACGGTCCGACCTCGAGTATATTATCCTTCATCATGTAAACGCCGGTCCAGTCGTAGCCTTCGCAGAAGCTGTCGATTAGTTGAACGGCAATTTTTAGCGCTTCGGTCTCGCTGTTCTTCCCTGCCATAGCAGTACGGATAGTGTCGATGAGATGTTTCCTGTCATCGGTCATGCGAGGTTCTCCCGAATTGCCTGGAAGTTATCCATAGCAACCTCCGGCGGTACTGAACAGCCGGGGCCGATAATCACTCTTGCCGGATCGTGGGCTTGCTTGATTTTCTGAGTCTGATGGACGATTTCCTCCGGCGTGCTGTGCAGCAGCCAGCCGTTGCGGTCAGCACCGCCCACCAGCACTTTGCCGGGCAGAAGGTCGTAGGCCTTATCCAGCGGTACGTTGGTGGGGTCATCGGAGTCCCAGTTGTAGAGCCGGCACTTGTAGTCAATCCTGGCCAGTTCCTTCAGGTAGTTATTGCTCGAGCAGACATGAAAAAGATTAATGGCGTCATCCTCGGTGGCCTGTATGACCTCGAGATCGTACGGAACGCCAAACGTCTTATATTCGTCCCAGGTGATCATGTCGCTGCTGGCCCATTGGGTGGTAGCGTAAAACAGACCGTCCGCCCCGGCATTGCGCAGTTCGGCGGCGTAGACCTTGTAGGTGTCGGTAATGGCTCGAAGTGCCCGGTGGATTCGCTGGGGATCGCTGCGGAGGTGCTCGACCAGTTTGTTACGGTCGTCGATGAGCCGTCCGGCAATGGCCAGCGGTGTGAAGACGGTCATTATTATGGGGACGTTCTTGCCCAGGCTCTTGCGCACCATCGAGACGACCTTGAGATGTTCGGCCAGAACGGGAGCCGAGATCGGTTTGGGCTGAATATGGTCCCAGTCTTCGATCGAGGTTACCGGGAAATTCCCCTTGGTGTGCTTCTTGAATTCATCGTGAGAGAATTCCTGTTTCAAGCCCCAGTCTTCGACATGATAATCAGCCCGGGGGTTGATTTTGACAAAATCCCACTCGAACTTTTTCTGGAAGCCGATCATCGCCTCGGCCGTGCCTTCGGCGTCGTGCTCCATATGAAAGAAGTGTCGCCAGAAGGCGGCGGCGAATCGATCGGGTTCTTCACCGGCTATGATCAGTTCAAGACGTTCTCGGTGCGAGTATTTTTCCATGAGTGTCCTTGTCTATGCCCTCAAGGGAATTTCCATTACCTGACATACTGCAACAACGACTGCGGGCAGCTGTTCACGAAAAGTCTCGTCTCGACCGACAGGTCGCTGCATCGCATCAATATAGGGGGCGGGGGGCGGTGCGTCAATCGGCTGTTTAATCGCTGAGCAATGTCTGTCAGCTACGTGTAAGAATGGCGATTTTCTGCCGAAAAATGAGATGAAGCAATATCGTGCAAAATGCAATAGCGGAGCACCCATGGACGCTAAGATCCTTGTGATAGACGACGAAGAGTCGATGTGCAACTTCATGGAAATCATGCTGGGCAAAGAAGGCTACGCCGTAGATACCGCCAATTCCGGGCCGGAAGGGCTTGAGCTGCTCAGAGGCGGTAAATACGACCTGATCATAGCCGACCTGAACATGCCGGAGATGAGCGGCATTGACGTACTCAGAGAGGTTCGGTCGGTCAACCGCGATCAGGATATGATTGTCATGACAGCCTATGCCTCGGTGGATTCCGCCATTGAGGCGATGAAGCAGGGGGCGGTTGACTATGTCACCAAGCCGTTTAAGGTAGATGAAATCAAGATCGCTATAGAGAAAACACTCAGCCGAAAGAAGCTGGTGGCTGAGAATAACGAGTTAAAGCGGCAACTGGCCGAGGGCACATCATTTGAGAAGTTCATTGGCAACTCCGAATCCGTGGTTCAGCTCAAGAAACTGGCGGGGAGGATAGCCGGATCAGACTCAACGGTGCTTGTTCGTGGTGAATCCGGCACCGGTAAAGATCTGATTGCCCGGGCAATTCATCAGCATTCGCCGCGAGCCAACGGGCCGTTTGTGACCATCAACTGCGCGGCGCTACCGGAAAATCTGCTGGAGTCGGAACTGTTCGGACACAAAAAGGGGTCATTCACGGGAGCCATCAAGGACAAGGAGGGCCTGTTCAAAGTGGCTGACGGTGGCACCTTCTTTCTCGACGAAGTCGGGAATACGTCCATGGCGATCCAGGTCAAGCTGTTGCGGGTATTGGAAGATAAACGAATGACCCCGGTGGGTGAGACCAAGCCGATCGAGGTTGATGTCCGGTTGATCGCCGCGACCAACGCCGATCTGGAAGAAGAAGTCAAGGCGGGTCGGTTTCGGGCGGACCTGTTTTACCGATTGAATGTCATCCCGATACATATTCCTCCGCTGCGGGCGCGCTCTGATGATATTGACCTGCTGACCCGGCACTTTATCGCCGACTTCTGCGCCAAACAGGGCGTGCCGGAGAAGGGGCTTTCCGACGAGGCCCGGCGGCTTCTGCTGGAATACAACTGGCCGGGGAATGTGCGTGAACTGGAGAACACGATTGAGCGGGCGGTGCTGCTTTCGCGGACCGATACGCTTGAAGTCAGTGATTTTCCCGACCGGCTGGCGGATTCAACCAGCGACGCCCTGGTGCAGACGGATGAACCGTCGAATCCGACCCTGGAGTCGATCGAAAAAGCCTATATCCACTTCGTGATAAGTCAGACCGATGGCAAAAAAGCGGAGGCGGCCCGGATTCTTGGGATCGATGCCTCGACGCTTTATCGTAAAATACAGCGCTATAACTTGAATGATCTGGGGTCCGGAAAGCGCAACAAAAGTACAGAGAAGGATTAGCCGAAATTTGCACAGGGCCGGGGAACGGTTCTTGCAACATCGGTGCGTAAACAGTCTTGAAGCGAAGAGAGGTTTTGTAATGAACCTGAAGAGAAAGTCGCAGGGTTTCACCCTTATAGAATTGATGATTGTTGTTGTGATCATCGGTATTTTGGCCGCTTTGGCGATCCCCCGGTTCATGATGGCGACAACGAAATCGCGCCAGTCCGAGGCGCGGGCTATTCTGAAGCAGATCTACGTGAATCAGCGGACTTACTGGCAGCAGTCGCCGAACCGTACATACTATCAGCCGGCTGGTCCGGCCAATGCCGGTGCGCCCGAAGCCTTCGGCGAGATCTGGATCGAGATCATGCAGGACGCTCGATATAACTACACCATCCAGGTAAACGGCCAGACTTTTGTCGCGACAGCAACCGCCAATTTGGATGATGACGCGACCATCGATACGTGGACAATGAACGAGCTGGGCGTTCTCACTAATACAATGGACGATGCCACCAGCTAGCCTCGAGCTATTACCAGAGAGGCCACGAAAAGCCCGCCCTGGTGGCGGGCTTTTTCGTGCAAAATGCAATTGTGTTTTGCAAGATGCAGAATCAGGGGCCGCTTGATGCTGACCGACCGGTGTATCGATATCGCAATGACTGAATCCTGTCGGGAGAGAGGGTCGGTTCAAAGACGAGCAGGGCAATTGTCGAGGAACGTGGTCAAAGTGAATGTCGACAGGCTATACGCACCCGCTGAAATCCGCAATATTGCTTGCAGAATGCAAGGTCTCTCGCAGAATACCAAGGATCCGTCTTGTGGAAAAACGAAAAGAACTATTGGGGGCAGTCAACACGGAACCGTGAGTCTCCGCAGAAGTCAACTGCCGCAAGGGATTGCAGAGATCTGAATTCTGTTCAGTTTTAGGACCGGCCCCGGTATGTACTTTGCGATAACATTAGCCGAAGAAGAAAACTAAGGTACAGAACCAAAGACCAGACTCCAAAAAAACCGTAGGAGGTCAGCATGTTTTCAAAGTTTCACAGTCGCAAGGGTTTCACCCTGATCGAGCTCATGATCGTGGTCGTCATTATCGGCATTCTCGCCGCTCTGGCGATTCCGCGTTTCATGCAGGCGACCGTCAAGTCGCGTCAGTCCGAGGCCAAGGGTATCCTGAAGCAGATCTACACCATGGAACGTACCTTCCGTCAGGAAACCGGTGCGTACAGCGTTGACCTGAACGCCATCGGTGTTGAGCTTCCCGATGCGCAAGTGCGCGAGTACGAGTACGCCGTTGTTCTCGACGGTACCGGCTTCACGGCCACTGCCACCGCCAATCTGGATGACGATGCTACCGTCGACACCTGGACGATTGACGATGCTGGAGTGCTTACGAACACGATCAACGACGTGACTGGCTAAGCACAGATCACCTCCCTACCGGAAGGGCGCTCGCGCAAGCGGGCGCCCTTTCTTTTTTTTCCACGTTTTGTACCCCGTCTGCCGATATCTTTAATAGTTGCCAACACCGAATAATTCCTTGTACCATTTGGCCATGAGGTACCCTGTGAGAATTTTATCGATGGCGGCTGTACTGTTGATGGCCGCACTAACAGCGCAGGCGCAGCCGGGCGATCAGTCAGCTGCACAATTCGGCCTGAGTCACTTGACCGAATACCTCGCTCTGAAGCCGGAGGATATCAGTTTTCGGCCGGATTACACCGAGCCGGATTCCTTCCGCCTGGCCAAAATCGCCCACCTGATGCAGCACCCGCTGGAGATGATTGACTACAGCGCGGTGTTGAAGGACGCGTATGTTTCCGGGCAGCCGGAGGTGGTCAGCCGAATTTTGTTCGAGGACCTGAAGATGGAACGCCAGACCTCGCGGCAACGGGCGTACAATCCGGATGTAGAGGAAATGCAGAAGCGGTTCAACCTCTACTACGCCAGCCCATCGCTCAATCAACTGCTGACCCGGGCGGCGCTGTATATCGATGTTATTTTTCCGAAATCTTCGGAGCAGATGCTCTCCGAGCTGACCCCGCAGCAACGGCGGTTTTTGACCAACGAATTTAAGGAACTGCTGGTGACCCGGGTCGAGGAAGAGAATTACACGGTCGAGCAGATTGACTCTACCGAGAAGGCCGAAGAGGCGTATGCTGAGGAATTCGTTGAATTCGGCTGGAAGATCAAAAAGGACCCAATAATCAGGGCCGGCATCGACTGCCTTCAGGATCTTCTGCTGGAGCTGGCCAACGTTCGGCGCGAACTGGACAGCGGCGATAAGACGGTAGCCGATATCATGAAGGGTTTCGGGGCTGTGCCCAAGGGAGCCGAGCGCGAGTCCTATATAGGTATGCAGCCGGGCTGGGTTGTCGGCGGACCGGGAAACGACTACTACGAAGGCCAGTACCGCGTTATTTTTGATTTTGGCGGCGACGATATTTATGACCTCTTTTATGATCCCACCGATCCCCACGGCGTCATTATAATCGATCTGGGAGGCGATGACCACTACCGTGGGAAAACCGATTTTGCGGTGGCCTCCGGCTGCCTGTCGGTTGGGCTCCTTCTTGATTTCGGCGGTAACGATCGCTACGATACAAAGTCGTTTGCGCAGGGGTCGGGCTTTTTCGGCTTTGGCTTGCTTTATGACGCCGACGGGGACGACCGCTACGACGGTGACACCCATGTCCAGGCGGCCTCGAGTTTTGGGCTGGGGTTATTGATCGATGAAGGGGGCCGCGATATCTATAACGCCGCGCTGTATTCGCAGGGATTTGGATTTGTCGAGGGGATGGGGGTGATTTATGACATTGAAGGGTCAGACAGCTATTATGCGGGGGGTAAATACAAAGACATTTTGCGCTACGAGGATCATTACCTCTCGCTGTCGCAGGGATTCGGCTACGGCCTGCGGCCATGGATGTCCGGTGGGATTGGCGCTATTATCGACAAAGCCGGCAACGACAGCTACTATTCGGATATCTTCGCCCAGGGAACATCGTATTGGTGGTCGCTCGGGCTTATTTACGATTCAAGCGGGAACGACAATTTCCAGGCCTTCCAATACGCGCAGGGCTGCGGTACGCACATGACGCTCGGGGCACTGATCGACGACGCCGGTGACGACGTCTATTTTGGAAAGGGGCTGATGCAGGGGGTCGGCCATGATTACTCCTGCGGTTTGCTGATTGACCGGGGCGGCAACGACGTCTACACGGCGTTTGATCTGTCACAGGCGGCGGGATCAGCCAACGGGGTCGGGGTCCTGATCGACACTGAGGGCGACGACCGCTACTTCGTGAAGAATCCTGATAATACGCATGGCTATGGCAACCCGAGGCGGAGTTTTGGCTCTATCGGGCTGTTCATTGATCTTGGCGGCGACGACTTGTATACCGGAAAGTACGGCCGGAACAACCATTACTGGATGAGTGAATCAAAATGGGGCGGTGGAATGGATATCGAACGTAACCCGCCCGAAACGGCTGAGGCGGGGGAGGACAAATAACCATGTCGGTAAACACGTTAATCATTCTGACTTTTGTGGGTGTCCTGGCGCTGGGCGTTACGGCGGAGGCGCAGGAAGAATTTCAGCAGAAGATCGACTCGCTATTTGTGATTGCGTCGTCGGGAGAGGTCCGGTATCGTGATATGAACGAGCCGGCAATGGATTCGATAGCTGCGCTTGGTCAGCCGGCAGTACCGTTCTTAATAGAGAAGTTCAAAACCAAGTCGGCCCGTGAGCGATGGACAGTGATCTGGATTCTCCAGCGGATTGGTTCGGAGGCGGTTCCGGACCTGGTCAATGCCCTCGATCGGGACGACGGCCTGATAGTCCAGCGGGTCTGCTGGGCGCTGGGTGATATAAAGCATACTACGGCGGTCGAGCCGCTGATAGGCGTGACTGATCACAGCCGCTGGCAGGTTCGTGATCAGTCGGTTGGAGCGCTGGGGAAAATCGGCGATAAGCGGGCTGATGATGTCGTGATGCGTCGGCTCAATGATCCTATCGGCCAGGTCCGTAAAGCGGCGGTTGTGGCCAGCGGGCAGCTTGAAATTTTCGAGGCTATTGCGGCGCTGGTGCATCGTCTGGGTGACGACTTCTATGGTGCCCGAATGGCGGCCGTGGCGGCGCTGGGAAAACTCGATACAGCAACCGTGGTCGAAACGCTGATCGATTCGGCGTCCAGCAACAATCCAATCACGGCGGCGCTGGTCTGTCGCGTGCTCGGCAATCTGGGGACCGACCGAGCAAAGGAGAAGCTGTTCCAACTGGCGACCGAAGGAGGGTCGGACATTAAGGTACACGCTGCGGTTGAATTGATTAAATCCGACCCCCTCAACAACTGCGGTTATCACGAGAAAGTCCTTCAGGCCCACACCGGCCGACTGGAACGACTAAAAGTAGAATCTGCACTGTATACTGCGCAACATGGCCAAAAGGAGCCTTCACAGTAAGCTCGACGGCATTCGGAAGCATGTCGTCAACAGTCCCAGAAACGACGCCTCAACGCCTGATTTGCCGGACCGTTACCGTCTGTTAGCGAAAGGGCTCGACGGTGACATTATCAGCAACCATGCCGGCAGCTATTGCCTGGTGCGGCGGCGCTATCCGCCGGAATACGTGCACGGGCGAGTTCCTCTGCAAGCCGTGCGCAACAGCCGTAACCTACCCGCCTCAGCTTTTACTCCCGAAAACGACCCGGATCATCTCCCGGTGCGGCGGATGCTGTTTTTCGACACCGAGACAACCGGCCTTGGGGGAGCGGGAGCGGTGGCGTTTCTGGTTGGTGTAGGGGAACTCAGACCGGACTGTTTTGAAGTTCGCCAGTACTTGATTCCTGACTACACCGATGAGACGGCTATGCTTGAAGCGCTGGCCGAGGAGTTTACCGACGAGAGTATAATCGTGTCGTACAACGGGGCGGCGTTCGATCTGCCGATAATTCGTGATCGGTTCATTGTCAACCGGATTGGCCGAACGGTTCCGCATTATCGACACATCGATCTTCTGCACACGGTTCACCGGCTGTTTAAGCGTCGGCTGGGAGATTGTACCTTAGGCAATGTCGAGCGGGAAGTGTTTGATTTTCACCGAGAGGATGATATCCCCGGCTTTTTGGTGCCGTCGGTTTACTTCGACTGGCTCTCCGAGCAGCGGCTGGACGATATGGAGGCGGTGATGGAACATAACCGTTTGGATATCGTCTCACTGGGTTTTCTGGCCGTTCTGCTCGCCGAGGCATTTGAGACGAAAGGGGAGACGCTGGACTCGATCGATGATCTTCATTCGCTGGCGCGGGTGTTTGGACGGCGACGTGATCTGGACAGGGTGCTCGATCTCAATGAGCGCATCACGGATATTGCCGGAGGGGAGCTTGAAAACGATGTCCTGCTCTTTCATGCCCAGGCGTTCAAGCGTTCGGGCGAAATCGAGCGGGCTGTTCATATCTGGCGGCAGGTGGCCGAAACGGATTCTCGGGAGGGATATCTGGCCAGTGTTCAGATGGCAATGTATTTAGAGCACGCGGCCAGGGATTATGCCCAGGCGCTGGAATATGCCCGTCGTGCCAGAAACTGGCAGGGGTTGACCGAACGGCAGGAAAACCTCGTCCGGCGGCGGGTCAATCGGCTCGTCCTTAAATTTCGAAAATAGCTTATCCACTAACGATTTCCCGGACTTCAAGCTCAATCCGTGCAGCAAACCGCCGATAATGGCATAAAGGGCGATAGCTGTATGGAAACTGATATCCACAAGAAAATACTTGCCGAGCACCAGGAGCTCTCCTCCCTGCCGCAGACGTTGTCCGAGGTGTTGAAAGTCAGCCGTAATGCTGATTCCTCGGCCAAGGAAATGTCGACAGTTCTGCTTCGGGACCCGGCTATGACAGCCAAAGTTCTCAGGCTGGCTAATTCGCCGTTTTTCGGCGCCGGTCGTGAGATTTCTTCGGTCACCCAGGCGGTAATGACTCTGGGAATGCGCGCTGTTACTGCTCTATCGCTGTCAGCCTCGGTCTACGACCTGACCAGCAAATGGGAGACATCGATCGATCGTGTCCGGTTCTGGCGGCACTCGCTTTCAGTTGCTGTTGCCTCGCGGGGAATTGCTGAGGCGGTGCGATACCGTTGCCCGGAAGAGAGCTTTGTGGCCGGGTTGCTGCATGATATCGGTTTGCTGGTGATGGAAAAGTCTTTCCCCGAAAAATTCGCCCGAATCTGGCGCCAGGCCGAATCCGGTGAAAACCTCCACGAACTGGAAGAAAATGTCTGGGGCACGAATCATGCCCGTATCGGACAGTTCCTGCTTGAACAATGGGGAATTCCCGACGTTATCTGTTCGGCCGTCGGACGGCATCACATCGAGGTACCGTCGGATAACAATGACCCCGACTGGCAACTGACTCAGATTGTAGCGCTCGGTAATGAGCTGGCTCATTATACGGTGGTGAAAGCGCGCCCGCATCATTCGATGGACGTGGACCGGCGCGAAAATATCCGGAGCAACCTGAAGCTCGATTCAGAAAAGCTCGCCCAGGTTCGGGACCGGTTGCTGGAACAAACCGTGCGCGAGGCCGAGTTTCTTGAGATCGAAATCGGGAACACCGAGGAACTGCTGGCCGATGCCAACCGAATGTTATACGAGCAGTTCATTACCCTGGAAAAGGTTCTTCGGGAGAATCGTTCGATGCAGCGCGAGATAGCCAAGGCGCAGTTGGAAAAGTCGGCGCTGGAGACGCTCAAGACTATCACCGCCACGTTCAATCACTACATCAACAATGCCGTGGGGACGATCCTCGGGCGGGCCCAGCTGGTTCAGCGGGATATCGATCTCGGACGCCTGGCCGATACGAGCGGAAACAGTATTCAATCGATGGAAGTTATTGTCAACGGCGTCAAGACGATCCGGCTGGTTATGGAAGAGCTAACGAACCTGTCGGCTTTCAAGACAACCGTGTATTATGATGACACCTATATCGTTGATATCGAGAAGAAAATCAAAGAGCGCGTCGAGAGCATAGAAAATGTCACCCCGACAGCAGGGTAACATTTCGATTCACTTCCCGGGTGATGCGAAAGCCACCGTCTAATCACTCTTCCTCAATAACGATAATCTTCGTCTTAGTGCCGCTGACGGTTAGGTTATGCACAGCGGTACCGAGGGCCAGTTCAACCGATTTGGTCGTTCCGGTGGAGGAAATATCGAGCGGGAAAGTACTCTGGATATCACCACCGTTGGTGCTGGCTCTCAACAGCAGGTTGAGCCCCGGTTCGAGGCGAAGGTTGATAACGCTGGAGGTGGCCTGAATGACGGATGGACCGTTCAACTCATTGTTCAGGTCGACAAACACCTGACCGTTGTTGCTGCTGAAGTCAATTGGCCCGGTGAAATACGAAGCGCGAATCGGGGCATAGACATTCGTTGCCTGGAATCGACCCTGAATGTCACTGGCAAGGATAGGGGCATGGGAGTTGCCCGCTTCGATCGTGCCGGACAGATATTCGAGGTGTATCGGCTGGAAGGTATTTTTCAGCCGGAAGTTGCCGTCGGAATGCACCACCCACACCGCGCCGTTGGTGTTAGTAATGGTGACATCTCCGGTATGGTGCTCAACACGTACTTCACCTGAGTTCTGGATACTAACCGTGCCCGTGTTGTGGCCAAGGGTCACCCTCTCGAATTCGTTGCTGATATTTATCAGCCCCTGGCTCCCGTTGACCACGATCGGGGCATGACGATTGGTTACGCTGATGGAGCCTTTTACATCGGATATGGCGACCTTACCCATGTTCGAAGTCACTGAAAGGTCTCCGGCGATTGACTCTGCTTTTAAGGGGGCATGGTGCAGTGTCATGGTCACGTCGTTCTTCAGGCCGGTCGCAACGACGTTGCCGAAAGAACTGGTAACCGAGGTCGGGTTTGAGCGCGGTACCATTACAAAGAACGTGCCGTTGCGGATATTTACGCGCGGATCATTGAGTGACGGCAATTCGTACCCGACGACCACTCGGTTGTTTTCAGCCTGCAAAATGAGTTGGATCTTATCCGCAATCTTAGCGGCCTTGTCCGATTTATCTGCTGAAACGCCAATCTCCGCACGAACCATAATCTGATTCTTGTCCCAGCCTTCGAGCCTCATGTCGCCGCTGGGATTGTTTATCACGATTTGTTTCTTCCTGGAATCAAAGCCGATACTGTCGATAAATTCCCGGACCACCCGGGTATCGCCGGACCGCTCGGTGACGACAACACTCTTGTTGCCGACTGTGATTCTCGGTGGTGCCGGAGGGCGTGGCGGCAGCGTATGGACCCAGACGCCGACGGATTCGGAGTCTGTGTCGGGACTAGTATACGAATACACGAACTTTGAATCACCGAGGGAATCAACCTCGAAACGATAAGCGAAATCAAAGTCAAAATCGGGGATGAAGACATCGAAATTCTCGCGGTCACTGTACATTTGCATATAGACCTGCTGCAGCTTTTGAACATCGACCCGGTTTCCTTTGACCGCCTGCTCGAGGCATTCGGCAATCTCGGTTCGCATTTTTGCTTTTTCTACGTTGGGACTCATGAGGTCGGAGTCCAATACGTTGTTGAGCGACTGTAGAGAACGTCGAAGGTTCACCGTTATAACGTATGCTTCCCGGTCTTCGCCACGCAGTTGCTTCTCGGCCTGGCGCAGTTCGGTCTTGACGGAAGCGAGGTCCTTGGGGAGCGTCTTAAGGTCGCGGAGGTATTTCCCGCTGGACAGGTGTACCATGAG
The DNA here is from genome assembly GCA_964612145.1 of uncultured Ignavibacteriales bacterium. GTDB lineage: Bacteria > Zixibacteria > MSB-5A5 > GN15 > FEB-12 > JAGNLV01. The sequence goes on along the minus strand of CAZTBP010000001.1, from coordinate 183,143 downwards.
AGCCTTGAGTTCACGCTGCTGCTGCGTGATTTCCTCGTTGTCGGTATCGGCCAGATAGCGTGAATAGTCGGCGATGATCTCATGCAGTTCACGAAGGACATCGAGGTATTCACGGCCGAGCTGTCGGGCCTCGCGGCTCAGGTGTTCATCGGCTGCACGGCGTTCCTGCTGTTCTTGAGAGATATCTTCGACAGGCGGCAGCGGCGTCTGGGCGGTCAGCATTCCGCTGAAAAGAAGCACCAGCGCCGGTACAAGCAGTCTTATCAGATATTTGGCACTGGGTTTATTCACAATTATTTTCCTCTCGATTGGTGCGCGTCAACTCAGTCTATATCCCACGGGTCTTCGGCCGACCCGCTCGAAACTGCTGAGTCAGTTTCGTCAAAAATGTTAAGTTGTTGGCGCATAGTCACAAAAATCAAGTCCTTTCTGGTTCCAACGTCTGTTTGTATTACCCCATTAGGGCACACTTCTTCCCTGAGACTACCTAAGCTAAGTACGGCATGGTTAGCAAATAGTTTCTGGAATCGGGCGAAAACTGCGCCGGTTTCGGGGTTTCATACGTAGCGTAAGTGCTTACGGGAGGGGCGGTTTTGCGGGTTGATTCGGGCCGAAATGGAGTCAATTCGGGCAGACGTTTCGTTTGCAACGCGGTCTTGACAAGATAGATTGTGTGATACATATTAGGCGGCGTACGGGCAGCCCAACAGATTTACACCGCCCGGACAGCACGCGAAATTCAAACTATAGTCGTGGGGTAGACGGCAATCTTATTGCCGGGGAGGAAAGTCATGTCGTTTTCTGGCCTGATCACTCTTGTTTCTTTGCTGTGTCTTTTGGTGCCAGTCGCAGATTCGGCGACTCAAGACACTCATCCGGATTCTGCTGAGAAGGCGAACAAAACCGACGTCGGTCTCTGGTCGGCACAGGATTCGCCGGGGACAGTCTTAGGGCTTACCTGGTATGATGAGATGAACCGGGGGTCTCAAGGACGCCGGATAGCGGTGGGGACCGGTACTCGTCAGCTTCTTCACAACACCTGGACGTTACGACAGGATCCCGAGGGTCCAACTCGCGGAGTGGCTTACAGAGCCTACGACTTCGCAGCAGCGAGTTTCACTCCGGAAATGCTGGTGTACAGTTTGTCTTTTGTCACCGGCTATGCCGCATTGGATTTGACACCTGATAACCGGGCGATCATTTTGAGTCACGTTCTCTCAGTAACCGCCCCGAACGGACTGGCCCAGCCGATTCTCGCGTGGGATCAGTCGGAGGGCGACGGCACTTTCGGTGAACCTGTGTTCATACCGGAGACGCATTTGCGTGAAGGTGGAGCATCATGGCCGCGATGGGGATTTCCGAACCTTGCCGTGTCAAACGGTCCCACTGATACGGTCATCCACGTCGTCACGCACGATGCACTATCGGATGACGAGGCAGCCAGGTCCCTAATTTACGTTCGGCGCATTGGATCTGAGTGGGATACGACAGCATACTGGGAGTATCCCCCGCTGGTAGTGGATTCGACCCCTAACTATTCCCAGCAGGTGATTGCAAACGACGACGGTCGAGTTGTAATTCTCTGGGTCGGCAATGTCCCTTGTCCTGAAGATGCGGACACGGTGTCGGGTCAAGATTGTGCTGAGCTTACGGCATTTGATTGTGACCTTTACTACAGAGAGTCTTTCGACTACGGGGCCACCTGGCAGCCGACAGTCAATCTTTCCCGACATACGCGAGGGGGGCTGGAGGATTTTCGAGCTGTCCATGAAGTAGTGGCTATGTTCGATCACAATGATGTATTGCATATTGTCTGGCCGGCGACGGTGTGGCCGCAGGAACGCCGAGCTATGGATACTCTGGGCATCACGGCCGGGGCGATATTTCACTGGTCGGAGGCGACCGGCGAGATAAGCATGGTTCACGATGCTATATGGAATCAGACTATCTGCTCCCAGGGGTATACCGGCCTCAACGTAAGGGACCTGTCAATCTCTGAGTGTCGCTCGAATTTCTACGTAACTTTTACCCAGTTCAACGACGCTCCGGCCGGCGTGCTCGACGACTGTGCGGCAGAATACACCCAGAGTTTTCCCGTTGGCTCTGCTAATGGTGATATCTACGTAAGCATTTCCGCTGATGGCGGACTGACCTGGGACATGGCCCGGAATCTCACCCAGACCCGGACGCCCGGATGCGATTCGACAGATGGCCCGGGAGGCTCCTGTGCTTCAGAAGTCTACCCCACCATTATCGGGAACGGGACTGACATTGGGGCAGGCGACGGGTCTGTGCCGGCGGAAATCGTGATTCCGCCCGGCGGGAACGACCCCGGCTGGTATTTGGATATGCAATACCTCCTTGACTTTGCGGCGGGCCGCAGCGACAGTTGGGAAGGCGTTTACTCGCTCAGTGAAGTTCGGTGGTTCCGTCTGGCCTGCTCCGATCCGGTTTTCACGCCACAGCTCACGGTCTATCCGGACAGCGTATCGGTTCCCGTCTCTATCGGCCATTGTGACGAACTGACCGTGCCGGTGATCCTTACCAACACCGGCAATGCGGTTGCAACTTATAATGTGGCCGTTCAAGAGGACACCGGACCCGCCGGGTGGCTGCAGACGATATCGTTTGATGGAAGCGTGTCCACAGCTCCGGAATTCGTTGATACGGCGTATATCATAATCAATGCCGGGGGCATCGTCTGTTCACCGGGGACTATGACACGACTCACCGGCCGGGTGCGCCTTGACAGCAACACGCCGGATTCGCCTCATACGATTGAAATCGATGTTATCGTAGCGGACACGCTATACGAAACCGACTTTGACACGGTGTCGACAGCGTGTCTCTCGCTTGCGGCGGGGAATAACGGCAGTTTCGGTCAGGAAGGAGCCGGGCGCGTGAATTTGGACTATATCGGTGCCGGCGACTGTGACATGTCGGCGAATATCTATCTTTATGACGGTTCCCCGATAATCGTGACTGCCGGGGCGGTAGACACGACGATCGGTTGGTCGATCTACGGCACGGACTATTTCGATCCACACGGCCTGGTGCAACTTGATAGTGGACAAACGTCGTATGACGGCGCTCACGAAATATATTCGTGCCGGTTCCTCGATCCGACACTAACTGTGCTGCTTGAGCAGACGTGGTATTTGCCGCAGGATTCTGATTCCTGTCGTACTGTGATTCAGAAAACGACTGCTACGCCATACGAAGGTGCGACTCCGGGGGCGATCACGCTCGGGCTGGCCCTTGATTGGGATATACCCTCGGATTCCGGTTCGCAGAATGGCTCGGGTTATTTCGTCGAATCAGGTGCTGTATACCAGCAGGGCGCGGAAAATGACGGAGCAGGGTGTCAGGACAACGATGCTCGATTTGGCTGCGCAGCACCGCTGGCAGTGTTTCTGAAGACCGACACGTACGCGGCTCTTTATGACGATGCCGACATCCGGTTCCGTGGAGCCTCCACGCGGTCAAATCACGAGTATGTCGATAGTAATGTCTCTGGATTCGATCCACATGATCTGATCACAACGATTATGGATACCGGCTACACTATTTATTTCTCTTCGCACCCCGACTCTCAATTTGTAGATCTGCATACGATTGTGACTCCGGTACAGGACTACCCGCTGGCATCGGGGGAGACGCTGGTCGTCTATACTGCATTGACGACCGTTCCAAACGGCACCCTTGATACGTTAACCGGTCAGCTTGCGGCGGCCCGGGCCTGGTACTGCGATCATCTCGCACCGGCTGCTTTTGGATGCAGTTGCTGCAAGAATCGTGGTGATGTAAACGGGGAGTCCGGATCAACGGGGGCGGTAAATGTATCGGATCTGACTTATCTCATTGACTTTCTGTTTCGCGGTGGGCCGGAAGCGCCCTGTACGGAGGAGGCGGATGTGGCCGGCAACGACGGGGTGAATGTTACCGACCTGACCTATCTCGTAGACTTTCTGTTCCGTGGCGGACCGCCACCTCCGGACTGCTAAGACTTACTGCGGGATGAACAGGGCGGAGAAATCCTGGAAGAAGTGCGCAATAATGGCGGGCCAGATAGTGCCGGTCCTTATATACAGCAGCGAAAACATGAGGCCGTAGACAGTGATCACGATGAAGCCGGGGATACCCTGGTAGGCGTGGCAGATACCGAAGGCAATGGCGGATATAACGGTCGGCCAGAGCCATCGCTGGAATTTGCCGATCAGCCGAAGGCGTGTCATGAGATAGCCGCGAAACGCCGTTTCTTCGACGAAGCCGGCCGTAAACGACACCCCGACCCAGACAATCCGGCCGGCGGTGTCCTGCGGGATCAGCATCGAAATCTCACCGGCCATGGGCATACCGATTTTTGCCAGCACCCAGGCCAGGCCCGATAGAACCAGGTTGGCTGCCAGAAGAAAAGCTACCGCCCAGGCAAAATCTACGGCGCGGACTTTTTTAAATCCAAGCCCGCGCAGGCCGGTCATTTCCAGTTGGACTGAGACGAGAATCCCGGCAAAGATCGCCCACTGGAAAATGATGGTGATCAGCAGCATCAATAGCAGCATGGTCGAGTTGAGATTTTTCAGGGCTACCGACGGGTCTTCGTAGAAAACGACCGACATTCCAGGGTATAGCAGGAGCAGAACAGTCAGGACAGTCCAGGTTGTCCATGAAGTCCGGAAATTCTGGTTGTCCCACTGCTGCTTGAAGCGGGCCATTTTGTCTGTTGGCGTGGAGGCCGACTGGTAGATCGGTACGCGCTGGTAGGGTTGTTGCTGTTCCATAGTTTGCCTTGCGCGGCCGTCCGTGACCGCCGCTTTTACCTATTATCGCCTGAAACGGCCCGGATGTTTACCTACAGCCGCGAAGCGCACAAAATACGACCGTTGCATGGCTAATCCAAGTCTGATTATATCTCATTCTCAAACGCGAAATCGCAAATCGGTTGTTCCCTGGCCGCGTGCTGATAAGTGATTCACGTGATACTCGGACGCCGGGGATGCCGCACCAGCAAGTGACGCAGATGCAATCGACAGGATCGCATAAACTCGTTGATTGTGGGCAAAGGAGGAAATCCAATGTCTACACGACGAGTACTGTTTCGAAACGGCATTTACAAGGTAACGGCGGATCCGAGGGCGGTAGTCGGCCCCGATGAATTCCGCGTTGATCCATCAGCAGCCCGACAGGTTGAACGGACAAGATTGATTGTCTCGACCGTTCAGGCAGCTATCAACCGGCTCGAACCGGATGAGCAATTGGTTATCCGGGAGTTCTGGTACCAGGGGAAGACGTATCGCCAAATCGCTGCAGGGATCGGTCGACCAAGACACAAAATCGAGACTCTCCACCGACGCGCGCAGCGGAAGCTTCGGCGCTTGCTGGCCAATTTTGTCGAGCAGATGTGGGGAATTCGGCAGGGGGCCGCCGGTCGCAAATGTCTGATCTGCGAATCGCCAGTTCGATCAACTATCGACCGCATTATTGCAGCCCGGGATAAAACCAGCACCTGGCGGCCGGTCATGCAGATTCTTAGGGAGGAGTTTGGGCTGCAGATTCGGTCACCACAGACGTTAATCAGCCACCAGAAATTCCATCAGGTCCTCAATTGGAAGGAAAGCGACCATGGCGAAGAATAAACCGATTCAGAAATTACGCGGTGACCACTGTGTAAACGTCTATGCCTCATACGAACTGAAAGACCGGCTCAAAAAACTGGCAGCCCGATACGACCGGACGACCGCTGACATGATCCGGGCAATTCTTCGGATTGGCATTCCGATGATGGAGGCGCTCTCTGAGGCGGAAGAAACAATGGTCAAGGAGTACGTAGAGTTGTTCCGGCGGCTGCGGAAAGTGAGAAGTTTGAAGGATGTGTGAGATCAGGTCTTGAAAAAGTTCTAAAAACTGTCTTATACTGTTGCCGACAACAAAATAGACGATAACAGCAAATTACGAGTTGCCGATATGTACAGCCGAATCATTATTGCCGCCCTTGCGATACTCATTGCCCTGACAATTTCTGTCACGCACTCCGACGCGGACCGAATTCAAAGCAAAGTCGAATCAGCCCTTGAGGCCGCCGGTGATAACCGGGCCGAACTAGAGGCCGTCATCCGGCACTTTGAAGCCACCGGCGACACGCTTATGATTCACGCGGCAAAATACGTTATCGGCAATATGGAAGGACACAGCTATGTCACGTACGCGCTGATAGACAGCAGCGGCGATACGGTTTCGTGGGATGTGCAGGATTTTTCCAACTATGATTCCTTACTGGTTGCGTTTGACACGCTTGAACAGCAGCATCCAGGGCTGGAGTTTCACAGCGAAGTGGCTGCGAAGGATCTCGAAACGGTAACGAGTGACTTTCTCATTACAAACATTGAACTGGCCTTTGATGCCTGGCGCACGAAACCGTGGGCGAAGGATCTTCCATACGAGAGTTTCCTCGAAGGGGTTCTTCCGTATCGCGGCAGCAGCGAACCGTTGGAACCATGGCGACAGGAGTTCCTCGACCGGTACAAGGACCTTTCGGAAAAGATGGAAGACCCGACCGATCCGATCGAGGCGGCAACTCTTATTAACGAGGACCTTAAGAGTTGGTTCGGGTTCGATCAGCGATGGTACTACCATCCGACTGATCAGGGCCTGAGCGAGATGAAAGAGAGTGGGTATGGCCGCTGCGAGGATATGACCAACCTGACTATCTATGCCATGCGCGCCAACGGGATCGCGGTGACGTCCGACTACACACCGTACTGGGCAAATTCCGGCAACAACCACGCGTGGAACGCTGTCATTTTGCCCGACGGCACGTCAATCCCGTTCATGGGATGCGAGGCCAACCCGGGTAAATACAGCCTCAATCGAAAGGCGGCCAAGGTTTATCGGAAGTCTTATGCGACGCAGCCGGAGAACCTTGTATTTGTCAAGGGTGAAGATCTCAAAATCCCGCGCTGGCTTCGCGGCAAGAGCTATACTGATGTAACAACATCGTACGGTCCGACAGCGAATATCACGGTTGAACTGGACTCCCTGCTGCCGGATTCGATTCCTTTTGCGTACATCTGTGTATTTAATGACAACGAGTGGAAACCGATTGACTGGGGCGAGATCCGCGGACGCTCGGTGACGTTTGAGGACATGGCGTACGAAGTTGTATATCTGCCGGCGCTGTATCTCAATAAAGAAATCGTTCCGGTTGGTGAAGCCGTTATGGTCGATGCCTCGGGGCGAGTCGTGTCGCTTGAGGCGCATCTCGACGCGCCTGTCGACGTGACCGTGTCCGGTGTCATGAGCCGGGCAATGGACAAGTCCTCGGAGACAGTTCTTGGGTCGCGTCTGAAATCGGGGACGACGTACGAGTTGTTCTACTGGGATAGTGAATGGAAGTCTCTCGGTGCGGCGGTGGCCGCCCATGGACCGCTGGAATTCCTGGCACCATCGGGCGCACTGTTTCGGCTGGTCGCAACTGACTCCGACGGCGACGAGCGTATATTTACGTGGGCGGATACCGGGCAAGTCTGGTGGTAAGGTCATTTCCGGGAGGGGGTCTCGCACCACTTCCACCCGGAACAATTCCGCTGCAAAAGCCATTGTATTGCATAGGATCGCAGTAAATGAGGCCTCCCGCCAGCGAAAAGTTTTCTGTGATATTTTATGGCTATTCTGATTCTGCTCAAAGACGCGCTCTGGAAGTTTTTCGAGGATGACGCTATCACTCTGGCCGGGTCGGTTGCGTATTTTACGGCCCTTGCGCTGGCGCCGTTGCTGGTTATTCTGATTGGTGTCGCGGGGCTGTTCGGCGATCAAATTCATACCCGTCTTATCAATGAAATCACCGAGCTGGCTGGGCCGACTGCGGGGGGTGCTGTGGATTTGGTGGTTCAACACGCCTCGGAGCACAAAATCACCGGCGGTATCTCGGCTTTGATCGGTTTGATTACCCTCTTGTTTTCGGCGACGGGTGTATTTGTCCAGTTGCAGAAGGCGATGAACCGAATCTGGGGTATCGAGTCGGAGCCGGGTCGAGAAATCAAAGAGTTCTTCCGCAAGCGTCTCGTTTCACTGGGCATGGTGTTCTCGGTGGGATTCTTGCTGCTGGTATCGCTGGCGGTCAGCGCTGTGTTATCATCGTTTCTTTCAGGGGAGAGTGGTATCTGGGGATGGATTGATTTTGCGGTCTCGACGTTCGTCTATTTTCTCGCGTTCGGATGGATCCTGCAATACCTGCCGGACGTCAAAATTGCCTGGCGCGATATTGCTATCGGAGCCCTGATAACCTCAGTGCTCTTCAATATTGGAAAGACCCTGGTCGGTGAATATCTTGGAAAAAGCAGTATCGGCTCAGCCTATGGAGCGGCGGGTTCGTTGGTAATTTTGCTGGTGTGGGTGTACTATTCTTCGATTATTGTCTTTTACGGTACTGAGATCGCATCGATCTACACCGAGCGCTTTGGCAACAAGATCAAACCAAGCGATATCGCCCGCTGGCGCGATTCGTTCAAGAGGAAGGATGACAGTGGTAAGACGAAGGAGAAACGGGACTCCGAAAGCGAAACCGATACATGAAATGCATCCGGAGTTGCCGACGGCGGCCGGCGAAACGTATCATCGAAGAAATTATCTGAAAGTTAGGCCCCGGGCAGAAATCACTTGGCGCACCGCCCACTGGGCACGTATTTTCCCCACGAAAATTGAGTCGATAAATCTATGATTCCGCTCCGACGGGGGCAGGAGTGTACTATGAATGATCAGCTTCGTGAAGTCGTGTTCTCGGGGATCGTATCGGTCCGGGACAGGCTGCTTCAACTGGACAAGCCGTTGCGGCTTGAATCGGGAGAGCCGAGCTTTGACACGCCAGGGCACATTAAAGAGGCCATGATGCGAGCGATGCATGACAATGCCACGCACTACGCGCCATCGACCGGGATCAAACCTCTAAAAGAGGCGGTACTGCGCAAGATCGGACGCAAGAACGAAGTTAATTATATCACTGAACCGGAACGAGTTACAATCGTGAACGGCGGGATGCACGGGCTGTACTGCACATTCCAGACAATTCTCAACCCGGGTGATGAAGTCATTATTCCCCGGCCAAACTGGACCGCGACGGCGTGGATGATCACGCTGGCTGGCGGCAGGCTTATTTTCTGCGATCTGTTACCGGAGCACCAGTATCGCTGGGACCCGGCAGATCTGGCGAGTAAGATAACGCCGAAAACGAAAGCGATCCTGATTAATTCACCGCACAATCCCACCGGCGGTGTGATGCAGCGTGAGGACTTGACCGCGCTCATGGAATTGGCGGAAAAACACGAACTCTGGGTCGTCTCTGACGAGGCGTACGAAGACGTCATCTACGATCGGGAGCATGTCAGCGCGGCCGCGGTTGCGAAAGACTTCTCAAAGGAGACGCGCGACCGGGTCGTTTCCTGCTTTACTTTCTCCAAGAGTTATGCCATGACCGGCTGGCGGCTGGGATATGTTGTCTGTGACAGTGAGGAGTTCAATGGCCAGTTGAAAAAGATGATTCTGTATACGATCAACGGCGTGTCGACCCCGACCCAGGTTGCCGGAGTGGCAGCACTTGATGGGCCGCAGGACGCTGTCAAGTCGATGTGTGCGGAGTACCGGAAGCGTCGGGATATCCTGTTTGAAGGTGTGCAGCACTCCGAATTGCTGCAGTGCGATACACCACCCGGGGGCGCATTCTATCTGTATGTGCAGATTACCGAGGCGTGGGACGGTTCCGCCTGGGACCTCGTCAATCACCTGATTGATACCTACTCGCTTGGCTCGGTGCCGGGCGACATCTTCTATGATAAGCAGAAGTCGATCCGGTTCTCGTATGCCTGCAGTACCGACATGATCCGTCAGGCGATCGCGAACCTGACCGGGGCGCCGGTGTCAGGCTCGTAGAAGGTACGGCAAAAAATACTTGAGACGGTCTGGGGTTGTGCGTATTATCGGTCAACCCTGCAGCTGGAAAGCGACAATGTACGAAAAGCAACGGACAATAAAGCAAGAAATCAGTTTATCCGGTATCGGATTGCATACCGGCAACACGTGCACGATGACGTTTAAGCCGGCCCCGCCGGATCATGGTATTCGGTTCGTGCGAGCCGATTTACCGGAGAAACCGTCGGTCATCGCCGATATCGATCACGTCGTTGATATCTCACGAGGGACAACGCTTCAGGACGGCGACGCGAAGGTGCATACGGTAGAGCATGTGCTGGCAGCGTTTGCAGGTTTGCAGCTGGATAATATGATTGTCGAACTGGATAATAACGAACCGCCGGTGTTTGATGGTTCCTCTCGGCCGTATGTAGATATGATCCTTGAGGCCGGTATCGAGACACAGGATGCCGACAAGACGTTTCTCGAGATCGATACACCGATGGCGTACAGCGAGCCGGATCGCAATGTCGATATTGTCGTGGCACCGTCGAACGACCTGCGAATCACGTTCATGATCGACTACAAGAATCCGGCGCTGGGGACACAGTACACGACGCTCCAGGATCTGAACAAGGAATTCGTAGATGAGTTTGCCCCGGCCCGGACGTTTTGTTTCCTATCCGAGGTTGAGGAGTTGCGCGAAGCCGGGCTTATCAAAGGCGGCGGACTGGACAACGCTATCGTGATTTATGATTCCGACGCCGGTCAGGTCGAGGTCGACCGAATTCAGAAAGCCCTCAATATCAAGGAAAAGGCGTTTGTCGGCGAGACCGGCATCATCAATGACATTCCGCTTCGCTTTTACAACGAACCGGTGCGACACAAAGCGCTGGATCTGCTGGGCGATCTGTTTCTGATTGGGGTGCCGTTTAAGGGGCACGTGCTGGCGGCCCGCTCGGGTCACAAGGCCAATGTCGCGCTGGCAAGAAAGATGCGTGATCTTTACAAGAAGAAAAAGATCGCCGGCAAATTCCAGGGTCGCAAAACGGCCGCGCTGTTTGATATTGATGCCATTCAGCGGATCATGCCGCACCGCTACCCCTTTCTGCTGATTGACCGAATTTTAGATCTTGAACCGGACAAAAAAGTGACGGCGCTGAAAAACGTGTCAATCAACGAGCCGTTTTTCCAGGGGCATTTCCCCGGCCATCCGATAATGCCGGGAGTGCTTATTCTGGAAGCGATGGCGCAGGCGGGCGGGGTGCTGCTGCTGAATGCCGTTCCGGACCCGGAAACCAAAGTTGTTTATTTCATGGCCATTGACAACGCCAAGTTCCGCAGGCCGGTCGTTCCCGGCGACCAGATTAGATTTGAATTGAATATGATTTCGTTCCGCCGGATGACCTGCAAAATGGCCGGTGAGGCGACCGTCGACGGCGAGACGGTAGCAAGCGCGGAATTTATGGCGATGGTGAGAGACAGATGAGCGATATACACTCCTCCGCGGTCGTGTCATCGAAAGCGGAGCTGGCTGACGATGTCACGGTCGGACCTTTTACGATCATTGAAGACGACGTCATAGTAGGGTCGGGTGCACAGATCGGATCCTCGGTCGTGCTGGCCAATGGGGCACGAATCGGGGCCGAGTGCAAAATAGCGACCGGAGCGGTAATTGCGACCGAGCCGCAGGACCTCAAATTTGGCGGCGAGAAGACAACCGTTGAAATCGGGGAGAAGACGGTTATCCGAGAGTACGTCACGGTTAATCGTGGAACCTCGGCGCACGGTACCACAACCGTTGGAAAAGGCTGCCTGTTAATGGCCTACTCGCATGTTGCCCACGATTGCATCATCGGCGACAACGTGATCCTGGCCAATTCGGTCAATCTGGCGGGGCATATTGAAATCGATGATTTCGCTATTATTGGCGGTGTAGTTCCGGTGCATCAGTTTGTAAAGATCGGGGCACATGCCATGATTGGCGGCGGATTTCGGGTGCCGCAGGATATCTGTCCGTACGCGCTATGCGGCGGCTATCCTCTTAAGGTGTTGGGGCTGAATGCAATAGGGCTAAGACGGCGGGGTTTTGCCAAGGATGTTATCCGGGAACTGGAAAAAGCCTATAAGTTCCTGTTCTTCAGTAAGTTGAACACTTCTCAGGCAGTTGAGAAGATCACCGGGGAAATGGAAATAATCCCCGAAGTTCAGATCATACTGGACTTCATTGAGCGCTCCAACCGCGGTCTCACCAAGTAGGGGCGGGCCGGTCGAAAAGGGGGATTTCGCAGAAAATAGTCAATTCGCCACCCATTCTGGTCGATAAATGTCACTAAGACCCAATCCGGGAGTATTTTATATGCAAAAGACCGCTAGCTTACAGTATCGCCCGGCTGAAGAGCTGGAATATCCAACATTTATGAAGATGATCTACGAACATGCCGGTGACTATCTGGAGCCGTCGCTGCTGTTGCTGGGTATTGATCAGGCTGAGTTTGAGTATCTTTTCCGCTCTCGCGGTGAAGTTCATGCGATGATGCGGAATAATGAAGTAGTGGGTTTTCGCTGGATTGAATTCAAGGATGACACCCTTCATCTGCACGCCTTGATAGTCAATCCGGAATTTCGGAAACAGGGGCTGGCTCATGTCGCGCTGGATGATGTGAACCATCTGGCCAAGGGGCGTGCCTCGAAAATTGAGCTGGGCGTTCACCGGAGTAATCACCGAGCCAAGGCTATCTATGATAAAGCCGGCTTTTCGGTGACCAGGGAGCTCGAAGAGTTCGATTTCTTTATCATGCACAAACTGGCTACCTGATTCAACGATTTTCCCGTATTATCCATCGACCGCGCATTTCCTACCGTGTAGTTCGACCCCGGCAGTTGTCTGCCGTCGATAATCCTTTCTGATTCGGATCGAATGTGTTACTTTCTGCCAACGGCGCGACAGTGACAACCCGAACTGTTGTGATCGTCTGGTTGAATAGTAAGCGGGTTACCAGGTACCGGGTTACATACATATGCAAAAGACGAAAACAGCCGTGGTTGGTGTTGGCTCACTCGGTCGGCATCATCTTCGGTGGCTGGCCGAGCTTCCGGAGTCCCATCTGGTCGGCTTTTATGATACGGACTTCGGGAAGCGTGAAGAGTACGCCCACAAATATAATGTTACCGCTTTTGAGTCCCTTGATCAGGTAGCTGATCAAGCCGAGGCGGTGTCGGTCGTGGTGCCGACCAGTTCCCATCGAGAAGTGGCCGGGACACTGCTTGAGAAAGGGGTGCACTGCCTGATAGAAAAGCCGGTAACATCGACGCTCGAGCAGGCGAAGGAACTGGAGGTCATCGCGAAAGAAAGCGGCGCCAAGGCAGCGGTTGGACATATTGAACGATTCAACCCCGCCGTGCAGGCGCTTCTTGAGATCGGGGTAGAGCCCGCCTTTGTCGAGGCGCATCGGCTGGCGGTATTTGACCCGCGCGGGACCGACGTCGCCGTCGTGCTGGACCTGATGATTCACGACATTGATCTGATCCTGACCCTCACCCGCTCGAGGGTCGTCGATATTCAAGCCTCCGCAGTGGCAGTGATTTCCGATCAGGCCGATATTGCCAACGCCCGGCTTACGATGGCCAATGGCGCGGTGGCGAACGTAACTGCCTCAAGAATCTCACTCAATCAGATGCGCAAGCTGCGGATATTTCAGCAGTCCGGCTATTTCTCGCTCGACCTGGCAAAGAAACAGGCCGACCTGTATCGTCTGGCCAAACCGGGTGAAGAGAGCGACGGTTTCAAGGTCCCACTGGGGAAGTCGGGACGCAACCTCGTGTACAGCAAGCGCGGCGACTCCGGCGAGGACCAGCTCCAGCAGGAGCTATCTGCCTTCCTGACGGCGGTGCGTGAGAATACGCCGGTGGCAGTATCGCTTGAGCAGGGTATCGAGGCACTTCGGGTGGCACTCGAGGTGGACCGGATCGGTCGCGAATCATTGCAGCGTATGCTGGCCAAGGCATAGAACGAATTACTGCGTATGGAAATCTTTTTGTCGGCGGGTGACCTCTCTGGTGATAACGCCTCGGCGCGCCTGATCGGATCGCTCCGGCATTATGATCCGTCCCTGTCACTGTTCGGCCTTGGCCGAGGCAAGCTCAGAAAACTCGGGCAGGATCAACTGGCCGACGGTAACGATCTTGCGGTGCTCGGATTCTGGGAGGTAGCCAAGCGATATAGTTTTTTTCGCCGGCTGATGCACCGGTGCGTGCATGAGATTACGCGGCGGAAGCCGGACGCCGTCGTGCTCGTAGACTATCCCGGATTTAACCTGCGGTTGGCAAAGCGAATCAGGTCGCTTGGGATCCCGATCATTTATTACATCTCACCCCAGGTATGGGCCTGGGGAAACAAGCGGGTGCGCGCACTGGAAGAGCTGGTTGATCTGATGCTCGTGATTCTCCCATTTGAGGCCGATTTCTTTGCGAAAACAAGCGTCAACGCGCATTTTGTCGGGCACTATCTTCTGGAGGATATTCCGACTGACTATATCAACTCCGATCCGCCGGATGTGAAGTCAGGTGGCCTGGCGTTGCTTCCGGGATCGCGACCGCAGGAGATTCAGCGGATTCTACCGCCGATGCTGGAGGCAGCCGATCGCTTTGTCAGGCAGCACGACACCCGGGCGGTTATTGCCGGAGTAGCAGAGGCGTTTGATTACGAAGCGGCGTTGAAGAAGAACTCGAGTGAGCGACTCAGTGTGGTCTACGATGACTCCCGGCGCGTGATCCACGACAGTGCCGTGGTAGTGACGGCATCCGGGACGGCGACGCTGGAGACCGGGATAATTGGTCGTCCGATGGTTGTTGTCTATCGAACCGGAGCGATCACATATCAGATTGCGAAGCGACTGATCACACTTGACAAGATCGCTCTTGTGAACTTGGTTGCCGGAAAAGAGGTCGCACCTGAATTGATACAATACGACGTTACTCCGAATCGCTTAACCGAACAACTCGAGCGATTCTGGCGCGATCCGGCCTATTATAAGTCGACAGTCAAGCAACTCAACCGGGTGCCTGAACTGCTGGGCGGTATTGGAGCATCGGACCGGGCGGCTCGGATGATTGTCGACCATGTGGGGAGGAACTGATCGCGTGTTGACCATCTATCGCCTGCTCACGCGTCTGATCTACACTGTCGCCTACCCGGTTGGAAAAGCGAAGGCTTCAAAGGGCAACCAGAAGTGGATCGACCGCCTGGGCGTGGCCGACGGCCAAGAGTCGGCGGATATATGGCTCCACGCCGCCTCGGTTGGGGAGGTCAAAGTCCTTGGGAACCTTTACAATCACATCAGGAAACGCCGTTCGACCACGCGTTTTTGCGTCTCGGTACTCACCGACGCAGGTTACAAGACTGCCGAGAAAATATTTAAAAACAACAGTCATGTTCGATACTTACCGGCTGATTCAACACCGGCCGTTAACCGGGTCTTGGATAGTGTGAGGCCACAGTGCCTGGTCATTGCCGAGACCGAGATTTGGCCGAATCTGGTAACGCTGGCCGGCCGGAGAGAGATTCCAATAATCCTTATCAATGGCCGCATGACCGACAAAGGGCTGTCGCGATACCGCTGGTTCGGTTCGCTGCTTCGCCGGGTGCTCAGCGAGTATGATCGGTTTTTCTTCAAATCGGAGACCGACGCCGGGCGGTTCCGATTCTTCGGAGTGCCGGCAGAAAGATACCAGATCGTGGGTGACATGAAGTTTGACGCCCCGTTGTGGCCCCGCTCTGAAGGGCGCCGCGAGGAGATGCGGTTCCGTGTCGGGGCCGATCCGGAAGATTTTGTCCTGGTAGCCGGTTCGACCCGACCGGGCGAAGAGGCTTTGCTAGTGGGCGCGCTGAAACGATTGAAATCGACCTCGGCACGAACAAGACTGGTCCTGGCGCCGCGACATGTCGAACGCCGCGAGGAAATCGAGTTTATTTGTGCGGAGGCGGGCATAAAGTACGTGATTTACGGCAACGACGCATCGGAAGCAGATGTTATCATAGTCGATCGGATGGGCCTGCTGATGGATTTGTATATGGCGGGTGAAATCGCGTTTGTTGGCGGGACGCTGGTTGATGTCGGCGGACATAATTTGCTGGAGCCGGTGTGGACCGGAACCCCGGTGTTGTTCGGGCCATCGCTTGACAATGTGTGGGACGCGGCGGATTATGTCACAGCGCATGACTTCGGCATGCGTATCACTGATATCGATGAACTGGTGCAGGTTGTGGGCGCCTTTCGTGAGGGCCAAAAGACTTTCGCGAAAAAGACCGAACACGACCTCGATGAGTCGGCGACAGCCATCGCCGGTGATTACATATTGAGTAAACTACATGGCGCTTGATTCGTTCTGGAAAAAGATCCTTCGACGGCGAGCACTATCGCTCTGGACCCTGGCCGTACCTCCGCTGTGGCTGGCCTCGTTACCGTATCGATTTGTGCCACGTTTACAGCGCCGCATGACTAGAGATCGGGTGCGCGTCAGTGTACCGCTGATCTCAGTGGGGAATATCACGGTTGGCGGTACGGGGAAGACGCCGATGGTGGAAATGCTGGCACGATCATTCTCAGAAGAAGGCCTGCGGGTGGGGATAGTCTCGTCCGGCTGGAGCCGCGAGTCCGAAGAACCTGTTTTGGAACCGGGGTACCGCCTGCAGCATCGGTCGGCCAACGAAGTTGGCGACGAGGTTCTGTTGCTGGCCAACCTTCTCCCGGAGGCGGTTTTTTCCATTGATGTGTCAAAGAGCGAAGCGGCCCGTCGACTGGACCAGAGCAATGAAGCTGTCGATCTCATGATTGTCGATGACGGATTTCAGCACTACCGCCTGGAACGTGACCTGGATATTGTCACGTACGACGCCGCCGTTAAGCATCGAATGCTAAAACCGTTTCCGCACGGTGTCATGCGCGAACCGCGCTCGGCGTTGAAGCGGGCGGATGTCATCGTGATTACACGATCGAATTTTGCGCACGATATCGGGGTGTTGAGCAAGCGGCTAAAGAAGGTTAACCCGCGGGCCGAGCACTACACGGCGCAGTTCTCGATCAACGAGTTAATCGGGCACGACCGGCGGTTTCCGATCAAGTATCTCGAGGATAAATCCGTGTTACTATTTGCAGGGGTAGGAAATTTCGAACCGCTTCGGCGGCAGGTTTCAGTGGCGGCCGGAGACCTTGATGACGCCGTGGAACTTTCGGATCATCAGGAATACGATATCGAAACGCTTGAACAACTCAAGGCGATTGCGGACGATCACGACTCCGATGTGATAGTTACAACCGGCAAGGACTGGGTAAAGATTCGGGACTTTGATTTCGGTCGCGAAATCTACTATCTTGCGCAATCGATCGATCTTGATCCCGGAGAAGAACAACTTGCGGCTTTCATTCAGGAGCGTCTCGGGCTGCAGATGGTTGGTGATTAATGGAAAAGAACCACGACTTTCTGGTCATCGGCAGTGGAATTGCCGGCCTCTTTTATGCGCTCGAGGTAGTCGAGCATCTTCCCGACGCAACCGTTGCCATCGTTACGAAGAAGGGGGAAACAGACACGAGCACCAATCGGGCACAGGGCGGCATTGCGGCGGTGCTGTCCGGGACGGATTCTTTCGACTCTCATATCAGGGACACGCTCGAGGCCGGAGCCGGCCTGTGCCATAAGGACGTTGTCGAGCAAATTGTTCACGAGGCGCCCGACTCTATCAAGCATTTAGTGGAACTCGGCGTGAAGTTCACCAAGACCGACGGACAGTACAATCTCGGGCGGGAGGGAGGCCACACGCACCCGCGAGTGGTCCACGCCGCGGATCTCACCGGCCGTGAAATTGAACGGGCTCTGCTGAATGCGATTCACGCCCGGAAGGATCGGATCCATGTCTACCGGGATCATATCGCGCTGGACCTGATTAAAGGCACTGCGAATGGACAAAAGGCGTGTGCGGGGGCATACATCTTTTCCGACAAAGACAGTACCTTCAGCGCTTTCTATGCGCCGGTGACGATGCTGTCGACGGGCGGGCTCGGCATGGTGTATTTTCATACAAGCAATCCGAAGATCGCTACCGGCGATGGGGTCGCGATGGCACACCGGGCCGGTGTGCCGGTGGGCAATCTGGAATTTATCCAGTTTCACCCGACGATTCTCTACAGCCCCGGCCGCTGGCCGTTTTTGATTTCCGAAGCAGTTCGCGGCGAGGGTGCGGTGCTGAAATCGGTCGACGGGCGGCTCATCATGGAGGGGGCACACGAGATGAGAGACCTTGCCCCGCGCGATATCGTCGCCAGGGCAATCGATAAGGAACTGAAAGAAAGCGGGGAGGAGTATGTCCTGCTGGATATCAGCCACCGTGATCCGGAATTCATCACCAAACGCTTCCCGAATATCTACAAGCAGTGCCTCCAGCGCGGTTTTGATATGACCCAACGACCATTGCCGGTCGTTCCGGCGGCGCATTATTCCTGCGGCGGGGTGGTGGCGAATATCGACGGCGAGACGCAGCTTCCCGGTCTGTTTGTCGCGGGAGAGGTGGCAATGACCGGGATGCACGGCGCCAACCGGTTGGCGTCGAATTCGCTCCTTGAGGCGGTAGTAATGGCGCGACGAGCCGCCGTAAAATCAACTGCTTATCACAAAGAGGTTGTTGTCGCGCCGCCGGTTTCGCTGGATAGGCAGTTCTATTCATCGCTGACCTACCCTCGGGAAAAGGTCCTTATCGCACATGACCGCCGGCAGCTCAGCCGGGTCATGTCTGACTTTGTGGGCATCGTGCGAACCGAGGACCGCCTGGGCCTTGCTCTGGAGAAAGTCCAGCGGCTGCATAATGCGATCGATCAATACTATCTTTCAACACCGGCGACTTATGCTGTCGTGGAACTGAGGAACATGGCGACGGTAGCGGAGTTAATCATTCAATCGGCGATGATGCGCAAGGAATCGCGAGGCCTGCATTATGTCGAAGACTATCCTGAGACATCGGAAAAGTTTCTTCGCGATACAATAATTGAACGCATAATGGACGAAGGGCGGTAAGGTGTCGGCTAACCACGAAATGATATTGATTCTGGATTTTGGATCCCAGTATACACAGCTGATTGCACGGCGCGTTCGTGAGGCGAATGTCTATTGCGAGATCGTGCCGTACAACGGCGATCTCAGCGGTTATCTTGACAGGAACGTTAAGGGATACATTCTCTCGGGTGGTCCGGCCTCGTTATCAGATCCCGGTTCACCCCGGATGGATCCGCTCTTTTTCGAGACGGACCTTCCAATCCTCGGCATCTGCTACGGCATGCAGCTGCTGGCGGAAAAATTCGGCGGCACGCTGGTGGCGTCGACAACACGCGAGTATGGCCGGTCCAAACTCCGGGTGGTCAATGGGGACTCGCTGCTGACCGCCATGCCGAGAGAGTCGACAGTGTGGATGTCGCACGGGGACTCGATTGCCAAGCTGCCCGAAGGATTTCAAGTAATCGGCTCGACCGAGAGCCTTGAAGCGGCCGCCATTGCCGACCCGGAGCGGAAACTATTCGGGCTGCAGTTTCATCCGGAGGTGCACCATACGCAGGAAGGGCGACGGATCTTAGATAACTTCTTGTTTGATGTCTGCGGGATGTCCGGTGACTGGACCACCGAGGCATTCATTGACATGGCGGTCAGGCAGATCCAGGACCAGGTCGGTGACAAGGAAGTTGTGCTGGGGATTTCCGGCGGAGTCGATTCGACAGTAGCCGCAATGTTGCTGACCAGGGCAATCGGCAAACGGCTCCACGCCGTGTTTGTCAATAACGGGGTGCTGCGGAAGAATGAGTTTGAAGACGTTACCGCAATGATCGAGACGCTTGATATAAATTTGCATCCGATCGATGCCTCGGACGACTTTCTTACCCGCCTGGCGGGAGTCGAAGATCCCGAGGCGAAACGGAAGATCATCGGTAATGCATTCATCGATATATTCGAAGCCGCAGCCAAGAAGCTAGGCGATATCGAGTTTCTGGCTCAGGGGACGCTCTACCCGGATGTGATCGAGTCGGTGTCATTTAAGGGCGGACCTTCGGTGACAATCAAGTCGCATCATAATGTCGGGGGGTTGAAAGAGCGGATGCATCTGAAGCTGGTCGAGCCGTTGCGCGAACTATTCAAGGACGAAGTGCGCGAATTGGGCCGCAAATTGGGCTTGCCGGAGGAGTTTATCGGGCGGCACCCCTTCCCGGGGCCGGGCCTGGCCGTGCGGATTCTTGGTGATGTGACCAAAGAACGATGCGATCTGCTTCGGGAAGTCGATGCGATATTCATTGAGGAGCTGCACAATTTCGGTATCTACGATGACATCTGGCAGGCATTTGCAGTCCTGTTGCCGGTCAAGGCGGTCGGAGTGATGGGGGATGAGCGGACATACGAGAACGTTATTGCGTTGCGGGGCGTGACTTCAGTCGATGGTATGACCGCCGACTGGGCGCGGATCGAGCCGGACACCCTGGCGTACATCAGCAATCGGATTATTCGGAATGTGAAGGGGATTAATCGGGTGGTATATGACATATCGTCGAAGCCGCCCGCGACTATCGAGTGGGAATAGTCCCTGCATCCGGCGCGGGGACTGAGGCGTGGAGTAACATAAGGTGCGCATGATATTGTGGTTTTTTATAATTATCGCGATCGGCTTCCTCGGGTTTGCCGTCTACCTCTATTTCGGCCAATCCCGGCTGATATTTTTTCCGACCAAAGAGCACGCCGTGACTCCGGCTGATCTGGATATCGACTACGATGATGTCCGGGTTGAATCGGAGCCCGGGCTGACAGTCCACGGCTGGTACATCGAACCGAAAAGGCCGCCGGATTCGGCGATGCCGGTTGTCCTGTTCTGTCACGGCAACGCCGGCAATATCTCGCACCGTCTGCAAACGGCGGCCTATCTAATGGAACTTGGCAGCGCTGTCCTGTTGTTTGACTATCGAGGCTACGGATTGTCCGAAGGCTCGCCGGGTGAACCGGGGATATATCGGGACGCCGACGCCTTTTATGACTGGCTGGTGGAGACCAAAGGCTACGCGCCGCAGCAGATCGTTGTCTTCGGCCGCTCCTTAGGCGGCACGGTAGCGGTTGACCTGGCGGCACATCGGCCCTGCCGCGGACTGATCGTGGAATCATCGCTGACATCGGCTGAGGACATGGCCCAAAAGATGTTTCCGTTCTTTCCGGTACGCTGGCTGTTGAAATATAAATTAAACTCGCTGGAGAAGATTTCTGCCGTGTCATCGCCGGTGCTGGTGACACATTCACCCGAGGACGATCTGATACCGTATGAAATGGGCCGGAAGTTGTATGAGGCGGCTTCGGAACCGAAGCGGTTTGTGGAGCTTGTCGGCGGTCATAACGATCGCTCCTATTTTGAGTTGGAATCGTATCGAACAGCCGTGAATGACATCCTCAACGGCACGGCCCGGCGCTGGTAGGGCCAATGCCAAAGCAATTGACAACGATGACCGAACAGCCTATACTTTCCAACCTGAAATAGCATGAATGAGGTAGACTCAGTGGCGACCCTTGATAAAAAGCAAATGCTGGAATTCACCGCCCCGATTTCATCGGAGCTTGAGGAGTTCAATCAGAAACTCCATGACTATCTTCGGGGGGATTCGCCGCTAATCAGTTCTATCGCGCAGCATTTGCTGCGTTCGCGGGGGAAACGAATCAGACCGGCATTTCTGTTTTTGTCCTCAAAAGCGGCCGATAATTTCACCAACTACTCGGTCGACGCATCCCTGGCCATTGAACTGATACACACCGCAACGCTGCTGCATGATGATGTCGTCGACGAGTCCGATATGCGTCGCGGGCAGGAGACGGTCAATTCGCAGTGGACGAACCTCATTTCGGTCCTCATGGGCGACTACCTGTTTGCGAAGGCGTTTCGGATCATGGTTGAGTCCGGATCGATGGACCTGATGCGGGCGATTTCACGTGCTACGGAACGCGTGTCGGTCGGGGAACTTCGACAAATCGAGGAAACCGGCAATTATGAGCTCTCCGAGGATGAGTACCTGACGATTATCGCTGACAAGACAGCTTCCTTGTTCAACGTTTCCTGCGAAACCGGCCCTATTTTAAATAACCGGGGTGTTCGAGCGCGCGAGAAGTATGCCACGTTTGGTGAGAAGATCGGGATCGCGTTTCAGATTGTCGATGACCTGCTGGATTTTGTCGGTGACGCCGAAGTGACCGGGAAAGAGCCTGGCAACGACGTCATGACCGGTAAAGTGACACTCCCTCTGATTTATTCGTTGAAGAAAGTCGGCGGCAATGCCCGCAATGAGATTGTCGAGCATCTTCGAAGCCACGATACGGAAACGTCGTTTGAGAAAATCAACGCTTTCGTACACGAGAACGGCGGGATTGATTATGCGTACGATCGGGCGAAGCGGCTCAGTGACGACGGCCTCAACGCCATTACGCCGGTTGACAACAACGACTATCTTGACTGCCTGGTGAGCATGGTCGAATTCACTATACAGCGGGCTTCGTGAGCACGCTCTCCGGCTTTTTCCCGCAACCTAATCTAAACCCAGTCGGCGCAGGCGCGTATAAGTAGCATGTTTGGCCTACAAGAGCTCTCCATAGATTTCCTGACCGATACCCCTTTCCTGGTCGCGATCTCGCTGATCATCCTGCTGGCGCTGTCGATCTATCTCTATCGGCGGACCAATCCGCCGCTGCCGATGTGGATGCGAATAGTCCTGGGCGGACTGCGAATCGCGGCGGTGGTGACGCTCTTTTTGGCGCTGTTTGAGCCGGTAATCAGTTACACGCGGGAATATGTTCGACCGCGGCGAGTTGCGGTCGTAATCGATGAATCGCTTTCGATGGATCGTGTCGAGAACGAAAAAAGCCGACGGGTTCGGACCGATTCGCTGCTGTCGAGCCAGACGTTTGAAAACCTGCAACGGACCGCTCAGATCTCGACTTACTATTTCGGCGGCGGTTTGGCCCAGGAGCCGGATGCAGTCGACAGCACCCGGACAGCGCTCGGTGATGCGCTCTACGAACTGGATCGTCTCCAGATGGGCGAGCCGCATGATTATTGGCTGCTTTTATCGGACGGGAACTCCAACGCCGGCCGCAAACCGGTGCAGACCGCTTCGGGTCTGCCGACGCCGGTGGTCGCGGTGGACATTACCGGCGGGCAGGGATCGTTCGATATCGGGATCGATGATATCGAATACAACCCGGTCGTGTTCGCCGATCAACCGACTGAAATCAAGGTCAAGTTAAACTGGCGCGGGGCCGAAGGCAGGACAGCCTCGGTTCAACTGGTCGATTCCAACCGTACCATTACCGTTGAGCAGCTCTCAATAACGCAAGAGGGCGGTCGCGGCGAAGTTACACTGAAATATACTCCTGAAGAACCGGGACAGAAGCTTCTCAAGATTGACATCCCGGCTCAGGAGAATGAAGAAACACCGGGTAACAACGAACGGTCGTTTGCGGTCAAAGTGCTCAAGAGCCGCCTGTTGGTGCTGATGGTTGCGGCAGAACCGGACTACGAAGTTGGCTTCGTGAAGCGGCTGCTTGATGCCTCTGACAGGTACGATGTTGAGTTGGCAGCGACCGGCCCCAGAGCCGGGAATCTGTCGGGGCGCATCCCCGGCGAGCAAACGGAGCTAAACCGCTACGATCTCGTCATCCTCTATGATCCTGATCCGGGCCAGCTTGGTGCCCGCGAGAATCTGTTGCGCTCGTACCTGACTGAGCGGGGCGGTGCGATCTGGGTGATGATGGGGACCGATTACGCCCAGCGGGGGCCAGTGGAGTGGTTTGATAATTTGTTGCCGTTTTACCAGTCGTCGCCGCAGCCCATTCGCCGAACTGAATTCCGGGTCGAACCGCTTGAGAGTCATTTGTTTCATCCGGCCATTCGCCTGGCTGACAATCAGTCAAGCATCCGTGAGGCATGGGCCTCGCTTCCACCGTTCGAGTCACTGGTCTGGTGCGATCAGATTCATCCGGAGGGTGTCCTGCTCGCGGAAGCGTCTATCCGCGCCACTCAGGGCCTGCCGCCCGCGCTGGGGTACCGTCGCCACGGACCGGGCAAACTGTTTGCCACAACTGTGCTGCCGTTCTGGCCGTGGGGATTTGTTAATCTCGGGTTCGGCGAAGATGCCTCGCATTATCGCACATTCGTTGAAAGCACGGTCGGCTGGCTGACAACTCGTGATGATGCCGATCCAATACAGGTCAAGCCGGAAAAAGAAGTCTTCACGCGAGGCGAACCAGTCGTTTTCAACGGGTTTGCGTATGATTTAGGCTATCGGCCGCTACCTGGCGTTTCGGGGACGATTGAGTTAAGCGGCGGGCCGGATAACGACACATTCGAGCAGGACCTGGTCGCGGAGGGAGACGGGACATTCAACGCTGTCTTCGAAAACACGGCTCCGGGGCGGTATACCTTTGCCGCTGAAATGACCAAAGACGGCCAACTGCTCAAGGCTGACAGTGGACAAATACTGATAGAGGAGTTTTCTCTGGAGGAATTCGATCAAGGTGGTGATCCGGCCACGCTCGCGGCCCTGGCGCAGACGACCGGCGGTAACTACTATACCTACGAGAATTTCGGTCGAATTCTGGATGATTTGCAGCTATCGGAAGTTACCGTAACGTCAAGGCAAGAAGTTGTTTTCTGGAATAAGCTGTGGATGCTGCTGCTTCTGATCGGGGCGTTGTCGGCAGAGTGGTTGCTACGGAAGATGAATCAGCTAGTCTAGCTTCTTGGCGACTTTTTGGTACGCCTCGGTTACCTCGGCCAGATCGATTTTTTCCATCAGTTCGATTTTTTCCTGACACAACTGCTCGATCATTTTCTGGATACGCTCGGCGCTTTTGAGTATCTGGCGGAGAAAATTGCGGTGTTCATCGGAGATGCCGTCGACTTCTTCAATCAGGAATTCGGAATAGCCGATAATCCCGGCCAACGGGTTGTTCAACTCGTGGTTCATAACCAAACAGTGCCCGATATAGGGCTTGAGAATCAGGTACAGCGCCTGCTCCTGCTCACTTAGAGATTTTGGCTCAATGTTCGGCGTTAGAATTTTGTCCATTTCCTGTGTCCTGACTACGCATTTCGTTCTACCCAAACTCCATTTTACCCTTGTTCATAGTATCGGAATCTGCCGGTTTTTCTCAACCGGACGGGACTTGAAAGTCCGGGTTTTGTTGTTGCAGAAAGGCGGGCTGCGCCTATATTGCCGGTTGAACTGCAAGCGGTGGAGAAAGAGATGAAATTGGCTGTTATCGGTGCGGGCCTTATGGGCCGCGCCGCTGTGTATGATTTCGCAAATTTCTGCGATTGTGAGAAGATCGGCGTTTTTGATGTCGACCCGGATCGGGCGGCGCAAGTCGCTACGCGCTATGCCAACGGGGCGGCGCAGTCAGCAGGGCTGGATGCCGGCGATGAGCTGGCTGTTGTCGCTGCGCTCAAGGACTACGACGCCGCCATCTCCTGCGTTACTTATCGATACAATCCCGGATTGACCAGAGCCGCCATTCAGGCGAAATGTCACCTGGTCGACCTGGGCGGCAATAATGACACGGTGCGGACTCAGCTGGCGATGAATGACGAGGCCGAGGCGGCTGGAGTCATAGTCGTTCCTGACTGCGGCTTGGCTCCCGGCATGGTGTCGGTGCTTGCCGCCGACGGGATATCCAAATTCGACACTGTTGAATCGGTCAAAATTCGTGTCGGGGGGCTGCCGCAATCACCGCGACGGCCTCTGAATTACCAGATGCTGTTTTCAGCGGAGGGGTTGATCAACGAGTACTGGGAACCGTGTCTAATTCTTGAGGAAGGTCAGAAGAAGACGGTCAACCCGATGACCGCCGTCGAGGAGCTTGAATTCGACGGCCTCGGGTCGTTTGAGGCCTTTTATACTTCAGGCGGGACCTCGAC
Source organism: uncultured Ignavibacteriales bacterium (assembly GCA_964612145.1). Lineage (GTDB taxonomy): Bacteria > Zixibacteria > MSB-5A5 > GN15 > FEB-12 > JAGNLV01. Next base: position 157,267 of record CAZTBP010000001.1, on the reverse strand, counting down.
CCTGCCCGATACCTATCAGGGCAAAGTCTCATTTCTGGACTACAAGACGATTCGCTACCCGGGTCACTGCGCGATGTTCAAGCCGATGCTGGAGATCGGGCTGGCGTCGCGTAAATCGATTGAGGTCGACGGGGCGACGGTTGAGCCGCGGGCTGTTTTTCGAGCGGTGCTGGATCGTTCGCTGACGTTCAACGAGCCGGACATGACGCTGGTACGTGTGACGGTGACAGGAGAGATATCCGGTCAACCGCGCACGGTCATCTACGAAATAGTCGACCGTCATGATATCAAGAGCGGGTTAAGTTCAATGATGCGAATGACCGCGTTCCCGGCCTCGGTCATTACGGCGATGGCGGCCGGGGGTCAGGTCACGAAGCGCGGGTGCAAGCCGCAGGAAGTCGTCGTGTCTCCGTCACCGTTTATTCAACAGCTTCGAAAACGACAGATTAATATCGAGATTACCGAGCAGACCGGCTGATTGCTACCAGAGGTCGGCCGTAAGCGAAATATCCAATCTGGTCACCCGACCCGGCAGGACGGTTACATTGATCCGGGTAGTATCGGCGTCGGGAAGGTAGATTGTCCGCAGCGTGTGGTTCCCCAATGGTACCCCTGAAAAACTGAATGATCCGTCGTTGAACGGGAGAGTTGTCACGACAGTGATACCGCCGGCGCCATCCGGGTAGAGCAACTGGATTTGGACAGAGTCGTCATAAGGTGGAGCCGGTGCCTGGCGGTCGGCATCGGTCACGAAACCGGCTACGGTATTGGCCGTGAGTTCAGCAGAATCCTCAATCACAATCTTCTCAAGCGTAGTACCGGAGCCGGTGGATCGGATCAGGCTGCCGGTGAAAGTGTAAGCAACTCCCCAGGCATCGCTCAGATGACCGGAAGGTCCCGACCCGGCATCGATATAAGGACCATCCCATGTCGCCCATCCGCCGGTGTTGGCAACCAGGGCGTTGAGATCGGGCGGCAGAGTTCCGACATCGCCAACAAAACCAAAATCAGTTCGGGTGCCGTCGGAGTAGAGCGCCGGGTTACCGGTGATTGCGAGGGCCAACTGCTCCATTTCTTTTTCGGTTTGGCTGAAGCGAGCGTCTTCGATAGTCCCGAGCATCTGGCGGGTTGCAACCGTAGCTAAAACGCCAAGGATCAAAACGACAATCACGAGCTCGATGAGGGTAAAGCCTCGTTTATTGTTTAATCGTTTCATCAGTAGCACGCATCCGCGACAAAAGCCACTTCGGAGCCGTCGGAAAATTCGACCGTGAATGATACTCCGCTCATATCGACTTTCGGGCCGCCACCGTTGGAGAATTCGCGAAAATCGGCTATCTGAATAGCAGCACTGATACCGGCGGCGATAGTCTGTGGCGTGGTAAAAACGACGACATCGCCGGAGGTTCGAGTGGCAGCGCTGTAGACGGGGATACCGTTGAAAGTCACATCGTCGAAGTAGGCCGTGGGAGAGGACCACGAGAGAGCCATGTTGTCGATCGTTATTGCGTCACTCCCGGTGTTTTGCAGCCAGAAGACAAGCTGGTTACAGTGGGAGTCGCCCAGTGAATCGGAGCCATTTACAAGCGTCAATCCGACCCCGACCGCGCCCTCAGCGTTCCAGAGATCTTCGGTCAGGAAATACTCGCTGTAAAGATCGGTATTTGGCAGCACGGAAACAAACCGCCGCATCGAATCGGCGGTCGGCTTGTAAACGATTTCAATATCATGATTCCCGACCGGAATCGAGTCAAAAGCGAAAAAGCCGCCGGCATCGGGAGTGGCAAACCGGTTGAGGAGGCCTCCGCTGCCGTCGGGGACGGTCAGTACAACTGACAGCGAATCTTTATAGGACACACCCGGCGGGGTGCCGTCATAGTCGAAAACTGTCCCGGCGACGGAGTTGTACAGCAGGGCGGAGAGATTGCCGGCAAGTGGTTTTACGATAGGCAAACCGGATCCGGTAGAAATAATTTCGGTCCCAGTGAGAGCATACGGTGTGCCCCAGGGGTCGGTTTTGAAATCATCGGCAAATTGCGCGAACCGGTTACTGATGTAAGGTCCGCTCCAGGTCGAGTAACCACCAGGATTGGCTGCCAGAGCGTCAAGGCTCGGTGGCAGTGCACCAATATCGCCAACATAGCCAAAATCGTTACGGACACCGTTGTTCTGTTGGGCGGGATCTCCTACCACAGCTTTCGCCAGCCGGTCGAGTTCATCTTTGGTTTCCTCCACGCGGGCTGAATCACTTATAGTCGAGGCTGACTTGAGCGCTACCGTGACGAGTATGCCGGCGATAATAATGACTATGATCACTTCAATCAGCGTGAAGCCGTGAGTACCAGCGTACCGCGAATATGTCGGCGTGGTGCGTCTCATGAGCTGTACTCAACAATAAGCATGACCTGTGTGCAGCGAGCCGGATGGGTGGCCCTGGTGCCCATCAACGAAACACCGGCTTCCAGGGAAGCAATATCATCCCATTCCCAGGAGGAACCGGTTGCTGGATTGTTGGTCCAGGTGGTGCTGAAAGTCTGGTAGCTGTCGGCAAGAGTCTCGACAGGGCCGTCGTGATCAACGCCGTTCACCCGGATACGCCCCATTGCCTCGGCATCTTTGACAAACCGTCGGGCACGGTAGACAAGCCGGACGGACGTGATCATGCAGAGGGTGTCGATTGGGTCGGGCAGCGAGAAAGTCGAGGCTGTCCAGGCCGTACCGTTGGACTCGGCAAAACTGCCGTCATCGTCGGCGGTGACATCAGCAACGCACTGCCACGTTACGCTGCATCCATCGGCAAGCAGTTCATCCCAGGCGCCGCCTCCTGCCGGGCGAAGCGTATCTGCCCCCGACCCGGAGCAGCCGGTCCCGCCGGAGAAGTAACTCGAGGCAAACCGGTACTCCGGTGCGGGATCATTGCGATGCCTGGGGTTGATGGTTACGTAGCGCGTCAGGGTATCGGCCATCGGGGCATACACGACTTGAAAAAGGTGTGTGCCGACTGGCAGTGGAGCAAGCGAAAAGGAACCGGCTGAATCGGGCTGGCTCGTGACGTAGCTCAGACTCCCGCTGCCATTCGGCGCCAGCAGAGCAACGTTAACAGAATCCGAATAGACTGAGCCGGGGACTGCACCGTCAGAATCGAGAACCAGACCCTCGAAAGAGTTGCTGAGATAATCGGCGGCGTTGCCGGGAATCTTTTTCAAAAGAGTGGCGCTGCCGCCGGAGGAAGTGATTGTCAGAGCGCCATCGTAGCCGTACGTTTGCCCCCACTCGTCGTGGAGGAAGCCATCGGTGTCCTCTGCAAAGCCGGGTGGGAGGTATGGTCCGTTCCAGGCGGCAAATCCGGGATTGGTTTGGAGGGCAGCGAGGTTGGGCGGGAAGGCGCCGACATCGCCAAGATAACCAAAATCGTTTCTTCCCGAGCCACCGCCAAGGCCGGGATCTCCTGCGATCGCTCTGGCAAGCGCTTCCATTTCGCGCTCAGTCGAAATCCGTCGCATGTCGTCGACAGTGGTTGTCATTGACTGCATCGCCACCGCCAGAAGAATTCCGATCACCACGATCATCACTAGCAATTCTATCAGGCTTAAGCCGTGGTGTTGAAGTAAGCGATACATTACCAGAGATCCTCCGGATACTGCCAGTCGAGATGCACGTGTTGCCCGGGCGAGAGGACGACTCGACGGGAGAGCATGTCGGCAGTTGGGATATAGATTATAGCCATGTCGTGGGAGCCGATTGGAAGCGAGTCGATCCGGACAAAACCATCGGATCCCACGGCCCGAACAACGGTGGAATAGGAGCCGCCGCCATTGGGAACCGTCACTGAAACCAGCACTGAGTCGGCCCAGACGCTTCCCGGTGCGGAGCCGTCGAGATCGGTAATGGCGATAGTTACCGGATTGTACAGAAGATCGTCCGCGGAGGCTGCCAGCTCGCGAGTGATTGAGCCGCCACCGCCGGAAGAACTGATAGCGATGCCGTTGAAACTGTAAGGTGCGCCCCAGGCATCGACCCTGAATTCCTGCGCGGCCCCGCCGGAGGCGGCGAGGTAGTCGTCGGTGACGTACGGTCCCTGCCAGGAACCCAGTCCGGGGTTGCTGACGAGAGCGTCGAGATTCGGCGGCAAGGCGCCGTTGTCGCCGATATAGCCGAAATCCGTCCGTGAACCACCGGAGATCAGGGCGGGGTTGCCGGCGATGGCCCAGGCCAGACGGTCGAGTTCCTCACGGGTCTGCTCGGTTCGTATCACATCGTTGGCGCCACGCAGGGAGCGCATGGTGATAGTTGCAATGACACCAATTATCAGGATCACGATAATCAGCTCAAAGAGAGAGTAGCCGGATGTTGTTGAAAGTCTGCTGGTCATGGCCTCGTTTTCCGCCGGACATAGTCATTCCTCTAGTGTATCGGCAGAAGAAGCAGTCCGTTTATCGCAGGAAAGCGGCGCTTTCGGGCGGCCGTAACGAAAAACCGCGAGTCTCATGAAGAACTCGCGGTCAGAGGCTTTACTTTAACACGGATGCTAGAAGGTATCGTCTTCGTCCCAGAGCGGCTCTTTTTCCGGAATCGTCACGACCAGGTCGGCGGTGACTTTGGCCTGACAGGCCAGGCGCGAGGTGTCGGTGAGGTTTTCGGCCTCGTCGAGCATGTCTTCCTCATCCTCGGTGATTTCATTGAGCGTATCAAATCCCTCGTTGACGATAACGTGGCAGGTCGAACAGGCGCAGTTGCCGCCGCAGTTGTGGTCGATTCGGATATCGTTGTCAAGGGCGGCATCAAGAATAGCCGTGCCCTCGGGTACTTCTACTTCTCTATCCACAGGCAAAAACCGAACTTTCGGCATTTGTCGGTCCCTTTTCGTTTCAGTCTCAGTTCCGGTGTTAAACGCGATTTTAGTCATTCAGTTCCTCTTTGGCAACCGGCTTTTTTGCCCGGTAGACAGCAATGTTGTCGTGTTCGTTTCCGAAGCGAATGATTTTGGCGATACCGACGAGGCGAGCAGTCAGGTGCATATACGCCCACGGCGGGATTGGGATGTCGGCACAGCCGCGGATTAGCACTTGTTGACCGGCGAACCGGTCGAAGTTATACGCCTCCGAGGCGGCCAGAAAACCGTCCTCGGTGAACATACCGTTGTCGGTGAATTCTTTGGGATCCAGGACTGCAAGGGCCATTAGACGGTAAACGACGAGCCGCAGCCGCAGGCGCGCTTGGCCCTGGGATTATGGAAGTTGAATCCGCCGCCCATCAGGCCGGTCTGGAAATCCAGCGTAGTCCCGGTGAGATACATCAGGGCTTTCATATCGACCAGGACTTTCAGGCCGTGAAAATCGAACTCTTTATCGAGTTCCTTTTTCTCGGTCTCAAACGCCATCGTGTACGACATACCGGAACAGCCGCCGGCGGCCACGCCGAGGCGCAGGTAGGGTGGGATTTCTTTTTCGAGATGGCGCAGCCGATTGACTTCCTCGACCGCCGATTCGGTGATAAAGACCGGTGTCGATGACGCTGTTTGTTGGCTATTTTCCGTCATGAGTGTCTCTCCTCTATACTCTCAGATCGCCTTTGCGACAAAATCGCTGAACTTACTCTATGTTACGTCTCCCCGCCTGCCAAATTTGACAACGATTGACGGTTTTTGATTGTTCCCGACGAGAAGTTTTTTTATTATCAGGGAAGTTCAGGTCCAGATTGGACCCTGAGAGACGGCAATAGCCGAAAAAAAACGGGGCTGCATTTCCGATTTTTCGTGAAAAGAGGAAAAAACCATACATTTTTCAATTTTGTTATGGACTACGTGTATCTTTATTCGTATAATACGGCGTGGCAGCTAACTTAGACAATACGGATAGATAAGTAAACCATACGCTAATATGGCTAACTAAAGGGATGACGATTTATGAGACTCTCACGCAAATCTGACTACGCGCTTCGGGCCGTACGACACATTGCCAACCTGCCGTCAGGGAAGCTCGGCTCCATCAACTCGATTTCGGAGGCTGAATCGGTACCGCGTGAATTCCTGGCGAAAATCCTCAAAGACCTGACCCGCAGCGGTATCCTGGTTTCGTACCAGGGCGTCACCGGCGGTTATCGTCTGGCGCAGGCCCCGAAAGACGTCTCTTTCCTGGACGTGATCGAGGCGATCGATGGTCCGTTGCACCTGAACCTGTGCACCGAGACCAAGACCTGTGCCTGCGATCAGTTTGGTACTTGCCAGCTTCAGGGGTTCTGGCAGAAGCAGGAGTCCACCTTCAAGAAGGCGCTTGAGCGCGAGAATTTCGCAAAATATCGGAAAAAAGGTCGTTCCCGGTCGCGTGCGGCCGCAAAATAGATTTGGCGGACGAGCAGCCTGAAGGCTGCCCAAGACCTGAAAAGGGGCTTGTTCGCAAGCCCCTTTTTCTATTATATTGTTTCGCTGAATGCACAACGAAGAAAGCGGGAAATTTCGGCGAAATTCACCGGATTTTACCGTTTCGCGGAATCATACCGGCCGCTTGTGCTGTTACTGGATTGCAATAAATCGGTACAAGGAGACCTGACGTGATAGAGAGATTCAACGATAAGCAGCACAAGGTCAAAGTCGGCCTGGCGGAAATGCTCAAGGGTGGCGTCATTATGGATGTCACCAACCCGGAGCAGGCAAAAGTCGCCGAAGATTCCGGCGCCGCGGCAGTCATGGCGCTTGAGCGGGTGCCGTCGGATATCCGTGCTGAAGGCGGCGTGGCCCGCATGGCTGACCTCGATATTATCGAAAATATCAAGCGCTCGGTGACCATTCCGGTCATGGCCAAGTGCCGCATCGGGCATATTATCGAAGCCCGCGTCCTGGAGTCGCTCGAGATCGATTTTATCGACGAGTCCGAGGTGCTGACCCCGGCCGATTACAAGCATCATGTTGACAAGTGGAATTTCAAGGTCCCGTTTGTCTGCGGCTGCCGCAACCTCGGTGAGGCGCTGCGGCGTATCTCCGAAGGCGCCGCGATGATCCGCACCAAGGGTGAGGCGGGAACCGGCGATGTCTCCCACGCGGTACGTCACTTGCGCGAGATTAACGGTGTCATGCGCTCGCTTCAGTCGATGCGCGAAGATGAACTGTATACCGTGGCCAAGGAGTACCAGATTCCGATCGAGCTGGTCCGGATCGTGGCCGGGCTGGGCAAGCTGCCGGTGCCGAATTTTGCCGCCGGTGGTATTGCGACTCCGGCCGATGCCGCGCTGTGTATGGAACTGGGCGCCGAAGCTGTGTTTGTCGGCTCCGGAATTTTCAAATCCGACAACCCGGAAAAGCGGGCCAAAGCGATCGTGTCGGCCACGACGCACTGGCAGGATCCCGCCAAAGTGGCCGAGGCCTCCCGGGCCCTGGGTCTGGCTATGAAAGGCATTCAGGCCGACAGCATTCCCGAGGAGGAGTTGCTGCAGACCCGTTAAAATTTTGACCGAAAGTATGGTACCCGGCGCAAGCCGATACCAATGTCAGGCAGGCTCTCTTATGGGAGCCTGTTTTTTTGTGATGTCGGTTATGTGCAAGGTTCCTTAGATTGGCGTTGGAAGGACTTCGAAATGGAAAAATATTGTGGAATAGAATACACCCACTGCACCTGGAACCCGGTCACCGGATGCAGCGCTGTCAGCCCCGGCTGCGACCACTGCTACGCCGAACGCATGGCCAAACGACTCCAGGCCATGGGTGTCGAAAAGTACCGCAACGGGTTCGACGTGACCCTGCACCCGGATGTTCTCTCAGCACCCCTGTCGTGGAAACGGCCGCGGGTGATTTTTGTTAACTCGATGTCGGACATTTTCCACAAGGACATCCCGATGGAATACGTGCAGCGCGTATTTGACGTAATCGAGCGCTGCCCGCAGCATGTCTTTCAGGTGCTGACGAAGCGCTCCAAGCAGCTGGTTCGCAAGGCGGAGCAGTTGCCCTGGCCGGAAAACCTCTGGATGGGGGTAACGGTCGAGAGTGCGCACTACAAATTCCGAATCGATGACCTCCGCAAGGTGCCGGCTTCGATCCGCTGGCTGTCGCTCGAACCGTTGCTGGGGCCGTTGGGAAAGCTTGATCTGGCGGGGATCGACTGGGCTGTTGTTGGCGGCGAATCGGGGCCGGGGGCGCGACCGATGCATGAAGAGTGGGCGCTGGCGATTTTACGGGAATGTCGCCGACAGGAAACCGCCTTTTTCTTTAAACAGTGGGGCGGGCTGAACAAAAAGCGCGCCGGACGGCGACTTCGGGGGCGGCTCTACGAGGAAATGCCGCCGCTGCCGGGGGATCAGGGTCAACTGGGGCTGGGTGAACTGGCCGGGTAGGGCCGTCCGAGCATGGATTACATCCATAAAAATTAACCATTTTATCCGCTTTTGGGGCTTGACCGACCACGGACCGGCTATTAACCTGTTGTCAGCTACCATTTCGGGCGAATTCGCACCGCGTACGACACCCCCGATCATCTTCTTAAGACCTGCTATCATTGAACATAGCCCGTTAGCCACCGCGCAGAAAACACAGAAAAACGCTTGGTCCGACCCAGTCGAACTAAAAAGACCGCGCAGTTGGTAATTCCGACTGCCTGAGGTGGTCGGGGCATAATACCCGGAAGCCCCGGCCGTTTTTATGCCCTGAGGCGACTTGACCGCCTGCGATATTACCCGTTATTTGAGGCACTTTCGGGCATCTTACGTGTTCAAAAGCTGGAACGGAAACTTATGGCACAAATAGCGGAAAAAAAAATCGGTGTGCTGGCGCTCCAAGGCGATTTCGGGCGCCACGAGCACCAGATTCGCCTGCTCGGCGCACAGTCAAAACAGGTGCGTACAGCGGGGGATCTCGATGAGATCGATGCGCTTATTATGCCTGGCGGCGAATCGACCACGATGAACATTCTACTGGATAGATTTGAAATCCGTGACCGGCTCAGGCAGTTCGGCCGGACCAGACCGATCTGGGGAACGTGCGCCGGAATGATTATGTTGGGCAAAGAAATCGAGGACAACCAGGCCAGCGTGACACCGCTGGGACTGATGGACATTTCGGTTATCCGCAACGGCTACGGCCGGCAGGTGTACTCCTTTGAGGAGGATCTGTTCGTTAACCTGACCAACGGCGCCGGGCCGATCCGGATCAAAGCGACCTTTATCCGGGCGCCCCGGGTAACTCGGTCCGGGAAATCGGTGACGATTCTTGCTGAATTTCAGAATTCTCCCGTATTGTTACAGGAAGGAAACCTGATGGCGAGTTCGTTTCATACGGAACTCGACGATGACACGACACTTTTGGCGTATTTTTTGCAAAAATTCTTGCAGTAGATACCGATTTCTGATATATATCGACTAAATAGATGCAAAAAGTCTTTTTTACACAATCAGTTGGCGACATTTCGGCGCACGCCGATCTTCCCAAGGCACCGCCCAAACGGGAGCGCGCCGAGACGCCGACAGTGCGACTGCCGCGCTGGATGCGTACCAAAGTCGGGTTGTCGCCGAACTACAGTCGGGTGAAGTCGCTGTTGCGCGAGCACGGTCTTCATTCGGTCTGCGAAGAGGCGGCCTGCCCCAATATTCGGGAGTGCTGGGACGAGGGCACGGCCACGTTCATGATTCTTGGCAAGTACTGTACCCGCGGATGTAACTTCTGCGACGTGCTCAAGGATAAACCGGTCGGTCTCGACGAGGAAGAGCCGGAACGGGTGGCCAACGTAGTCGGAAAACTTGGCCTGAAACAAGTTGTGATCACTTCGGTGACGCGAGATGACCTGCCTGATGGAGGTGCCTCTATTTTTGCCCGGACTATAGAGGCCCTCCGACGGCAGGATAAAGAAGTCAAAGTAGAGTTCCTCGTGCCGGACTTCGGCGGCAAAATGGATGCGGTCGAGACGGTACTCGAATCCGGGGTTGATGTGTTCGCGCATAACGTAGAGACGGTTCAGCGCCTGTATAAGCGGGTTCGTCCGGGGATGAAGCTTGACCGGTCGCTTGAGGTTCTGCGCCATGCCGACCGGTATTCGCCGCGCCCGGTAGTCAAGACCGGCTTTATGGTCGGTCTGGGCGAAACCGGCGATGAAATTGTTGAATTACTTCACCAGATATACGCCTCCGGCACCGATATCGTGACGATCGGCCAGTATTTGCGACCGTCGGGATTCCATCTGCCGATCGAGCGGTTTTACACGCCCGAAGAATTTGCGGAAATGGCCGAAATAGGCCGGCAAATCGGATTTGCCCATGTCGAAGCAGGACCGCTGGTCCGCAGTTCTTATAAGGCGTTTAACCAGTCGAAAAAACTACTGGAGAAATCATGCTGAAGAAAATACACATCGCCCGGCATCACGGCTTCTGTATGGGAGTCAAGCGGGCTATCCAGATAGCCGAAGAGACGGCAGAGAAGTCCGATGAAAAGGTGACCATCCTGAATGAAATCGTGCACAACGATGCCGTGGTGGAGAAATTCCGCAGTGAGGGTGTCGGGCAGGCGTTTGATGTCGACGATGTCGACAACGGTACCCTGATTGTCTCCGCACACGGCGTGGCGCCGGCGGTCAAAGAAGCGGCCCAAAAGCGCGGGCTGAATGTGGTTGACGCCACCTGTCCGCTGGTGGAGCGCATTTATGTTATTATCAATAAAATTGTAAAGAACGGCTATCACGTCATTCACTGGGGAGAACAGGACCACGACGAGACTCGGGGTGTGGTCGGTTACGCGCCGGATAATATCACGGTCGTTGCCTCCAAAGAAGAGCTTTTGGCCCTACCGGAATGGAAAGATCGCAAGTTGGGTCTGACCATCCAGACCACCGCCCACATGGAAGAGGCGGCACAGGTCGAAAAGCTGGCCGAGGAGAAGTGGCCGCATATTGAAGTCTTCAACACTATCTGCAACGCGACCACGCAGCGTCAGAACGCCGTGATGGATCTCGCGCCGCGCGTGGATATGGTGCTCGTGGTTGGTTCCAAGAGTTCGGCCAACTCGAATCGCCTGGCCGGGATTGCCCACGCGATTTGCGGCAACGGACGGTTGATCGGCTCCGCCGATGAGATCGATCCGGCCTGGTTTGACGAAAATCACAAGATCGAGCAGATTGGTATCACTGCCGGCGCATCGACACCTGATTTCCTGGTGGAAAATGCAATTACGCGATTGGTCGAAATCTCAGGTGGTGAAGCTGAGGTTGTTCGTCCTGAAAAGAAGAAGAAACGCCGTCGCCGTACGGCCCTAGCACAATAAAACGGCAATCTCGTCCGGGCGCAGGACACATATTTCGATAGACAGTAGGAGCAAATTATGGCCGGATTCGGCAACTTCTGTATCATAACCGCAACCGGGACATCGTTGATCTCTGCAATCCTGTACACGCTGGTCTGGCGCGGCAGGGAAGAATTTCGTCGGCTGGCCCGAATGTTCTTCGTGGCCTCCTCGGGGCTGTTGCTGGCGGCGATCGGGACGCTGCTGTATCTGATCCTGAGTCATGATTACACGATCGCGTATGTCTTCTCGTATTCGTCGTCGGACCTTCCACTCTGGTACAAGATCGCCTCGCTGTGGGGCGGGCAGGAGGGGACATTCCTGCTGTGGATCGTGATGGTGTCGGTTATGGGGCTGGTGCTGATTCGCAGTGCCGGTGAGTTTGAGTCCGGTACGATGCTTTTCACGAATCTGTTCATCCTGTCTATTCTCATTATTCTCCTAAAAAAATCACCATTTGAATATTTGCCCGTGTTCCGGGCCGAAGGACAGGGGTTGAATCCGCTACTGCAAAATTACTGGATGACGATTCATCCGCCGGTTATGTTTGTAGGCTTCGCGGCGGCAGTGATTCCGGCGGCATTTGCCTTCACGGCGCTGGTCGCGCGAAAGTACGCTACCTGGTCGGAAGAGGCTCGCCGGTGGACACTTTTTGCCTGGGCGTCGCTGGGCATTGCTCTTGTCATGGGGGGATATTGGGCCTACGAGACACTTGGTTGGGGCGGTTTCTGGGCCTGGGATCCGGTCGAGAACTCCTCGTTTATCCCGTGGATATTTCTCGCTGCGCAGATCCATGCCCTGTTCATAAAACGCCAGAGGCGGGGACTGATGCGGTTCTCACTGTTTATCGTTCTGCTGACCTTCTGGTCGGTTTTGTACGGTACGTTCCTGACACGTTCAGGCGTGCTCGCCGATTTCTCGGTTCACTCGTTTGTTGACCTGGGACTGAACAACTTCCTGGTCGGTGGGCTTATTGCATTCGTAAGCGTCGGTATATTCCTGCTGGTCCTGCGCTGGAGAGATATTAAGCCGGGCAAGTCGTACTCGACGGTTTCATCGCGGTCGTACATGGTTGCGCTCGGGATTGTCGTGCTGTTTATCGGTGGGGTTCTCACGCTGCTCGGTACTTCGGCGCCGCTGCTGACACGCGTGAGCGATAACCCTTCGGCAGTCGGGCTGAACTACTACTTCGCGACCATGACGCCGGTAGCCGTAGCAGTGCTTATCTTGCTGGCGCTGTTTCCAAATTTCCGCTGGAATCAGGGGATGTCCCGTCCGAAGCTGCTGATGATCGGGGCCGCCGCCGCCGTTGTGACCATGCTGCTGCTGGTAGCGACCGGGGTGACTACCGAGGTCATTTATCTGTTGCTGTTTGGCGCGGCGGTCTGGGCGTTGGTTTCCAACAGCTATGTGCTGTGGTCCTCGTGGCGGCAGCAGTCGTTCCAGCCGGCCTATCTTGCTCATGTCGGCCTCACGGTGGCGCTGGTTGGTGCGGCGGTCTCAGCCGGATTTGAGCGCAAGCAGACGATTCATCTACCGATGGGTGCCGATGTTCAGGCGATGGGCTATACACTTCAATTTGTTAATTCATATGAAGCGCCCAAAGGGTTTGACTGTCATGTCGAAGTAACGGCCGGGAACGATCAGTTCACAGCTGTCCTGCCGCACGAGTTTCCCAGGAATATGGATGGCGTCATGAAAAAGCCGCATGTTGAAAAATTTCTTGGCTATGACTTTTATATGTCGCCGGTCTCAATCGAGCAGCCGGAGGCTCCTGATCCGGGCCAGTTTGTCCTCGCAAAAGGCGAATCCTATTCGGTCGATAAATACACCATTACGTTTCATGATTTCGATCTTGGCAACCACGGCGAAGAAGGCATGACCGAGGCCGGGGCACTGATCACGGTTGCCTTTGACGAGCGCGAGGAGTCAATTCGTCCAGCTTTGCGGGCCGTCGAAAGTGATCTCAGCGTCCTCCCCGCCACTTTCGACGACGAGCGTGGTACGCTTACAATTACCGGCGTACGTCCCGACGATGGATCCGTGATGCTTCAGCTCGAAGGGGACTTTGTCCCCACGAGTTCGGCGACGCAGGCGTCTCTGGTGATTGAGCTGGCGGAAAAGCCGCTGATCAACCTCTTTTGGCTCGGCACGATTCTGCTGTTTACATCCGGTTTGCTTTCGATGCGCGAACGGCGGCGTCGGGAAGACGCCGTTCGGCGGTCGATTCGCCTGACGAAGACTGACAGGGTGTCGGAAGCGTCAACCCGCGAGCGGGTGGCCTGATCGAAATTATCCGTTTGATCTGCCGGTAAAATCATGTATCATTGTACTGTGCGCGTGGGGATGATCTGTACATTCTGTCGATCGTGACATTCAACAACCCGCAGGGAAGTGGTTTGAACCGAATCAGAATGGGAAGAGTGAGTGACGTGCCACCGGGGCGGACGCTTGATAAGCGAATTCTCGCCAGGCGGATCATGATTGTGAATGATGATGGTAACTTGTATGCCGTCGAAGGTGACTGCAAACACATGAAAGCATCGCTAACCGGCGGTGAGATCCGTGACGGGATAGTAACCTGTGCGATGCATGGGTGGCGCTACCGGCTTGACAACGGGGAGTGTTTGACCGATCCGGCTTTCCGGCTCAAGACCTACATTATCGAAATAGAAAACGATGATATCTATGTCGTTCTGGAGACCTCATAAGGAAACCGAATGTTCACGAAAGTTCATAAGTATCTCGAGAATATCACGCCGCAGCGACCGGCGGTCATGCGTGAGATGGAAGAGTATGCCGCTGAAAACGATTTTCCGATAGTCGGTCCGTTGGTCGGCCGTCTGCTGTATCAGTTGGCTTCCATGACAAAAGCCAAGAGAATCTTCGAACTGGGATCGGGATTCGGCTACAGCGCCTACTGGTTCTCACTGGCGATTGGCAGTCGCGGTCACATTGTACTGACCGACGGCAACAAGGATAACAAGAAACGGGCGATGAACTACTTCAAGCGGGCAGGAATCGACACCCAGCTGGATTTCAAGGTAGGCGACGCGTTGCGTACGATAAAGAAGCATGACGGGCCGTTTGATATAATTTTCAATGACATCGACAAGAAGGACTACCCGAAGACGATAGACCTGGCGGCGGCGCGGCTGCGCAAGGGAGGACTGTTTATTACGGACAATGTCATTTGGAAGGGAAAGGTCGCCGAGAAGAATCCGGATGACACGACCAAAGCAATTCTCGAGTTCAATGAAGAGCTCTACCATGATGGTCGGTTTTTCGTGACCATCATACCGCTTCGCGACGGGCTTGCCGTGGCCACCAGATTATAGTAATATTTATCGATTTTTCCGAAAAAATGTCCCGTTGTGAAACCAAAACAAGATTTCAAGCGTTAAAAGACTGAAGGCAGTACTCAAGTTCGGCACGACGACATCCGATAACTCGACAGAGTTTTCTTTTAGGGATAATCTTAGACAGCGAGCAAAAGTTAGGTGAAGCAGGGCCGCTGACAGGCGCTGTCAGGCGACGGCTCTTTCAGAATGGACAGAGGTCACAATCACCGGGGGCGAGTTGCAGTGTTTCGCTGAACGCTGATAAACGGTTCCAAAAACAGGAGTTTTTGTTAGAATTTGGTTGACAACGGGTAGTAAAAGAACGTTACATTTACCCCCGTTATAAGCACTGTCGCTTCAGCAGCGACGCCGTTCGCCGACATCCCAGCGGTCCCGGCACCGCCCTCTCGCGAACGGCAGCGTAACATCAAACTGATCACATAAAACGAATGTCGCAGTCATTGCGCTTTCTTACATAAGTAATTCTTTAGGAGGTATTATACATGGCACCCAGACGTGCAAGAATGTATTCCACGGGTGAAGACACCCGGTGTGCAGAGGTCCGCAAGTTCATTGAAGATTCGGGCGTGCTGCTGGAAGTGCGAGATGTTATTAGGGACCCGCTATCAAAAAATGAGTTGTCGCGCCTAATTGGCCATCTGAATATCGAACATTTTCTCAACAAGCTCTCCGAGTCGTACTTGAAGCACAAGCTGGACGAGAATCTGCCGCCACGGGAAGAGGTCCTGCAGATGATGGCTGACGATCCGACTTTGCTGCGCCGCCCGATAGTTGAATCGTCACGACTGATTACGGTCGGTTGTGACAAGCGGAAGATCGCTGAGATGCTCCAGATTTCGTCCAACGGCAATCAGGCCAGCAACAATCAGCCGGATAATCGGGGCAATCGCAAGGCTTCAGCTGCCGGAGCAAACCGGTAGATCGACGCAACCGTCCATTAGTACTTTCCATTTGTACTTCTCTTGACTATATTCCGTGCGTTCAACGTGTGAAAGGTGGAACGTATGGAAGTACAACGCGAAGTTCTCGACACAGATATATGTATTGTAGGGGCTGGTCCAGCCGGTCTCGCCGCAGCCTACAAGCTGGCCAAGCTGATTGAAGCCGACGGTTCGGTGGAGATGCCGGAGATCCTTATTATGGAAAAAGGATCGTACGCCGGCGCCCACGCCCTCTCCGGCGCTGTCATGGACCCCAAAGGCATCGCCGAGCTGATACCCGATTTCAAAGAAAAGGGAGCGCCGCTGGCAGCGGAGGTTACCTCCGATGCCATGTACTGGCTGCACGAAGACGGCTCTACGAAATTTCCGTTCATGCCGCCGTCGCTGCAGAATGACGGCAACTATGTTGTTTCGCTCAACAAGTTTTCGGCATGGATGGCCGAGCAGGTCGAGTCCCTTGGACTCGATGTCTTTGCCGGGTTGGCAGGTTACGATTTGCTCGTGGAAAATGACGCTGTCGTTGGTGTTCAAACAGTGGACATGGGTCTGGACAAACACGGCCAGCCGCGCGGCAATTTTGAACCGGGATCCATCATCAAACCGAAAGTTACCATTCTCTGTGAAGGTGTCCATGGGTCGCTCACCAGACACGCCCGGGAAAAGATCCCGGCACTAACTGAGGGGAGGGTCCCGCAGGCATACCTGACCGGAGTAAAGGAAGTCTGGGAAGTACCGGCCGGACGAATCAAGGCCGGCGATGTTATTCACACTATTGGCTGGCCGCAGCCGAATCACGAGTATGGCGGCGGCTGGGTGTACGGGATGAGTGACACGATGGTGTCTGTCGGCTATGCGGCCGGGCTGAACACTCCCGATCCGACCAACGACCCGCACATGAAGTTCCAGCGCTACAAAACACATCCCCTCATTCGCGGGATTCTCGACGGCGGGAACATGCTGCACTACGGTGCAAAAGCAATTCCCGATAATGGCTATTATTCCATGCCAAAGCTCTATCACGAAGGCTTGATGCTGTGCGGTGATTCGGCCAGTTTTCTGGATCCGGCCCGCCTGAAGGGAATACATCTTGCAATCAAGTCCGGTATTATGGCGGCGGAGACGCTGTTTGAGTGTGTCAAAGCCGGTGATTTCTCGGCTGGAAAACTCAAGGGCTACGCCGATCGATTCGAAAACAGCTGGGCGAAGAAGGAACTACACCAGACAAGGAATTTCCACGCCGGTTTTGAGGGCGGACTGCTCAGCGGCATGTTCCACGCCGGGATTCAGACCATTACCGGCGGCAAAGGGCTATTCGATCGACGCGAGAAAAAGCCGGATAACGCCTATATGCTCAAGATCAATGAGTATGAAAAGAAATTCGGTCACAAACCGGAAAAGAAGAAAATCAAATTCGACAACGAATACACGTACGATAAACTGACGGACGTGTACAAGTCCGGCACGATGCACGAAGAAGAGCAGCCGCCGCACCTTGTGATTGCCGATTACGACATTTGCAACAATCGGTGTACCGAAGAATACGGCAATCCGTGCCAGCATTTTTGCCCGGCCCATGTCTACGAGATGGTTGAAGACGGTGAAGGCGGGTTGAAGCTGGAACTGACACCGTCGAATTGCGTGCATTGTAAAACATGTGACATCGCCGATCCCTATCAGGTGATTCGCTGGGTCACGCCGCAGGGCGGCGAGGGGCCCAACTACGAAGACCTGTGATGGCGTCGGCAAACAATCGATAGAACTGCGACGGGCCGCCTGCATAATCCGGGCGGTCCGGTTTCGTAATAACTATTTATATCGCGGCACAAGTACGGAGAACGAACCATGACTCCCCTGACCATTGGATCCATTGGCGTCGGGTTTCTGTTAATTGCGTTTCTGCTGAATGTCTTGAAACTGATGGATGAAAACGGCGTGACCTATTTGATCATGAACGTGCTCGGGGCATCGCTTTCGGGCTACTACGCCCTGGCGAGCGACATCATACCGTTTGTGATTTTGGAGTCGGTCTGGGCCGGTGCGGCGCTGGTGCGGCTAATCGTGATTCACGGCATAAAAAGAGGCTCCCCGCACCGCGAGGAGCCTGCATAATATCCTGGTGAATTCCGTTACGGGAGCCGTTGCGCGTCGAGCGCTTCCTGCACATAATTCTTGATGTCGGAGTTTTCTACCATATACTGGATCCAGGCGCTATAAAGGTCCTGTCGCTTACGATTCAACACGACCGTGCGCACCGAATCACGGGCTTCAGTATACTGAGACATATCCGGCGATTCCTTTGAAATAAGCTCGAATATCACGACCCCCTGATCATGGTCCACCGGCTTGGTAATTTCACCCGGAGTCTTGAGGGCGAATGCGGCCCCGATCGCCATGGGATCCTGTCGAATGCCCGGGACATAGCCGCTCCGTCCAAAGGCCTCCGGCGTTTCGTATTCTTCGCCGTGGCGTTCGGCAGCAGTTTTTGGATCCATACCGCTCATGATGTCATTGTAGATCGCCTGTGCGGTATCCGTGCAGTGTTCACGAATTAGGCTCCGCTGGAGATCGAGTTCGGCGCGCTGACGGGCTTCCTCAAAAGTCGCCTGGCCCGCCTCACGCTTTTCGGCAACCTGCACGACGTAGACCGCGGAGTTGTTCTCGTAAACCTCGCTGATGGCATCAACCTCATTTTCAAAAGCGAAGATGCCGGCTTTCGGGTCGGCACCCAGGTACTGGATATTGCCGCCACGGAAAAACAGATCAGTATTGCGGACCGGAAACCGGTGTTCTTCAGCAGCTGCAAAGAACCCGTCGCTGACTGCATCGGCGCGGAAATCCGTCAAGCGGCGATACGCCTGGTCGAGGGTCTCCTGTGAGGCGACCGCTTCAATCAGGATGTGGGAGGCATGGATTTTTTCTACCGGCTGTTCTTCATCGGAGCCGCGCTGCTTCTCCATATCCGTCCGCTTGCCGTGGACCTTGATGATGTGCCAGCCAAAGTCGGACTTCACCGGTTCGGACACGTCGCCTTCATCCATCTGGAAAGCATAGCGCTCAAATTCCGGGACCATCTGACCACGCGGGAACCAGCCGAGATCGCCGCCCTCTTCTTTCGAGCCGGGATCATCGCTGTAAATCCTGGCCATTTCAGCGAAATCAGAACCGGCCTGAATGGAGTCGTAGATGGCCATGGCCTTGTTATAGGCGACTTCGACGTCGGCCGGTGATGGCGCCTTTTCAATCATGACCAGATTGAGCGCCGCCCGGGCATTGATAGTGTACTCTTCCCTGTTTTCGTTGAAGTAGGCTTCGACCTGCTCGGCGGATACGATCGGAGCCGGCGTGGAGAAACGCTTGAAATCGACATTAATCATGCCGACTTTGACTTTCTCGGTCCCGGCCAGATACCATTCACGGACTTCCGGTTCGGTAACCACAGCCGTCTGCATGGCCAGTTCTTGTGCCTTCATTTTGGCGATATCGTTGACTGCGGCAGCCTCAATCTGGGCCCAAAAGGGGGCGGCCTGCGGGTCGGTCATGGCCGAAACGTACTTCTGGTAGTCAAACTCCCCGTTCGTCTGGAAATAGGGAAGGGCCTGCAATTCCGCCGGGGGCGAGTATCGCAGGTAATTGTAAAGCTCCTCGTCTGTCACAACGATGGAATTCTCCTGGATTTTCTGAAGCATCAACTGATCGACTACCAACTGCTCCCAGGCGGCGCGCTGGATTTCCCGAACCTGTGATTCCGGCAGCTCGTCGACATCGGACTGCCGCTGCTGGTATTGGAGCAGATTGTTGTAAATCTGGTTGTATTCCTGCCAGGATACCTGGGTACCATTAATCTCGCCGGCCAGGTTGGCATCAACAAATTGCTGGCGACCGGATAAACCAAGCCCCCATTCAAGCACGATCATTCCGCCGAAGAACAGCAGAACGATAATGATGATGGGGAAGATCATACGCCGCAGTGCATCGAACATGAGGTAAAACTCCTTATGCTTACAGTACCGAATTTGCTCTTAGTATGTCGGATGTCCGGCGGTCGGGTGCCGGAAAAACAGTCCATGAATATAACGTAATCGGCTGATTTGGCAACTGGCCGAAACATTATTTATACAAAAAACATTGTCTTTGGAGCCGATAGTCACCTTAATGCGTTTAAGTCACGAGACAACCGCGAGACACCAAACTATGTCTGTGAGGTATCGACTAAATTGCTGCGATTGTTAATATTACCACTAATACTGCTCCTGTTCGCTTGCCCGTCATCCGCAGCTGAGGCCGGTTGGCCGGTCAATTTTCCGATTGATCTTTCCAGCGGATTTGGCGACTATCGGCCCGGCCACTTTCACTTTGGCATTGATATCCGGACCGGCGGCGTGACCGGCAAGAAAGTCATCGCGCCGGTGGACGGCTGGGTATGGCGCGTCCGTACCGCGTATGAGGGCTACGGGAAAGCGCTCTATATCCGTGGTGACGATGGTTATACGTATGTCATGGCGCATTTGCAGGACTTTGCCACCGAAATTGACAAACCGCTCAAGGCAGCGCAGGTAAAATCCAGGCGGTACTATCAGGATATTTACTTTCCAAAAGACTCGATTCGCGTCGAAAAAAACAGACTCGTCGCCTGGTCGGGTCAGACCGGAAGCGGCGCTCCGCACCTGCATTTTGAGAAACGTAAAGACGATTTCCCGCTCAATCCTCTGAGGCACGGATATGAGATCGAGGATAAAACCCGCCCACGCTTTCAGCGAATTGGCTTTCATCTGCGGGATAACCACTCGGTTTTTCTCAATGGTCGCCGGAAACAGTATTTTGATGCCGTTGAGACCAGTCAACCCGGACGGTATACACTCGATACGGC
Source organism: uncultured Ignavibacteriales bacterium (assembly GCA_964612145.1). GTDB lineage: Bacteria > Zixibacteria > MSB-5A5 > GN15 > FEB-12 > JAGNLV01. Next base: position 136,846 of record CAZTBP010000001.1, on the reverse strand, counting down.
CCTCTATTTTGACGCCCCGGTAGGAATACTGGCGGAATGTTTCGACCTGATGCGGCCCACCGGGATGCGTCGCTCGGTGTACCATTTGGCCCTGTACGTTGATGATAAGTTGTGGTATGAGTCGCGGATGGATTCAGTCGACTTTGGAACGAACAAAGCTGTTAGTCTCGAATACGAATATCTTGAGGCTGTCGATAAGCGAAAGCATGTCCGCCGTCTATACAAAAAGGCAGGCAACGACTTTCGTGGCAGTCGCGGTACCGGCAGTCACGACGGCGTTTTGGGAGCCGGCGGGACGTTGGACTATGGAGCGCACGATATTCGAGTTGTTGCTGTCGATGACTTCGGAAATGAATCGCAGCTGAATTTCCCGATCATTTATGGACCGCCGGATTACCTGTATAAACTGGACACTACCATTTCGGTCGCTGTTGACAAGCGCGAGTTTGTCTTTTCGCTCAATGAAGATGCAAAGGAGATCGATATTGACTCCGTCGCCGTATTACTGAACCGGGGCACTGCCTGGGGTCGGACACCCGACGCCGCCGCTCACTTTCTGGAAGACGGTCGTCTGGTGGTCCGAGCGGCCGGTCGCGCGGTTGACCGGGTGACGCTTCGGCTGGTGGCGTTTGCTGCGAACGGCGCACTGATTCTCGACAATGTCTTTTCAGGCATTTTTGACGACGGTTCCGGGAAGGTTACAGTAGAGCACGAGATCGTGGAGGACGGGATGCTGATAAATCTCGATGTGCGAGCCCGCCACAGCTCGGATGCCAGAGTGGAGCTGTATTACGGCGACAGCCTGCTGGGAGTGGAGTACCCCACCTTCATTACGATGAGCCAGTATGTCGCATTCATACCCCCCCAGCCAAAGTACCGGAAGATAACAAAGATCCAGGCAGTGATGTCGCATGATCCCCAGAGACGAGGTTTTTGGTCAGATTCGTTAAAGATCGTGGCCGTGGGCTTTACGCCGAGTGAAACGGTTGCGTTTGACGACGAAGTATTTTTGCAGTTCAACGATGACGTCTTGTTTGAGCCGATGTTTGTCGAACTGATTAAGAATGACGTTATCAACCGCAGTCTGCTGGCGCTCAATTCGGAAAACTACGTGATCTCCCCCGAGGCTTTCATCACCAAAAGCAATTTCATAATGCGCTATGAGATCCCCCGGCGGACGGAATCCAACCGCAAGAGCGGTTTGTGCTGGCTCGATGAAGAGAAGAACAAGTGGGTCTGGCTTGACAACGAGTTTGACTCCACCGGCCACGTGCTTACAGCGGCCTCGCAGGGCGGCGGTTCATTTGCCGCCGTTTATGACTATGTTGCTCCGGAGATCAAGCAGTTGAGCCTCCGCAACGGCGCTATCTACCAAAATCGAAGACCGGCAGTAAATTTCGTTATCGAGGACACCCTGTCGGGTATCGGCGATGATCGCGATATTACGATTGAACTGGACGGTGAATGGCTGATTCCGGAGTATGAACCGGAAACGGGTCGGGTTCGGTCGAGGCCGCTGGAAATGCTCGAGGCCGGTCGGCACCATCTGGGGCTGATTGTGCGTGACCGGGCCGGCAACGTGGCCGAACAATATCTCCAGTTCATCGTTAAGTAAACCGAGGAATTGACCAACCGAGTAGTAAACCCGAGGTGCTGATTGTTTTTCCCGATTCGTGATGATGTCCCGACCCGGCACACACCCTATGTCACGCTGACCTTGATAGGCCTGAATGTCGTTATCTTCCTGTTTTCAATCCTGCAGGGCGCGCGTGGCTTCCAGCTCATCACCTATCAATACGGCTTCATACCCTACGAACTTCTTCATCTCACAGAACTCACACCGGAAATCAGTGCGCCGGTCGGGCTGACCATGTTTACGTCGATGTTCATGCACGGCGGCTGGATGCACCTGCTGGGGAACATGCTGTTCCTGTGGATATACGGCAGTAATGTCGAAGACTATTTTGGTCCGGTGAAGTTCATCGTGTTCTACCTGATCGCCGGACTGTCGGCGATATTTCTGTTCACTGTAGGAGAAGCGCTGATCCCGGGCGAACCGGTACCGCTGGTGGGAGCATCGGGGGCAATTTCAGGCGTCATGGGTGCGTACCTCATCCTGCATCCGCGCGCCAAAATAACGGTGCTGATCATTTTCTTTTTCATTCAGTTCATAGCCCTGCCGGCGAAAATCGTAATCGGATTCTGGTTTTTCTACCAGTTGTTACTCACGATCATGGATGCGTTCAAACCGGCCAGTGCCTCCGGAGGTGTGGCGTATTTGGCTCATGTGGGAGGCTTTGTCTTCGGCTATGCACTGCTGAAACTGCTGGTAAAAAGGCGTGGGCCGGGCGGATTTGCCCGCGGCGGCGACGATGACGACCGCCAGCAGATTTACCGGGTACACTGGAATTAAATCGCGAGCCAGGCAATCTCGCGATGCCATTACCACGTACAACCAATAAAGCTAACACCGTGAGAGAAACATGCCCTGCGGCGACATAACAGATTATCTCGAATTAACGATAGCGGCCGATGACAAAGTGATCGACTACTCCCTGAATAAACGCACCTGCGGCGGGACAGTGGGGGAGGATCGTATGCTGGGGCCGTGGCTGTTCAAGCGGACCGCCTCTCAGGTGATGGATACGACCCTGGAGGACTTCTTCGCCAAATTACGCACCCATGATGACCTGAAGGAGTATCTGGTTCTGAAGCATTTCCTGGCGATTCGCACGGCACTGGAAATCTACGCCGGGCGGCAGTCCGGTGGGCTGTCGGATCACTGCACGATTGAGGCTATTGAATACGGCCCGGATGAAGTCAAAATTGCGGCGCATCTCGATGTGCAGGGCCTGACCGACGAAATCAAGGCCTGTAAGAACTGCTGCGGGAGCAAAAAGCCCGACCCGGACGCCGAGCAATTCGCGGTGTGATGCTATCATCTTAGTCCCTGAGCAAGACGGTCCGACATAAATCTATCTCTTTGATCCGGCTTTCCCCAAAACCCCTTGACAACCACACTATAAGCTCTATATTCCCGCTTGTGAAATTTATAACAAATGCCCGCACTGAGGGGCCAAACAGGAGTTAGTTTGCCATGATTACCCGGCAACAAGCCCTCGACTATCACAGCCGGCACCGAACCGGCAAAATCGAAGTCACCCCGACCAAACCATGTCGGACGCAGCTCGACCTCTCCCTGGCCTACACACCGGGAGTCGCCGAGCCGTGCCTCGAAATACACAAGAACCCGACCGACGTCTATAAATACACTTCCAAGGGCAACCTCGTGGCCGTTGTAACCAACGGTACTGCGGTGCTCGGCCTCGGCAATATCGGCGCCGCCGCCGGAAAGCCGGTCATGGAAGGCAAGGGCGTCTTGTTCAAACGCTTTGCCGATGTTGATGTGTTCGATATCGAATTGGACACCGAGGACCCGGACGAAGTAATCAAAGTCTGCCAGCTGCTGGAGCCGACGTTTGGCGGGATTAATCTCGAGGATATCAAGGGTCCGGAGTGTTTCTATATCGAGGAAACGCTCAAGAAGACAATGAACATCCCGGTCTTCCACGACGACCAGCACGGCACCGCTATCATTTCCGCCGCCGCGCTTTTGAACGCGCTTGAGATTGTCGGGAAGAATATTGAGGATATCAAGGTTGTGTACTCGGGCGCCGGCGCGGCCGGAATCGCCTGCGCTAAGCTCTACTGCTCGCTTGGTGTCAAGCATGAAAACCTGCTCATGGTCGACTCCAAGGGTGTGATGTGGGAGGGTCGCGGCGACAAGTTCAACCCGTACAAGGCTGAATTTGTCCGCAAGACCGACGCCCGGACGTTGGAAGATGCCATGGTCGATGCCGACGTGTTTGTCGGAGTGTCGGTCAAGGATCTTGTATCCAAGAAGATGGTCAAGTCAATGGCGAAGGACCCGATCATTTTCGCCATGGCCAACCCCGATCCGGAAATCACGTATCCGGATGCGCTCGATGCGCGCAAGGACGTCATCATGGCGACCGGCCGCAGTGACTACCCCAACCAGGTCAACAACGTACTGGGTTTTCCCTTTATTTTCCGCGGAGCGCTCGATGTTGCCGCGACTTCGATCAACGAAGAGATGAAAATCGCGGCGGTCAAGGCGCTGGCGGAACTGGCCAAACAGAGTGTCCCGGAATCTGTCGCGCAGGCGTACGGCGTGGACCATTTCACTTTCGGGAAGGAATATCTCATCCCCAAGCCGTTTGATCCGCGCATCCTCAAATGGGAAGCGGCGGCGGTCGCCCAGGCAGCGATGGACTCCGGTGTGGCCCAGCACCCCGTCGATATCGAGCAATACAAGATCGAACTGGACGAGCGGATCGGATCCGGCCACAAGGTCATGACGTTTATCAGTGAAAAGGCGCGTCGAAACCCGAAACGGATCGTTTTCCCGGAAGGGCACTCGCAACGTATTCTTCGTGCCGCCGAGGTTGTCCATACCGAGGGTATTGCGCAGCCGATTGTGCTGGGCGATCCGGAAGATGTCATACGTATTGCTGCCGAATTCGAAATCGATATCTCCGGTATTGAGATTATCGACCCGGCTACCTCGACGCAGCGCCTTTCCTACGCGCAGAAGTACTGGGAGCGCCGCCAACGCAAGGGAATCTCAGAAGATAAGGCGGTCTGGATGATGCGCGACCGCACTTACTTCGGCATGATGATGCTGGCACTGGGCGATTGCGATGCAGTGCTTTCCGGCGTCCTGTCAGATTACCCGGCAACTCTGCGACCGGCACTGGAGATAATCGATCTGGCTCCCGGTGCAACGCGCGTTTCCGGCTTGTTTGCCATGCTCCAGAAGGACAAGGTGTACATGTTCGCCGATACGACCGTGAATATCAGCCCGACCGCCGAGGAATTAACCGAAATCGCCATGCTTTCGGCTGATGTTGCGCGTCGATTTGATATCGAACCGCGAATTGCAATGATCTCCTTCTCGAATTTCGGCTCGGCCAAATACCCGGAGTCGGAGAAGGTGGCGCAGGCGACGGCTATGCTCAAAGAAAGAGCGCCGGACCTGATTGTCGAGGGCGAGATGCAGGCCGACACAGCCCTGATGCCCGACCTGATCAAGCGGCTGTACCCGTTCTCCAAGCTTCAGGAAGCCGCCAACGTATTCATTTTCCCGGAACTGAGCTCAGCCAATGTCGCTTACAAACTGCTCCAGCGGCTGGGCGGGCTCGAGGCCATCGGCCCGATCCTGATGGGCCTTTCCAAACCGGTTCACGTGCTGCACCGGACGCTGGATGTCAATGGTATCGTTGATATGGCCGCGATTGCGGTGGTCGACGCCCAGGCACCGCCGCCGGCGGCTTCGCCGCAGATTTAACGGCTCAGGCCGGGGCTTTTGCCCCGGCCTTTTGCTTTTTAGGGCCCCTATGGGGCACCGAGCGGCCACCTTCGGCCACATTTTTGTTGCCCAAAGCTCCTGTGACATGTAAACTTATCCCTTAAACCGTTCGATAAACGGCATAGACGGGATGTCCGCACGGATGCGAACGGACTGCCCCATAAGGAAAGAAAAGTGGGATTTTTTGATTTGCTTTCAAATGATATTGGCATAGACCTCGGCACCGCGAACACTCTGGTTTACGTTAAAAATCAGGGAATCGTTCTCAACGAGCCATCAGTAGTCGCGATTGAGAAATCAACCGGCAAGGTTCTGGCTATCGGCGCGGCCGCAAAAGAAATGACCGGCCGTACGCCCGGTACAATCGAGGCTATCCGGCCGTTGAAGGACGGCGTAATTGCCGACTTTGATATTTCCGAGAAACTGATTTCGGATTTCATTCGACGCGTGGTCAAGCACAAGTACCTGATGAAACCGCGTGTCATTATTTGCGTACCGTCCGGAATCACCGAGGTAGAGAAACGCGCTGTGCGCGACTCGGCGGAAAACGCCGGCGCCCGTGAGGTCTACCTGCTGCAGGAACCGATGGCGGCGGCTATCGGAGTTGGCCTGCCGGTCGAGCAGCCGTCGGGGTCAATGGTGATCGATATCGGCGGCGGTACCTCCGAGATCGCCGTGATCGCCCTGAACGGGATTGTCAACGATACCTCGATCCGGGTCGGCGGCGACGAAATGAATGACGCCATCATTCAGTACCTCAAGAAGAACTATAACCTTGCGATCGGCGAACTGACCGCCGAGGACATCAAAATAAAGATCGGGTCAGCTTTCGGGCTGGAAAAAGAACTTTCCATGGAAATCAAAGGGCGCGACCTGGTCGCCGGCGTCCCGAAGAACCTGAATCTGTCATCAGTGCAGGTACGTGAGGCGCTGTCCGAGACGATCGACATCATTGTCGAGGCGGTTCGCCAGGCCCTTGAACGAACCCCGCCGGAACTGGCCTCGGACATTCTCGAGCGCGGGATAATTTTGACCGGCGGCGGGGCGTTGCTTCGCGGCCTTGATAAGCGACTACGGCAGGAGACCAATCTGCCGGTCAACGTGGCCGAGGATCCGCTGACCTGCGTGGTACGCGGAACGGGCAAGGTGCTGGAGGATTTCAACCACTATATGAAGGTGGTGGAGCGCAGCCGCAAAGACTGAGCGAATGAGCCAGAATGTTTTGAAAGCCGGACTCCGTCCGGCTTTTTTTGTGCCCGGAACTGCATCAGCATTAATCTTTTGCTTTTCTGAGCGGTCTTATCAGCGGAAATTGGAAATATGGGACGGACCGACACCGAGAAAATTGACCGCCTGGTAGGCCGGGCCAAAGACGGCGAACGGGCGGCGTTCTCAGAACTGGTACGATTACTGATGAATGATATTACAGCTCTGACATACAAGATGACCGGCGACCGCGACGCTGCCTTTGACCTGGCCCAGGACAGCTTCGTTTCGGCCTGGGAAAAACTCGGCAGCTTCCGCGGCGAGGCCCGGTTCGAAAACTGGCTGTACCGGATCGCGACCAACAAGGCGTTGAACTACCGCAGCCGGGTCTCGGTGTCACGCACCGATTCGCTTGACCAGGAAGGTTCGGCCGAATCAGTATCAAGTGCAATGCCCGACCGGATATTCGAACAGCGGCAACTTCGTGACAACATTCTCTCGTTTATGCAGACCCTTCCCCCCAAGCAGCGGGCCGTGTTCGAGCTTCGCTTCTACCGTCAGCTCGAATTCAAAGAGATAGCAGATATTACCGGCAATGCGCTGGGAACTGTGAAAACAAACTACCGAGAGGCGGTCGCAAAACTTCGCGATTTCGCCCGTGAAAAAGGACTCAGGTCATGACGTGCGTCGAAACTCAGGAACGTCTCTACGAGAACGCTGGTCGGGCAAAACTTCCGGCGGACCTGAAGGCGCACGTCATCTCCTGTGACTCTTGTCGCGCCGTCTGGGACGACTTGCGGGATCTATCGATGTTAGCCGATGAATCACCGTTCCTTCCGACCGAAGCCGAAACCGAACGACTGGTGGCGGCGATTTACCGCAGGATTGATTCGCAGCAGCGCGGGAAAGTTGCGATACTCCCGAGCTGGCTTCAGCGACTCGCGCCGCTGGCGGCTGCAGCAGCCTTGGTAGCGGTGATGGCGATCAGCGGCGACTACGTTACCGAGCGGGAGGCCGCCTATCATGACAGCCTAGCTGCCTCGGCCGATGATATAGAGCTTTATTCGTCAGCTGTCGTATCCGATGATGACCTCGACATCAACACAATCGAGTCGTTGATCGAAGACTATACCGCGCATCCGGCTAGCGAACCAAGCTCGGCCTTGCTGAAAGACCTGACCGAAGATGAACTGCAATATCTTACCGAGAACTTTGATGTAGGAGAACTTCTGTGAGACGATATAATGCAATAATCCTGGTGTGTATCCTGCTGGCCGGGGCAGTTCTGGCTGATGACGTGCCAAAGCCGGAAACGAATCCGGTCCCGGGGGCTCAGTCTTCGCTCTACGGTGCATCGCTGGCCCAGATGGATGCACCAGTGCCGCCTGCCGGGGCGTCGGCAGCTCCGCAGCCGGAACGACGCCGTCATCTGGAACAGTTCCGGATGCTCAAGCTGCTGGAGTTACTGGATCTCTCTGAGGATCAGGAGATGGAGTTCCTGGTGTCGTTTCAGTCGACGCGGGATAAACATCTTTTGCTTCAACAGGAACGAGAGCGCCTGCTGACGGCGCTGGCCGATGGCCTCAAGGAAGAGTCGATCAACAAGGACCAGGTATATGAGTTGACCGAGGACGTCCAGCAAATCAAGCTCAGACACTTTGATGTTACCATAGAGTTTCTGGAGAAAGTCAGAGGAATTCTTTCGCCGGCACAGTTTGGACGACTGGTGATTTTTCAGGAACGGTTTGAACACGAATTAATTGAAAAGCTGCGCGAGTTCCGCCAGCGTCGCGGACCGGGCATGGGCGGTGGCATCCGGAACCGTCAGCAGCATCAGGATCGATAATGTCTATCAGAAACGAAAAAGGAGAATATCTCATGAAGAAGACAATCAGTTTTACTCTCGCGCTCCTGCTTGTCGCAGGAACTGCGCTGGCTCAGCCGGGAATGGGTCCGCGGGCGCAGCAGGCGCCAAAAGCACCCAAAGCCTTTTGCAACATGGACTGTGATTACGGCGGCCACGGCATGCGGCATGGTCGCGGACATGGCATGCGCGGCATGGGCCCGATGGAGCTCGCCGATGACATCGGTCTGTCTGATGAACAGATCGACCGGATGCAGGAGATGCGCCTGGATCACCGGATGCAGATGATCGAGAATCGTGCGGCGATCCAGAAGGCGCGGCTTCAGGTTCAAAGCCTCATGCGTGACGACGATGCGCCGGAGCAGGAAGTGATGCGGGCAATCGACGAACTCAGCCGGGTGCAGGCTGACGCCAAAAAGACCGCCTACCGCCATCGCCAGGACATGACGAATGTCTTGACTGCTGACCAGCTGACGAAGCTTGAGGAACTCCGCAAGGAACGCCGGGAAGACCGTCAGGAGTGGCGCCAGAATCGGCAGCCGGGCCAGCAAAAGAGCCAGCAATTCCGTGATCGACGCTTCCGTTCCTCCAACTGACCCGAAACCGGGTCGCCTGTAAGTGTCGAATGAGAGAGAGACGGCCGGTGAAGCTGAGTCACCGGCCGTTTTTGATTACTACGTCTTCCGAACTTACTGCACCCCAGTTGCTCTCGCTACTAAACTGCCATTTTGGCGCACGCCTGCCACTCAGGTCTTGACAGCCCCATACAAACTCCATACTTTCGGACCATGGATTACACGCGCGAAGAAATACTCGGCTATATCCGACAGAAGTCGGATCACCCGATGAAAATGAAAGAGCTGGCCAAGGCGCTTTCAATCCCTAACCCGCAGTATGCCCAGTTCCGCAATATCGTCAAGTCGTTGATCGATGCGGGCGAACTGGTCAAGCTCAAGCGTGGCCGGATCGGAATTGCCCGCGAGATGAACATGCTGGTCGGGACGATTTCGATTACCCGTGGCGGTACCGGCTTCGTGGCCAAAGAGGACCTTGACCAGGACATCCTCATCCCCCAGTCGGCTCTTGACACGGCACTCGATGGTGACAAGGTCATGGTGCGGATGACTGGTCAGGTCAGCGGGCGTAAGGCGGGAGCAATCGTGAAAGTTGTTGAGCGATCGGGCCGCAACATTGTCGGTGTCTATCACCGGAGCAAACATCTCGGCTATGTCAGGGCGGACAATCCGCGTATCCACCGCGATATCTATATCCCGAGCGCCCATGACCAGAAGGCAAAAGAAGGCGAGAAGGTCGTTTGCAAGCTGACCGTGTGGGATGATCCGTACATCAATCCTGAGGGTGAGATAACCGAGCGGATCGGGTTCCCCGGTGAGCCTGGAGTAGACATGAAAACGGTGATCAAGAGCTTCGAATTGCCCGAAGAATTTCCGGACGAGGTCCTCAATGCCGCCGAAATGGCCACCGGCAGATTGTCCAAAGGAGCCGAGGAGGGGCGCCTTGATCTCACCAGAAAATGTATCTATACGATTGATCCGGCCGATGCCAAGGACCATGACGACGGTGTCTCAGTCGAGCGCAACGGGCAGGGGTATCGGCTGGGAGTGCATATCGCTGATGTGTCTCACTTTGTCCAGGAAGGCTCCGAGCTGGACAAAGAAGCACTTGCCCGCGGCAATTCGGTCTATTTGCCCGGCATGGTGATTCCGATGCTTCCGGAGATCCTGTCCAACGATGCCTGTTCGCTTAAACCGAACCGTCGCCGCCTGGCGTTTTCGGTCTTTATGGAATTCGATCGCCACGGTAAGATGCTCCGGTGGGAACTTGCTGACACTGTCATCAAGTCGGCGGCAAAACTGGCCTATGAGGAGGTGCAGGAGTTTTTTGACAGCGGAGCACCGAAGGGCAAAAAGGGAGAGAAGATCAGTCGGGTCGCCGAAAGCCTTACTTTGGCCCGTGAGCTGGCAAAGCTGCTGAGCCAACGGCGATTCGCCGAGGGATCGCTGGATTTCGATCTTCCGGAACCAATTATCGAAATGGATGAACAAGGTGAGGTCCTCAACATTTCCCACAAGGTGCGTCTGGAGGCTCACCGGCTGGTCGAGGAATTCATGCTGGCAGCAAATAAGGCGGTTGCGCTGGAGATGTTCCGTAACGCCCAGCCTTTTATTTATCGCGTTCACGAGCGGCCGGACCTGGAAAAGCTGGAATCTTTCTCGGCCATGGTAGCCCGTCTGGGCTACAAGTTCCCTGTTTCGCCGCAGATCCGGCCGAAGGATCTCGCTCAATTCCTGGACCAGATCAAAGACGAACCCGAGGCGGATTTTATCAATGAGCTGATGCTCCGCTCGCTGAAAAAGGCGGTGTATCAGCGTAAGAATGTCGGTCACTTCGGACTGGCGTTTAAACACTATACGCATTTCACCTCGCCGATCCGCCGCTATCCCGACCTGCTGGTCCATCGGCTGCTTCGAAAAACAAAGCACGGTAAATATGTGCCGAAATTCGCCTCGCGCGTGGAATCCTTGATTGACACCACCGCCAACCACTGCTCAGAGACGGAAAGGGTCGCCGAACAGGCCGAGCGGGAAGCGATCAAGGTCAAGCAGGTGCAGTATATGGCGCGGCACGTAGGCGACGAGTTCGATGGAATCATCAGCGGCGTTACCGGTTTTGGCTTTTTTGTCCGGCTGGACAATCTCGGCGCCGAGGGTCTCATTCGCGTTTCGAGTATCGATGATGACTATTACAATTTCGACGAGGAGCGGTATTCGCTGATAGGGCGGCGGACCGGCCGCACATTCCGGTTAGGGGATCGGGTGCGAGTCGGAATCCAGAGTGTAGATAAGACGAACAACGAGATCTCTCTGTTCCTGCTGGTCAAACACGGGGACGATGGAGTCGACGAGAAAGAAAGCTCGAAGAAGTCAAAAGGAAAGTCGAAATCCAGGGGCAAAGCAAAGTCCGGCGGTAAGAAGTCAGATCCTCAGACCGGAAAAAAGTCCGACAAGAGTTCGCGAAAGAAGTCAGGCAGTCGCACGCGTAGTTTAAAGAAGAAGCGATAGGTCCTAACCAGGTAGAAGCGAAGCAATATGGTCAGTCGGACACTCATACTGATCAATCCCGATACAGCCGGCGCCAAGGGGCTTGACTGGTCAAAAATCGGCCAGCCGATTACCGAACTGTCCGAACTCTACCGGATAGTCAAAGAACGTCGCGTTGATCTGGTACTGGTCGATGACTCCCGGCACGACCTTAAACGTCCGGTGGCGCGGCGTATCCGCCGCGAGAACGGTCTCACCGAGATCTGGATCCTCACACATGACGATTATGCCGTCCCACTGGAGCATGACTACATCGACGGTCACCTGGCGTTGGGTCTGGGACAGGCGGGGATCGAACAGAAAGTCGCGCACATCCTCCACACCAAAGAGTTACTCGAGAAATACGGGCTGGTGGGCCGATCGCCACAGATGAAGATTGTGGCCGAGACTATCGACCGAATCGCACCGACCGATGTTTCGGTTTTGATAGTGGGTGGCTCCGGTACCGGCAAGGAGATTGTCGCCCGCGCTATTCATAATAACTCCAGACGCAGCAAGGAACCGTACGTGGCGATCAACTGTGGTGCCCTGGCCGAGGGTGTGCTGGAATCGGAGTTGTTCGGTCACGAGAAAGGGGCTTTCACCGGTTCAGTATCAAAACGGGAAGGGCTGTTTGCCCGGGCCGAGGGTGGCACCGTTTTTCTTGACGAAATAGGCGAGACTAAACCGGATATGCAGGTGAAGCTGCTGCGGGTGCTCGAAGATGGAACCTACTACCCGGTTGGATCATCCGAGGCACGGACCGCCGATGTCCGGATTGTCTCGGCGACGAACCGTGACCTCACCGAGGCGATCAACGAACGGATATTTCGGGAAGATCTCTATTTTCGGGTCGGCGTGGTGAAGATCGTCCTGCCGCCGCTTCTGGAGCGAAAACAGGATATTGAACCAATCCTGCAACATTTCTGGCGCGACGCAAAAGGGCTTGACTACAGCGACGCCGCACTCGATCTTTTGCGTAAATACGACTGGTCGGGCAATGTTCGACAATTGAAGAATTTTGCCGACAGGATGCGGGCCTTAAAACCGGGCGGGCTGGTCGAAGTCGAGGATGTCGAACGGTTCATCGACGAGCAGCACGCCACACAGAAGAACCTTCCCGTTTCAACGGGCAAGACGGTCGAGGAAGCGGGACAGGAACTGATCTATCGGGCGATTCTGCAGCTTGGCAGCGAGGTTCGGCTTCTTCGGGATTTGATCACTTCGCATTTGCCCGTCAATGACATAGAGGATGAAGATGAGCACGCGGACCAAAGATTCACCGGCGGCGGGACCATCGACGAGATGGAGGAGCGCATGATTCGCCAGACGCTGCGGGATACCGGCGGCAACAGGAAAGAAGCCGCCCGTCGGCTGGGGATTGGTGAGCGCACGCTTTATCGAAAACTGAAAAAGTACGGCTTGAACTAATCGTGCGACTGCTGGCGATGATCGCGCTGATCATCGTCGGAACCGGTTCACCATCAGCAGCGACCGACACCACGCCCAAAGTGTACCCGTCCGAGGATGAGCTGCGCGAGGCCCTCGATTTGGGGGAGATAACAACCGAAGAATACGGGCTGCTGCTGGAGCGGCTGCGGCAGGGAGAAGACTCCGTCGCAATCGACCGGCAAGCTGTTCCGGTCGAGCGCCCGGTCACCGGTGCAGAAGTGACGTCCCGTGTCACTGTTACACATCGGTATGCCTGTGAAATGGACGCGGCCGGGCGAGGAAAGTACCGGACCTCGATAAAAGGCAACCTCTCCGAATCAGCCGAATTTTCTTTGCGAATCGACCGCACGCTCACGGGGCGCGAAAGGCTGATCGGACGGAGTTTTAGATACCGGCCGAAATCGGGTATGATCCGCGAGTTGGTCGCCGGAACGTTTTCCCGGCGCATGGGACTTGGAACAGTAGTTGGCTATCGGGGAAAACTGCTGGAGAGGTCTACACAACTTGATCGGGAGTCCTTCCTCTATCCCGACTACGGCGGACACAACGGCGGGTATTTTCGCCTCTCAAGAGAAGAGTGGGCGGGGGAGGCGCTTGTGTCTTCACATCGGGATCGTGAATATCGAACCGTGACTGCGGCCGTGATGATCTCCCGAGCGGTCGGAGGCCTGAGCCCGGCTTTGCAGTTGGGATTAACTCGTCTATACCAACGTGGGTTGGGGACGAGCATCACGGATCTTAAGTACGCCGCAACAATAGAATCGCGCTACGGCAACGGTTGGGCCACTTTCGAGGCAACCGGTCAGGCCGCAGAACGCCCGGGTTTCGCCGCACTTCTGGTTCGGGGGCGACATGACTATGGTGCAAGCCGGATCCGGTATACGGGCTGGTGGTACGGCCGGCACTTCCTTGATCTGGCGGCAGGCAGCCCTACAGGGCCGATCTCGGTTGAGGACTCTCTCGCCGATGTCAACTTTTCGTTTCGCTCACGCCGCCGCTCGGCATCCGGGGGAGAAGCGAGTGTTCGATCCCGGATGTCCGAAACGGTGGAAGCGACCGCCGAGGCAATACTATCCCGCTTCAACCGGGATACACTTCGCCTTGAGATGGCGTCGGGCTTCGTCTGGCAGGCGGATGAGCACTTAAGCATAGGACTGGAGGGGCAAACGCGGCGGACTCGCCGGCGCAGTTCCGGTAACGAAACTGACGACCTTCGGCACCGACTGCAGTGTACCGTGTGGTCTACCGGAGAGTCACATCGAATGCGCGGGAGGGTTTCCATAACCGACGATGCCGACCGCGGTCAATACCTGTCGCTCTTTCTGACTTTACGAATAGACACAAGACGCTGGGGAACCATCGACTGCTGGAGCAACTTCGGGCGAATCTATACTTCCCACTGGACACTGGATTATTGGTACGGTTTTTTGCAGATCTCGCAGCCGGTCTTTGACGGGATGCGGTTTGCGTTTAAGGCAGCCCACCGTTACAATCGGGGGAGTTCCTCACACCACACAACGCTGTTTACACTGGAGGTAGAAGCATGGATTTAAAGGGAAGAGCAGGTCTTTTCGTTGCGACGATTGCTGTCGGGCACGCGGCAGCATCCGGGCAAGTCATACTCAATGAATTTCTGGCCAATCCATCGGACGTTCTAACGACTGAATGGGTCGAGCTGTATGCGATCGCCGGTGATAGTGTTTCGCTCGCTGACTGGTCTATCGGTGATTCTCGCGTAGACTACACTATAGGTGCCACGGTCTCGATCTCCGAAGGGGACTTCATCGTGTTAGCCGATGATTCGGAAGCGTTCCGAATCTATTATCCGGATTTCACCGGTACTCTTATTCAGCCCAGTAGCTGGCCGACGCTGAATAACACCGGCGATACGGTCCGGTTGCTTGATCCAGCGGGAATCGAAGTGAATCGCTTCGGCTATACCGACGGGTTTGACGGAAACCATACGTGGTGTCGAAGCGCGCCCGAGTCCGACTTTTGGGGCCGGTCGGCGAATTCCGGCGGAAGTCCCGGTGAACAGAACTCATTGATCGAGTACGCCGAAGGCTCGTCCGTTAGCCTGAGCGTGGAACCACGCATTTTCTCGCCCGATGGCGATGGTCACGACGATCAGGTATCTATCTTCGTGGAGGCGCCCGAGGCTGAATCATATTCACTGAGAATCTTTGACAAGAACGGTGTCGATATCAACGCCCGGATCGAAGGAAACTACGCAAACCAGCCGTATATCTGGAGAGGTCGGAGGTATCGTCAGGATAGGGCCGCAGTCGGAATCTATATCGTGTACTTTCAAACGTCGGACGGCGACGCCGCGCGCAAAACAGTGGTGGTGGCGAGATGAGACTCGTTCAATACGTCACAGCCTTGCTTCTGACCGGCACAGCTCAAATATTCGCATTTGATTTCCCCGATAGTCGTTCGTACGGAATGGGTGGGACGACAACCCTGCTCAGACCATCGGCCTCCGCACAGCTCAGTGCCGCCGTATCAAGCGGCCGCGGCTGGACAATCGACCTGGCCGGAAGTCGCCGGTTCTCTCTTTCCGAACTGGACGAGTTTTCGATTGCTGTCGCGCGCCGCGCAGGTTCAGTGTCCGCGTCAATCGGTTTTGCTCAGTTTGGTGATCCGGACCTGTACTGCGAGCGACTCCTCAAAACCGGGGCCACGGTGTCATTCAGCCAAATTTCCTTCGGCGTCAACCGGTCCTGGCTGTTCTGTTCATTTGGCAGCGATTATGGTACAATTGGTGCCGGCGCTTTTGGCCTGAGCAGCGGGTGGAAGATCCCGGGTTTTGCGACTGTCCTGTCGGTGGACAATATTGAGGAAAATTCACTGTCGGGAGGCGTTCCTATCAGGCGGACCTATACGCTGCTGGCCGAACTGGCCGGGAAGGGAGATTATTCGCTTCTGGGGCGCGTTCGGATTGTACGGGATAGCCGTCCACAATTTGGATTCGGTCACGTCCTTGACATCCTCGACCGGGCGTCATTCTACTGGGGAATTTCGTCTGAGCCGTTGACCTATGGCGCCGGAATTGATATTATGCATCATGGTTGGCGACTCTCCTACGCGGCGTCATATCACCCGACCCTCGGAATGACGCAGGCAGTATCAGTCGCTCTCGAAACGAATCAGGCCGAACAGGAATGACAAAACTTCTCACCCGGTCCGACATCGAACGCTATGAGCGCGAGCATCTGGCGCCGTATGCCGCCCTGGCGGCAGAGACGCGCGGCCGAACGTTTCCCCAGCCCGAACATAATCTTCGCACAGCGTATCAGCGAGACCGGGATCGGATCGTGCACGCCGCAACCTTCCGGCGCCTCGAATACAAGACGCAGGTGTTTATCCCGCACGAGCGCGATCACTTCCGCACCCGCCTGACCCACACCATCGAGGTTGCCCAGATTTCGCGGACCATGGCCCGCTGCCTGCGGCTCAATGAGGACCTGGCCGAGGCGGTAGCGCTGGTGCATGACCTTGGCCATACCCCGTTCGGACACTCCGGCGAGGATGCTCTTGAGGAATTGCTGCGCGAACACGGCGGATTCAATCATAACCGGCAATCCCTGCGAGTTGTCGATCTGCTTGAACAGCGGTATCCCGAGCATCCCGGGCTGAACCTGACCTACGAGGTCCGCGAAGGCATTGTCAAGCATGAGACCACATACGATATCCGTGTCGACGAATTCGATGACCACGACCACCCGACACTGGAGGCGGGGCTGGTCGATATCGCCGATGAGATCGCATACAATGCACACGATATCGACGACGGATTGTCGTCCGAATTGATAAATCTCGACATGCTTCGTGGGCTGAGATTCTGGGATGTGCTAAAGCTTGAAAGCGATGTATCATTTGGCTCTCTCCCGGCCGATCAGCGGCGCTACGCTGTCGTCAGGCAATTGATCAATCTTGTGGCTACTGATGTATTAGAGCATTCCCGATCACAGATCGAGAAAACCGGTGTCGGCTCGATTGCGGATGTTCGGCAAAGTCAAAAGAAACTGACCGGCTACTCGGAGGAAATGCATGCAATCGTGACCGATCTCAAACAGTTTCTCTTTGACCGATTGTATCGCCATCCGAGGCTCACCGCCATGTCGCAGCGGGCAAGGACGATTATCACCGCAATCTATGAAGCCTTGAGCCGAAATCCGGGTTTGCTGCCGGAGCGTTTTCGCGAGATGCTGCTGACTGAGGAGCAATGGCGCGTCATTACCGACTATATCGCCGGCATGACCGACCGGTACGCGGAAAAAGTGTTTGTCGAACTGACCGGCGATAATCTGCCGGAAATCCCCCCCGATCGATAAGGCCGCTAATTCCTGCGCGCTGCCCAAAACCTTTTGTAAAGACTTCAAAAACCGATATATTAAGACAGCCAGATTGATTCTCACCTTTGGAGGCATTCATGTATATCCGCCGCCCGGTCCTCTGCCTTTCTGTCCTGATACTCCTTGTCTCATCGGCTCTCCCGGTTTTCGCAGGTCCGGCTCAGACGAAGATATTTATCGATAACAAAGCAGACCTGCCGAAATTGCGTGCTCTTCATCTTGATATCGTCTGGAAGGGCGACGGCGTTGTCGAAGCGTTTGTCAACGATGAAGAACTGCAGCAGATTCAGGAGCTCGGGTTCCGAACCGAGATTGTCCATGACGACGTCGTCGAATTCTATCGGTCACGGCTGGATACCAAGCGGGACATGGGCGGCTACATGACGCTGTCTGAGGTCAATGCCTATCTGGATACGCTTGTATCCGAGAACCCGGGCGTTATCTCCTCGAAAATCAATCTCGGAAGTACTATCGAAGGGCGTCCGGTATGGGCGGTGAAGATTTCCGATAACCCCAATGTCGACGAGACCGATGAGCCCGAGGTGCTGTTCACGGCGGCGATCCACGCCCGCGAGGTTATCACACCGCTGACGGTCTTTCACATCATGGATCACCTTCTTGACAACTATGGCGCCGATCCGGATATCACCGATCTCGTAAACAGCCGTGAAATCTGGTTTGTCCCGATGGTCAATCCCGACGGTTACTACCACAACGAGGTCATTGCGCCCAACGGCGGCGGCCTCTGGCGGAAAAACCGACGCAACAACGGTGACGGCACCTACGGGGTGGATCTCAACCGGAACTTCGGTTACGCGTGGGCCTACGATAATAGCGGCTCCTCGCCCTACACCGACGACGCGACCTACCGCGGTTCCGCGCCTTTCTCCGAACCGGAAACTCAGAACATGCGCGACTTCATATCGGCTCGCGAGTTCGTCACCACCGTGTATTACCACTCCTACTCAAACCTGATTCTCTGGCCGTACGGTTATGATTATGTGTTCACGCCTGAAAACGACCTGTTTACAGTACTGGGCGACTCGATGGCTGCGTACAACGGGTACGCTCCTGTCCCTTCCCACGAGTTGTACCCGGCCAACGGTGTATCTGACGACTGGGGTTACGGCGAACAGTTCGCCAAAGATAAGAACTATGCGTTTACGATCGAGATCGGTTCCAGCGGTGACGGTTTCTGGCCCGATCCGGCCCGCATCCCCCAGCTAACCAGCGAGAATCTCGGCCCGGCATTGTTTTTGATGCGCACGGCTGACAATATATATGAGGTCATGCCGCCCGACCAGCCGTCGTTGTTCGTTGACGACACTGTCGATGCCGCCGCGTTTGTTGTCGAATGGACACTCGAAGATACCCTCAATCCGCCGCTTGCCTGGGAACTGGTCGAACTACAGGGATACCAGCGTACGACCGACCCAGCGGACAATTTTGACAACTTCGACAACAATGACTTCAGTATCAGCTCCGCGCGGGCACAGTCCGGCCCGACCAGCTTTTTTTCGGGGGCGCAGAACGCCAGTTACAGGTGGATCCAGTCGGCTGCCCCTCTTCAGGTCCAGCCGGCGGATTCGCTGGAGTTCTCTGCCTGGTACGATATCGAGATTAACTGGGACTATGCCTATGTAGAGGTTTCACCTGACGGTGTCGCGTTCACGAGTATCCCCGGCAACATAACAACCACGACCAATCCGTATGGCAACAACCGGGGACACGGAATCACCGGCAGTTCCGGGGGCTGGATCACGGCCCGCTTCGACCTGTCAGCGTATGCGGGTCAGGAGATTTATGCGCGGATATCGTACGATACGGATGGCGCAGTTCTCGAGGAGGGGATCTATGTCGACGACATTTATCCAATCGATAACTACGCTACTGAGACAGTCATTTCATCGAGCCTGACCGACACCAGCTATTCGTTTACAAACAAGCCGGTAGGGACCTATTTCTACCGCGTCCGCGGACAGGATGCTGAGGGCCAGTGGAGCGCCTTTTCGGCGACTCAAAAAACGTTTGTCATCGACGGGTCCTATACCTGTGTTGATTCCGACGGTGACGAATTTGGCGATCCGGGGAACCCGTCCAACGACTGCCCCGATGACAACTGCCCGGATACCTACAACTTCGATCAAGCCGACGCGGACGCCGATGGTGTCGGCGATGTCTGCGACAATTGCCCGGGTACCGCCAACGCCGATCAGGCAGATACGGATGGCGACGGTTTGGGAGACGCCTGTGACAACTGTCCCGATATCGTCAATGTCGATCAGGCCGACAGCGACAGTGACGGCATCGGGGATCCCTGTGATGCCTGCCCGAACGACTCGGACAATGATATCGATGCCGATGGTATCTGCGGTGATGTTGATAACTGTGTCGATGTCCCGAACTCCAACCAGGCGGACTCGGACAACGACGGTATCGGCGATGCCTGCTGCTGCGAAAGGCGCGGCGACGTCAACGACGACGGTGGGGTGAACGTCTCCGACCTGACCTACACTGTCGGCTACCTGTTTTCCGGCGGCCCGCCCCCGCCGTGCCCCGAACAGGCTGATTCCGATGCTCAGGGCGGAGCAGTCGATGTCGGTGACGTGACATTCTTGGTCGACTTCCTGTTTCGCGGCGGCCCGGTCCCGCCGGCGTGCCCGTAAGTTCAGAGTAGTAATAGCTAAATTAGAAGCCCGGTGCATTTGCGCCGGGCTTTTGTGATTCAAAGCGAGAATTCCTCCGGTCCGACAAATATCACGCTTTTGTAAAGATCCCGTCCGTACTTGCGCATCCGGGAGAACATTGTCAGGGGAATCTTAACGTTGCGCGCCCGATGCGGTCTGGAGCCGTATTCCGTCTCGTACGGATCGTGAAAATACACGTGTTCCTGGTCGAACCCTGTCATCACTACCCAGTGTGGCGCGCGATCCCCGTGCAGATGGAAGGTGCTTATCAAGACGATGGGGACACGGCCGCGTAGCATTTCCACGGCGATGTCATCAAACGGGAAGTCATAGTAGGAGATAGGGATTCCGTCGGCATAGGCTTGTCTGCGGAGATCCTCGTGAACAAGCTTGATAATTCGCCGCTTGTCTTTGGTTCGCACCGAAGAGAAGAATGGAGTCTGGTTCTTCGAAAGCAGCACCCGGGTCGAGAAACCACGCCGCCTGGCCGAGAGAGCCAGCCCGAACGGCCCGGTACCACCCATTCCGGAAGTCGTATAAATCAGTGTGGCCTCTTTCCAGATGTTCAGTTCGGTAAGGCGGTCCGGCCTGAAGTCCGGTCGGAAATAATGCATGGCCATTAGCAAAGCGGCCGGGCCACAGGTAAAGTCCAGACTCTGCGCGTAATACGGAACGTCGAGTCGAAACTCCTTCGGTCGTGCTTCGGCTATCGGCCGAGTCATTCGCAAACCTGTCGAACCGTCGTCGTAATAGCCCGGGAGTTTTTCGGTGAGTTCAAATTTGTTGCGTTGGTAAAGAGCGATGGCGCCGAAATTATCGGCGCGGACCTCCAACGAAAGGGTTGAGCAATCCCGCCAGCCTGCTTCCTGCACACAGACATCGAGCAGCCGTTGCCCGATACCCCGGCCCCGGGCGTCGGGATCAACGGCAATATTATACAGCCGCCCCACCGGGGAACGGCGCCGCCACAGCATATACGCTGCCCCCAGAGTCTTCTGTTCGCTCTCAACTACATACATCGACGAATGGGCCTCCTCCACAAGGTATTCAATCTGTTCCCGGTGAAAGCGATCGGTTGCGAAAGCCCGCTCCTCCAGTTGTACGAGACCGTCCAGATCTGAAAGCGCGGCCAGTCGGATTTTGTATAGTTCGGTCACGCTGACGTCTTTCCCTCCACCAGGTAACGGATGACCCTTTCGTAAAGGTCACCGGCCGCCTGGTCCTCTTCGCCGGAGTTGATGGTCGGGTTGTCGTTGACCTCAATGACGAGGAACCCGGTCTCGGTCTGCTTCAGGTCTATTCCGTACAAGCCGCTGCCGATTGCTGCAGCTGCCTGTCGGGCGACATCAAGGAGCCGAGGATCTGCCTGTTCTACCGGGATTCCCTTTACCGCGCCCTCGATCACCCGGTTGTTTTCGACATAGGTGATAATCTTCCACCGTTTACGGGGGATCGTATACTGACAGACATACAATACCTCGCCCCCAACCAGCCCTACCCGCCAGTCGAAGTTCGACCGCACGAACCCCTGAACGACAATTCGATCGGATCGTCTCAGAAAGCGGTTACCGATTCTCACAAAATCCTGCGGCGTCTCGACTTTGTCCACATACATCGAGAAACTACTATTCGGCGCCTTGAGCACCAGGGGACGCCCCATCCGTTCCAACAGCTTTTCGCCATGTGCGCGGGTGATATCCCCTTCCTCAACGAACACCGTTTCCGGCATCGGAATGTTGTGGTTTTGCAGGTGACGATACATGTGGACTTTGTCACAGCAGATCCGGATCGATTCCGGATCATCGATCACCCGAACGCCGTGCATTTCGGCCATTCGAGCCACCACATAGGAGGAATTGAGCGGATCGGTCAGGGCACGGATAAATATCGCGTCGTACTGGGGGATCTTGTACATGTCCGGGCGGAACAGGTAGTCCACCTCGTGACCGAGTTTCCGGGCTACCATTGCAAAGCGCATCAGCGCCGCCATTTCATCGGAGCGCGTAATGGTATAGCGCTCGATGTAAACCCCTATACGTCCCATGTCACTCTCTGACGAAGATAATCTGTCTCACGCTGCTTGAGGTCCTGGAGCAAGAGCGAAGTGATTCGGCTGAACAAGATGGCACCGTCGGGCGGCCGGACTACCCGGACCCGCGCCAGCGGCACACCGAAGGTCTCCCATACGTGCCGGGACAGCTCACGGTACCTCGGCGCAACACACCAGCCGAGAACCGAGCGGAACGTCTCGACCCGGGCATCGGGCGGAAGTTCCTGGATGCAGGCGGCATAGGTGAAATTCCGGGTGATCGATTTCGCCACCGACTTCTGCTGCGACATTTTCAGGACTGTCCGGCTCCGGCTGGAAAACGGGTTGACCGAATCGACTATTACGGGTGGCTCGAAATAGCTGTTGGTAATGAAATACTCGGGGACCGGAAGGCCGGCGAGTTTTGCCTTTTCAAGAAACAGCGGCACGACATAAGCATCGAGCATGTCACGGCAGTTCGGCCGTACCACACCGCCGTTATTTTCGATATCCTGCGATACATAATAGGGCAGTTCGAGATACTCGTACCGCCCGGCCAGATTAACGAAGGTACCGTCTTCGTTAAGGACGGCGAGATAGCGGTTTTCCCGCGCCGTTCGGACAAATGCGCTTGTCACGGGGGAAATAAAATATGACATGCGCCGCTAGTGCAAGGTGATTATGGAGCCAAAACAAATTTATTCGGGGCCTTGTGGTTAATTGTGAAGTCACTTGCATAGATGGTACTGGCAATTTAGTTCTACCTGCAGGGTTAGGCCGTTGATTACAAGGAACTTAGCCCTGCAAGAGAAGAAGGCACGGAGCTTGCAGTAACACCGGGCATGGAATGCTACTTTGGCTCACTACAACTGCCGAAAGACGCTCCCGTCGAAGAGTCGATGGTCGTGTCTTTCCATATACCGGATATCGGTATCAAATTCAAAGCGCCGTTCAAAGCGGTCGACCCGATTCATGGTGATCTGGCGGCGCTGCTGGCTCTGCTGGAGTTT
The DNA here is from genome assembly GCA_964612145.1 of uncultured Ignavibacteriales bacterium. GTDB lineage: Bacteria > Zixibacteria > MSB-5A5 > GN15 > FEB-12 > JAGNLV01. The sequence goes on along the minus strand of CAZTBP010000001.1, from coordinate 113,750 downwards.
ATCGACAGCAACCAGAAGTATTTTTCGAACCACACCTACCAGATCTACGGTAACAATCTCAAGGTGGTCAACTCGGTCAACCGCCGCGAGGGGCTCCCCGATCACTTCGGACCGTTGATCGACAAAGCTCTGAATTACCGTGAGAAATACCGCTTCAGCCTCGATTGGATGCCCCGCGACAATCCGATCTACGACGAGCTTTTTGATTGACGGGTCGGGCATGACGGGATACTTTGTTTACTGTCATGCTGACCCCCACGCAACTGCTCAAAGAGGTGAACGCCGGTACTTTTCGACCGGCGTACTACTTTTTCGGGGAAGAGGATTACCGAAAAATTGAGGCCACCAAGTACCTCGCCCGGCAGTTCATGCCGGACACGCAGCTGTCGACCAACTATCGTAAAATCAACGGCCGGAAGACCTCCTACAGGGACCTGCTGGCGGAACTGTCCAATCTGCCAATGCTCGGCGAACGACAGTTGTTTGATATCGCCGAGTTCCAGAGCTACAAACCCAAAGAGGTTCAACAGGTGCTCAAAATACTTGAGCCGCCGGACCCGAACCGCATAATAGTCTTCGCATCGCCCTCGGCCCGTACCCCGAAAAAAAACTCCGCCTTTTTCAAAACCATTTCGAGGGCGGTCGACGCAGTTGAATTTGCCAAGCTGTCCCCGCGCGAGGTCGCCGGGCAGATTCAGGGGCGGCTGCAAAAGGCCGGGATTGAGATTGAACCGAAAGCGCGCGATACTCTTGTCGATCTGGTCGCCGGAAATCTGGGAGCAGTCGTCGCCGAGGTTGAAAAGCTCATCAACTACAAGAAGCGCGGGGAGACGGTTACAGTCGATGATGTCCACACCATTGCCGCCGGATACGAGGTGCTCAATATATTCAATCTGGCCGAAGAAGTGGTTACCCGCGAGCCGGCACGGGTGCTGCGGATGCTCGAAAAGCTGATCGCTGAGGGCAACTCTCCGGTTACCATTTGCACGCTGCTGTCATCTCATTTTCTCCGCCTGTATCTTTTACGCAATGGCAAACAGCTTCCGCCGAATATCGCCTGGCTGGCAAGGCGGCTTCAGCCGCAGGCCAACCAGTTCGAAAATGCCCGCCTGGAACAGATTCTGGTCGATCTGGCCGAGACCGAGGCCCGGCTCCGCGGGGGCAACCTGCCGCCCCGCACGACGCTTGAAATCCTGGTGGTCGGGCTGATTTCCGGGGGAGACTATCGACGTGGGTAAAACTTTTCCGGAAGAAAATCAGGGGCAATCGGTATCACGGGATGGAAGCAAGTCGCCGGAACAGGCGCTGATAGAAGCGGCCCAAAACGGTGACAAAAAGGCATTCGGCAAGCTGATCCGGGCCCATAATAAGCGACTTTTTCGTTTTATTTATGCCATGCTCGGGTCGTTTGATCAGGCGGAAGACGTTGTGCAGGAGTCATTTGTGAAGGCTTGGGAAAATATGAAGACATTTAAAACAGGTTTTGACTTCTACCCCTGGCTCTCGACCATTGCCCGCAACACCGCCTACAATCATCTCCGCCGCGAGGAGAAAAGTGAGTCGCTCGATGCCCTTGGCGACAAGGGGTTTGACCCGGAATCGATGGAACTCGGCCCGATGGAAAAACTCCTGGAAGGCGAGGGAAAAGGGCGCTTTTACAAGGCGCTCAAGGCGTTGCCGTCGCAGTACCGGGCCGCGTTTGTCCTTCGGCATTACGAGGGAATGAACTACGCCGATATCGCCAGCTACCTGAAAATCCCGCCGGGAACGGTCGATTCGAGGCTGTACCGGGCCCGCCAGCTTCTGCTGGAGGAACTGAAAGACCTATTATAAGGCGAAAGCGGATATAGAAACTGATGGATCACGGATATTTCATAGATAGAATCTCCGCCTACCTCGACGGCGAACTTCCTGACTACGAGCAGCAGGCGGTCGGCGAGCACCTCCTGCAGTGCGATGAGTGCAGCCGACTGTTTAACCGGCTGAAGAAAGCCGACGTACTCGTGGAGAAATACAGCGATGTCGACGGTGACGACTATTTCGAGCGGATGGCGTCAAAGATCGAGCAGCAGATCGGGGTAGAGGCCGATGAACCGGAAATCACGCCGGTGCCGAAACGACGCACCGGTCTTGGCTGGAAAATCACCGCCGCCGCCGCTTCGATTGCCGTGCTGATGTTCATTGGGATCAACTACACCGACATAATGCAACAGGCCGAACCCGAAGTCGAAAGTCCGTCGCCCGTTGTGAACGCGCCGGAAATCGCTGATGACGAGGCAGTCAGGAAGTCGGCTGCTCCTGAGGGTTCGGTAGCCGGTGTGGTAGCCGAGCCTAAAGATACCGACAAGTCTCAAGTGCCGGAGGACCGCGCGAAGCCGGAGCAGACGACCGCAGTGGAAAAGGATACAGACCTGAAAGAGGGGGCCGGATCGCGCGGAACCATTGCTCGGCAAGAGATCGAGGTTAGTCAGTCGACACCGGATGTGCAAGGGGCCGTATCGCCAGAGTCGCCGTCACCGGATCCAGAGAAGCTAAAGGCGGAGCAATTGTACGAAGACATTGTCGCCGAAACCGACATCCATCTCGATAGAAATTCAATCGCGCGTGAACAACAGGACGCAGTTATATCAGAAAACTACCAGCCCGCCGCGCAATTTTCGGTGCCGCTCCAGGGAATAGTGCAGGGTGTCCGGGCCAAGCCGGACCTCAGCCTGCGTGGTGCAGTCAACCGCGCCTCTTCCGCTGGCGGATTAGGTTTTGAGGCGACATCGTCTGGTGAGGGGCAGGAGCAGGCATCGATGGCAGAATGGGTCCAGCGGGCTGATTCACTGGAAGATGTCTGGTCGACGCTAATGTCCGACCGCGGCCGTCTGGCGCTTGGGAAATCTCGGTCGTCGGCAAAACTGATTGATCGCTCGACCGTCGAGCGGCAGTTGGTCGAGGTGAAGTATGAGGTTGGTCAACGAGCTGTCGGGACAGACTGGGAACAGTTCAATCGCAGTATGCAGTTTTTCCGTGAGTATTTGAGCCGCCGGGACATCCTGCATCGTGACAGGGCCATGACGATGATCGACCATCTAAGTGAACTGGAGGCTCGGGAATCGGCGGAATCCGGGCAGGACAAGTAACCTTTGCCGCTATCCATCGTATATAACTCCCGAAAGCGAAGATGCAACCGCCAGGACATCAGGAGTGACCATGGATAACAAATTATACCGCTCAGTTGAAAATAAGGTCATCGGAGGCGTCTGCGGAGGCCTCGGTGAATATTTTGAAATCGACCCGACCCTGGTCCGCGTTATCGCGGTCGTGCTGTTTTTAGCGACTCAGGGATTCGCCATTCTGGCATATATCGTTGGCCTGATTATTATTCCCAAGAAACCGCCGATTGGTGTGGCGACCGAGGAGCCGTCACGACCCAGCCATTCATCGTGGAATAAGTACCTCCCCGGAATCATCCTGATTTTTCTCGGCTCGATCCTGCTTATTCGTGAGCACTGGTTCTGGCTTGATCTGAGCGAGTGGTGGCCGGCTCTGCTGATAGTCGGTGGTCTGATGCTGATTTTCCACAAACGCCGGACTCCGGTCGAAGATATAGAGCAGGACGGGCAGTCGACCGAAGAATCTGATCTGAAAAACGGAGGCACCGTCTCATGACTCCGGCACGTCTGCGATGGGGCCTATTCCTGATACTGCTGGGTTTGCTGCTGCTGCTGCAAAACCTGAATGTGCTCAATCCGAATTTCTGGATTGATCTGGCTATCCTGTTCCCGATCGCGCTTATAGCGGTCGGTATAGAGAAAATCTTTACCAACACCAGGCTCCGGGCAATTTCCTACCTGACCTCCATTGCGCTCTTTGTTTCCGGTCTTGGGATTGCCATTTACGGCAGCTATGGTGGCGACCAGACCAGTTTCTTCCAGTCGTGGACATTCACGGAGCGGTTCGACTCGTCCGTGGAGGTCATTCGGGCCAACCTTGATCTGGATGAAACGGATCTGACAATTCGGGACTCCGGTCGCGACCTTGTGTACGCCCTCTTTGCCGAGTACACGAAGAAACCGGATATCAATCATCGAGTCGAAGCCGGAGAAGCCATTTTTGATTTCAACAGCCGAAGCGGCGCCGTTATCGGCGGGATAGTCCAGATAAATACGGGCGACCCGCAGGACTGGGTCATGCGATTCAACGAGGATATACCACTGGAACTGACCGTCGAGGGGCGGGAGTCGAAGCTTGATATGAATTTTGCAACTACGCCGCTTCGACGGCTGAATCTCAATGCCGACAACTCCTACGTCTATCTCCGACTGGGCGACTTACAGCCGGCCGTCGATGTCAACATCTTCGGTGAAGATGCTGAAGTGCGGCTTCGGCTTCCGAAAACGGTCGGATTGCGAGTCAAAGGGACAGAATTCGAAAACTACCTTAAGACGATCAACCTCATCAGGAGAGATGCCGGTTTTGTTAACGAAGGCTATGACAGCATGGCTCATACGATCAATGTAAAACTGGATCCACATCTCGGATCTCTTTCGATAGACTTCTTTTAGCAGGCTGTTGAAAGACTCTGGAATCGATCCACCTATCACGTGTTCAGGGGGTGTTCCAAGTTGGTTCGTGCCGAGATCGTCGATTGTAGGGCTTCCTGGCGCGTCGTCATTTTTCACAAACCGGCCGAAAACGGTTTTTCAACAGCCTGCTAGATTCCTCACCCACATTCCGTTGTTCAAAAACGGCCGGCTACCGGCGGGCCGTCCTTTTTCATTGCCTTTTCACCTGGGGTCGTTTACTATGGTCGCGATGAATCAAGACAGACACAGCCGCCACAACAATCGCGGCCGTATTGTGGCTATCGACGGCCCCGCCGGCGCAGGGAAAACGACAACCGCTCGATTGGTGGCCCAACGCCTCGGGTTCACTTATCTCGACACCGGAGCGATGTACCGTGCCCTCACACACTATGCCCTTACTCACCAAATAGCGCCCTCCGATGCTAAAACGCTGGGCATGCTGGCGGAACAACTCCCGGTACGGTTTGAGATTATCGACGGAATCAATCGCGTGTATTGCGATGAACAGGATGTCACCGAACAGATCCGAACTCAGGAAGTGACCAGGCACGTGTCTGAAGTCTCAGCGCACCCTGAAGTGCGCCGGGCGATGGTGGCGCAACAGATTGAGGCTGGATGCAGCGGTTCGATTGTGGCCGAAGGACGCGATACTACCACTGTTGTTTTTCCCGATGCAGACTTGAAAATTTTTCTCATTGCGACTGTCAGGCAACGCGCCGAGCGACGGCTGCGTGATCTGGAGGAAATGGGTATCGAAACAACGCTGAAAGAGCTTGAAGCGGATATTCAACGACGCGACGACTACGATTCCTCCCGCGAGCACTCGCCGCTGCGGCAGGCCGAGGATGCGGTCCTAGTCGACACCAGCACTTTGACAGTCGAACAACAAGTTGACAGAATAGTCTCGCTCGCCGAAGAACGTTTCGCAGGAGCCTAAAAATGTTGTACTGGCTGGGGTGGTGCCTTAGCTGGTTCACCGCCACCATCATTTTCCGCCGCCGAGTGTCCGGGCGGGAGCATATTCCCAAAGAGGGCGGATTCATGCTCGCCACCAATCATATCTCATACTTCGATCCGCCGTTTGTGGGCAGTTCCACTACGCGTCCGGTCTGGTTTTTTGCCAAGGCAGAGCTGTTTTCGGTCCCGATTCTGGGTCGAATCATCCGTCGCACCCACGCTATGCCGGTTAAGCGCGGCACAGTTGACCGCGATGCCCTGAAACGAGCCGTAGCCACTATCAAAGAAGGCAAGGCCCTCACTGTTTTTCCTGAGGGCACCCGTTCGAAAATCGATGGTTTTCTCTCGCCGCGACCCGGTCCGGCGTTGATAGCCAGCCATGCCGGCTGCCCGGTCGTGCCCGGTTATATTCATGGGGCAAATAGACTTAAGGCGTGTTTTTTGGGTCGGGAAAAGCTGCGCGTCATCTTCGGTGAGCCGATTTCCGCCGAGGAAGTCACTGCTACCGAACGCTCCAAAGAAGGGTATGCGAAGCTGTCGGAGCTGATTATGAACCGGATTCGGGCGCTTCGCGACGAGTCCGGCCTGCGCCCGAATAGTTGACCACACCGGGCATTTCGTCCCGAAAGTTCTTGCCTTTTTACCGATATTTGTTATATAACGGGGCTGATTTTCCGGGGTAGGATCCGGAAGAACAGCACTTCGGCAGTCTTCCTTTACAGGAAAATCCCAAACTGTCGATCTCCCTAGAAGGAGGTTTTTACCTTTAGAAATGGCAGACGCCAAGAACCCTGCATCCAAAACGTCCAAGCGCAAAGCGCAGTCTTCCAAAAAAACTAAACGCGTTAAGACCAAAATCACCAAGGACGAGTCGCAAGATGTCGAAAAGCCGGAGGTGGTTGAGCAACAACCAAAACGCGAACGAGTTTTAACGGGCCGTCAAAAACGGGCCGCGGAAAAGGCGAAAGAGCGCCAGGCAAGAAAGGCCGACGAGGCCGAACCGTCCGAATCACAAGTCGAGGCGGTACGAATCACTGACGTCGCCGGAGTCGTCTACGATCCCGATGAGTACCAGCAGATGGTCGACATGTACGATGCCACCATCAAGGATATCAAAGAAGGCGAAGTCGTCAACGGCACCGTGATCGGCGTGCACCGTGACGACGTCATCGTTGACGTCGGATTCAAGTCCGAGGGGATTATCCCCATGCATGAATTCACCCAGCCAATTAATATTGCGGTTGGCGATGAAATCGAAGTGTATCTCGAGCAGATCGAGGACGCTCACGGTCAGTTAATCCTGTCCAAGCAGAAAGCCGACTTTATGCGAGTCTGGGAGAAGATTCGCGAAGTCCACGACTCCGGAGAGAAAATCGCCGGGATTGTGGCCCGTCGGATCAAAGGCGGCCTGGTCGTCGACATCATGGGTGTCGATGCCTTCCTGCCGGGATCCCAGGTGGCGCTGCGCCAGGTACCTGATTTCGACGCTCTCATCGGCGACGAGATGGAAGTCAAGATCATTAAGATCAACAAGTCTCGCCGGAACATCGTCGTGTCCCGTCGCGTCGTGCTCGAAGAAGAGCGCGAGAAAATGCGGGCCCACCTGCTCAACGAGATCGCGGTCGGTCAGGTCCGCCAGGGAATCGTCAAGAACATTACCGACTTCGGTGTGTTTATCGACCTCGGCGGAGTCGATGGCCTGCTGCATATCACCGATATGTCGTGGGGCCGGATCCGACATCCCAGCGAACTGGTGTCGCTCGGAGACAAGATCGATGTCAAGATTCTGGACTTCGATGAGAAGACCTCGCGTATCTCGCTCGGTCTCAAGCAGATGACCCCGTACCCGTGGGAAAATATCGAACAGAAGTACCCCCTGGGCAAGAAGGTCATCGGCAAGGTCGTATCGATTACCGACTACGGCGCATTTGTCGAACTGGAAAAAGGCATCGAAGGCCTGATCCATATCTCGGAAATGTCCTGGACCCAGCACATCAAGCACCCGTCGAAGATCATGAATGTTGGCGACGAGGTCGAAGCGGTCGTGTTGTCGGTTGACAAGGACAACGAGAAGATCTCTCTCGGTATTAAACAGATGGAGCCGGATCCCTGGACCACCATCGAAGAGAAGTACCCGGTCGGCGCCGTGGTTACCGGTAAGGTTCGTAACCTGACCGCCTTTGGCGCCTTCGTCGAACTCGAAGAGGGCATCGACGGGCTGGTGCATATCTCGGACATGTCCTGGACCAAGCGCATCCAGCATCCGTCTGAAGTCATGAAAAAAGGCGATAAGGTCGAAGTGAAGATCCTCAAGATCGATCACGAAAACCGTCGCATTTCACTCGGTTTCAAGCAGCTTGAAGACGATCCGTGGCCGGCCATCGCGAAAAAGTACTCGGTAGGGTCCGAATGTCTCGGGACCATTCAGCGGGTGCTCGATCGCGGCGTGGTCGTGGAACTCGACGGTGCCGTGGAAGGTTTCGTTCCGGCGACCCAGCTGGGCCGCAAGAACCTGACCGATCCGACCGGCGTGTTCAACGAAGGTGACGAGATCCCGCTGCAGGTGGTCGAGTTCGATAAAAACCAGCATAAGATCGTGCTCAGCGTTTCGGCGTACTACAAGAAGCGCGAGCGGTCGGAGCTGGAGAACTTCCTCAAGACCCACCCGGTCTCCGGCGAGGAGTCGATCGACGACGCCATCCCGGATGACTTCGGTCAGGAGGACGAGGCGCAGACGGCCGAGCCTAAGAAACAGTCCCAGCCGAAGTCGCCTGAACCCAAAGAGGACACGACGCCCAAGTCTCCGCCGCAGCCTCAGACAACCAGCATGGCTGAAGCTATGCCGGAAGAACTGAAGAAGGCGTTGCAGCAGTCGCAAGGAAACGATGGATCGACAGAGGAGGAAGGCTCCTCCGATGACGAGTCCGCCGAATCCTCCGATGAGGGCGTTCAGGAAGAATCGGAAGAGAAAAGCAGCTAACGCTTACCTTTCGTTTCGGATATATAACCCGGCGGTGATTAACCGCCGGGTTTTTTATTCCTTTCCGAATCGGAGGATGCTATGTTGATATGGTTGGACCCGGGCAAAAACAAAAGGATTGATAGTTGAAAAAGATTACGACAATAATAACTTGCATACTTGTAATCCTGTCGGGAGCAAGCAGCGCCTCAGCGACTGTAGGCCTGCGAGGCGGTTTTGGACTCGATCCGGACCAAATAGTTTTTGGTCTCCAGGCACGGCTTGGCAAGCTGGCTGAGGTGATTAAGTTTGCGCCGAGTGTCGATGTTGGTTTCGGGGATAACGTGACAAGTGTTGCAGTCAACACGGATTTCCAGATTCCTCTTCACATTCCCGAAACGGGGATAGCCCTGTATCTCGGCATTGGGCCGACGCTCGGGTATTTCAACCATGAGAAGAGCGACAGCGATACCGAAGTGGGGGCAACAGTCATGGGCGGGACTTGGCTTTCACTTGGCGGGAGTGGATCGTACAATCTCGAAGCGCGGTTCGGAATGGGCGATGTGCCCGAATTCCGTTTGTTGCTGGGTTTTTATTTTTAGGAAGGGGATACGATGGAGACTATGTCAGAGCATGGAAAAGGCAAAACGGTGAAGCAGATTGCTATTGCGGTGCTGGTCCTGCTGGTACTGATAATCCTCCTGCAAAACACCGACGAAGTGACTTTCCAGTTCCTTTTCTGGAGTTTCACGATCTCGCTGATTCTCTTGATTCCGCTGGTGCTGCTATTGGGATTTGCGGTCGGCCTGCTGACCTATTCGTTGATTGCTCGCAAAAAGCGACGCAGTCAGGTAGGCCCGTAGCCCCACATCAATGAATTAAGGCCGCCGGGCGGGGTTGCCCGGCGGCCGTTTTCCGAAATGTCACAGAAAGTGTACCCGACGGCGGTGCTCAGTACCGTCGCCGGGCGTTTACCAGAGAGAGACAATGGGGAAGCGGGGTTATTTCAACAGCATCATCTTTTTCGTTTCGACAAAATCTCCGGCGGCAAATCGATAGTAATAGACACCGGTTGCCACCATCTGCCCGGCATCGTTTCGGCCGTTCCAGCTCACTACATGCTCACCGGCTGCCAACGCTCCATCGACTAACTTCGTCACGGCCTGGCCGGCCGAATTGTACACGACCAGTTGGGCGTCAGCTACGCGCGGAACGGCGATCTGAATCTCAGTTGTCGGGTTAAACGGGTTCGGGTAATTCTGTGACAGGTTGAAATCGGTCGGGAGATTGTCGTTATCCTCATCCAGATCCAATGACAGGTCATAGTATGCCGTGGTCGAATCGATGTTAGAAAGCGGGGAGGCATTGGCCGCATCGTCGTATGCCTTAACGCCGATATAGTAAACCTGCCCCGGTTCGAGATTTGTCAGGGTGATGTTCTGTTCGAGACCCGATGCCAGCGGTGTTGGTGCAAAACTCCAGACCGGGGCCTCGTCCCAGGAAGCATCCGTTATCGAATCATAGGCATAGCGAATTTCATACAGAGTCACTGTCCCAAGCATACCATCGTCGCCGGGCGCTGTCCAGCTTACATCAATACTGCCGTTTTGCGGACCGGGTGTGGCCTCGAGGTCATTGATAGCTCCGGGAGCAGTCTGGTCAGGCGTAGTCGAGCCGCTGGCCACATTAGACATCGCGGACCAGTTGCCAAGTTCATCCGCCGCTTTGAGCGCAAAATAGTACGTCTGGTTTTCACTGAGCCCCGAGACTGTGAGGCTCTCCGGCGTCCCGGCTGTCGATGGAGATGGTTCGTTGCTGATTTGTGCGGCGCCATTCCAGGCGGTGGCGTTGCTAATCGGCGCTGTTGAATAGCGAATATCGTATTCTGACGCCGTGCCGCTGGTGCTGTCGTCGCCGGGCGCGGTCCAGGCCAGAGTCAGGGAGGTCTGGGTCGGCAGCAGGGTGACGAGATCCGCTACCGTCATCGGTGGTGTCTGATCACTATCGGTCGTAGCCGAGACGATATTCGATATGCCGGACCAGTTGCCGGCCTCGTCTGAGGTCTTGATAGCGAAATAGTACGTAGTCCCCGAGGTAAGTCCGGTTACCGTAAATGACTCCGGAGATCCGGCTGCCTGTGGAGCAGGCTCTCCGAAAACCTGACCGGCCGAATCAAAGTTGCCGGCGTCGATAGGGGCAGTCGAATAGCGTACATCGTATTGTGCTGCGGTTCCGGCGCCGCCGTCGTCACCGGGAGAAGTCCAGTTCAGGGTAATGGAATTTTCACTGGCCGAGGAAGCCTGCAAAGCGGCATTGGTGTTCGCGGAACAGAGGAGAACGAAGAGAGTGAGAATGATCTTCGAAATGCCTGAAATGGACGTCGAGTCCGTAACGTCGCCGGTTCGTGTAGTATTCATTTCACCTCCATGAAATGGTCGGTTCGATGTCTGAGCCCGGCATAATTGCAATCTCAGTGCCATCCGTAAGTGAATTTGTAAGCGCAACTATCGCAAGATGTTGCAACATGGGACGTGGGATCGGGGGCGCATTTTGGCGTATTTTGATGTACTAATACTGCGCATTGCCTGTACTGTGAACAGGATAGAGTGTTGGTTGCGGGGGTTGGCACGTAGTTCGCTATACATGACAGATATGAGGCTATTTCCCGTACGTAATCGTTCAACGGATTGTCCGAAGACCGTCTTGGACAGGAACATTGGACCTATAGCTGCTGTTCTAACCGACAGCAGGCGAGTTCTGAAGATTTTTTGCAGTGACCGCGCACCAATTTGAATAAATGGCCAGCATAGACGGTCTGATATCACATCCTTGGAATCACAGACAAATTACATTGTGGTACGGGTTATTCTTGTGAGAATAGACAATTTTTGCTATTTTACGGACGATCGACGCAAATCGAAATACACACCTCGATTGACTACATTACATTAGAAACAAAAGCACCGGGTGACAATAGTCGCGGGTCAAGATGATAGCTTGGCCTGCAGACAGCACGCGGTATGTACATAGAACATTCCATTTACTACTATCACAAAGGAGGACCATAAACATGTTCAAAACCTTTCGACTGCTTGTTCCGGTTATCGCTCTTATGCTGGTGATCGCCGGCTGTTCGACCGACAAGAATCCGATGGACACGCAGCTTGATCTCCGCACGGCGAACTATGCGATTCCGCCGGGCGCGACCATTGAATCCGCGACGTTCTACGTCGACGTTCTCGTCCCGTCCGACCAGAAGATCGGTGTCTATCGGGCAACCGATATGTGGATGGAAGCTACGGCTACCTGGAACAACACGGCTTCTGATTTCGCCAGTCCGGCTGAGGGTTCCTTTTATGCCGATGCCGCCGGTTGGAAAACCGTTGACCTGACCGCCCTGGTGACGGCCTGGGTCGATGGTACCTATCCGAACTACGGTGTGATGCTGATTCAGGACAGCCTTGAGTATCCGCGGACGTTCCTCGGCGCGATCGAGGAGGGCCGGGGCGCCTGGCTGGAAGTCTGCTACTCTGTTGACGGCGGCGCGACCATGTGTGACACGGTTATGCCCCTGGAAGACGCCTCGATCTACGAAGCTTATCCGGATTCTGTTCAGGTCTTCTCCAATAACCTGACTGTCGGACGTTACGCCGAAGGTCTTCCGGAGAAGCGTTCGCTGGTGAAATATGAATTTGAGACCCAGCCGCCGCCGGAACTCGCCGGTATTGGTGACTTCGTCTGGTACGACAGTGACATGGACGGCATTCAGGACGACGGTGAGATGGGTGTTGGCGGCGTTACAGTCCACCTGATGGATTGCGAAGGCAATATTCTGGCCGAGACTACGACCGATGCCACCGGCTTCTACCAGTTTGTTGACTTGGAACCGGGTGATTACAGCATTCACTTTGTGATCCCGACCGGCTACGTGCTTTCCCCGCAGGATCAGGGTGCCGATGATGCCCTTGACAGCGACGCTGACATGGACGGCTTCACGATCTGCACGACCCTCGATGCGGGCGAATACGACCCGACCTGGGACATGGGCATTTACCAGCCGATGCAGGAAGGCTGCACGCATACGATCGGTTACTGGATGAACTGGACCGGCCTTGGTCCCCAGCCCGACATGGTTTCCCAGTACCTGCCGATCTGGCTTGGTACCCCGGGTGGTGACGAAAGCATTGCGGTAACCGATGTTGAGATCGCTGTTGAGATTTTCGGTCGTATGGGTAGCAACGGTATCGGCCGTTTGCAGGCACAGCTTTTGGGCACCAAGCTCAGTATTGCCGATGGTGCCTCCGATACCGATCTCGGTGACGCCATAATGATGGCTGATCAATTCCTGGCCGAACATTCCTTTGACGACTGGTATGACCTGTCCAGGCAGGACAAGAACATGGTCAACCAGTGGAAGGACCTGTTCGACGCCTTCAACAACGGCTGCATCGGCCCGGGTCACTGCGACGGTGAACCGGCGACTGATTGCGATGAGTACGAATTTGAAGAAGAGGAGTAACCTAAAACTCCTGACCTGATTCATAGCTTAAAAGCCCGCGGCGAAGTGCCGCGGGCTTTTTTTACAGTGTCCACTTTTTACTCTCAGAACAGCAGATAGTCCGGTGACCGAGGCAGTTCGATCGCACTGTTGATACCCTTGCGCGTCATTTTCGCTTCAATGGTCATTGAATTCGGCGCGGCCAACCGACACACCGCACCGTCAAACAGGATCTCATTTTCACCTGTCTCGGCAAACTCCAGCGTAACAAACTTGCCGGTTTCTTCCCAAACCACTCGCCACATTTTTCCCATCATTTTAGCGGGAAATGCGTTATAATGGTAGCTCATGGCGACTGAATCGAAAAAAATCGTTCGACTCCAAACGGTTGGCTGCCGTCTCAACCAGTACGAGACCGAACGGATGGCTGCCCGTATCTATCCGTTCGGCTTCCGACGGGCCGAAGGCAACGACGAGAAGGCCGACCTGACTATCATCAACACCTGTACCGTCACACATCGGGCCGACTCTGACTGCCGCTACCTGATCCGTCGGGCGGCGCGGCACAATCCAAATGGGCGGATAGTGGTTGTCGGCTGCTATGTCGATCACGAACCGGAGCGGATTTCCGGGATGGAGGGGGTCGATGTCATCGTGCACAACGATGAAAAAGAGCAAATCGCCGACATTCTTCCCAGCAAAATCCCCGACCTGTTTTCCGCCGAGCCCGACAAATCCTGCTCACCGCATATTGAGGATTTCCACGATCGCAACCGGGCCTGGCTGAAAATCTCCGACGGCTGTAATCAGTGGTGCTCGTTCTGTATCATCACAATCGTCCGCGGCCGCCTGAGCAACCGTCCTGTTGCCGAGATTGTCAGTGAAATCAACACGCTGGTCGAGCAGGGATACCGGGAGGTCGTCCTGACCGGAATCAACATGGGCTATTACCACGACCGCACGCGTGAACCGCAGGTGAAGAACCTCGCAGGGCTGTGCCGGATGATAATGGACGAGACTGATCTCGGCCGCATGCGGCTCTCATCGATTGAGCCGCAGGCCGTTCGTGATGACCTGGTGCAGGTCTACGCCGACTCCGACGGCCGTATCTGCCGCCACTTTCACATGCCCCTTCAGGCAGCCTCGACCGAAATTCTCCGCAAAATGCGCCGGCCATACAATCAGGCGATCTATATCAAGCGCGTTTCGGATGTAAAAGCCGCCGTGCCCGGAACTACAATCGGCGCCGATGTCATTGTCGGGTTCCCCGGTGAGACAGACGAGCACTTTGCCCAGACCAAAGCGCTGTGCGAATCCGGCCTGCTCGACTACCTTCACGTATTCAGCTATAGCGACCGACCGGGAACAACTGCTTCAGAGTTTCCTGACAAGGTAAATCCGGAAGTCATACGGACCAGGCAGAAAACTTTGTCCGCCGTGTCCAATGACCTCCTTCGGGCTAACCTTCAGCGCCAGGTGGGGCAGACGCTGGAGGTGATCGCCGAGCATAAGGGAGATGAAGACGGTTCGCACTTTGCCGTCTCAGACAACTATCTCAAGGTGAAGCTCCCGTCGAAAGAGTACGCTGGACGGAAGATCGTGCGGGCAAAGATCACTGCCGCCCACGATGACTACTTGACCGGTGAGTTGGTCGGCTGAATCAAGCCGGTTTTCAACCTTACAAGAGCTTAAAGCACCTACCAACGATGGCATCGGAGGGAGCTATCAACAATGCGACTATTCGAGTTGCCGTTGTTGTACCGGCCAGACGGAGAGCAGCGTCAGATCATCGGCAAGCGACCGGTCATTTTGAAATGCGGCAATTTCTGTGTGAATATTCTCGACCAGGCAGTCCCGATCAGAACAATGCTTGCCTATTAAACTGTACAGCCGGTCAATGCCGAACAGGTCCTGATCCGGGGCGACATCGATGACACCGTCGGAGTACATCACCAGCAGTGAATCCGGCGGCAGGTCAAGGCGGCCGGTTTCCCACGTTAACTGCTTCTGGAGCGGAGTAATGAGCGCCCCGGTCGGCGGGAGATCGACAATCTGTCCGTCACTGGTGATCAACAAGCCGGGCGGATGGCCCGCGTTGACATATTCGATGCTGCTGTCCGAACGTGACAGCCGGGCGCACATGAGAGTAAGGTAAAGGTCAGGTGCGAAAGCGCTAATCATTGTACTGATCGAACCGGCGATAGTGGCAGGCGGGTAACCGTCGGCGGATGCGTGATGAAACGCCGAGCGTACAATCGCGGTTAGCATGGCGGCCGAGGCGCCGTGTCCGACAACATCAGCGACAAGTACGGTAAGATGGTCCTTGCCGCTGACGGCGTAGTCGAAGTAATCACCGGCGACGTCCTCGCACGCGTAGTACGACGCATGGACACCGAATTCGTCGAACTTGCCAATACGAGGGGGAAGCATCGATTCCTGAAAAGCCCGAGCTGCGGCCAGTTGACTTTGCATCTGTCTGCTGTGGGCTCGTTCGGCGCGTTGAAGTCGCTTCATCTCGAGGCACCGGTCGACTAGGGCCAGCAGAACTTCACGATCAAACGGCTTGGTTATGAAGTAAAAGGCTTTCTCTTTGATCGCTCGAACCAGCTTCTCATCGGATTCATCTACACTCCCGGTCATCAAGATGACTTCCATCTCAGGGTCAAATTCCTTGAGCTGCTGGAGCAGCTGGAATCCATTCAATTCCGGCATGCGAATATCAACAACCGCAAGATCAGGTTTGACCCTGCGGGCCAGATCAAGAGCGATTTCCGAACTATCGCAGGCGGTTACGTCGTACGATCCGGACAAAATTCTTTCTATGGCGCGGAGGATCCCCGGTTCGTCATCTACCACCAGTAGTTTCCAGTTGCTCATGGCTGTACCGTCCCTGGCTCGGCAATGGAGATGGGCAGGATCAAGGTGATTTTTGTCCCTTCCCCTTCCTGGCTTTCAATAGAGAATTTTCCGTCCATGTCCCAGACGATGGTCCGGCAGATAGAAAGCCCGAGTCCGTTACCCGTATCTTTTGTTGTGAAGAACGAATCGGTCACGCGCTCAATAATGTTGGCAGGAATACCGACTCCGTTGTCCTGGACAACGATTCTTACCCGGTCGCCCTGCTCGGCAGCCGAGACTGTCAGCTCTCCGCCGCCGGGCATGGCATCGATAGCATTGGTGAACAGGTTGAGAAAGACTCTGGTTAAATCGCTCTGGTTGCCGCTGACCGACGACAACTCCGACGGCACGAACGATGTGACATCGATACGATGCCGTTCGATCTTGCTCCGCACAACATTGAGAGCGCCGTCGATCGCGCGCCGCACATTGCCGTCGCCAATATCGCGATCTTCCGGCGGACGTACCAAGGCTAACATCCCGGAAAATATGCGTCGACAGGTCTTGAGGCCCGACTCGATCGTTTCCAAATCCCGGCTCAATGTCTCGGGCTCGATACGGCCCTCATTCACATCCTTTGCAAGTTGCTGGGTGAGCGGGAGTACAGCACCAAAGGCGTTATTGACGTCGTGGGCTATACCGCGCGAAATACTGGCCAGGACGTTTTTGCGCTCAGCCTGCAGGACCTGCTCTTTGAGTGCGTCAGTCGAGTGCATGAATTGCATTGTCAATGAAATCAGTGGTATGAAGCTGTCGACAAGGCCGGCCTCGAATTCTCCCAGCGAGCGCGAGTGCTGAAACGAAATCTTGAGAACTCCCCGGGTGCCGTCGGGAGCGTCGATGACCGCACACACCATGGCGTTCTCCCGTACGCCGGTATCGGTGCCCCGATTGTAATCGAGGCATTCCGCGACAGGCGACCGTTTGCCGGTGATGGAGTTGTGCCAGATCTTACCGCGCCGGCGATACAGTCGGGCACCGGGACGGGCGAGTTCATCCAGCTCGAGATCATTCAGCGTCAGCCGCAGGCCGATCTTACGACTCTTCGCTTTGGTCCAGGCAATCTGTTCGGCAATGAGTTGGAGGTCGTTATTTTTTGGCTGAGTAGCCAAAAAGGCTGCGGAATGATCATATCGGGTCAGGGATCTGATGCCGTGAAGAAAGACGTAAATAATGTCTTTGGGATCCTGCCGCCTCACAATCTTATGCTCAATCCGCTGCCGCAGGGTTCGAATTCGCCCGTCATCAAATTCGACAAGCGCCTCGTTGAGGGCGTCGGTGATAGACCGCAGGGCATCCAGATACTGTTTCCCATCGGGGCGGCTGTGAAAGCGCAGGGCGATAGCTCCCCAAGGTCGATTTCGACGCAGAATTCGCGCAACAACTAATTGGTCTGGAATCTCAGGACGGCGGCGTTTGATGAAGTCATTGAGAAGACCGAGATTCCACTCTTCGCTCCGATCGGTGGAATAGATCAGCTCCGTAGTCAGATGCTCCCGTACGATGGCCGCGACCGCCCCGGCGTCGGCCCCAAGCAAATCCTGCGCGTGCCGCATGGTATTGATCAGCATTTTGCGCGGATCCTGGTACCGCCTGAGCTCTGCGCGCAGGTCAAACAGCGATTTAAGCACCGCATGATCAGCCAGGTTCTTCCCGTTCTCAGCGCTCATTGCGCTCTCCCTGTTGTGTGTGCCGGTTTTCACCCCTCGGTCGAGGGTTGCTTAAACGACTTTACAGCCTCATCGGTGTCATCGTAGACGTCGAACATCTGCAGGAACTTCCGCATTACCTGAAGTGCCTTGATGTTGGTGATATTGGACAACACCAGCCGACCTTCCTTGGAGTCCACCGAAGCCGAGGCGGCGAAGATCGTACCGATTCCGAGACTGTTGACCCATTCGACCTTGTCGAAATCAAGAACGATATTGAGATGGTCGGACTCCAGATATTCCTTCACCCGGCCATGCAGCAGCGTCCGGTGATCCGGGCTGTTGATTTTGCCCTCCAGAGCAATGACTACGACGCCATCCCGTACTAAATCATTGATTTTCATGTCTCTGGCTCTTGGCTATAGATTTATAATTGCCTGTTTTTTTCCGCTTTGTTGTCAGTCCAGTCCGGAACTGATCCTTTTCATGCAAGGTGCCTTAGAATCCATACGATACCGTCTGCATCAATGTTTTCAATCTATCGCATGGGACAATTGCCGTGGGTTTCGTGAATCCTGCGATGATCCCAAATAAACATTCACGGCAGGTGATGTCAAGTTCCGGCGCGGTGCGGTTTGAGCCCGGTGCCGCACCGCACTCTCCTGACAGCCGATTGGTATAACGCAAGTGCGCCATTATTTCCGGATAATCAGGAAAAGTTTTCTTGCTGATGGCCGCACGGGCTACGGAATCAGGCTTCGCCCCGCACGCCAAGTTACTGCTTAACAGCCTCTTACCATATTGCATACAGAGTTGGCACGGACCGTGCAATGCAGCACCACGGAGAAATGTTTCTGATGGAGATTATTTGTGGCTGAAGAAAATCAGAATGCGACGCCGGAACAGCCGGCCGGAGAGACTGCACCCAAAAGGAGCGGCGGCATGATAAAGTACATCATATTTGGTGTCGTCGGCATCGTTCTCGTTGTCGCAGTGGCACTTGTGACGCTCATGCTGGCCGGCGGAAAGTCGACATCAACTGAATCGGTCGCATCCGAAACTGATCTCAAGCGCAATACCGACCAGCAGTCCGAACCGACTGACGAGGAAGTGCTCGACAGCCTGCTCGCCGCCGAAGGTGATCCGGAAGTCCTCGAACTAATCAAGGAGAACCTGGCCGCGCTGGATTACCAGCCGGACGCCAGCGAACTGGGTACCGGTACCAAAGGTATGTCGGAGCAGGATTCCCTAGATGCCATCGACTGGCTGGCCAAAGAGAAGAAGCGCCTTGCCGACCGGGAGGCCGAATTGAAGAAACGTCAGGCCGACCTGAGCCGCCTCGACAAAGAGGTCAGTAAAAAGATCATTCGCATCGAGCAGGCCGAGTCAGCCCGTATTGCCAGTCTGGCTCGTCTGTATGACGGCATGGACGCCAAATCGGTCGCGCGGCTCATGACAAATCTCGACGACGAAACGGTCGTGTCAATTCTCCCGCGCATGAAGGCCAAGAACGCCTCACAGGTGCTTCAGATGCTGCCCTCGCAGCGAGCCGCCCGACTCTCCAAAAAGATGATCACTATCGCCGGAACAGAATAATGAACGCAGCGTCACCTAACACACTCAACCTCTTGCTGGGCACTGCGCCTGTCGCCGACAGCAACCGCGTTGTTGAACCCGGGTTTACGGCTGAAAAGCCGTCGTTTGATATCCTGTTCGGTGAACTGCTGGAATTGCAGAAAACACACGGCAGCACGGCTCTTCCGCAGGGAACTGAAACGCTTGAGTCCCGAAGTCCAAAAGGCCTGTCGTTCGCAGCGCCGGGTTCCAGAGACGCCCTGAAAGGATTCGACCTTCTCAGTTTCACTGCTGCGGCCGATCAATCAGAACCAGCCGGCATCAGTGAGAAGACAGCCGCCGCGTCCGATGCAAAGCCGATCCTGCCTAATCCAATAATGTTCCCCGGCGCCGAATTGCCAACGCCGGGAAACCGACAGTCAGTGTCTGATGCTGAGACGCTCCCGTCCGAGCCTGCATCGCCGGTTCCTGATTTCCGCACTTCACCGGCGGGCGTCCAGGTTTCCAATGATCCTTTTGCTGCCCTACAGACTGGCCTGAATCCCGGATCTTATCGGATACTCGATTGGTCAATCCGTGGCGACTCACTCGATCTGCAACTGGTACCGGAGCATGCGCCACAGCAAACGGTAAAAGTCACTATTCCTCTGGCGCAACTCGAACTCGCAAGCGACGCCGGCATCGCCAGTCGTGCTGCGATGACCGGTCAACGTGTTGCACTCGATGACACTGTCACACAGCAGTTAAAAATAGACTATTTTTTTTCGAAGCTCAACCTCAAGGAACTGAAGGTTGAATCTTCTCCGTCACCGCAGCAGCCGGCAAATGTGCAGGTCCAGCGGCCGGAATTGATGCACCTGAAGCTGTTCGCGGAGGATCTCGGCAACGAGGTAGTAATTCGCGGCACATTGGTGCAACCTCAGGCGAAAACCCGGCCGGATCCGGGACTGGTCAACGGCCGCGTCGCAGTGGAATTGCCGGGTGAGAGTTCATCAAAGACCGGTGTTTTGACCCGCGCCGCCGTTGCGGCACCTGCGAATATGTCCGGCGGCACTCCTGACGGCTCCCCTAACCGCTTCGGCTGGTCCAACGGTGCCGCCGAAATGACTCACATGTCCAAGGGAAGTACCTACGGCGAAAAGCCCGACTCGACGGACACTCAGGTCCTGCCGAATTTCGCCCGTTCGACGGGTGAGATCATGGTCAACCGCAGTCGTCTCGATGTCCACCCGGCGCGTTTCATGTTGCCGGACAATCTCCACGCGACTCTTAAGCCGAACGGCAAGTCGATACAGATAAAGATCGATCCGCAACATCTCGGCCCGGCCCGTCTGAACCTGACGATGCACGATGACTCCCTGCGGGCGGTCTTGACGGTCGACACGATCCAGGCAAGAAATGCAATCGAAGGTTCTCTGGATCGCTTGCTTGATGCTCTCGCACGGGCTGACGTCAAAGTTGACTCAATTGAAGTCACCGTCGATCAGCAGGGAACCCGGGAGGAGATATTTGACGGTCGTGCCCGTGAGCAGCGACCCCGGCGCATCGATCGTTTTAACGGAATTGAAAATGAAATGTCCGCTGCCTCGATGGCTGCCACGGCGACTATGTCGACAGGCTACCTCGGGGCGGGCGGCGTAAATGTCCTGGCATAGGAGGACAATATGGCAGAAATCGGAAACACTACAGCCGGCGGTCTCATGTCGGCCGCTATCAACAACGGTCAGACCGGCTCGTTGCAGCAGCTTGGCAAGGACGACTTCCTTCAGCTGCTGGTCACAAAGATGCAGAACCAGGATCCCCTGGAACCGATGCAGGACGAGGACTTCATCGCCCAGCTTGCTCAGTTCTCAAGCCTGGAGCAGATGACCAATATCGCGAACGGCATCGCAGAATCGAACAAGTGGGACCAGCTGCAGATGCAGTCAATCAACAACGTCATGGCGGCGGGACTCATCGGAAAACAGGTTGAGGCGTCCTATGACAGAGTCTACTACGACGGATCCGACGATTCCCAGATCAACCTCACCCTCGAACGCTATGCGGCCGACGTCACCATTACAATTCGCGACGCTGAAGGCAATGCTGTCGTGACGCTGGACGATTCCAATCTTCCGGCCGGTAAACACCAATTGGTGTGGGACGGCAAGGACAGCACCGGCAACACCGTGCCTGAAGGCGCCTACTCGGTGGAGGTCAAGGCCACCGACGCGGACGGAACCACGTTTACGCCGAAGCTCGGTATGATCGGAACGGTCGAGGCCGTTACCTATCGCGGAGGCTCGGCGTATTTCCGGGTCGACGGTATGGAGATTCCTTTTGGTGACGTGTCGGTCATTACCACTGCCGAGGACGACTGAGCGGACTGAGATCGACAGAAGGTAAGGAAGAAGCAGGATGAAAGTGAACAATACCGTACAGATGCATCAGCGGCCGGTCAACCTGATCGATATCGCCAATGGCAACAAACCGGCCAGAGCTGACAAGGCAAGCGAGGGATCATTCAAGGAAATGTTCTCCCGTGAACTGGCTGGTGATCGCGATGTGCATTTCTCAAAGCACGCCAGTCAGCGCCTGTTCTCGCGTGGCATCGAGGTTTCCGATGAGATGCTCGAGGGTCTGGCGGGCGCGATCGATCGTGCCGCCGGCAAAGGATCTCGCGAGACACTGGTGCTTACCGATAACGCGGCGCTGGTCGTGTCGGTACCCAATCGTACCGTCGTGACGGCCTTTGACCGCGATAACCTTCGCGACGGTGTGGTAACGTCGATTGACTCGGCCGTCATCCTGTAGGAGTGAAACGAAAAAGCAAATGATTAAACAACAAAACCATAAAGTTCATCCCGGGTTGGTCCCCATGTTGATGGGGAAACCCTGCGATGGTATTACGGAGGTAAATGCATCATGATGGCATCACTGTATGCCGGTGTGTCCGGTCTGAAGAACCACCAGACGAAGATGAATGTGATTGGTAACAACATCGCAAACATCAATACCGTCGGGTTCAAAACCAGTCGTGTCAACTTCCAGGAAGCCCTGGTGCAAACGTTCAAAGGGGCCGGTCGACCGTCGTCGATTACCGGCGGTACCAATCCGATCCAGCTGGGTCTGGGTATGGAAGTGGCCTCGATCGACACGATGTTTCAGCAGGGTGGTCTTGAAACCACCGGTCAGATCCTCGACCTGGCGATCCAGGGCGGTGGTTTCTTTATCCTGGGCGACGCCAATGACAACCGTTTCTATACGCGCGCCGGCGCCTTCGGGCTGGACTCGGATGCGACCCTGGTCGATCCGGCTACCGGCTTGCATGTGCTGGGCAAGATGGCCGATAACACCGGCCGTATCCCGTCGCTGGCGACCACCGGTCCAATCCGTCTGCCGTTCGGGCAGCAGGATCCGGCCAACGCCACACAGGAAATTATGTTGTCAAGTAACCTCGACGCTTCGGCGACTGACTCCGATGCATCATTGATCGACGCCGGCGGGTCGAATGTGCTGTTGGTAAGCGGTACCGCCACCAATGGTGTCGGCGGAACGCACACGATATCAATAACCGGCAGCCAGGCCACCAACGATACGTTCACAAGTGCCACATCCGGCATGACCGGCGCCCAGACGCTAGGGTCGCTTGGCGTGACGGATTTCTCGGACTTTACAATCACGGTCGACGGTTCCCGCTCGGAGAACATCAGCGGCCTGACCAGTGACACGACTGTTGAGGAATTGATCACTGCCATTAACCAGATTGCCGGTATCACGGCGGAACTGGATGGTTCCGGAGCTATCCTGATAACACGAGACCGCGCCGGTGATACCTCCGTCTACAATTTCGAAACTTCGGCGGCTGTGGCCGGTGACGTGCTCAACACTCTGTTTGGCGCCGCGCTCGGTGCGACAGTCCGGTCGGCCGGCGGCAGCGATACCACGCTGGTTGCAACTGACACGTTCCAGCCGGATGCCGGCACCGGTGCCGCTTCCGGACCCGTTGTCACGCAGCTTGGTCTCGTGATCGACCAGCAGACCGGTCTGGTAACCGGCTTGTCGGGTCTAGGCGAGGGCGGCGTGGAAATTACCGCCGGTGCGGACGGCATTTCGGCCACCGGCGGCAACGACCTCGTGATTGAAACCGAACCGACCACCCACACCACCTCCATCACTGTTTTTGACTCACAGGGCGGCAAACACACCCTGTCGATCGAGTTCTTCAAGAGCGTGGTAGATAACCGCTGGGAGTGGTCGGTCTCTACGCTTGGTAACGAAACAATCTCATCCGGTGGCACAGGCTACGTCCTGTTCAATCCAGATGGTTCCCTGAATACATTCGCGTACAACGGCGGAAACGAGTCCATCACGATCAACCCGAACAACGGCGCCGAGAATCTTGAAATCTCGGTCGATGCCGGTACGGCGTTTGGGTTTGACGGTCTCACCGGATTCGCCTCCGGTTCCCACACCGCGTCGCTGGTTCGTCAGGACGGCTACGGAGTGGGTCTGCTGGAGAAGATCGCAATCGACAAGGCCGGTAATATCTCCGGTATCTTCTCCAACGGCGTAACCCGCGTGCTGGCGCAGGTCCTGCTGGCTGACTTTTTCAACCAGTCCGGTCTGCGGAAAGCCGGCAAATCGATGTACCAGGAAAGTGCGAACTCCGGCAGTGCCGTGGAAGGTGTGGCGGGTGAAACTGTCTCCGGACAGATATTCTCCGGCGCGCTGGAAACCTCCGCAGTCGATATCGCTCAAGAGTTCACCGGAATGATCACCGCTCAGCGTGGTTTCCAGGCCAACGCCCGGATCATCACGACGTCGGACAACATGCTCGACGAGCTGGTGAACATCAAGAGGTAGTAAGTAAATGATTCGAGTCGCCCGACATAACGAGATGCCGTTCGAGATCAATGCCGAACTGGTCACCTTCCTGGAGTCACTCCCGGAAGGCGTGACGTTCGTCAACGTCGACGGTGAAATACTCGTGCGCCTGCAACAGCCGCGGATGACCGGGCGGACACGGATAAACGCAGTGATGGCGACCGGGCCGGCGTGGCCCGGTCCCAAACTGCCGGCACAGGAGTGAACCATGCCGAATGAAGAAGACAAAACCACCGTCGAAACCGGCGAAAACAGCGAATCCGCCGGTGGAGCCGAAGCCAAGGGTGGCGGCCGCAAGAAGCTGATAATGTTTGGGCTGGTCGGTGTCGGCGCAATTGTGATCGGCGTCGTCCTGGCCCTGTTCGTGCTCAAACCGATGATGGCGCCGTCGGAAGGCGACGGTAACACCACGGCACAGGTTGAAAACGAACAAAAGGAAGAACCGAAGGAAGAAAAGCACCGGTCGAAAGATTCGCAGGGCGAGGGCGGCGAGGCGCTGATGTACACCATCAACGACATCGTAATCAACCCGGCCGGTACCGGCGGCTCACGCTTTTTGTCCGTCTCGTTTGGATTTGAACTGGAATCGCCGCGACTCCTGAGTGAATTTAAGGCTCGGGAACCGATGATTCGCGATGCCCTGATAACGATTCTCTCTTCCAAGACAGTTGCTCAGCTGACCGATGTCCGGCAGAAAGAGATCATCCGCTACCAAATCAAAAAGCGGGTCGGGGAACTGATGAAAACCGAGTCCCTCGCGGGCGTGTACTATACAGATTTTGTGCTGCAATAGGATGTAAATTTTGGCGAAGATTCTCAGTCAGGACGAAATTGATGCGCTGTTGACGACAGTGTCATCGGGCGAAAAGGACCTCGATGAGGACAATATCGACAACGATAGACTCCGGTCTATCATCGCCTATGACTTCAAGCATCCCAACCGCGTGTCTAAAGACCAGCTTCGTACGCTGGAGAACATGCACGACAACTTCGCGGGCCACTACGGCTCGTCGCTGTCGGCGATTATGCGGACGATTGTTGATGTCGACCTGGTCTCGGTCGATCAGATCACCTACTCCGAGTTTATCATGTCGCTGGTCACGCCGTCCTGTACGTACACCTTTGGCGCCCCGCCGCTGGAAGCAGTCAGTCTTGTTGATTTCAACCCAACGCTGACCTTCTCCTTTATCGACCGGATGTTCGGCGGCAGCGGCAAGATCCTTGAGACCGAACGCGAGTTAACGCCGATCGAACGCTCGGTCATGGGACGCTTAGCACAGCGGCTGTATCGGGATCTCGAACGGGCCTGGGAAAATATTGTCCAGATCAATGTTGAGCAGAAGAGCTTTGAAACTAATCCGCAGTTTATCCAGATCGTTCCACCCGGTGAAACGGTCGTTGTGGTTTCGTTCCAGGTCAAACTGTTTCAGTCAACCGGACTGCTGACGATCTGCTATCCGTTTGTGGCGCTGGAACCGATTATCAGCAAGCTCTCAGCTCAGAACTGGATCGACGCCACCAAGAAGAAACCGAGTGAATCCGACCGCGATGTCAACCTGAAAAACCTAAAAGGAGTCGGGGTCGATGTTTCGGCGGTTTTGCTGGATACAAAGATCAAAATGCGGGATTTCCTTGAAATGCAGGTCGGGGACATCGTCCCATCGGAAAAGAAAATGAGTCTGCCGGTGGACATATTCGTCAACCGTCGCAAAAAATATCTCGCCCGGCCGGGCCTCTCCGGCAAGAAACGGGCTTTCCAGATTGTCGAAGTGTGTGAGAATTCATTGGAGGAGAATAACTGATGACAGATCAGGAGAAAAACGAACCTCAGGACGAGGTCAGCGTCTCCGAGGAAAACCAGGAGCCGACTCCGGACGCATCGCCGCCTGAGAATGACGCACCAGCTTCCGATGCTCCACCCGATGCCGCTCCGGCTGAAGACGCCGGCGCGACTTCGGGGGGTGACCAGCCGGAAGCAGGTCAATCCGACGAAGAAGTGGAGAAGGAACTCAACAAGGTCGTCAACGAAAACGATATGTCCGAGAATGATGCCGAGGCGGCCATGATGGCTATGCTCGAGGATCTTCCGGAGGAGAAGGACAAGCCGTCGGCTGAAGATATCGACTTCGGCGGGACGGAAGTCTCGAACGCCCAGTTTCAGCATTTGTCGGAATCGGCCTCGTCGCCGCCGCCGCGCAATATCGAATTGCTGATGGACGTCAACCTGCCGATCTCGATCGAGCTGGGACGGACCCGCATGTCGATTTCCGATATTCTCGGTCTCGGCGCCGGCTCAGTGGTCGAACTCAACAAGCTCGCAGGTGAACCGGTCGACGTTATGGTCAACGGCAAGATCGTTGCCAAAGGCGAGGTCGTGGTTATCGATGAGAACTTCGGCGTGCGTATCACCCAGTTAATGACGCCGCAGGAACGGCTGAAGTTGCTGAGCGATGAACAGTAAGCTGCGCAAAAGAACGATCATTGGTGTCGCGCTGATTCTCGGTGCAGCGGTACTTGGCCTGGCAGCGCTTAACAGTCCCGAGGTCGCCGCGCAGCGCGGTACTGATCTCAGCAGTCTGACCGGCCAGACGGCAACTGAAGAGACTACCGAACAGTTTGTCGGCTCAGCCATGCCGTCGCTGGCGCGCATGATCAGTGCACTCGTACTGGTGATCGCGTGCATCTACGGTGGGATCTACCTGCTCAAGCGGTTCACGACAAGGTCGTCCGGCCGCGGCAGTGCCCGTTCCCTCGAAGTCCTCGAGACAGCCGGTATCGCGCCCAAAAAGACGGTATCACTCGTTCGGGTGGGAGACAAAGCAGTGTTGGTCGGCGTGACCGACAACGGGATCTCGCTTTTGTGTGAACTGACGCCCGAACAGACTTCGGAAATTATCGCGGCACAGGAAAGTGTCGCTGAGCAGGATCATTTCCAAAAAGCGTTGAATACGGCGACCGGAAAGATCCGTGCGTTCAGTCTCAAACGGAAAGAGGCTGCCCTGGAATCGTAATACCGCGATTCCGGACTGAAAACTGGGCGGAGCCCCCGTGCGACATGGATGTCGCACGCATAAGAGATATAGGATATGAAAAGGCTTTTGACCTGGTGTGCTGCTTCCGGCGGCACCCTGCTTACGACGGCTGCTTCCACGGCCGCCCAAAATCTGCCGAAAGTTTCGGTCGAGGTCGGCGAAACCACCGACCCGTCCGAACTGTCGACAACTCTCCAGATCATCCTACTGCTTACCATCCTCGCGCTGGCGCCGTCGATTCTGATCATGATCACGTCGTTCATCCGTTTTGTCGTGGTCATGTCGTTTTTGCGCAATGCCATGGGAATCCACCAGATGCCTCCCAACCAATTGCTGGTGGGCCTCTCGTTGATTCTCACGTTTTTCGTCATGGCGCCGACGGTCGAAAAGGCATACAACGAGGGTATCAAACCCTACATGGAAAAGGAAATCGAGGGGGAAGAGGCATTTGACAAATCGATGGGACCATTTCGAACCTTCATGCTGGCCCAGACCCGCGAAAAGGACCTGGCCCTGTTCGTGAACATCGCCGGCCTGGAAAAGCCCGAAACCGAAGCCGACATCCCGCTGCATGTCCTCGTGCCCGGCTTTGTCATCTCGGAACTTCGAACCGCCTTCCAGATCGCCTTCGTGCTGTTCATACCGTTTCTGGTGATTGACATGGTCGTGGCTTCGGTGCTGATGTCCATGGGTATGATGATGCTGCCGCCGGTCATTGTGTCTTTGCCGTTTAAGATCCTGCTGTTTGTGTTGGTCGACGGCTGGTATCTGCTGGTGAAATCCCTGGTGGAGTCGTTCAAACTATGAGGAGCATCCGATGACAACGCAAATGGTCGTAGCAATTGGCCGCGAGGCACTGGCTGTAACGCTGATGGTTTCCGGTCCGATGCTGCTGTTCGGGCTGGTGGTGGGCCTGGTGATTTCGATCTTCCAGGCGATTACCCAGATTCATGAGATGACCCTGACCTTCGTGCCCAAAATTCTGGCCGTGGCGCTGGCCCTGCTGATTTTCCTGCCCTGGATGATAAATATTCTCACCGATTTCGCCCGCCACATGTTCGACCTGATTCCCGGCATGGCCGGATAGGGGGGAACCGGCTCAGATACCGGGTTCTGAACTTTTTTCCCACAGCGCTGGTAAACTTTTCCGCACTTTCCGCCGGCGAACTCCCCGCCAGATCTTACCTAGTTTCCAAGCCCTTGCCCTACAACAGATTCCGTAGCCGCAAAGTCCCGTTTCAAGTTGGCACACGGTTTGAAATACAAATAAGCCGTTAACCGATAAACCAGGAAAGATAGCCTTGTTTGATTTCGTAAACTACGGTGCCAATGCCCTCCAAATGTTCCTGCTGGTTCTGCTTCGAGCCTCAGGTTTCTTCCTCGTGGCGCCGTTTTTCAGCGACAGGGCAATTCCCAACCTGGTCAAAGTCGGCTTCATCGTGCTCCTGTCGGGCATCATGTCTTCCGTGATCAACCTCCCCGAATTTCCGGCGACCGATTCACTCTGGCCGCTGGCCGGTATGGCCGCCAAGGAAATTCTGGTCGGTGTGATTATCGGCTTGGTGTACCGACTGCTGTTTATGGGCGTCAAAACCGGAGGCGCAATTCTGGGATACCAGATGGGCTTCGCGATGGTACAGCTTCCCGACGTGAACGGCAACGACCAACTCTCCGTCCTCGGACGGTACTGGTTCCTGATTGCCATGCTGATCTTCTTCACGATAGGAGGTCATCACCTCGTGCTCAAAGCGCTGGCGGACAGCTACAACGTCATGCCGCCGGGATCGATCGTAGCCAATTCCTCCGTTGGCGAGATGATGATCAAGTACACGGCCTATGTGTTTGTCATCGCCATCAAGGTTGCCGCGCCCGTGATGATTACGCTCTTCCTCGTTGACGTTTCCCTTGGCGTCATCGCCAAGACCATGCCCACGATGAATGTCTTCTTTGTTGGTTTCCCGATCAAGATCGGCGCCGGGCTGGCTGTGGTCGCGTTATCGCTGCCGCTGTTCGCCTATGTGCTGGAGAAAGTCATGCTGTATCTCGACAGCGAACTGCGAGTGATCTTCCTCGCGCTTGGTGAGGCATAAGGCGCCATGGCCGAAGAGAACTTACAAGAGAGAACTGAGAAGGCGACCTCACGGCGCCGCGAAAAAGCTCGTGAGGAAGGCAAGGTAGCCAAGTCGATGGAACTCAACTCGGCGGCCATGATCTGTCTAGGTTTTCTAACGCTGTACCTGATGGGCCCGTACCTGGCTGATCAGATGCAGGCCGTGATGCGCCACACCATGAGCAACGCGCCGTCGATTGCCGCCGCCGATCCGACTTTCTACAGCGTATTCAGCAGCAACGTCGTGAAGTTCTTCCTGATCCTCGGCCCGGTCTTTGCCGTGATGGCCGTGATCGCGTTTTCGTCGAATGTCGTCCAGGTTGGTTTCCGGATCAGCACCAAGGCCGCCGAACCGAAACTCGACAAGCTCGACCCGATCCAGGGTCTCAAGCGCATGTTTTCGATGAAGTCGCTGGTGACGATGATCCGCGACACGCTCAAACTCCTTGTTGTTGGCTTCGTTGCATACAAGGTCATCGAATCTGAATTTCCCGGATTCTTCAAACTGGCTGATATGACGGTTTCTCAGGTCGCCGCCCAGATGGGCAAGATCGCCCTGCTGCTGACGCTGAAAGTCGGGGCCGTCATCCTGATCATCGCCATCCTCGACTACCTCTACCAGCGCTACGAATTCGAGAAGTCGATCAAAATGAGCAAACAAGACCTCCGGGACGAGCACAAAGATACCGAGGGTTCCCCGCAGATCAAACAGCGTATCCGCCAGATACAGCAGCAGGCCGCCCGCAGTCGCATGATGGATGCCGTCCCGATCGCCGATGTTGTCGTGACCAACCCGACGCACTATGCCGTGGCGCTCAAGTACGATGCCGAGGAATCATCGGCGCCGTACGTGGTCGCTAAAGGTCAGCGTCTGGTCGCCCAGAAAATCAAAGAGATCGCTCTGGCGAACGGCATCCCGGTCGTCGAAGATGCGCCGCTGGCGCGTGCGCTGCACAAGATGTGCGATGTCGGCCAGACTATTCCGGCCCAGTTGTATCGCGCCGTGGCCGAGCTGTTGGCCTATGTTTACAAGCTTAAGGGCAGGACGGTGAGCTGATGGCGAACGGTGCGAAAAACAATAGTCTCATCGAGACTATCATGAATCGCTCGGACATCGTCCTCGCTGTCGGTGTGGTCGCCGTTATCGGTGTTCTCGTGATACCGATCCCGACCGGCCTGCTGGACTTTGCCCTCGCATTTAACATCACCTTCTCACTGGTGGTGCTGCTCACGACGCTCTATGTGACACGTCCACTCGAACTTTCGGTTTTCCCCGGAATGCTCCTGATCGTGACGCTGATGCGCCTGGCCCTCAACGTGGCCTCGACGAGGCTGATTCTCGGTCACGCATACGCCGGTGAAGTGATCAACACTTTCGGTAACTTCGTCGTGCAGGGGAACTATGTGGTCGGGCTGATCGTGTTCGTCATCCTCGTGATAATCCAGTTTGTGGTAATCACCAAGGGTGCCGGACGAATCTCGGAAGTTGCCGCACGGTTCACACTCGATGCCATGCCGGGCAAGCAGATGGCTATCGACGCCGACCTCAACGCCGGCATAATCAGCGAAGATGATGCTCGTTCGCGCCGCAAAGAGATCGCTCGCGAGGCTGATTTCTATGGCGCGATGGACGGTGCCTCCAAGTTCGTCCGCGGTGACGCGATCGCCGGCATCCTCATCACGCTGATCAATATCATCGGTGGTTTTATTATCGGAATCGCCATCAACGGCATGGATATCACGCAGGCGCTGCGGACGTACTCGCTGCTGTCAATCGGTGACGGTCTCGTCACGCAGATCCCGGCCCTGCTGGTGTCAACCTCCTCCGGTATCATCGTCACCCGTGCCGCGAGTGAATCGGCGATGGGCACAGATCTGACTGCACAGCTTACCCGCCAGCCGCGCGCTGTTATCGTAGCAGCTGTCGTACTGGTGCTTTTTGGACTGGTGCCGGGTATGCCGACAATGACATTCCTGACCCTCGGCTTTGTAGTCGGCGGAGTCGGGCTCCTGACGTCTCAGATGCAGGCGAAGCAGGCGCGGGAAGCGGAAGAAGCCGAAAAACAGGCCGAGCAGACTGAACAAAAGCCGCAGGAGCGGACCGAGGACCTTCTCAAGGTCGATACGCTGGGCCTGGAAATCGGTTACGGCCTGATTCCGCTGGTCGATCCCAACCAGAAGGGTGATCTACTCGAACGGATCAGCTCAATCCGCAGGCAGCTTGCCGGAGAACTCGGTATTGTCGTACCGCCCATTAGAATCCGGGACAACATGCAGCTCAAACCGAATGCCTATCAATTGAAAGTCAAAGGCATCCGGGTCGCCGGCTGGGAACTGATGACCGACCACGTGCTGGCTATCAATCCCGGCTTTGTCGAAGAGAAGCTGGACGGATTCGATACCAAGGATCCGGCCTTCGGTCTGTCATCCACATGGATCCTGCCGAACCTGCGCGAAGTCGCCGAGGCCAAAAACTTTACCGTGGTAGAACCATCAGCTGTCCTGGCCACGCACCTGACCGAAGTTATTCGCAACTCCGCTGCCGAGATCCTCTCGCGCCAGGATGTTGCGCACCTCGTTGACACGCTGAAAGAAGATTACCCGGCACTGGTTGAATCCGTCGTGCCGGAACTTGTTCCGCTCGGCACGCTGCAGAAAGTGCTCCAGCAGTTGCTGCGGGAGCGTGTGCCGGTCCGTGATCTGGCGACGATTCTCGAAACAGTGTCCGATTATATCGGTGCCACCAAAGAACCCGACGTACTCAGCGAATACGCTCGCATGTCGCTCAAGCGCCAGATTACCGAAATCTACAAAGATAAGAAAGGCCGGATCAGTGTCTTCACGATCGATCCGGCCATCGAACAGACTCTATCCGACTCCGTGCAGAATACGAAGCAGGGGCTGATGCTGGCTGTCGATCCGGCGATGGCCGAAACCCTGCTCGAGCGCATCGGCGAACAGGTCGAGGCGCAGGAAAACGCCGGCATCACGCCGGCCGTAATCTGCTCTCCCAATATCCGTCTGGCACTGCGCCGCCTGGTCGAGGCCAAGTTCCCGACCCTGGCAGTGCTCTCTTACAACGAAATCATGGCCGACGTGGAAGTCGTTTCGACCGGAATGGTGAGGATGCAAGATGATAATTAAGTCGTTTACCGCAGAGTCAGCGACCGCCGCGATGAAGATGGTCCGCAAGGAAATGGGCGGCGAAGCAATAGTGCTGAAAACCCGTCAGGTCGTCGACCGCCACAACCGCCCCCGGGTGGAAATAACCGCCTGTCTGGAAAAGGCTACTGTCGGCGCCGCCGATCAAATCCTCGGTCAGGACCGTGTCGGTGGACGAGTGGCTCGTCGCTTCGAACCGCCCGTGATCTCATCGGATCCGGACTCGCGAATCGCTGACGCACTCGATGATGAGCCAGGAGTTCTTGAACCGAAACCTGCTCCGGCTCCGGCCGAAGAAGCTCGAAGCGAGGAACCGACTCCGCAAGAGCCAACCGAAGACCTATCGGACGAGCCCACTGAAGAGGTTCCCGAAAACAATAGCGAAGAACGTGTTGAACCGAACGAGCCGGCTGCGCCGATCACTCCGTCCAATGACCGTCTGGCCGGTATCGAAGCCCGCCTGGACCGTCTGGTTCGTCTGACCATGCAGCGCGGGGCAGAGCAAATTCCGGACGCTACAATCCGGGCCATTGTTGCGTCACTGCGCGACGCGGACCTCCCCGAAGATTTTATCGATCAACTGATTCTCTCCCGCCTGGACCGTCTCAGCGGCGATACAGCCGCTGAGGCCGTCCGCGGTGAGCTGGTAAAGGCTCTGTCCAAGCTGACGGTTCCGGACCTGCGAATCAAGCCGGGTGAGCAAGTGTTGTTTGTCGGCCCTCCGGGAGTCGGGAAATCGTCGGTCATGGGCAAGCTGGCTACTCAGCTTGTCACAATCGATAAGCGCAAGGTGCGTCTGGCCGGGTTTGATTTCCAAAAAGTCGGCGCCCACGAGGAGCTGGCCGGCTATGCCGACCTGCTGAATCTCGATGTAGCCGAAGTCGCCCGGACACGCCGAGAAAAGAAAGCGGCGAAAGACGTTGTCACGCTGATCGATGCGCCGGCGATGCCGATCGATCCGGAAAAGCGCAAAAACTATCTCAAGGCAGTCAGGGAACTCGATGCCAAACATCGGTTCCTCGTGATCTCCGCCCTGATGCGATCGGACGACATGAAGGATTTGGCGCAACTGTATGCAGATTTAGCGCCAACCAACCTCATCGCTACCATGCTTGATCTTACCCGACGTCACGGTTCGCTCGTCGCAGCGGCTCGGACGCTTGACACAAGACTCGCTTTTGTTTCCGACAGCGGCGGCGGCATTGGCCGTCTGGGGACGCCTGACCCGGCCTCGCTGGCGGCAAACCTAACCGGCCTGGAGGTCTTCAGTGAATAGACTCCGTCTGACACAACCCGCACCCAAACGCGGTATCCAGACGCCGCCGATTATCTCGGTATTGTCCGGCAAGGGGGGCGTGGGCAAGTCCGTCCTGGCGTTCAATCTTGCCGAACGGGCCGCTGCCCAGAAAACGAGCACACTGCTGGTAGACGCTGATTTCAGCGGCGGCAACCTGCACATCCTGGCGAACTGCGCCTGTGGCGTCGGTATCGCTGAATTCATCGACCGCGGTTTCTCGCTTAACGAGACGATAACCCCGGTCACCGATAATCTCGACCTGCTCGGCGCCTCCCACCGCTACGTGGATCCCGAGAACTGGTCGGCCGCAACCGTAGCCCGCATCCTCGCACGCCTTCGCAGAGAGGCAGCCTGCTACGATCTGATCGTTATTGACCACAGTTCCGGCAAATCTCATACCGCCACTTTGACCGCCCACGGGTCGGACATCAACCTGCTGGCGGTGGTGCCGGAGCTGACATCCATTTCCGACTGCTACGGCCTTTTCAAACATCTCCAGGACGCCCCGACCTCAATCGACTGCCGGTTGCTTATCAACCGGATCGAAAGTGCGGAGGAGGCGGACTACCTGCACAAGAAATTCGGCGCCATGACAGAGCGCTTCCTGGGGCAGTCGCCCCGCTGTGCCGGCTTTGTGTTTGAGGATGCCGTGGTTCGGCAGGCTGTCGGGGCCCAAAAGCCTCTGTCGGCCATAAACAGCGAATCCCCCGTGACAGCGGCCTTAAGCCGTATGGCGCAGGGACTTATCCGGGACCTGACGCACGGTGTCGACCGGACGGCAAACCCGATTGAAACAAGCGATAATGTAAACCCGGCTGCGGCCGATATAAGGGAATAGCATACAAATGGTTAGCACTGCTAAAGTCGAGCCGAAGGAGCGTGGCGAAAAGCCCCGCCGTGTGAGTGCCGAAGAAACCGTCACCACCCGTAAACGTCGGACCCGAAAGAACGACCCGGCCAAACGTGACTGGGCGCAGTACCGCAAGACGCAGTCTCCGGAAATCCGGAAGCGTCTGCTGGCAAACTACCTGCCGCTGGTCCGCAATGTGGCTTCGCGTATGGCAATGGGCTTTCCACGTTCGGTGGAACTGACCGATCTCATCAATACCGGTGTGATCGGACTGATCGAAGCCTTCAAAAACTTCGATCCGGCCCGTGGAGTGAAATTTGAAACCTATGCTGTCCCGCGTATCCGGGGCGCGATTCTCGACGAATTGCGCGCGCTGGACTGGGTGCCGCGTTCGACCCGCGCCCGGAGCCGCGAGATCGATCGGGCTCAAAACGATCTGGAAAACAAACTTGGCCGCCCCCCGGAAAAACCGGAACTGGCCAAACAAATGAAAATGACCGTACGAGAACTGCATCACGCTATCGAGGACGTCTCCGGGACACAGATCCTGTCACTGGACGAAGTGATCTACCGGGAGGACGACAATCGCCAGGTGCCGCGGATTGAAACTGTCCAGGACGACACCAGCGCGACCATCCTCAGCGAAATCGAAAAGGGTGAACTGCGATCCTTCCTCGTCGTGGCGATGGACCGGCTGACCGAACAGGAAAAGCTTGTCATCTCGCTGTACTACCAGGAAGAATTGACGCTCAAGGAGATCGGCGCTGTTATGACCATCTCTGAATCGCGCGTCTCGCAGATTCACACCCGGGCGGTGTCGAAGCTGCGCGGCATGGTTCGCGACCGCTTCGCCCTGACCGGCTGAACGTGAGGCAAAGGAGGCGCTATGTCGCCGTCGATCGAAACTATCGACAAGCTCCCGAAGCCGCCGCAAAACGACCGGGTTCACAAATCCGGAAAGACCGCGGAAACAGCTGACGGAGAGTCGTTCAAGCGAGCCCTCAAAAGGAAAATGGAGGGTGATGAAGAACAGCAGGACGATCGGAACGACCAGGCGCTGATTCTCGAAATTGACCTGTCGAAACAAAATCGACATGGCAAAGAAGAAGACGAAGACAAGGAAAGCACCTCTGAGGAACAACCGGCCGAGACAAGCGAACCGGAAACGGGCGACACGGATTCGTCGCCCGATCCCGACTCGCACATCGACCTGAAAGCCTGAGACATAGGAAGGTAAACAATGGACCTGAATAGCCCCATGCTGATCGAAATCGGACTCAACACAGCCGGCTATGTCATCGGCGGCGCGCTGATGCTGGTGATCTACTCGATGTTCCGCCGCCGACCGGCCTCTGCATCAGATTCGACCGCAATACCGAGATCAACACGAGGCAACTCTCTCCCTGACACCACACCTGCGCCAACAAGAGTACGCCGTGCCGGCCGAGAACCGCAGTTTGTTGAGTTCGGCGGCCGCGCGAACGAAGCGGCTGAGGGAACCAAGAGCCTGAACCTTCGCCGCAACCGTGCCGAAGTCCTCCGCATGGCCCGCGGCATGCTGCAAAACGGGGCGACAACGACTGAAGTGAAAGAAGCACTGCCGGTTTCGGATGCCGAACTGGCTATGCTCAGCTATGAACAAGAGTAAGTGTAAATAGACAGGAGCCAGTTATGGCCAGCGAAATACCGTTCTTTCTGTCAAAAGTAGAGTGCCCGATCTGCAAAACGATCAATGAATTCGAGACCGTTCGGATGGGCGCCTATGTCGAGGAGGGTCGCGACAGCGATTTCTGCCCCCGCCAGATAAAATGGCGGTACCCCAAATACGACGGATACAACCCGCTGGTGTTTTTTGTCGCTACGTGCAGCAATTGCTTCTACAGCCGCGAGTTCTCCAATTCCTATAAGGAATGGAAAAAAGACAATAACTTCCGGACGTACCGTCTCAAAGCTATCAAGGAAAATCACGTCGATCAGCTTGCCACTGCCGATTCAATAGTCAAGCGCATCGGCGAGGTACTTGATGTCGCCCGCTACCCCAACCAGTCAGCCATTCTCAAATTGCATCTCGCGGCCTTCGATGAACTGTTGAGCGAACATCCGCACAAGGTCGAACTCGGACGGTACTACCTCCGGATCGGCTGGGTGTATCGCAGTCTCGAAGGCGAAGAAAACCCGCAGCTGTCCCGCATGCGCGGCTTTACCTACGAATTGGAAACCAAGCACGATGGCATCAACGACGCCGTCCGCAATTCTCAGGAACGTGTCAATGAGTTTGTCGAGGCGGTTCGGTCGGAGTTCGATGCCGACAATATCACTTCTGAACTCAAAGCCCAAATTATGCCCTACCAAGAACGGTTCTCCGGTGAACTGGAATCGCTCGCTGATAAATTTCGAGCCCTGGAAGAGCATCTGGGACAACTTGGGACTCTGATCGATGAATTCAAAACGGTTGGTGTCGGACTTGGCGATATCAATTCCGAACCGACTTTCGCCGGCTATCCGTCGTTTACCGAGTTCCTTCTGGATCTTCGACGCAACTGGGACGGAATCGTTGCCAACGAGCGGGAAGCCTTACAAAAAGCCGTCCAGTACTACAAAGAGGCTTTCCACGAGGGTCGTGGCATCTCTCCGGGCAATCAGCAGATTCAGGCTTCGTACCTGATCGCAGAATTGTCCCGCCGCATCGGCGATTTCGAGACCGCACGCGAGTATTTCAATTCGACTATCCGTCACGGCCAGGAATTCGTCTACCGGAATCGTCACGATAAGACCCAGACCGCCCTTGCCCGAAAGATCCTCGAGCTGGCAATCGAACAGGGCAAAACCAACATGGAGGCGATGCGAACCGCCCAGATCAGCTAAGAAGGACGTTCCACAGTGCAAAAAGCGGCTCAAAACAGTACGGGTAAGATCAAGCTCTGGGAGAAGTTTGAGATCATTGTCGGCTCCGGAAGCGATTCGGGCAAGTACATCGCACGTCTGGAAGACCAGTCGTCCGACGGCATGATCATAAGTACGCCCGAATTCGTCTCAGGCGCCTCCTTGCTGCATAACGGAAGCGAATGTTCGGTCATTGTCACCAAAGAGGACGCCGTCTACCAGTTCGACAGCACCATCACGTTAATCGACGGTCCGGATGGTCGCCAGTATGTGCTTCGCCCGCCCAAACGACTCCAGCGGGTCCAGCGCCGACAGTTCGTGCGTATCGATCTTATCAAACGGGTTTCACTGGCGCTGCTCGGCCGGAAAGGAAGCATCGTCCGCTCGCTCGATGCTCTCACCTGGCATGATACCAGGACCGTCAACGTGAGCGGTGGCGGGCTGCTTATCACCTGCCCGACAGAAATAGAACCCGACGACTTGATGCTTGTGAAAGTCAGCTTTTTTCCGGAAGTCGGCCTGCCCCTGGCCGTCGCTGCAGTCTGTCGGCGGATTCAGACGGTCAAGAAGATCAAGCAGGCCGGCATCGAGTTCCTTCGAACCGAACAACTTAAGAGGCACTTCGGAGCCGAGGACCAGAAGGTCTTGCCGGAATCAGTGACCTACTTTGATCAGACCATGCAAAACAAGCTGGTGAACTATGTTTTCCAGCAGCAGGTCATCCTGCGTCAGAAAGGACTGCTGTGACGCACCAACGCGAAAAACTTCACGGCGAGCCGGCCCGACCGGTCGAAATCGAACGATTTGACTTCTCAACCCTCGTCGGCCACAAGATTACTATTTTCACCGAGCAGTTTCCGGGCAAAGCACTGGAGAGTCGGGTCACCGTCGCAAACGGTCGGTCAATTTCTATCGACCGCAGCGGCGGCTCCGGCCTCATCGATAACCTCATCAACGACCAGAAGATTGTCCTCCAGGTCCGCTACAAAGACGAGCCGGTCGCGATGACTGCGACTCTCAAGCGCACAGATGGCGGCGGGTGCCGAATCAATCTCGGCGACAAAGTCACTCCGCTGCTGCGCCGCAAATGGCGCCGCGTGCCGATTGCGTGTCCGGTACGGCTGGCCAGTATCCCCGTTGGTGGATTCACCCGCAACGGCCTGGCCAGGCTCCGCTGGCTCGAGACGGAAACGATCAATCTTTCCGGCGGCGGAGCGATGATTCGCTTCAGCAGCGCACTGGAACCGCCGGCTCATCTCTTTGTCAACGTAAACTGGCCGGATCTCGGGTTTCCCGCACTGATCGTTGCCCAAGTGCGGCACTCGCTGGTTCGCGAGACCGGTCGCTGGAATATTGGCCTGAAATTTATTCCCCGCGAACAGCGGCGTGAACACTTCCCATTCGATACGATCCGGCAAATGCCGCAGCCGGTATTTGCTTATGACCACGCCCTCCAGGCCAACATAGAAGAAAAACTCATTGCATGGATGCAACGGCATAACCACTGAACTTCGCAGGAGCAGTTATGAAAAAGGAAACAAAAGTAAAATTTGTCTCTGATGTTGAAATGGACGGAGACGCTGTCCGGGTTCGAAAACCGTTCCGGGTCGAACAGGAAAACTGCCGCCGGTATATCCGTTTGGAGATTTCCTCACCCATGTCGGTGCGACGCATCAAAGACATTTTTGGAAATTTCTGGCCGACAGAACAGGACTTTCATATCGATGGTATGATCCTCAATATTTCCGCCGGCGGTGTTCTGGTTGAAGTCGATCAGCCGCTCAATGAAGGTGACATCGTCGCCATGCGGTTCCGGCTGCAGGATGTCGAAGACCTCGACCACGTTCTCGGTATCGTCAAACGGACTGACCAGGACGAAGACGCATGTCTGGCGGGTATCGAATTCGTCGGCCGGGAGTTTCTCAACGATCACCTAAGCGAATCCGAGATAGGACTTCTGGATGACAAGTTCGACGATTTTCAGCGGTGCGTTCAGCAGGCCCTCTCCAAGTATCTCTACACGGAAAAGTAGGCTGATATGCGTAATCTTTGGTATCCGGTTCTCTTGATTCTTCTGTTGCCGACGCTTTGCAGTGCAGCCTCATTTGGCAATCGCAATCCTGACCGTGACATCATGATCCATATCGAAACTGTTCCGGTGGCGTGGGCCGACGGCAACCTGCAGCAACGCGTGGTCGGGGCTTTCACCCGTCGCGACAACGTGCGAATCTATCCGGTCAGCCAACTCAGCAAAGGGCTGCCGCAGTTTCCCAGGGACCATTACCATCTTGACTCTCTCACCAACTGGGGGACCGAAGTCGGTGCACGGTACCTGATAGTAATGCACGTGGAGAAAGAAGGACTCGAACGTCGCAAGCGCGTTCGCATTCCGCTCGTACTCCACAAATACGTGACCATGGGAGTAATCGAAGGAGAACTCCGGGTGCTCGATGTATCCCGCGAACGTTTGCTTATCGCAGAGCCGTTCCGGGTCGAACTGGAGGGACCGGAGATTTTCCAGGCTACGATGGATGACGACATTTACGATCCTGATCTGCATATCCGGGCCTCGGACAAAACCTCGTTCTTTCGCCACCTCGAAGAACATTTCGCCGAGGTTATGGCCGAGCGGATCGGCAAAGTCATCAGGATGAGGTAGGCAATTCTATGGCAAGCACACCAGAGGAAGCAACCAGAGCAGGCGCGGGGCAATCGAAACAAATTTCCGAGAGACTCGGGAAAGCAGCCAAACGGGAATCACATACGGTTCTTCTTGAACATCACCGGTCACCGGGGAAAAAATCCGGACTCGAGGAACTGGTGACCGATGCGTTAAATCGGGGACAAGCTGTTGTGCTTCCCGGCCCCCGAGAACAAGAGGCGTATGACGACTTCCGGGCGCGGGCCGACAGCGCCTTGCAGGCGCTGGATCTCCTTTCGTGCGGCTTGTTTCACATCAACCGTCAAGGCTATATCAAGGAATTCAACAATATTGCCGGCGATCTATTTGGCATCGATCATACGACTCCCTGGAGAGAACGGCACGTGACCGAAGTCACCGGCCTTGCCGATACCGATTTGTACGAATCATTGGGCAATTTGCTTACATCGGGTCGGTCATTCACGCGGCTCGGCGTAGAAACACAGTCAGACAGCGGCTGCTTGCTGGATATTACTGTCTGTCCGGTACCGGATAGTCATGGCGTTCCTCGAGAGCTCATC
Organism: uncultured Ignavibacteriales bacterium; assembly: GCA_964612145.1. Classification (GTDB taxonomy): domain Bacteria; phylum Zixibacteria; class MSB-5A5; order GN15; family FEB-12; genus JAGNLV01. The sequence continues at coordinate 73,218 of CAZTBP010000001.1, read as the reverse complement.
GGCACCGTTCGGCAATCAGACCACGCTGCCAAAAAAGCAGTACAGCTTCGAGAAGAACTGCGAGTGCTCGCCGACGTTGCCGCGGCCCTCTCCTCTTCGCTGGAATTGCCCCAGATATTGCGAATCATATTGACCGGAGCGACTGCCTCACAGGGGCTGGGATTTAACCGGGCCTTCTTGTTCCTCTATGATCATGAAGATAATGCGCTACGGGCCAACCTCGCTGTTGGACCGTCCTCAGCCGAAGAAGCGGGCCGTATCTGGTCACGCCTGGACGGACTAAAACTATCGCTGGGAGAATTGCTGGATCCTGAACTGGATATCCCCGGCGCGACCATCGATCATCTTTTCGAACGTATTCGCGGCCTAGAGATCGATCTGTCCTCGGCCCCAATGATCAACGAACTCTGCCGTCGAGGACACGCTGTGAGTCTGAGCGCCGATTCCAGCGAACTGGATCCGCCAACCTCGGCGCTTCTTTCTCATCTCGGTGCGGTAAATGCCGCCTTTGTCCCACTGAAATCCAAGGGACGCTGCCAGGGCCTGATTGTAGCTGACAACAAAATCACCGGTGCTCCAATTACTGAGGACGCCGTGCGGCTCCTGAAGGTACTGGCCGATCAGGCCGCTGTTGCGATTCAGCGCGGACGATTACACGACGCCGAGAGGGAACGCACCTGCGAGTTGGAACGCACCTACCGCCGGCTGGAAGAATCCCAGGATAAGGTTATACGTTCGGCCAAGATGGCCGTCATGGGCGAATTGACGTCCGCCGTGGCAGAAGAGTTACGCAACCCCCTGAAAATCATGGCCGGCTTCGTCAACCTGATGCTGGACTCGGACACTCCGAGCCAGCAGCGAGAACTACTGAATATTGTCTCAAGCGAAATAAAGCGGAGCGAGACGCTCCTGACCCATGTTGTCGAGTTTGCCCGGGCCAGTGAAGCGCTCAATAAAACATTTGACTGCTCAAGCCTCGTGGACAAAGCCATCGCCCGCGTCCTCAATCGCTCGGCTCACCGCAACGCAGACATCCATTTCTCACGGTGCTCAAGCGAACTGCCCATCCATGGTAACCCGGAACAGCTGGCCACAGCCTTCTATCAACTGATTCACCTGTTAGTCGATGAGATCGAAGCTTACGGCGGGCTGCATATTCGCACTGAACAAGCCGGGGACAAGGCCCGTTTGGAAATAACTTTCTTCTGCCGCAAGGGAAACGAACGAGCGATGGAACTCTCCCTCGATAATCTCCTGGCCGAGAAGCCGGCGTCGCTCCGGCTGCCCGCGCTCGTGGCCCGCGAGGCGGTTCGATGTCATGGAGGGAAGTACCTGATCAAGCCAACGGAGTCCGGCTGTCCCCGACTTATTATCCAATTTCCGCTTTGCGACAAAGGAGCCTGTTTATGACCCCACCGCGCACGGATGGATTCGGTCCGGTCGACCCACAGATTATCGACCAGGTCGATGATCTCAACGAGGAAGTCAAGGTTTTAGCCCTTAATCTGGCTATCTATCTCGCCCGCGCCAAGGGCAAATCCGAAACGCTCAACCGACTGGAGCCGGAGTTCATACGGCTTGTCAACGGCACGGTGAAAGTGGTCCAGGAGCTTGCGGCGGTGATTAACGCGGCGAGAAATTCGGAGACGATGATCAATGACATAACCGATAATCCGTCCGGCAAGGATCCGATTGAGACAAAACTCCGTCTGATTCTGCGTCAGTGTGCCGAAATAATGCAGGCATTGGCCTCTGATCGCGGATTTACAGCCACGGGCTGACAGGCGGAATCGCGGACGCGCAGGTACAGTAATGACGCGTAATGACGATAATAAGAAGTAGTGAGGTCGGATTATCCGACTATCCGATTATAACTGCCCGACAGGAGTGGGCAGCGCCGCAGCGACGGATCTATCGGATTGAGAACCAACACCTTAACAGGGATAAAACATGATGCAGTCCATCGGCGTTGAAAAATTGTCCCAGCTTGCCCGCGACCGAGGCCAGCCGTTTCGGGTGCTGATCATTGATGACGAAAAATGGGTACGAGAAGTCTTCCGTGACTTTTGCCAGACAACCGACGCCTTCGACGTCGAACTGGCCGAAGGCGGTACCGATGCAGTGGAAAAAGTCGTGGCCAATGCCTATGACCTGATTACGGTCGATTTGATCATGCCGGAAATGTCCGGTCTCGAGGTCCTCTCGAAGATCAAAGAGATTCGGCCGCGGACTCCGGTTGTCGTCATTACCGGCAATGCCACCGACAAGCTGGTTCACAAAGCCGGTGTACTTGGCGCCTGCCGGGTGATGTACAAGCCGCTGGCACTGGACGACTTTATCGCCGAATTGACATCCGCCCTGGACCGGTAAACTCCGGTTCGGAAGAGAGACAATATATCGGCCGCACGCAGGGGCAGCCTAGTATCGCAAGGAGTTTTCTGAATGAAAAGTTCAGTATCCATTCTGATCGTGGACGACGAGGAGATGATGCGCAATCTCCTGACCAAGATTCTCACCCGAGAAGGCTATCAGGTAACTACCGCCGAAAATGGCGAGTCTGCACTTGAACACCTTCAGCAGGAGTCATTTAACCTTGTCATATCAGATATGAAAATGCCGAAGATGAACGGGTTTGAGTTGCTGAAAGTCGCTAAAAAGGAATATCCTGAGACCGGCGTGATTATCATGACCGCCTATGGTGACGCCTATACGGTTAAGGACGCGCTTCTGCTGGGGGCCGACGAGTATATCACGAAACCGTTTAAGAGCTATGAAATATCTCTCATAGTTGAGCGGGCGTACTGGCGGATTCTGGCCGGCGCCGACGCCGCTCCCGAAAGAGGCTGATACGATGTCAACGTCGTCCGATACAACCACAGGAGCCAGGACCAGACTGGTCCGGATTGTCATCACCAAAGACAAGATGTCGGCGATGATGGCGCTGGGGAAGCCGCCGCAGAATGTGCCGCCGGCGACGATGGACGACGTCAAAGAAGAACTCAAACGAGTCGGACTGGTCCACGGGATAGACTGGGATGCTATCGAGCAGGCCCTGGACTCCGAGGTCTATGAAACGCCGGTGAAAATCGCGACCGGGACACAGCCCAAACGCGGCAGGGATTCGACATTTGAATACGCTTTCGAGACGGAGAAGCAACACTCGCCGGAAGAATCCGAGGATGGGCGGATCGACTACCGGTCCATCAATTTCATCCAGAATGTGCGCGAGGGCACTGCCCTGATCCGAAAGACGCCGCCTACCGACGGCGAGAACGGCAAGGGCGTCGATGGAAAGATAATCCCCGGTATCCGGGGACGCGATTTCCCGTTCAGCCAGGGCGCCAATACCGTTGTCTCCGAGAACGGGCTCGAGCTTCGGGCCGCGACCAACGGCGCGATCGTGTTTACGCGGTCGGGCGTGTCGGTCAATGACGTCACCACCATAAACGGCGATGTCGACATGAGTGTCGGCAATATCGAGTGCATCGGATCAGTGCGGGTAGCCGGCCAGATTCAGCCGGGCTTTGAACTGGCGGTCGGCGGGAACCTTGAGGTCAACGGCAATGTGGCCGACAGTACTATCCGCTGCGAGGGCAATATCCTGGTTCGCGGCGGCTGTTTTGGCAAGGGTGAAGGGATCATCCGGGCCGACGGCGACGTGGTAGTGAAATACGCCGAAGGGCTGAAGCTGCACGCCGGCAACGATATACTGGTCGGTGAGGAACTCCACAACTGCCGCGCGATTGCCGGGGAGCGGGTGCTGGTCAAAAGCAAAAAAGGCAAGATTGTCGGTGGTGAAGTCAACGCCGGCAAGGAGATTCGGGTTGCCATCGCCGGTACTGACGCCGGAACGAAGACGGTGCTGCGGGTGGGGTATGACGCCGATCTCATGGGACGCTACAAGACAACCGTGAAGGAAGTGCAGCGTATCGAACGGGACGCTGAACGGGTCAAGACAACGATGGTCGGGTTGTATAAGCTCCAGATGAACGGCGGTTTGGACGATCAGAAGAAGGCCGTGCTCAGCCAGTTAGAGGAGTTCCAAAAGACCGCGCCGGGAGAACTTAAGCGGCTCAAAGAAGAGCAGGCGCAGCTTGAGGAGCAGCTGGCCGAGATAGCCGACGCCAGTATCATCTGCGAGAAGACCCTTCACGCCGGGGTCATCGCCTATTTCGGGATGGTTTACCGCGAGTTTACAGAGAGCCATCAACGGTGCAAGTTGACGATGGACGACGGGCGGGTGGTGCTCAGTGAGTCCCGTCCGGAGAAGACCTGATCTGATAATGGCTTAACTTCTTTTGATTGTCTATTCCCTCGTTATCATGAATCGAGTATCTCCTTTGCATTTGATGCAAAAAGCGCTTGAAATTAGTCGCGGTCCGGGATATATTGACAAGCGTTCGACTATAAGGACTACGACGGAGAGATGGCCGAGAGGCTGAAGGCGGCGGATTGCTAATCCGTTATAGGGCTAATGGCTCTATCCAGGGTTCGAATCCCTGTCTCTCCGCTTAAATACTCTTGGGGTGTCGTAACTTACGGCACCCCAAAGCTTTTATACGGACCCTCGGGCACGCGCGGGCAGTACTCGTCACGGGTCTTGTCCATGGTTCGCGGCAGCACTGATTGGCGCGATTTTAGTGTTTCCACACTAACATTTACACTAATCTTCGTGGGCTAATAGGGGAGCTTTTCGATAGCCGCTTTGAGATGTTTCGGGGCGAAGTGCACGTAAATCATGGTCGTCTCGATACTCGCGTGTCCCATCAGCTCACTGATCGTCGCGATCGGTACGCCTTGCTGGGCCAGGGAGGCACCAAAGGTGTGTCGGAAATCATGTAACCGGCCCGGCTCCAGCTCGAGTTCATCGAGCGCCTGGCGCAGGAGTCGGTACCAGTTACAGTGTTGGTATTTCTTGCCTCCCTGACCATCAGCAAAGACGTAATCAGTCCGGCCCTTTGATCTTTTGCGGAGCTCCTCGAGGTACGGTCTGAGTTTGTCGGACATCCGGACCGAGCGAACCTTCTTGCTTTTGGTCTTGGTGGCCACGCGAATAATCCCGGCCTCGAGATCGACCATCGGCCAGCGCAGTGCCCTGACTTCGCCGACTCTCATGCCTGTATAGGCCAACAACCGGTAGAAGGCTGATATCGCCGGGTCCTCGCGGCCGTCGAACCATGCCCAGAGCAGCTCGAGTTCATCGGGGGTGTAGATGCGGAACTCGAGTCGCTGCTGTCGTTTGATCTTGAATTCTTTCGCCCCCGCGATCACATTTCGTTTCACATATTCGCGCGATTCACACCAATACAGGAAGGCCGACAGGGCCAGCCGGTACTTGTCCCAGTTGACCAGGCGGCGCCGTTGCAACTCCTCGGGCTCGAGGCCGTCGATGTACCGTCGGCGCCGGTTTTTGTACAGCGGGAAATTGTCGAAGAACCAGGCCTGAAACTCCCGGATGTGATCCAATGTGATATCACGTGGTGAGATCACTTTCTGCGTCCTGGCCCAGTCGGCGAAGGCAGTCAGCCGCTGGTGATCACTGGCCACGGTCTTTGACGTCTTCTGGCCACTGCGCTCCGCCCAGTTGAGGTAGATTCGGATGGTAGCAGTGAGTGTCTCGCGATCGGCCGGCTTTCCGCCCAGGACAGCGTCGATATAATCCTCGGCAGCCTGGCGGGCGTCCGGATAGCTCCGGTCAGGAAACCGTATTTGGTGGCGGACACCGCGGGGGTGTTCGAAGTTCACACGCCAGCCGCGGTCATATTTACGTGGTCGAGGCTTTTTCATGGCTACCCAGTTTCGAGGTTATCCGTTTTCCATTGTCTCAGGCGGTTTAGAATCTGCTCCTGATCTTCCTTGGCAAGTGCGTCAAATTCGAGGGCAAACAGCAGCCCCTCTACAGTCGAGATGTCCTCCACGTCGCCTCCCACTTTGCGGGTACGTCTTTTTGACGTACAAGAAAGCAACGTGTTTAGTCATCTCCAATCATGTGACGGTCGCATGAATTCAGGAGCGGTGTCCGTGGTCGGTATCACGTGATTCACATTTGCGCGGGAGTTCCATTCCCCGATCGCCTTCCGTGGCGCTACAATAATATCGCCCGGCTAGGGTGAGTTGTCAAGAAAAGGGAGGCCCCGCCGACCGGGGGGGCGCAGCACATGGGGAGGGGGTGCCGGCGGGGCTCACGGGGGCGATTAGTAATTGTCGATGGCGCGTTGAATGTCCTGACCCACGGCGAGCCAGTCTGAGCAGAGCGCTTCTTCATTGCTCGGCAGGTCGTAAATCGACAGGCAGCCGGCGAAGTCGAGAGTCTGCGCCAGGCCGATCAGGAATGAGGGCCGGATGAAAGCGAACCCGAGAATAATCTTGCCAGTCACCTGAATCGCCCGAAATTGCTTGTTGGTATAGTAAGCGGCATATCAAACATTTGTCAAGGCTTCATACTGCGAATTTCCAGAAATCGAATAGTGTCCTCACACGCATGCTCACCAGCGATAAAAAACGCCCGCCGGCACTCAAAAGGCAGGGTACGCCGGCGGGGTTCCAGGAGTGGTAGAGATCAGCCGACTCGGTGAGCTTGATCTCGACCTTCTCTAAGACTTTATACGTAGCTAAGGCATGACATCGTTGCATCGCGGCAGCCGGCTATGCTTGTCGCGGTGCAAGGTTAACAGCTCTATTTCCCTCCGCTCGGGGTTCGAACAGACTTCGTATCGAAACCAATCTGCGGCCTTGGTGCATCGGTCGCCGTCGCCCTCCAGGTGGTCCATTAACCGTGACCTGAGCGTCGACGTTACACCGAGAGCTCTGCCGTAGTATATGATCTCGGTGCCCTGGGCGAGCGCATAGACGCCGGCGGCAGCAGGGATTTCTTCCACGTTCTCCCTCTCAAAAGGCAACCATTCAGACATTCTTGGTCCTCCCTTTTGTGTATTTGAAGATTCCCGGTCTCGCATGTAAAGAAAATATTCGGGTGCCGGTTGTCAATAGAGAATCAGGTGGGGGAAGATTCCGATCAAGCTGTTGCGTTGATCAGCCGATAATATAGGTAAGGGACATGCAGAGGGCTTGCAGTCGTGGGGATACGGGAGAGCGAGGGGGAGGACTGGACGTATGTGGTGTTACCTTCTATCCTCCAGTGGGCGGGCGAAAGTCCGCCTTCTTATTTTTCGCCACCTCCAATGCTTCCCGGATCCTCGCGTCGGCGATGAGCTCGGCGATGGCTTGGATGAACCGCAAATGAGCTATTATGCGTGGGCAGTTAAGAAAAGTTGGTGCGATTTGGATATTTGCCCTTGCGGGAACGTAGAAAAAAGGCGATAATAATAATGCCCCAGGCGGGACTCGAACCCGCATGCCCGTGAAGACCGTAGTTTTAAAGACTACTGCGTATACCAGTTTCGCCACTGGGGCTACATGTTGTGGAGGTGAAGGGAATCGAACCCTTGGGCCCACTGGATGCAAAGCCCGGAGCCCACACCGAGTCACCCCCAAATCTATGAGACCGAGGTTACCGCCTCGGTCTTATTCATTCCAACAGTTCCTCGCGCTTTATCAAACCCTCCAAGCTCGCCTCAATACCCTTGAGTATCGTTCTAATTCCGTCGGCATCGGCTTTAGTCAACTCGTCGGGGATAGCGAATACCGCTCGACGGTCACCAGACACTCGCCGTTGGTTAAGTATCCCCCACTCCGAGGATTCAATAATCCCGTGTTGCTGTACCCGCGACGCAATTACGGTGGGCGATACGTCTACCTGACTGCCAGCCGTAGCGCCACTTTCATTGTCCGTTCCCGTAGCTTCACCCTTCTCCTCATTGTTGCCTTCCCATGCTGGCCTTCTCATTACCTGGAAGCTCCCCCCTTCCCGTTTATGGAGAATCCCCGTGAAGTCCGCCGCCTCGGTGAAGTAGTCGGCCCACTCTTTTTTGAGTTCAAAGGGAATATCCAGGTCCTTGTGAATAAAGTTAGCCAGATAGGTGCGTTCAGGTAGCAGTTTCCCCCTATATTTCTCGTAAATGGCACGATGTACATCGATTTTCAAAAGAGATTCGAGTATAGCATTGGCCCTTTGCTCAGGAGAAGTTGGGTTGACAATACCTTGCCCCAGCTCGGTGAGATAGAACTTATCTCCGGCCACAGTAATCAATCCAAAGTTCTTCAAGGCGGCTAGCTTCTTCGTGAATATTGAACTGGTTGGTGTGTTACCAGCTTCTCGCGAGAGATCATCCAATGCGCCCTCGTATCCGATTGTATTGCCAGCCTTTTCAACAACCTCAATGGCATCATCAAACGACAGGATTGGCACCTTGACACCGTATCCAATCTTGAGCTTCTTTCCCTGCTTCCCCGAGGCTTTCGTCTGATCGTTCATGGGGGTCCTCTCTTTTCAGTCGATTTCACCCAAGAAGGCGTCGTCCTAATGCTATGTCAAGCAATTAATGCAGCCGGGTCGTGCCTGTTTCGCTATGTTTATCCGTAAACCAATGTCTAACAACCACAAAAATTGTTCAAAGAATGTGACCTGAACGTGCTTTTTATGCGGATGATTGCTATTTTTTTGTTAAAAACTTCGAAAATACTTGTTGTGGCGACTTTGCGCGACTTTCCGTTTAATACACATAGACGACAACCACATGGAGGTATATAAGTGGTAACCGCAAACAAGGTAGCGAAGCTCTTGCTTAGTTGGGCGAGGCAGAACGGTGACGTCATTACCAACTTGAAGCTTCAGAAATTGCTTTACTACGCCCAGGCATGGTATCTGGTCAACTTTGACCGGCGCCTATTCAGTGATCCGATTCAGGCGTGGGATTTTGGCCCGGTGATTCCACCTGTCTATCACAGGTGGAAAGAGTATCAAAGCTCCCCTATTCCCTACAAGGTAAGAGGGAATGAACAGGCTGACTTCCAAAAACATCAGGTCGATTTTCTGAAAGAATTTTATCGGATCTTCAGCAGTTTTTCGGCCACAGCTTTGGTGAGTATGACCCATGCGGAAAGCCCTTGGAAAGATGCTCATGCTGAGGGCCAGAATACCGAAATCCTGCCATTTGTCATGAAGAAATACTACAGAGAAAGGTATGCAAGGGAGCATGGGGGGGCGTAAGAAACAAAAAAGACGAGATAAAACGAAGACGGCTCTTAAGCTACCAACCCCGAACATCTCCTCTGAGGCAGATATACCGAGCCGTGATGAGTTGCTCCGTCAGGTCGATTACTTGACATGTGAGGCTACCTTCTGTTTTAGGTATTACGATGACAAGCACAAAAAATACTCTGCCAAGGCGGTTCCCAAGTGTAGAGACTTCTGTTTACTATTTAAGCATCTAAAGAAGCTCGGGGGCATGACGTGGAGGGAAATCGAAGCAGGGGATTACCATGCGCACGAAGTTACTTGGAAAAGCACGAGGCAAAGAGAGGGGTTTTCTTCCCGATTAGGCGATGCCCCGAGTACCTACCCGCCTTACCAGTTTCAAGTATTCGGTAAGTTTCGTATTTTTGGTTTCCATCAGGGGAATGTGTTCCACGTTGTGTGGTTTGACTATAAGCACGAAGTAGACAGTTAATCGCTCTTCCGTCTCTTTCACCTAGCTATCGCAGCCCTCCTCACCGCTTCTGACCTTTCTTCGGGGGTCATCTTGGCGGCTTGTGCTTTCCCGCCTTTTTTGCCACCCTTGCGGTCCAACGCCACAGCCGCCGGATCTTTGCCGTCGTCTTCCGGCTCCGGCTCGTCCTGGGGCTCGTCTTCGGACGTGGCCTCGTCAACTACGGTCTTGGCAAGCTCGTTAGCGTCTTTCCGCTTCCCTTTGCGTGGGCGGTTTTGCATATTCTAATATGCACTATTCACACTTAATTGTCGATACCTGAACAAACTTTCGGGCTGAGGACGCCAAAACCTCCTTGAGCAGGAACAATTTACAGGGTTTAGCCGTATTATAAGACAGAATCCGGCACATTTTCTGCTTGCCTGTGTAGGCAGAAAATTGTACTTGCGAACGGCAGATTTTGCCTGTATTCTTGTAACGGTTGGTCACAATTGTCGTGAAGGGAGCGACAATTGTGTTGCGGAAAGAAAATTTTTACCCGCCTTTACATTATTTTGACTGTACATCGAGCCGATAAGGTTAGATAACCGTCCGCGAAACGATGGCATGGAGGAACCAATGACCCAGAAGCCGAAGACCATCGAGGCATTGGGGTATATAAAGCAGACCGACGGTGTATTCACCGCAATCTGCGTCAACATGGGGCTGTTTGGACAAGGGAAGACAGCCGACGAGGCCGTAAAGAAAGCTATCGAAGCAATCGGCAGCTACGTTTCCTATATTCAGGCAGAGCACCCGAAAGATTGGGAAAAGTATGTCTATCGTTCTGTCCCACCTGAAATGGTCAAGGAGTTTCAGGATGGGTTGAATGTTATGATGAGCATGACGAGCGAGGGGGGGGAGTCCAAGCGCAAGAAGAAGTCTCTCACCCCGCGCAAACCATTTTTGCCGGTGAGAAATTTTGTCGAAGAAATACCCGTCTCTTAAGCCGAATGAAGTTTGCAAATGCTTAGAAGCTCTCGGCTTTGAGCACACGAAATTCGTAGGCGATCATAAGTATTATGAAAAGGGCGACCGCATTGCCCAAGTAGACATGGGCGAGAAGGCTGGCTTCGGGACGCCTGGTATGAAAATCATCATCAACAATACCGGCTACGACGCCGAAGTCTTCTACCGAGCAACGAAAAAGACTGCAAAAAAAATCAATAAAACGCCCCTCACTGCCGAGGAACTTTCAGAGTTAGACGACTAACGCCCTCGCTCCTCTCCTCCCGTTACCCAAACTGTCGAAGATGTTCACCTCAATTTCTCTTGCTCTGTAACGGACTACCTGCGATGTTATCTATAGCGGCCCGGGGCGAGGAGCCGTCTGGTACATTGGCTCCGCCGTGGTGCCCCGGACCGGCTTACGGCCCATCAGAGGCCAGGTTCTTGAAGCTACAGGAGGCGCCGTGTCCGACAAACCTTCCGACTGGGATCTCCTGGTTATTGCTATCCAGGCGGCCGAATCTATCGACCTCGAGGCGCTCGTGAAACCCGTGGAAGGGCCGGAGTAGAGCGTCACTTGAAATTTGCGAATGCGTCATGCAAAAATGCGGCATATACATCCCTCGCAATCATCGAACGGCTGATCGTTTCTGGCCGAGGCTTCCCATTTCGCCACACTATCATTTTGAGACTCACAATCACCTGATCCGGACTCGACTCTATCACATGAAATTCGTCCAAATGCGTAGAGTCGACGATGTCCAGCAGGTCCCCCGATAGTCCTCCCTGCCATATTTCCCACTGTTTGGTGATGTGATTCAAGTTGAGCACGATCCGCTCGAAAACATCACGAGACAGGGATTTCGTCCATATTTCCGCGACATGCGGTTTAAGTTTCAGCCTGTACACGACTGAGTATAACGTCGAGTCCACAACCTCAAATTCACCAGGCAGCCTGTACATCTGCATTACTTTGTTAGGTTCCAGCCAATCCCCATTCCAGACAATCTTGTCGGGGTAGTGCTCACTGATATTGGATGTCGATTTGGCGGGTGTGGTATCTGGTGCCGCCGCGAGCGCTGATCGATCTTCGGTGGGCGATTGGGTTTCAAAAAGGCCCGTACTGGCAAGCGCCGCAAGAATCACGAGCACGCCTGCAGCTATCAGAATAAATGTGAGTGCCCTTCTTGCCGAGCCTTCGTCATTAGATGCTTTCGATGAGGTCATACCCAAACTCTACCTCACAACCTTTTGTTGCTTATTATCTCGGGCGGGGAAGAAGCCGCAGTTAATGCCGAACTCCATTCTGCCCGTATTGCTTACCTGTATTTCGCATTGAAAAATCCGATCTCTCCATTCGGAAGTACGATGCAACGACCGGACGGGAATGTGAAGAACCATCGTGAAGGAATCGGCGGAGAAAATGTCGGTTTCCGAAAGTGAGCCCAATTCGTGGCGCACGTACTTGTTGGATTCCGGCGGGCGCTCAACCATGACGGTAAACAACCGCTTTGCCTCTGCATACATATCTTCATGCGTGAAGTGATAGACAGTATCTGCCGGCGGCGGCTCTTCGTCGGCTGGCTCTTGGTCAATTCCGCAGGGAAAGAACGGCGCGCGCTCTGCGGACCACTCCCAGCCCATCATCTCATGCACGGTGAATTCAGATTCAAGGGACTCATGCAACGGCTTTAGTTTTCCTTGAGATGCTTCCGTGCGAGGCACCCACCCACAACCTATAACTTGAAGACTGCAATCATAAATGTGGGCGCGATACCAGATAGAACTTGGCAAGCGATTTGGCGAGGCGTTATCTACAATCTCCATTACAAATGGCGGCCCGAGTGTGGTATCAAGAGCTGGATATTTATACCAGATGCATGAGTCGTTGGAAGAAAAGTAGTCAAGCAATGGATATGGTCGGAAATGCATCGGCGAATAACACTCATAGAACTCGGACAACTCCAACTCGAAGTCCTTTTCGCACAACGGGGTCGTTGGCGAGCATCGCCGGGCATCGGCCTTTTCCAAATCCGATATTGAAACCCACCCAAAGCCGATTACTGTCAGGCTACAGGTAAACGCAGTGACATTAAGCCAACTGGAATCCGATCCACCAATTCGGCTCTCGTCGACCCGCAAAATATAACGGCTTGTCAAGATCGTATCCAGGGCGCGCAACCCGCTTCCGAAACCCGACGGGAAACCATAGGGGATGTGCGCTGGGGGCGTAGGCCTGAGCCTGATAGGGGAATCCGCTGTAAGGCCCGTGCCAGGCAAAAACCTAGGAGGAGGAAGGGCAACCCCGGCAGCGGCGAATAAAACTACGGCGAAAATGGGCATGGCCAACTTTCTATAGGGGCACATGTCTCTGCTACTCCCGTTTCCTTTTCTTCGCTTGTTCCAGTAAATACAATATAGTCTGTTTCAGCGGATCGTCATCCGGAATCTGCTCGAAAATGGAGCCGGCTTCTTTAGCCGCCGATGAAATCTCCGGTTTCTTAGTATAGCCCTTTAGTGCTTCAATGCCCGTCAGCTCAAAAAGCGTGATTTCCCGTCCGAGGTGTTTTGTAAAGAAATCAGAATAGGCTATCAACAGATCGATTTTCGGGAACGCCTTTTCCCGAATATGATCAGCGATTAGCCCTTGCGCTACTCCACAAAATCGAGCCAGCTCAGTCTGTGACTGTCCCGATTCGGCAAGTAGTGACACGAGCTTTTTTGCCAGATGCGCTTTACGGCCATCCATATCTATTTGAATCAGGCGGACTTGCACTATTAATCCAAGAATTTTCTGTTTTTGGCTTGACAGTTATGGAATTTTCTGTATATTGTTGCTCAAATAAAGCCGTTGAACCCCACATGGAGGTCTTTTTTATGGCCGAGAGTACAGAAAATTCTATATACCCAGTTCTCAAATGTTACCCGATCAGACCGGACAATTCGATCAACCTCTCCGCCGGTGCATTGAACAAGCTGAAGTGGGCGCACGGCATGGAGTGCCAAATCTGGATCGACGAAGCGAACAACCGGATCATCATCGAGCCAGCGGACGCCCAGGACAAACCTGAAGCCCAGGCCAGCTAATCCGTGCTGAAGTAGGGAGATCATCCGTGAATAGGGAAGGGACAGAGTTGGACCTCTTTGGACAAGATAAGGCAAAAGCCGTGTCGCGCAAGGGAAAACAGGCACTTGCCGACCGCTACCGGGAGTGGCGCGAGACACCACACGGCCAAGAGGTCTTCAGTCGCTGTCTGGCCGAGTGTCTGAGTCTTAAGACGGCCGGGTTTGACCATTCCAGCATTGACCGAATCACCTGTGTCGTTCGACACGACATCGCCCTGGCGAATGGGCCTGATGGCGATGTGAAGGTGAACAACAGCTACCGTCCCTTCCTGGCCCGCGAACTTATGGCGCACGACTCCCGACTGGAGAACTTTTTCGAGATCCGCGAACAGAAAGACCGGCACCGGCTGCCGGACGAATACAAGACAGATTTCAGACAGGGGAGGGGCGCGTGATTCAGAAGATGCGACAGATTTCCACTCCTACGCGTAGGCGGGGACATGGAGGGATGCGCCGGGCCACGGACGGCCGCGTCTGCGCTAAAGCAATGAGGGGGAAACGCCGACACTCAAAGCAGGTCTCCCTGCAGTCGACGCCGGGCTTGTCAATAGTGCCCAGGCGGCCCGGTGTCGCAAATAACCCCCCTCTGTCTCTTACCGAGACAGCCCTGCGTAAAGGGCGGGCCTTTACGGCCCGCCTGAAAATAATCCCCCATAGAAAGGCCCCGGAGTATCGTCGACGGGTGACTGTTATCGTGCTGTCTGATCAGCAGCATGCGACAGTTGCCGCTCCGGGGCCGCTGACGAATTATCCCCTACCCGCCGGCCGGTCCCCCCTCCCGTGTGTGCAAGCCCAACCGGCCGGCGGGCCCCAAATTTCCACAGTCTACCTACACCCAAGAACTGTGGCGGCGCCCGGTGGTGTCCTAAAGGATTCTGGCCGGGCGCCGAAAAGTTCCGCGGATCGACAGTTCGCGGATTTCTCATCTACATTTCCTTACGTTTTGCTCAGAGGGCGGGGGTTCCCTATTGCCCCCGCCCCTTTCATCCGGAGGGCGGCATGACCAAGCGACCGCCGAATCAAATCTTCGATGCCGAGCAGATCGAGCCGCACGTGTTCTATCCATTCACCTGGCTCGAGAAAGCCCAGCCGGCACATCACACTCCCAACGGCAAACCGAAATGGTGGACTATCACCCGCGGCCGACTGAAGAAGGCGCGCGACACGGGCAAGCTGCGTGTGTGCCCGAACAACCCGACGCTCGTACGCGGGGATCACCTGCTGGCCTGGCTGAAGGGGAAAACACAGAGAGAACAAACCAACTGACCATACAGGAGGCAAAGAGAGATGCATTCAAAACGTGAAAAGCGATTTTCCACAGGTCTGTTTATCGCCATGACCCTGTATTTCGGCGGGCACCTGATCGTGGCGCTGATCCGGGGGACGCTATGAGTAAGCGCCTACGCCCCGGCATTCATCCTGGACACTGCCCGCTTATCAGTTGCTTGGCTGACGGCCTGCACAATCACCTGGCCTGTTCGTCATGCGGCGCTGTTCGCTTTGGCAACGCGTTTTGCGCGGAATGCCGTAGCCATTGGCCGGATATCACGCCGGACGCGGAACGGCGCGAGTTGCGCACCATAGCCGCACAGTCACAGATATCTGCATACGCCCGGGCTAAGATGAGGGACTGATAGATGAGCAAACCCCTCGTACACGTTTCAGACATCCTCCAAATGGCCAAGTGCGGTATGCAGTGGTGGTACCGTCGCGGCGCCAGCTTTGGCCTGTCCAAGCGGAACATGATCAAGCCGCCCAACGTGGCTATGGCGGTCGGTACGGCGGTCCATTCGAGCGCCGAGAAGAACATGCGCCACAAGATCGACACCGGCGACCTCTTGACGGCCTCGGATGTCAAAGACGCGGCGCGCGATCGGCTGATCCAGATTCGGGAGACCGAGGGGCTGCTGTTTGATACGGCCGAGGCGGTCAATGAAGATAAGACGATCGGCAACGCGATTGACGAGGCGACGGCACTGGCATTTCTGCACTGGGCCGAATTTGCCCCCAATCTGCACCCGTTCGATGTCGAGCGGCGGTTCGTGATCGAGTTACCTGATTTTGAATTCGACTTGGCCGGACAAATTGACCTGGTGCAACGTGCGGAGCTACCTGACGGCGGGGTGATATGGTCGGTGGATGATTACAAGACATCCTCGAGCGTTGATCGGTTGCCCCAGCCGTTTGGGCTGCAAATGGGCATGTATTGTGAAGCGGCGCGCCTCGATCCGGAAATCGGGGGAGAGAATCACTACCCGGATTTTAGCGGGATTCAGGGCCTCGTTAAAAAGAAAGTTCCCCAGGCGGTATTCCGTCAGGCAGTACCGAATGCAGAATGGGTCAAGCCGCTCTGGGCTCGGATCCGTCAATTCGCGGGGTTGATCAAGCTGGCGGAGGAGAGCGGTCCAGGTGTGTTCACGCCTGCGCCGCCCTCCGAATGGATCTGCACGGCAAGATGGTGTGGGTATGCCCTTAACCCGGACGGAAGTCGCCACTGCCGCTATTACTCAGGAGAAAGCCAAAAACCATAAGGAGACCGATATGACGCAGAAATCAGCGACCAGACAGGAGATTGTCGACATCTCAGACCGAGGACAGCAGATAGTTGCCAATACCAAGGGCAACCTTGTTCTGGCTAATGAAGAGGCGGCCATCAACACGAGAAAGGTTCTCGCGCACGAGATCGTCGCCGCCAAGATGTACCCGGAGATTAAACACCCCGGCATGGCTCTCGCCATTATGTGGTGGGGCTACCGCAATGGCATCGATGAAATCACCTCCCTCCAGAACGTCTTTCCCGTGTATGGGCGATTTACGTTCTCGGCGTATTTAATTCAGTCGATGATGGAACGGGCCGGTGTGCACATCGAGGTGCTGGAAAGCACGATCAATAATTGCAAGCTTCGCTTCTCTCATCGCGAAAAAGCGCACGACCTGACCTGGGAATTCACGATTGAAGATGCCAAGCGGGCACAACTGGTCAAACCCAACTCCAACTGGGAAAAATGGCCACGCGACATGTGTTACTGCCGCTGCCTCACGCAAGGCGGTCGAAAGTTCTACCCGCGGGCAATTCAAGGTATGTATCTGCGAGAAGAACTCGAGGCTGACTATGAGATCGTCGATGACGACCGAGTCCATCGCGTCAAGTTTCCCGATGGATCCTCGACCGATGACGACGCTCCGGACATGCAGCCCGGTGACCCGACGCGCAACACCGGCCACGAAACGGCGACCAAGCCCGATGTCGATGAACAGACCGGCGAGGTCAAAGAGCCGGACACCAGCGGTGACGGCGAACAGGCCGAAACCGGCGAAAAGCCCACGGAACAGCAGGAATCGGCGGACAAGAAACCGGACGACGGTGACCAGTCGGGCATGAGCGGCGAAGAATTCCAGGCGATCCAGAAAGAGATCATGGATCTCGAGCGGTCGAAGGAGTTGCCTGTCAATCCGGATTCCAAGGACGGCAAGCGGTTCCGCCCGCCGCAGCTTCGGCTGCAGTTCCTCCGCGACGAGGACGGTGACGAGGTCGTTGACCTGAGCAAGGCCATGCCGATGCTGGCTGAGTACCGCGAACTCCTCGCCGGGCTGCCCGACAAGAAGTAACTCGACAAACCAATACGGCGGGCCGGTCGAGGCGTAATCCCTCCCCCGCTGACGACCGGCGCCGCCGAAACCGGATTCAAGGATGAACCGACAACCTCAACGGAGCAAAGAGATATGAGTGCAACAGACATCAAAATTATCGGGGTGCAGATCGAATCGTATCTGCGCATCCGTCGACTCAAAGTCGACAAGCTCGGGAACTGGACGGTATTCAAGGGCAAGAACGGATCCGGAAAGTCCTCCGGATTCGCCGCTCTCACTGACGCCCTGATCAAGGGCACCAACGACCCGAGCAAGATTCACGGATCCGCCGACAAAGGCGAGGTCATCGTTGAGCTTTCCAATGGCTACAAAGTCCACTACAAACAGACCCGCAAGAGTTCCAGCCTCGACGTGTTTGACGGTGAGGAAAAGGTATCGAGCCCCCGCAAAGTCCTCGCGACGCTGCTCGGTACCGAGACGATCGTCGACCCGACCTGGTGGTACCAACTCAAAGAAACAGAACAGCTTGCTTACATCATCCAGATGCTCAAGCCAGGGCTGGCCAAAGACTGGCTGGTCGAGCAGCTCGGCGATCTGGCCGAGGTCTTCGATTTCGATAAGGTCGATTTCGACCGGGACAACGGCTTCGAGGTCCTCACCGAGATTCAGGAGCGGGTCAAAGACGCCCGTCACAACGTCGGCGTCGAAAGGGATCAGCTTGCCAAAGCGATCGAGCAGGACAAAAAGGATCTGCCTGACGACCTGGACACGAAACGGTTTCAGGGCTACGATCCGGCGGCCAAGCGTAAAGAGCTGTCGGCGATGCAGGCGGCTATCCGGGAAGATCAGCACAATCGCAATAAGTTCAACAGTATGCAGTCCGAGCAGGACCAGCTTGACGGCACTATCAAGGAGATCGAGGCGGAGATCGAGCGGCTGACCAAAAAGAAAGCCGAGGCTGAAACGCGTAAATCCGAGCTTTACGAGGCGTCCATCGCGTTGGAAGCCAAGATCGATAAGTTCAAAACGCCTGACGTCGACAGCCTCGAGAGGGAACTGGCCGATTACGATCGGTACATCGAGAACGCCGGTATGGCCAAGTCTATCGAGCGGCGCCGCAAAGAGCTGGACGAAAAAGAGGAGCGCCGCAGTCAGCTTGACACGCTCTACAAGGAACTCGTCAACAAGATCCCCAACGCGCTGCTCGGCACGATCGAGATTCCGATTGAGGGCATGACGATAACACCTGACGGGGTGTTCATCGGTGGTCAGCCAGCCTCGCGCCGGTCCAGCGGCCAGCGAATTTCAGACGGCCTCGACCTGGTCATGTTCGACCTGCAGCGCAAAGGCGCAAGCGCTCGGTTTGTATTCATGGACAACTTCGATGCACTTGACGAGGAGGCGCGCAAGGTTGTTGCCGAGCGCACAAACAACGGCGAGGATCTGCAGTTGATCACAACCGAGATAACGAACGACCCGGACGTGACGGCCGAGGTCGTTCACTGATTGACTCCGGGGCCGGGCGGCGGGATTCTCTTTGCCCACCGTTCGGTCCCGACAAGATGGGCTACAACACAAGGACGTAGAAATGACGGCAAGAGAGCGGAATTTCGAAGCGATCGCCCCGGTCCTGGCGACATTCAAAATACATCAAACCAACGGCAAAGACGATCTCACCGATGACAATATCGGCGAACCGGTGATGTTGACCGGGAGTCTTGAGGTGGGGCCAACGGCACCGCTGAGCAAAGTGCTGGGAAGGCTGGTGGCTATTCCTACACCCTGCGATGATGGTCCGACACTGGCGACGGTTCAAATCGGCGGTATCTGCACCCTGCCGGCACGCAGACCGCTGCCGGGGATCGG
The DNA here is from genome assembly GCA_964612145.1 of uncultured Ignavibacteriales bacterium. Classification (GTDB taxonomy): domain Bacteria; phylum Zixibacteria; class MSB-5A5; order GN15; family FEB-12; genus JAGNLV01. Next base: position 54,100 of record CAZTBP010000001.1, on the reverse strand, counting down.
GGATCCTGTCATTGGCGGCGGCCCGGGCTGTGTGACGGCGGGGCTTCCGGTATACGATCTCTCGCCGAGGCAACATCTGCCCTACGGCTTTGCCAACGCGCGGGGGATTGTCATCGAGGTCCAGGACGGGGGGGATAAAAAGCTGTCTCTGGTAAGGCTGATACTCAACTAAGGAGGCTACGTGAAAGCAACGGAGATTACATACAAACGAGTCGTTTCGGACCTGCAGTATGGAAACCGGCAGCTAGAAGTTACCATCGAGCTGGACGAGGGCGATAACGCTGACGAGGCGTTCACGATGGCGCGCGATTTCGTCCAGCGTTCGCTTGGACTGACCGAGCAGGGGCGCCTGTATGACGATTCAGACTTGCCCTGGGCAACACAGGACGCTTTAGAGGAAGAAGAGGAAGAAGCATTTTGATACACTCACAAACCAACAACCTACCGTTCATGGAGGAACTATGTCGATCCTGAAAACTGCCGAGTATCCGATCGAGGAAAAGGTCCGGGTGCGCGGCGCCGAAATCGCCCTAAAAGGCAAACTCACAGCTCCGTTCGGATTCAATCCCCGAACGCTGGCACGGAACATCGAAGGGTCACTGAACGCGCTTGGTCACGGCAACGGCCAGGCGGTCCTCGATTTTGAGAATGTCTTTTCTATCGGTGGCGATGGACCTGAGTTCAAGCTCGTGTGCGACAAACCGAATCCGCGCCGGAAGAAACTCGAATTCCGTGTTGAGGTCGATGTCTCCGGCGAGAAAGGTATGGAGCTGCAGAGCACGATCTACAACGCCGCCCAGACCGAAAAGAAGCTGACACTCAAAGTCAGTGAATCCAACCGGGAAGTCGAACCGGAAGCTGACGAAGAAGATGCTGCCGATGACCAGTCTGACGACCAGGAGGAGTCCGGGGGAGAGGAGCTGCAGGTAAATAAGAACTCGCCGCTGGAGGGGCTGATCCCCGAAAAGTGGGCAGGACAGCTTGCCAAGAACAACATCACAACTGTCGGCGAGATCCTCGCGTTTGATGGTGACCATGAGAAGCTGTCAAAGGCGGTTCCGGGGCTGGCTTACGATGACGCCCAGGAGATGATCGGCCTAGTTCACGAACTGGCCGGGGTCGAGAGCGAAGAGGAAACCAAGGAATAACAACCGGTACGGCGGGCCGGTCGAGGCGTAATCCCTCCCCCGCTGACGACCGGCGCCGCCGAAACCGGATTCAAGGATGAACCGAGGATAACGTGAGAAAATATGGCGTCGTGGCCCCGGCGTTCTGGACGGGGCCCACAGGGAAACTACTCAAACAAAAGCCGCACCACGTCCGACTTCTCGCGGTCTACCTTATCACATCGCCGCACGCAAACATGATCGGACTATACTATTTACCCTGGGTCGTTGTACCCCACGAATCCGGCCTCACCCAGCAGGAGGCTCAGGAAGGAATAGGAGTGCTTGGATCGCCGGACATCAGATTTGCCGAGTACGACTTCGACAGCGAGATGGTTTGGGTGCCGGAAATGGCTCGATATCAGATCGGGGAGAGATTAAAAAGAGCTGATAATAATCGGAAAGCGATTGAAAATATTGTCCGGTCATTACCCAAAAATCCCTTCACAGAGAAATTTTATGACCGCTATGAGCAGGCCTTTAACCTGTCTGACGATCTCGTATCGAAGGGGTCCCGAAGGGGTCCAGAACCCCTTTCTATTCTTTCTGATTCTAATCCCAGTGACTTGCTGGTGAAGGGGTCCGGAAGGGGTTCCCAACCCCTCCCTCCTGCTCCTGCTCCTGCTCCTGTTCCTGATCCTGTTCCTGAAGAGACCCCTTCCGACGATCAGAAGCAACCATCAGGCCAGTTTGAAATCAGGGCAAAGAAAATCCAGGAGAAAATGCAGTTCGAGTTCGACGGATTTTTTCAGGGCTGTCTTGGAGCCGGATCATCCGAATGGCTGGTCGGCCTGGTCAAACATTTCCGTGAGCCGGAGTACCCCGACGATCAGATTGAGCGGGGACTGGAATCAATGCACGAAAAATTCAAAGCGAAAGGGCTGCACCCGCCGGCGCCGGCAAACTTCCGGCTGAAGCTCTGGGAGTGGATCACGCGCGAGACGGTCAAACGCAAGAAATCAATCGAGGAGGAAATCGAGGATTACCATGCCAGCCAAGGACAGTAAAAGCAAGTTCGAAACAGAGTTCGTCCGGTATTACCTGCGCACAAAGCCGGGAGGTCGATACGACTGGAAAGACGACAAGGCCTTTGTCATCGACCAGGCTGCTGATTACTTCAGCGTCGCCTATGCGACGGTTCGCCTAAACGAGTATCAGGAGTTCTTTGTCTGGCTGCAGAAGCAAGTGTCAGGCTTTGCCAACCTGCACGACTTCTCAAAGCGATGCGACGAATGGGATAAGGCACGGGTTTTCCGCAGCGACGACAACGTATCGACGATTGAGCTGCCGGAGAGTTTCAAGATTCGCCTGCGGGCGTATTCAGCTGCAGCTGGTGTCCTGGACCGGGCAGGCGTCAGCCCAGTATTTCGCACGGTCACAGAGGCAGCGTCACAGATCGATTGCACATGGGAGTTGAAGGTGAAGTTCTCTCGGCTCGACGGTGATGAAGAGCGAGAGCGCCATTTTCGAGAGTATCTATCAAGCGTCCTCGGTCTTCGTGACGTGGAACTGGACCTGCTGGATAGGACTATCACCGAGAACGAAAAGGTTGCCAGGCGATTCCAGGGGATGCCCCTGTCCCAGCGAGTCGCAGAGTACAAACGCATTCTGAGTCAAATCGGCAAACAGATGGAGATCGAACCGGACGACAAATCACCAAAGCAAATTGCGAATAATCACCAGGGAGGTTCACTGTCATGAAAACCTGCACATTCAGCAACTGCACAAACGTGATACCGGAGAACGGTTACCAGAGGTACTGCGAGGATTGTAGAGAAGACGCCCGTCGAGAGTACCAGCGGCAGTACTACGAGAAGAACAGGGACCGCGCGAAAGAGTGGAATGCAAGTAACAAGGCTCGAAGGCGTGAGTACAATCGCAAGCAAAACCAGAAGCGCAAATCGGACCGCCGAAAAGGGAAGGCGCCCGGGCCGGCTGCCTCGCTTCCCCCCAAGCGTTTGAGCCAGCGTCAGGCGGTCAAAGACAGCTACAACACCTACGCTTTGCAGTCGCTCTCACCGAACAAGTTCGCCGACGTCGTTGACGGCGTGCTCGCCGGTGAAAAACAGCTCACTGGTGGAGCCGTGAGTTTTGATGTCAACGCTGTCTTTCTCCGGGCCCAGACGATGGATCGGGCCCTCCGTGTAGAACGCCGTGACCTCAAAAGTGTGACGGGTGGAAAATGAACCGGAGTGTAAACACAGATTTCTGGTTCACGCTGCCCGGTCAGATTCCGTCGCTCAATGACACGAGCGTCCGGCCCGGCCAGACGCGGATACAGGCTATAATCGCCAATGCCAAGAAAAAGAAGATTCAGAAACACTGGCGGAGGTTGATCGAGGATTCGGGCCACCTCGAGGCAATCTACGCGTTGCAACGGCACTGCGCAGCGATCGGTCGCAAGATCAAACTCCAAGTCTTCGTCTATCGCGTCCGCTCCCTCGACATGAAAAACATCTACCGGTCAGGTGACGAGCTGCTACTTGATCCCCTGCAGTGGCCGCGACAAGATCCGCCACTGTACAACGACCGGGAGTCGAACATCGAATGGGATCCCCGGCAAATCAAATGCAGAAAGTCTGAATGTCGTGTCCTCATGCATTGGTCTGTATCAGATCAGGCGTGCGGGCCAACGCCAAAGAAGCGTCTCAGGGAAGAACGGAAAAAAGAACTCCAAGCCAACGATATGAGGCTGGTATGAGCAAGAACTATTTCCCGTTTCAGGACACGAGCATTTCCGCAGATAGGTCCATCGGTGAGATCGTGGGTCTACTGAAAGAGGTTGGTTTTGACCGGATAGCTCAGATATACGATCAGGGGGCCGATGCCGTGATTGCTGTTTATCGCGGGACCGAGTTTGTGTTTCAGGCGGATTCGAAGAAAATCGCAGATGTCCTCTGGGATAGATACAACGGGCACAGTAAGACCCGAGAGGACTTTGAGGAGCAGGCGAAGCGGATAGCCTGGCGGATCCTCTGGAATCAGGTCAAGAATCAGAGCGATGTGATAAAATACGAAGTGGCGCCGGTATCGTCGGTCTTCGGCGGCTACCTCTCATTCCATGACCAGCAGGGCAAACGCACCACGCTGGCGGAGTTGATTACGTCCGAGATTGAGGCCGGTCGGATTGAGCCGGCGCGAATGATTTCGGGGCTGTTACCGAGAAAGTGAGGCTGGCATGATTCGCAAGGCAACAACGATTCGAGTTTACACCGACGCCGGTTCGCGCGGAAATCCTGGGCCTTCAGCTATTGGAGTCATCGTCACGGACAAAAACGGGAAGGAACTCCGCCGACACCGCGAATGGATCGGTGACGATCACGCCAACAACACCAGCGAATACGTTGCCATGATTCGCGGATTGGAGATTGCAAATCAGGTCGTGGCCGAGCTTGGACATCCGGTACCGCTTGAGATCCATCACTACTGCGATTGCCAGCTCGTGGCCAGGCAAATGTCAAACGAGTGGAAAATCAAGAGCAGGCAACTCAAGGTGCTTTTCAATCAGGCCCGCGACGTGATCAATCACGCGCCGGGCAAATTTGTGTTTCACTGGCTCTCGCGAGACGACAAGAGAATTGCCGCGGTCGATGCTTTCGTCCGGGAGTGGTTGGACGGCTACGCACCGGGGGCAAAGCGAGAACGGGTGGCCACAGAGCAGAAGCTCCGGGCAGAAATCGCCCGGCTCAAACAGAAGATAGCGAGGCTCGAAGATGAGCTCGCCGCCGAACGAAAGAGGTCAAAATGACCAACAAGAAACTGGTGATAGACGCGACCGAGAAGGGTGTCGGGATATGGGCTTGCATGCACTGCCGGCGGCTCTACGTGATCGAACACGATCAGCGGCGAGTCCACTGCCTTGGCGGGTGCCCCGGCCACATCCAGCGCGTCGATGAATTTCAACGGCCGGCCGAGAGCGTGCGCCGGCGGATAAGGGGAGTGGTATGATCCCGTTCAAAATCAAGATTGACTTCGCAACTCAGAAGCGACGCTACGGCATAACGGTCGATCGCAAGCGCGTTTGGTTGACGCCAAAAAGCTTTAAGTATTTCGTGATTCTTGCGATCCGGGCAGCTGAGGACCAGTCCGAGGGCTGGATCCTAAAGACCACAATTGAGCCGGGGGCCAATCAGTCGCGATACGTCTATCGTCTCAGAACCGAGATAGCCGAGACTCTCGGTCGCGACTGGGAGCCCATCGAAAACAACCGCAGCGGTTACTATCGGCTCAATGTCCACCGGACAATAATCAAATTCAAAGTGGCCAGACTGAGGAATCATCCGGACTTCGAGATTCGTCAGCTTGCAGGACGCATCGGCCGAGAATTCCAGGAGGATATCAAGCATGAAATGTCTTTCGATCAAACAGCCCTGGGCTGAGTTGATACTTCGCGGCATAAAGGACGTAGAAAACCGCAACGTCCGCTTCCACCACACCGGGCAATTACTGATTCACACCGGTCAGCGGATCGATAACCTCGCGTGGAGGGTGCTCACAAAACGTCACGGCTTTGCCTTCAACGGTGGTCTACCCACCGGCGCCATTGTCGGAATCGTGACTGTCACGAGCGGCAAGTACTTTCCCATCGGTGCGAAGCGGAAAGGCGGTGATTTCTCGAAATGGCACGAGGAGGGATTCTTCGGGCTGTACATGGAAGAACCGCGACGGTTTGAGACGCCGGTACCATACTCTGGCCAGCTCGGACTGTTCGATGTGCCTGCCGAGAAGGTCCGGGAAGAGCTTCAGAGGCTGATGTTTGAGGAGGCGAAATGAGCGAACGAGTCATCAAGTTCAGGGCGTGGATTAAGTGTGAGTCCGAGTATTCAGCGGTGCAGGTTATTGATTGGGACGGGCGGTATATCGTAACGGAGGATGACTTTGCGCCACGACCACAGGTGACGGATGCGGAGCCACCCGAACCCGTGGTCTGTTTCGACTTCGATAATATCGTCCTCGAACAGTTCACCGGCCTGCACGACAAGAACGGTAAAGAGATTTACGAGGGGGACTTGTTGCACTATGGACACCAGATAGAAGATGAATGGGTGATGGAGGTCGCGTGGTGCGTGGATTCCGGCCAGTGGTGGCTACGTATCCCACATGATGATTGCCTGGATCAACCGCTTGCTGATTGGATCGATGACGACATCGAGGTCATCGGCAACGACATCGAGGTCATCGGCAACATACACCAGGAAGAGTGGATCGACAAGTGCCGTGTCGAGCTGATCGGCGGAAGTAACCTTGACGGCACGGCGGCCCTGGAGGATAAACGGCGATGACGGCGAAAGAGTTGAGACAAGCTGTTGTAGGTCACTTCGATAGGTCATCGTGTTTGGTGATCACGGAGTTGCGACTTGGGACTGGCTTCGTGCATAAGACGCGATATTACTCAGCAAAGCCGACCCTCACTGATGCCGACGCCGAGAGGAAGATAGATATTTGGACGATTGAGCCATACCCGTCTAACGGACTCAAGCGGACGGCGTTTGAAATCAAGACATCCAAAAACGATTTTTGCCGTGAATTATCGGACCCAGCAAAGCGGCGTCCGGCGGTGCGGTTTTCTAACGAGTATTACTTTGTGGCGCCAAAGGGATTACTGCCGCCGAAAAGCATACCATCCGATGCCGGGCTGATTGAGGTACATAAATCGAACGGGAAGTATTGGCTTGAAACAGCAGTTAGAGCGCCGTGGCACGACAACGCACCGAATTGGTCATTTGTTGCGGCACTGGTGCGGCGACTTGTCAAAGATATGGAAAGCAACCAATCAACTAACAGAAAGGACCAATCCAATGTCGAAAATCAATGACCTACTGCCAGCCATGAAGTGGTTCGAGGGGATACAGATTGAGCAGCTCGCGTTGCCGAAGAACGTTGCGAAGTCGGACTATCGGGAGGTCAGTGAGGAGAGCTACCATGCGGGGATACTGTCAAACGTTCATGATCTACGAAAGGAAGGGAATCCCAAGGTTGCCATTGAGCGCTGCGCCGACATCGCCAACTTGGCCATGCTTTTGGCCGCCAAGATTGCCAACGATGCAATGATTGCGGAGTTATGATGCTCAGGCCAAATCAAAAGCGCTGGGACAAAGGGCTCTGGTGGGACGCTGGGCCGATGGTGGTCAAAGGCTGTTCGATCAAAGTGGAGTTTGACCTGGCAGCGCTTGAGAAGGCGGTACGCGGGGGGCCGAAAGTCATCACGATTTGGAATGACCTGTTTCACGAGGATGTCAAGTTGAGCGAGATCCGTGATGCGTATTTCCTGATGGCACACCATCCGGAGCACCTGTTCTTGATTTTGACGAAACGGATATGCCGGGCGAAGAACCTGAACGGTCGAGACGGTCGCTTAAGCGGGGAGTGGCCGTTGCCGAACGTCTGGCTCGGCACGTCCGCCGAATCACAGGAGGAGTGGAATCAGCGGATCCCGGAACTGCTCGAGTGTCGGGCGGCCAAAAGGTTCGTGAGCGTAGAGCCGATGCTGGGGCCGATTGACGGGGGGCGGCTAATGACGGCCCTCCGTTTGCCTGATGTTGTTACCAGAAGCGGCGTTAGGGCTGGTATGTTCAACAGAGATCAAGTTGCGTCAATGGAAGAACCAATACCCGATCTCGTCATCATCGGCTGCGAATCCGGCCCGAACCGGCGGCCCTGCAATATCGAATGGGTGACAGACCTCGTGGACCAGTGCCAGAACGCCGGGGTGCCGGTATTTGTGAAGCAGCTCAATATCGACGGTAAGGTAGCTAAGCGGCTGGACCAGTTGCCCGGACATTTACGGATGAGGGAGTGGCCGGAGTGAGCACGAACGTCGGAATAGGCTATCCCCAGCACGACGGTCTCCGCTCCTGGCCGGAAGCTGAGATCATCGGCGAGCCGGTAAAGGTGAAGGACCTGACTGAGCCGCGCGTATTAGTGCAGCGCCGGCAGCCGCTTATCCTCGGCAGTCGTGAAGAGGAATTGGTCTATTTCGAAGGCTACCCGACGATCAGCTTGTTTACCGGTGCCGGCGGTTTTGACATCGGTCTTGAGCAGGCGGGCTTTGTCTCAGTTGTCCAGCATGAATGGACCCGTGGATGCTGCCAGACCTTGATCGCGAACCGTCCGAATTTCTTCAGGCATTCGGCCCTGATCCAGGGCGATATCAGGAATACACCTACATCAATGATTTTGCGTGAAGCTCGGCTGCGAGTCGGTGAAGCCTATCTTTTGGTAGGCGGTCCTCCGTGTCAAGGCTTTTCAACCTGCAGTAAACACGCGATTAAGGGCAAGTACGACGAACGAAACGACTTAGTGTTCCAGTTTCTCCGTGTTGTCAGGGAGGCCCAGCCGAAGTTCTTCATCTTCGAAAACGTTCCCGGATTCCAGAGTTTCAACAAGGGCGAGTACATGAAAGCCTTCCTCGAGGCCGCCTATGACTGTTATTACGAACTCGTCTACGGCCTTGTCGATGCCGTTGAATACCAGGTTCCTCAATTCCGCTGTCGGTTTATTTGTGCCGGTACGCGCCGGGACCTCGCCGATATTGACGGTAATCTCGCCGGTCTACCGAAGCCAATTTGCTATGCCGATCAAGACCGCGAGAAAATTAAGTGGTACGAGGGTGCGCCACTGTTCCATACCCAAGACCTTGAGCTGCTCATGCATGCACCCGGAATACGATACTTCCCAGATCGGCCTGTGCTAAAGGTTCCGATGCCGGTCAAACACGATTCCGGAAAGTTTAAAGGCCGCACAAAGACATTCATCGATTTCTACCGCAAGCTGCGCAATGAGGAGCCGGATCGAATAGTGGAGAGGCCACGAGGATGAGCGGCGGAAAGTACATCGTCGGGGGAGGTGATATCGATGGATTAGCCAAATGACAGACAGAGAATAACTCTTGAATTAAGCTAACTTTTGCCGCCGTCGGCCAAGCTCCACGGCCGGCGGCGGGGATAGATCGTAAAGCCAATCAAATCGTGATCACGGAGGATATCCAACATGGCCACTCGACAGGGAAGGTCGAAGCTATTCAAGCCCAGCAAGCTCCGGATTGTCGGCCAGGAACTGGCCGGAAACAGCACGCAAAAATACTACCTCGTGCGGGTCAATGATATTCCGATGGCCCTGCCATGGACGGACTTCATGATCATGGTGATTATGGCTATCCGCTTGAAAGCCGATATCGAGGGCGGCTGGACGCACTGGAGCGAATTGGCCGACGAACATCACAACGCTTATCAGTATCTGTATCGATTGAAAAACAACATCCGGGATCGAACCCGATACCTTTCAGGTTGCGGCCTGAAAGCCTACCGCGAGCTGCTCAACTGGCACGTGTATCAGAATCGTCCCGGTACCGGCCTCTATCGGCTGCTGGCCAAGAAACCCGGTCTGGTTATTGACCTCGACCAGGTGGCGCGGGCAGCCGCTGGCGATGAACGGATTGACAAGTACCTGTAACTGACCAATACTAAACCAAGAGCCTCAAACCGGGAGACCACGATGCATAGCTTCAAACTCAGCCCTTCGGATTTCACGTTCCTTTTCGAGGAATGCCCTCGCTGTTTCTACCTGAAAGTGCGCCACGGATTTACCCGCCCCTTCAGCCCCTTCCCGAAGATGTTCACCAAGATCGACGGCATCCAGAAAGACTTCTTCTCAGGCAAAAGCTGTCGGATCGTATCGCCGGAGATCCCGTCCGGGACGTTCCTGCACGCTGAGAAGTGGGTAGAATCGGCCCCGATCAAGGTCGAGGGCTTTAAGGATACCTGCTTCATCCGTGGCAAGTTCGACTCCATCATCAAGTTTGACGATGGTTCATACGGCGTCATTGACTTCAAAACAGCCAACGTCAAAAGCGAGCATGCCCGGCTCTACGCCCGACAACTCCGCTCATATGCATACTGCCTGGAACACCCGGCGCCGAACAAGTTCAGCGTCAAACCGATATCCTGTATCGGTTTGATCGGGATTGACCATCAGAGCATGAGCCTGGGTGATGATGGAGTCGTCAGCTACGCCTGCGACATGACCTGGCTGCCGTTTGACCTGGACCCGGAGGGATTCCATGACTTCCTGCGGCGCGTGATGGAGATTTTAACGCAACCGGAAATGCCGCCGGCTGCTCCGAACTGTGGGCATTGCGAGTTCCGGGATAAGGTCAGGAGGACGGGGTATTAGTTCGGGTGCGCTTCAAGACTTCATAAGCCCACAATAGCGAGCTGACTAGCATAAAAAGCAAACCTCCCATGACAAAGCTTAAAAATATTACTAGCCAGGGTATGCTCTCATGATTGGATTCGACATATACTTCGCCAACGCCGTCTTTGTGACTCAGTAGGATATTCGATCGCTCATGGGCCTGAGTACACCAGATACGACAAGTTACCGACTCGCCGGGATCAAGCGTGTGGAGCTCGATTACATCAACGATGGGACCTTCTTCGGTCGAACCATCAAACCGGTCTAATTGATACCAGCGTGCGCCTTTAATTCGGAGCTTTACCTGCGTAATCTGTTTCTCCCTACCATTGGAAACCGAGCCCTCGAGAAGAGTACGCGTTTGCGTAAATGTAGTATCGAGACCGCCTATCCAAAACTCTCTATTATATTTCATATGATCCGTCAGGTTAGAAGGTAGGGCAAAGTGATTGTAGTCAACAGTCGCCGTTAGGCCATAGTCAGGTTTAGATATGACGTTCCAGGCTATTGGCCCCAAGAGGATAATTAGTGCGGGAGTTACGGTGACGATCAGTGGATGCCTAAGCAGTCTATGCAATTTAGGATAAGCCATGTGTGTCGAAGCATAATCACGTTAAGAGCTTAAGTCAATATGTCTTGTCAATCGTCGCTTCTTTCCCGGAAGTGATTTGTAACGGCTAAACCCTTCGCAATTTAGAGGTATAGAAAGATACCGGCAGGAGAAATCCTGCTGAAATTGCGAGATCAGGGTGGAAGCCATGACTGAGAAATCTGCACCAGCCGACCAGCTTGTCAAGATCGTCTCCATGCGGAAGGCCTTTCCGCTGGCAGACATGAAACCCTACGAGAAAAACCCCCGCGTCAACGATCATGTCGTCGAAATCCTCGAACGGTCGCTCGGCAAGTTCGGCGCCGTCGAGCCGATTGTGCTCGATACTGATGGCCGGATATGTGCTGGTCACACCAGGTGGAAAGCGGCCAGGGAGCGCGGCGATAAGGCGTTCCCGGCTATCGTCTGCGAGTTTGCCGACGAGGCGACCTTCGCGGCGTACAACGTGACTTCGAACCGGACGGCCCAGCACGCCGACTGGCAGCTCGAGAAGCTGCAGGCCCAGATCGATCAGATTGTCGCGGCGGGATTCGAGATTGAGGATATCGGGTTTGACGACGCCGGCCTCAAAGACGTAGAGCGGCAGCTCAGCGAGGCGGTCGAGGCTGACGAGGTCGGTGGCGTGCCCGGGGACGAATATCGGGAGCAATACGGCGTCATTGTGATCTGCGACAGCGAAAGTCACCAGCAGGAAACGTATGAGGGGCTTCAGGAAGCCGGCTACAACTGCAAGGTCGTGACGACATGAAGATCGAAGTGCACAACCGTTGCAGCGACTTCGACAGCTACCGGGCGGCCAGGGTCAAATCTCTATTCAACGCGGAGACCGGGGCCAATTTCGACTTAGTGGCCGAGTTACCGATCGACGATGACGATTGGCGCCTTGGCCTGATAGTTGGCCCGAGTGGTAGCGGGAAGACAAGCATGGGCCTGAAATTATTCGGAAAGGCTGCGTTATATCGACCAACCGGATGGCCGAGGAACAAGCCGATTGTCGACGGAATCGCGCCACAGGGGGACTTTAACGCCGTAACAGGTGCCTTGGCGGCCGTTGGGCTGGGTGACGTGCCGACGTGGTTACGACCCTATTCTGTGCTTTCCAATGGTGAGAAGTTCCGGGCGGATCTGGCACGGATCATCGCCGAGAAACCGGCGAAGGTTGTAGTCGACGAATTCTCTTCGGTGGTTGATCGGCAGATCGCCAAGTTCGGCGCACTGGCCTTCGCAAAATCGTGGAAACGCACGTCGGGGCAGGCGGTCCTGCTCTCATGTCATTACGATATCATCGACTGGTTGGAGCCGGACTGGATCTTTGACGTCGCTACGGGGAAATTCTCCGGGAGGGGGCTTTGGCGACGCCCAAAATTCGACCTCGAAATTTGGCAGACGGACTGGCGTTTCTGGCCGCTTTTTGAACCGCATCACTATCTAAAGGTGCCCAAGATGGTCGGCGCGAAATGTTATGTCGGCACCGTGGACGCTGAGCTCGTGTGCCACATCGGTGTTGCGACGATCAACAAGGGAAAAAGGATCGAGGCGCGTGCATGCCGTCTGGTTGTCATGCCCGAGTGGCAGGGCGCCGGGGTGGGGCTGCGCTTTCTCAACGAAATCTGCGAGATGCAGATGCAAGGTGCAGATGGTGCCAGAATGCCCGGTCGGAAGCTGACCACGCTATTTCATACGTCGCATCCAGGGCTTTGCCATGTGCTCAGGAGAGACAAGAGATGGCGTCAGTTGACGTCTGCCCTTTACGGCGGTCACAAAGGTAAGTCTTTGCGATCACTCAAGCGTTCACAGCAACGGAAGGGAGGTAGACAGGTGGCCGTTGGGAGCGGGTATGGCGGTCACTTCCGTGCGGTGCAGGGATTTCGTTACTACGGCCAAGCGGGCGTCGAGGCGGCCCAGTGAACCCAACGTTCTATCTGTATCCGGCAGACGGCGAATTCGCTGGGAATTGCGGGCGTTTGGCGGTTGAACATGGCTTTGAGGAGGTCGAGAATCCTTCAGAAGCGACCCTGGCGATAGCCCCCAAGCTGCAGCGAATTCTTAAAGAGCAGGAATGGGCCGCACCGTCACTCGGCACGCTGATTTTCCACCCGTCAATCCTACCATATCATCGAGGACCTGATGCCATCCGCTGGACGGTTCACCTTGGTGAGCGGGTCTCGGGAGTCACGTGGTTTTGGTGCGACGGGGGATTAGATACCGGGCCGATCTGCACTCAGGAGCCCGTTGTCTTGAAGCCTGGTGAAAGCCCGGGCCGGGCATATCACACTCGCTTCGTCCCGGCCGGTGTCGTTGCTTTGGAGCGGGCCCTTAGCGAAATTGCGGCCGGGAACATTCCACGTCGCGACCAGGACTGCTCCCTCGCCAGCTATGAGAGTTGGTTTGATGTCAAGCCGGAATAAAACTTCGAAGACCGAATCCCGCCGCAAGGGCGCGCGGATCACCGACGCCGAAGCGGAGCGGATGTTTAAGCTCTATGCGAAGCTCAGGGAACAGGGGAAAGGCGGTTACAAGCAGGTCGGCGAAAAGTTCGGCGTGCCGACCTCCTCGGTCGGGCGGGTGGCCAAGAAATACGACTGGAAAACCCGCCTGAAGGGAATCAGCCAGCAGGTCCAGAAGTCGACCGATAAGTCACTGGCCAAATCCCAGATGAACAACGCCCGGCTGGCTATTGCCGTCCGCAACAAGACCGTCCAAAATTTCCTCACCAAGGCCGACGCCTCACGGACCACCGCTACTGATGTCGTTCGCATCCTCGAGTACTGCGATCACGCCGGGGTCGGCGGTGACGCAGATGTCGCCGGGACGATCTCCGGCCGCCCCGATATTATCGAAGCAGCCCTGAAAGTCGTCGACAAGCTCGGGAATAAGGGCCTTGATGCATTGGGTAAGTGGATCGTGAGCAATAAGTTCACCATCGAGGAGGGCGGCGGTGGGTAAGAAGCTGGCCGGAATCGCTCACATCATCGCCCTGCGCGCTGCGGCTACCCTCATCCTGGCAGTGAAGCTCGCACGCGTGAAACTGGCTTCCCGGTCGTTCATATTCTTCTGCTGGTATTACTTTGGTGTTACTTTGGCCCGGCATCAGGAAGGCTGGGCGGAGTTCCTCTTGCAATCGGCCCGGGCAGTGTTGTGTGCGCCCCGGATGCACGGCAAGAGTGAAGTGGCGGCAAAGCTGTTGCCCTTATGGCTGATCTGCCGCAACCGAAACATCCGCATCCTTGTCGTGACGGCTGCCGGCGGCAGTAAAGGCCTGGCCAAGAAACACGTCATGGTCATCCGGCACGAGCTCAGGCGAAATCAGCGCCTGATCAACGACTTCGGTCAATTCTACAACCACAGTCACAGCCGCATCTGGCAGAGCGAAGCGATCGAGGTCATCCGGACCAAGAACATGAAAGACCCGACGCTGGAAGCGACCGGTGTCTACGGCTCGCCGACCGGTGGCCGGTTCGACGTGATCATCTTCGATGACGTGATCGACCTGAAGAAAACCAATACCGCCGAACTGATCCAGAAACTCAAAGAAGAGGTCCTCCGGACCTACCTGCCACTGCTTGAGCGAGGCGGACGGGTGTGGATGATTGGCACCCGGAAACGATTCGGGGACATATATCAGGATCGGATCGAAAACCCGATGTGGCGGTCCCGGGTTGATCCAGCCATCCTGCGTGAACCTGAAAACTACGAAATCCGCAAACTCGACCAACCAATCGAAGTCGAAGACGGCACGCTGCAGGAGTTCGAGGTCATATTCCGCGGCAAAGACCGCGGCGAGGTCCTCTGGCCCGGCGAGCGGCCCATGGAATGGCTGTTGCTTGAGCGGGTCAACCTGGGCACGCGGGTGTTCAACGCCGAGTATCAGTCAATCATTGTCGATGATTCAACGGCCCCATTCCCGCTGGCCCATCTCCACCAATGTCGGGACGAAGGGCTGTCGTACGTGCGGGGAGTGATTTCGGAGGAACGACACAAGCGGTATCTGTATATCATCCACGCCGTGGATCCGGCGCTGGCAGTTGACGAAAAGGAAGCGGAGAAAAATGAGGACAGTTACTTTGTCCAGGCTGGAATCGGCCTGCTGCCGAATCTGACGCGGGAACTGATCGCGATCGATCGGTTTCGCGGGAAGAGTCCGCATGAAAAAGAAGAGTCAATCAAGAAGTTCTACAAGCGGCTTAACCCGTTTCGGTGCGTGATCGAAAAGAACGCCTTCGGCATCATCCATGCCCACAACCTGATCGAGGGCACGGATATGAAGCTGACGAAGCACAAAACGGATACAAACAAGAATGATCCCTACGAAGGGATTCCGCACCTGGGCGCGCAATTTGAATGCATGAACTATCGCCTACCGTATGCGACAGAAGAGGACCAGGAGTTGAGCAAGACGTTGATTGATGAGCTGCACCGCTTCCCGCTCGGCGAGTATTCTGACCAGGTCATGGCACTCTGGATCGGTGAATATTACATCCTGCGTATCCTGAAAGGCCAGGCGCGCATGAGACGGCTGAAAGAACAGTCATCAAAATAGAGAGGCACGGTTATGACAGAAACTGCCGAAAAAACGATCACCGCCGGCGGACGGGGCTGGAGAGTTACCGCGCATGTCATCGGCGAAAGCCGATCATTCCCGCTGTTTAAGCAGTCTTCAGGTGATACCGGCGAGTCCAGAGCCCAGGACCCGACGGAGCCGGTCCATATCGGATTTGATATTGTCCCCCCGCCGTTTGATCTGCTGTTCACCAATCAGCTCCGGGAAGTGTCGCCGGCACTGTCTAAGGCGATCACTGCGATGAAGACTAACGTCTTCGGATTCGGCTGGGAACTGGAGCGGGCACCGCATGTCGAAAAAGATGACGATCTGCCCGACGCGGCCCAGGAGGAAAAGGAGCTGCTGAGCCGACTGCTGACGTATCCGAATCACGAGCAGTCATTCATCGAGGTCGGCAGTGAGATGCACGACGACTATGAAGCTGTTGGCCGCGGGTATATCGAAGTGGTCCGGACCATAGCCGGTGATATTATCGAGCTGCACCCGTTGCCGGCTTATTCGATGCGCATCACACCGATCGACACCGAGACAACCACGTTCACGCAGCGGATTCGCGCGGGTGACGGGACGTTTTACGAGCAGCCCCGTCGGGCTCGCTTCCGCCGCCACGTCCAGATGATCAACGGCCAGAAGAAGGTGTACTTCAAGGAATTCGGCGACCCTCGGCCGATTAGCTGGAAGGACGGGGAACCCACCTCCAGCCGCAAAGAATTGGCTTCCGAAGTCCTCGTGTTTACTCAGGGGCCGAACTATGCGAATTACGGTCAGCCGCGTTGGTATCCTGCGCTTCGTAGTGTGCTGGGCGCACACAAGGCGGCCGTCGTCAACTACAGCTTCTTCGAGAACAAAGGAATCCCGCCTTATATTCTGTCTGTCTCCGGAGGACATGTTCCACAGGATACCGTTGATGAAATGCAGCGGTTCTTCCGGGACACGATCCAGGGCCTGGACAACTATCACAAGGGCCTGATCATCGAGGCCGTGCCGATGAATGTCGGCGAAGTGGAGGGCGAGAAGCTCAGCACGCCGACGATACGCTTTGAGCCGCTGACGAAGTTCATCAATAACGACGCACAGTTCTTGCGGTATTTGGAACGCACCGACAACGATATCGTGCAGTTATATCGGCTCCCCCCGATCTACTTCGGCAGTGAGAAACAGTATAACTTCGCGACTGCCCTGGCGGCCGTACGACTGGCTGAACAACAAGTGTTTGATCCGGAACGGCGCCGGTTCGAGCATAGATTCAACGCCACGATACTTTCAGACCTATCGATTAACTTCTGGTCGCTGAAGTTGAAGCGGCCGACACTGACCGATCACGTGGAGACCCTCCGGGCCATGGGTGTCGTCAAAGAAGCTCTGCCGATCGGTGTGATTCAGGAAGCGGTCGATCAGATGCGGGGGGTTCCACGCGAAATTGATGAAGAGCTGTTCAACGTCACATTGGCCGACCAGCGGCGGCAGGCGTTGGCCTTAACGCCTCTCAACAACGGCGCCGACGATGATGACGAAGAGGCATCGTCGGTGGCCAAGACCGTCGATCAGGTCGTTGAGTTGCGCAAACGGATTTCGGAAGAATTACAGAAACGAGAAAGCAATGAAGCCGATTCTGCCTGATTTCAGTCAGCTTAACCTTGCCAAAGCGACTCGAGACGAGCTGGTCGCCCTGGACGAAGCCACCGGGAATTTCCTCGAGTGTACCTGCGGTTGTGCGATAGCGAAGGCTGGAGAGGGGGAGCGCCTGCCGTTTGAGGAGTCCATGGCAGAGCTGCTGCTGTCGGGCTGGGCGAGCGCGAGTCGAGGCGCAGTCGAAGTAGCCATCAAGCGTCTGGCAGCTCAGGATGGTGAAATCACTGAAAAGCAAATCAGCCGGGTCCTCGCTCTGATGGGTCAGCAGATCGACAAGAAGTTCGTAGTACCGGCTGCACGCAAGTTGCCGGAGATATTTCTGGGATCGTACAAGCTGGCGAAGAGAGGTATCTATTCCAGCCGAACGATCAGGGCCAAGTTTGACAAGTTCGATGATGTCGCAGTCGAGTGGCTCAATGATCACCACATGTACTGGATCGGAAAGTACTACGATCGCCACCTGTCGGCCGACATAGCGAAGGTAATACGAGAGGGGATCGACGAAGGGTTGGGGCGTGAATTGATCGGTGACAAGCTCAGAGACTTCTTCGATGGGTACCCCGGCGTACCGAGCAAACCGGATCACTACTGGCGCGGACTGGCCGCCAATGGCGTGAACCGGTCGAGACAATTCGGCGAAGTGGCTGCCTACGAGGAGCTGGCCGTTCCCTATCTCAGGATCGTCGCTGTCCGCGATGAACGCACCAGTCCCATCTGTAGAAATCTCGACGGACAGCTCATACCGTCACAGGCAGCAATTAAGCAACGCAATCGTCTGATGCTGGCCGCATCGCCGGACGATGTAAAAGAAATTGCCCCCTGGCTGAAGGCCGAACAAGTCGAAGACCGATCAAGCGAAGAACTTGTCAACATGGGGATCGGTATGCCTCCCTATCACTGGTATTGCCGGACAACGGTCGTCGGTGTATCCGCTCAGGCGGCCAGAAGCGCCGCATAAAAGTCTCACTTCCGCAAATTTCTGTGCGGGAAGTGATTTTGATTTTCTCCCCTATAAGGAATAACTGCAATAGGCCGAGGGTGTTTTGCCTGAGGTCTCCTGTTAGAGGTTGATTGGTTCGCCGGGCGGGAGTTGCGCCCCGCCCGGTCAAAAAAGGATCCCAGATGGCGGATTATCAGGACTCAGCATTCAGACTCGCACCGGATTCCGATATTGTTCGGATCGATCCCGGTGCTTTGGTGCAGATATACGAGGCCGGGACAGATACTCTTGTCACCGAGGTTACCGCCGACAATGACGGCAACTGGTCGGTCCCGACGCTGGCAACGGGCACGTATGATATTCGAATTGCCGGCAAGATCGTCAAAACGATTCAGCACGTAAAAGCCGATCACACCCATGCTGTCGAACCGACCTGGGGATTCAGCGCGACGGGGGCTATTACCGCGGATCTTGCCGAGTCAGATCAACACCTCATCCACGTTTCGCCGGTATCCGGGACCATCGTCGCTATCCGAGTAGTAGCCCAGCACGTGACGGCCGCGGGGGATATCACCGTCCATCTGCTTAAGGGCGCCTCGGGGGGGGCCTCGGCTCTGACGCTGAGCAGCACCGTATGGAATCACCGTATCAACCCGGGCGCCGAAGAGTATCGGTACGCGCACAGCGACGAGAACCCAGGCATTACGGTCGCCGCAAACGATTGCATTGAGTTGGGGATTGACTATCACGCCAGCGGAGTGTCGGGCGTGACTGTCGATGTTGTTTTCAGGCCGGACTAACAAAGTTGAATTGATAAGGAGCTGATATGAATCGCCAGGACCAAGTCCCAACAGCCAAGAACAAGCTGTCTGACATCGACATGCGGCACGTGGCGTTCTGCAAGAAAGGCGCCGTTCCCGATGCCGTGTATGCGATCGTGAAAAGTGAAGCCGCCCCGCAGGGCGCGGAAGTGATCGGCGCCATTGCCACGATTGCCAAGATCGATACCGTCAAAAAGCAGGTCTTCGGCTACGTGCTGGTACCGGATAAGGCCGACCACCAGGGCGATGTCGTGACCAAGGAAGACATCGAAGAAGCCCGCAATTCTTTCATGAAAAACCTCGCCCACGCAACTGCAGACGGTACCGGCGCGAGTGATTCGCACGTGACGATCGGCGGTGGCTACCCGATCGAGGTAGCCGTTGACAAGGACGGCAGCATCGCCAAAGCGGCGGATGCTCCCCCGTCCCCGGGTGGACTCTGGGTGGGGATGCAGGTCACGAGTGATCCTGTCTGGAAGAAAATTGAAAAGGGCGAGTACACTGCCTTCTCCCTGGGCGGGTTCGGCAAACGCACGCCGATCGGGAAGAAAGCGGATGCGGAGCTGGCCGATGAATCCAATCAGGGATCAATTATCCGGGCGCTAAAGGCGGGTTTCGATAAGCTCGTCGAAGTCGTCAAGGGTGATGGTGACGCGCTGTCGTATGACGAGGCCGGTGAGCTGAAGGACCTTCGCCGCCAGTTCTGGGACAAAAACTACCAGCTCGAGGAATCCATCCAGAGCATCATGGGTGACGATGAGGTCGAGGACAAGGTGACTGCGATCACCGAGTCCATCGATCAGTTCAAGGGTGATATCGTCAGCCTGGTCACCCGGATGGAAGCTATCAAGAACAAGCAGAAGGAATCAACCGAGAAATCGAATACGCCAATGGAGGGCGATGTCATGACGAAGGAACAGATGGAGGAACTGCAGAAATCCCTCAAGGACGGTTTCAAGGACACCGTCACGGAGGTCGTCAAATCCGAGGTCGGCGAGAAGCTGAACAAGATTGATGAAATCGACACCCGCCTGACCGCCATGGAAAAGAAGCTCAACGGCGAGGACGGCGAGGATCCGATCGAAACGATGAGCAAGGACATCACTACGGCCATCGAGGGGCTTAACGGTCTCCAGAAGCGTTTAACTACGCTGGAAATAACGCCGACCGGGCCCAACGGTGACCGCGAACCGGGCACGCAGACCGAACCGACGGACGTCAACAAGAACGAGACGACAGAGCAGCGGGACGAACGGCTGGCCAAGGGCTTTATCCACAGCGCTGTCAACGGTGCGGTTGCTACCGCAAAGGAATAACGGCGTCGAAGCACCTGAGGTAAATAACCATCAACCCGCAGGCCTGAAACTGACTGAAACTGAGTAAGCTATATCGGAGGAAAGGACTATGAGCAGAAGTTCTGACTTGCAGCGAGACCTGCGGGACGTCATGCGAAAGCACAGCATCCTCAAGGACACTGACGGCATTGTTGGTGTCACGGATGGTGTTGACTACGGGGGACTGATCCCCGAGCCCGAAGTGGTCGGTATGATCAACCTCACGCGCCGCCACAACCAGTGGCTGAGCGCGATCTCGATGGCTACCCGTCAGCGTCGGACCGGTCGTATCAAGTACCGTTACCATGACGGATACGTGGTCGAGTACGTCGGCGACGATGTCGAGCGGCAGGTGACCAGCCGGCCGGCGACTGGCTTTGTCGAGTACGTGTGCAAGAAGCACAAAGCCGAAATCGTTTTCGACATGGACGATCTGGATGAATTCCGCGCTGCCGGCGAGGCTAATTTCGAGCAGTCGGTCATGCAGGACTTCTACACCCAGCTGGGCAACAACCTGGCCGACATCTCGATGAACGCTAACGTCAGCCTGCCGGATACGACCCGCGACAACCGCGCGCTGCGGTCACAGAACGGCATCGATCTCCAGACCGATGCTGCCACCGTTGTCGACGCTAATGGCTGGCCGTTTGATCAGAAGATATTCATTGCGATGCGTGACAAGCTGCCGTTCGGCTGGCGGGAACAGCCGGGCATGCGGTTCATGCTCAACGATCGCGTGATCAATCACTGGCAGGACACCATTGCCAACCGAGCGACCAGCCTGGGTGACCTGGCCCTGACAAGCAAGCGTCTGGGCTCGGAGTACCTCGATCAGGCGGTGATGAATCCGTACGTTCGTGACGACAAAGGGCCGGACGCGATTGCACCGACGTCGGCTGCTGACAATACGACGTACATCACCTTCAACCTCGGCACTTTGGTCACCGCGGGCAATCCCGCCTCGGTCGATAAGGGTGTCGGTCGACGGTTCCTGGTCGCTCACAAGACCACCGGGAAGCAGGAGTATGCGACCGGGTACAAGTCCGGGACTGACCTGCTGATCGACACGACCAGTTTGCTCGGTCAGACGACAGTGTCGACCACAGCGTCTGATTACGAGGTCCGCCCGGCTGATCAGACCGATCTGTACTTTGGCGAGCCGAAGAACTTTAACCTGATCATGTGTCGGGAGATGCGGAGCTACCGCGAGTACAACAAGAACACCGACCGGATCGAAGTCGTGGTGTGGCTGCGGTTTGCGGTAGTTGTACCGGAGCCGATTCTGCCGGGCATCATCAAAGTCAAGAACATGGCGCTGCCGCACGTGCGCTTCCCGTGGGAAGCCGCGGCTTAAGGAGGTGAAGTAGCGTGATACAATACGAATTCACCTGCAAGGCAGTCAGTTTCAGCGCGCAGGGAATCAACTGCCACAAGGGCCAGAGGATTCTGGTTAACGAGGGCGACGTGGCTCGCCTTCGCGTCCTGCGCAATCATCCGGGGGCCTTCACGGAGAAATCCCGTGAAGTCTCGGATAACGCTACCGGAGCTAAGCCGACACCTGCCCCGCCCGGTGGCGCCGGCAATGGTTCGGCGGCAGGCAACGACGGCGGGGAGCCACCCGCTCCGGGCGAAGGCAGTGACGAGGTAACTCTTGAGTCGCTGGTGACCCCTGAGCAACTCGCCAATCTCCAGGAAGCGGGCTACCCGTCCTTACTGGAGATAGCAACGGCCGCACCCGAGGACCTGAAAAAGGTCCCGAAGATCGGCGAGGCGACGATCAAAAAGCTTCTCTCGGCGGCAGGCAACGACGGCGGGGAGTGATCTCCGCTGTCGTTCGATTCAGTTGAGAACGGAAGCAATAACCGGTAACTCTTTGATGGAGATAGGACCATGTCGAACAAGACCTTAGGGAACATTGGCTACGGCGTTGTCGGCGGCATGCCCCCGGAAGGGGCCTTGCTGCGCTTTCGCGTAGACGGCGGGTTTGTTAAGGATCCGACCACAGCCAGTGCTCAGTTGACCGGTACCGGAAACGGTAGCTACCGGGTGGATATCACGCCCGGTATTGTCTATGTCGACGGCAAGAAGCTCGAAGTCGGCGCCGCTGACCAGTTGCTTGAAGCGGCGGGCAACATCATGGCCAGCGGCAACAGTAAAGTCTACGCGGTAATTGCGTGGATGCATCCGGACACCGGCGCCGTCGCACTGAAAATCGTGGCCGGCACCGCTGCCACCACCGGAAGCCAGGTTGCACCGAGCGTCTCGGACATCGAGGCGGTCATTCACGACAAGGCGGCCTGGGTGCATATCGCCAATGTGACGGTCAACCGCACCGGCGACACCACGGTCACGCAGAGTCAGGACAACACGGTTCGGCCGACGCTGATCCCGAAGAGCGCCTAATGCATGGCCTACGCCACAGTACAGGATATGCGGGATGAGGGGGTCACCGACCCCCCTTATTCCGATCAGTTGGTGCAAAAGCGGATTGACCTTGCCTCGACGCTCTTTGAAGACCTCACCGGGAAATTCTTCGAGCGTCGCGATGACTACACCTTGCGACTCGACGGGCAGGGTCAATCTGTTTTACTCTTGCCGGTCCCGCCGATCAACGCCACCGCTGTCAGCAGTGTGACTGTCAATGGCGAAGAGCTCGACTCGGACGCGTACTCGGTCTGGCAACCGTACGGAGATGCAGGCAAACTCTATCCCCGACTGATCAAAACCTACGGCACGTGGCGCAAGGGGACCGGCAACATCGTGATTGTCGGATCCTTCGGTTACGTCGACGACACTGAGGAACCACCGGCCCTGGTGAAGGACGCGGTGCTTCGAATGGCAACTGAGTTATTGCCGCAAATTGGCGACACCAGCGCGCGTCGGGCGGGTCTCGTAAAGCGTGAGCGCAACCGTGATTACGAGTATGAGCTTTCCGAGAAGCTTTTGCAGATGCGCTCCGGCAGATTTGATGATCCCATGATTCCGTCTGCGATCGCCAGATTCAAAGGTGTCAGAATGGCGGCAGTATAAACCGAAAGGGGACTTCTGTTGGGCGAAGAATGGCTGATCCGACTGCTGATACTGCTTCTGGGATTGCTTGGCGGCGTCGGTAGCGCTCACACCTTTATTGTCCGGAAAGTCAACCGGAATGAACGAGATATCGCGGTCAACGAAACGCGCCTGATCAATGTCGAACACCAGGTACGGGCGAACGCGGAAATGGGCCAGAAACAGCTTGAACTGATGACCCGGATCGTTGACCAGAATAACCTGATGATACAGAAGATCATAGCGGCGAGAGAATGAAACCGACCCAGTTTCTCAAAGACAGATATCCCGAATCCGTTCGGGAGATTGCCGGCGATGCCACTGTGACGTATACCGCGAAAGGTGCGCCGACTGTCGACGACATCACTGGTGAGCCGATCGAGGGGACGGCTTACCAGGGGTCGTCGGTTACGTTGCCGGCCCAGGTGGACTTCGCGCCCGCACGCGCGACACGCGAGAAACTGGGGCTGGAAATGAAGTTTGATGTCGTCCTGTTCATCGCGCGAAAACACGTCGACGACGCCCAGATCAGTATCGATGTGGGTGATTCGTTTGTACTGCCGACCGACGGGCGCGAATACCTGGCAACCGGACGGGCTGTTCCGGAGATGCAAACCGACGATGGATTTTTGCGCTACATGGTGCCTGTCCAACGCAATGTAGGGAGACGCTAATGCCGGCGCGAGTGCAGTTCAAGGGTTGGCGGGACGCCAGACGGCGACTGAATCGCATGGTCAAGCTGATGCGAGCCAATATGGATGAAGCCGATCATGCCAATGCCCTGAGTCTGCGCGATGCTATGCGAGAAGTTATTATGCAGGGTGACGCTCAGATAATGCCGAATGCGCCACTGACTGTCGAATACAAAGGCAGTTCACGACCTCTGACCGACAACGGTGATCTCGCCCACTCGATAGATCAGAGGAGGATACCCAGCGTTGGCTATGCTGTAGGCGTATTCCACGGCGGTGAAGGCTCAGAGGGTGTTGATACCGCCACGATCGCGAAGGTGCTCGCGCGTGGCGCTGTTATTGTTCCGAAGAACGCCCAGTCACTGGCCATACCCGTGCATAAAGAAGCAGCCCGGGCGCGCCGGCAATACGGGTCAACGCGACAAATTCCCGGCCTCATTCATCCCAAGGGAACGAATATACTCGGTAAGCCGAAAGGCAGCGGCGATGACATCGAAGTCTGGTTCGTGTTGACCAAACGAGTGGTGATTCCGCCCCGGCCGTTTGATGAGATCGCCTATCGCAGGGAATTGCCTGCCATCAGGAAAAGATACAAAGCAGCCGGAGAGGCGGCTATCCGGGGAAAGAGATATCGGCCCTACTGATGGTCACGCTCAAAGACATATTCGAGAGCTTGCTGACGGCGTTTGAAACGCAGTTCACGAATCTCCAGGCGTATCAACCCGGCGGCGGCTCTGCGGCATTTTCGGTACCCGTGAAGATCGCCTTTCGTGACGAGCGGTGGGAGAATGAAACGAACCGGACTTTCCCCGCTGCGACCTTACTGCTTGTCGATGCCTCTGTGGCATCCGACCGTCGATTCGGCGGGTACACTGAAACGCGTGTCGATGATCAGGTTGCCGGCACCAGTGAAATCACACCAGTACCGATCCCGGTTGACCTGCTCTTTCAAGTCGACACGGCGTGTGAACAGAGGGGCGAGGACTGGGCCATTACCGAGAGGATGACCGTTATCGGCGGCGCGCAGTTGATGATCGATTTGCCGGACGGCACGCGACGGCCGATTGTCCCGCGCACAGGTACCCTGATCGATGATGTGTCCGATATGAGTCTCTTTCGCAAGGCGTACCGGTTCGTATTTCCGGTCTGGTTTGCGCATCCGACCGGCAGTCGCACGGAGAACCTGATCACCAGCATCCAGGCGACAATAAATGAGAAACTCTTCACGGTGGAGGCGGCATGACGAAGTTCGGGTTGCTCAATCTGCGCTATACACCGGTAACGACTGTGGTCGACGGTGAGACAATTGTCCTCGGTCCGCGCAAGTCGACGTCCCGGCATTACACTGATGATGATCTCTCACTGCGTGCCCGTTGGCAGATTCATCGTGGCACCTTGACCCGGATCGAGGAACCGATGGCGGAGTCGTTAATAGCAGAACATGACGAAGTTGAAGATACAGAGTCCGAGGAGGATGAATAATGGCCAAGTATGATGTCGGAGTGAATCTCCAACAGGGGCAGGTCTCCGGAGCGATCGTCGGAATTTCAACCGGGATTTCCGCCCTGATGGGCAACTTTGAACGGGGGCCGCTGCAAAAAGCAACGCTGGTCACATCGTTCGCCCAGTTCCAGCGGATCTTCGGCGCAAAGCCGGCGACCAATGCCTCGAGCTGGTACTCGGTGCAGGCGTTCTTCAAGAAGGTCGGCGCCGGGCAGTTGTATGTCGTTCGGGTGGCCAGTTCGACAGCGGCCAAGGCGACGGTGACCCTGCAAGACCGGCAAGGGACACCCGCCAACACGCTCAAAGTTGAGGCAAAAAGCGAAGGGTCCTGGGGCAACGGGCTGGCCGTGAAGATCCTCGATGACAGCATTCTCGCGACCACCCTGGCGGCTAATGTGTCATCCGGAGCCACATCTGCCGTGCTGACATCGGTCGGCGGGCTGGAAGTAGGTTCGGATATCGAGCTTGACAACGGCACCCAGCAGGAACAGGTCCGGATCACCCAGATCGACGCGGCCAACAAGACGGTCTACTGGACCGGCGGTCTGACTAATGCCTACTCTTCCGCTGACGACGTCAAGTCGCTGGAATTCAAGATCGAGGTTTACGACAGAAGCAAGCTGATTGAGACGCTGACCGGCCTTTCCATGAACGACGCCGTGACGTTTTTCTGCGAAACGAAAGTCGACAGCGACTATATCACCGTCACCGACCTCAAGACAACCGATACCGGGTATACCGATCTCCCGGCAGTCACGGCAAGTGCCCAGGCGCTCTCTGCCGGCGCCGACGGCCTGACTGACGTCATCGGTACCGATTACGAAGGCAGCGCAGCCAACAAAACCGGCGTCTATGCGCTGGATGCCGTGTCTGATCTATTCCGCTTCTGCTGTCCGGATCCCCTGCTCAGCGATGCCGATACCGAGGCGGCGCTCAAGAGCCTGTATCAGGCCGCTCTGGACTATGCCAATACCCGGCAGACAGTCATGTTCTACGCCGATGTGCCGTACAGCAAGACCGTGGCGGAGGCGGTAACGTTCGCCGCCAGCTTCGAAGGGCAGCGGATCGCCATGTTCTGGCCCTGGTTGAATACCGGTAACGAATCGGTACCGGTCTGGATTCCGCCGTCGGCGGCGGTGATGGGGACGGCGGTGGACAAGGACGCCCGGCGCGGGGTGCACAAATCGATCGGTAACGAACAGCTGGCCGGGGTGGCCGGGCTTGAGTATCCGATTTCGGTCGGGGAACACCGGACGCTCGATGACGGCAAGATCAACGGCATTCGGGCTTTTGCGGGTCGGGGGACGCTGGTCTACAACGACAGCACGCTTTCGGCCAGTGCCGACATGCAGGCGCTCGGGGTGGCCGAGCAGTGGGCGTTTATAGGCCGATCGCTGGAGCTCGCGCTGACTGATTCGGTGTTTGAGCCGCACAATCCCCAGACCTGGAAATCGACCGTCAGACGGATCCGGAACTTCCTGAACGAACAGGTTCGACGGGGTGCGATAACACCCACGGCCGCCGTGCCGGAGGGATTTGTCATCAAGATGGATGATGATAACAACCCCCAGTCGGAAATCGCCCAGGGCATTGCGAACATCGAGATCGGGTATGTGCCGACCGGCCGGATGAAATACATCGTGATTACGCTGACGGCCGACAGTACCGGTGCGACGATAACGAGCTAACAAAACGAGGACTTTGAGATAGGAGTCAATTGACATGGCCGAATACATCGATGCCCCTGAGGCAAATGCGGAGCTGAAGTCAAAGTTCCGTATCGAAATCGACGGCATTCAGTTTCTGTCGTTTCAGACCTGTTCGCTGTCGGCGCTGATCTGGGGATCGTCGAACCACCGCGTGGGCAACGACGATCTGACGCAGAACGAATCGTCCGGCTTACTGCAGCGTCGCATGATTACCCTGAAGAAATTGCTCAAAGAGGGAGGCAAGGAGGCGCTGCTGGTCTTGTGGCGGTGGGCCGAACAGGGATCAAAAGACAAACGCTCCGGTGCGATCGTCCAGGTCAACCGGACCGGAGACGAGGTTATGCGCTGGGACTTCGAGGACGGCTGGATCAAGCAGATCAGCGATATCGAGTGGGACGCCACCGATGAAGAGGGTTTCCTCGAGTTCGAAGTGCAGATTTCAGTGCGAAAGGCGACCCCGGCATAGTGCTGCCGTTCACGCTGCCAGAGACGCTCATTGACCGCCTCGATGTCCTGGACCTGCAACCGCTTACTGAACATCGTTTCGCGGTCGAGATTGAGGGCCTGCCGCCCGGCTCGCGCTTTGTGGCGGGCTTTTCGGCTGTCCGCGGCCTGACAGCACGACTGCAGGTGCGGGAAGTCAACGAAGGCGGTTTCCGAGGTGTTCACCGCTTCGCCCGGCGCCGACAGGATTCGGCCGTGACGATTCAACGGCTGATGACTGCTGACCGCTTCTTGTGGGACTGGCACGCGGAGGCCTCCGGATGGGAGCCGGGCAAACCGGACTATACGCGCAGCGTCTCGATTTACATGATCGATGCGGTAAGCATATCTGGACTGGAGGTGCCGTTTGAGGTCTGGCGCTGGGATTTGACCGCGGCCTGGCCGTCAGAATGGTCCGGGCCGCCCGATCTGGACGCTCTGAGTGACCGGACCGCCCATGAAACGGTGACGCTGCAGCACCGGGGGATTTCAGAAGCAAAAGGAATATTCAGCGGCACGATCGGACAAGTGGCCGGTCTGCTGGCACAACGATAGGAGTGACGATGCAGACGATTGAATTCGAGTTACCGCATGGTCTCGAGGTCGACGGGCGGGTACATAAGCATGTTGTCATGCGGGCCCCGACCAATCAGGATCTCTGGGATGTGAGCAAGGACGCCGATGTGCGTGATACCATCAAAAACAATTCGTCGATTCCCCTCCAAGGGGTAGGCGGATTGTTCGCCGGTCGGGCCGTCGTGATTAAGCTGCAGGTGGTTCTTTTCCAGCGGTTGATTAAATGTATCGGGGACATCGAAAAGGTGAACCGTCAACACCTGATGCAGCTGGACGCCAGAGATTTCCGGCACATGGAAGATCAGTACAGCAAAGCCTTCGGCGATCAGGCCGGCGGGGAGTCCGACGACGGGAAGGACGCGGCTACCACCGCCCCTTTCGACCCCGTACCGTCGGAGATTTAGCCGGACACTTTCCGTACCCGATAAAGGAACTGACTGCCGAGATCGCTCTTCTGGCAAGGTTTTTCGGGTGGGGATATCTGGAGCTGATGAACATGGAACACCCCGACAGAATCCACTGGTGCGACTGGATAGTGAAACAAACGGAAAACAATGAGTAGCTTCACCGACACATTAGGGCTGGTCACTGTCGTCAGTTGGCGTGACCAGATGCATCGGGACGCCCGCCGGGCGGAACGGAGCTTCCGTGCGGTCGGGAGTTCCGCTGAACGCATGGGTGATGATGTGGAGCGGGAGACCCTGCAGGCTGAGCGATCGATGAAGAGAATGTCGGGGACCATCGGCAGCGTGGTCGGCGCGCTCGGGGGCCTCGGTATCACGGCCGGCGGGCTCAGGCTTAGCCGGGTATTGGGGTTGAGCGATGTTCCGCGCGACGCCGCCGATGCCCAGCATGCCCTCAGAGCGCTGGGAAATGTCGGTGACCTATCCCAGGCCGAAATAGGTGAATTCGGAGATCGCCTGGTCGGCATCTCTAAAGACGTTAATCAAACACAGAGCGAGCTAATCGCGGGAATGAACACTCTGGTTGCGGCTGGTCTTGATGCTCGCATGGCGTTGGACTTCATGCCTGTCCTTGGCAAAAGCGCTACGGCGAGTCAGGCGGCCGTGAATGATCTCGCGAATACAGCTTTTCGCATGCATGATAACCTCGAGGTTGCGACCATGGACCTCCAACAGGCCATGGAAATCGTGACGGCTGCCGGAAAAGAAGGGAACTTCGAGCTCAAAGACATGGCTCAGCATTTCGCGGGAATATCAGCGAGTGCGGGGGCTCTTCAGTCAGAAGGATTGCGCGGGTTAAAAGGTGTTGGCCGTCTCTCCGCTGCCCTACAGATAGCGATGAAGGGTGCAGGTGATCCGGCTCAAGCCGCGAACAACTTCAAGAACTTCCTCGATAAGCTCATGAGCGAACAAACAGTGAAGAACTTCGAGGAGTTTGGCATCGACATCGCCGAGGAATTGCAGGAGGCAACACTCCGGGGAGTTGACCCGCTTCAGCATCTGATGGAGCTCATCATCGAGACGACAAAAGGGGACATGAAGACGCTTAACCGGCTTTTCCGTGATATTCAGGTACTGTCGTTTCTTAAGCCGATGATGGCCAACATGGAAGAATATCGGCGGATTCGCGATTCTGTCATGACCTCCCAGGGTGTCATCGACAGGGACTTCGCCAACATGATGACGACCTTTAACGAGCAGCTCAAGCGACTTCGAATCAATCTGGCCGCGACGATCATGCCGGGCGTGACCGGGTTTCTTGAGGCGTTGGGCGACGTGCTCGGCTTTGTGAATAGCAATACATTCCTGCTGCACTCCACGGTTGCGGGCCTGGTGGGGATTCTGGGAGTAGGCGGGGCAATATCACTGGTTTCGGTGCTCGGCATGGCCAAATGGTCGTTGGGGCAGTTCAATACCGGGCTGGCTACGACAAAGATGCAGGCCGACGCAGCAACTCTCAGCCTGGACGGTTTAACCGCCTCTGCGGTTCGGACGAACGCCGCCATGGGAGCCGCTGCCGGAGTACGCGGGGCCGGCAGTTTCATGGCCGGTCGTGCCGGGGCCGGCGTCGCGGGCGCGGTTGGCGGAGGAATAGCCGGTAGAGCGTTGGGCTTTCTGGGCGGTCCGTGGGGAATCGCCGCCATGCTGGCGGCGCCCTTTGCTATCGGTGCGATTACGAGTCTCATTGATCATCTATCCGGAGGGCCTGAACCGCCTCGAGCACCCCGCCCCTCGCATACCGAAGCGCCCCCCACGCGTAGCCGCGACCGATCGGAAGAACCGGCCGATGGTAGTTACCGGATCGAGAATTACAACGATTACAGCACCCGACGGATATCCGTCGATGCCCGGCGAGCCGACGCGAAGGAAGTAGCGAATCTGGTAGAGAATCAGGAGAGGAACAAAGATACTATCGCCCGAGGACGGAGGTTCTAATGCTCGTCATTCCAACCTCAGGAAGAGAACGTAGCCATCCAGACGTCCTTCATGCTAAGGTGTTCAAAGGACAACTCTACAACCTGGACACCGATGAAAAGCTATGGTTCCAGTTCAATCCGGAGCAATTCGAGTTCGAACAGGAAATTGTTTGGGACCGTATCAATCCACCGGGTATGGCCAACGGAGGCAATCCTCGTTTCATTCACACCGGTCCGTACGAATTCGACCTGCCGTTCTTGTTCATCGCCGATCCATCCGCACCCCTGATTGAATATGAGGCGAAGGAGGATGGTCTCCCTGTGCATGGCGCCTACCGGCTGGGCGAGTACAAGTTCCTGCTTAATTTGCTCGAGCGGTGGAAAGCAGTGATCCTCGGCAAACGGCGGCCACCGCATATCGGCGTGATGATGAAAGACAAGATGTTCGAGGGCGTCGTGACGAATTGGAAATATCGTGAAACGGAATGGTTCGAGTCCGGTGACGTTCGCGAATCGTTAATCACTATCAGTTTCGCAGGAAAGGCCCTGTATGCCAATCAATCGTGAATCAACAGTAGTTATGTCGGGTGAACGGCTAGACAACCTGGCCAATCGGCTGTATGGCAACCCGCTGGCCTACCAGGCCCTGATCCTGGTCAACCCGACGCTGGATATCTGGCAGCCACAGCCAGGCAAACAAATCGAGGTGCCCCGTGTCCGATGATCAGTTTCAGTATAACATGCAGATTAATCAAAAAAATATGCCTCCCGAGGTGAAGAGTTACATCAGCAGCCTTGAGTTAAAGAGGACTATGGACGCGGGAACCGGGTCCATGTGCCGATTTGTTATTGAGGACCCCGATCCTTCCGCTTTCTCCATTATCGAGCCTCTGCTTGACCTTGAGGCGAGAATTAAGGTTTGGCTAAAACCACATAACGATACGGCGGGCCGGAATCGCCCCCGCATGGTGTTTCATGGCTTCATAATTGCCGTAGAGCCAATACTGCCCGCGGATAAGGCCCCGTCAATTGTAGTGACCTGCCACGATTACAGCTACATCCTCAAGCGCCAACTGGAAAGACGACGGGTACCCGAAGTGCACCCCGGTGATACCTATCGCTCGTTTTTCAACCGAGAGCTGGGTCAATATCGTGTAACTGGTTTGGAGGGAAAACAGACAAGATTTGCCATCCACAAAGACAGCGACTCCATCCTTGACTCCCCCATGGGTGATGATGAAGCCTGGCCATACGGTGGGATAGCTTCAACCAGTGTTGACGTGCTGGGGAAAAATCCGGATTTGCTCATTGAGAAGACAACCGCCGAATTCGGCGACACCATCTGGATGTTGTTAAGTAAGCTGGCCGACAGGTTTAACCTGTTCTTATTCTGTGTCGAGCAGCATGTGTTCCTCGTAAAACCGGATTATACATTCCGCCCGCAGGACGTACAACACCGTTTCGTCTATCGACCCAACAGCGACCAACAGGATTTCATTCCGCTTCTGTCCGCTAAGATTGAGTCATCGGTCGGCGGCAATGTCAGTATTGTCGAGGTTCATTATAGAGACGTGACTGACAAACAACACCCTGATGTCAGCATGTTACGGTCATTCCTTGACGGAGCACGACTTCGCGGACGATCGGAACCGACAATAGGCGCCCGTCAACAGGAGACATTTCCGTTGCCGCTGCATCCTGCTGAGCGGCTTGGAATTTTCCGCGAACACGGTGGCGTGAGTGCTTCTGACCAAGAGCAGCTATCTGATCGCTATCAAGAATTGTGGCGTGATTTTGCCGACATGCTCGGTGTCTTCTCGGATTTTATCGATCCCAACACCTATGCAGCGGATATAGCTATTGCGCTCGAGAAGAGTGGCTTCAAGTGGAGCGATCCGCTGGGAGTGGACCAATTCCAGGAGGCGCGGATCTCGGATATCAAACGAAGGCATTTCCCCGACAGTGATGAAGAGATTCTCAATGTAAGGATGAATGACGAACCGGCTGTGGTGGAAGATCAAGGTCTTCGAACAAAGACGCAGGCGGAGAGAGCTGCCGAGGCAATTTTCGAGAAGAGCTTATTGCGACTGACAGAGTTAACTGGTGAAGTCGAGGGCTTGCCCACACTTTTTCCGGGACACAAGCATACCATTGAAATCAATGCGCTCAGTACCATCGGTGAAGAATACAGCTCCTCGCCAACGGAGGGCTATTACCACATAAAAAGCGTAGAGCACAGGATCGACGAGAACGGGTTCAGAACCAAGTTCACGGCCGGGGCGCCTTTCCTGAGAAAACAAGGCAATAGAGGCTGGGTGCAGGAATGAAGGATAAGGCCACCGTAATCGACATAGCTGACCCCAAGAGTCTGGGCCGAATTCGAGTGGCGCTCCAGGATGACTCCGATACGGGCCTCACCCCCTGGTGCTGGCCGTGCGTTCCGTTCGCCGGCCCGGGCTACGGATTCTACTGCCTGCCCCAGGTCGGCGACGAAGTCTGGGTCGAGCAGGCTGCCGGCGGGGAGTTTGTCTGGACCGGATTCTACTGGAACGGCCGAAATCAAAAACCCGAATCCGGTTCTGCCGACAAACGAGTCCTGCGGACGCCGGTCGGCCACGAGCTGCTCTTTGACGAGAATGGCGCAATTGAAGTCCGCCACGCCGACGGGTCGACGGTCGTTCTGGAGGCGGGCGGTGATATAACCGTCACGGCATCCGGCAAAGCAATTGTGACAGCCGACCAGGTCGAGCTCAACGGTGACAGCGGGAATGTGGTGACGACTGAGTGTATCTGTTCATACACTGGCCAGCCGCATCCGCAGGGAAGTAAATCAGTCAAAGCGAAGGGACCGTTCTGATGGCTTTAGACGCCCAACAGTGTGCCGACGCCATGTTTGACGCGCTCCAGGACGCAGGCAACGGCGCCGATGAAGCCGATGCTCGCGCGCGCATGCGGGCGATGGTGCAGGCGCTGTTTGATCATATTCAAGCGAACGCGACTGTCGGCGCCCTGGATGTCGCGCCCAGCGGCAGCCCGGTTCACACCCACACGACCGTTCCGGGAACAGGGAAGATATCATGAGCGAGCCGACCGGGATAAAGTGGCCGTTTCAATTCGCCAACGGCAAGGTGGCCACATCGACCGGCGAACAGCATATCCGGGAAAGCATTATGCAGATCCTCGCCATTGATCACGGCGAGTATCTGTTCCGGCCGCAGTTCGGGTCGAACTTGCCGCGCCGCGCGTTTGATCCGACCAACCTGTCGCACTTGATGGTCCGGGATATCCGGGAAGCTTTGGTCCGGATGGAGCCGCGAATCGAGTTGCTGGATGTGAGTGTGGAGGTCGGACCGCGGGGATAGATTGAACGCATCGAATTGAATTGCAAAAAGCGAGGCCAATAGGTGAAAAAGCTATGGATGGCTTTGGCGCTGGTCGTTCTCACCGCGACAGGGATCGTCGCGGGACCGAGCGCCGATAAGAAGTACACGATCGAGCTGGATGACAGTACCCTCTTCATTCCGTACAGCCAGTATACGAGGTTTCTTGTCGCCAACCCTGATGGCGACACAACGGTGTTTTCGTCAATCGGCGTGATAGTCCAAAACAGCGCCGGTGATGCGAGCACCTACGGTCCGACCGGGATCACGTTCCCGGCGTCGGCGAAGGCGTTTGTCATCGCGCTGGACACGCTGGGCCTCGGTAAATCCGCCGATCTCCGGAGGGCGTCGCTGCTGTTTATCGATTCGCTCGGTGAGACGATTATACAGGTCGATACGGTGGTCAACGGCAATTTGGCCCTGATTATGTCCAGTGACGGGGGCGTTACCTGGGATACGGCATATACAGGGTCAGCCGGCGGCGGTGTGACTGATCACGGCGCCCTGACGGGCCTCGGCGACGACGATCACCCGCAGTATGGGGCGCTGGCCCAGGCTGAAGTTTTGACCGGCAATTGGGATAACACAGCGAACCCCTGGGCGGACGATGAGATCGCGTCATCTGCAACGTGGAACGCCACGGCCAATGCGTTTGACAGCAATTACATCTACTTGAATATCGACTCAGTACTGGAGGCCGATACGGTCAAGGTGCCGGGCCAGATGCTGATAGGCGGCGTCGCATCGTCGTCGCTGAAACTCCACGTCTACGACGGATCTGCCAATGTTGGAATTCAGGTACAGACCGGTGCCGTCGATGGCGCCGCTTCAATCGGCCTGCAAAACGACGTGCAGCAATGGACGGTGCGAACCAATACGGATGACGATTTTCATATCAGGAATGAATCGGCGGGAGGATCGGTACCGTTTTCGATCAATCCGACCACGAATGACATCACGATAACCGGATCACTGCTGATGCAGGCCACGGAAACAGTCGACGGAGTTGATGTGTCGGCGCTCGATGCAGACGTGGCCGCTGATTCCACCAGCTGGAACGCGGCGGCTGACGATTTTGCGACGAATGGGTCACATACGACGGCGGGCTACCTGACCGGTATTTCGGGCCAGCAGATAGGGGATCTCGGTGATGTAACTGAGACCGGAATAGCGGATAACATCCCACTGGTCGGTAACGCACTGGGCACGTGGGGTCCAGGGAGTATTGCCCAACAGTACATCATCAACCCGGCCTGGGATTCCACGCATGTCGCTGACGGTGGTCTGAATACCGAAGATTACGCAGTTGGTTCCGTTACAGAACCGATCATCGGGACCGGCGCTGTCACGGCCAACAAGATTGGCTCAGGCGTTGTCAGCCGCGTGAAGATGGCGACTGATGCGTGGCGGGATTCGTCACTCGTTTCTGTCACATGGGCGGGGAAAGGCGATCCTGCGGCGCTGGGGGATGCCCGGTGGATCAATGACTCGCAGTTGATCGCCATAGGCAAGACGGTTGGCGTTGACAATCTCTGGGCGTACTTCCAGCCAATGGCGAACACGCGGGTAGAGCGACGTGATACTGTCGAGAACGGCAGTTTCACCCCTGTCGGTACTTGGGACCTGTCCGGCGCGACGGT
Organism: uncultured Ignavibacteriales bacterium; assembly: GCA_964612145.1. Taxonomy (GTDB): domain Bacteria; phylum Zixibacteria; class MSB-5A5; order GN15; family FEB-12; genus JAGNLV01. The sequence goes on along the minus strand of CAZTBP010000001.1, from coordinate 18,433 downwards.
CACGCTGCCTGATAGTTCGGTGCTTGAAGCGAATCTCGAAACGGCGATTTGGGACTCTATTCGGGTCGGCTACACGGCAACCGCAACCCTTAACGATATCTTTGCTCATGCGGCACGAGAGTATTTCGATACCACAACCGCACACCCTACTGATTCTCTCGTGGTTGTTTTCTCAGATTCGACAGGGGATGTGGATTGGGACAATATCTCAAATATGCCGGCAGGTTTCTCTGACGGGGTGGACAATACTATATCAGAAGATGTATTTGTACAAGGCCAATTAACAGTAAGTGGCAACATTGATCAATACCATAGATTCAAAGAATGGTCCGTTGATAATATCATTGTTGATACCATCGCAAACAATTTCATGCGTCCGCCAACGTATGTCTCAGACTCATTCCAAATGCTACATTCAGGGATCACTTATATCCCTGGTGGGGCTGATGACAACAATTCAGGTTTATGGTTCTATGGTAGTAAGCACGCAGCAGCAGCCGACGAACAAACATACCTATATACGATGCCGACTGAGTACGGCATCGACAGCCTGCTTGGTTCTTCCGCTGTGTGGGAGGAATTGGTTGATACGACCGGGGCGACAGTATCAAATCCAATTGTTTCTGAAACGTTGTGGGATACAACTCGTGGAGCCAATTGTTATTTCTCATGGGCCGACTCAGCCTTTGGTGGCCACCTGTCTGATCCATTCTTTTTCACAATGAAGGATGGCACCCCTGCATCAATCAATCGCGTCACTTTCACAACTTGGTGGGATTCATCAGGAACAACAGTTGAACGATCAATATGGCGACTATATGTGAACAAATGGGACGGAATTGATTTTAGTGACACGACACTTTTAGCCGATGGTGCATTTAATGCCAATACGGCTTTGACTCCAAGCTGGAGATCCGTGACATACCTTTCGCCATCTGTTGTTCCTGAAGATGGTGGATGGACCTTGTGGTTTGTATCTGATACTATAATGCCGTCATCAACTCATAGGGTTATGATGTTATCGGGAAGCACCCTTGAGGCAGATTCTTTATCGGTTCCCGATTGGGCGACTGACACCCTGCGGTTCGGCTCGCAGGTCGCTGGCGACTATATAGATGTTGGCTACCTGCCTGACTTTTTACCGGCTACGGGGCTACGTTGGTGGCATACAACGTTTGGATCATTCGGTAACGGTTTTTACTGGATGACGGGGAATGACCAGGGTTTTGATTCGATGTATATAGCGTTTTCACGAGATCGCTTAGACTGGAGCAACAAACGTGTTATTCTGAGGCGCACCGGAGCATGGGGACCCGATGCTAATAGTAAAATATACACAGCACGGCCTCTTACGATCCAGACAGATGATGGTTTCTATTGGAAGTTGGCTGTGTCGGGTGATAGTGCGGGTGGTAATTGGCGAACAATGCTGGTGGATCTACGGTTCAGCGTACCAAACCCAGGTGACGTTGGACAGTGGTATGATTGTAAAGATGTACCTTACCAACTTTCAACGGATCCTGAAGATTCTATTTTCACCACTCCACCAAAGTTCTACGTCGATGGTGACGGCGTTCAGTGGGGTGCGATACACTACGCAACAGATATCACAGTAAATGCAGGAGATTCATTAGGCTGGCTGTTCGTGGTTCCACACCATGGCGATATTGACTCTCTAAGATTCATCTTGAAGGATGATGGCGGCACAAGTGTTGTTGACTCCATTAGTATTCGTGGGCCTGATGGTTCTACTGGATTGTTGATTGCAACTGACAGTACGTATTGGGGAAGCGGAACAGACCAGAGTGGCAACTCGGCGACACTCATCACGGTTGACGTAACCGATATCACAGTGACACCGGGACAACGATACATGGTGACGATGGTAAGTAAATTTGCTGCTGATAACGACTCTCTGTGGATTGGCGTACCGCAAGTGAGGCTGAAATGATGCGATACTTACTGATAGTCCTTTGCTTGCTGGCCGCGAGTGCGTCGGCGCAGACGGACCTATGGATCGGTACACCGGATAGTGTCAACGACAATTCTCTGGAAAACGATGGCAGATTTGATGGAGGGATTTGGGCTGCCGACAGTGCCGGGACGCTGGATTCTATTGTGTTCTACGGATTGACGTTCGCAGATGCTTGCGACGTTCGGTTTGGCATTTGGTCGCGCAATGATTCAGCGTTGGTTGACAGCACAGGTTATGTGACTATGGCTAACACCAGCGGGTCGGGTGTTTGGAAGGGCGCTCCTGTTGTGGCCGGGGCCGCAGTCGAGGAAGGTACGCGGTACATGATCGCCTACCAATTCCATGTTGACGATTGCGCAACGTCAGCGGAACGGATTCTGTACGAGGAGACTACTAACACGCCACCGGACAGCGCGTTTCAGTGGTCAGTCAGCCAGACGGCAGCAACACCCGCGACGTTCGAGGCTGGTAGCTACCAACAAAATCGTAAGGTCACAATTCGCGCTTGGTATCACACTGACGGTGGAACGGTGCTTGAAATGACACCTATTCGCGATCCCAACGGTCCGTGGCTCATACGTGAAAAAGGCGAAACATCCGAGGAGCTACGACAACCATGATCCTCCTCATCTCACTCTTATTCCTCTGGCTGGCTCCGGGCGACGACGGTATCGACCACGGGACGGCCTACCAGTACGTGATGATGATTAACGGCGACACTATCGAGACTCCGGCGCCAAAACCAGCCGGACAGCCGGAAACACTCGCGGTCGATCTCTGGCTCGGCGAGTACCAGGTTGACCTCATAGCCATTGACGAAGCCGGAAACCTCTCGTGGCCGCTGGTGGCTGAGTTCGTAGTGCAGTCGGGCTGTCCCTGCGATGTCAACGGTGACGGCGTGGTCGACCTGTCCGACGCGACCTGCTTGATTGACGAACTGTTCCGGGGCGGGTGCTCGTGTGGTGACGGGAGCTGTACGGCTGACGTGAATGGTGACGGGCTGGTGAATATCTCTGACCTGACCTGTCTGATAGGCGAACTGTGGCGTGGAGGATGCGGTGAGTAAGTACCTTTTAACACTTTTGCTGTTGGCCGGGACGGTGCAGGGAGGGTGGAATGCCAGGCCGATCACGCAAGATTCCCTGCCGTTCACAGCAGCAGCGAACGATTCCATTTACTTCACCGATGCGGCCGACACACTCTACTCGGCCTCTTCGATTGCTCGGGCCGCCGACAACACGACCCATAATGTGTTTGGCATTTACATCAATGTCAGCGATTCGGTGTTCGTGGACGGGAAGGGCAAAGTATTAGTTTTTGATACGGCTTCGTCGTCGTCCAGCACATACTCGACTGGTATTATGGTGCGGGGTCCGTCTTTTAGCGATCCATCGGATCACATCTGGATAAAGAACCTCTCTCTTATACATGATGAATTGGACACACTTGGCACAAGCGGATCGGAGCACCGGGCGCTTATGGCGTTTCAGTATTCTCAACTGCATTTGGAGAACTGCACTCTTCGGGTTGGGGGTCACAATGTCCAGTGTTTTTGGCTGGAACGTGGTGGGGATTCGTCGTCATTCGACAACTGCGAATTTGAAAACGTGAGCACCAGCTACGATGATCGGCAATACTACGGGAATAACGCCGGGCTAATTGGGTCCAACCCGGTTGTGACCGTCAATTCTACGTACTCAAATTATGTCATCAACTCGACCGTCCGTCGGGCACCTCATGGAGCATTTTCGGTGCAGGGGAACACGAACAGTGCTTATATCTATGGCTGCTCCATATTCGTCGCCAACGTTAACCATGACGCTGATACACTTGGCTGCTGGCCCGGTGGGTGTAATGTCGGGCAATCATGTGAGAACGGTTACTATTTGCATACCTACAATTCCGGCCCGGTCTACTTCGGCCACAACTACTGTGATTCGCCACCCGACAGGCCACAACGCGGGACTCGCGGTGTCGTCCTTGACGGTGCGGAGCCACAGGGGGTAGGCAATCTGGTCGAGTATAATTACATGTGGATCGTTTCAGGGCCGACCGGGGAAAACGCGACAGGCTGGGCCAGGGGGGGCAGGGCGCGGGCCATCGACAATCTCGACGTGGATTCCGTGTGGTTTATTGGTAATGAAATTTACGGCAAGGTTGATACACTGTCATCGACGACTGACATTGGGGAACGTTGGGCAGGCATTGGCATCGGATACAGCGCAAGCTACGGCCCGCATTATGTTCGTGTCGAGAACAATCACGTCGTGTGTTCCCTCGGATCGTATGTGCCGCCAGGATATGTCACCGGCTTCGAGCTTGGTAACGCGGGCGAAGTGTTTCCCGCCTCGTGGGTGGTTCAGAACAATTACTTTGAGACGCCGGATATCCCTGGCAACTTTGGCGATATCTATAACATCTTCAGCGGTTCACGGTTCACCTTAGTCGGGGACACGTTTTCATTTTACAACTCAAACGGCAATGTGACCTTCTTTGTGGGCGACGAAGCTTACGATGCCGATTCAATAACGATCCGCGACGCCGTCTTTCTCAACGGCACGTCAGATGGAGACATCGACTGGCACCCCTCTTTATCGACCGGTAACGTGACGATTGAGTATACAATGACCGTCACTGTCAATGACACTTTGTCAAATCCAGTCGAAGGCGCGACGGTGAAGGCGGTTGCCACGAATGGCGACACAACCAGCCTCGGCTCTACCGATGCTAACGGACAGACATCAGGCATACTTCCGAAGGGCTACTATACTAACACCCCGGACTCGACGATTTACAATGACTACTCGGTATTTGCGTACAGCGGTTCGGACACGACCAGTTGGACAACAGGGCTGGCATGGAACAACAAGGACACGACCGTGACATTGGCTGCCAGCGAGCAGGCACAGAACCAAAGATACATCCTTCAGCCGGATCCGTCTGGAGGCGGTACGGCGACACGATACATAATGGAGGCAGCGGAATGAACTGGAGCAAGATACGCAGGAAAATACTCAGAGTCGTGCGCAATCCGTATGTGCTCATGCCGGGAGTCTTCGCATTACTGGTAATCGGCGCATTGCTGACGATGACCTTTTCGGTTCGTGCGGCAGTCGACCACGAGATCGCTATCACGTTCTCAGATGATTCCGGCGACTCCGCGCGGTTCTGGGTTTTCAACGCCGAGGGGACGTTTACTCAAGTGGCGACCGGAACGATGACAGAAGATTCGCTGGGCGAGGGTTTGTATCTCTGGAAGACCTCGGTCAACCTGACGAATAAGAATCTCGTGCGGATCACCGGATACATCAAATCAGGCGACCCGCCGCGCGCTGAGCCGTTCAATTACTACTACAACCCGGTGACCCGGATGCTGATCGACTCGGTGGATAATTTCGATAACTGGGTAATGCATCAGTCAACTGGGGATTCAACGTACAATCTCCTTCTTCAGACATTCGATTCTATGCTGATCGTCCTGGACAGCCTCGAAACCCTGGACAACTGGGTAATGCATCAATCGACCGGCGACTCTCTGCATGATTCGGTCAGCGCGGTATACCAGTCGCTATTTAACCCGACTACGGACTCGGTGATGGTGGACGTATCGGTAGCCAACGCTGCGAGTAATTTGATTCAGAAGTTCTGGGAATATGCGAACCGAGCCCTCACGGACAAAGCCGGTTTCGCGCTTTCTACGGCGGCTATCACGTCTCTGCTCGAACATGACACCAGCCTGATCACATCCGGATTTGGTCTAATGATTAAGAAGTGGAATGACTCGATAGATGCCACCGTCTCAAGCGGGGGATCGTCCGCGGCCATTGCCGATGCTGATATGGCGTCAATCGCCGACACGATTAAAAACCGGGGGGCCAATGCTTTTCTGGAGGCCTTCTGGGCAGAGCTCGCCCAGCGAGCAGATTCCGGTGCAACCGGATCATCGGTCTGGTCGACAGGAGATCGTGACTCGGTACTCGCTGCACTTACTGACGCTGCGATGGATGACAAAATATGGGTGAAAGCGCTCGTTCGCACTCTGTCCTCTTTCGGATTCAGTGTCTCATTATCTTCGGGGCAGCCTACTAATGTGGCTGAGTCAACGTTTGTGGCATTTATCACCGAGGCCCGTGAGGACAACTTCAAGGCCGACATTTCCGGCCTGTCGACATTTGACCCGGCGCTGGATTCGGTTCTGCCGGATATGTCTGTGTTCAATGCCGGCCTGGACAACGACACGACCGTCGTTGACTTTCTTCGGTTGGCCGCCGCCGGTGGAGCCGAGACCTGGAGCACAGCACAGCGCGATTCACTATTGAATTATATCAGCGATGCGGCGAAGGCTCTACTGGCAAATCGCATAGCCGACTCCACCAAGAACGACGCCGACGCGTACAAAGCCGACGTGACCGGCCTCTCAACGCACGACCCGGCTGCTGTCTACAGCTACTTCACGTCTGGATCGAATGAGGACGTGTTCAAGGCCAGCGGCTTCGTCACTCCGGCCAATCTTGACACGCTGGCCATGTGGCTGGGGCTTCATTCATCGGCCCGGGCAATCACTCACTATCAGACCGACAGTGACACCGTCTTTGTCTATTCGGGAAGTGATTTGCTCGGTCGGATGGTCTTCTATCATACCGGTGGACAGCCGGGCGGATCCCCGGATAGTGTTGTCACGACAAAGGTGCAATAATGCCGAGAAGATATCCCCGTCGCGGAGCGGGAGTTCAGGATGTTCGCCAGGCCGGGCTGGGGGTCACCGAGGCGACACAATCATACCAGGAAGAACGTATGATACCGATTCCCGGTCAGTTATTTGGCACTGCCGATTTGGGAGCGGTCACCGTTTCCGTCTGCTACAGGCTCAAAGGTCTTAATCAGCCCTCGGAAATGGGCTTCTCCATAGGGGGCTAATCGATGTCTATTCTCCGCCGCGATCAGCGAAAATTCCCAGCCCAGAAAGTCCCGTACCTCAATCGGTCCATGGATGACCTGTTTTCTGACCTGATTGAACTGAAACGAGCTAACTGCCCGAACTGGACCGACGAATCACCATCAGACTTCGGCGTTCAACTGCTGTGGCTGCAAGCGGTCATGGCCCGATTCATGGTCGATCATATGGAGCGGCTCAGGAACAACTGCTTTCTGTCCACTGCCCTCGATCGGGAAAGCGTGAGACGGATCTGTGAATATCTTGCCTATACATTGGCCGAGGGGTCACCGGCTTCGGTTGATGTGACTTTCACCCTCGAAGCCGGGCATCCGGAATTCACGATTTCAGAAGGCACGCAGGTGGCCACGCGCGAAACCTCGAGTAAACCGGCCGTGACGTTTGAAGTCGCTGCCGATCGCTTAGTCGGAGTGGGGGAGAGCACTGTCACGATAAGCTGCACGCATGGCAAGACGGTGGCCAATGAAATTATCGCATCCTCCAACGGCGATACCAACCAACGGTATCGGCTCTCGAGGCGGCCTGTCGTCTGGCAGTCAGAGATGGTCGAGGTGTTTGAGGATGGCGCCTGGCAGGCCTGGACGCGGAAAGACAATTTCGTGTCCAGCGGGGGGTCAGATAAGCATTTTCGAGTTGCCGTCGATGCCGACGGCTATTTCTGGATCGAGTTCGGCGACGGCACCAACGGGCGGATTCCGCCTCGAGGGACGAATAACATCAGAGCAACCTATCGGGTCGGTGGGGGCACGGCTGGAAACGTCGGGGCTGGCACGATTATCGAGTTGGTCAGCGCGGTGCAGTACATCGAGTCTATCAACAACGCGAAGGCGGCTAACGGCGGCACGGATCGCGAGACCCTCGATCATGCGCGAGTATTCGCACCGGCATCGATCAGGACGCAGGGGCGCGGCGTCACCGTGGGAGATATCGAGTACCTGTGCGAATCGTATCAGTCGACCAAACATGGCCAGATTGCCCAGGCGAAGGCCATTGAAAACGGCGGTTTCGGTGTCAATGTCATGATCGTTCCAGCTACAGGCGGCCTTCCATCGGCGGATCTGAAAACCGAGCTGCAAACCTATCTCAACGCCCAAATACGCAAGCCGGTCTGTGTTGCGGTATACACGATTGATCCCATCTATGTGTATGTCGATGTGACCGCGACGATTCACACGCTCCCTAATTACAGCCCCAGTGCGGTCATCGCTGAAGTACGACGCCGGCTGTCGGCCTACCTTTCACCGGTCTACCAAGACCCGCAAACCGGATTGTTCTCGCATGACTTCGGCCGCGACCTGCATCTGTCGGATATCTACGCAATGATCGACAGCACCCAAGGTGTTGATCACGTTACGCTCGTTGCGCCGACGTCCGATATCCTGATCGCCGATGATGAAATCGCCAATATCGGAACCCTCACTTTGACCGCATACGATCCTCAGGGCGGTCAGTCTTATTTCCAATCGGATGCCGATCAGGAGGAACTGGCTAAATGAGGCGGACGCTTGAATACACCTTGCCGACGCCGGAGCGAGCGATCGGCCATTGGCGTTTCAGGCAATCCCTGTCTGATGACTCACTCGCCACCAACGGTCTCGTAGCGGGCACACTGACCGGTTATACCGCCGGCCACACGGAAGACGGCGTGACGGCGATCCAGTTACGGGGCACCGGAGCTGGAGTGAGGATCGCAGCCGCCGAGGCCTCCGACTTCGAAATCGGTTCGGAGAGCATTACCATAGAGGCCTGGCACAAAGCCGACATGGCTAATAATCGCTGGATCGTTCGCAAGGCTGATGCGGGTGGTGGCTGGGGTATCGGCTTAGTGACCGACGGGTCAAACTTCCGTCCATGTGTGATGCTTGATGACGGCGGCGGGGCAGCATATTTCTACGGAACACCAACGTATCCGAGCACGATTACGGATTCGGCGTGGGAGCTCTGGCAGATCGTGATCGACCGGGCGAACAGCGAATTGCGTTTGTATATCGATGGTGTCGAAGATGCATCATCTCCGTTTGATATCAGCGCCGTCGGATCCGTCACCGCGCCGACGACCGACCTGCAGATCGGTGAATCTTACAAAGGGTTGATTGACGAACTCTGCATCACGGCTGAAGCTTTAACCGATGCACTATTAGTTGAGCGAGCTGCCGGTAACCTTCTTGAAATCTGGCCGGATGATGATGATGAGTTTCTCCTGCGATTTCTGCCACGGATTAACCACGACAATCCGGAGCTGCTTGAGTTCCTGACACCGCAGACCCGGCAGTACCGCGGGCTGCGCGTTCTGGCCGATCAACTTGCCCGACTGCCACTGTGGGACCGCTGCCCGGATCGCTATCTGGACCTGCTGGCGTCGAATATCGGGTTTGAGTTGCCCCACTCGTCATATGCTTCGAGTAAGGAACGTCGGGAGCTGCTGGCCAATGCCGTTACGGTCTACCGCCATAAGGGAACACGGTGGGCGCCTCACTTGATAATGGGATTGCTCGGATATGGCTACACCTGGGGAGAAAATTTCGCTGAGTGGGTGCCCTTTCGCGCCAACGTTCATCGGCTGGCTGCCAGGTCACGGTTTGCCGAAGATAGCTTCCGGGACGATTTTTCGGCCGGAAATCTCACCAAGTGGAATAAGTCGTTGTCGCTGGATGCGTGGTGGCGGATAGAAAGCGGTCGTTTGGTCGGTAGCGGTGACGGCACGAATAGCCCTACCAACGGCATAACATTCAGTGACTCGGCGACGTCGTACTTTATCGACATATCGTTTGAAGTCCAAAGCGGCTACGCTGCCGATGCCGCTTTGGCTGTCTACCTGAAATATATCGATGCTGACAATTATGCTCGAATCGAGTTCCGGCACGCTGCCGGCGTGGATCGAATCTTGTGGGCGGATGAGGTCGGAGCGGTTGGATATGGCGCGACTTTGTTTAGCTTTTCGGATGCGAACAATTGGTCAACCGGCCAGCATCGGATCCGAATTCACGTCGACGCCGCCAATGACACCTACACCGTCTGCCTGAATGACGTGACTTATGTTTACCAGTTCACACGGGCCACGCCGGGGCTGGCTCCCGGGAAGAAGGGGTTGTTCGTAAACAAGAATTTCACAGTCGCGTTCGATTCGGTTGTCGTTCAGACGAATCCGGCTCACCAAACGATTCGGACGCTCTCTGATACATGGTCACAGCGGTCGGTTGATATCGGCCTGTTGACAGCGCCTGCCAATGACAGCGACAAGCGGCTCTACCTGAAGAAGGTCCTGCCGCGATATCTGCCTGCCGGGGTGCAACTCAATCTCAGCTAGGAGTATAGATAATGGCCGACATAACACGCGACAGCTTCGATGAATCGAAAAAGGTGATTAAGAAGATTCTCCAGCAGGGGCGGTTTCTGCTGGATTCGGATTTTAACGAGCTGGCCGACGTGCTGGTGACACAGCGTCGGAGGGTGCTGGCCAGCCTGGTCGGTAACGACAGTCGTCGCTTTGGCGATGGTTTCAAGGTAGTCGGTACCGGCGCGTCGCTTCAAGTGACGATCAAGGCCGGCTTCGCCGCCTTCTTCCTCGGGACGGATCTTGCCGAGTTGTTGCAACTCAAGGAAGATACAACACTGAGCGGGTTTGCAACCTGGGGGAGCAGTCGGACGGACCATATCTACATCGACATAGAGGAGAAAGAATTCTCCGCGGCTGATGATGCGGATATCGTAAATCCGGCTATCGGTGAGGAGACATGCAGGGACGTCCGGCTGGTGCAGACTATCAAGATATCCCAGGGTGCGGCGCCGGGATCGCCGCCTGCCGGGCACACATATGTCACACTGGCAACTGTGACGAAGACCTCTGGCAGCACCATCAGCGCCGGTGATGTGACGGTTGTACTCGAGGAGTATAGTTTCGACGTTGAAACCGAAGACATTGTCGATGATGCCGTGACAAAGGAAAAGCTCAATGCCGATTGTGCGGGAACTGCCCTTGCTCAAGACACGGATGGATCGCTGAAAGTGGCCGATAGTGGAATCGCTACAACGCAGTTGGCTGATGGTGCGGTGACCGAACCTAAGATCGGGTCTGGTGCGGTTACCTCGGCGAAAATCGGCGCCGGTGCTGTCATAGCCGGTAAGCTCGGCACCGGAGCGGTTGGAACGGCCGATATGGCTGACGATGCCGTGACCAAGGAAAAGCTGGCCGCTGACTGTGCGGGCGGCGGAATGATTCAAGCCGCAGACGGATCGCTTGAAGCACGGGTAAGATTCATTCCACATGAGCTTGGCTGGAATATGGATACTGTGGACAGTAAGCATTTTGGCCTGAGTGACTTGGCAGGGGAGGTGTTTTTTGCATCCTGTGCTGTCAAACGTGCATCAGACGGGCAGATATTTCCATTGCATTATCGGTCAACAGATGGAACCGCGGCGGGATACTTTAACTATCTGGTAATCGGCACCCAAATCACGTTGGATGTTTATCGCGTCGTTGGCGGCTTTTTCGATGACAGCAGTTTCAGCACGGCCACCCTTTTGACTACGATTGCATATCTGAATACGTAGACATGGAATCCAACCTGATCATACCGAATCTGGGTGCTCTCGGACTGCCGCAGCGGGGCGATCCTGACCTGATCACACCGTATGAATCGCATTACTTGATGCACACGAATTACCTGCTGTGGTGCCAGGATCTCCGGATTGATCCGTATGCCGGCGGCACGCGATTTGAGCAGGGGCCCAGGTGGAAAGTCGGCTACATTCTCAGTGGATATCGACAAGCGGCGATTGAGGGGAACGAAATGTCACCGCACCGGTACGCTATCGCCTGGGATACGGCAGTCGGGAAGCTCGATGCCCAGATTGAAGCGGCCCGGGCCGGAGTGCGACACTTCAGGCGCGTCGGGTTGTATCCGCAAAACGGCTTCATTCACATGGATCTCGCCCCGGATAACTGGATCAAGAAGTTCAACAAGGCGCTGTTCTGGGTACGGCTGGACGGGCGCTATACGCATTTCGACTATCTCGAACAGGCGATACAGTTTGCCAAGGCGCAAACACGATAGGAGGATTTTGTCATGGATTCGACAGCATTCATTAACCTGCCAACCCAGCATCAGGCGGTCTTGACGCTTGCGGCGTTGATCGTGGCGGTCTTCGGGCCGATGGTGATCGCCGGGCTCAAAAAACTCTGGGCTTCAGTCATGTCTAAAGAGGAGGGTGAGTTCCCGGCGACGCCGGCCAGCGTACTGCTGAACATCGGCGCTGTGTACGCCCTTTGCGGATGGCTCGCTCCGGAAACGGATCCGCAATCCAGAGTGCTGCTGGGGTCACTGACCTTCACCGGTGGCCACCTGGTACACCGGGGAGCGAAGTGGGCCAAAAAGAAAGTCAGCAGCGGACAACCGAAGTCATCATTCGCGCAAAGTATCTTGTTACTGTTTCTTTTGCCGGTAGCACTGGTCGGTACCGGTCATGCTCAGGGCTTCGAGGCGGTCGGCTCGATCGGTTACGGCTGGCTGGCCACTGACGGCGCCAAGCCGGTCAGTGTGACATCACTGGGCTTCACTGCGCCGATCGTCGCTAAACAGGAATCCGGTTATCGACTTGTGACGACCCCGACGGTACTCATGCCGGACACTACAGCCTACGGTCACATCGAGAATGTCGCCTACCTGGCACGTCTGGCTCTAATGAACGAAAAGACCTTTTGGTCCGAACAGCGCGTTGTGATCGATCCGGAGGCTCCCGACAGTCTACGGTACGACGGTTATGAGTGGCGCGTTTATTTCGGCCTTGGTGGGGCGACTTATACGGTCATGTCGGCCGGCAGCAAGACGTTCGGCGCTGTCGGGCTCGAGCTGGGCGGGGAGTATGACGACATCACGCTGAAATTCGGCTGCGATATCATATTCAGCGAGTCGACCGATGTCCTGACCGTCCAGGGGGCTGAAGTACCGGTAGTTGTCGATCGTGACAAAATCTATCACACGCGACTGACTCTGTGTACCTGGTTCTGATCGGTTGAGTTGCGGCCAGTACAGGGGCAGTCCAGTGTATAGCAGCAAATCGATTACATGGAGGTAATCATGTTCCCAATCACTCAGACCAACACGTTCGTCGTCAAGGACGAAACGGGAAAAGTCACACAGCGTCTCATCAAACACGAACACAAAGCCCAGGAGTTCGCCAAGGATCTTTCAGTGACGGGTCATCAGTATGTCGTGACGACCGAGATTCTCAAGGAGTCGACCGGAAAATGTTTCACGATGCTTGACATGGGCCGATTCGGAATCACCGCGATCGATGTGATCTGATGCTTGAGCCGCTGAAGAAAAATGAGCGCGCCGAGCTGTTTGCCCGGCCCGGCGTGCTCCCTGTTTACGCGCAGGGCTGGCGTGGTCCAAAAGACCGGCTGGCAACATTGCCGGGATTGGTGCCGGGGTGCGATCGCGCGACTCTGCCGGTTTCGGCCTATACTGAGACCGGTCTGCATCCGGACCCGGCCGTCCAGAACCGGACGCCGCGCGACGTGCTGATCAAGATCGTCGTGGTCCGCGGGATATCAGTCCACGACGAAGATTGGTCGGACCACCCGATTGAGGCCGTGCGCAGGGCCGACAGTCATAGGGACGACTCGGAATGCTTTGAGATCATCTATGAGGAGCTCGACAACGGTCTACTGCTTCCAAGGTGGGTGATAACTCGCTTCCATCACCAGTTTAGAGTGTACGAACGGCCGGAGCGACTGGACGGTGAACGGTTCTGGATTGCCAGTCAGCCGAAAGGGCATGGGCTCACACTGGCCCAGCAGTGGTCAGAATTGCCATGGCGTCGGGGGCGGTTGTATCTCGATGATCGGGGCGTGACGGGACTGGCAAAGCTGCCCGTTGGGTGGAATATCGACTTCTATCACTGGGTCGACATGATGTCTGACGAATGGATCGCATACGAAGTCGGATTCAGAAAGCGGCTTGAGCGATCGGAGGTCGACCATCCGGAGCAGATGTTTGATGAACGAATCAATCGGAGCCGCTGGGACTTCGGGGACAAAACCTCACCTTGGACCGAGCCTCTGGAATTCCTCAGGCTGGCGTACCGGAATAACTGGGTGAAGTGAATACACAAATTCCAGAATCTGCAAATTTTCAATACTGCCGAGACTAATACGGCTCAATCGCCTTGACCTTGTCGTCTTTATATGCCTCCAGCAGCGCGCTGGCCGCGTGTTCCTCATACGGTATCTTGACGTGATTAAGCTCCTCGCAATCCAGTGTTTGAAGGCCGAGCCTGAAATGCAGCACCTGATGCCCCTGATGCGGGTAGCCGTCTGCAAAAGTAACCTTGTATCCCTTCGCCATATCCTCGCAACCTCTTAAGTTGTCATGTTTTATAGGAAAAATACAGTCTAAAGAAACTCGGATGGATGCCGATTGTTAAAGTAGTGAAGATGGGGGAGGCGGGACTCGAGCCCGCAATCTCAGAATTAGCAGTTCAGAGCATTGTCCAATTATGCTACTCCCCCACTTTCACTTGCAATCAGAATATAGATTTTTCTTGACAGACGGGCAACCTGTTATTTAATTGAAGTTAGCAGTTCGGAGCTAACTTTAGCCCGTAATCTCAGTTAGCGGAGCAAAGAGTGCCACGCTAAGTTACAGACCGAGAGGATCAACATCCTCTCGGTCTTTTTGTTTAAGGCCCTACGGGTGAGGCCCGAGTGGCTGTCAATTCATTGTTGCGTGCATCCGCATAATTCGCCATATATGAGCCGATCGAAGTTAGCTTAGTCATCCGGAGGTCTGTGCTTTGCCCAAAGAGCTCACGAGCAACACGCTGTTTTTCGGCGACAACCTGAGAATCTTACGGGATCAAATACCGGATCAATCGGTTGACCTCGTCTATCTCGACCCCCCATTCAATTCCAATCGCGCCTACAACGTCATTTTCCAGGACAAGACGGGGAAGAAGGCCGCCTCACAGATTCAGGCGTTTGAGGATAGCTGGCACTGGACAGACGAGGCACAGGCGGCCTACGACGAAATCCTGAGCGACGACTATCCGGTCGAACTCAAGGAAATGATGCGGGCCTTCCGAGAATTCATGGGCCCGACTGACATGATGGCCTATATCACTATGATGGCGATTCGGATGTTTGAGTTGCACCGGGTGCTAAAGCCCACTGGAAGTCTGTTTCTTCACTGCGATCCGACGGCAAGCCACTATTTGAAGATATTGCTGGATCAGGTATTTGGGATCAAGCTTTTCAAGAATGAGATCATTTGGAAACGATCTCAGCCGAAAGGGCATGCCTACACCAGATACCCGAGCTCCCATGACGTAATCCTATTCTACTCGAGATCCAAAGATAACGCTTTCGAGACACAATTCAGGCCCTACGATCAAACCTACGTAGACAAATTTTACCGATATATTGAAGAGGGCACGGGGCGAAGGTACACACTTGCGGATGTGACTAATCCAAACAAGAATCGACCGAATCTCACTTATGAATTTCCACCAGGCAGCGGCA
Organism: uncultured Ignavibacteriales bacterium; assembly: GCA_964612145.1. Classification (GTDB taxonomy): domain Bacteria; phylum Zixibacteria; class MSB-5A5; order GN15; family FEB-12; genus JAGNLV01. Next base: position 2,983 of record CAZTBP010000001.1, on the reverse strand, counting down.
CTGTGCGCGTTTGGCGTTGGACTAAAGAGCGGATGATGAAGGCTTGGAAAGAGGGTCGTCTTGTTATACCGGAGAAAAGCGGAGTAGCCCGGTTCAAGAGATATCTCGACGAAATGGAAGGTTCAATAGTTACTGACATCTGGGACGATATCGAGCACCTGCATGGGTCACACTCGGAGACGCTCGGCTATCCTACACAAAAGCCTCTTTCACTACTCGAACGAATAATCTCAGCCTCGTCAGCGGAAGGCGATGTCGTCCTCGACCCCTTCTGTGGTTGCGGTACCACGATCGCCGCGGCCGAGAAGCTGCACCGTAAGTGGATTGGAATTGATATCACGTTCCTCGCCGTCGCGCTGATCAAAAAGCGGATCCTCGAACATTTTCCCGACGCGGATTTTGAGGTATTCGGTGAGCCGACTTCTCAGGAGGACGCCAAAGCGCTCTTTAACCAGTCGCCGTTCCAGTTTGAGAGCTGGGCAGTATCGTTTCTCGGCGGCCAGCCGTACAAGAGCAGCGGCGGCGGCGATACAGGAATCGACGGGTTTCTCTACTTCCAGGATTATAAAAAGAAGTATCACAAGGTGATCATTGAGGTAAAGGGCGGGAAGTACCAGCCAAAGGACGTCCGGGCGTTGTCGGCGGTAATGGAGCGTGAAGGGTCGCCGCTGGGCGTACTGATTGCGATGAATGCCCCGACGGCGGGTATGAAGCGTGACGCAACCACGCTCGGTAAGTGGACACTTCCCGGCAGCGATCGGAAGTTTCCCGTGTTGCAGATCATTACGATCGACGACCTCTTTGCCGGTAAGCTGCCGGACCTGCCCGACACCAAGGGGACACTGAAAAAGGCTCAGCAAGTGGTCAGGAAGAAAGATCAGCGGGAGTTGTTTTGACTTCATGGAAAGACAGGCTGATCAATAGTGTCGTTTCACTCGCAATGGGTGTGACGTGGCAAGTTATTTTGTTACCGATGTTAGTCGCAATAGCTGGGTGGGCGACAGCCAATTGGTTGAATCTTCCGCAAGTATGGCAAGAGAGACTTACGTGGATGGCAGTTGGGATTGTGTTCACTCTGTTCTGGGTCCAGATTGTCCTCTGGATCACCAATTCACGCAAGGAAAGAAAAGAGTTATCGAGGCTGCAAAAACAATTACTCGTTGATCTCATCATCAATTCAGCGGGCTCAGATTTATATATGAATGTAGCTTCTCGCCTGAAGAGGTTGTTTCAGGTTCATGAGTATAGAGTCAACTTTGCCCGGGCCGATTTGGAACGGCGTGGACTATTGGAATATTCTGAAATGTGTGTTACCCTCACAAACAGCGGATGGCAAGTCGCGGAGGGCTTGCACCAACGCGGAATCACACCCTATTCGGACGGCAACTCTTAGGGTCCACTAACGTCAGTGTGGCCTTTTCCTCGTAACTCTTTATCGTCCAGTCTCTCTTCCCCTATTGCTAATCCGTTATAGGGCTAATGGCTCTATCCAGGGTTCGAATCCCTGTCTCTCCGCTTTTTCTTTTTCTAACCGGATTTCCCCTTATACTGCAATAAGTTATTGACAACGAGTTCTCCGCCGCCTTAAATTTCTAACGAGTGTCTAACCGATTTCGGCGGAGTTTATCATGGCCTCTATTCAGTTCAAGAAGGGCAAGTCGGGTAGAAAAGTCTACTATGTCGTGGTTTCCCGGGAAGGAAAGCGCAAGTGGCTTCGGGCCGGCACACTTAATAATGCACGCAATTTGAAGCGAGAAATTGATAGCCTGACTGATGTCCAGCGCGTCGAGAAGCTCGGAATCTCTTCGGTTGAGAAACGAATTGATGAGTTTTTTGGCGACTACATCAAGTATGTTGAATTGCGAACCTCTCCCAATACTGTAAAACGGTACTTATCGGCTATAAATGTGTTCATAGCTTACTTGACGATGTTTGCTCCCACTGTCCGGTATCTCTCTCAGGTAAAGCAGGAACACATCGAGCAGTTTCAGCAGAAACGGCTTCAGTCAGTAGAGTTGAAAGTGGCAGCCGAAGGTAGGAAGAATGGGCTGCACAAAAAGAAGAAATTGCCAAAGCCGCAGACCGTGAACTATGAGGTTGGGGTATTGAGATCTGCTTTTCTGTGGGCTGCCGACCGGGAGTGGATCGTCAAAGTGCCGACGCAGAAGGTGAAGAAGTTGCGGGTGACGTCGAAGAAGAAAGGCCGCATTTTGTCAGAAGAGGAGAGTCGGAAGTTTCTGTCGGCCGCTCATGAACTTGCTTCTCGTGATTCACGAATGAAGGTGTTTGCCTTGGCCTTTCAGTTTCTGCTGAATACTGGTTTACGATCGGGCGAGCTCTGCAATTTGACCTGGAACGATGTTGATCTTGAGACAGGCTTGATTCAGGTTCGGGCAAAACCTGGCTGGACGCCGAAAAGCTATGAGCGGTCGTTCTACTTAAATTCAGCTTCCATTGCGATGTTAAAGGGATTGGAGCCCGAGGGAGAGTACGTCTTTCTCAGTCACACCGGCCAGCAATTGAGCACAGATGATGTTAGGAAAGCGCTTCTGAAAGTGTCGGCTAAGGCTAGCCTTGATTTTAGCCGCGTTCACGACCTACGGCATACGTTTTCAAGCCTGATGCAGATGAAGGGCGTGGATGCGGGCACGGTGGCTGCCATTCTGGGTCATCAGGGACTCGAAACTACTGCCATATATACTCATCAGACAGCTGAGCATTTGAAGAAGAGTATCGAGAAGGCTGGCCCATTTCATCATTCTGTGTAAGTGCCAGGACCAGAATAGAAAGCCGGTCAGTCGCAAATGGAATTTTCGGCTTTTGTAACTTGACAGCAGCGACTGCGATGGCTTTATTATTCCACTGATGCATATTGGATCCGTCCAACAGACTTACTGACTCTTTAAGCCTGAGTGTTCCTTATGTATTAGATGGAATGTGTCAATAGAAATGAGACAAATTGTTTCATAATCAGGCCGCCTGG